>NZ_BAAGSQ010000021.1:0-377583 GCF_054782355.1 Paraburkholderia jirisanensis | reverse complement strand
GAGCAATACGCTGACTGGACTATAACGACGTGGTATCAGGGAGAGCAGTAGCGGCGGCCCGCGTAAGCGGGCCGCCGTTTTTCATTGCTGCGCTTTTCATGTCGGCGAGGCGCGGCCAAAAAAAAAACGCCGCGGCATGCGCGGCGCTAAACAGGAGTCGATGCACGAGCCACTGCGAGAGTCGACGCAACAGTGATTCGCCTGACTGATAAACCGGAACCCGCTCGAAGCAGAGCGTATCGAGGCGTTATTCCTTCGCCTTGTCGGCCGAATTCGAAATGGCCTGGCCACCCTTCGAGATATCCTGACCGGCGCCTGAAACCGTATTGCAGCCGGAGAGTGCGGTAGCGGCACCCGCAATCAGAAGCAAAGCGATGAGTCGAGTCATGAGCGTTCCCCTTGACAAAGATGCACGGTAGATTTGCGAGCCGCCGTGTAAGTGCACGGCGATGCGCGTCTCGTCCGACCGGGGTAAGTGCGCGAGACGATCCGGTCTGTTTCCATCATAAGAGCCGGGTCGCTGCCGCGCTGTAGGCGGCGCAGCGATTTTGTTGTCGGCGTAGTCCTACGTACGCGCGGCGTCGGTGGCGGGTAGATCGGGCACGTCAGGGGATGTGGCGATCGGTGTGTTGGCGGGCGCGATAGCTGGCGCTGCGGCCGACGTCGTAGCAGCGGCAGGTACATCAGCAGGCGCAGTGGCGGCCACATCGGGCGCGACGATGCTTGCGTTCGCATCGATTGCCGTGGCTTTGGCAGCGGGCTGCGCGGGCATCGCGCCGAATGCCGCCGGTGCGGCTGCAAACGAACCTGACATCGAGCCTGACATCGCTTGCGGCGCCGGTACCGAAGCCGATGCGTCGAGCACCACCGGCAGCGGCATCTCGATACGAATATCGGTACCGCCCGCCGCGCCGCGCCCAATCTCGAAGCGCCCACCGCGCGCCGCGACGCGCTGGCGCATGCCGAGCAGCCCGTGCGTGTGCGTGCGCGTCAGATCGGCCGGCATGATGCCGACGCCGTTATCCGCGATATGCAGCGTCACCAAACCAGTCTGCAATACAAGACCGATCGTCACCTGCGACGCATGCGCATATTTCGCCGCATTGGTGAGCGACTCCTGCGCGACGCGAAACAACGCGATCTCGGTCTGCTCGTCGAGCTTGACGTCGTCGGCGGGCAGTTGCAGATCGAGCGTCCAGCCGTTGCGCTGCGCGGCTTCGTCGCCGAGCGTGCGCAGCGCGGTGACCAGCCCGAAATTGGCAAGCACGGTAGGCCGCATGTCTTCGATGATGCGGCGCTTCAGCGCGATGCCCTGATCGAGATTGGCGAGCGCACGCTGTAGTTTGTCGGCGAGCTCCGGTGCGCTGTCTTTCAGTTTGCGCCTTGCCCACGCGACGTCCATCTTGCTTGCCGTCAGGATCGCGCCGAGCTCGTCGTGCAGTTCGCGCGCGAGTTGCGTCTTCTCGTTTTCGCTGACTGCCTGCAGGTGCCAGCCGAGCGCTTCGAGCTGCCGGGTGCGCTCGTGCACCAGCTGGTCGAGCTCTTCCTGTTGCGTGATCAACTGCTTTTGCACCCGCGCCTGGCTGTCGATCTGGATGCCCAGGTTACGGAACAGCAGGATGAACAGCACGATGTTGAGCGCCGACAGCGCCGCCGCGCACAGCGTGGACAGCCGCTGATCGGCGCGGCTCGCATCGAGCGCGTGCTGCGCGCGGCGCTCCTCGTTGTCGCGCAGCAGCGCGAGCATGCTGCCGACCAGCGCGTCGTCCACCTGCTGCGCGGGCGCCGGGTTCGCGCCGCACCCGGTGAGCGCAAGCGGCTCGCGCGCGGCCTGTCGCAATGCCGCTGCGCCTTGGGCAATGCGTGCGTCGAGCAACTGTGCGATCTGCGCGAAGCTTGCGATTTCGGCCATGTCGGCGCGCTCGCCGGCACGGCGAAACCATGCGTCGAGCCCAAGCGTGCCTTGCCGGATGCGCGCTGCGCTTGCGCAATAGTCGCGCGCGCTGGCTGGCTGACTGGTCAGTAGAAATGCATCCTGATGCGCGGAAAGTTGCGCGAACTGACTGGCCAGCTCGCTCAATTGCGCGCTGACGCCGCGCGCTTCGAGCGCTGTTTCGTACTCCGCGGCGATGCGCTGACGAGCGGTTTCGAGAATCACGAGGCCGCCGACCGTGATCACGATCGCCACCGTCATGGCGATCGCCCAGCTGCGTTGTTTCATCCAGCCGTTGAGCTGCGTGGTGAACGTTTTGCCTGCGATGCCGGCCACGGACGCTCCTGTGAGATGGCGGTGAACCCGTCAAGTTTAGCGCTGGCCGCGCGCTTTGCGGGCGCGGCCAGCTTGACGCGGCAGGAAGCGCGACAGGGCGCACCCCAGCAGATACCGCAGGAAGCACCGCCCGCACACCATCTGTAAGCCGATGTCAGCGGATTCCCACAGCAAAACCGGAGCGCGCCGGAATGCGGGCCCGTTCCGTGCTCACTACGATGACAGTGTCAACCAGACTGTCGAAAGGGGAGGAAGAGATCATGCTGAAGTGGGCACTGTTTTTCGCCGTAGTCGCGGTGATTGCAGGATTGCTGGGTTTCACCGGCGTAGCGGCGGGCGCGGCGGCCATCGCGAAGTTTCTGTTCATCGTGTTCGTGATCCTGTGCGTCGTGTTCCTCGTGCTTGGCTTCGTCGTCACGAAGAAGATCGTCGATTAGCGCCGCGGCTCGCAGTGGCCGGGACCGTGGTCCCGGTTTGCAGATACCGCCAGGACCAGGAGGAGTGAAACCATGCTGCACTACGCGCTCGTATTTTTCGTGATCGCGATCATCGCCGCCGTATTCGGCTTTACCGGCATCGCGGCCGGCGCGGCGGAAATCGCGAAGATCCTGTTCTACATTTTCCTCGTGGTGTTCGTCGTCACGCTGCTGCTGGGCGTATTCCGAACCTAGTCGCACCGATCGCGCGCATCTCGCATCTCTATCGCTGATTGCGCACCGGGACCGCTGCTGCGGCCCGCTGCGCCACCCCACATACCGTATAAGGAGCTGATTCAATGTCCACGACCACTCAAGCACAAGCTGCAGCAAAGAAAGGCCCGTTCGTGATGGACCTCGAAAGAATCCGCGCGCAGGCTCGCAAAGACATGGACGACGGTCCGGTCACCGAAACCTACGCGGCCGATCGCAACACCGTGATCAAACTGCTGAACGGTTCGCTCGCCACCGAAATCGTCTGCACGCTGCGCTACAAGCGTCATTACTTCATGGCAAAGGGCATCAACTCGGAAGCCGTCGCGCAGGAATTTCTCGAGCACGCGAACGAAGAGCAGCAGCATGCGGACATGCTCGCCGCGCGCATCGTGCAACTGGGCGGCTCGCCGGACTTCGCGCCGGACACGCTGACCGGACGCTCGCATTCGGAGTACAAGGAAGGCAAGGATCTGACCGACATGATCCGCGAGAATTTGGTGGCCGAGCGCATCGCGATCGATACGTATCGCGAGATCATTCGCTATCTCGGCGATTCGGACACCACCACGCGCCGCATCTTCGAAGAGATTCTCGCGGTCGAGGAAGAGCACGCGGACGATATGGCGGACCTGCTGTCGGGCCGTTGAGCGGCGTGCCGAAGCCCCGTCCGGTTACGCGTGCGGCCATCGCGCGACGCGCGGCTTGCGGTGCAGTGCAGCGTCGCGCGGCGCTGCGCCGATGTCCGCGTGGTGTTTACAATGTCCGCATTGGGCCGATTTCCATGGCACTGACCGAAGCGGAACCGAAGCGATGATTCGAGTACTGATTGCCGACGATCACGCGATCGTCAGAGGGGGCTTCAGGCAGTTCGTCGCCGACGAGCCGGATATGTGCGTCGCCGCGGAAGCCGCGACCGGCGACGAAACCATCCGCCTCGTGCGCGAACAGGCGTTCGACGTGGTGCTGCTCGACATCGCGATGCCCGACAAGAACGGCGTCGATACGTTGCGGGTGATCCGTCAGGTGCGGCCGGAGCAGGGCGTGCTGATCCTGTCGGGTTATCCGGAAAGCCAGTATGCGATCAACTTGCTGCGCGCGGGCGCGAACGGTTATCTGAACAAGGATTGCGAGCCTGACGAAATCGTGCGGGCGATTCGCGCGGTGGCGCGCGGCCACCGGTATTTGTCGGAGACGCTCGCCGACATGCTGGCTGACAATCTGCACAAGCCGGCCGCGGAGCATCCGCACGAGCGGTTGTCCGAGCGCGAGTTTCAGATTTTCTGCAAGCTCGCGGCCGGGCAGATTCCCACCGATATCGCCGGGGAGTTGCATCTGTCCGTGAAGACCGTCAGCACCTATCGCGCGCGCGTGCTGGAAAAGATGGGGCTCGCCACCAATGCCGACCTCACGTACTACGCGATCAAGAACGGCTTGATCGAATGAGCCATGCATGAGCCGCACATGAGCCCCAAATGAGCCCAATGCGCGAACGAGGGAATGAGTTGCGATGAACGCCGATCCCGCCACTGTCCAGCACGAATCCGGCCACGCGCCGTTGCGCGTGCTGCTGATCGAGGATTCGCCGCTGATTCGCCGCAGCATCGCGGAAGCGATCGACGCATCGGGCATGATGCAGGTTGCCGCTTACGCGGATTCCGCCGATGAGGCGATTGCGCGGCTCAGCAGCGAACCGTTCGATGCGGTGATCGTCGATCTGCAGTTGAAGGGCGGTTCGAGCGTGCCGGTGCTGGCGTTCATGCAGCGCGAAGGGATGCTCGACTCGATGTTCGCGCTGGTGTTGACCAATCATGCGTTGCCGACCTATCGCGAGCGCTGCCTGCAGTACGGCGTGCGGCACTTCTACGACAAGTCGTTCGAATTCGACCGCGCGATCGACGTGCTGCACGAATATGCGCTAGCGCGGCGCTAGCGGGCGCTGCGCGAGGCGTGCGTTGCTGTGCCGTGCAGCGTAGGCGATCAAGCCGGACCCATCGGCTGTTCGCGCGTGAGCCGCAAATGGCTCCACGCGGCGAGCGCCGTAAACACGAGTCCGGCGAGACTGACGCCGACCCAGCCGAAGGTCGGCCAGACCACGACGCCGACCGCCGAGCCAAGCGCACCGCCGATGAAATAACACACCATGTACACGGTATTGATGCGACTGCGGGCTTCCGGCTTCAGCGCATAAATGCGCGACTGGTTCGAGATCTGCGCGGCCTGCACACCGATGTCGAGCACGATCACGCCGATCACGAGCCCGGCGATGCTTTTACCCGACAGCGCAAACACAATGAACGCCACCGCCACCAGACCAATCGATAGCGTGACCACCGCGCGCGGCCCGCGCGTATCGGCGGACTTGCCGGCGAGCGGCGCGGCGAGTGCGCCGGCCGCGCCGACGATGCCGAACAGGCCCGCCACCTGCGGCCCGAAGTGGAACGGCGCGCCGGCCAGCAGCAAGGTTAGCGTCGACCAGAAAATGCTGAATGCGGCGAACAGCGATGCGCCGGTCAAAGCGGCTTCGCGCAGCCCGCGCAACTCGAGCGTCAGATGCCACATCGACGCCATCAGCCGGCCGTAGCTCAGCTGCGAAGTTGGTTTGCTGTGCGGCAGGCGCATCACGATCAGGATCGACAGCAGGCCGAGCACGACGATCGACACGCCGAATACCGCGCGCCAGCCGAAGTATTCGGCGATAAAGCCCGCCGCGGTACGCGCGAGCAGAATGCCGAGCAACAGGCCGCTCATCACGGTACCGACCGCCGAGCCGCGCATCGACGGCGGCGCGATTTCGGCTGCGAACGGCACCGCCTGTTGCGCGATGGTCGCGAGGATGCCGGTGGCAAGGCTGGCTACCACCAGTACCGACAGATTCGGCGCGACTGCCGAAACCAGCAGCGCAATGCACATGCCGGCGGTTTGCCACAGGATCAGCGCACGCCGGTTGTAGCGGTCGCCGAGCGGCGCGAGCAGCAGCATGCCGGCCGCGTAGCCGAGCTGCGTCGCCGCCGGCACCGCGCCGACCCACGACGCGCCTTGCGGGAACGACTGGCGAAAATCGTCGAGCAGCGGCTGGTTGTAATAGATGTTCGCGACCGAAATACCCGCGATCGTCGCAAGAAGCAGCAGCAGGCCCGTGAGCGAGCGGTCGGACGGAGCGGAGGTTTCGGAACTGGACATGGGGCGGCTGAGGTTCAAACGCGGCAAGGCGAGGCAAAACCGGCGCGGGCGACGGCTGGCCCGATCGCGCGGCCTGCGGCAGGCGTGGGCTTCGAGCGTGCCGATGATACCGGACGCGCGGCGATCGCGCACCGTGGGGGGAATGGCGGCACGGCGCGCCGCCGGATGGATCTTCCCGATGCGCGTTCGCCCGGTGCAGTGCTGCGCCCCGTGCGGGCCGTTCCGGTTTGTCCGCGACCGCGCGTCGGCGGCCGGCACGGTGCTGTCTGCAAGCTTTACAGCGCGCTTGCCGGGCCGCTGCCTCGCGCGATAGCGCAGGCGCGGCGCGTTGCCCATCTGGCGGGTCGCCTTGCCGCAGCGTTGCTGCGCGACGCCTGACGCATCAGTCGATCAGTGCGCCGGCCGGTTCGTAGAACGGATACGGGCCCTCGCCGGCGTCGACGTACGCGTGGTGCGTGACGAGTCCGGTCGCCGCATCGTAGCGATGCAGCGCGAACGCGGGCGCTTCCATGCGGAATGCCGACGGCGCGTCGTCGCGCAGGTCGAGCGCGACCTGGTGCGCGGGCGCCGGCACCGCCGATGCAATGGTGCCGGCAAAGCGCGTGAACATCGGCCGGTGCACGTGCCCGCAGATCACGCGTTCGACGTTCGGATAGCGCGCGAGCAGCGTTTCGAGCCGCGCGGCGGCGGCCGGCGCGAGCCGCACGCAGTCCATATGGCCGATGCCGGACACGAACGGCGGATGGTGCAGCGCGACCAGCACGGTCTTGTCGCGCGCCGCTTCGAGCTGCGCGGCAAGCCATGCGAGGCGCGTATCGCACAGATCGCCGTGGCTCGCGCCCGGCACGATCGAATCGAGCGCGAGCACGCGCAGCGGGCCGACGTCGAGCGCGTATTGCACGAACTCGCCGCCTTCGAACAGCTCCTTGCGGTCGCCGAAACTTGCGCGTAGCGCGCCGCGGTCGTCGTGATTGCCGACCAGCAGGTAATACGGAATGGCGAGCGGCGCGAGCAGGGCTTTCAGATGCTCGTATTGCTCCGGCTCGCCTTGATCGACGAGATCGCCGGTGACGATCACCGCATCGGGGCGCGGTTCGAGCGCATTGAGCGCGGCGACGCAACGCGTCAAGTAAGCGGCCGTATCGACGCGCCGGTAGGCGAGCGCGCCGGGGCGTTTGATATGCAGGTCGCTGATCTGGGCTAGCAGCATGAGGGTGCCTGACGGTTCAAGGAGAGCGGGGCGCGGTTCGAGGCGACGCGGCGTGGTTTCGCTTTCATCGCTTTTATCGCTTCGTTTCGCGGGGTGGGTTCACGATAGCGCAAGCAGTGCGTCCGCTGCGATCGACACGCCGACCGCGGTGCCATGCGCCAGCTCGACGCGGCCCGCGACGTCGACCACCAGCGGGTCGGGCGCCGCGCCGCCGATCGTCAGGCGGGTGCGTTCGCCGAGAAATGCCGCGTGTTCGACGGTGCCGCGCAATTGTGCGCTGGCCGGGTCGGCGAGCCAGGCGTCTTCGGGGCGGAAGAATACTTCGTGCGTGGCGGGTGCGACAGGCGTGGCGTGCGCCGTGCGCGCGCCGTGTGTGCCGTGTGTCGCGGATGGCGCGGATGACGCGGATGGCACCGATGGCACGGTCGCGTCGCGGTGTTGTGTCGGGCCGCACGCTGCCGCGTGCGCGGCCGGCACGGCGCCGCCGGTAGTGGTCAGCAGGCCGTCGCGCCACGTCCCGGCCAGCCGGTTGATGGTGCCGATGAACTGCGCGACTGCGCGGGTGGCCGGCCGGTAATAGATGTCGCGCGGCGTGCCGATCTGCTCGATGCGCCCCGCGCTCATCACGACGATCCGGTCGCCGAGTTCCATCGCCTCGGCCTGGTCGTGCGTCACGTAGACGGTGGTGATGCCAAGCTCGCGCAACAGCGCGTTCATTTCGCTGCGCAAGGTGTCGCGCAGCCGTGCATCGAGGGCGGTCAGCGGTTCGTCGAGCAGCAGCACGCGTGGCTGCGGCGCGATCGCGCGGGCTAACGCGACGCGCTGGCGTTGGCCGCCGGATAGCTGGTCGACCGCTTTATCCGCGTGTTCGGTGAGGCGCATCATCGCGAGCAGCTCGTCGACGCGCCGGCGCGTTTCATCGGCGGCGATGCGGCGGATTTTCAGCCCATAACCGATGTTGCCGCGCACGCTCAGATTCGGAAACAGCGCGTAGTTCTGGAACACCATGCCGACCTCGCGACGCTCGATCGGCAGTGACGTGACGTCGTCGACACCAAAGCGCACGCAGCCGCCGGCGTCGGGCGCCTCGAGGCCGGCGATCATGCGCAGCGTGGTGGTCTTGCCGCAGCCCGACGGGCCGAGCAGCACCAGCGTTTCGCCTGCGCCGATCTCGAGGTCGAGCGGCTCCAGCACGCGCGTGCCGCGAAAGGTCTTCGCGCAGTTCGTGAGGGTGATAGGTACGGGGGCGAGCTTCATGGCTTGACGGGCGTGTCGGTTGCGGGGGCGCGTGGTTTCCGTGCCGCGCGGCGCGTCCCGGTCGCATCCACGCCGAGCCACTGCATCGCAACCAGCAGCGGCATCGTCATGATGAAGAACAGGATCGTGTAGGCGCTGCCGATCTCGATGCGCATCGACGCATAAGTATCGGCGAGGCCGACCGGCAGCGTCTTCGTGTCGGGCGTGTGCAGCATCCATGTCAGGTTGAATTCGCCGATCGACAGCGTCAGCACCGCGAGCGCACCGGCGACGATGCCGGGCCGGATGTTCGGCAGCACGATCGTCACGAAGCGCTGGGTGAAGCGGGCGCCCAGACTGGCCGCGCCTTCTTCGAGCGTACGCAGGCCGGCGCTCGCGCACACCGCGGCGACCGCGCGCACCATGAACGGCAGCGTGAACACCACGTGCCCCGCGACGATGAACGCAGCGCTCATCCGGAACGCGCGAAAGCCGCCGTACACGGACAGCAGCGCCAGTGCGGACGCGAGACCGGGCAGCGCGATCGGCAGCACCAGCAGTTCTTCGATCACGCGTGCCGCGCGCGTCTGGCTGCGCGCGAGCGCATAGCCGGCCGGCACGCCGGTGACAAGCGTAATGGCGAGCGTCGCGGCGGCCACTTCGAGCGACAGGAACACCGACCCGTGATACTGCGCCCATACCTCGACGAGCCAGCGCAGCGTGAGCCCGCTCGCGACGCCGCGAAAGTAATTGACGGTCAGGCCGGCGACGATCGACATCGCCACCGGCACGATCAGGAACGCGCACAGCGCCAGCGTGACGAGCCATTGGCCGGCCGCGAGCCAGCCGCGGAGCGAGGGCAGCGCGAGGCGGCGACGGCGCGGCGCGAGGTGCGCGACGGGCTGCGGCGCGTCTGCCGCGTTCAGGGTTTCGTGCGGTGAGGCGTCGCGCGTACCGTCGAGCGCTGCGGCGTAGGCGCCGCTTTCGCCGGTCGGGTTGCGGATCGCAGCAGGCTGGTCGCGCATCGTCGTCATGCTGGGCATCACGCGGTGGCAGCGACGGCCGAGCCGGTCGCCGTACGCGCTAGCGCGAGCACGGCCCACGTGACGATGCCCAGCACGATCGATAGCCCGGCCGCCGTTACGAGGTTGGCGGATAGCGTGAATTCGGTATAGATCGTCATCGGCAGCACGTCGATGTCGGTGGCGAGCGTGAACGCGGTGCCGAATGCACCCATCGCGGTGGCGAAGCACACGGCGCCAGCCGCGATCAAGCCCGGCGCGAGCGCCGGCAGCACGATATCGCACAGGATGCGCCACGGCGACGCGCCCAGCGAGCGCGCGGCTTCTTCAAGCGACGCATCGAGCCTGGTCGCCGACGCCATCACGGTGACGATCACGCGCGGAATCGAAAAGTACAGATAGCCGACGAACAAGCCCGCCATCGAATACGCAAACACGACGCGCTCGTCGGTCAGCTTCAGCGTCAGCGCGCCGATCAAACCCTGGCGGCCCGCCAGCATGATCACCATAAAGCCGACCACCACGCCCGGGAACGCGAGCGGGAAGGTCAATAGCGCGAGCAGCGTGCGCTTGCCCGGGAATTCGCGGCGCGCGAGCAACAGCCCGGCGATCACCGACAGCACCAGCGTCGCCGCCGTCACCGTCGCGGACAGCAATACCGTCGCGCCGAGGCTTTGCATATAGCGCGGGTTCGACAGCAGCGCGGCGTACGTCGCAAACAGATGCCCGCCCGCGCTGACCTGCACGAGCGTCGCGATCGGCAGCAGCCAGAACGCGACGAACACCGCAAGCGCCGGCGCCACCAGCGCGATGCGCCAGCGCAGCGGGAACGTGATGTCGTTCAATGCACCACCTGCAGATACTGCGCGCCGAACGCCTGCTGTTTGTCGGCCATCTTCGCGAAGTCGACTGCTTTCGCGCGTGCGTAGTCGGTGGCGGGCAGGAATTTCGCGGCCGCGTCGGCGCTCATCTGGTTGGCGCGCACCGGGCGCAGATACGCATTCGCCCACAGCTTCTGGCCCGCATCGGACAGCACGAAATCGAGCACCTTCTTGCCGTTCGCATCGTGCGGCGCGCCTTTGACGAGGCTCATCACGTACGGCACCGAGATCGTGCCTTCCTGCGGAATCACGAACTCGACGTTCGCGTGATCTTTGTATTTGGCGCGATACGCGTCGAAATCGTAGTCGAGCAGGATCGGAATCTCGCCGGACAGCACGCGCGCATACGCGGTCTGCTTCGGCACGATCGGCGCGTTCGCCTTCAGCTTGCGGAACCAGTCGAGGCCCGGCTGGAAGTTGTCGAAGCTGCCACCCAACGCCTGGTTCACCGCCACCGCGCCCGCATAGCCGACGAATGCGCTCGACGGGTCGAGGTAGCCGATCATCCCTTTGTATTCAGGCTTCAGCAGATCGGCCCACGAGCGCGGCACCGGCTTGCCTTCGAGCGCATCCTTGTTGACGAAAAAACCGAGCGTGCCCGAATGGATCGCGAACCAGTAGCCCTGCGGATCTTTCATGTTGGCGGGGATGTCGTTCCAGTGCGCGGGCTTGTACGGCTCGATCACGCCTTTGTCCTTCGCCTGGAACGCCGACGACACGCCTAGATACACGACGTCTGCCACCGGGCTTTTCTGCTCCGCGATCAACTGCGCGATCGCCTGGCCGGAGTTCTTGTTGTCGGACGGTACGCGGATGCCGGTCTGTTGCTGGATCGCGCTGATCTGGCTCGCCCAGTCCGCCCATTCGGGCGGGCAGTTGTAGCAGATCGCGGTTTCTTCGGCGTGGGCGAGCGGCGCTGCAACCAGCGACACAAGCGCGGCCGAGGCGGCCAGCGCGACGGCGCATGCGTAGCGGGGCAGCTTGTGCAGGGTCGTGAGGCGAGGCAGGTTCACAGCGGTCTCCAGGACGGGGTGAGTGAGTGGTCAGAGATGGTGGCGGTGCGTGGGCGTGTCAGGCGGCCGAAGCCGTGCGCGCCGCGACGGGCGCGTCGGCGCTGTGCGAAATCGCAGCGATCGTCGCGCCTTCGCGCAGCGTGTGCGGCAAGGTCAGCGACAGCGATTCGTCCGGATAGGTGCCGTCGACACGCGCGATCAGCCGGCGCCATGCGGCGCAGCCGATTTCGCGGTTCGGCGAGCTTATGCTGGCAAGCGGCGGCGCGAGCAGCTCGCCCATCGCGAGCCCGTCGAAGCCGAGAATCGACATATCGCCGGGCACGTCGAAACGCGCGCGGCGCAGCCCGCGCATCACGACCATCGCGAGCAGATCGTTGCTGCAGAAGAGGGCGGTCGGGCGCTGCGGGCCGCTGGTCAGATGCGCGAGCACCGCCGGCGCCAGCTCGTCCGCGTTGAAATCGATCTCCAGCGCCGGCGCTGGCGTCAGGCCAGCTTGCTGCATTGCCTGGGTGTAGCCGAGATGGCGCAGGCGGGCGCGATCCGACGCCGCGAGCGTGCCGGCCAGCATCAGGATCTGCCGATGGCCGTGCGCGATCAGCATCCGCACGCCTTCGTAGGCGGCCAGCCGGTTGTCCACCGATACCGACGGGCGGCGCACCGTGTCGTTGTGCATCAGCACGTACAGCAGGCCGGCGCGGTCCAGTTCGTCCAGCAGCGGATGCGTGTCGGCATCGGCGACGGTCAGGATCAGGCCTTCGACGCGCTGCTCGCGCAGCGTCTCGATGGCGTGGCGCTCGCGTTCGCTGTCGTACTGGGTGGTCATCAGCATCAGCCGGAAGCCTTGCGCGGACGCGAGTTCGTCGATGCCCTGCAGACATTCGGCGAACACCGGGTTGGCGAGCGTCGGCAGCACTACGCCGATCAGGCGGCTACGCTCGCCGCGCAACTGGCGGCCAAGCGGGCTGGGACGGAAATCGAGCGCGTTGATCGATTGCCGCACTATTTCGAGAGTGACGGGATTGACCGTATGCGGCGCATTGATCGCGCGGGAGACCGTCGCGATCGAAAAACCTGCGTGGGCAGCCACGTCCTTGATGGTCGGTGTCATGGTGCGTCAGCCGATGTAAACGTTTTCGTCGACGCGGATTATCGGTAACGAATATGACGAATGCGTGACTTGCAAAGGCCGGCACGCTACTTTGGTGCGCCGGTGCAGGCGATGGTAGAATCGCGTCCGCCCTTGCCGGGGTGATGAAATTGGTAAACATAGCGGACTTGAATATTTGAGTGCCCAGCCGGAAACGGCCGGTGTAGAACCCCTCAAATTCGGTGAACCCCCTGACGGCCCGACGGCCGCCGCGGCAACGCCGAGCCAAGCCCGCCGGTGCTCAAGAGGCGCCGGTGCGGAAGGTGTAGAGACTAGACGGGGGGCGCCTAAGGCGGCGCGCGCGGATTGTGGATTGTGGATTCACGGCAATCTTGCGGCAGCGCGGCGATGGCGAAGGCATAGTCCAGCGCACGAACGGTTTTACTTGCGGTGATTGCTCGCCGGGTGGGACTGGCGTCGAAAGACGTGGTGTGAAGAAAATCCGCCGCTTAACAGCTTGCCGGTTCGAGTCCGGTCCCCGGTACCAACTTCCCTCCCAACACCTCCCAGGTTCTACCAAAAACTACGTCAAGTCAAGCACTTGAGGGTTTTTGCTGCCCAGCGTTTCCCAACACTTCCCATTGACTGCCAAGAATTTTGGGGGCATCTTCGGGGGCACATTTTGAACCTCGGGGCACCTCGATGCCCCCACGAAATTATGCCCCTTACCGATGTCGCCGTCCGCAGCGCGAAGCCGCGCGAGAAATCCTACAAGCTGACGGACGGCGAGGGCATGTACCTCGAGGTGTCGCCGAACGGCTCTAAGTACTGGCGTCTGAAGTATCGCTTCGGCGACAAGGAAAAGAGACTGGCCCTCGGCGTGTACCCGGCTGTCTCTCTGCTGGCCGCGCGCAAGGCTCGTGACAAGGCGAAGGATCTGCTGCGTGCCGGCGTCGACCCGATGGAAGAAAAGAAGCGGGAAGCCGAGCAGCGCGAGCTGGCGACGCAGGCCGCCGAAGATCGCTCGGTCGCCGCGGGGTTCGCCAAATACAGCCGGTCGGTGTCGACGAAGAAAGGAGGCGTCAAGTGGGAGCAGAACCGCCTGGCGCTGTTCGTGCGCGAGTTCCCCGAGTACGCCAAGCGGCCGATGGCCGAAGCCGACACGCCGATGTGGGCCGAGTGGCGCGACAGGCGCCTGACCGGCTACACGCGGCCGGACGGCACGCCGGTGCGCGCGATAAAGACCGGTTCCGTGCTGCGCGAGATCAACCTCTACCGGAACGTCTTCACGATCGCGCGCAAGGAGTGGAAGTGGATCACCGTGAATCCCTTCACGGACGTCGGTTCACCGCCGGACGGGCCGCCGCGTACCCGCAGACCTGACCCGTGGAAGGAGATCCGGCCGATAGTGCGCTGGCTTGGCTACCGCACCGGCCAGGAGCCGCAGAACAAGAACCAGGAGGTCGCGCTCGCATGGCTGGTGGCAATGCGTAGCGCCATGCGCGCGAAGGAACTCAGGGGGCTGGGCGAGGGCACGCTGAACATGAAGACCGGCGTGGCCGTGGTCGAGCACAAGATGCAGTACCTGACGAAGCAGCCCCGGCGGATACCGTTGCCGCGCGCGGCGTTGCGGCTGCTGAAGCCGGTGGCGCACCGCAAGCAATGCTTCACCGTGTCAGCCGAATCGATGGATGCACTGTTCCGGAAGGCGAAGAAGGCGTTGCTGATCGAGGACCTGCACTTTCACGATAGCCGCGGCGAAGCGTTGACACGGCTGGCTAAGAAAGTCGACGTGATGACGCTCTCACGCATCAGCGGAATCAAGGATCTTGAGCTCTTGATGGATCACTATTACAGAGAGACGACCGAGCAGATTGCGGCGCGGCTGTGACGAGGGAGGTCGGCAATCGTGCATGACTGCTGACGCGGCACAGAACATGCTTCTCCTAATATGCCGTTGTGTTCGCTGGTTCGCGTGATTGATAAGGCGAAGGTCGTGCATATCTTCTAGTGGGTCAGGGGCCGGAGCAATAATTCGCGCCTTCTCCGACGATAGATTTTGTCAATAACGTTTTGATATTGCTTTGTGTAGAATTCGCGACAAACAAGGAGAGGCAGTCGGACCGAAGCGCCGTAGACACAGCGAGCGCTGATCACCGAGAACGCCTCAGGGTTGCACAGTGTGAACGTGCGCCAACGTACCGACCGATGGGTCGGCCGCGCTAAAGATGTGCTGAGCCGCGTCGTAATTACGAGTGCGAGAGTACAGACTGGCGAACGGAGGATTTCCCCATGGACAAGAATCATCCGAAGGACGAAAAGCCAAATGATGGCGGAGAGTCGCGGAAAGATGACCGTCCCGTCAAGCTTGACTTGACACGCATGGCTGCGGCGATACGTGGCCCGTATGCGACGATTCCGGTAGGATTGTCGCGCGAAGAGAAGAGACGATTCATTCTGGACCACGCAAAATAAAAAGAGTGGAGCATGGCGTATACCGTTCGCTTCAACGCACAGTTTGCCAAAGAATTTGCGAACTTTCCGAGTGACCAGCAGGACGCCATTCTCGACTTCACCGACACGTTCGAAAAGTACGGGCTGGGCGATTTCACCAGATACGTAGGAAAGATCACCCCGTCATGGAACGGCGTAGCCGTAGGCGGCCCGCAGTACACGTTCGCGTATACCAACGATCTGTGGCATTACCACATCGGGTTGCCTAAGTTCAATCACGTGCACGGCAAGTATGCGACCTCCGACTGGGTTCTCCACTTCCAGTGGCCCAGCCGCGGTACCACTATTAACCTAGTCGACATCTGCTATCACTACACGAGTACCGGTGCGTTCTACGTGCCGGGACAGAAGTATTTAGACCCGGCCAGTTCAGATGACACCACTACCGGCGCTAGTTCGCCGTCTGTCTGACATCTATCGGTGATCATCGACGACAGCTCGTCTGCAGCGTGAGTACGCTGCCTTCACTAAACGCGTGCCATGACTGCTGCTTTATACTGGTCATCCATACAGTATTTGGCCGCTATGATCCTGCCGCCGTTCGACCCTCCCGACTTTGACGCGCTGACCCGTTGCTGGCGGTCCGCACTTGCCGCAATGCGTCGGCTTTCGTTGTTGCGCCGCAACAGGCCGATTGCACTGGGTGCATTCGGGTTTATACTGAATTCGTCTCCTCCATGTCTCCTCGATATGGATTCAGCCCGCCTAGCGCGGGCTTTTTTCTTGCCTTCAATCCACGCGGCTCGCACAATTTCCGTTACTTATCCCGGAAACTCTCACCGTGTCCTTCGCGCTCGACCCTGAAGAACTGCTGACAGGCACCCCCAGCCAAGCTGATGCGTTTCTGATGAACGCACTGTGGCGGAGTGCGCCTGGCAGCTTGTCTGCCGAATGTGTGCTCGAGTGGAAGAGGATATTGCGCGATCGCGGAGTTGAATTTGCGTCTCACGTGAGCGCGTGCCAGTACTGGCTTTTTGAGCAGCAGATTGGCCGCGTATACATAACGCCGAGACCCCTGCGCGGTTCCGCAAGTCGGTCACATAGCTGACGGCGTGCTGGCGGACAGCTAGTCCTCGCACTCGTCTGGATCACCGCCCAGCGCGCGCAGCAGGTCCCGCACGAAGTCGGCATCGACGGCCTGCCACTCGTCTGAGTAGAGCACGCAATCCTCTGGGTTCTTCTTTCCCTTGGCCTTGCGGATGGCTCGTACAGTGTTTTCGATCGACATCGCCATGTCGTACTGTGGCGTGCCGGGCTCAATTTTGGGGTGTTTGTCCATGTCCATGCAGAGGATGTCGGCAGCGGCCGCAGGGACTTTAGCCGCCGGTTACTGCACTCCGGCCGAACTGTGATTCGAGGTCAGGAACTATGCCGGACAAACGCAACATCGTGATGCCGACGGACGAGGAAGACGCGGCAATCAACCGCGGCATCGCGGCGGATCCGGACACGTACGAGGTGCCGGCCGAGGACTTCAGGAAGATGAGGCCGGTGGTTGAGCGCGATCGCAGCTCCACCGACGAAAAAAAGCCCCGCACGGATGGCGAGGCTTAAACGAGAACTGCGCTCACCAGGGTGAGTGTTTCAACGATAGGATCTCGATCGCGGCCAGGCAAGGTTAGCTATCGGCGCTGCCGACTGTCGAGTGACAACGCGTCAATCCTTATTTGACCATCTGCGGAAAGCCACTGGATGCGTCCGGATTGAAGTTCCGCTCAGTCATGCCGTCCACTTCGCGTCCCAACAAACTATCGTCAATTTCGATCGGTTGACCGACAGGTTCGCCGCATACTCTCTTGATGGCATCTTCCGTTGCCCAGCGCCTCGACGTCTGGTATTCATCCGAGACGAAGTCATATCGTTTGAAACGATAGATTTTCACAGTCGTCATAGATAGCCCCGAATCGAAACGTAAGCGGAGATTAAGGATGTCAAATGACATCACGTTTGAACGCAACGCATTGTACGACGAAGTCTGGACCGATCCGGTCAGTGTGGTAGCGCTTCGCTACCGCATCTCGGACAATGGACTTCGGAAAATATGCAAAAAGCTTGGAGTCCCCTTGCCGCCGCTTGGGTATTGGGCCAAGTTACGTGCAGGCCAAAAACTCAAGCAAACGCCGCTACCGAAGCACCATGGTGCGGTCTCATTCCGAGCAAGGCCGGACGTGTATAGCCATCGTGGGGCTGACCCGTCAGAAACGAAAGATATTTTTCAGGCCATAGACGAGGAAGAACTGTTGCCGGCAAATAAAGTCACGCCAACCACAGAGGGTGATTGGCAGCATGCGCTCGTTAGAGCTTTGGCGAAGAAGTTGCAAGCGGTCGACGCGCAACTCGTGGAAGAGGACAAGCCGAGAAAGGCGGTGAAGTGGGAACCGCAGTGGGATCGCATCAAATTCACAGTCATTCAAGCAGGAGGTTTGATTGGCGTCTCCGGCGATTTTCTCAGCATCACTGTGACGCCGGCGGTCCGCCAACGCGCACTATCGATTGCCGATGGTTTCTTGGTGGCCGTCGAGGCGAGGGGGTTCAAGGTTCGGATCGATAGCGGAAAGACGATCATCTCGAACCGTGACGTGATCATGCAATTGCGCATGTCCGAGATGGCTGAGAAAACCCGCCCCGGGTATGGCATCGACACTTGGGATGCGCTCGGACGCCTGCGCATAATCTTGCGTCGCGAAGGTTGTGACTCTGGAGCACCATCGGAAATCAAGGTGCGCGACGAGCTTGGACGCGTGCTGGAAAGCCAACTGAACACAGCAATCGCGAAATTGCGAAAGGCTGTCATTGGTTATAAGGATCGCGAACAGTCTCGCAAGATTGCCCTTAGGCGGGCGGGGGAAGAACAACTACGCGTTCAGTGCTTACGATGGCACGAGACCATGGCAGATGAAGCTGCTCGTGCACAAAAGCGAAGCTTCGACCTGGTGCTAGAGGAAGCGGATATGTGGGAGGCGATCGAGCGTCGGCGCCGATATATTGACCACCTTGAGCAAGTGGCCCGCGCGCGCGGCTTTTCAGTAGCAGAGGATTCGGCGATAGGTAATTGGCTGGCGTGGGCCCGCGACACGTGCCGGATTTTGGATCCCACGGATATGCGACTGTCGACGCTCAACGCCGGTCTTTTCTGAAGATGCCCAGCGTTTACAAATTTCCGCTTGACGACCGTCTTTAGTGTCCCTAATCTGTAATTGCTGCCGAGACAACGGTAGCCGGGGGTGACAGCCCGAGAAAACGTAGGCGGACGACCGCCGCTAGGCGGTATTTTTTCGTCCGTAGTATCATTGCGCGCCCATTTTACGGGCGGGTCATGGTGGGGGAGCGCTTGCGCTCGCCGGTGCCTACGTTCCGGTCTGTCAACCTCGCCATGTGCCTGCCCACCCGTTTGACAGCGGTTGGACAGGCTTCTACCAAACGTAGGAGTCCGCAATGACGTCCAATGCATCCGCTCGTTCTGAGCAAATCTCTACCAATACCCAACCTGATGTAGAGGTCAAGAGGGCTGAAAACCCGCTTAATCAGAAGTTCGACGTAGTTAGCGCTACAGGTTATGTGTCGCTCGGAGCCGCTCTTCAGTTAAACAGACTGCACCGGGCGATGCAGGGTATCAACGCTATCAGCGAGATCCTCATCGCGAGCTATGTTGAAGATGGTCATGAAGACGGCCAACCGCTTGGTGGCTTTCTCACGGGAGGGCTTTTTGCGGCTCTCCAGGCGCTCTCCGAAATGTCGGTCAACGACATCCACTCCATGCAGGCGCACAACGAGCGCAACAGCGAAGTGGAGGCATGCAATGGCTAAGCATGTAACTCCTGTTCGAGTCTCTGAGTTTGGCGTCACCGCCGAGCTTGATCAAAACACCACCACGCTATCTGTTGAGTGGGGAGGCAGGCCGGTTGATTACTGCCTGGTGCAAGCTCAACGGCTGCGCGCGATGACGCTGCTGATAACCGGCGAGGGTTTCGAAACGTTCAGTGATTTGAACAAACGCGATCAACACCACATCATCGAAGTGATGGACGACTTGGCATCCCGTGTCGTGATGCTGTCGAAGCTTGCCGAGAAGGCAGAAGACGAACGCGATATCCGGGAGGCCGCAAATGGCTAAGTCACTTGCGGAACTCGCATGCGATGCGGGCACGTTGCACGCGCTGATTCAGACTCTTATGGTGGCCGTACCGTGCGACACGATCGACTGTGACGTGCCAGTTAAGTCGACGCTGCTGCATTTGGAGCGGCTGGCGCGCATCCTGTCCGAAGACATCTCGGAGATCCCCGACCATGTCTAACGTCAATCTCGCTTCGCTCCCGAAGCACAAAGCGCTTGTCCTCGCGCGTATGGGCGGCATCACGATCGGCTCGGACAATGAGGTGATGTCGCATCACTTCCATGATCTCCTTCAAACGTGGGTCAGCGCCAACTGCCCGCGCGCCGTCGACCAGACGGATGAAGAATTCGGCGATCTGGTCAGCGACATCGGCGACGCCTTCATGGCCGGGTTCAACACGGCGTATCCGGACGTTGAGGCGGCTCCCGCCAAAGACGACTACCAGGCCGGCACAAAGGTCGCCATCGACCTGATGCAGTCATGGTCGATCCGCGGTGAGGATCATGCAACCGGCGTTCTGGTGATGGCCGAACTGTTCTGCACCTTCAACAATCTTCAGGGCGACAGGCAGCGCGGTTTCGGCGATGCCATAGCCGGCTATCTGATGCTGGTGCTGCAGGGCTACGGAGCGCCGTCGCTGCCTGAGTGGAACGTGGCAGACAACTTCCCCCAGTGGATCGGGGAGATCGGCGATGTCTAAACGACCAAAGCGAGTTCTCAGCGTTGAGTACCGCGAAGGCTCCAGGCGCGCATTAGAGCTTCTGCGCGAAGAGGAATCCCACGGCACTGATGCGTGGGTTTTCGCAGAGCGCTTTCTGTGTCAGTTCCGTGAGATGGATCGTGAGTCCGGCCGCGGTTTCCGTGATGCGATGTTTTTGTTCATTCAATGCACGATTCAAGGCGCACCCGCGAATCTGGATGAAGAAGGTAATTCGTGGCTGGCTGATCTCGAAGATCCCGATCGGTGGATGGAGGACGAACATGACTGACGCTAACGTCATTTCCCTCGCTGACCGCCGTTCCGCCAAGAAAGGCTGTGCGCCGCGCATGGTTATCGAAATCAGCGACAACTGGAATTTCAGGATAGTCGAAGGCAGCATTCCCGCTCGCGCTGACGCCGAGGAATTGAAGATGGCGGCGAGCCGGTTGCTTATCTGGCTGACCGGCATCGCCTGCGGAGAAAGGGATGCCTAACGACTTCTTCAAGCGCGCGCCTAAGCGCCGGCCGCCAAATCCATTCATGGAGCCATGGGAGATCGCAGCGGCTCAGAACCACATTTCGCTGCCGCGTGCCGCGCGCATCCAGGGCGAGAAGTTCGGCAAGGAGATGTTCCCGGCATACAGGGATTGAAGTATGCGAAATGGATAGTTGCCGGTCGATTGTGGGCTGCGTCCGTGTTCTAAATGTCCCGTGCGCGGACATTTGCGGTGCAGCGCCACATTTACTGCGGTGCAGGAGATGGGCCACGTTGGACGTAGCACCCGCGCTCGCCGTTTTGGTGGAATTTGGGCGTATATTTGATGCCGAATTAAGTTCAGCCGCGCGTAACTTGAGTGACGAGAACAGGGATCCCTTACCCTGTTGGCGCGGCTTCTCAACCTAGGGTGCGTGAGGACGCAATGGCAATCCCAGAAAAAGCTGCCTTCGAGGCTTCTATCGATTACCTAAAGACGTGCAATGCGGGGCTCTTACAACCGCTGTTCACGCTCGAAGTTTTTAATGACTCAAGTTCTGCCGACGCTCTCGCGCTAGTGAGGCTAGCCACAAAACTTCGTCAGGAACGATATGACGAAGCGGATAGGGACAAGGTCATATCTTGGCTGAATTCACAAGATGGATATGTCCGAGCAGTGAAACGACTGCCCCCGGGGCCGAGGCGTGCATCAAAAAAATCGTCGGCTGGAGAAATTAAGGATATCCATCAATACTACTTTGAGGCGCTCCACAAGATTTCGAAAATCGAGCATCCAGAGCGCAGGCAGAGGAGGTTTGACAAAGCCGTTGCATCGCTGCTAGATACCTACGAGGCGGGCGGTAATTCGACGTGGCAATGGGGACTAGTCAAGTCGTTGTATGAGTATCACTACACTGACCACGCCTCTGACATTGTCAATAACATGCGGCAGTTATCCTCGAGAATCGATAAAGCTATCGCCGGCTTGGAGGCGTTGAGGCAGGTGAGTAAGGATGGGTTTGCTCACGTGCAGTTTCTTTCGATGCAAAACGCTCAGGAACGTAAGGAGGGTCAGCAAGTTCAGTTGGTTGACGATGATATTGATCGCCGACTCCAACTGCTGGCGTCAATGAAAACCGTTGATCCTGACCAGTTTTACCCACTGAAGCGCATCGATGATACTGCCAAGGAACGCCTTTTTGTATTCCGGATGGCGGGATTCAATCACATGGCATGGGGTGGAAGCAGAGCCCCCGCTATAGCGTGTTTGATGGAGATAGAGGGGTTTAGAAATCAAATCGATGAGCGGAACATCGAGCGACAGTGTGCGGCAACGTCGAAAAAAGAGAGGCATTTATTTGATGTTTACGAGTCGTTAACTGCCGTGGCATGAGATGCACGTTTTTCAAAAACTAACGCCATTACGCTCTAGGTTGACGTAGGTCAACATTCGCTCACGACCTACCACCGTGAGCGAATATGCAAAATCCCAACGCGCCGGTCCTTCCCGGGATTGGCCTCCTAAAATGGCGCCAGATTTCTCCCTTCCTGCCAGTTGGCCGGGAGACCTGGCGCAAGTTGGTTCTGTCTGGCAAAGCTCCCCAGCCGGTCCGCTTCTCCAAGACATGCGTCGCATACCGTGCAGAGGACATTCACCTCTGGCTGGCTGATCCGGTCGGCTATGTCGCGCCCGCACCAGCCACTGCGGAGTAACGAATGCGTACGTTACTCAAGCAAGCCATCATGGCCGTCTATAACTGGCGTGCGCTTCCGGCGAGTGCGACCGGGTTCCTGATCCGTCGTCTGGGACTGGCGGGGTGCTGATGGAACTGCATCCGCTCTGCACGCTGTTTCCGCGGCTCGAAGGCGTCGAATTCGAGGCGCTGAAGGCTGATATCGAAGCCAACGGCCAACTTCAACCGATCGTCGTCCATGACGGCATGATTCTGGACGGCGGCAACCGTTATCGGGCCTGCGTCGAGATCGGCGTCGAACCGCAGACAGTCGAGCGCGACTTCGAGGGGCATGACCTTCTGTCCTATGTGCTGTCCGTCAACCTCCATCGTCGACATCTGACGCAGGGCCAGCATGCGGCAATCGTGTCTGCCGCGACGAATTGGCTCGAGGCGCAATCGCACGGTGGCGATCGCAAGTCCGATCAAGGTGCAACGTTGCACCTTGGTACGGTCGCTGATCGTGCCGCGCAGTCTGGCGCAAGCGTCCGCACTCAGAAGATGGCCGACAAGGTGGCTAACCGCTAATCCGAAGGTAGATGGCAACCGCGCCAACATGACGGATCGCCAGCAGATCTTCGCTGTCGGCGTCGCGGGCGCAACGAATCTAACGCTGCCGACAATCGATGTACGTGAGATCCGAGGCGACGGGCTTTATATCGGGCAATCGAACTGGACCGCAAGCAGCGCAAATCCGTCGAATATCAAGATCGGCCGGGTGACTGCGATCAATAGCGACAATGATGGCCGAAATGCAATCTCGATCATCTCGGGCACGACTATCTATATCGAATACCTGCTTTCGATACAGATTGGCGCGCTGGTGGCTGGCTTCATTCAGCCAGGTGGCCTTGATATCGAACCCGACTTTGGCTATGAGGCATGCACCGGTATTCGCGTAGGGATTTGCGATATCACGACAGCCGGCTCTTCCGGACTCGGTGTGTTCGGGAAGTCGATATCCGGTAACGATGCAAACCTCGACTGGAATTGCTTCGATATCCAGATTGGTATGGCGCGCGTCTCGAAGGTCGGCACGACCGGGTCGTCCATCTCCGCGCAGCCATTTACGCGCGTATCGGCCCTCCACATCGACGATCTGTATGTGACTTATGACGGCGGCGTCCGCGGGCGCGGGCCTATGTTTGATTTCTGCCAGAGGGTGATCGCGAATGTACGGGTGGCGAACGTCAATATCGGCGCCTTGGTGGGATCGTCCGCTAACGCCGACGGCTGCGAGATCAACGTGGTGGGATCTGACTTCGACACTGCGATTGTGCGCACCACGAGTGTGACAAACAGCAAGATTTCTGTTCGTCGAAATGGACAGGCGATTCCAGGATCGACCGCTTTCGGCGTGCAACTGTTCAACGAAGGACGGTCGATTGCCCAACAGGACGTTACGTACAGCGTTCATTGCACCTTCGACACCGTGTTGGCCCGCGCTTTTCGTAACGAGCCAGGCAACCTGGTAGCTGTCGGCACCGGTTGTCAGGTAAACGGCGGTGACTGGACAGGATACCCGTCCGGTCTCGCTAACGACGCGGCGATCCCTGCAATCAATGTCAAGGGGTGGAACGATCAAACCTCAATTCCGATAGCCGGTACGTGGATGTTCGGCGACTTCGTTCGCAACACGCAACCGGTGCAAAGCGCCGGAAAAATCATGATCGGCTGGTCGCGGTTGAACACCGGAAGCAACAACGTTCTGAACAACGACTGGTCGCAAGTCTTCGCCACGATCCTATAAGGAAAATCCATGAAACGCCTATTCGCTTCGATCATTCTGTCGTTCGTCACAACATGCGCTCTCGCCGCGACGCTGACCCCCATTCAACTGCTCAACCCCGCCGGCTCGACATCTGGTCAGGCGATTCTCTCGACTGGACCAACGACCGCGCCCATATGGGGCGGTGTTGCGCTATCCGGTGTCACCGGCACGCTCGCCATTACCAACGGCGGGACTGGTGCGACGAGCGCGGCGGCGGCGCGTACAAATCTAGGTGCAGCTGCTACCAGCAGCCCGCTGTCGCAGTTCGCCACCACCACCAGCGCACAGTTGGCGGCGATCGTCTCCGACGAGAGCGGTTCTGGATCATTGTTATTTGGCACGTCGCCGACGCTTAACCAGCCGGTTATCAATGGAGTGACAAACGGATCGAATGCGTTGGCCGGTTCTGTCGGCGAGTATGTCACCGCGACCGGCACAGGCGTGTCCATGTCGTCTGGCGTGAATAACACGGTGGCCAGCATTCCGCTCAGCGCGGGCGATTGGGACGTGTGGGGCAACGTAGAGTTTGCGCAAACCGGCGGTGCATTGTCCACAGTTCTTGTAACCAGCATCAGCCAGGGATCTGCGTCCATCGCAAGTGCGCCAAACCGCGCCGTCTCACAGTTTTCTACGAGCCTCCCGCAAACGGTTACACCACCGATGCAGAGAGTTTCTATCGCCGGCAGTTCCACTGTTTTTCTGATGGCGGTCCCGACCTTCACGGGTGGCACGCTGACGGCGACCGGATTTATAGCTGCGCGTCGGCGCCACTAATAACGTACATAACCACTGACGGGTAGACCATGCATAAGGAAATCGTCTCGACCACCACGAACGCTGCAACAAGCGCGGGTGGCATCGCGAGTTCGTGGTGGCTCTGGCTCACCGATCCGAGCCTCGCGCACTTCGTCACCATCCTGACGGCGATCCTGATCGCGTCGCAGTTGTTCTGGGGATGGCGCCGGTTCTTTCGGGAGAAATCGTGAGCTCATTTGACGACGCATTCACCGCCCTGATCGGCAATGAGGGCGGCTATTCGAACAACCCTGCCGATCCCGGTGGCGAAACGATGTGGGGTGTCACGGCGCGCGTCGCTCGATCAAATGGCTACACGGGAGCAATGAAAGATCTGCCGCTCGAGACTGCCAAACAGATCGCGAAAAAGGGCTATTGGGACCCATACCGCTGTGACCAGTTCGACCCGCGCGTCGGATTTCAGGTGTTCGATGCCGCCTATAACGGCGGCCATCCTGCGCAGTGGCTCCAGCAGGCTGCGAATGTAGAGGTGGACGGGGACATTGGCGACGAGACGGTTGCTGCGGTACGCGCCGCTGATCCGATGCGGATCATCGCCCGGTTTGTCTCTTACCGCATTCGATACTGGACATCACTTAAGGACTGGTCAACCTTCGGCCGAGGATGGGCTAACCGGGCAGCAGACAATCTCGAAAGGAGCGCATCTTGAGCGCGTGGACATCAGCATTGAACGTTATCAAGACGCTTGCGCCTACCATCGCCACTGCCATCGGCGGCCCGCTCGCCGGGGGCGCAGTTACCGCGCTGGAAGGCGTGTTCGGCCTCACGCCAGCGCCGAATGCATCGGACGATGATCGGCAAAGCGCGCTTGCCGCAGCGATCAGTGGCGCAACGCCTGAACAACTGGCCGCCATCCGTAAAGCCGACCAGGACTATGCGCTGGCTATGGCTCAGGCCGGCTTCAAGGATACCGAGACGCTCGCAAGTCTAGCGGTGCAGGATCGAGCCAGCGCGCGCCAGATGCAGATCAGCACGAAAAGCGTTACCGCGCCATTCCTTGCGGTATTCGTCACGCTCGGCTTCTTCGGCTGTCTTGGCCTGATGATGTTCTACCCGATCCAGAAAGAAGCGCACGACGCCCTGATGCTTATGCTCGGCGCGCTCGGCGCGTCATGGTCGGCAGTTGTGGCGTACTACTTCGGCTCAAGCGCCGGCAGCGACCGGAAGACCGAGCTTCTCGCGCAGAGCACCCCTGCCGGGAGCCAGCAATGATCGCGATCGGGCGTTACCTGATGAACTGGCTGATCCTGCTCGATCAGGCTGGAAATACGCTGGCCGGCGGCAGCCCGAACGAGACTATTTCGGAGCGCGCGGCGAAGGCCAAGGCAGCCGGCCGCACGTGGGGCTGCGTACTGTGCGGCTTCCTGAACTGGATCAACCCGGGCCACTGCGACAACGCGCTCACGTCGACGATTGGCGATGATGCGGTGATTCCTGACGGCGAGTGAGCGCGGTGCGCGCGGAGAGGGTATTCAGCGCGTGCGGGCCCGGTAGCTCGCGATCAGGCGGCAGACCACGCTATTCACGTTGCGTACCGGCCGCATTGCTTGGTGCGGTGGCTGGCGGCGGTTTGCTCGCCGCGACAAACAGCAGTATCGCTTGAGCCGCGAAAAGTCCCGCTATTAGTAGCGTGTATAGCTGCCCAGACAGCATCCCGACGAGAATCAGGAGCGTCTTAATGCCGCAAGCTGCACCGACGTTTCCGATCGGAACGAGACACCACGCTAGCAGCGGCAATGCGGCGGACCGTTGACTGCGCCAGGGCCATAGAATGAGCAGCCAAGCGACGGGCAACTCGGCAGCCAGAAGGAGTGTGGCAAAACTGGGTAACATGGCGCTCTCTCAGACCCACTGCGCCTTTCCGGTTCGAAGTCCGGTTTTTCACGGGAAAAGTCCGGGGGCATTTGTGGGGGCATCGGTTTAAGGATGCTGAGAGAGAAGCCTTACCAGTAAAGGCTCAGAGAATTTAAACGGGTCCGGTCCCCGGCACCAGGGTCCTTCCGGCATTTCCCAGACTCTGCTGAAACGACCTGAAGTCAATTGATGCCCTCACTCGGGTCGCTTCTGCAAGCCCGCGCGAGGTCGTTCAGAAAATCCTCTTCTACAGCGGCCCACTCCGGCGAGCGGGCCACGCAGTCTTCGGGATTTTTCTTGCCTCGCGCCTTGCGAATGGCGCGCACGGCATGCTCGAGCGCCATCGCTGCGTAATACGCAGACGCGCCGGGCTCAATTTCGGGATATTCGTCCATGTCCATGCCAAGGATGACGGCATGGGCCGCGAGGACTTTAGGCCGCGGTTACTGCACACAATAATTGCCGCCCGCTTCTGCGCCGTGGCCACCGTCTCGCGGATTCGATGAGACCGCGGTCAAGAGGCAATATCAAATCCCTAGGGCGGGGCAGGGGCGCCACGTTGTAAAGTACCTGCTCCATCGCGCACCCATGCGCGCTCCCAAAGAATCACTTTCGACGGAGCATCAAAAAATGCAATTGATCGGTATGCTCGATTCGCCGTTTGTGCGTCGTGTCGCGATTTCGCTCGCGACATACGGCATTCCATACGAGCATCGCGCGTTATCGGTATTTCGTCACTTCGACGAATTTGCGCGGATCAATCCAGCCATCAAGGCGCCGACGCTCGTGATGGACGACGGCACGACCCTGATCGACTCGTCGCTGATTCTCGAATATCTCGAACGCATGGCGGCGCCGGAGCGACGCTTGATGCCGCAGGACCCTGGCGCCCAGGTAAAGGCGCTGCATCTGATCGGCTTCGCGCTCGCCGCATGCGAGAAGACCATGCATGACGTATACGAAACCCTGCTGCGGCCGGCGGAAAAGCGCCATGAACCGTGGCTTGAACGCGTACAGCAGCAATTGCACGGTGCGTATGGTCAACTGGAAGCCGCGCTGGCTGCTCCGCGCAGCACCAGCTGGCTGCTCGGCGAACGCGTGATGCAACCCGACATCACGGTTGCGATTGCATGGCGCTTCACGCAGTACATGCTGCCGGGTGTCGTGGATCCCGCGCGCTATCCGGCGCTGGTCGCTTTTTCGGCACGCGCGGAAGCCTTGCCGGAATTCGTCGCGACACCGCTGGAGTGACTTCGCGCGGCGCCGCAACGGTGCTTGCCCTTGACGGCACGATCGCGCGCGCGGCGCTACACCAGTTCGATGTGCCGATGTGGCAGTTCGACTGCACCGCTGCGACAATCGCGCGCCGATTGTTATCGGCACGCGACAAGTGACTTCGTTTTTTGGGCATTTATCCGGGCCAGCCCGATCCGTACAATCCATCCCATCGAATAGTCATGCGCGGCGCTGCTTCACCACAGCGCCGCGCCTCTTTTGGGAACCATCATGAAAGCATTGATCGAACGTCAGCTGTACCACCCTGCGGTGGTGCTGCCGATGCTGTCGCTGATGCAACTGATGGTGTCGACCGATTTCAATCTGGGCCAGGTCGGCGCCGTTGTTGCGGCGAATGGCGCACGCGCCGCACTGCAGCGCTCGCGTGAACTGATTTGTCACATGCATTGTTCGTCCGCGCAGGGTTTGCATTGAATCATCCGTAGTTTTTGCAATTGTCAGTCCGGCTACCGCCGGCAATCAGCAGAGAATCCGGGCGCCACGAGCGCCCGGTTTTCGTTTGGGCGGCGTTGCCGGCCCAGTGCTGTCCCACTGTCTCATGCCGTCTCATGCCGCTTTGCTCCGCTCGTCTGCCGCATGCATCGGCGAAGGGTAAGATGTCCCGGATCCGCCACCACGTTCCGGAGACCCGCCATGCCTCACCAGCATTTCGACGCAATCGTGATCGGTACGGGACAAGGCGGTTCGCCCCTTGCCGTGCGCCTCGGCCAAAGTGGCCGCAAGACTGCGATCGTCGAGCGCGAACTGTTCGGCGGCACCTGCGTGAACGTCGGCTGCACACCGACTAAGGCCTATGTCGCCAGCGCGCGCACCGCGCACGTTGCGCGCCATGCGGCCGAATATGGCGTGCAGGTGAGCGGCGCGATCAGCGTCGATCTCGCAAAGGTGAAGGCGCGCAAGGACGTCATCATCGGGCAGTCGCGCACCGGTGTCGAAAAGTGGCTGCGCGGTACCGACAACGTCAGCGTATTCACCGGCCATGCGCGCTTTACCGCGCCGCGCAGGTTCGCGATTCACGATCGCGATAGCGGCGCAGTCAATACCGAACTCGAAGCCGACGAAGTGTTTCTGAACACCGGCACGCGCCCGGTCATTCCGCAGCTCGATGGTCTCGAGCGCATTCGCTACTACACCAATTCGTCGTTGCTCGATCTGACCGACCTGCCTGAGCATCTGGCGATTGTCGGCGGCAGTTATATCGCGCTCGAGTTCGCGCAGATCTTTCGCCGCTTCGGCAGCCGCGTGACCGTACTGGTGCGCGGTGAGCGCGTGCTCGCACGCGAAGACGCGGACTTCGCGAAAGAAGTGCAGAAGGTGCTTGCGCGCGAGGGTGTCGAATTTCGCCTCAACACCGAGCCCGTGCGTGTCGAGCCGCTGCCGGACGACGGCGTGCGCATCGCGGTTGCGCAGGGCGCGGGCATCGACGCATCGCATCTGCTGTTCGCGACCGGCCGCCGGCCGAATACCGATGATCTCGGGCTCGACCTCGCAGGCATCGAAACGGACCGGCACGGCATGATTCCGGTGGACGGGCAGTTGCGCACCCACGCGCCGAACGTCTGGGCGATCGGCGATATCAACGGGCGTGGCGCGTTCACGCATACCTCGTACGACGATTTCCAGATCGTCGCGGCCAATCTGCTCGACGGTGGCTCGCGCAGCGCCGACGAACGCATCATGGCGTACGCGGTGTTCGTCGATCCGCCGTTTGCGCGCGTCGGCATGTCGGAAAGCGAAGTGCGCGCGTCCGGCCGCGCGGCGCTGATTGCGACGATGCCGATGACGCGCGTGGGCCGCGCACGCGAGCGTGGCGAAACCGACGGCTTCATGAAGGCACTGGTCGATGCGCAAACGAAGCAGATTCTCGGTGCGACGATACTCGGTGTCGAAGGGGACGAGGCGATTCACACCTTCATCGACATCATGACGGCACGCGCGCCGTATCCGACACTGCAATACGCGATGCATATTCACCCGACGATCAGCGAGCTGGTGCCGACGCTGCTCGATGGCCTCAAACCGCTCGTCTGAACGAGGTTGCTGTTGAACGCATTGTCCGGCCGTTTCGGTAACCTTTACAGCGCCGTCAAACATGGTGTGGAAGAGCACGTCGATGTGCTCGTCGCACGCGGCGAGTTGACCGTCGAGCGCATCGTTTCGATGGGCCATGCCAGCCCGATAGACTTCTGGTACGACAGCCCGCGCGCCGAATGGGTCGTGCTGCTGTCGGGCGCGGCCCGGCTGGAGTTCGAACATGTTGCGATACATCACGAAATGCACCCCGGCGACTATGTGTTGATCGATGCGCATCGCCGTCATCGCGTTGCATGGACAGATCCTGACACGCCGAGCGTGTGGCTGACCATCTACCATTCGGCCGATCTCGACAACGCCGAACCTGATCGCCGATAATCAGCCGCAGTGCAGAAACATCTGATCAGCGAGTAACGAGGCGTTCACGCCATGACATCGATGAAATCGTCCACCGCACGCATCGGCCTGATTTCGGATACGCACAACCTGGTGCGGCCTGAGGCGCTTGCGCATCTGTCCGGTTGCGATGCGATCGTGCATGCGGGCGATATCTGCGAGCCCGGCGTGCTCGAGGCGCTGCGCAAAATCGCGCCGGTCACCGCCGTGCGCGGCAATAACGACGGCGGCGCATGGGCTGCCGCTTTGCCGGTGCATACCACGCTCACGGTGCAGGGCGTGAAGATCTTCGTCGTGCACGGTATTGCCGACGTGCCGGCGAATCTGCCGCGCGACGGTGTGCGGGTGGTGGTCACCGGGCATTCGCATAAGCCGCGCATCGACGAGCGCGATGGCGTGTTGTTCGTCAATCCGGGCAGTGCGGGGCCACGTCGGTTCACGCTGCCGATCTCGGCCGGGTTGTTGCTGATCGAAGACGGCGCCGCGCGCGCGACGGTTCATACGCTCGTGCCTTGAGCTGTGTGCGTCCATGTTGTGTGCCACTCGTGCTACGCGTTCTCTCACGCGCTCGCCGCGGCACGTGCCTTGCTATCCATCAAGGTAAAAAGGCGGCATCGAAAATCGCTGCCCGCGCCGAACGGGTGTGCGGTCCGCCGGTTCATTGATCATTTGCGCCGGGTTGGGCGCATCAGGGAGGAACCATGATCCAGCGGCCAGTAAAGGTGATTCTTGCGTGTGTCATGGCAACGGCCGTGACAGGCGGCGCAGGCGACGCATTTGCGCAGGGCGCAGCCCAGTCGGTCACCGAACGTCGTGTCGACGTAGTGCAGATGGGCGCAGGCTTTCGCGCATCGAAGCTAAGTGGAGCGACGGTTTATAACCGCGATAAGGAGCGCATCGGCACCATCGACGATCTGATCCTGTCGCCTGCCGAGCGCAATGCGTTCGCGATTCTGTCGGTAGGCGGTTTTCTCGGTATGGGCAAGCATTACGTCGCGGTGCCGTTCAGCAGCCTGCAGATCAGCAATAAGGAGGTCCTGCTGCCGGACGCAACGAAGACGTCGCTGGAAGCGCTGCCTGAATTCAAGTACGCGCCGGATTGAAGCACGGCGCGTGGCGGCGAACAAAAAAACGGGGCAGTCGCGCGTGCTGCGCAGACTGCCCCGTTCCATTTCCAATCCATCTCGCCAGCACCTTGCGCCCGCTCGCATAGCCGGGCGCCGGTGCAGCGCGATGCGCGCCGTTATCCCGCGCTGAACATCAAGCCCGTACCGCAGCCGTCGCTACGTACGCGTCGTCGAGTTCCTCCGCTTCACGCTGGCCGCGCAGTACCGCATGCGCTTCCGCACGCGTCGCCACGCACGGTGCAGACCCGAGCAGCGGCTTCTTCGCGGTTTCGCGCAGCGCGAGCACCGACACGATACCGATCAGCGAAGCACCCATCAGGTAATACGCCGGCATCATCAGGTTGCCGCTACGCTCGACCAGCCACGCGGCGACCAGCGGCGTCGTGCCGCCGAACAGCGACACCGACACGTTAAAGCCGATCGCCAGCGCGCCATAACGGATCCGGGTCGGAAACAGCGCCGGCAGTGCCGAAGGCATCACGCCGGTGAAGGTCGACAGCAGCGCGCCGAGAATCAGCAGCCCGCCGAACACCGGCAGTACCGTACCCATGCGGATCAGCAGCAGCGCCGGAATCGACAGCAGGAACAGGCCTACGCAGCCCGCCAGCATCACCGGCTTGCGGCCGATCGCATCGGACAGGCGTCCGGCGAACAGCGTCATCGGCATCATCAGCACCATCACGAGCAGCACGAGGAACAGGCCGTGCGTTTCGTTGAAGTGGAGCGTCGCCGACAGATAGCTCGGCAGATACGACAGCGCCATGTAGTCGGTCACGTTGAAGATCAGCACGAGGCCGACGCACAGCAGCAACGGCTTCCATTGCTGCACGAACAACTCGCGCAACGTCTGTTTGGGGCGCGCCTTGTCCTCAGCTTCGCGGGCTTCGGCCTCGCGTTTGAACGCAGGCGTTTCCTCCAGCTTCATCCGGATGTACAGCCCGACCAGACCGAGCGGCCCGGCGATCATGAACGGCACACGCCAGCCCCACGACAGCAGCTGATCCTGCGACAGCGTCGCGGTCAGCACAGCTACCGTGCCCGCACCGAGGATATAGCCGACCAGGGTGCCGAACTCGAGGAAGCTGCCCATAAAGCCGCGCCGGCGGTCGGTCGAGAATTCCGCGATGAAGGTCGCGGCGCCGCCGTATTCTCCGCCGGTCGAGAAGCCCTGCACGAGGCGCGCGACCAGCAGCAGCACCGGCGCGAGCATGCCGATCGACCCATAACTCGGAATCAGGCCGATCGCGAAGGTGCCGACCGCCATCATGATCATCGTCATCGCGAGCACGCGCTGGCGGCCGATCCGGTCGCCTAGCGGCCCGAACACCATGCCGCCGATCGGCCGCACCAGAAATGCCGCGGCGAAGGTGCCGAAGGTGGCGATCAGCTGTGCGGAGGGGCTGCTCGACGGAAAGAACACTTTGCCGAGCGTGACGGCGATGTAGCTGTACACGCCGAAGTCGAACCATTCCATCGCATTACCGAGGGCCATGGCGCCGACGGCGCGTTTGAGGAGGCTGTTGTCGACGATCGTGATGTCGTCGAACGAGAGACGCTTTTCGTTATCGTTATTTCGCCAGAAGCCGTTGCTGGAAGCGGTCAAGGTAAAAATCTCCAATGACGGCGGCCGAACGCATGAGCGTTAAGCCACGGGTGCTGGGGAAGTGCGGTTTCGTCGACGGCCGGCTTGGGCGGTTAGGCCTGCACAGGCGTAAAAAGAAACGCCGGTGCATCGCGCAGGTCGTCGCGAAAGTGCACTTGTTCAGGTACTGCTGCAGGGTTGCATCCGCTTGGCCTTGCTGGGGGGCAGATGCAGGATGGTGCTGGCAACTGGCACGAACCGCGTGCTCGAAGCGCGCGGCGGTGCGGCGAATTGCGATGCGCCGTTGAGAAGCTGAAACGAAAAAGGCCGGTGCTGCGCGAGCCTTCTTGTTGAACAACTGGCCGGTACGTACCGGTGAAACCGGGCGCGAGATTGACAACCACGCACACGCGGTTACGGCCGATTCTTAACCAGGCCGCGAAAATGAAGGTGAATTACTGTTAAAACGATGAACATGATAGCACGATGGCCGAGGTTCGCGCAAACCGCGTTCCCGCCTGTCGTTATGCGCGACAGCTGGCGGAGGCTGTCTCCCTTGTGGGACGGGGCAGACAGCGGTTTTCGGGGTAGCCCGGAAAATGGCGTGCAAACATTGCCGCGGCCGAAAAATATCGAAAAAAAATCCGCGCAAAAATGCGCGGATCGATGTTCTGCGATGAGGTACGAGGGGTCAGGGTGAGGTGGGCAATTCCCGTGGCGCCATCGCCATGCGCCCGCTTCCCGGCCCCGGTTCCTAGCCCTGCGACGGCGGCACGTAGCCCTGAGCCTGATCGGCGCCTTCGCCGAAGAAGAACTTCTCGGTCTGCTTCATCAGATACTGGCGCGCGCGCGGGTCGGCCATATTCAGGCGGTTCTCGTTGATCAGCATCGTCTGCTGCTTGAGCCATGCCTGCCAGGCTTCCTTCGATACACCTTCATAAATCCGCTTGCCGAGTTCGCCCGGCAGCGGCGGGAAATCGAGGCCTTCGGCTTCCTTGCCGAGTTTCGTGCATTGAACCATGCGAGCCATGCTTTGCTTCTCCTGTAATCGATGTGGGGCAGTGCGCTGCGGTGCGCTTACAGCTGTTTCATCAGCACGAGCGACTTGCGCTGCCAGTTATAAAGGCGGCGGCGGTCTTCGGGCAGGTCGTCGACGCTGACCTTGACGAAGCCGCGCTTCAGGAACCAGTGTTCGGTGCGCGTGGTGAGCACGAAAATGCGGTTCAGCCCGCGGGCGCGCGAGCGCTGCTCGATGCGGCGCAACAGCCGTTCGCCGTCGCCCACGCCCTGTGCTTCCGGCGACACCGTCAGGCACGCCATTTCGCCGATGCGCTCCTGCGGGTACGCATATAGCGCCGCGCAGCCGAACAGTACGCCATCGTGCTCGATCACCGAGAAATGGTCGATGTCGCGCTCGATCTGATGGCGGCCGCGCCGCACCAGCGTGCCGTCGCTCTCGAGCGGTTCAATTAGCGTCAGGATGCCGCCGACGTCGTCCGGCGTTGCTTCGCGCAGGCTCTCGAGGTTCTCGTACGAGATCATCGTGCCGACGCCGTCGTGCAGGAACAGCTCGAGCAGCAGGCTGCCGTCGAGCGAATACGGGATGATGTGCGCCCGCGTCACGCCGCCACGGCACGCGCGGATCGAATGCTTCAGGTAGAAGGCCGCGTCGCCCTGCACCTCGCCGCTTTCCTGCAGCCGGTAGGCGTCGTCGAGCGACAGCTCGCGGATCAGGTCGCCATCCTGGTACAAGCCTTCGGTTTCGGTCAGGAACACCAGTTTGTCGGCGCGCAGCGCGATCGCGGCGGCCGACGCGACGTCTTCCATCGCGAGATTGAACGCCTCGCCGGTGGGCGAAAAGCCAAGCGGCGACAGCAGCACAAGCTTGCGGCTCGCGAGCGAATGGCGGATCGACTCGGCATCGATCTTGCGCACCACGCCGGTATGCTGGAAATCGACGCCATCGAGAATGCCGACCGGCCGCGCGGTGACGAAGTTGCCGGACACGACGCTGATGTGTGCGTGCGCCATCGGTGTGTTCGGCAGACCCTGGCTGATCGCGGCCTCGATGTCGAGACGCACTTCGCCGGCGGCTTCTTTGGCGGACTCGAGCGCGCGGGCATCGGTGATGCGCATGCCTTGCGAAAATTCGGATTGCACGCCGTGCAGGCTCATCTGTTCTTCGACCTGCGGGCGCGAGCCGTGCACCAGCACGATCTGGATGCCCATTGCCTGCAACAGCGCGATGTCGGACACCAGTGCGTTAAGCAGGCCCTGATGCACGACCTCGCCGCCGAAACCGACGACAAAGATCTTGTTGTAGAACTTGTGGATGTACGGCGCGACCGATCGCATCCAGTCGACAAATTGCGCATGCTGGTCGGGACTGGCGATCGCGCCACCGGTCGGGGCCGGCGAGCTCGCGGAGGCGGGGACGAGGTCGGTTTGAGAATTCATGCCCGGGATTATAATGCGCCCCCATGTCGAATGTACCCAAAAGACCTGCTGGTTCTGACGTGAAAACGACGCCCGCAAGCGAGCGTGAACAGAATGCCGAGACGCGCGGCGGCGCGGCGCATGGTGTTGCACCTGAAGAGGGCGGCGCGGCGCGCGCGTTACGCAACGTGTCCGGGCCTGCGCCGGCGCCTGATTCTGCGGCTGCGCAAGGCCGTCCCGCTGGCGCGGCGCCGGTGCGCAACGAGCGCGGGGCAAGCCATGCGCCCACACCGGGCACGCAGCCGCACGACGGCGAGCGACGGGCCGCGCAGACGCAGCAGCGCGGTGGCGAGCGGCAGGGTGCGCAGACGCAGCAGCGCGGTGACGAGCGGCAGGGTGCGCAGACGCATCAGCGCGGTGGCGAGCGCCAGACCGCGCAGACGCATCAGCATCAGCATCAGCATCAGCATCAGCATCAGCATCAGCATCAGCATCAGCATCAGCATCAGCATGGCGAGCGTAGCTCCGCCGCGCGCGGCGACGAGACCCGCGGCGCATCTGCGCCACGCGGCCGGCAGAACGACGGGCAACGCAAGCCGCAGCACCGCGACGGTGCGCCCGCGCAGCGTGCTGCGGACGCTCCGGCCAACGCTGCGCCGGCGCACGGCGCAGCGCGCAATGAGGCGAAGGCCGAGCGTGCTCAAGGTGAAGCGCGCAACGAGGCGGGCGCTTCGCCGCGTCCGCCGCGCCCACCACGAGTGCCGCGCGTCGTCGCACCCAACCCGATTCCGCCGATCACGTTTCCCGAAGCGCTGCCCGTGTCGGGCCGGCGCGACGAAATCGCGCGTGCGATCGCCGGCCATCAAGTGGTGATCGTCAGCGGCGAAACCGGCTCCGGTAAAACCACCCAGCTGCCGAAAATCTGTCTGACGCTCGGCCGCGGCCTCGGCGCGGGCGGCAGCGGGCTGATCGGCCACACGCAGCCGCGCCGTATCGCGGCGTCGGCCACCGGCCGGCGCATCGCCGAAGAGCTCGGCACGCCGTTCGGCGAGGTGGTCGGCTATAAGGTGCGCTTCACCGACAATCTCGCGCCCGGCGCGTCGGTCAAGCTGATGACCGACGGTATCCTGCTCGCCGAGACGCAGACCGATCCGTTGCTGAAGGCCTACGACACGCTGATCATCGACGAGGCGCACGAGCGCAGCCTGAACATCGATTTTCTGCTCGGCTATCTAAAAGAGATCCTGCCGAAGCGTCCGGACCTGAAGCTGATCGTGACTTCCGCGACGATCGATGCCGAACGTTTCGCGCGCCATTTCGGCAGCGACGACAAGCCGGCGCCGGTCATCGAGGTCAGCGGCCGGCTATATCCGGTCGAGCTGCGCTACCGCCCGGTGGCCGAAGAGAGCGCCGCGGTGAAGTCCGCGCAAGGCACGCCGCTGCGCGAGCGCGCCAAGTCGCAGCGCGAGACCGACCGCGACCTGATCGACGCGATTGTCGACGCGGCCGACGAACTGTGCCGCGAAGGCCCCGGCGACGTGCTGGTATTCCTGCCCGGCGAGCGCGAAATCCGCGATGCGGCGGAGGCGCTGCGCAAACACCATCCGCCGCACACTGAAATCCTGCCGCTGTTCGCGCGGCTTTCCGCGGCGGAGCAGGAGCGCGTGTTCCGGCCGTCGAACGCGCGGCGCATCGTGCTGGCGACCAACGTCGCCGAGACTTCGCTGACGGTGCCCGGCATCCGCTACGTGGTCGACACAGGTCTGGCGCGCGTGAAGCGCTATTCGTATCGCAACAAGGTCGAGCAACTGCAGGTCGAGTCGATTTCGCAGGCGGCGGCGAACCAGCGCGCCGGGCGGTGCGGGCGCGTGGCCGACGGCATCTGTATCCGTCTCTACGAGGAGACCGATTTCGCGGCGCGGGTGCGCTTCACCGACCCGGAAATCCTGCGTTCGTCGCTGGCCGCCGTGATTCTGCGGATGAAGTCGCTGCACCTGACGGCGATCGAAACGTTCCCGTTCATCGAGCCGCCGCCGGGCCGCGCGATCGCCGATGGTTACCAGTTGCTGAACGAACTCGGCGCCGTCGACGACGACAACGCGCTGACGCCGCTTGGCCGCGAACTCGCGCGCCTGCCGCTCGATCCGCGCATTGGCCGCATGATTCTCGCCGCGCGCGACCAGCAGGCGCTGCGCGAAGTGCTGATCATCGCGAGCGCGCTGTCGGTGCAGGACCCGCGCGACCGGCCGATCGAAGCGCAGGAGCAGGCCGACCAGGCGCACCGCCGGTTCGCCGACGAGCGCTCCGAGTTTATGCAGTGGCCGAAAATCTGGGCGTGGTTCGACGAAGCGATCGAGCACAAGAAGTCGAACCGGCAGTTGGGCGATGCGTGCCGCGAGAATTTCCTGTCGCAGCTGCGGCTGCGCGAATGGCGCGACGTGCATTCGCAACTGTTGACGGTGGTGCGCGAGCACGGCTGGCGGCTCAACGAAAGCGAAGCGACCTTCGAGCAGATCCATCTCGCGCTGCTGACCGGTCTGCTCGGCAATCTCGGCATGAAGGCGGATGACGAGCCGCATTATCTCGGCGCGCGCGGCATCAAATTTTATCTGTGGCCGGGCTCGCCGCTCGTGAAGAAAGCCGGGCGCTGGGTGATGGCGGGGGAACTGGTCGAAACCAGCCGGCTCTACGCGCGAGGCATCGCGAAGATCGAGCCGGAGTGGGTCGAGCGGGTCGGCTCGCATTTGCTGAAGAAATCGCTGTCGGAGCCGCATTGGGAAAAGCGCGCGGCGCAGGTCAGCGCGTTCGAGCGCGCGATGCTTTATGGGCTGACGATCTATCAGCGGCGGCGCGTCGCGTTCGGCCGGCAGGATCCGGCGCGGGCGCGCGAGCTGTTCATTCGCGGCGCGCTGGTTGAAGGCGAGTTCGACACGAAGCTGGCGTTCTTCGCGCACAACCGCAAGCTGCTCGCCGAGATCGAGCAGCTGGAACACAAGTCGCGCCGCCAGGATGTGCTGGTCGACGATGAGCTGATTTTTGGTTTTTACGACGAAGCGATTCCTCAAGGTATCTACTCCGGTGCGGCGTTCGAGCGCTGGTATCGCGACGAGCTGAAGCAGGGCGGCCAGCCGGAAGACAAGCTGCGCCTGTTGTATCTGTCGCGCGACGACCTGATGCGGCACGAAGCGGCCGGCGTGACGACCGATCTGTTTCCAAAGCGGGCGACCATGGCCGGCGTCGAGATGGGGCTGACCTATCACTTCGAGCCCGGTTCGCCGCGCGACGGCGTGACGCTGGCCGTGCCGCTGTACGCGCTGAACCAGGTCGATGCGCGGCGCGTGGAATGGCTGGTGCCGGGCATGCTGAAGGAGAAGGCGCAATTGCTGCTGAAGTCGCTGCCGCAAAAGCTGCGCCGGCATTGCGTGCCATTGCCGCAATACGCGGCGGGCTTCGCGGAGCGCAACGGCGGACCGCGCTTCGGTGCGGGCGGCCTGGTCGACGCGCTGATCGCCGACGTGCGCGGCGAGACGCAGGTCGCGCTGAAGCAGGCGGACTTCAAGCTCGAGACGCTGCCGGCGCACCTGTTTATGAACTTCAAGGTGATCGACGAGCACGGCCGGCAGCTGGCGATGGGCCGCAACCTCGCGCAACTGCGTGCGGAGCTGGGCGGCGAGGCGCAGCAGCAGTTTCAGAAGATCGCGGCGAGTGCGACGCTGGTCGATCAGACTGGCGATGCGCTGGCGCGTGGCGGCGATGGGCGGGCGGCGGGCGGTGCTGCGGCTGGGGCCGCAGGTGGTGGTGGTGCGAGCGGCGGCCGTGGCGCGTCGGCGGCTGCGCCGACCGGGTCGCGCCATGCAGCGGCAGCGCCGCAAACCGCGTCGCAGGGCGCGGGCGGTGCGAGCAGCGCGGGTGGCGCAGCCGGTACCGCGCTGTATGAAAACCTGACGACATGGAATTTCGGCAAGTTGCCCGAGTTGCTCGAAATCCGCCGACGTGGCCAGACGCTGTTCGGTTACCCCGCGCTGGTCGACCGCGGCGCGCACTGCGACGTCGAAGTATTCGATTCGCCGGACGAAGCCGCGCGGATCCATCGCGCGGGCTTGCGACGGCTGTTCGCGCTGCAATTGCGCGAGCCGATCCGCTATCTCGAGAAGAACCTGCCGGGTTTGCGTGAAATGTCGATGCAGTTCATGGCACGCGCGACGCAGGAGGAACTGCGCGATCAACTGATCGACATGACGCTCGATCGCGCCTGCCTGCAATCTCCGCTGCCCGACGACGACGCCAGTTTCCACGCGCGCCGCGACGAGGGGCGCAGCCGTTTGACGCTGCTTGCGCAGGAGATCGCGCGGCTGGTGGGACTGATTCTGACCGAGTACGCGGCGCTGCAGAAGAAGCTGGCGCAGGCGAAGCCGTTCGCCGCGGCATACGCGGATTTGCAGAACCAGCTCGATGCGTTGATCGGCAAGCGCTTTATCGTCGATACGCCGTATGTGCAGTTGGCACATTTTCCGCGTTACCTGAAGGCGATCGGCTTGCGGATCGACAAGCTGAAAGCCGATTCGGCACGCGACGCACGGCAGATGGCCGAGATTCAGCCTTTGCTGCAGCATTATCAGCGCGCGCTGGCGCAGCGCGGCGGGGTGATGGATGCGCGGCTGGTGGAGTTCCGCTGGCTGCTCGAGGAACTGCGGGTGTCGCTGTTTGCGCAGGAGCTGCGCACGCCGATGCCGGTTTCGGTCAAGCGTCTGCATAAGGTTTGGGAGTCGATGCAGCGTTGAGGGAGTGGAGGTGGGGGAGCCCGCGCGTGGGGAGTCGGCGCGGGCTTGGGGCTCAGGCTTCGTGCTTTGATTTCACGCTCGAGCATCGCACCCGTGCATCAGACCCGGTTGCACGGGCCGACTGGCCTGCGCCGCGCGGGCCGGGACGCGCAAAACAATCGCGCGCCCGTTGCATGCGCCGTACCGCGCCACCTTTGCCTGTGCCGCGTGCCTACCAATGCACGCCAGCACCCAGCGCGGCACCCACATCGCCGCGCGAGCTCGCCGTGCCCTGTGCCTTGTAAGCCCACTTGCCGTCATCCGACAGTTGTGACACGCCGAGCGCAAACGCTGATTGTCCACCGTATGTGCCACCGGCGAACGCCACCATGCCATGCCCCGGCTGCACCGATTGCGGCAATGCCGCTACTGCCAGCGCCGCGGCCGCGCCGCCGTTGGCATCGCGTCGTGCCGAACGGACCTTGTCGTCGGTGTAGCTGTTTGCGGAGCTCAGCGCGCCCGCGCTGCTCTGGCGCAACTGGTTCAGATTGACCGCATCTGTACCTTGCACACCGGGTGCGACATGCGTGATCTGCCGCTCGCGGCCGTCCGCTCCGACCGACACGCTGTTTGCACGATCAGCGATCGAGCCATACCCGAGCGCAATCGAACCGTCCGCAAATGCACTCGCCGATCCTCCGAGCGCCACGGCATCGACCCCGCTTGCACGCGCGCTAGCGCCGAGTGCGACGGAATTCGAGTTTCCGGCGAACGCGCCGGCACCGAACGCGACCGCGCCAGCTCCGCTTGCTTGCGCGTTCGACCCTCCGGCTAACGCATTCGCGCCTGCCGCCTGCGCGTTGCTTCCGACTGCGACCGCGCCCGCTCCGCCAGCCGCGGCGCCCATCCCGACCGCAAGCGCGTTCGCGCTGCTCGCCGTCGCGTTTGCGCCAACGGCAACCGCACCCGTGCTGCTCGCCATTGCGCCCGCGCCGGCGGCCACGGCGTGCGAACCGCTTGCCAACGCGAACTCGCTTGCCGGATCGCCGTCTGCACTGAACAGCGGATCGGCCGCGCCGTTCACCGACACGTTGGCAACCGCACCGGCGACGATCGCCGTCAACTGGCCGAGATTGACCGCGTCGTGTGCATCGAGTGCATCGGCGACGTTGTGGATTTGCGTGCCGCCGCTCGCCGGGTCGCCATCGAGTGCGACGCTATCGTGGTTCGGCGAACCGTCCGTGTGGCGGTCGTAGACGAGTACGTCGTCGAGGCGCGCGGCCGCGGCGTCGATCTTGCTGTCGAGCGCCTTCAATTGCGCGACGTTCACTGCGTCGAAATCGCTCGCGCCCGGGGCGAGCCCGCTCAGCGTGCGATTGCCGACGTTGATCTCGCCGAGCGAAGACTGCGCTACGGACATGCCATATGCCGCATAGCCCGCCTGTGCGCCGACCAGCGTGGTCGAACCCGTGCCGAGCGCGATGCTGTTGTCGTGCAACGCGAACGCGTTGCTGCCAAGCGCAAGCGACGCCTTGCCGGACGCGCGCGCGTGCGCGCCCAGCGCGGCGGCATCGTCTGCAGCGCCGGAAAGCGCGCCCACGGCGACACTACCTTCACCCGCGGCGACAGCAAGGTGGCCGAGCGCCGCCGCATCCGTGCCAATCGCCGACGCGCTGGTGCCGAGCGCAGTCGCGCCGCTCTGTCCGGCTGCCGCGGACATGCCGACTGCGGTGGCATTGTCGGCGGCGCTCGCAAATGCACCGGCTGCGACTGAGCGCTCGCCTGCCGCCTGCGCGCCGTTGCCGATTGCGATCGCACGCGTGCCGGAAGCCACGGCGCTGTTGCCGAGCGCGATCGCAGCGAGCCCCGCGGCTTCGGCCAGATAGCCGGACGCGAGGGTGCCGTCGCTGAGCGCGTGCGCGCCGCCGCCGAGCGCTACTGCGCCGACGCCGTACGCGACAGAGGACGCGCCGAACGCCGCCGACGTGTCGCCGGTCGCGGCCGCATATGCACCGACTGCCGTCGAGTACCAGTCTGAGTGCGCTGCGACGCCTGCCGCAAAGGCCGCCCGCGCGCTCGCATACGATTGATCGCCGATCGCGATCGCATCTTCGCCGGTGGCATTCGCCTCATTGCCGAGCGCGATCGTGCCCCAGTCTGCGGCGGCCGCCAGGTTGCCGAGCGCGACCGAACGCGGGCCGCTCGCCTGCGCCTTCGCGCCCGCGGCCAGCGAGCGGCTGTTGGGTAGCGCGACGGCATCGTCGGAGCCGTCCTGCCTGCCGTCGGCATCGAAGTAGCGCGTGGCCGCCGTGCCTGCCGCGGCAACCGGGGCGGGCTGCGCCGCACCGAATGCGATGCAGCCCGCGAGCGCGAGTTGAGCCACGGTGAGCATGCGCGAGCGATGCCGCTGGTTGGTTCGCGGTTTCATGCGCACGCTCATTCGCGCATGCATTGCCGCGACCGGGGAGGGCAGCGTCTTGCGGCGCGTGCCGATGGGATTGTCGAAAATCGCTTTATTAGAATCTTTCATGCCTCGAATACTCCAGGTTGTGCCCCAGGCGGACGCCACGCGAGCGACGGCAGGCCGCACGCCACCCGAAAGCGCGCAAGGCGGACCTTGCGCGAGGACGGTGGCGTGCGTATGCGCCGCGAAAGCCAACGGATTCGCGTACGCCCGTGAACAGGCGGTTAACTGGGAGACGTGATTTTCCAGCGATATGCCGGGCGGCGATATGAGTTAACTCTTAAAATCGCATGAGACAAAAGTTATAGGACGATTCTTTTATTGTGATAATTAAAGGTCCTGCGCTTCGGACAATTATTAAAATGCCGCGATTCACTCAAATATAATCGAGCTCAAATCCGTAACTCGACCCGGCGCACGGCCGCGGATACTCGAAAACCCGCATATCCGCCCGACTTTTTTCCGATTCGCAAGCCTTCCGCGCAGTCTGTTGCGGCGGCGCGCCGCATTCAAGAATTCATGTTCCGTGTCAACTGCGGGCTGGCGCAAACGTTCTACAATGGCGGCTGTCTTCTGATTTGAATCTTCATGCGCAAATTCTCCTTTTCAGGCTTGACTCGCGGCTTGACTCACGGCTTGACTGGCAACTTCGCAGCAGGCGCAGCGTTGGCCGCAGCGGCAGTTATCTTTTCCCCGGCAGTTCACGCGAACAACGTGATCGTGCTCAATTCAGGCGAAGCGACGCTGAGCCTGATTGATGAGACGACGCGGCAAGTGGTCGATACGGTGCCCACCGGCAAGGAACCGCACCACCTGATGGCGACGCCCGACAACGCGTCGCTGATCGTCGCCAATTCGGTGTCGAACAATCTGCTGTTCGTCGACCCGAAAACCGGCAAGGTGCAGCGCTGGATCGAAAACATCGAAGACCCGTACCAGCTCGGTTTCTCGCCGGACCGCAAGTGGCTCGTCACCACCGGCCTGCGGCTCGACCGGCTCGACATCTATCACTTCGACGGCCGCAATCCCGAATTGGCCAAGCGTCTGCCGCTCGCCGTGATGCCCAGCCACATGGCGTTCACCGCCGATAGCAAAACCGTGTTCGTCACGCTGCAGGTGTCCGGCGAACTCGCGGCGGTCGATCTGCCGACGCAAACCGTCAAATGGAAAATGAAGCTCGGCAAGGTGCCGGCTGGCCTGTGGATGACGCCGGGCGAGAAGTACCTGCTGGTTGGCATGACCGGCGCCGATTACGTCGCGGTGGTCGACTGGCGCAACCAGAAAATCGTCAAGATGATCACCACCGGCAAGGGCGCGCACAACTTCCGCTCGCTGGCCGACGGCCGTCATGTGGCGGTGTCGAACCGCGTCGCGAACACCATCAGCATCCTCGACGAGGAAACGCTGACCAACGTCGGCGACATCACCGGCCTGATGCCCGGTCCCGACGACATGGAACTTTCGGCCGACAAGAAGTATCTGTGGGTAACGTTCCGCTTCGCGAAGCACATCGGCATCATCGACCTGACTTCGCGCAAGCTGATCCAGACGATTGCAGTGGGGCGTTCGCCGCACGGCATCTATTTTTACGATCGCGCGCCGTTGACGGCACCCAATGGCGCGTAATGTTGCACAAGCGTGGCCGATGCGCGGCACAGGCGTGACGCCCGCTTGGCACCGCGTGGCACCCGCGCAGCAATGCGAATCACACGCGCCGCGGCACTCGCGCAGCGCGTGAAGTTCGAGGTACAGCGAGCCCATGTTCCATCTGATTTTCTCCACACTCGATAGCGCGGTCTCGACGCTGCAGACCGCGTTGTACGAGAGCGTCGTGCAGCCGGCGCTGTTTCACTTCGGCCTGATGGACTACGACGAAGACACCTACGACAGCCTGTACTGGGTGATCGTCGGTGTGTTCGAGGTGCTCGCGATGTACGCGGTGCTGCGCCCGCTCGAAGCGTTGCGGCCAGCCGAGCAGTGGCAGGACCGCAAGGCGGTGCGGGTCGACGTGCTGTACACGTGGATCGCGAAGCTCGGCATTCTGAATCTGTTTTTCTTTTTCGCGCTGCAGCCGTTCTTCGATTCGGTGCAGGGTTGGCTGCGGCTGCACAACATCGCGAATCTCGAGATCGACAACCTGTGGCCGGGCGTCACGACGCAGCCGCTCGTTACGTTCGTGATCTATCTGCTGGTGATCGATTTCGCCGGCTATTGGTACCACCGCTGGGAGCATCGCTTCGGTATCTGGTGGGAACTGCATGCGGTGCATCACAGCCAGCGGCAGATGTCGCTGTGGGCCGACGACCGCAACCATCTGCTCGACGACCTGCTGCAAGCGTGTTTCTTCGCGGTGATCGCGCTGGTGATCGGCGTGCCGCCGTCGCAGTTCGTGGTGCTGGTGGCGATCACCAACCTCGCGCAAAGCGTGCAGCACGCGAATATCCGTCTGTACTACGGCTGGCTCGGCGAGCGTCTGCTGGTGAGCCCGACGTTCCATCGCCGCCATCACGCGATCGGCTACGGGCACGAAGGGCTCAAGTACGGCTGCAACTTCGGCGTGCTGTTTCCATGGTGGGACATGCTGTTCCGCAGCGTGTCGTGGAATCGCGAAATGGAGCCGACCGGTATTCGCGACCAGCTCGACGGCCATCTCTATGGCGACGGGTTCTTCGCACAGCATTGGCTGGCGTTCGTGCGCATCGCGAGGCGGCTCGCGCCGAAGCGGCGCGCGTCCGGTAGCGACGCTGCCGCGCTCTGAGCGACAGGAGGGGGGCCAGGCGGCTGGCGGCGCTTCCTCGGGTTCTTTTGAGCAGCCTCCATCCGCTTGTGGTTCGAGTTGCCCGGCTCGAAGCACCCACTGTGCCCTGCAAGCGTCGCGTTCCGCGTGTCTCGCCGCGCACCCGACGCACCGCATGGGCTCCGCCATCCCATCGCGTGAGCCTATCCCGCCCAAGCCGCACTCCATTCACACCGCAATTCCCCGCGTCGCGCCGCGTGGTTTATCCTTTCCACGTTCGCAGCGTTGCAAGCTGTCCAGAATCCTTTCACCGACACCCCTACACCTGACTCCGCATGAATGATCTGTTGCGCTCGTTCGGCCGCGCGCTTGCCAGCGTGCTTCATCCGCGCATGCTGTGGCTGACCTTCGTGCCGTTCGCCGCGGCGGCGATCGTCTGGGGCGTGATCCTGTGGTTCTCGTGGCAGACGCTGATCGGCGCGACGCGCGGCTGGCTCGAGGGCTGGCCGCTCACCACCACGCTCTATCGTCTGTTCGACTGGCTCGGTTTTTCGTCGCTGCACGCGGCGGTCGCGCCGTTTATCGTGATCGCCGTGGCGATTCCGCTGATCGTCGTATCGGTGGTGCTGCTGATCGCGACGCTGTCGATGCCCGCAGTAATCAAGCACCTGTCCGCGCGCCAGTTCCCGAGCCTCGAGATGCGGCGCGGCGGCAGCTTCGCCGGCAGCCTCGCGCATTCGTTGTGGACCACCTTTGTGTGCCTCGTGGTGCTCGTGATCACGCTGCCGCTGTGGCTGATTCCGCCGTTCTTCGCGCTGATTCCGCCGCTGCTGTGGGGCTGGCTCACCTACCGCGTGATGACGTACGACGCGCTCGCGCTGCACGCCAGCAGCGACGAGCGGCGCATTCTGGTCCGGCGGCACCGTTTGCCGCTACTGCTGATCGGCGTGGCGAGCGGCCTGCTCGGCTCGCTGCCGACGCTGCTGTGGGCGTCGTCGGTGTGGCTGATCGTGCTGTTCCCGGTGATGACCGCGGCGACCATCTGGATCTACGCGTTCATCCTCGTCTTCTCGGCGCTGTGGTTCGGCTACTACTGCTTGCGCGCGCTGCAGCGTTTGCGTGCGGAGCAGCAGGGCGCGCATGGCACGGCGGTGGTTCCTTACTGATCAACCCGGGCATTTCCCGGCACAACATCCTGCGAGGCGGCAATGGCATTTGGCGTGATCATCATCGGCGACGAAATCCTGTCGGGCCGACGTACCGACAAGCATCTGCAGAAGGTCATCGAACTGTTGAAGGCGCGCGGCCTGTCGCTCGACTGGGCCGAGTACATCGGCGACGACCCGCTGCGGATCACCGCGACGCTGCGCCGCACGCTCGCAACCGGCGACATCGTGTTTTCGACCGGTGGCATCGGCGCGACGCCCGACGACCACACGCGCCAGTGCGCGGCCGCGGCGCTGGCGGTGCCGCTCGAGCTACACCCCGAAGCGGCCGACCTGATCCGCGAGCGGATTCGCGACATGCATCCGGCCGATTCCGCAACGCCGCTCGACTTCAACTCGCCGGACAACCTGCATCGGCTGAATATGGGCACGTATCCGCGCGGCGCGTCGATCATCCCGAACGGCTACAACAAGATCCCGGGCTTTTCGGTCGGCAATCATCACTTCGTGCCGGGCTTCCCGGTAATGGCATGGCCGATGATCGAATGGGTGCTGGACACCAAGTACGCGCATCTGCATCACGCCACGCCGCATGCGGAGAAATCGCTGCTGGTGTTCGAACTGCCGGAGTCGACCGTTACGCCGCTGATGGAAAAGATCGAGCATGATTTCCCGGGCGTGCGGGTGTTCAGCCTGCCGAGCGTCGGCGATGCGGAGCGCGGCGGCGTGTATGCGCGGCGCCATATCGATCTGGGTGTGAAGGGCGAACCCGAGGCGGTGGCGGCCGCCTTCGTCAAGCTGCGCGAAGGGGTGCATCAGCTGGGCGGGGATATCGTCGAACCGGAAGCGGGTGTGGTGGCGGCAAAGCCACGCGCTTGAGTGCAGCGTCGGCTACGTCGCTCGAGTGGGCGATGAAGCCGACGCCTGATTTGCTACGGCCCATCACGCACAGCGAAGCTGCCGTCAGCCCCATTCGATGCAGCGGCGCGTGACACGCGCCAGCGGCGCCTGCCCGCTCTCGAAGTAAAAGCACAAACAAAAACAGCAGGCGCCTCAAAAAGAATCAACCGTCGTTACGCGCCAATCCACGGCAACCCACGATAGCACCACCCCGACACGGTCTTACGGTGCCCCTGGCTATCCTTGTCGCCCTCAAAGCCTTCAAGCAGATCCAACGCCTTCGTGAATCCCGCCTGCGTCGCCGCCACGGCGGCGAGCTTCGAGCGCGCCGCGCTGCGGCACAACAGCAGTACGGGCGTATCCGGCGTAGCCACCTGGCGCAACTGATCGAGAAATTCGGTATTCGGCACACCGCCGGGGTAGCGCGTCCATTCGACGTGCGCATACTGACCGTCGCCAATCAGCGGCCGGCCGATCCAGTCGAGCTCGGCGCGCGTACGCACATCGACTAGCCGGGTGCGCGGATCGAGTTGCAGCAGCTCGAAGGCCTCGGCCGGCGACAGGGCGCCGGCATACGGCAACTGGTTTTCGACGCGGCGCTGGTCCGCCTGCGCATACAACTGTTCGAGCGTGGTCATGACGGCGTGTCTCCTTTGGACCAAATAGCCATTCTAGCGCGGCGCGCCTGCCGGGCGGACGCACACGGGGTCGCCGAACAGGATTCGGCCGTTGTGCGCCGAACGCCCCATAAAGGTGCAAAATACAACGAATGCACCAAATTAAGGATTTAAACAGTAGTGCACATTGGCGGTGCACACTAGTAGTGCGCGTCACTTGAAGGCCGACATGTTATGTCTGCTCAAAATGCGCGACAATTCGCGCCAGCAGACGCTCCCGGCAGCCTCGAACGAGAGCGGTGCATTTGTGGCACGGAAGCTGCTTATATGCGTCCCGTTCGATTCGAACCGTGTCGGCTAATTAAAGCTTTCGCTCGGTGTAGACGCGCGGGGAAGGGTCAGCTAGATTGGGCGGCGGCTGAAAAATCCGCCGAATTCGTTAATCAGGAGATTGGTTATGAGTAAATCCGTGGCCGACGTCATTCAACTCGTCAAGGACGAGGACGTCAAGTTCGTCGACTTCCGTTTCACGGACACGCGCGGCAAAGAGCAGCACGTTTCGGTTCCGGTGTCGGCATTTGACGAAGACAAGTTCGAAAGCGGCCATGCGTTTGACGGTTCTTCGATCGCCGGCTGGAAGGGCATCGAGGCATCGGACATGTTGCTCGTGCCGGATGCGGACACCGCCTTCATCGACCCGTTCTACGAAGAATCGACGCTGGTGCTGACCTGCGACGTGGTCGAGCCGTCGGACGGCAAGGGCTATGAACGCGACCCGCGCTCGCTGGCCAAGCGCGCTGAAGCGTATCTGAAGAGCACGGGTCTGGGCGACACGGCGTTCTTCGGTCCGGAGCCGGAATTCTTCATTTTCGACTCGGTCCAGTGGAGCACCGACATGTCGGGCTGCTTCGTCAAGATCGGCTCGGAAGAAGCACCGTGGTCGTCGGGCAAAGAGTTTGAAGGTGGCAACACCGGTCACCGTCCGGGCCCGAAGGGCGGCTACTTCCCGGTCGCACCGGTCGACACGTTCCAGGACATGCGCTCGGAAATGTGTCTGCTGCTCGAGCAGATCGGCATCCCGGTCGAAGTGCACCACCACGAAGTGGCCGGTCAAGGCCAGAACGAAATCGGCACGAAGTTCTCGACGCTGGTCGAGCGCGCCGACTGGACGCAAAAGCTGAAGTACATCGTGCACAACGTGGCGCACACGTACGGCAAGACGGCGACCTTCATGCCGAAGCCGATCGTTGGCGATAACGGCTCGGGCATGCACGTGCACCAGTCGATCTGGAAGGATGGCCAGAACCTGTTCGCAGGCAACGGCTATGCAGGTCTGTCGGAATTCGCGCTGTACTACATCGGCGGCGTGATCAAGCACGCACGCGCGCTGAACGCGATCTCGAACCCGACGACCAACTCGTACAAGCGTCTGGTGCCGCACTTCGAAGCACCGGTGAAGCTCGCTTACTCGGCACGCAACCGTTCGGCATCGATCCGTATTCCGCACGTGAGCAACCCGAAGGGCCGCCGCATCGAAACGCGCTTCCCGGACCCGATGGCGAACCCGTACCTGCTGTTCTCGGCGCTGATGATGGCGGGTCTCGACGGCGTGCAGAACAAGATTCACCCGGGCGAAGCAGCCGACAAGAACCTGTACGACCTGCCGCCGGAAGAGGATGCAAAGATCCCGACCGTGTGTGCCGGCCTCGACCAGGCACTGGAAGCGCTGGACAAGGATCGCGAATTCCTGACGCGCGGTGGCGTGTTCACGGATCCGATGATCGACGCTTACCTCGCGCTGAAAGAGCAGGAACTGCAGCGCGTGCGTATGACCACGCACCCGGTCGAATTCGAACTGTACTACTCGCTGTAAGCGGCGATGCGTTTCGCCGGTCCCCGGCGAAGCGCGCGTCCCACGCTCGCGATTGAGTAGGACCCAAGGGACGGCTCCGCCGTCCCTTTTTTGTTGGATCAAGCGCAACGTTTGCGCGCGTTGGACGCGCAGCGTTTCGCGCTGCCGTTTCGTGCCGTAGTTGTGTGCCGTAGTTGTGTGCATTACGCGCGCATCTGATTTAGCGCGTGTGTTCGTCAATTCCTCCAACCGCCGGACTGCAATGGTACTGAAGAACCTGATCAAGGCAAGAAAGGGACACGGCCAGGCGCTGTCCGACGACGTGCAGCTGGTCGAGTCCGGCCTGCTGCCCGGCTTCGAAGCCCTGCCGACGGTCGTGCTGGTGCTCGAAAAGCGGACGCTGCGTGTCGCGTTCGCGAATCCTTCGGCCGAGTCGATGCTCGAGCTGTCGCGCCGCCAGCTGACCCAGATGGCATGGCACGACATCTTCTCGAATGCCGACGAACTGATGGCGACGATCTCGGCGATCGCCGAACATCGTTTCCATGCGACACACCTCGATGCAGTGCTCGAGCGTCCGGCCCGCGAGCCGCTGCATGTGCACGCGGTGGTCGGTTATCTGGAAAGCGCGCAGGAGTATGTGCTGCTCGAGCTATTCGAGAACGAGCGCCATCTGCGCACCGACCGCGAAGAACGCATTCACGATCTGACCGCGGTCAACAAGCAATTGATCCGCAATCTCGCGCATGAGATCAAGAACCCGCTGGGCGGCATCCGCGGCGCGGCGCAGCTGCTCGAATTCGAACTCGACGCGCGCGAGCGCGACGAGCTGCGCGAGTACACCCAGGTCGTGATCAAGGAGTCGGATCGTTTGCAGACGCTGGTCGACCGTCTGCTCGAACCGCACCGGCATCCGCATATCGTCGGCGACGTGAATATCCACGAAGTATGCGAGCGCGTGCGCGCGGTGATCCTCGCGGAATTTCCGCGCGGGCTGACGATCGAGCGCGATTACGACGTCAGCGTGCCCGATCTGCGCGGCGACAAGGAACAACTGATTCAAGCGGTGCTCAACATCGTGCGCAACGCCGCCGAGGCCTTGCGCGAACGCATCTCGCAAGGCGACGCGCGGATCGAATTGCGCACGCGGATCGCCCGCAAGGTGACCATTGCGAAACGCTTGTGCAAGTTGGCACTGGACTTGCATATCGTGGATAACGGGCCGGGCATTCCGGAAGAGATTCGCGACCGCATCTTTTATCCGCTGGTGTCGGGGCGCGAGGATGGAAGCGGTCTGGGTCTCACGCTCGCGCAGACTTTCGTGCAGCAGCACGACGGACTGATCGAAGTAGAGAGCCGCCCGGGCCACACCGAGTTTCAGATACTGCTGCCGCTCGACTGCTAACCCTAACGCGCCACAAGCGCATCAGCGCGCGCTGCGAGGCGCGCCACCACAAGACTTCTGACGACCTATATGAAGCCGATCTGGATAGTAGACGACGACCAATCGATCCGCTGGGTACTGGAAAAAGCCCTCGCGCGCGAGAATTTCGCGACGCGCAGCTTTGCCAATGTGCGCGAGGCAGCGGGCGCACTGGAACACGACAGCCCGCAAGTGCTGGTCTCCGATATCCGCATGCCGGGCGGCTCGGGGCTCGAATTGCTGCAGACCGTGCGCGAGCGCGTGCCGGGCCTGCCGGTGATCATCATGACCGCGTTCTCGGACCTCGATAGTGCAGTCGCCGCGTTTCAGGGCGGTGCATTCGAGTATCTGGCCAAGCCATTCGATGTCGACAAGGCGGTCGAACTGATTCGACGCGCGGTCGATGAAAGCATGCGCGGCGAGCAGACGTGGGACGACCGCGTGGCCGAAGCGCCGGAGATGCTCGGGCAGGCGCCGGCGATGCAGGATATGTTTCGCGCGATCGGCCGTTTGTCGCATTCTGCGGCAACCGTGCTCATTACCGGCGAATCAGGCACCGGTAAGGAACTTGTTGCACGGGCGCTGCACCGACATAGCCCACGCGCAAGCGGACCGTTCATCGCGCTGAATACGGCGGCGATACCGAAGGACCTGCTCGAGTCCGAGTTGTTTGGCCACGAGCGCGGCGCGTTCACGGGCGCGCAGGCGATGCGTCAAGGGCGCTTCGAGCAGGCCGAGAACGGCACGCTGTTCCTCGATGAAATCGGCGATATGCCGTTCGACTTGCAGACGCGTTTGCTGCGGGTGTTGTCGGATGGGCAGTTTTATCGCGTGGGTGGACATAACCCGTTGCGCGCGAATGTGCGCGTGATTGCGGCGACTCACCAGAATCTTGAATCGCGGGTGCGGCAGGGGTTGTTCCGCGAGGACTTGTACCACCGTCTTAATGTGATCCGGTTGCGCTTGCCGGCGTTGCGCGAGCGCAATGAAGATATTCCGCTGCTGACGCGCCATTTCCTGCAGAAGAGTGCGCGCGATCTGGGTGTTGAGCCGAAGCGTGTGTCGGAAGAGGCGTTGGCGTATCTGACTTCGCTGCCGTTTCCGGGCAACGTGCGACAGCTTGAAAACCTCGCGAACTGGCTTACCGTGATGGCGCCGGCGCAGACGATCGAGATCAAGGATTTGCCGCCTGATCTGGTGACGGCGCAAAGCCCGGTTGAAGCGACCAACGGTATGGGTGCCGCGCCGGGTGTCGAAACGACGGTCGTGAACGGTATCAGCACGAGCGGCATCACGCTGCCCGCGGGCGGTGTGGCTGCGCCTGGTGTGGCGGTGGCACCGGCTCCAGGCACCGCGTGGGAAAACGGCTTGCGTACCGAAGTCGCGCGGCTGTTGCGCGAGAACGCGCCGGATGTGATGGACGAACTGTCGCGTCGTTTCGAAGCAGCGGTGATTCGCGAGGCGCTCGATTTCACGCGTGGACGTAAGGTCGAAGCGGCGGAGCGGTTGGGTATTGGCCGCAATACGATTACGCGCAAGATTCAGGAGCTGAATCTCGAACCTTAAGTCGCCGGGTTTGCTGCGGGGCTAACGGGGGTAGTGAAGAGAAGAGGTCGGCTCGACAGCGGTTAGGCTGTCGAGCCATTTTTTTGTGTGCTCGTTATTCGGTCGATGCGACAACCGGCGCATGGTCGGAAGGCTGATCCCATTTGCGCGGCGTCTTGTCGACTTCGCAATGCGTGCAGCTTGCTGCGAGTGGCGCCGACAGCAAGATGTGATCGATGCGCAGCCCTGCATTGCGGCGAAACGCGAACATCCGGTAATCCCACCACGTGAAGGTCTTTTCCGGCTGATCGAACAGCCGGAACGAATCGACGAGACCTAGCCCGATCAACTGCGTGAACGCCGCACGTTCTTCCGGCGACACGAGGTTCTGGCCTTCCCATGCTTTCGGGTCGTGCACGTCGCGGTCTTCCGGCGCGATGTTGAAGTCGCCAAGCAACGCGAGCTTCGGATGCAGCTTAAGCTCGCCCGCGATCCAGTTATGCATCGCTTCGAGCCAGCGCAACTTGTACGCGAACTTGTCGGTGCCGGGCGCCTGGCCGTTCGGGAAATACGCGCAGATCACGCGGATGCCTTCGATGGTCGCGGCGATCACGCGCTGTTGCGGGTCTTCGAAGCCGGGGATGTTGCGCATCACGGTGACTTCGTCGACCTGCAGCCCGTCGCGCACCAGGATGCCGACGCCGTTGTAGGTCTTCTGTCCGGCGAACCAGCTGCGATAGCCCTTTGCTTCAAGCTCGGCGCGCGGGAATTTCTCGTCGGGCAGCTTCAGTTCCTGCAGACATAACACGTCGGTCTGGCTGAGCTCGAGCCAATCGATGACGTGCTGCTGGCGAACCTTCAGCGAATTGACGTTCCAGGTGGCTAGCTTCATGTGCTTGAAAAATACTTGTTTTATACGTGGAAGGGTGCGTGCAAAGATACCACTGAAAACGACTCGGGCGCGCAATGAGCCTGAGCGGGCGCTTCGGTGGTCAGCGAATGATAGCTGGAGAGGCGGGGCAGGCGGCGCCAGCGCGGTGGTCCGCACCGCTGGCATATTCGATGTCAGCGGCGGAAGCTGTGCGTGCAACGAATTCTGTAATCCAATGTTTCCTCCAGTCTAGGAGTGAAATCAGAAAAGGTCGCAAGCGTAGCTAGTCAATCAGACTTTGCGCCAATGATCAGGGATTCGCTTATCACTCAGATGTCGGACGCGGGCGACGTGCAACGGGCTCGTCGGATGATTTTTTTGGGCCCAAGCAATCGCCTCTGCTTGCGTTTTGCACGTAATGAGCGGCACGCTGCTATGCGCCGGTTCGACGCTGAAACCCGTATTCTTCTCGTTTATAAAAAGACTGTTGTTGCTCATTTTCATCTGTCTCCTGATATGCCGGGCAAACGGCCGGCGCGTTGATGCTTCATCTTTGGTATGCCAAACGAACTCAGCGATGGTATGGCTAGCGTTTCCTTGCCTCGCACGCAAAGTTGATCTTGGAAGCTGCAACGAACACTGGTTTTACGGGGAGCTTCGGCGCGAGGAGAAAAACTAAGCGATGGCCATGGCAGACGCACCTTCCGGAAGGAGGCGGAGCCAGTTTAATTGGGTAAATCAATCATGAACCTACAAAACCTGGTAGGTTTGGTTGTCTGTCATTGAGCCGCTGTGGCAGGCTGGTTATTGCGTCAGGACTGAAGATCTTCCAGTCGAAAATCGAGAACTTCCGGCAGCAAACTTCCTCAGCTAGATCGCATTTTGTTGTTATGAGCCGTACTACTGCATCGTGCTTATTCATCCAAGGAGACTAGGGACATGACCTTCAAAATTCTCAGTTGCGATGGCGGCGGTATTCGCGGGTTGATCACGGCATTGCTGATTCAGGATCTCGATACGCGCAGCCAGATCATCAGCAAGGCGGATGGTTTTGCGGGGACATCCACCGGCGGTTTGCTGGCGCTTGCTTTGGCCAATGGTGTGCCGATCGCGCAAATCGTCAACATGTACGAGACTCAGGGCGCCGAGATATTCGAGGAGAACAGCTGGTGGACTGCGCGCAAGGACGCACTCGCTGAAGGCGTGTCGACGTTGGCAGGGCCGGGTATTTTTGTGTGTCAGTACGTCAGCACCGGGCTTGAGAAAGTCGCGGAGCAATTGCTTGGCAGTCAAACGTTGAGTTCGGTGCAGCGCTTCGTCGCGGTCAATTCAGCGCGGTTGTGGAATCCGGATGTGAAGAGTTGGGAGCCGAGTACGCTGTCTAACGGCAAAAGCAATGTGTACCGCGAAGTGAGTCTCGTGGATGCGGCATTGGCGACTTCGGCGGCGCCGACTTATTTTCCTCCGCACGCGATTGCTGGTTTCGGTTACTTCGCGGATGGCGGCGTATTTGCAAATAATCCGACGGTGGTTGGGGTTGCTGAGGCTCTGGCCAATGGGCTCGTTAGCGACCTGGGTAGTTTGCGCGTGTTATCTCTCGGCACTGGTACGAGCCCAGCGGGGTTGAGTCAAACCGAGATTGGCGATCCGCTTGAGTGGGGCGCTTCAAAGTGGCTGTGGCCTGCGCAATCGCATGGCGTGCCGGCGGAAGCGTTGCTGGGGTTGACGATGGATAGCACGGCATTGCTGGCGGCGCGTCAGGCGGAGCAGATACTTGGCGATAGATATAAGCGTGGGAATTTTGTGCTCAGCGAACCGGTCGCGCTGGACGACTATAAGCAGGTTGGGCTGCTGGAGAGCGAGACGAACGCGTATATGAAGACGGCTCAGTGGCAAGCGGTTCGCCAGTGGGTGGGGCAGAACTGGCAGTAGCGATATGTGATGCGTTGTCCTCCTCGTGCTTCATTCTTTGTGATGTGTGAGTGCGAGGAGGTGTTGTTGTTCTTCGCATCGCGAGCGTCGCGCCTCGCGAAAAATCTCAATTAAGGTTTGACGCGTGACGGAATTGTTAAGTACAATCCGTTTCCTCCTAGCGCGGGGTGGAGCAGTCTGGCAGCTCGTCGGGCTCATAACCCGAAGGTCACAGGTTCAAATCCTGTCCCCGCAACCAATTCTTGCAGTTCCCGACGGCATAGACGAGCAGCCGTTTGGGAATTGCACAGCGACAGATACGCCACGCGCGAGTATTCGCAAGTCGGCTGTTCGATGTACGTGCTTCCAGTTTTCGTGTTTGACAGCGGTGACAATAACGGGTTCATTGAGCTTGCGCAGTAGTGGTTTTCGCCTGCGAGGGAGCACTACGCTCGCGCATCGCAACCTATACTTCGCGTGCCGTCGAATTCTCGATGGTTCAGGTTTGACGGCCTGAGACGCGACACCCCGCACGCCTGCAAGAGGCGTGTGGTTGCTATTGTCCGCTTTGCGATTTGCAATCAATGGGCGGGCCTTGGCAGGGAGACCTTCGAGGTCTACCGGTTTTGGTGACGCGCCGGTCCGTCAATCCTGTCATGTGCCCGCTCACCATTCTCGCGATGGGTCACGGGTCTTCTCTGATACTGGAGGAAGCTTTCATGACAGACTGCGTTTCCCTTATTTACTTCGACATACTGATTTCGCGTGCGGCATCGAAGTTGCGCGTGGGAGGAGTTGCGCTTGAACCGTTCGAATGACGGTGATCGCGCTGGAGAAGTACCACCTTATTTGCGTGATTGGATGTGTGCATCACTAGTGCTCTCAGCACTTGATGCGCGTTGTATTGATGTATTGCAGGAGGCTTCACATGAAGAATCAACGAGTACACCGGTTGTTTCCCCGAAAGCGCCAGGCAAAACGCTACCGCCACCTGGAGCGGTTGAGCCTGACGTCAGTTCAGATCGCGGCTCGCTACAGCGAACAGATGAGCAAGGTCCACGCGATGGTGAGCGCGCTGGCGCACGACGAACACCTTGCGAAGGAACAGAAGGCTTTGCTCGGTGGGCTTGAGGAACTGGCGCAGGGCTATGCTTCCGAAGCGCGGATGGATATGGAGCATTTGCAGATCGCGCAGATGCGGCATACGCCGGAGTGGAAGCGGTATAAGAAAAGTCTGGTATAGGTGACGTGGGCAGCGGTGTGATTGATGCCGCCGCTGCTTACTCCTCGAGATTGGCGGTCCGCAATTTGAGATGTTGTCCGTCGGCGTTATTGACGATCGGTGATTTTGCCCGGTCAGTTTACGTAGCGCGGGCTCATTTCGGTTGGGTTGCGATAGCGATTTTGGCGGTTGCGGTACCCGTGGTGTCCGGCCCTGGGACTTGAAAATAGCCCGAAAAGATATACAATTTAGTAAATGTGTATCCGTGGAGGGAATCATGCAAGTTGCAAAATGGGGCAACAGCCTTGCCGTTCGGCTGCCTGCGAGCGTTGTCGAGGCGCTCGGATTGCAGGAAGGTGACGATATCGAAATCTACGCCGACAAATCTGGCGCGTTCTCGGTGAGCAAAAAGCCCACCGTTGATGAACGGATCGAACGTCTGCGGAAGTACCGCGGTCGCCTGCCTGCCGACTTCAAGTTTGATCGGGAATCGCTCAACGAGAGGGGAAACACTGAATGACCGTTGAAGCACCGACGCGGTTCGCTGTCGATAGTAACGTGATCGCGTATCTGTTTTCTGGCGATCAGGAGAAGGCCGAACGAGCCGAATCGCTAGTTGTGAGTAGCAACCCGAAGCCCGTAATTAGCACGCAGGTAATGAACGAGGTCACGCTCGTCATGCGTCGGAAAATGGACCTTCCGTGGCCGGAGATCAACGAACTGTTAAGCGATGTCGAGGAGTTCTGCGAAATCGTGCCGCTGACGCTTGAAGTGCATAAGGAGGCTCGTCGGGTCGCCGAGCACTATGGCTTCCGGTTCTTCGATTCGTGCATCATCGCGTTCGCGCTGATTGAAAATTGTGAGGTTCTATACAGCGAAGACATGCAGCACGGCCAGGTGCTTTATGACCGGCTGACGGTGATCAATCCGTTCCGTTCACCAAGCTGATCAGCTTGCGACTTCGCTTCAGGCGTCACGCGGTACTCCGGTGACGCCTTTTTTGTCTCTACTCAATGATCAGGTCCGTCGCGTACCAGTCAAACAAGTTATGGATGACATCCCAAAACGACAATCGATAGAATAACCCGACAGCCGTCACACGCTTGCGGCGCAGACCACGCGACCTCAGGCCGCTGACATCAGCACATCGAACCGCGGGACTAACAGCAACCACCCCAACCAACCCATGCTCCCCCCGCGCGAACCCACCGACGGCACCGGCACCCAGCCGATCCCCTTACCACGCCGACGCGGCCTGATCTTCCCGGCCTTCGCATGGTCCGGCTTCTCCTCAGCCTTCGCCTCAATCGTAGTCGGCAGCCACCTGCAAGCCTCGCTCGGCACGATCGACGCGTTATTCGCCACGATCCTCGGCAACTGGATCCTGTTCATCTACTCAGCCGCCATCGGCTTCGCCGCCGGCCGCTGGGGATTGAGTTCACAACTCGTCCTCGAAGCCGTATTCGGCCGCTGGGGCGCGGTGATCCCCGGCGCGCTACTAGGCACGCTCGTCACCGGCTGGTACGCATTCCACGTCGCGCTAACCGCAACCATCCTCTCCGCAGCGCTGCATCTGCCAATCGGCTCGACCCTATCGATCTGCATCATCGGCATCCTGTTCGCCACGCCGGTTATCGTGCGCATCAGCCACGGCTTCAACCTGACCGCAGTCGCGATCCCCGCGATGACGCTATTCGCCGCGCTGGTCTTCGCGCATCTCCTGATCCCGAAATGGACAGTCCTGCTCGACGGCCCGATCGGCGGCGCTTTACCATTCGGCACCGGCGTATGCATCGCCTTCGGCACCTTCGTCGTGAGCGGCACGATGACTGGCGACATCGTGCGTTACTGCCGCACCGGCAACGAAGCGGTGCAGGCCACCGCCTACGGTTTCCTGCTGTCGAACCTGCCGTTCCTGCTACTCGGCGTGCTGGTCGCCGCCGCAGGCATCAAGGTGACCGACCTCTTCACCAGCGGACACGCGCTGTCATGGGGCCTGCTGGTACTCGCCGTGGTCTCGAACTGGACCACCTCCGACGCGTGCCTGACCAACGCCGGCGTCACATTCAAAAGCGCGTTCCCACGCTTGCCTTGGGCGCTCGCATCAGCCGCAGCGATGCTGCTCGGCATCCTGCTAGCCATCACCAACACCGTCGGCGACGTCTCCGACTGGACGCTGCTGCTCACCGCCATCGCCGCACCGATTGGCGGCGTGATCGTCGCCGATTACTACGTGGTGCGTGTGCGCGTCGGCTTCTCGCGCACGCGCGGTGCGCCGGTCAACGGCGCAGCGTTGCTGGCCGCTGCCGTGGGCATGCTCGTCTCGTTCCTGTCGATCCACCTGATCCCCGGCGCGATCACGCCGCTGATCAGCGCACCCGCTGCAGGCTGCCTTTATCTGCTGCTCGCGAACGTCGCATCGCATCGGCTAGGTGCCGATCTCGGCGGAGCTACCGCCGGCGCCGAAGCGCTCGACTGACACAGATGCCCATGTTCGGCACCCGCACCCGCAACCGCATTCGCACAGTCAGCCCGCGACCGCCGGCCGAAGCACGCACGGCGATCGTCGTGATCGTGTTGATCTCATCGCTGGCGTTCCTGCTGTTCCAGGCGCGCAAGGACGCGCTCGACAATCTGCTGCGGCACGAAGCACGCCTTGCGATCCAGTTTGCAACCGCCGATGGCCGCACAGCGCCACCACCGGCAGCCGGTGTGCTGCTCGACAGCGGCGAGCGTAGTAACTCGAGCAACCCGCTTGCCGGCATCACCGCATGGCCCCAGCAAAAGACGCTATTGATGGCGCTGCCAGCAGATTGCGCACAACAACCCGCATGCCGCGATCTAGGCGATAACGACAGCGACAACACCAACGGCAACCTCAACAGCACCGCAACCCCCGAAAACACCCACGGCAAATTCGTCATCCACCACGGTCGGCTATTCGCGTCCCTCTACAGCAGCAAGATCGCCGTCATCACGACCGCACCACTGTCTGCACTAGCCGCCGGCCTACCAGGCCGCATCTCGATGGACATCGCCGGCGTCTTCTTCCTCGGCTGTCTTTTGCTACTCGTACGCGAAAGCCGCCTGAGCGACTACTCGGTGCATCGTCTACTCGACGCATCGCCGGTCCCACTTCTATTGAGCGACGCACAAGGCCACATCGAATTCGCCAACCGTCAGGCGCTCGATCTGTTCGTCACCGATCCGCTGCGCTCGCCCAAAAGACTCGAAGCCGCGCTGCAACGCGAGACACGTCTATACGCGTGGCTAATCTCACCACAAGACACGGCAGGCGCGATCGAAACCGTCGAGTTCGAAGTCGGCGGCACAAGCACAGGCACAAACACAACCACAGGCGAGGGCCCAGTCCGCCACCTGCTAGTCTCCCGCCAATCGCTACTAGTCCGCGCGAAACGCATGATCATCGCCAGCGTCGCCGACATCACCGTACGTCACGACGCACAAACGGCGCTAGTCAAAGCCAAAAACGCAGCCGAAGCCCTCGAGCGGATGAAATCCGAATCCCTCGCGATGATCAGCCACGAGCTCAGAACACCGGTCAACGGCGTACTCGGTCTCGCGCAACTCCTGGTGCGCTACGAACTTCCCGAAGGCGCAGCCCAAATCGTGCGCCGCATGATCCAGGCGGGCAAGACACTGGCCGCGATCATCAACGACATCGTCGATCTCGCGCTGCTCGAAGTGCGTCACGTACGGCTCGAACGACGCCGCTTCGATCTGCGCGAGACGATCACGGGCGCCGCTACGCTCGCCAGTGCCGCCGCCGCGGCCAAAGGGCTGATGGTGCGCGTCAGCAGCCTCGCGCCGTTGCCGCCTGCCGTCTATGGCGACCCGGCGCGCCTGCAGCAGATCATCATCAATCTGGTCAGCAACGGCATCAAGTTCACCGAAGCCGGGCAGATCGAAGTGAAGACCGACGTGATCGCACGCCGCGACGACGCAATCGAAATCGTCATCGAAGTAGCCGATACCGGCATCGGCATTGCACCCGAGGTGATTCCGCGCTTGTTCCAGCCGTTCTCGCAGGCCGAGACAGGACACGAAAAGCGCTTCGAGGGAACCGGCCTGGGGCTAGCAATCAGCAAGGGCCTTGCCGAAGCGATGGGCGGTTCGATCGCCGTGCGCAGCGAAATCGGCCACGGTTCGACCTTCGCGCTGCGTCTGCCGTTTGCGCTCGCGCAGCACGAAGAAAACGGCCCGAAAGGCGCGCTGGTATCGCGCGTGCTGGTCGTCGACGACGTCGCGTTGAATCGTGAGATCGTCACCGAACTGCTGCGCGCCGAAGGTTGCGAGGTGGTGTCAGCCGCATCCGGCCAGCAAGCACTCGATACCCTGAAGACAAGAACCTTCGACCTGATCCTGATGGACATCCGCATGCCGGTGATGGACGGCCTTGTCGCGACCGCAGCGATCCGCGCGAGCACGGAACCGCAACGCCACACCGGCCCGATTCTCGGCCTGACCGCGAACCCATTACCAACCGACCGGCCGCTATACCTGCTGCGCGGCATCGACGGCATCATCGAAAAGCCGGTCGAAGTAGAAAAGCTGCGCGCCGCGCTACGGAAAGTCGCACAGCCCGCGCAACCGGTCGCGGTCGACGAGCCGCCGCGCATCGCGCAACTCCGTCAATCGCTAGGGGAAGCGCGTCTGCTGCGCATCATCACGGCTTTTTCCCAAACTGCGGGCGAAGCGCTGGAAGGCATCGTCGCCAGTTGTGCGCGCGCAGGCTTCGCGGAAGTGGCCGAGCACGCGCATCGGCTGGCGGGCGCCGCCGCGAACCTCGGCTTTCAGCAACTGGCCGATGCAGCTAGCGAACTGGATCGAATCGCGCCAACGGGCAGTGCAATACAGGTATCAGATGCCGCGCTGACCGTAGTCGCGTTTTACCGCGACGTCGAGCGCTACGTGCGCAGTGGTCTATCGTCGTCGCCTGCAGGCCCAGAGAACAGATACCCGGTACCGTGAACCGTCTTGATCAGATGCGGGTTGTCCGGGTCCACTTCGATCTTGCGACGCAGCCGGCGCACCAGCGTATCGATCGTACGGTCCATCGATTCGAAGCGACGGCGCTTGGTCGCTGAAATCAACCGCTCGCGCGACATCACCTGGCCGGCATGACGCACCAGCACCGCCAGCAGATCGAACTCCGCAGTGGTGAGCGGCACGCTCTTGCCCTCGACGTCGGTCAGACTACGCCCCCGCGTATCCAGCAGAAACGCCCCAAACGCCAGCGTCGCAGGCGCACTCGCATGCGCGCTGCGACTATGCGCGACACGCCGCAAGAGATTGCGCACGCGCGGCAGCAACTCGCGTTCATCAACCGGCTTCGCAATGTAATCGTCCGCGCCATATTCGAGCCCAAGAATACGATCGACCTTGTCGTTGCGGCCAGTGATCAGGATGATCCCGACCTCCGATTTCTCGCGCAGCTCGCGCGTCAGCGACAGCCCGTCGCGGCCGGGCAGGCGGATATCGAGCAGCACCAGATCGACGGCCTTCACGCGCATCACGCGGTCGAGTTCGTCGGCATCCGCAGCGCAGCAGATTTCGTAACCCTCGGCCTGCAGAAAGCCTTCGAGCGTTTCGCGAATCGACGGATCGTCGTCTACCACCGCGATGCGCTCGCCGGTTTTGCTCTGCTGCATGTCGGTTCCTCTCCAGTTTGCGGTGCACCAACTTGCGTCGTGCGTGCTCGCCCAGGATGCGCGAGCGGTCTCCTTTGGTGCCTTGCGAGCCTTGATCCGTAAGGCTTTGGCGGTCTGTTCACAAATATTAACAAATCGCCATAGCCTGTTCAATTGACATAGCAGACTCGTTCACAAGATCGCTCGATAGTTAGCACACCAGCCAAACCATTCGGGAGACATACATGGACATCCAGCAACAGATCTGCGGCATGGACGCGGTCGCGCTTGCCAAGGCTATCCGTACCAAGGAGCTTTCCGCGGTCGAAGTTGTCGATGCGCATCTGGCGCGCATGGACGCGCTCGAGCCGTCGCTTCACGCTTTCTGCACGGTGACCGCGGAGGGCGCCCGCGACGCGGCGCGTGAGATTCAGGCGCGTATCCAGCGCGGCGACCCGGTTGGTCCACTGGCGGGCGTGCCGGTCGGCATCAAGGATCTTGTGTGCACAGCCGGTATTCGCACTGCGTCGGGTTCGCCGGCCTACAAGGACTTCGTGCCCGACGAGGACGACGTGGTGGTCGAGCGTCTGAAAAACGCCGATGCGGTGATCGTCGGCAAGACCAACGTGCCGGAGTTCGGCTATAGCGGCGTCGGCCACAATCCGATCTTCGACACCACGCGCAACCCGTGGAACACCGCGATGACGCCGGGCGGTTCGAGCGCCGGTTCGGGCGCCGCGGTCGCGAGCGGCGAAGTGCCGTTTGCGATCGGCAGCGACGGTGGCGGTTCGATCCGCATTCCGTCGGCGCATTCGGGCATCTATGGGATCAAGCCGTCGATGGGGCGCGTGCCGCTCTATCCGGGCTGCCGCGACGAACGCTATCCGGGCGTATCGAGCTGGGAAAGCCTCGAGCACCTCGGCCCGATGAGCCGCACGGTGGCCGATAGCGCGCTGATGCTGTCGGTGATCGCGGGCCCCGATGCGCGCGACCGGCATTCGCTGCCGGGTGCCGACTTCGACTGGGTGAAAGCGCTCGAGGGCGACCTGAAGGGCCTGCGCATCGCGTACAGCCCGGACTGGGGCTATGCCGCGGTCGATCCGCAGGTGCGTCGTGTAGTGGACGACGCAGTGCGCGTATTCGAGCGCGATCTCGGCTGCACGGTAGAAATCGCACACCCGGGCTGGAGCGATCCGTTCGACGCGTTCTGGGGCATCGTCGCGATGGAGAGCGACCTCGTTGGCATGCGCAAGATGGTCGAACAATACGGCAAACAGATGTCGCCGCATCTGGTCGCGTTCCTGAATCACCCATGGAGCGCCGAGGACTTCACCAACGCGAACATGACGCGCAAGGCGCTCGTCAACAAGATGTGGCGCTTCATGGCGAACTACGACCTGCTGCTGACGCCGACGCTGGCCGTGCCGCCGTTCCCGGTGCATATGCAGGGCCCCGAAATCATCGACGGCCGCATGGTCGCGAACACGCAGTGGCTGGCGTTCACGTTTCCGATGAACCTCACGGGCCAGCCAGCCGCTTCGATACCGGCAGGCTTCACCACCGACGGCTTGCCGGTCGGCCTGCAGATCGTCGGCCGCCATCTTGACGATCAACTGGTGCTGCGCGCGTCGGCTGCGTTCGAGAAGGCCCAGCCGTGGCGTCAGACGTGGCCGCCGCTGCTGAAGGAACTCGGTCTTGCAGCGAAGTGAACGTAAAAACCCGCGCAGCGCAGTGAACCCAGCGCAATGAAATCCGCTTAAGCAACCCCAGGGGCACACCATGACCACTTCAACCGAGCAACACGGTCTCGACGAAGAGTTCGAGCATCAACCCGTTCCGCTATCGCATCGTCATTCGTTATCGTCGGTGGCAGCGGTGTGGTTCGGCTTTCCGATGATCATCACCAACGCGGTATTTGGCGGCATCATCGCGTACAACCTCGGCTTTGCACGCGCGTTGATCGCGATTCTGATCGGCAACGCGATCCTGCTCGCGTATGTCGGCACCTTGAGTTTCATCGCCGGCAACACCGGACGCAACTTCGCACTGCAAGCCGAGCGTACCTTCGGCAAGAAGGGCTACGTGATCACCTCCGGTTTTCTGGCGACGGTGGTGATCGGCTGGTATGCGTTTCAAACCGGCCTGACCGGCACCACCGTGCATGCATCGTTCGGCTGGAACGAAACCGCGACCATCATCGGCGCGACGCTGCTCTACACCGCGGTGACCTTCATCGGGATTCGCGCGCTGTCGATCGTCGGCATGATCGCGGCGCCGATGTACATCATCCTTGCGATCGTCGCGCTGACGATGATCGGCGAACAGCATTCGTTGTCGTCGGTGCTGCTGTATGACGGCGCCGGCGCGAACAGCCTGATGTCGTTCGGCGGCGCGGTGACGCTGGTGGTCGCGACGTTCGCCGATTCGGGCACGATGACGGCCGATTTCACGCGCTGGTCGAAGGACGGCAAAAGCGCCGTCTACGCGACGCTGACTGCCTTTCCGTTCGCGAACATGATCGCGCAGCTGGTCGGCATGTTGATCGTGTGCGCGGGTGCGGCGGCCGCGCCGGCCACCAGCGGCGGCGATTTCATGCCGGTGCTGACCAGCCACGGCGGCGTGCTGTCGGTGATCGCGCTGGTGTTCGTGTTCGTCAATCTCGGTTCGGTGTGCACGCATTGCCTGTACAACGGCGCGGTCGGCTGGGGGCGCATCGCGAAGCGCAAGATGCGCACGATGACGATCGTGCTCGGGCTGATCGGCGGCGTGTTCGCGGTGGCGGGCGTGTGGAGCCTGTTCCTCGACTGGCTGAATCTGCTGGGCGTGCTGGTGCCGCCGATCGGCGCGGTGATTATCGTCGATCAGCTGATGGTGCGGCATTACTCGTATGACGAAGAGGTGCCGAACTTCCGCGGCAGCGCATTCGCCGCGTGGGGAATCGGCGCGCTGGTCGCGCTCGCCGTGCATCAGATGGCGCCGTGGTTCTCCGAAGCGGTCGCGGGGATGCTGGTAGGCGGGGTGGTGTACTTCGCGATGTCGCAAGGCGCGCGGCGGGCGGTGCGGCAGCGTCGCGAGGTGCTGTAGTCCGGAATCAAAGCCGTGCGATACGGTGCGACACAGCGCGGGGCTATGAGGCGAACCTGAGCTTGCCCAAATAGGCATTGTGAAGGTTCGCTTCATACCGTATGCCGCCGTTCCGCCTTTACCAGCCCGGTCGACAATTCGATACTCGCTCCTGTGCTTGACGACTACGCTCAACAGGAGAGAGTTATGAAGAACTGGTTCATCACAGGCGTAAGCAGCGGCTTCGGCCAGGCGCTCGTTCACGAATTGCTGGCGCAGGGGCATCGCGTCGCGGGCACGTTGAGAACCGAAGCGCAGTGCGCGGAATTCGCGAAGCTCGCACCAGGCGCCACCATCCCAGTATTGCTGGACGTGACGGATCACGCGGCGATTCCCGCGGCGGTGGCCGAAGTTGAAAAGACGCTCGGCCCGATCGACGTGTTCGTCAACAACGCAGGATATGGCTACGAAGGCCCGCTCGAAGAAACCCGGCTCGAAGACGTGCGCAAGCAGTTCGAGGTCAATACCTTCGGCGCATTCAGCATGATGCAGGCTGTATTGCCGTATATGCGTGCGCGGCGCCGCGGCCATATTCTCAATGTGACGTCGATGGGCGGCTTGACGGTGTTCCCGGGCGTGGGCGTCTACAACGCCAGCAAGTTTGCGCTGGAAGGCCTGAACGCTGCGCTGGCGAAAGAAGTCACGCAATTCGGCATCAAGGTCACGGCGATCGAGCCTGGCGGCTTCCGCACCGACTGGGCCGGCCGCTCGATGCTGCGCGGCGAACGCAGCATCAGCGACTACGACGCGTCGTTCGAGCCGCAGCGTGCCGCGCGCGCAGAACGCTCGGGGCGTCAGATCGGCGACCCGAAAAAAGCAGCCAAAGCGATGATCAAGATCACCGAGGTCGACAACCCGCCGGTGCACTTGCTGCTTGGATCGGACGCATTGTCGGCGGTGAGGGCGGCGCTGGCCGAACTGAACCGCGAAATCGACACGTGGGAGTCCCTTACGCTCACCACCGACGTCTCCGAATGACGGTCTGGCGATAGCGGTTGCCGGGCATCCGTGATGGATGCCCGGCAACCGCTAACGGCGAGCCACGACCCCTGACATCTGATTATTTAGCCTCGGCGTAGTACTCTCGAATTCGCAACTCGAACCTGAACCGAGGAGGTCATGATGATTGAAGTAGTGCAGGCGTTCGACCGTGAACCCATCCGGCAACTCGCGGCAGACGATGCAGCGGCGCTGGAGCGCAAGCTCGCCACGGCGTCGAGACTATTCAAGGACCGCAAAAGCTGGCTCAAGCCTTACCAGCGTATTGAAGTGCTGCACAAGCTTGCCGCGCTGATGCAGGCCGAACGCGAAGCCTTCGGCCGCCTGATCGCGCGCGAGGGCGGCAAGCCGCTTACGGATGCGCTGATCGAGACGGATCGCGCGATCGACGGCGTGCGCAATGCCGCCGATGCGCTGCGTAGCCGGGGCGGCCACGAAATCCCGATGGGTCTGACCGCGGCGAGCGACAATCGCCGCGCATGGACCATTGCCGAACCGATTGGCGTGGTCGCGGCGGTTTCTGCATTCAATCATCCGCTGAATCTGATCGTTCACCAGATCGCACCGGCCATCGCGACCGGCTGCCCGGTGATCGTCAAGCCGGCGACGGCCACGCCGCTCAACTGCTTCAGGTTCGTGGAACTGGTGCACGAGGCGGGCATGCCCGAAGGCTGGGTGCAGACCTTTTTGCCGGAACAGCGTGAACTCTCCGAGGCGTTTGTTACCGATCCACGGGTGGCTTTTTTCAGCTTTATCGGTTCGGCGCAGGTTGGCTGGCGCCTGCGTTCGAAACTTGCGCCTGGCGCCCGCTGCGCACTGGAGCATGGCGGTGTTGCGCCCGCCATCGTCGACCGCAGCGCGGATCTGGACCGGATCATCGATCCGCTCGCCAAAGGGGGCTATTACCACGCGGGCCAGGTGTGCGTATCGGTTCAACGGATCTACGTTCATGCCGATCTGCAGCACGAGTTTATCGAGCGCTTTGCGGCACGCGTCGCGAAACTGCGGGCAGGCGACCCCACGCTTGCGGAAACCGAAGTCGGGCCGTTGATCACCCCGGCGGAATCGGATCGTGTGGCTAGCTGGATCGAGGAGGCTGTATCCGCGGGGACACAGCAGCTGGGCGGCGGCCGGTTGAGCCGGACCACGCTCATTCCGTCGATACTGGTGAATCCGCCGAAGGACGCCAAGGTGTCCACGCTGGAAGTCTTCGGACCGTTGACCTGCGTGTATCCGTTCCAGTCGCTGGACGAAGCGATCGCCGAAGCGAATTCGTTACCTGTCGCGTTTCAATCGAGTATCTTCACCCGCGATCTCGAGAGTGCGCTCGATGCGGCCGAGCGGCTCGATGCTTCGGCGGTCATGATCAACGACCATACCGCCTTCCGCGTGGACTGGATGCCGTTTGCCGGACGTCATGGTTCCGGCCATGGTGTGGGCGGGATTCCCTACACCATGCATGAAATGACGGCCGAGAAGATGGTCGTGTTCAAGCGATAAAGCGTGCTTCCGGCTGCCGTGTCCGGCAGCCGGAACGAAAACTCGCGCGCGTTATTTCTTGTCGGTGTTGTCTTGCAGCGCCCATTCGCCATCGCGCAGACGGCATATTAGGCCTTGCTGGGTCAACGCATCGATTTCTAGCGCGATTTCGCGGCCGTCGCTGCTACCTAGCGCGGTCATCAGTTCCATGAAGAACAGCGGCCCGGCAGCCAGCGCTTCACGTACGCTGCCGAACCGTTTATCCGCAGATGTGGAAGCATCCGTGAAACGCGGCGCGAACGCACGCCGATTTTCAACCGTCAGCTCGCGGCCATACGGCGCCGTCAAATCGAACCCGACCTTGGCGATCGTGCCGTGGTCGCCGGTGGTCGGATCCATGTAGAACGGCGCGAAGCCTTCCATCACGACGATGTCGCGGTCGCTGCGAAAGCGCGTCGACATCGCCCATTCGATCTGCTCGTTCGAGAACACGTCGACGTCGTCATCGACAACGTAGATGTATTTGAGGCGGGGAATGGATGCCAGCGCGGCGATCGCGAGTCGCGCCTGGCCCGGCACGCCGCGTTTGAGCGCAATGCGTGCGCTCTGCCGGCCATTGGTGCCGGGCACGGCACACACAGCAGCCGGTTCGATATTGGCCGCGCGCAGCAGACGCCACATCTGCAGCTCCGAATTCAAGCCGCCCAGATTGGCCGATTCAGTCCAGCTCAGATGCCGGCCGCTGTGACGCACCGTCTGATGCAGCACATCCTTGCGCGTCGTGATGGCCGTCACGTGGAACACCGGGTCCATATGCACCGGCCCGTAATAGCCGTAGAACTCGCCGTAAGGGCCTTCCTGCTCGCGATATCCCAACTCGTCGAAGTAACCCTCGACGATCATTTCCGCGTCGGCGGGCGCCAGCACGCCATTAGTCAGCCCACGCACCATCGGCACGGGTTCACCGCGCAGCGTGCCAACCAGCGCGAATTCATCGACGGGAATTCTTAGCCCGGCCGCCAGATAGTCCAGCGGATGCGAGCCAATCGCGAAGCTGGCCGGCAGTTTTTCACCGCGTTCTACACAAGCGAGATACACGCGCTTCAGATCGGACGGTTGCGACAGGTTCGCGCGCATCGTGGTCTTGCTGCGGAACATCAGCCGACGGCAACCGACGTTGGTGCGTCCGGTAGCGGGGTCGACGCTATAGTCGATGCCCGACGAGATATACGGCGCGCCGTCGTATTCGTGCTGAAGATGGAATGGCAGCTTCATCAGATCGATGTCGTCGCCGGTGATGACCACCTGGTGCACCGGCGCATCGGCCGAAGCGACCTCGACGACTTTCTGCGGATTGGCCATGCGTCGCGTGTACTCGCCGATCAGTTCGCTTTCTTCGACGCCGAACGCCATCGCCAGCCGCTTGCGGCTGCCGCACACCGCGGCGATCATCTCGAACTTTTCCTGCCCGACCTGACGGAACCAGGACGCCTTGGACGTTTCGTCGACGCGCGCGCTCAGATCGGCAAGCGAAACCGGGTCGTCATGAAGCGCGACTTCGCCGGCTTCGATCAGCTTTTCGACGAAGCGGCGCAGGCGGAACTTGTCGAAGTCGATGGGAGTGTCGCGGGTGCTCATCGTGCGTCCTTGTCGTGTTGATCGTGCTGTTTCAGCATCTCGTTCGAAGAATTGATGGTGGCGTGCAGGTTCTGCGCGTATTCCACCGCGCCGTGTATCGGCATGTCCGGCGCCACCCGCAGATATTCCTTGACGCCGCGCAGAGCGGGGCGCGGCGCGTTTAGCATCGACGCGACGAGCGCTGCGCAGGCCGCGTCGAGTTCGGCGTCGGGTGCTACGTCGCTGACGAGGCCGTAGGCCTTTGCCGCTGCCGCATCGAAGTGCCGCGCCGAATAGACCAGATACGCGAGTTCCTTCGCAGGGACGCGATCGACCAGCGCGGACATCACCATGGTCGGCAAAATGTTGTGAGCCATTTCGGGAATCTGGAAGCTCGCGTTATCGGCCGCTAGAGTGATGTCGCACAGCGCCGCGACTGCGCAGCCGAAACCGTGCGCGCGGCCACGCACCACGCCGATCACCGGCACCGGTGTGGCGCGAAACGCGTCGTAGCAGCGGAAGATCACTTCGGTCTTGCGCCGCCGGTCCAGCGCTTGCGGCTGCGCGCCGCTGCGTTTGCCCATCGACATGCGGCCGCTGCAGAAATCCGCGCCGGTACCTCGCAGTACGACGAGGTCCGCTTCGTCTGCTGCTGCATCGAGCAGATCGGCCAGTTCGCCGGCCATCTCGTCGGAGATCGCATTGCCGTGTGCTTCGTTGTCGATGGTCAGCTCGAGGCAACGCCCCCGCAGCTGTCGAGTGATGGTGCCGTTCGTCAAGGTGTGCTCCGTCAGGCTGGGGTGTTGCTGCGCTTGCGCGCATGCTGGATTGCTTGCCATACACGCTCAGGTGTGGCCGGCATGTCGATATGAGTGACGCCGAATTCGGCCAGCGCATCGACGATCGCGTTGATCACCACACCAAGCGCCGGCGTCGTGCCGCCTTCGCCGCCGGCGCGCACGCCGAGCGGATTGGTCGGCGACGGCGTCTCGCTGATTTCGGTGATGAAGTCGGGCAGATCCAACGCGCGCGGAATCGCGTAGTCCATGAAGGAGCCCGTTAGCAACTGGCCGCTGCCGTCCTCGTAGTAGCACTGCTCGAGCAGTGCCTGGCCCACGCCCTGGGCAATGCCGCCGTGCGCCTGACCATGCAGGATCAGCGGGTTGATGGCCTGGCCGACGTCGTCGACGGCGATATAGTCGATCAGTTCGACCGTGCCGGTATCGGCATCCACTTCGACTTCGCACACGTGGCTGCCGAACGGATAGCCGGCTACCTGCACGGTTTCGTCGCCGACTGCGGCGAGCGGGCCGCGCAGATCATCGGGGAGGGCGCTGTCGGCGGCATCGGTGGCTGCTGCCGCTGCGGCGGCAAGCTCGAACAAATCGAAGCTCGTATCGGTGCCGGGGGCGCTGAAGCGTCCGTTAGCGAACCGCACGGTCGTCGCATCATCGAGCTTCAGCAGCAGGGCGGCGATACGCCGTGCCTTGTCCAGTAAAACTTCGCTCGCCTTGCCGATCACAATGCCGGCAAGCCGCATCGAACGCCCGGAGTGCGAGCCGCCACCTGCGCTGACGATATCGGTATCGCCGGTGATGATGCGCACCCGTTCGATCGGCACCTTGAACCACTCGGTGATCAACTGCGCAAAGCTCGTTTCATGACCCTGGCCGCTCGACAGCGTGCCGATCACCACGTCAATGCTGCCGCCCGGTTGCACCGTCACTTCGGCGCGCTCGCGCGGCATGCCGGAGGTGATCTCGACGTAATTCGCCACGCCGATACCGCGATGCTTGCCGCGCAGCCTCGCCTCGGCACGGCGCTGCGGGAAGCTGTGCCATTTACCGAGTTCGAGCGCGCGCTCCATCAACTGCGGGTAGGCGCCGCTGTCGTAGGTCAAGCCGAGCGGATTGGCGTATGGAAAGCGATCCGGCTGGATCAGATTGCGCCAGCGCAGTTCGACCCGATCGAAACCGTGCTCGAAAGCAGCCTTGTCGATCAGCCGCTCGATGACGAACATCGCCTCCGGACGCCCGGCGCTGCGGTACGAGTTGGTCGACGGTGTGTTGCTGTTTACCGCGCGGCCGCGAAAGCTGGCACTCGGTATGTCGTAGACGCTGCTCATCAGGCCGATGCCTTTGGTCAGCGGCACGAACGAAACGGTATGCGCGCCGACGTTGCTGAGATTGGAGCCACGCATCGCGAGAAAGCGGCCGTGTTCGTCGAGCGCAAGTTCCGCTTCGACATACAGGTCGCGGCCCTGGTAGTCGCTCAGAAACGCTTCCTGGCGCTCGCAGTTCCAATGCACCGGGCGTCCGATGCGCCGCGCGGCCCACGCGATCACCGCGAACTCCGGATAAAAGGCGTTGCGCGTGCCGAAATTGCCGCCGACTTCGCGTGCCACCACGCGCACGCGCGATTCCTCGATGTCGAGGATGTGCGCGAGTTCGCGTTTTTGGCGGACCACGTTGCCACTGCCGGCGAAGAGCGTGTAGCGGCTGGTCTCCACGTCGTAGCTGCCGACTGCGGCGCGCGGTTCCAGCGGCACGCCGGTCAGCCGTTGAATCCACGTCGTCAACTGGGTGACGTGGGCGGCGCGGGCAAAGGCGGCATCGGTCGCGGCGGCGTCGCCGAGCCGCGCATCGAGTGCGACGTTCGAGTGCTCGTCCCATACGCGCGGCGCGTCCGGTGCGGCGGCGGCCAGTGTTCCCGTCACCGCGGGCAACGCCTCATAGTCGATACTGACTAGCTCGGCGGCATCCTTCGCAATCGCCACCGTTTCAGCGATCACCACCGCCACCGCCTCGCCGACAAAGCGCGCGCGGTCCGCCGGCAGCGGCAGATGCGGCGACACGAACTTGGCCGAACCATCGCTGTTGGTGAGCTTGACGTCGGCCTCGTGGCCGAGCACGGGGCGGTGCGGCAGCGACTTCAATCCGTCCGCTTCGACATCTTTTCCGGTCAGCACCGCGACCACACCTTCAAGCGCCAGCGCTGCCGAGATATCGATCGACACGATCTGCGCGTGCGCATGAGGCGAGCGGATGAAATACGCGTGGCTCTGACCGGGCACGTTGAGGTCGTTGCTGTAACAGCCTTGCCCCTGTATCAGGCGCAAATCTTCGCGGCGCTGCACCGGCTGGCCGATGCCGTCATGGGTTGGCTTCATCGCGCTCAAGACAGACCCCGGCTCGTCTGGACCCGCGCTTCCTGGCGCGTGCTGGCCGGTTGCCGGGTGCGCATCATCATCAGCACGGCGACCACCGCAAACAGCATCGGCATCGCCGCGCAATAGAAGATGGTTTCAAGCGCCCAGTGTCTTGCGATCATCAGGCCGCCGAGAAACGGCCCCACCACCGACAACAGGCGCGCCACACCGAATGCCCAGCTCGACCCTGTGGCACGAATACGCGTGGGGTAGAGCGTCGCGGACAGCGCGCCCAGTGTCATCTGCGAACCGATCACCGCGAAGCCGCCGATAAAGATGGTGACCATCAACCCGGCTTGCGACGTACCGGCCCGGCTGATCATCGCGATGCCGGCGCAGCCGAGTGCAAACACGACTGCGAGCACCTTGTAGTAACCGAAGCGATCAGCAAACAGGCCCATCAACGCGATCCCGACGAAGCCGCCGAACTGCAGCATGGTGGCTGTACGCAGCGCCTGCGGCACCGGCAAGCCGGTCTGGATCACCAGCGTCGGCAGCCAGTTGTTCATGAAGTTCAGCACGATCAGGTTCATGAACAGGCAGGTCCACAGCAACAGCGTGATACGGGTGCGGTTTTCGGTGAACAACTCGCGTACATGCGAGAAGGCCCCGTTTTTTCCGGTGTCGCGACCGGTGGTCAGCATCATGAAGCTCGCGTCGGCAGGAATCGCGAGCGACGGGGCGATCTTGCGCAGGATCGCGGCGACGCGCGCGTTGTCGTGGCGCATCGTGAGGAAGCGGATCGACTCGGGCATCCACAGCAGCAACGCGATGCCAAGCAGCAACGGCAGCACCGCGCCCACATAAAAGACCGACTGCCAGCCGAAGATCGGCACGATATGCACCGAAAGAAATCCGCCGCTCGCCGCGCCGACCGCATAGCCGCAGGTCATCATCGTGACCATCTTGGCGCGGTGCCGCAGCGGCGCGTATTCATTGCACAGCACGACCACCAGCGGAATCACCGCGCCGAGCACGAGGCCGATACCAAAGCGCAACGCGGTCATCTGGGCGATGCTGGTGGCCTGCGCCAGCAGCAGCGAAAACACGGCGAAGCACAACACCGTGAACAGCAGCGTCTTGACTCGCCCGAAGCGATCGCCGAACGGACCGATCAGGATACTGCCGAGCCCCACGCCGAACACGCCGGCGCTGAACACCGGGCCAAGTGCGCCGGCACTCAGATGCCACGCGGTTTTTAGCGCCGGCGCCACGTACGCGATCATCTGGTTGTCGAAACCGTCGAGCATCAGCGTAATTGCGCCTAACAGCGCGACGCGTATCTGCAACCAGCTGATGTTATGACCATCGATGATCTCGACGACGTTGATCGGTTCAGCCATGCCGTGTCTCCTTACGCTGCATCGCAATGCGTGCGCTGTATCGGCGTATGTTCGTCTGCTGCGGCTACCCGCTGGGCGGTCACTTACCGCAGTGTGCAATGTGCTGCTTTTTCCCTGTTACTTTTCGCGCCTGCTTAACGTGCCTGCTTAACGTGCCTGAGTAATTCGCTAGGCGAAATGTGATGCGCATTGCGAATTTTAAGGTCGTGCCGAAATGCTGTCAACGCGAAACTGGTTCGCACCGCTCAGGCTTTCTACAAGCTTTGCCGAGCATCGTTTGCGTTCCGTTGACAGCGAAACCGGCGTCACCGTACTATTTGCTGTGCGTTTTGATATTTGCATTGCAAATTACTGGAGACATCCCCTATGAGTACGCTGGACGCCGCGATTCAAGACCTCGTGATGGCCAATCACATTCTCGCCAACGAAAACATCGTGGATGCTTACGGCCACGTCAGTATCCGGCATCCGGAGCATCCGCAGCGCTTTCTGCTGTCGTGCTCGCGTAGTCCTGAATTTGTGCAGGTCGACGATATTCTCGAGTTCGGTATGGACGGGGAACCGATCGTGCCCGGCGGCAAGAAGCCGTATCTCGAGCGCTTCATTCATGCGGGCGTCTATGCGGCGCGGCCCGACGTGCATGCGGTCATCCACAGCCATGCTGCCGACGTGCTGCCTTTCACGATCAGCACGAGGCCGCTGCAGCCGGTGCTGAACACCGCGTCGGGGATCGGCGAGAACGTGCCGGTATGGGATATCCGCGATCGCTTTGGTGATACGAATATCCTCGTCGAAAGCATTGCGCAAGCAGACGATCTGGCACGCACGCTGGCCGGTAACAGCGTCACGCTGATGCGTGGGCATGGCTTCACTGCTGTGGGCCGCACGCTGGTCGAAGTGGTGAAGTCGGCGATCTATCTGCCGCTCAACGCGCGCGTGATGCTGGCGGCGCTGAGCCTCGGCGGCGAAATCAAGCCGTTGTCGGCGGGCGAAATCGCGATCCGTCTGAAGACGCCGATCGATTCTCCGGCTTATACGCGGGCCTGGGAGTACTGGACCAATCGCGTCCAGCAGCGCGCCGGCGCGATGACCTGTGCCTGCTGCGGCGGCAAACCCGATGCGGACCGTCAGCAAGGAAAGTAAGCGATGCAAAGAGACTGGATTGCGCTGCCGGAAGCGGAAGACTTCAGCATGCAGGTATACCGCGTGGCGCCCCAAGGCGACGCAGTGAGACCGACGGTTATCGTGCTGCACGAAATCTTCGGGGTAAACCCGGCGATGCGCGACGTCGCGGATTGGCTCGCACAGGAAGGCTTCGAAGTGCTCGTGCCGGATCTGTTCTGGCGCGTCGAACCGCGCATTGCATTGAGCTATGTCGAGCCGGATCGCACGCGGGCCGGCGAGATCATGCGCAATTTCGACAGCGATCTTGCGCTGACCGATATCGGCCGGCTGATTCGCTGGTTGAAGCAGCGGTCCGGCGATCAGCATCGCGTGGCGGCGATCGGCTTCTGTATCGGCGGCAAGCTTGCGACCTTGCTGGGCGCACGCGGCGAGATCGATGGCGGTGTGTCGTTCTATGGCGTGCAACTGAACGATTACGTCGACGAGATCGCCGCTGCCAAAGCGCGTTTGCTGCTGCATTTCGGCGGTAGGGATGCGCAGATACCGCTTACGTTGGTCCATCAGATCGAGGCGGCATCGTCAGGTAATTCGCGGGTGGAGGTGCGTCTCTATCCGGAGGCGCAGCACGGTTTCTTCAATCCGTTGCGAACCGACCGGCATCATCCGGAAGCGGCTGCTGAGGCTGGTAGCCGGACGCTGCAGATGTTGCGCGATGTGCTGGGCACGCCAGCGGCGCGCTGATCCATCCGTCCGTTTCGTGAACGCATCAGCTCTTACGGCAGGCGGCCCAAACGGGCCGCCTGCGCGACATCAGACTTCAGGGCGCGTCCGCATTGGCAAGTTCAACAGCACGCCTTGCGATCACATCGACCAGATGCGCACGATATTCCGCACCGGCGTGAATGTCGCTATTCATCATGTCGTGCGGGGTTTCAATCCCGTCGAGTGACGACACGTCGAACGACCGGGTGAGCGCTTCCTCGAACGCGTGATGACGAAACACGCCATCCTGACCCGCGCCGGTCACAGCGACACGTACCCCTGCCGCAGTCTTCGCGACGAACACGCCGACCATTGCATAGCGCGATGCCGGATTCGGAAACTTCACATACGCGGCGCGTTCGGCAGTGGGCAATCTGACTTCGGTGATCAGTTCACCCGGCTCGAGCGAGGTAGTGAACATGCCCTGAAAATAGTCGTCCGCAGCGATGTCGCGCCGATCGGTCCGGATGGTCGCATTCAGTGCAAGCACGGCGGACGGGTAGCAGGCGGACGGATCGTCATTGGCCAGAGAACCGCCGATGGTGCCGCGATACCGCACCTGACGATCGCCGATATGACCAGCGAGCCAGGCGAGCGCCGGAATGGCCTGGCGGACCACACGTGACGCGGCGACCACGCCATGCGGCGTCATGCCGCCAATCACCAGCGTGTCGTCTTCGCGGCGAATGTAGGACAAACCCAAACCGCCGAGATCGACCACCACGGACGGTTGGCTGAACCGCTGCTTCAGCACGGGGATGAATGTCATGCCGCCGGCGAGCGCCTTGGCGGCGTCGTCCGCCGACAGAATGCCGACCGCGTCCTGCAGCGTGGCGGCCTTTACGTATTCGAAGTCGTACATGTCCGCTCCCGCTCTTCCACCGCCTGCTCAGCATCGACCTGCATCAACGGCCAGGCCGCCTCGATCGCCCTGACGATATTGTGATACCCGGTGCAGCGGCACAGATTGCCTTCCATCGCGTGGCGAATCTGCTCCGACGTCGGACACTGCGCATGGGTTTCCACCAGGTTGATCGCGCTCATCATCATGCCGGGCGTACAGAACCCGCATTGCAGCGCATGGTGCTCGCGAAACATCTGCTGCATCGGATGCAGCGTGCCGTCGGGCGCAGTGAGACCTTCGATAGTCGTGATCTCGGCGCCGTCGGCCTGAATCGCCAGAAACGTGCAGGACTTCACCGATTTGCGGTCCACCTGCACGACGCAGCAGCCGCATTGACTGGTATCGCAGCCGACGTGCGTGCCGGTCAGCCCGAGCTTGTCGCGCAACAGTTCGACCAGCAGGGTGCGGCCTTCCACGTCGGCGGATGCCGGCTGCCCATTCACCGTAAGGGTAATGCGAGGCATGTGCTCCTCCTCCAGAGAACGACGTCGCAGGCTCGATGACAAGCCGCTCGTCGCGCCATTCTAGTGTGATGTCCTGGTTCGTTACGTCAATTCGCTTGGCGGATAACGAAACGCATAGCAAATAGTACGGGTCGTGGCGCCGCAGTGTCAATGGGCGTGCGGAAAAGCGCCGGCGTTGTGACGGCGAGACCACCGTACCCACCCGCAACAAGTTGACAACCCGAAAACGCGCCCATAAACTGTCTGCGAATCGTTATCCGCATAGCGAATTAAAGCGTTGTAGCGAAAGTCTTCGAATGTGCCGGTGCGCACCTAAAAATCAAACTCACATGACAGCCAAACCAGACACCTTGGAATGCGAAATTTTGGTAATCGGCGCAGGGCCGGTTGGACTGGCACTGGCCGGAGACCTGGGCTGGCGCGGGCGGCAATGCATCGTCGTCGATCGTGGCGACGGCTCCGTGTTCCAGCCGAAGATGGATCTGGTCGGCATCCGCACGATGGAGTTCTGCCGCCGCTGGGGCATCGTGGCGGACGTGGAGGCGAGCCCGTATGACCGCGACTATCCGCAGGACAACGTCTATCTGACGGCGCTCAACGGTTACGAACTCGGCCGCCAGGCAATGCCGTCGATGCGTGCGGAACAGCCGCCGGTGGAGAGCCCGCAAAAGCGCGAGCGCTGCCCGCAGAACATGTTCGATCCGGTGCTGCGCAAGTTTGCCGAGTCGCAGCCGAACGTACGCCTGATGTATGAGCACGAGTACGTGTCGTTCGTCGAAGATAGCGATGGCGTGACCGCGACCGTCGTGCGGCCGTCCGACAACCACGTCTATGAAATCCGTGCGCGCTACCTGGTGGGTTGCGACGGCGGTCGAAGCACGGTGCGCGAGCAGCTTGGCATCGGCATGCAAGGGCGCGGCGTGCTGACTTACACGACCAACGTGATCTTCCGCAGCGCGGAGTTCAACAGCCTGCACGACAAGGCGCCGGGTTACCGCTACATGTTCGTCGACCACACAGGGGTGTGGGCCACCATCGTTGCGATCAACGGCAAGGACTGCTGGCGCATGTCGATCGTCGGCAACTCGGACGAGCGCAAGCGCTATAGCGATGACGAACTCAAACGCTTCGCGTGCCGCGCGCTGGGCCGCGAGTTCGAGCCGGAAATCCTGAGCGTGCTGAACTGGACGCGCGAAGAGCTGGTTGCCGACCACTATCGGCATGCACGCGTGTTTATCTGCGGCGATGCGTGCCATCTGACTTCGCCGACCGGCGGCCTCGGCATGAATACCGGCATCGGCGATGCGGTGGATCTGTCATGGAAGCTCGACGCCGCGCTGCAAGGGTGGGGTGGACCTGCGTTGCTCGACTCGTATGAAATCGAGCGCAGACCGATTGCCGAACGCATCACGCGCTTTTCCACCGGCAACCTCGAAACAATGAAGCGGGTCAGCCACAGCAAGCGGCTCGAGGAAGACAGCGAAGCCGGCGCCGCCGAACGTCGCAATGTAGGAGAAGCGCTCGGCGAAGGTCTGAAGCGCGAGTGGTTCTCGCTGAACATGCATCTCGGCAATCGCTATATCGATTCGCCGGTCGTCGTCTATACGGAGCACGAGGACCGCGAGCAGATCGCCGCCGAGTACGACGACGGCGTCAACTACCGGCCGACCACGCGCCCGGGCTGCCGTGCCCCGCATGCATGGCTCGCAGATGGCCGCTCGATGCTCGATCTGTTCGGCCGCGGCTACGTGCTGCTGAACTTCGCCAGCGACGACAGCGCACAACGCTTCGCCGATGCAGCGCGCGATTTACGCGTGCCGGTGACGCTGCACACGCTGTCGACGGCAGATCAATCGACGGTAGCCGCGCTCTACGAAAAGCCCTACGTGCTGGTGCGTCCGGACGGACACATCGCATGGCGCGGCGACGCACTGCCGACCGACCCCACCGCACTTCTCGCAACGATTTCTGGAAAGAACAAGGAACCCCAATGAAACTGTTTCGCTTCGACGAAGGCCGCATCGGCGTGCAATTCGGCCACGACAGCTACGACATCACCGACACGCTGGGACTCGACGTCGCGATGTGGCCGCCGGTGCAGATGGTGCAGGTGATTCGCCGCTTCAGCGAGTCCGTGCCCGCGTTGCTCGATCATCCGAAGACGCGCCGCATCGATTTCGCCGCGGTGCGTCTGGAAGTGCCGATCGCGTGGCCGAACAAGCTGCTCGCGCTGCCGGTCAACTATGTCGCGCACGGTGCCGAGATGAACTCCGCGAATCGCGCCGACCTGAACGGCTTTTTCCTGAAAGCGAACTCCTCGCTGTCGGGGCCGAACGACGCGGTCGTGCTGCCCGATCTGCCGGGCCGCGAAATCCATCATGAGTGCGAGCTCGGCATCGTGATCGGCAAGGGCGGCCGCAACGTGAGCCGCGAGGATGCGTACAAGCATATTTTCGGCTACGCGTGCCTGATCGATATGGTCGTACGCGGCAAGGAAGAGCGCGTGATGCGCAAGTCGTACGACACGTTTTGTCCGTTCGGTCCGTGGATCGTCAGCGCCGACGAAGTGCCCGATCCGGCCAATCTGCAAACCCGCCTGTGGGTCAACGGCGAACTGCGGCAGGACTCGAACACCAAGGATCTGATCGTCGATATCCCCGGCATGATCGAACTGATCTCAAGGGTCGCGACGCTTTACCCCGGCGACATCATCGCGGCCGGCACGCCGGCAGGTGTCGGCCCGGTCAAGGCGGGCGACCGCATGCGTATCGCGATCGACCACGTCGGCGAAATGACGCTCGACGTGCGCTAACCGACGCAACAACGAAGCATCGAAGGAGCAGACCGAGATGGATTTCAAGGGATCGCAGACGATCAAGGCGCCGCGCAGCCTCGTATGGAAATGCCTGAACGATCCGGATGTGCTGAAGCTCTGCGTGCCGGGCTGTCAGTCGTTCAGCGCGGCAGGCGACGACGAGTTTCTCGCCACGGTCAGCATGTCGATCGGCCCGGTGAAGGCCAACTTCAAGGGCAACCTGAAGCTGTCCGACCGAGTCGAGCCGGACGGATACCGGATCGTTGGTCAGGGCGAGGGCGGGATCGCCGGGTTCGGCAAGATGAACGCCGAGGTGGCGCTGAGCGACGCAGGCGAAGACACCGTGCTGTCCTACGTCGCCTATGCGGAAGTGGGCGGCAAGCTCGCGCAGATCGGCACGCGGCTGGTGGCATCGGTGGCGAACAAGCTGGCGGCGACGTTTTTTCAGCGCTTCAACGATAACGTCAGCGCGCTCGCGGCTCAGCAATGAAACAGCGCGGCGGAATCGGCGAACCGGTTGCCGCCGCGCGGCACGCCGATCCGGCGCGCCGGCTCCGCTTATTTCATCGTGTCGAGTGCCGACGCGAAGCGCACGGCGAGCCGCTTCAATTCCTGGCCGACCTTGACAAGGGTGTCATCGTCGAACACGAGGCTGATGCCGCCCGCGCTCAACGACAGCAGCACGTTGCCGTCCGACGACAGGATCGGCACCGCCACCGCATTGATCTGCTCATGCAAAGAGCCTTTGTTAACGATGTAACCGGTGCGTTTGTATTGCGCGATCGATTGCTTGATCTTCGGCAGCAGCGTGGGCCAGCGCTTCTTCTCGATCTCCTGAAGCTCCTTGAAGACCTTGTCGCGCTCGTCGTCGGGCAGCCCGGCAAGGTAGGCCCAGCCGGTTGCCGACGAAGACAGCGGCACGCGCGAGCCGACCTCGAGGTCGCGCAGGATGATTTGCGAGCCCTGCATGCGCTGCATATAGACCATGTAGTGCCCGTCGCGCATGCCGAGCGACACGGCGCATTGATAGCGGCTCGCGAGCGTCTGCATGTCGTCGCGCGCGAGTTCGGCGATCGGCATGCTGCCGATCGCGGCCTGCCCGAGGCCCAGCACCGAAATACCCGGGCGCAAGCGGCCGCCGCGGTCGGTTTGCACCAGATAGCCTTCCTGGATCAGCGTGTAGCACAGCCGCCAGACGGTCGGCTGCGCGAGGCCGGTCATGCGCGCGATATCGGCGGTGCCGAGCGCCGGCGTGGTGCGCGTGAAGCAGCGCAGCACGTCGAGGCCGCGCGCCAGCGCGGTGACGAACTGACGGTCTTTTTCCGGCGCGTCATCGGCGGGTGCAGCGCTTTTCGCAGCGGCGTTCGTCGCGTTTTTTGTCGCCTTGGCCGTCGCGCTTTTTGCCGCGCTCTTGCTGGTTTCGGCAGGTGTTTTTTTCGCTGGTTTTCGTTCTGTCAATTTGGCAATCCTGTTGTGCACGAAGCGCATCGGGCGCATGGCGCTCGTGAATTATAAGCAGCGCGCGCATCGACGTCGCGGGCCGAACTGGATATTCACACAGAGGATAACTTACTCGCAAGGTGAATTGACTCAATTTCGCGCATGCAAACGAATTGACACGTCAAACGGAATCGATATAATTTGCTGGACAGATTGAAATTTGCACAGCGAATAGATCATAAGAGAGTACGGAGGAGAGTTTCGATGTCGCAAACTGAGCAATCCGAGCATGCCGAAGTCGATTTCGATTCGGCGCAGGACTTGCCCGCCTTGCACGAGTTGCTTGAGGCGGTGCAGATGAAAAACGGCTGGGCCAAGCCCACGCCATCGCTGTATCCGCAACCCAAGCAGGTGTTCGTGCCAGCTCATTGGCGCTATCGCGATGCACGCGCCGCGTTGCATGCGGCGGGGCGGCTGGTCGGCACCGAATGGGCCGAGCGGCGCAATCTGATCATGGCCAATCCGATTCCGGGCAACGATTACGCGACGGTGCGCACGCTGGTCGGCGCGTACCAGATGATCAAGGGCCACGAATCGGCGCGCAGCCATCGGCATACGCCGAACGCGATGCGTATCGTGCTGGAAGGCTCGCCGAACATGTACACGATCGTCGACGGCGTGAAGATTCCGATGCTGGCCGGCGACATCCTGCTGACGCCCAATGGCTGCTATCACGGGCACCTTAGCGAGTCCGACCAGGAAGGCTACTGGATCGACTTTCTGGATGCGCCGCTGGTCCAGCATCTCGGCCCGATGTTCTTCGAGGTCCATCCGGATGCGCTGGAAAAGAGCGAGCGCGTCGACGCAGGTTCGCCGATGCGCTTCGCGTACGCGGATTACCGGCCGCGCGTCGCGGATGCCGCGGAGATTGCGCCGGGTGTGCGCAGCCTCGAACTCGGCCCGCCGCGACTGGTGACGTTCGACCGTGTCGTGCTGCAGCTCGCAGCCGGTACGCAGTGGCAGTGCGCGCGCAGCACGGCTAACCGCATCTTCACGGTGATCGAAGGCGAGGGCGTCACGCACGTCGACGGCCGCAGCTTCGAGTGGCGCGCGGGCGACATGTTCGCGTTGCCCAGCTGGTACCCGTATCGCGTCGACGCGAGCCGCGATGCGCTGCTGTTGCGCGTGTCGGATGAACCGCTGATGCGCATGCTCGACTGGTATCGGGTGGAGACATCGGCGGGCCAATGACGCGGTGGGGCATCGATCGGTGCGCAGGTCGGTGCTGTTTCGTGCGCATTGATTCGGAATGCAAAGCAGGGAAAACGCAGCAATAAAAGTGCGCAACGAAAGGCACAGCACCAATCGAGGTGCGAAGAATACAAAAATGGAGACGTCAATTGAAAAGGAAATGGACCTGGGGTGCCTGTGCAGCTGCGTTGACGGCAGTATCGACGCCTGCGCTTGCGCAAAGCAGTGTGACGATCTACGGCTTGCTGGATGTCGGGCTCACCTATACCAGCAACATGGGCGGCCACGGCACGCTGCAGTTCAAGGATGGGCAAAACTCGCCGAACCTGTGGGGCTTTACGGGCACTGAAGATCTGGGCGGCGGATGGAAGACGGTTTTCCTGCTGCGCGACCAGCTTGTGATCGGCACCGGGTCGATCCTCGGAGGGCAGGATCTATGGGCAAAGTCCGCTTATGTCGGTTTGAAAAACGACCGCTACGGCAGCATGATGCTCGGCGAACAGTACGACTTCATGCGCGACATGGTGAAGGATTCGCCGGCCGAAATTTCCGGTCACGTCTATTCGTATCCGGGCGGCATCTTCACCAAACTGGCCATTCCCGGCAATCCATCGGGCAGCTTCGACTGGAGCCGTCTGACGGGTACGCCTATCTCAAACTCGGTGCGGTACGAAACGCCTACCTACGCGGGCTTTCACGCGGGCGCGATGTATGGGTTCGGCAATGTCGCCGGCTCGATCGGGGCCGGCAACGCGTCAAGCTTTTTGATGAGCTATGAGCGCAACGACTTCGGTGCGGATGCCGCTTACACTAGTACCAAGCACATCGGCACGGGCGGGGCGCCCAACGTGACGGTGCGCAATGCAGCGGTTGGCGCGCGCTATACGTTGGGGCCGCTGTTTATGACGGCGCTCGTCACGACGGTGCGCAATGTGGCTAACGATACGGCCGCGCAATCGTACTCGGCAGGCGGCATGTACCACTTCACGCCAACGTGGTCGCTGGGCCTGAGCTACATGTACGAGAAGGGCAATGCCAACCTCAGCAATCAACATGCTAACCAGGTGTCCGGCATTGTCGACTATGCGCTGTCCAAGCGGACTTCCGTCTATGCGATCGCTGCGTGGCAACGCACCAACGATGGCAAGCAGGCCAATATCGACGGCTTGCTGGGTGCGGGCTCGGCATCGAGCGGGCCGAATCAGGAGGTGTTTCGGGTAGGGCTGCATACGCGCTTTTAAACCGCGCCTTTGAAACGACGTCTTAAACAACGCTTTTGAACCGGAACGCAATGAGCAAGCTTGCAGCGCGACGCATCGTCGTTGGTATTACAGGGGCGTCGGGTGTCGCGTATGGGATTCGTGCGCTTGACGTGCTGATGCAGGCCGGCATCGAAACGCATCTGGTTCTTAGCAAGGCAGCCGAACTGACGATGACGTATGAAACCGATATCAAACCCGTCGACGTGCGGGCGCGAGCTTCGGTGTGGTACGCATCGGGAGATATCGGCGCGGCGATTTCTTCGGGGTCGTTCCGGACCATGGGCATGTTGATCGTGCCTTGTTCGGTCCGCACCATGAGCGAAATCGCGACCGGCGTGACCGGCACACTGATGAGCCGCGCCGCGGACGTCGTGTTGAAAGAGCGGCGCCGGCTCGTGCTCGGTGTGCGGGAGACGCCATTGCATAGTGGCCATCTCCGGACGTTATTGCAGTTGTCCGAGATGGGCGCGGTGGTCGCGCCGCTTGTGCCCGCGTTCTATTCGCGCCCGCAAAGTCTTGAAGCGATGGTCGACCACACCGTTGGGCGGCTGCTCGACCTGTTCGACATCGAGACCGACATCGTCAAACGCTGGAAGCAGGAGTAGGGTTGCATGCTGACGAACCCCAAGCGTTTTGCAAAGTATCCAGCCTGACAATCCCTGCGTCTGAGCGCGGTTAAAAAACAGGGGAGGCACCGCCTAATCTTCGTAATCCATCATTCATTGGTTCGACACCGATAGTTCGTAGCTTGTGTGGCGCTATGTCAACAGCAACCACCCATCTTATTGACCTTTGTCGAACTCAATGACTGTAATGAAAAAAACAACGCTCCGGTTACTTCCCCTTGCGGCTGTGGTCTCGGTACTGTTCGGGTGCGGAGGTGATGATTCAACGTCACCGCAATCCAGTTCCGGTTCCGGCGGCACGACCCCCGTCGTTGCCAGCCAGTTCACGCCCGGCAATCTGCTGGTTTCGCGTTCGACATACGACCCGGCGAATGTCGTTAGCGGCACGCTGCCGTTCAACGCAACGCCTGAAGCCGCCAACGCCGCGCCGATTGCCGCCGTCACGCCCGGCACCTTTCCGAACGTCTTCACCAACGACGCCGTTGACGCGAACTTTGGCGTAACGTCCGAAGTGCTGCTGGATCAGTGGGCGCCGGGCGCAACCAGCCCCGCGAAGACAGTCGACATCACGGCGCTGGCCGCAAAGAGCCAGGTCAACTTCGCAACTAGCTTCTCGTCGAAGTCCGAACTCGCGCTGAATGTTTCGCGCGACAACAAATCGCTGACCTTTGTCGCTTACAACAGCGCGATCGATCAGCTGGACATTTCCAACAGCAATACGCCGGGTGTCGTCGATCCGACCAACAACGACATTTCAACGCCGACATTCCGCACGGTTGCCCAACTGAATTTCGCCGACAGCAGCCTGTCGTTTACGAATACCAATGCTTACAGCGGCGATAACGGCCGTGCGGCGATCCTCGCCAACGGCATGTATTACATGGTCGGCAACGCGGGCGATTCGGGCAAGACGCCGAAGCCGACCACCGCGCTGCTCGATATGTTGACGACCGATACGGGCGTGCAAAGCATTGTGCCGGGTAGCTCATGTCCGTTCACGCAAGTGATCGGCGCGTTCCAGTCGAGCACCGGCGGCACCTATAGCGTCGCGCCTGCGGGCACGGCCTGTTCGCTGGCGACCATGGGCACGATCACCGGCGGCAGCGCCACGGGCGACGAATTCGGTTTCTCGATTACGAGCCTCGGTCAGGCCGCGGACAAAACGGGTAAGGACGACAACTTCCGTGGGCTGTTCGACGGTCCGGACGGAACGGTGTTTATCACGAAGGGTAGCGGCAGCAATGGCGTGAACACTGTCTACCAGGTGGGCGCGACGGCCGCATTGGGCAACGGCGGCGTGTTGCCGCAGAACGCTGCAATGACCATCGTTCCTGGCTTCCCGACGGCACTGGCGGCCAACCCGTTGCCGACTTCGGTTACGGGCACGGAGTTCCCGTTCAGCGTGTGGATCCCGGCGTCGAACCCGTCGATCATGTTCGTGAGCGACGAAGGCGACGGTACGGCGGGCAATCAGACGACCGGTAGCGGCGGTCTGTGGGTGTACCAGAACCAGAACGGCACGTGGAAGGCTTTGACGCATCTGACGGCCGGTCTCAACCTCGGGACCGCTTACACGGTGACCGACACGCAAGGCGCGTTCGGAACTGCCGGCGCCAGTTACACGACCACCCCTGACGGTCTGCGCGGCATCACGGGCCAAACCAACAGCGATGGCTCGTTCACGATCTTCGGCACGACCTCGACGGCCGGCAATAGCCTCGGCGCTAACTTCGATTCGGGTGCCGACTCGAATCAGCTGGTGAAGATCACGGTGAACGTGAGCGGTGCGACGGCAACGTCTGCCAGCGGCTTTAGCACGCTTCAGACAGCACCGTTCGGTCAGGTCCTGCGCGGCGTAGCGGTTGTGCCGGGCGCCTGAAGCAAGCAAACGATGATGCATCGGGCTAAGGCCTGAGCTTCGATCGATCGCCCGGGATCGCGCGTGAGTCGCGCTTCCCGGGCGTCTGCGTTTTTGACGCGTCGACATATACACTCGATGCTTTAAACACTCGATGCCTTAAGCAGGCTTTACGCCTTAAGCGTCGCCTAAGCCCGCCTGCAACAGAATCGCTTCCTGCCTGACTGCGCACAAGCGTGACCCTCAAAGGGTATGCGCTTGCAGCGGAGTTCTCTATGCAAGGAGCGCCTGTTGTCCTGCCTATCGTCCAGCACGAAGCCACCACGCACGCCGCGCTGCCCGCACCGCGCCATCGCGCAGGTCGCTGCGACTGCATGTGCATTGTTGCTAGCCGGCTGCACGTGGTACCGGCCGCAGCCGTTATCGTCGGCGAATACGCTGACCACTTCCGCGCAACTCGCCCGCATGCAGGTCGACGCGGCGAAGATGCCATTGCCTGCGCTTGCGGCACACCGCTTTGACCCATCGGATGGCTTCGATATCGAAGAGGTTGCGATGGTCGCGGTCGCCAACAATCCCGACCTGCGGCTTGCGCGCGACGACCTCGGCATTGCGCAGGCACAGGCGTATTCCGCCGGGCTGCTGCCCGATCCGCAATTGAGCGTGTCCAGCGACTATCCCGGCCAGGCCGGATTTCAGCGCGCGTTCAGCTATGGCCTGAGCATCGACGTGATGGCGATCGTCACCCGCAGCGCTAACCACAGCGCCGCGCTCGCGACCGTGCGCAAGACCGACCTCGGCCTCATGTGGCAGGAGTGGCAGGTGATCGCGCAGGCCAAACAACTGTTCGTGAAGGCGCGCTTCCAGGACGACGTGCTGCCGTTGCTGCACCGGCAGCGCGAACTGTCGCGCAACCGCTACGAGCGGATCGCGCATGCCGCGCAGGCGCACAACGAGACGCGCGATAGCGTGAACGCTGCGTTGATCGCGTTCAACGATGCGCGCAAACAGGATGACGACATGCAGCTCGCACGGGAGCAGACGCGGCACGATCTGAATGTGCTGCTCGGTCTCGCACCCGACGTCGCGTTGACGCTGACCGGGCCGGACCGCGTCACGCCGCTGCCGGACGCGATGCTCGACGCGGCGATTGCGCAATTGCCGCTACGCCGGCCGGATCTGATTGCGCTGAAGGCGGGTTATGAAGCACAGGAGCAGAAGTATCGGGCGGCGGTGCTGAACCAGTTTCCGAGCCTGTCGGTGGGTTTCGTGCGCGCGCGCGATACCTCGGAGATCTACACGAGCGGCTTTCAGATCAACCTGAGCCTGCCGATATTCAACCGCAACCGCGGCAACGTCGCGATCGAGCAGGCGACGCGCCGGCGGCTAGGCGATGAGTACCAGACACGGCTAAACAACGCGTACGCAGACGTCGCACATCTGCGGGCCAACAGCGCGATTCTCAGCGCGCAACTCGCAACCAGCTCGAACCTGCTGCCGGAGCTCGAAGACAGCGCGCAACGCGCGCAACAGGCGTATGCGGCGCACGACATCGTGCTCGGTCAGTACGTCGATGCGCAGAGTGCTGCGCTGACTCGGCGGGTCGACGTCGCGACGCTCGACGAGGCGCTAGCCGAGCAACGTATCGGACTGCAGGCGCTGCTCGGCAGCGCGATTCCCGATCCCGATTCGCCTGATACGTCTTATACGTCCGATTTCTCTCATGCTTTCAACCGTTGATGTCATGCAAAGCCGTCCACCTATCCTGAACGCAGCTTGCGTGGCCGCGCTGTGCGGCACGCTTATCCTGATCGGCGCGGGTGTTTCCGGTGCCCACGCGGAAGAACCGGCGAGCGTCGCTGTCGAGCTAACGAAAGTGCGGCGCGAAGCCATTGCGCAGCAGGTGCAGGCCTACGGTGTGGTGGCCGCCGCTACGGCCAACGCCACGACGGTGAGCCTGCCGTACGTCGCACGTATTCGCAGCATGCTGGTTCAGCCCGGACAGCGTGTGGCGCGCGGCGCGCCGCTGTTCGTCGTGCAGGCCGAGCCCGCCGCGGTCGTGGCGCTGTCGCAGGCGCAAGGCGCGGCAGCGCTTGCACGTGGTGAACTGGCGCGCACCACCGCGCTGTATCGCGATGGGCTCGCGACGCAGTCGCAACTGGCGGCCGCACAGAAAGCGCTCGACGATGCGCAACAGGTGCTTGCCGCGCAGAAAGCGCTCGGCATCTCGGCAGGCGCGGCGACGATCTCCGCGCCGCTCGAGGGTGTGGTTGCGCAGGTGTCGGCGACGCCGGGCGATCAACTGCAGGCGGGCGCGCCGGTGGTGCAGCTGATCGCCGCGAACGCGGGCGCGGGTCACACTCCGAACGTCACGCTTGGCGTCGAGCCTGGCGACGCATTGTCGATCCATGACGGCGACCGCGTCGAACTGCATCCGCTCGCGACGGCACTCGACGGCTCAGCCGCGCGCGGCCGGGTCGTGCTGGTCGGTGCGTCGGTCGATGCGCAAAGCCAGCTGGTGGACGTCGGCGCGAGCGTGCCGCTGGTAGACCCGCGCTTCATGCCCGGCACGCGCGTGCGCGCGGACATCGCGACGCGCAGCGGTGACTGGTGGGTCGTGCCGCGCACCGCGGTGTTACGCGATGCGCAAGGCGCATACGTGTTCCAGGTCACGCCATCCGGCACCGCACAGCGTATCGCAGTGACCATCCATGTCGAAAACGACCACGCCTATGGCGTCGACGGTTCGCTCGATGCGACGCGGCCGCTGGTTGTCAGCGGCAACTACGAGCTCGCCGACGGCATGCGGGTGCGCGCAACGGGAGGCGTCGCGCGATGAACTTCGGCCAATGGATGCAGCGGCATCGGCGCTCGCTGCTGTTCGTGATCGCGCTTGCCGCGCTGGGTGGCGCACTGACCGCATTCCGCCTGCCGATCTCGCTGTTTCCGAACGTGTCGTTTCCGCGCGCGGTGGTATCGCTCGACGCCGGCGACCGGCCGGCCGAGCAGATGGCGACGCTGGTCACGATGCCGGTCGAAGAGGCGTTGCGGCGCGTGCCGAACGTGCGCGACGTGCAATCGCGCACGAGCCGCGGCAGCGCCGAAATCTCGCTGAATTTCGACTGGGGCACCGACATGGCGCAAGCCACGCTGCAGGCGCAGTCGGCGCTCAGCGAGATTCTTGCGACGCTGCCGCCCGGCACGTCGATGCAGGTGCGCCGCATGGACCCGACGGTGTTTCCGGTGCTCGCGTATAGCCTGACCTCATCGCGCGAATCGCTGTCGCAGCTCTACGATCTCGCGCAGTTCCAGATGCGGCCGTTGTTGTCGTCGGTAGACGGTGTCGCGAGGGTCGAAGTCGCGGGCGGCGCGCGCGACGAGCTCGAGGTCGCAGTCGATCCGGCTCGCCTCGCGGCATACAAGCTGTCGATCGCGGATATCGCGAAAGCGATCGGCGCAGGCAACGTGCTGATGGCGACGGGCCGCATCGAAGACCATTACAAGCTCTATCTGGTGGTCGCCGATACGGCGCTCGGCGGGCTGCGCAATTTGCGCGACGTCGTCGTCGCGTCATCGGGCGGCACGCAAGTGCGGCTCGGCGATCTCGCCACCGTGCAGCGCGGCGTGGTCCCGCAGTGGATTCGCGTGACTGCCGACGGCAAGGACGCGGTCCTGATCAACGTGTATCAGCAGCCGGGCGCGAACAGCGTGGCAATGGCCGCCGCGATCCGGGCGCGGCTGAACGATTTCCACGCACGGATGCCGGCCGGCGTGCGCCTCGCAAACTGGTACGACCAGAGCCAGCTGGTCATTGCTTCGGCCACCAGCGTGCGCGACGCGATCATGATCGGCGTGGTGCTCGCGGCGCTCACGCTGTTCGTGTTCCTGCGCAACCTGAAGGTCACGTTGATCGCGGTCGCGTTGGTGCCGGTCGTGATGGCGGCGACAATCCTGCTGCTCGACGTGTTCGGCATGGGTTTCAACATCATGACGCTGGGCGGAATGGCAGCCGCAGTCGGCCTCGTGATCGACGACGCGATCGTGATGATCGAGCACATCGCGCGCCGGTTGCGCGAGGCCGGCGAACACGCGTTCCACGGCCGCGTGATGAGCGCAGCGCTCGAATTTACGCGGCCACTCGCAGGCTCGTCGGCGGCGACGCTGATCATTTTCGTGCCGCTCGCGTTTCTGTCGGGCGTGACCGGGGCGTTTTTCAAGGCGCTGTCGGTGACGATGGCGAGCGCGCTGTTTATCTCATTCATCGTTACGTGGCTGGCGATTCCGATTCTGTGCGACCGCTGGCTGACCGCGCACGATGCGCAGGAGCACGCCGAAACGCGCGTCGCACGCTGGCTGAACCGCGGCTATGCGAAGCTGATCGAACGGGTGAGCGCGCGGCCGCTGTTGGTGCTCGCCGGTATCGTGCCGCTAGCGGCGGTCGCGGCGTTCGCGTTCACGCGGGTCGGCAGCGGCTTCATGCCGACCATGGACGAGGGCGGCTTCGTGCTCGACTACCACACGAGCCCCGGCACGTCGGTGAGCGAAACCGACCGGCTGATGCATCAGGTCGAAGCGATCATCCGCGCGAATCCGAATGTCGATACGTATTCGCGGCGCACCGGCGCGGGCCTCGGCGGCGATCTGAACGAGCCGAACAAAGGCGATTTCTTCGTGCGTCTGAAAGCGGGGCAGCGCGAGCCGATCGACGTGGTGATGGAGGAAATCCGCTCGCGTGTCGAAACCCAGGTGCCGGGTGTGAGCGTCGAACTCGCGCAACTGATGGAAGACCTGATCGGCGATCTGACCGCCGTGCCGCAGCCGGTGCAGATCAAGATCTACTCCGACGATCAGTCCGTACTCGATGCGACTGCGCAGCGCGTGGCGGCACGGATCGGCAAGATCGCCGGCATCGTCGACGTCAACGACGGCATCAATCCCGCGGGCGATGCGATCGATCTGCACATCCGCGCCGATGCGGCGGCGGCCGAAGGGATCGATCCGCAAGCGGTGGCGCAGCAGGTGTCGGACATGGTCGAGGGCAACGTCGCGACGCAATACCAGAGCGGACCGAAGACGATCGGCGTGCGCGTGCGCGTGGCCGGCGCCGCGCAGTTGACCGACAGCGCGCTCGGGCGCCTGCAGATTCGCGCGCCCGATGGCCATCTGTTCGCGCTGTCGCGGGTCGCCGACCGGATTGCGGTGAGCGGTCAACCGGAGATCAGTCGCGACAACCTGAAGCGGATGGTCGCAGTGACCGCGCGCATCGACGGCCGCGACCTCGGCTCGACGATCGGCGACGTGCAGCAGGCGCTAGGCGATGCGAAGCTGCTGCCGGCTGGCGTGTACTACGAGCTCGGCGGTTTGTACCAGCAACAGCAGATCGCGTTCAAGGGGCTGCTGGCGGTGTTCGGCGCCGCTGTCGCGCTGGTTTACGGGTTGCTGCTGTTTCTCTACGAGCGCTTCCGTATCGCGCTTGCGGTGATGGCGATGCCGCTGTTCGCGACCTGCGCGGTGTTTATCGGCCTATGGGCCACCGGTATCGAATTGAACATTTCCGCGATGATGGGCATGACGATGATCATCGGCATCGTCACCGAAGTGGCGATCTTCTATGTGTCGGAGTTTCAGGGGCTGGTGCGCGACGACGGCATGGTGCCGCGCGATGCGCTGATCGTGGCAGGGCGAAACCGGCTACGGCCGATCGCGATGACGACCATCGCCGCGATTCTCGCGCTGCTGCCGCTCGCGTTCGCACTCGGGCAGGGCGCGGCGATGCAGCGGCCGCTCGCGGTGGCGATCATCTCCGGGCTGATCGTGCAGTTGCCGCTGGTTCTGCTGGTGTTGCCGGTGTTGCTAAGAGTGCTGCTGTGAGCTGCCGAAGCGCAGCAAGATCTTGCATCCCGGATGGTTGTCGTGAATGTCGATCGACGCATCGTGCAGACGCGCAATCGCGGCGACGAGGCTCAGCCCAAGCCCATGACCGGGCGTTGCACCGGTAGCCGCGCCACCGCACCGATAGAACGGCCGCAGCACCGCCTTGCGTTCCGCCAGATCGATACCCGGGCCGGTATCGGCGACATGCAGCACCGGGCAGTTGCCGTCGAGCGACACGCCGATGGCGACCCGGCCGCCGCCCGGCGTAAATTTCAGCGCATTGTCGAGCAGGTTCTCGATCGCGCCGAACAGCAGGTCGAAGTCGCCGGTCACCTCGACCGGCATCGGTGTTTCGAGTGTCAGCGACAAGCCGCGATGCTCGGCGAGCGGCTCGTACAGTTCGGCGACGTCGCGCAGCACCGCGTCGAGCGCAATCGTGCCGAAGCTGGCGCGGCGGCCGCCGGATTCGATCTCGGCAATCCGCAGCAGCGCGGTGAAGCGACCCAACACGACATCCGTTTGCCCGATCGCGGCATCGAGCGCCTCGGCATACGCATCGGCGTCGGTTGTGTTCGCGCGCCGGCTGGCCCGTTCGAGCCCGGCGCGCAGATGCGTCATCGGTGTGCGCAAATCGTGCGCAATGCCCGCGCAGACGCCGCGTACCTCGTCGACGAGGCGTTCGATCTCGTCGAGCATCGTGTTGACGATGGCGGCAAGCCGGTCGAGGTCGTCGTGGGTGCCGCGTGTCGGCAGGCGCCGGTTCAGCTTTCCCGCCATGATTTCGCGGCCGGTTTCGCTGATCGCGCGGATGCGGCGGTTCGACATCGCGTTCAGCGCGGCGCCGCACGCGATCGCCAGCAGGATCGCCAGCGTGACGCCGGCGCACAGCGTTTTCACCAGCGTGTGATCGAAATCGAGCAGCTCGTCGATCGAATGCCCGACCACGATCTTCAGGCCGCTGGTGGTTGGAATGATCACGCCGCGATAGTGGGCCAGCCGGTTCGCATCGTCTTCGCGAACCTCTTGCGTGTAGTTGAACGGCGTGCGGTCCGGCTCGCCGGGCAGCACCGGCACATTGCCTGCGAGCCAACGGCCGGACGCGTCGAACAGGCCATACGGGCGGCTCGACGCGATGTCGCGATGGCTGAGCGCGGCAATGGTCGAGATCGCGTCGGCGCGGCTGATCTGATGAAACTCCGCGTATTCGCCGCGCAGGCGCTCGTCGACCTCGCGAAACAGGTAGCCGCGTGTCAGCCAGTACAACAGCCCGAACAGTGCGACCGCCGAGCAGACGAACACCAGCATCAGAACGCCGACGCTGCGCAAATGGGTGCGCGATAGCCGTGCCGGGCTACGCATGGAGAATGTATCCAGCATTGCGCACCGTGACGATCAGCGCGGAGGTCTGGCCATTCAGGCTGATCTTGCGTCGCAGGTTGCAGATATGCATGTCGATCACGTTCGTGTGGACGTTGAAGTGGTAGTTCCACGCGGCTTCGAGCAGCATCGCGCGCGTCACGATCTGGCCGGCGTGCCGCATCATGAATTCGAGCAGCTTGTATTCGCGCGGCTTGAGGTCGATGGTTTGGCCCGCGCGGCGCACCACCGAGGTGGCCGGATCGAGTGTCAGGTCGTCGATGCGCAAAAGCGCGGGGCCGTTGCCGTTCAGCGAGCGGCGCCGCAGCAGCGCGTTCAGGCGCGCGTTCAACTCGAGCGCGTCGAACGGCTTTACGACATAGTCGTCGCCGCCCGCGCGCAGCCCGCGCACGCGCTCGTCGACCGCATCGAGCGCGCTCAGGATCAGCACGGGCGTCTCCTTGCCGATATTGCGAAGTGTGGACAGGATCGACAGCCCGTCGATATCGGGCAGCATGCGGTCGAGCACCACCACGTCGAACTCGCCATTGGTCGCGCGCAGCAGGCCTTCGAAGCCGGTCGGCACGGATTCGACGACGAAGCCGAAATCTTCGAGCGCGGCGCTGATTTCGCCTCGGGTGCAGAGGTCGTCTTCGACGACCAGCACGTGGGGCTTGCTGGCGGACGGGCAGTGCATGAGCGGTTTACCTCGCGGTAGACGCGGTGGTAGACAGGTTCGACGATGAGGTGGCCAACGGGGTGGCCAACTGAGCAGCCGAATCGGCTCGAGCTGCCTGCCGGGGCGGCCACGCATGCGCATCCAGCAACGGCGCAGTGCCTTCCTGAGCAACGGCCTGCAACGTGTCGGGCCGCAGTCCGAGTGCGCTGAGAATGGTCGGCGCCACCTGGGTCGTCGACACCGGCCACGTCACCTGATGGCCCGCACCCGCCAGCCGCGGATTGGCGACCAGCAGGGCGACATGCACGTCGTCGTCGTGAAAGCCGCCGTGTTCGGCGAGCTTGCCGTCGCGCGGCGGCGCGAAAATCACGCCTTTGCGCGACACGATCACGACGTCCGGCGTGCGGCTGTCGCCCGACGGCGCGGGAAACCGCAGCGCGAGCCGCTCGCCGCTCAGCACGTCGGCAATGCCGAGCGCCTGCGCATGTGCGCGCAACGCTGCAGTGACGGTGGCCGTTGCCGACGCGTCGTGCAGCCAGACCAGCGCGCCGTAGTCGGTCGTCAATTGCGCGAGCGCGCCCGGCGCTGCGGCATCGATCACCTTTGCAACGCGGCTGTCGTCGATCTTCACGAGCCGTGCGCGGTCGATCGGGCCGTTGCCGTGTTTGGCCGTCACGATGACGAGCGTGTCGTCGCGCAACTGCCGGCGCTCGAGTTCGGCGACGAAGCTGCCCAGCAACTGGTCGACGCTGCCGATCGCGTGGTCGACGCCGGGCGTCAGCGCGCCGTCGGCGTTGCGATAGCCGTACAGCTTCTGCGCGACGTTGACCGCCTGCAGGTTCAGACCGAACACGTTCGGCACGGCCGAGTGTGCGGCGCCGTCGTGCGTCAGCCCGTCGATTTCATTGACCACCGCGTGCGCCTTCATCGCATCGTATTCTTCGGTGCGCGCAAGCGATCCGGTGATCTGATCGATGGCTTTGCCGCTGGGTCCTTCGTAGTTCGCGCCGATCTCAGGCAGGAACAGATCGTCGACGCCGTGCCCCGATGGTCCTTCGACCAGTTCATAGGTCGGATGCTTGTCGATCCACGCGGTGTAGCCGCCGGCGTCGCGCACCGCTTCGAACACCGTGTTGACGTGCAGGTACGCGTGCGGATAAACCGGTGCGCACGCGTGCATCGGGTCGCGCGGTAACTTCGCCGGGTCGATCGTCGTGTGGCCGTGCCCGTCGTCCTTGTCCAGCGATTCGTCGTAGCGCACGCGCGTGCCGCTGCGGCTGCAATCGCTGCCCGGCGCGGCGAGCGTGCGGTCGTACGAGTCGTCGTAGTAGACGCCGGTGACGGCAGGCGTGCCGCCGGTCACGAGTGCGAGCAGCCCCGGAAACGAATCGGCCGGCACGACGCCGCGCGCGTTCGTATAGTCGATGCCCTGCGCGGCGAGATGCGCGAGCGTGCTGTCCGGATGCGCGGCGATATAGCGGACCATGTCGCCGGCATGCAGACCGTCGACGCTCACCAGCAGCACGTGGTGCACGGGGGCATCGGCAGGCAGCGACGGGGTAGCCGCAGGCGTCGCCGCTGCACAGGTTATGGCGGACATCGCGGACAGCCCAAGTGCCGCGAGCAAAGCAGGAAGAATCGGTTTCATTCGTGATCGTTCAGATTGAAGTTGACCCACAGTTGTTCTGAGAGTGTCTTGCCGGCAAATGCCGGTTCGGGCTTGGGACAATTCGCGTCGCGTACCGCCGCCAGTGCTGCGCGGTCAAGCATGCCCATGCCGCTCGAAATCAGCACCGTCACGTCGGACACCACGCCGTCGCGATAGTGGAAAGCAACCCGGGTGCGGCCCGCCATGCCGGCCATACGCGCGGCTTCCGGGTAGTGCAGCGCGGCCTCGATCGACGCGCGCAATGCGCCTTCGAAGCTTGGCGTGGGCCCGGCAGGTGCGGCCGGCGCGGCGTGCGTAGCCGGTGCAGCAGGTGTGGCCGGTGTTGCTGGCGCGGCGGGCGGCGGAGCCGGCGTCGGTGCTTCGGTCGATGCGGCAGACGGCAGCGGCGCAGCGGGCGGCGGTGGCGGTGTGGCGGCTCGCGGTGGCGGCGTGGCTCGCGCGACGCGGTGCACAGGCGCAGGAGGATGCACGGGTGCAGGCCTCGGCTGCGGTTGCGGCTGAGGTTGCGGTGCGGGCGCTGCCACAGGAGGCGCAGGCTGCACGGCCGCTTCGAGCGTGATCGTCACCGGCGGCGCAGGCGGTATCGGCGGCGTAGCCGGCGTGCGATTGAGCATCACCCACGCACCGCCGAACACCGCCAGCTCCGCGAACAACGCGACCGCCGCCGCCACGTACAGGCGGCGTTGTTGCGACGGGAAGCGGAAATCAGGAACGGTCGCCATCTCACTTTGCCACCGGTTGCGCGGCCAGCGCGACTTGCGACACGCCCGCCGCGCGGCACGCGTCCATCACGCTAACCAGATGCTGCAGCGTCGCGCGCGCCGACCCGGCGACAGTGACGACGGTATGCGACGGATCGGGCCGCGCCGCGAGCATCGCGGTCAGTTGCGGCGGTGTCATTACGCGGCCGTCCACCGACACCGTGCCATCGTCGGCGAGCGTCACGGTGACTTTCGGCGTCGGCAGCGGCGCGGCGCTGGCGCTCGACGGCAGGTGCGTGCTGAGCCCCGCATTCGGGATCATGTGCAGCGTGATCATGATGAAGAACACCAGCAGGAAAAACATGATGTCGATCATCGGAATGATCTCGATGCGCGCCTTGCGCGCTTCGAAGTACTTCATCGTTACGCTCCCTGCGTCGCGAATGCGGCCTGCGCTTCGCGGGTCTGCGCTGGCACGTCGTGCGGCACACCGGCGATCCGGTTGACGAGCGATGCCTTCAGCGTTTCGAGCTGATGCACGGCGAGCCGCACACGGTTGTGCAGGCCGTTGAAGAACACCAGGCCGATCATCGCGACAAACAGGCCCGACGCGGTTGCGATCAGCGCCTGGGCAACCCCGCCGGTAACCTGGGTCGGCGCATTGCCCGGGTCCGACAGCACCTGGAACGCGTTGAACATGCCGATGATCGTGCCGAACAGGCCGAGCAGCGGCGCAAGCGTGACGATCGTGTCGAGCACCCACAGAAAGCGGTCGATACCGGGCGCTTCGCGCATGATCACTTCCTCGAGCGAGCCATCGAGCGCTTCGCGGCCGCGCGGCGTGCCGCACAGGCGCGCCGCTGCCGACAGCACACGCTCGACCGGCAGCCCGCGGTGGCGGACGGCGAGCGCAGTGAGTGCCGCATGGTCGAGATGATCGAGCCGGTCGAGCTGATCGAGCGCGGCGCGGCCGCCGGCCGCCACGCGCCGCAAAAACAGCACACGCTCGACGATGACCGTCAGCTCGACGAACAGCATCGTCGCAATCACGTAGAGCACGCCTGCGGAATCGCGCGCGAAATGCATCAGGGTGTCGGCAGACATCAGGTTAGGCTCCTGTGGAAATCAGAAATCGGTGGAAAGCGTCGCGATGAACGCACGCCCGGGAATGGTCCAGTACAGCGGCGTGTTGTTGGCGACCGTGAAGCCGGCCAGCGCGTCGATGCTGGTGCGGTTGAAGACGTTGTCGATCTCGAAGCCGAGGCGCGTGTTGTGCATCCATTTGGTCGGCGACTTGATCGTGTAGGCGGCGGCGAGGTTCGTTACGGTGAAGCCGCCGATCGGCTGCTGGTTGCCGGTGGTGCCGAACTGATGGCCGACGAACTTGGTGATCACCGAGCTGTGCAGCGGACCCTTGTCGTAGATCACGCCGAATGCGGCAGTCGATTGCGGCGCGTTCGGCAGCCATGCGTCGGTGCCTTTCTGCTTGGCCGAATTGAAGGTCAGGTTGCCGTACAGGCTAAAGCCGTAGCCCGCGTAAAACGTGCCCTCGGTCTCGACACCCTTGTAGTACGCGCCGCCTGCGTTCGAGAAGATCGTGTTGCCGCCGATCGTCGTACTGGTCACGGCATTGCGGAAGTTGATGTAGTAGACATCCGCGGACACCGTGAAGCGGTCGGTCTTGAAGGTCGTGCCGATCTGGTAGTTATCGGTCTGCTCGGGGTCGGGCTGGCCGGACACCGCCTGGTTCGGCACGAAGAACACGTTCAGGTTGGGCGCGAGAAAACCTTGCGCGTACTGCGCATAGGCACTCCAGTTTGAAGTGATCTGCTCGTGCACCGTCAGCGACGGCAGCACCTTGGTCCAGGTATGGCTGAAGTCGGCCGGCAGGCCGGTGCCCTGGTTGAGCTGCGAATCGATGCTGCGATTGAACGATACGTACTTGACGCCCGGCGTGATGGTCAGGCCGTGCGGCAGCTGCCACTCGTACTGGACCCACGGCTGGAACGTCAGGAAGGTGTCGTTCAACGAGAAGTTGGTCTGCAGCAGCGCGAAGTTCAGCGAGTCGTCGACGTTCAGATTGTCGCGGAAGTTTGTCTGACGCGTCAGCCATGCGCCGAACTGCAGATTGCCGGGTCCCAGCCGATGCTCGGCCTTGACGATGTCGCCGAACGCGCGATAGTTGTTCGCGATCTGCTGGCCCGGCACATTGTTCGGGCCGAATGCGGTGCCGTTAGGGCTTTCGCCGTTCGGATCGAGGCCGTTGAAGCCGTCGTGGTAGTACCCGTACGTGTACAGCGTGTTCTCGAGACTCCAGCCGCCGATTTTCGTCTTCAGGCCCAGGTATTCGAAATCGGTGTTGATGCGGTCGAAGTTGTAGCCGGAGAAGGCCTGACTCGCCGGATTGCTGCTCAACGCGAAGTCCGGGCCGAACTGATGGATCTGCGCGGCGGTCGCGCCAAGCGACACGTTCTGGTGAATCCGGTCGTAGTCCGCGTAGAACGTCAGCAGCGTGTCGTCGCCGATCGGCTTTTCGAGCTTGAAGTAGATGTTGTCGCGGCGCTGCCCGGCATTGTCGAGATAGCCGTCGCTGCTCACGTGATCGTAGCCGACCACCGCGCGCACGTCGCCGAGTTGCTGCAGGTCGCCGGTGTTGAACTGCGCGCCGCTTAGCCACGTATTCCAGCTGCCGTAAGAGCCGAGCACCGAGAACGCCGGCGTCAGCGTCGGCTCGATCGACGTGATCGCAACCGTGCCACCGAAGGTCGCAAAACCGACTTGCGAGGCATCGCCGGGGCCGCGGTCGACTGCAAGGCCGCCGATATTCTGCGCGTTGAAGAACGACGTCGAATGGTGCGTGAAGTCGTTCGAGTCGCCGAATGGAATGCCGTCGAACGTCACGTTGTACTGGCCATCCTGAAAGCCGCGAATCGTCAGGCTTTGCGTTTCCATCAGGCCCGAGCCGTTCGGATTGATGCTCGACACGCTGGGCGCGATCTGCAGGATGTCGCTGTAGTTCGAGGTCGGCGCGGTGCTGTTGCGGATGTAGTTCTCGTTGATGATCGACTTCGGCTCGGTCGCACTCAGCGAGCCTTGCGTCGGCGCCTGGGCGGGTGCGGTCTGCTGATTCGACGATGGGGCGCCGCTAGCGGCGGCAGACGAAGACGCCGCATTGCTTTGCACCGAGCCAAGATCGCCCGACGCCTGTGCAAAGGAAATTTGCGCGCCCGTCGCGCAGAACGATGCGAGAAGCCAGCGCGTAAGCGGCTTGACGTTGGACCTTAAGTTGACGTGTCGCATGCTAAGGCATCCTAGTTTTAGATTGATCGAGCTTTTGTCAAAACGGATGCAATCCTAGGGACGATGCGTGGCTGAGCCGTGATGGGTAAATTACGAAGTTAAGCGATCCGGTGTAAAAGGATTGCAGCGCATGACAGGATGCAGCGCGTCGCGTGATGCAATCGCACATAGAGGTTAATAAGCGGGGCGGGGAAGTGTGTCGATCGGACAAGATGCGTGCGGCGTACATCGATGCTTGACGGAGGGTGTGACAGAAACGTGGCACGGGCATGTCCGAATCATGCAAAGCCTGTGTGGCAATTCAAAGGCAGCGGGCTTTCATTTATAAATTCAATCCGCTTGTTTAAGCCTGTCGTTTCTTTTGTGATTTGCTAAGGATACCTTTCGGGATCATTCAATGCATATTCTAAAGACCAATCTGGCGACGTTAGTGTTGACACAAAGCCTGCTTAAGATTTCCTTCAGGTTTGGCCGGTACGATTCGCGCCGCAGCACATGTGAGCCCCTGTAGTCGACGAGGTAGCCCGGAATGTCCATGGAAATGCTGTTTATCAAGGCGCGCAGGCCAGACGGCGAGCCGCACGTGCTGTCCGGGATGCTTGAGAGCGTAGGGCGCTGCCACTTCCTGCGGGCTCACGCGGCGTGACCGCGGTGTTGGGGGCTCGCGCAGTGCGGATGCGCCGCACGTGAAGTACGTCATATGGGTTGCCGGCCCGATCGGCATGTTGTTGTTGGCCGAGCAGGCGGCCGTAGCAGGTCCGCTGCGTGCCCTGCATGAGATTCTCGCTGCGCTGACGCTGCTATGCGATACGGGCGCGGTGTTCGGCATTGCCTATACGCTGCTGGCGGCGGTGCTAGTTGGACGCTTCTTCGCGCGCTCGACATCGAAGCCGACGAGCTTTCCCCCCGTTACCGTGGTCAAGCCGCTGCACGGCGCCGAATGGGCGCTGTTGAACAACCTGTTGAGCTTTTGTCAGCAGGACTACCCAGGCCCGGTGCAATTTCTGTTCGGCGTGCACGACGCCGAGGATCCCGCGTTGCACACGGTCGAGGCGCTGCGGCGTCTGCATCCCGATGCGGATATCACCGTGGTGGCCGACGACCGGATCTACGGACCTAACCGCAAGATCAGCAATATTCTGAACATGCTGCCGCATGCGCAGCATGACGTTCTTGTATTCGCGGATAGTGACGTGAGCGTCGGCCGCGACTATCTGCACAACGTGGTCGGCGAACTGCAACGGCCTGGCGTGGGGCTGGTTACATGCGTGTATCGCGGACAACCCGATCCGGGTTTCTGGCCGCGGCTGTCGGTCAAGGCGACCAACTACCAGTTTCTGCCCGGCGTGGTGATGGGGCTCGCACTCGGTCTCGCGCGTCCGTGCTTCGGACAGACAATTGCGATGCGGCGCGACACGTTCGAGCGGATCGGCGGCTTTGCGCCGTTCGTCCGGCACCTGGCCGAAGATCATGCGATCGGCGAAGCGGTGCGCATGCTGGGCGAGAAGGTTGCCATTCCGCCGTTCACGGTGTCGCATGCCTGTGTCGAAACCAGTGCGACGCGGCTGATCGCGCACGAACTGCGCTGGAGCCGAACGATCCGCAGCATCGATCCGGCCGGCCATCTGGGCTCGGTGCTGATTCATCCGCTGGCGCTCGCGTTGCTGGGGCTGATCTTGTCGGGCGCCGCGGCAGGGTCGTGGATGCTCGCGCTCGTCGCCGTGGCCGCGCGTGTCACGCTGAAGCTGTTGTCTGATCGTGCGCTGCGGCAGCCGCTTCGCGATCTGTGGCTTTTACCGATCTGGGATATCGTTTCATTTGCGATCTTCGTGGCGAGCTTTTTCTCGACGCGCGTTATCTGGCGCGGCTTCAGTTTCAATGTCGATGACGAAGGCCTGATGTCGCCAGTTCAGGATGAATGACGCGATGCAACTATTCATGAAGGGCAAGGGCGCGGTGCGCCGGCGCTGCCATTTCGTCACGGCGGGCTGCTTCGGCTACGCGCGGCAGGTGCGGCCATGATCAGGCATTCCGGCCGTGTGGCGGCGCTCGCCGGCTTGCTGCTGTCGCTCGGCCTGATCTGGAATAACGATCCGGGCGCGGTGCTCGGCCTGATGCGCGCGGCGAGCGCGGGTCTGCTGCTGGCGGCACTTGCGCACGTGTTGCCGATGATCGCCAATGCGTGCGACTGGCGCACCTTGATTCGTAGCGCGCGCCGTCCCACGCTCGCCGCGATGCTGTATCTGGTGTGGATCCGCGAGTCGGTCAACAGCATGTTGCCGGTAGCGCGCATCGGCGGTGAGATCGTGTCGTTCAGGTTGTTGCGACGGCGGAACGTGCGGCCGTCGGCGGCGGCGGCCAGCCTGATCGTCGATATGCAACTGACGGTAATCAGCCAGTTGCTGTTCACGATGGTCGGCATCGGCTTTCTGTTCGCGCACACGCAGTCCAATGCGCTGCGGCTCGCGGCCGATCTCGCGTGGGGCGTGGTGGTCATGACGCCGTTGCTGGTGCTGTTCGCGCTCGTACAGCACGCAAGCCCGTTCGAGCGGATCACGCGTGTGCTCAACCGGCTGACGGGCGGCAAGCTTGCCGCGATCGTCGGGCAATCGGCCCGCATCGATCATTCGATCAAGCTTGTCTGGCGCAGACGCGGCGTCGTGCTGCGCTATCTGTTTTTCTGGCAGCCGCTGCAATGCTTTGCGACTTCGCTCGAAATATGGATTGCGCTGCACTTTCTGGGCGCGCACGTCACGCTGGTCGAAGCGGTCGTGATCGAATCGTTGATCCAGGCGGTGAGCAGCGCGGCTTTCTTTATACCGGGCGGTTTGGGCGTTCAGGAGGGCGGCTTCGTGCTGATCGGCGCCGCGCTAGGTCTCGATTCGTCAACCTGTCTTGCGCTGGCGGGTGCGCGCCGTATGCGCGACCTGCTGATCTTCGTGCCCGGCCTGTTCGCATGGCAGCTCGCGGAATCGCATGGGCGTGCATCCCGATGGACGTTTAGCAAGCTGGCAGCGGTGTTGCCGGCGCGCGGTTCGGAGACCGACCGGTCCTGAATTGCCGCTGCGTGCCGTGATTGACCAGCCGGTCTCGCCAACGCGCTCACGCTGCGTTGGCATGGAACGGAAACGAAACTTCGACGGCCAGCCCGCGCGTGCCGATGCCCGCGCCGAAACGAAGCTGTGCATCGAAGTGTTCGACGATGCGCGCCACGATCGACAGGCCGAGCCCGCTACCCATTGCCTGATTGCCCCTTGCGCGGAAAAACCGGTTGGTCAGATGCGCGAGGTCCTCGTGGGCGACACCCGGGCCGTCGTCGCGCACTGTGAGCAGCACGCGGTCGTTGTCGCGCTGGACCGCGACTTCGATGGAACCGCCGGCGTGCCCATACTTGATCGCATTGTCGATCAGGTTATCGAGCAGGATGCCGATCAGCACCGGTTCGGCGGCAATCTCGGCGCGCGTGTCCCCAGCGAACGCGATGCTCATGTCTTTCTGCCGCGCGCTTTGCTCGTTGGCCAGAATCGCATCCTTCGCGATGGTCGCGGCCCGTAGCGGCGATGTGGAGAGCTTTTCGTGCTCGTCGAGTCTTGCCATCAGCAGCAACTGTTCGGCAAGGCGTGCGCTGCGGTCGACGGCCCGCACCACGCGCTCCATCGCGACGCGCCGCAACGATGCATCCTCTTCGGCCAGCGCGACCTGCGCCTGGACCTTGATCGCGGCGAGCGGCGTCTTCAGTTCGTGAGCGGCGTCGGCGGTGAAGGCGCGCTGGCGATCGAGCGAGTCGCGCAGGCGCGACAGCACATGGTTGATCGAATCGACGAGCGGGCGGACCTCGGTCGGTGCACGGCCGATGTCGACCGGTTCGAGCTTGTTGATGTTGCGCCGCAGAATCGCGCGCGATAAGGTCTTGAGCGGAGAAAGGCTCAAGCCGATGCTGAACCACACCAGCAGCGCGAGCACCGGCAATGCAATCACCAGCGGCCGCGCGATACGGCGTGCGACGCCGCTCATCAGGTCGCTGCGGGTATTGGCGGGTTCGAATACGCGCACCGTGTGCCCGAGCAAGGTGTCGCGCAACGTGAAGGTGTGCCACAGCTTGCCGCCCAGCGAGATGTTCCATGCGCCGCTCTGTGCCGGGACCGCCAGATCCCACGCGTGCAATGCAAGCAGTTGCGGGCTGCCCGCGAGTACGCGGCCGTCGCGGTCGCGGACCTGGAACAGCGCGTCGCGCGGCAACGTGTCGTCGTCGTCGTCATCGTTCGCGCCGGGGTCGCCGCCTTTTTCTTCTTCACGGACATCGATGCGCGCGTGCGCCAGCGTCTGCAGATCGCGCTGATCCAGCAGCGCCAGAATTTGCGCCAGCTCGGCGAGGCGCGCATTTTCCCATTCGCCGATCTCACGCTTGGCCTGGTTGTAGCTCGTCACCAGCGCGACGCCCCACACCACGGAGATGCTCACCAGCACGAGCACCATCAGGCGGCTGCGGATCGACTTGGGCATCAGGGCTTCTCCACTACGTAGCCGACGCCGCGGACCGTCTTGATCAGGCTTGCACCGAGTTTCTTGCGCAGATTCGAAACGTGCACTTCAATTGCGTTGCTTTCGATTTCCTCCTGCCACCCATAGAGGCTCTCTTCGAGGCGCGAACGCGATTGCGGCATGCCTTGATTGGTGAGCAACTGGAGCAGTAATGCCCACTCGCGCGACGTCAATGTGACGCGCGTTTCGCCGATTTCCACCGTTTGTGCCGCGGGGTTGACGGTAAGATCGCGATACCGGATCAGCTCGACGCTTCGGCCTTGCGAGCGGCGCAATAAGGCGCGGCAGCGCGCAATCAGCTCGGTCAGATCGAATGGCTTGCCCATGTAATCGTCGGCGCCCGCTTCGAGGCCGCCTACGCGGTCGACGATCGTGTCTTTGGCGGTGAGCACGAGTACGGGGACGTCTTTGCCGGCATCGCGCAACCATTTCAGCAGTTGCATTCCGGACATGCCGGGTAAGCCGAGGTCCAGAACGACCAGTGCGTAGATCGTGGTGCTGAGCGTGAGATGCGCGTCGCGGCCGTCCCGCGTCCAGTCGACGGTGAAGCCGGCTTGACGAAGTCCGGCCTCGATCCCATTGCCGATCAGGTCGTCGTCTTCAACAAGGAGCACGCGCATGCGAGAAGGATTCCGTTCGGGCGGGAGAGCTGGACAGGTGTTGCGTTGCATGTTGCGCGTTGCGCAGCGGTACGACGGAGTGTAGCGATTATGCGCGCCGGGATGTGCGCGGCGTTTTCGGCGTCTTCGGCCTCTGAAGGCTCTTCAGCCGCCGCTGGAATTCGCGAATCCGCATTGTCGCATCGGCCGTTCGGCCAGGTTGAAAAGAGTACTGTATTTTTGTACAGTATCAACACTTTGAACCCGTCCGAAGTTTCTCCGCCGTCTACCGGGTCTTTTGCACCTGCCGCGTCGCGTGTCCGCAAGATCATTCATTGCGACTGCGATTGCTTCTACGCGTCGGTCGAAATGCGCGACGATCCGTCGCTGCGCGGGCGGCCGCTGGCGGTCGGCGGGCGGCCCGAGCAGCGTGGCGTGGTCGCCACCTGCAATTACGAGGCGCGGCGCTTTGGCGTGCATTCGGCGTTGTCGTCGGCGTTGGCGCTGCGCAAGTGCCCGGATCTGCTGATCATTCCGCCGACCATGGAGAAGTACCGTATCGCGTCGCGGCAGATCATGGCGATCTATCGCGACTACACGGCGGAGGTCGAACCGCTGTCGCTCGACGAGGCCTACCTCGACGTTACCCACACCGACCGCTGCAAAGGCAGCGCGACGCTGATGGCGAGCGAGATCCGCGAGCGCGTGCGCGAGACCGTCGGCGTCACGGTGTCGGCGGGGGTTGCACCGAACAAGTTCGTCGCGAAGATCGCGTCAGACTGGAACAAGCCGGATGGCCTGTATGTCGTGCGGCCACACGAGGTGGATGCGTTTGTCGCGGCGCTGCCGGTGCGCAAGATTTTCGGGGTCGGCAAGGTCACGGCCGCGAAGCTGGAAAAGCTCGGGCTGTCGACCTGCGCGCAATTGCGCGAGTGGCCGCTGGTCGAGTTGCACCGGCAGTTCGGCGTGTTCGGCAAGCGGCTTTACGAGCTGTCGCGCGGCTTCGATGAACGGCCGGTGCGCTCGCATCAGGAGCGCAAGTCGATCAGCGTCGAGACGACTTACGTTACCGATCTGCGTACGCTCGAAGCCTGTGCGGAGGAGTTGACGCGGCTCACGGAGCAGCTCGATGCGCGTATCGAGCGTGCGCAGGCGGCCGCGGAAGTGCGCAAGCTGTTTGTGAAGATCCGCTTTGCGGACTTTCAGCGCACGACGGTCGAGTGCGTCGGCACAGTGACGCATCTGCCGACGCTGCTTGCGCTGCTGGAAAAAGGCTTCGTGCGGCGCAACCGGGCGGTGCGGCTGCTGGGTGTCGGCGTGCGGCTCGACGAAGATCGTGTGGCGAGGCGTGGCCAGTTCGATCTGTTCGAGCATGAAGATGCGCACGACGACGAACCGCCGGACGAGATTGTCGATGCGGATGCTGTGGATGTTGATGTTGTCGATCGCGCGGCGCCGGCGGGCTCGATGTAGCGTGGGTAGTGGCAAGCGTTCTGCATATGGCGCGGCCTGACGTGGCGCGGCGGCAGCGGCGAGTGGTGAGGGTGAGGGTGAGGGTGAGGGTGAGGGTGAGGGTGGCGATTGAGAGTGCGAGGGCGGCGTAGCGGTCACAGCGACGGGTAACTTGCGCCATGCCGTATTCGCGCCGCAGACATTGCCTGCACGACAACGCGGCCGCACGGCGCTTTTCACGCGCTTTATTTTCATCGATAGAATCGATGGCACATCGACAACCGCGGGGACTTCAATGGACTTGATCATCCGGCGTGCCGCACTTGCACGCAGCGTCGCGCGCACGGGCGCTGCGCACGAGCTTGTCGACATCGGCATTGAAGGCACCCGCATCGTCGCAGTCGAACCGCATCTCGCCGCACCGGCGCGCGAAGAAATCGATGCCGACGGCTCGCTCGTCACGCCGTCGTTCGTCGATGCGCACTTCCATATGGACGCGACGCTGTCGTACGGGTTGCCGCGCGTCAATGCGTCGGGCACGCTGCTCGAAGGCATTGCGCTGTGGGGTGAACTCAAACCGGACCTCACCCAGCAGGCACTGGTCGAGCGCGCCCTGCAATACTGCGACTGGGCGGTTGCGCGCGGTCTGCTGGCGATTCGCACGCACGTCGATGTGTGCGACGAGCGTTTGCTCGCCGTCGAGGCATTGCTCGAAGTGAAGCGCCGCGTCGCGCCTTATCTCGATCTGCAGCTGGTCGCCTTTCCGCAAGACGGTTTGCTGCGTAGTGCCGGCGCGTTCGACAATCTGAAGCGGGCGATCGAACTGGGCGTCGACGTGGTGGGCGGCATTCCGCATTTCGAGCGCACGATGGCCGACGGCGCTGAATCGGTACGGCTGCTGTGCGAATTCGCTGCGCAAAAAGGCCTGCGCGTCGACATGCATTGCGACGAATCCGACGATCCGCTATCGCGTCACATCGAGACGCTCGCCGCGCAAACGCATCGGCTCGGCTTGCAAGGTCGCGTCGCCGGCTCGCATCTGACATCGATGCATTCGATGGACAACTACTACGTCAGCAAGCTGCTGCCGTTGATGCGCGAAGCGGGCGTCGCGGCCATCGCGAATCCGTTGATCAACATTACGTTGCAGGGCAGGTCGGACACGTATCCGAAGCGGCGCGGCATGACGCGCGTGCCGGAACTGATGGCCGCTGGCATCGACGTCGCATTCGGCCACGATTGCGTGATGGACCCGTGGTATAGCCTCGGCTCCGGCGACATGCTGGAGGTCGCGCATATGGGGCTGCACGTCGCGCAGATGACCGGCATCGACGCGATGCGTGCGTGCTTCGATGCGGTGACGGTGAATGCGGCGCGTATTCTCGGGCTCGACGGTTACGGTATCGCGCCGGGCAGCGCGGCGAATTGCGTGGTGCTCGATGCACGCGATGAAGTGGAGGCGATTCGCTTGCGGGCGGCGCGGCTTGCGGTGGTGAGTCGCGGCAAGGTTGTGAGCCGGTCGCCGGCGGCGCGTGCGGCGTTATCGCTCGAAGGGCGGCCGGCGCAGGTGGATTTCAAGCTGCATCGGTAACGCAGCTCACCCATGCAAAGCGCCCCGCACACATAACCTGTGTGCGGGGCGCCGACGGCCAGTCACTCAATGCGCAGTGGGCTGTGCCATCCCGTTATGCCGCAGCAGCGCGTCGATGTTCGGCTCGCGTCCGCGGAATGCCTTGAACGATTCCATCGCGGGCCGGCTGCCGCCCACTTCGAGAATCTCCTTGCGATAGCGCGTCCCCGTGCCCGCATCGAGCACGCTGCCGTTGGCTGCCTGTGCGGCTTCTTCGAACGCTGCATAAGCGTCCGCGGACAGCACTTCCGCCCACTTGTAGCTGTAGTAACCCGCCGCGTAACCGCCCGCGAAAATATGGCTGAACGTATTCGGCCAGCGCGAGAATGCCGCCTGCGGAATCACGTGAAACTGCTCGTTGATCTCGCGTGCGACGTCGTTTGCCGGCTTTGCCGCGGCGGCGTCGAAGTCGACGTGCAGCTTCATGTCGAACATCGAGAACACGATCTGCCGCAGTGTGCCGAGGCCGCTCTGGAAATTCTTCGCGGCGAGCATCTTGTCGAACAGATCGCGCGGCAGCGTCGCGGCAGTATCGACGTGCGACGTCATGTCGCGCAGCACGTCCCACTCCCAGCAGAAGTTTTCCATGAACTGCGACGGCAGCTCGACCGCATCCCATTCGACGCCGTTGATACCCGACACGCCCAGTTCGTCGACGCGCGTCAGCATGTGATGCAGCCCGTGGCCAAACTCATGGAACAGCGTGATCACTTCGTCGTGCGTGAAGCAGGCCGGCTTGCCGCCGACCGGCGCCGAGAAATTGCAGGTGAGGTACGCAACCGGCGTTTGCACCGGGCCTTGCACCGGCTTGCGGCGCGTGCGCGCGTCGTCCATCCATGCGCCGCCGCGCTTGCCTTCGCGCGCATACAGGTCGAGGTAGAACTGCGCGACGAGCCCGCCGTCCGAATTCTCGACACGGAAGAAGCGAACTTCCGGATGCCAGACCTCCGCTTCGTCGCGCCGGATGCGCACGCCGAACAGCGTCTCGGTGACCTTGAACAGGCCTTTGAGCACCGCGTCTTCCGGGAAGTATTGCTTGACCTCGTTTTCCGAGAACGAATAGCGCTTCTGACGCAGACGCTCGGCGGCAAACGCCATGTCCCACGGCTGCAGGTCGGTGATGCCCAGTTCGCCGGTGGCGAATTCGCGCAGTTCCTTCCAGTCGGTTTCGGCGTGCGGACGGGCGCGCGTGGCCAGGTCTTCGAGGAAGGCCATCACCTGGGCAGGCGATTCGGCCATCTTCGGTGCCAGCGATACCTCGGCGAAGTTCTGGTAGCCCAGCATCTTCGCTTCTTCGGCGCGCAGCTTCAGATGCTCGGCGATGTTCGCGGTGTTGTCCCAGTCGGCATTGCCGTTGCCATATTGCGGCCCGAGCTCGGACGCGCGCGTCACGTAGGCACGGTACATCGTCTCGCGCATCGGGCGGTGCTCCGCGTATTGCATCACCGGGAAGTAGGACGGGAAATGCAGCGTGAATTTCCAGCCGCTCTTGCCTTCGCGCTCGGCGGCTTCGCGGGCCGCGGCGATCACGTCTTCGGGCAGGCCGGCGAGGCTTGCTTCGTCTTCCGCGACGTACGCGTACGCGTTGGTCGCATCGAGCACGTGATCCGAAAACGCCTTCGACAACGCGGCCTGGTGCTCCTGCAATTCGGCGAAGCGCGGCTTCTGGTCTTCCGGCAATTCGGCGCCCGACAGACGGAAATCGCGCAATGCGTTCTGCAGGATCTTCTTGCGCTCGCTGGTCAGCGCGGCGAAGTCTTCGCTTGCGGCGAGCGCCTTGTACTTGTCGTAGAGCGCCAGGTTCTGGCCGACGCTGGCCCAGAACTCGGTCACGCGCGGCAGGTTTTCGCCATATGCGGCGCGCAGTTCAGGCGTATCGGCTACGGCATTCAGATGACCGGCTACGCCCCAGGCGCGCGACAGCGGCTCGGTCGCACGTTCGACCGGCTCGACGACATCGGCCCACGACGCTGGCGTGGCAGGCTCGCTCGCCCGTTCGACGGCTGCGCTGGCGTTGGCCAGCAGCACATCGAGAGCGGGTGTCACGTGTTCGGGGCGGATCTCGCCGAAGCGCGGCAGATCGGTGAAGTCGAGGAGCGGGTTGTCGGATGTCGGTCGAGGTGTGGACATAGTGCTTCCTGTCTGTCGCGTCATAAAGGAAAGGCGGGAGGCCGCCTGCGGGCGCGTGCATCGCACCCCGTTATTCGACAATGGGGACGGCTGCGCGGTTTCCAATCCGTCACGCGAGCTTTTGCGGAAAATTAACCAACACTGCCGCCGGGCTTATCCAGGCCGGGCCAATCCTGGCCGGACCAAAACCCAAGCATACGCATGTTTGCATTGCAGCGTGGCAGTGGCGCCGCTGTGCTGCGTGCGGTGCGCCACTATCGGAAAGATTCGGGGCGAGGCTTGTGGGTGGGTGTGCTGGACGGTGTGGGGTAGCGGCAGATCGTCGTGGCGCGCGTTCGGATCGATGGTGCTGGCGACGGATCGCGTGATGCGCCGCCGCCGCGTCTCACGACCCGACGACACGCGTCGCTCACGTGCTGCTCAAGCCCCGCCCGCCGCCCGTTCAGCCGCTTCGAGCGTATTGACCAGCAGCATCGTGATCGTCATCGGCCCGACGCCGCCCGGCACCGGCGTCAGATAGCCGGCCACTTCCCTCACGCCGGCAAAGTCGACGTCGCCGCACAGCTTGCCGGCTTCGTCGCGGTTCATGCCGACGTCGATCACGGCCGCGCCCGGCTTCACCATCGGCGCGCTCAGGATGTTGCGCAGGCCGGTCGCGACCACCACCACGTCGGCGTCGAGCGTATGCGCGGCGAGGTTGCGCGTCTTGCTGTGGCAGATCGTCACCGTGGCGCCGGCATCGAGCAGCATCAGCGCCATCGGCTTGCCGACGATGTTCGAGCGGCCGATCACCACTGCATTCGCGCCCTTCAGCGCAATGCCGTACGCGTCGAACATTTTCATGATGCCGTACGGCGTGCACGGCCTGAAGAGCGGCTTGCCGGTCATCAGCGCGCCGGCATTGGCGATGTGGAAACCGTCGACGTCTTTCTCCGGTGCGATCGCTTCGATCACCTTGTGGCTGTCGATATGCGCAGGCAGCGGCAACTGCACGAGGATGCCGTGGATCTTCGGATCGCGGTTCAGGGCGTCGATGCGCGCGAGCAGGTCGGCTTCGGAGAGGCTCGACGGGTAGCGGTCGTAGGTCGAGTGCAGGCCGTTGTCCTGGCAGGCCTTGACCTTGTTGCGAACGTAGACTTCGCTTGCCGGATTGTCGCCGACCAGCACCACCGCGAGCCCCGGCTGGTGGCCGCGGGCGGTGAGGGCGGCGGCGCGCGAGGCAACCTCGGCGCGCAGGGTCTTCGAAAGGGCGGTGCCGTCGATCAATTGGGCTGTCATGGTCGGTCGAGTGTGGGCAGTTGGAATGCGGGCGGCGAGCAACGAAGGCGTGCGACGGCGCGTCTTCGCGGCTTCGTGTCTTTCGGTGGTGTGGGGGCGGCGAGGCGGCAGCGCGGCGGCGATTGCGTTGCGACACGCCTCGCACCGTGTGCGCTGTAACGCTGGCACGCGGCCGTCACCAGATTCAGCGCGGAGCCGACCCGAAAGACGCGCGGCGCAGAAACTGCGCCGCGTTCGAAAGCACGCATTATACCGTCGCGCGCTGGCTCGCCGCGCCTGCTGCGCGCCGCGAGCCAGCCGTCACGGCTGTGCGGGTTGCCACGAAGGATCGGGGTCGAACGCACGGATCGCATCGACGGTTTTCGCGGTGCGCGGCCCCAGGTCTTTCTGGAACACCTTGCCGTCCTGGTTGACGATAAAGCTCATCACCCCCGTCTTGCCATACTCGGCCGGCCATGCAACCAGGCCGAAGCCTTTCTTCAGCACGCCGTCGTCCAGATAGCTCGCCTTGCCGCCGTTCGCATGCTCGCCCTGACTCGTCAGGATCCGGTAGTGGTAGCCGTGATACGCCTCGCCTGGCGCGATATGACGCTGCATCGTCGCGGCAAGCGGCCCGAGCGGGCTCTGCGCTTCACCGGGCGCGCTGTCCCAGTAGAGCCCGTCGTGCTGGCCCGGCGAACTGATGAACTTCTGCGCGTAGCGCTGCGTCAGGTTGCGGTAGTCGTTCTGCGCATCGACGTAGGCCTGCGCGGTCAGGATCGCCGAGCGTTCGTTGCGGCCGATGCGGCGTGTCAGCATCTCGTCGCCCGCGGCGGGGGTGTCGAAGCGCCAGCCTTGCGCGGTTTTCTCGAGCGGTATCGGCAGCGTCCAGCCGTCGTTGCCGACTTCGATGTGCGCACTCGGACGGCCGCCGCGTGGCGTGGCGTCGTCGACGATCCGATGGCCTTTCGCCCATTCGCCGAGGAACGCATAGATGTCGTCCTGGCCGATGTCGGTGGTCGGAATGAAGGTCGGATAGCGGCTGCCGAGCACGTGCTTCATCGCTTCGTGGTCGTTGGCTGCGAGCGCGTTGACGAAGGCATTGGCCGCGGCATCGGGCGTCGGGTAGGCCGCTTGCGCGTATGCTGCGCTGGCGCCGCATACGCCGGCCAGCAACGTGGCCGCGACGGCAAGCGCGCGAAACGCGTGGCGTGCTGTGCCGGATAGTTCGGCGGCCGGGCGAGTGATGCGTGATGCGTGTGCGATGTGTGCGATGCGTGCGATGTGTCCGCCGTGTGCGTCGTGCGATGCGACATCCTCGATGCTGCGGGCTCCACAGGCCGCCGTCGGCACAATGTGGCTGTTTGCGTCAGCAAAGGTTTCAGTGGCACAGCGCGCGCGTTTCACAAGAGTGCGAGTCATGATGGGCTCCTTGTCGATTGATCAGCGGCCGCGGCCGAAATGGCGTCCGCCGCCACCACCGCCGCCGCCGAATCCGCCGGCCCGTCCGCCGCCTTCGAAGCCGCCGCGCTGCGCGCCTCCACCCTGAAAGCCGCCGCCGCGCTGTCCGCCGCCATCCGCGCCGAGCCGCCCGGCGCTTCCTTGCTGGCCGCCGCCGCCCGCGCCCAGCCGGCCACCGCTGTTATTCGCGAACGACTCGCGGCTCGCCTGGCCGCGCTGCAGATCCTGGCGTGACGTTCTGCCATCACCCGAGCCGCGCAGCGCGTTATCGCGATTGACGTTCTGCGCGTTGTTGCGCAGGTCGCCCCGGCTCGTGCCGCCGCTGCGGATGTCCTGCAGCCGCTGGTTCGCCGTGCCGCCCAGATTTTGTCCGGTGCGGTTCTGCAAGGTCTGCTCCGCCTGCGCCCGCGATGCATCGCGGCCACGGTACGCATCGCGTTGCGCGCTGAGGTTCGCATTGTTGAGGTTCGTGTTGTTGCGGTTCAGATTCGTGCGGTTGATGCTCTCGTTGCGATTCCAGTTGGCCGTCGTGCTATTCGCGTTGATCCGGTTATTGACGTTGACGTTGTTATAACGATTGACGTTGATATTCACGTCGTGCGTGTTCCAGTTGAAGCCGCCCCACAACGAGTTGGCGACCGCCACGCCGGCGCCGAACGCCAGCCCGGTGGCAAACCCTGTTGCGATTGCGTAGCCCGGTGGCGGCGGCACGTAGACCGGCGGATACGCAGGGTACGGCCACGCGCCGTACACGACCGTTGGGTTATAGGTCGGCACGTACACGACCTGCGGGCTGGTTGGCACGATCTGGATCGTGCTTTGCTCGACGATCACCTTTTGCTGTTCGGTCGTCTTCAGATTGCCGGCCTGTTGCGCCTGCTTGCGTAGCCGCTGCACCGAATCCATCACGTCGTTCGGCTGCGCGAGAAACGCATTGCCCAATTGCGTCACCCAATCGGGCTTCGACGCCATCGTCGCGAGCACCTGCGGGAACGCCACCAGCGATTGCACGCTCGGGTCCCATGGCTGCGACGAGACCGCCTGCACGGCTGCGTCGCCCTGTTTCTGCGGGTTGGCCTTGATCCATTGCGCCGCTTCCTGCACCTGCTGCGGGAACGTGGCCGCCATCAGCACCTGCGCGAGCAGCGCGTCGGGATACAGCGCAATCGGTGCTGTCAGCGAATCGAGTTGCTGGTTCGATACTTTCGCCGGGGCCGCGCTCTGCGCGAGCGCGGCCGGCGGCGCGATCGGCCCGGCCAGGATCGGCACGCCCGCAAGCGCGGCGCAGACGATCAGCACACGGTGACGTGTTGGAGAGCGTTTCATGTTCGGATCCTCTTTGCTGCAAGGTGGACGTAGCGTGCGGTAACGCCGGTACAGCTGACGTCGCGCGCGAACGGGGCGATTGAGCCGCCGCAAGAAAACGGGGAGGGGCAAGGCATGGCGGCGTGACGCCGGACAGTCATGAGGCAATCCTGAGCGGTGGTGATACTTAAAATTAGGGGGCGGGCGGGATGCTGTCAATCTGTACGGCACCAAGTTTTACGTTTGGTGATTTATGCGATAGCGGGTACGGCAGGTGCGCGATCGGGTAAGCGGGGAGGTGGGTGGTGATTCATCGCGCATGTTTGCCGATCGTCGCAATCAGCGTGCAGGCTATGTTTGGATAGCTAACGATCGTTAACTGGCGGCAGCTATCGCGCGTGGCGCAGGCGAGCGAGTTCGCTCAAACCGTTCTTCGGGCCCGTTGCCCGGGCGATAACGGAGCGCTATTCGGGGAGGGGAAAGCGGCGAGAAAACGCGGGAAAAACGGCTATAAAAAAGCGGGCCATTGCGGCCCGCTCATCACAACACAGCATGTGCCCGCGACGTAGCCGTTACTGCGCCTGTTGCGGCTTGTTCGACAGCGCGAGGCGCAGCAGATCGGCCACCGTGTTGACGTTCAGCTTTTCCATGATGTTCGCGCGGTGCGCTTCGACGGTCTTGATGCTGATGCCGAGATCGTCGGCAATCTGCTTGTTCAGCCGCCCCGCGATGATCCGCTCGAGCACCTGATGCTCGCGTGCCGTCAGCTTGCCGAGGCGTTCAGCCGCGGCCCGCTGCTGCTGCACGCTGGTGCTTTCGCTGCGCGCCTTGTCGAGCATCCGCTCGACCAGCCTGCGCAGTTCGGCTTCGTCGAACGGTTTTTCGATGAAATCCATCGCGCCTTTCTTCATCGTCGACACCGCCATCGGCACGTCGCCGTGGCCCGTCACGAAGATGATCGGCAGCGCCGCGTTGTCGGCGATCAGCCGCTCCTGCAGTTCAAGCCCGCTCATGCCGGACATCCGCACGTCGAGGATCAGACACGCGATCTGCCCCGGATGCTGGTGCGGCTGCCACGCCTCGATGAACTGCTCCGCGCTGGAGAAGCATTGGACGCGATAACCGTTCGCTTCCAGTAGCCAGCGCAGCGAGTCTCGCACCGCCTCGTCGTCATCGACGACAAACACGGTTTCCTGTGTGGTGACTGGGGTGTTCATAGCTCTCCCGTAACGGTTTGTGGTGTCCGCGCCTCGCGCCCGCCGTTGCTCGGGCCGTCAGGCTCGCCTATAGGCAGACTGCAATGAAAAGTGGCGCCCGTGATGTGGCCGTCGGCTTCGACGTTGTTGACCACCCACAAGCGCCCTCGATGAGACTCGATGATCGAACGGCAGATATTCAGGCCCATCCCCATGCCGTCCGACTTGGTGCTGTAGAACGGCTCGAACAGATGTTCGGCGGTTGCTTCGTCGACGCCCGGGCCCTGGTCGACCACGCTGATACAGACGTTGCCCGCGTCGAGTCGCGCGACCAGACGGATAACCGGGTCGACTGCGTCCGGGTGAGCGTCGTGCATCGCTTCGGCGGCGTTTTTCAGCAGGTTGACCAGCACCTGTTCGATCAGCACCGGGTCGACATAAATGACCGGCAGCCGCGAGCGGGTCTCGGTCACGATGCGAATGCGGCGCTTGCGGGCCTCGATTTCGGCGAGCCCGACCGCGTCCGCGACGATGTCGGAGACACGGGTGGCCTGGCGTTTCGGTTCGCTGCGTTTCACGAATTCGCGGATCCGCTTGATGATCATGCCGGCGCGTACCGCTTGCTGGGCGGTCTTCTCGAGCACGGGCAGCAGGTTGTCGGGCGTCGTCCGACCAGATTTAACCAGCGCCACCGTTCCAGAGCAATAGTTATTGATGGCCGCGAGCGGCTGGTTCAACTCATGCGCGAGCGACGATGCCATTTCGCCCATCGTCATCAGGCGGCTGGTGAACTGCAACTTCTCGTCCTGCTGGCGGGCGAGTTCCTGCGCCTGCTTGCGGGTGGTGATGTCGGTGGCGATCTGCATCTGCGCGAGGTGGCCGTCGACCCACTGGATGTACTGGCGTCGCACTTCGAACCACTTCTGTATGCCTTCTACATAAACTTCCTGCGCGTCGGCGGTGCTTTCGGTCAGCGCGGCGGCTGGGAGGCCCGCGTAGGTGTCGACCATGTCGATCGAATCGGACGACGCCGAGTTGCTGTCGAAGCCGCCGCCGCCCGCGAGTTCGAGGTGGCCGTCCGGGCGGATGCCGAACAGGTGCCGGTAATAGCGGTTCGCAAACAGCAGTTCGGCTTCGTCGGCGGCCAGCACCGACACGGCCGCGTCGAGGCTTTCGAGCACGGTGGTGAAGCGTTCGTGCGCAGCGGCGAGTTCTTCGCGCGCGCGCTTCGGCTCGGTGATGTCGGTCATCGACGACATCCAGCCGGTCTGCCGGCCCGAACTGTCGATCAGCGGCGATACGTACAGACGCGCGTGGAACAGCGAGCCGTCCTTGCGCCGTACACGCAGCTCGAAGCCCGACGAAGGCGCCTTGCCGCGCAATGTCATGTCGACCTGGCGCTGCATTTCCGGGTAGGCGTCGCGCGGCCAGTAAGGGAAGGGCGCGGTCTTGCCGACCAGGTCGATTTCATCCCAGCCGGTCATCCGGCAGAACGCCGGGTTCACGTGTGTGATGCGGCCGTGCATGTCGAGCACGCGCATGCCGATCAGCACCGAGTTTTCCATCGCGCGGCGGAAGAACGCTTCCGCATACAGCGCCTGCTGCGCCTCGAAGCGCTGCCGCGTGTGCTTCCACAGGCTCCACAAGCTCCACAGCACGAAGCACGACAGCCCGGCCACCAGCCACACCAGCGTGTTGTTGGTGAAGTTGGTCATCTGCGGGTACGCATAGACGCGTACCGAAATGCCCTGGCCCGGTGGATCGAGCGGCAGATCGTAGAACGCGTCGCGCGGCAGGCGCGGGCGCGTGGAGGTGGTGGCCAGCTCGCGGTTGTTGATGTCGACGATCGAGATCTTGTACTTGGCGGACAACTCCGGCGGGATGTCGCGCTTCAGCATGCCTTCGACCGAGAACACCGCGGCGATATTGCCGAGGAACTCGCGGTCGCGGTACACCGGGGTTTGCAGCGTCAGAAAGCCGTTGCCGACGTCGTCGTACATCAGCGACGAGTAGACCTGGCGGCGCGTCGTGCGCGCTTCGGCGAAGGCCGCTTTCACGGCTTCGTCCATTTGCTGGTCGTTCGGCTTCGCGAGCCGCTGGCCGAGCACCGGCAGCGGCGTGTTCGGCCAGCGCGGCTGCAGTTCGGGCGTATACCAGTTCATGTAGAGGATCTCGGGATGCCCCTGCATGATGTCGGCGGTCGAAACCTGGAAAGAGTGCGGATCCGCACGCCCGGTGACGAGATCGCGTGACAGCGCCTGGATCTGTTCCTGCGCGCCTGTCATGGACAGGCGGATCTGCTGCTGCGCCCACGCCACATTGCGATATAGCGTGTCTTCCTGCTGCTGCTGTTCGCGGCGGTTCAGGCTCCACAAAATCAGGCTCATGACGATCAGAAATACGAGGATCGACAGCAGCGGCGTGAGCAAATAGGAATTGGACCACCATGGTCCATGGTGCCAGCGGGACGGCGACGTGTCCGCCGGCGAACCGGAGGGCCGCGCCGAGCGAGCAAAAAGCCGATCGGTCAACATGGCTCGCATTGTAGCGCAGCAGGTCCGCACGAAATGACGCAGAAAAGCGTGAAAGCTACGTTAATGGGAGCAAACTAGCCGACGTATCAGCAGATAGGGAGTCAATTCAGGGTGCGCCGCAACAATTTTCCGCATTATGAGAAAGCATCTCGCAATTCGAAAATTTTGTTGCGCGGACGATCGGGGCATCATTAAAATCGCCCGGAGTTGCCGCGGCCGTGCTTCGTCCGCGTCGTCCGATCAAGAGCGTTCCTCTATACCCAGGAGACGAGCATGTCCGCTGTACCCGACGAAGTCCTGAAATACGTCGCCGCCGCCAAAGACGACGGCGATCCGCAAGAAACGGCCGAATGGCTCGAAGCGCTGGATGGCGTGATTTCTGCGGTCGGCCCGGACCGCGCGCACTACCTGATCGAAAAGCAGATCGAATTCGCCCGTGTGCACGGCGAACATCTGCCGTTCTCGGCCAATACCCCGTATATCAATACGATCCCGGTTGCCAACCAGGCGAAGAACCCCGGCGACCAGGACGTCGAACACCGCATCCGCTCGTACACCCGCTGGAATGCCATGGCGATGGTGCTGCGCGCCGGCAAGGACACCAACGTGGGCGGCCATATCGCGTCGTTCGCTTCGGCGGCCACGCTGTATGACGTCGGCTTCAACCATTTCTGGCATGCGCCGTCGCCCGAGCATGGCGGCGACCTCGTGTTCGTGCAGGGTCACTCGTCGCCGGGTGTCTACTCGCGCGCGTTCCTGCTAGGCCGCCTGTCGGAAAAGCAGGTCGACAACTTCCGCCAGGAAGTGGGCGGCGAGGGCATCTCGTCGTATCCGCACCCGTGGCTGATGCCGGACTTCTGGCAGTTCCCGACCGTGTCGATGGGTCTCGGCCCGATCATGGCGATCTATCAGGCGCGCTTCATGAAGTACCTGCACGCGCGCGGCATTGCGAAGACCCAGGGCCGCAAGGTGTGGGCATTCCTCGGCGACGGCGAAACCGACGAACCGGAATCGCTCGGCGCGATCGGCATGGCTGGCCGCGAGCGGCTGGACAACCTCGTGTTCGTGATCAACTGCAATCTGCAGCGCCTCGATGGACCGGTGCGCGGCAACGGCAAGATCATCCAGGAACTCGAAAGCGAATTCCGCGGCGCCGGCTGGAACGTGATTAAGGTGGTGTGGGGCAGCCGCTGGGACGCGCTGTTCGTGCGCGACCGCTCCGGCGCGCTGATGCGCCGCATGATGGAAGTGGTCGACGGCGAGTATCAGACCTACAAGTCGGAATCGGGCGCCTACGTGCGCGAGCACTTCTTCAATACGCCGGAACTGAAGGCGCTGGTCGCCGACTGGTCCGATGACGACATCTGGAATCTGAACCGCGGCGGTCACGATCCGCACAAGATCTACGCGGCGTACAAGGCGGCTTCGGAAACGAAGGGCCAGCCGACCGTGATTCTCGCCAAGACCATCAAGGGCTACGGGATGGGCGAAGCCGGTCAGGCGATGAACATCACGCACCAGCAGAAGAAGATGCAGGTCGAGGCGCTGAAGAACTTCCGCGACCAGTTCCGTCTGCCGATCTCGGACGACGAGATCGTCAATGTGCCGTATCTGAAGTTCGAAGAAGGCTCGAAGGAACTCGAGTACATGCGCGCGCGCCGCCAGGAACTGGGTGGTTACCTGCCGCAGCGCCGCCAGAAGGCGGAGTCGCTGCCGGTGCCGGAACTGGCCGTGTTCGAGCCGCTGCTGAAGGGCACCGGCGAAGGTCGCGAAATCTCGACCACGATGGCCTTCGTGCGGATCCTGAACATCCTGCTGAAGGACAAGGCGCTCGGCAAGCGCGTCGTGCCGATCGTGCCGGATGAGTCGCGTACGTTCGGTATGGAAGGCCTGTTCCGCCAGATCGGTATCTGGAATCAGGACGGCCAGAAGTATGTGCCGGAAGATTCCGACCAGCTGATGTTCTACAAGGAATCGGAAACCGGCCAGATCCTGCAGGAAGGGATCAACGAAGCAGGTGGTATGTCGGACTGGATCGCGGCTGCGACGTCGTACTCGACGCACAACGAGATCATGATCCCGTTCTACATCTACTACTCGATGTTCGGGTTCCAGCGGATCGGCGATCTGGCGTGGGCGGCCGGCGACATGCGCTCGCGCGGCTTCCTGCTGGGCGGCACCGCGGGCCGTACGACGCTGAACGGCGAAGGCCTGCAGCACGAAGACGGCCACTCGCTGCTGTGGGCGGCGTCGATTCCGAACTGCATCAGCTACGACCCGACCTTCGGCTACGAGCTGGCGGTGATCATCCAGGACGGTCTGCGCCGCATGGTGCAGGAGCAGGAAGACGTCTATTACTACCTGACCGTGATGAACGAGAACTACGAGCACCCGGCGATGCCGCAGGGTGACAACGTAGCGTCGGACATCATCAAGGGCATGTACTCGCTGCGTAAGGCCGAGGCTGACGCCAAGGCACCGCGCGTGCAACTGATGGGCGCAGGCACGATCCTGAACGAAGTGATCGCCGCCGCCGCGCTGCTGAAGAGCGACTGGGGCGTCGCCGCCGATCTGTGGAGCGTGCCGAGCTTCACCGAACTCGCGCGCGAAGGCCACGAAGTGCAGCGCCAGAACCTGCTGAATCCGACCGCAGAAAAGAATCTGTCGCATGTCGAGAAGCTGCTGAAGGATGCGAAGGGCCCGGTGATCGCGTCGACCGATTACGTGCGCGCGCTGACCGAGCAGATCCGTGCCTTCGTGCCGCAACGTTTCGTGGTGCTCGGCACCGATGGTTACGGCCGTTCGGATACGCGCGAACGTCTGCGTCACTTCTTCGAAGTCGACCGTTACTGGGTCACCGTGGCAGCGCTGAATGCGCTGGCCGATGAGGGTACGATTGAGCGCAAGGTCGTCGCTGACGCGCTGAAAAAGTACAACCTCGACCCGTCCAAACCCAACCCGATGACCGTCTAAATCGTCGCCCCCCGGCGACGTCGCGCGCACTCCGTTCTCGATGCCGGACGGAGTGCGCTCGGCCCTGGAGACACACAACAAATGAGCCAAGCGATCGAAGTCAAGGTGCCGGACATCGGCGATTACAAGGACATTCCTGTAATCGAGGTGCTGGTGAAGGCGGGTGATACCGTCGAGAAGGAACAGTCCCTGGTCACGCTGGAGTCGGACAAGGCGACCATGGATGTGCCGAGCCCCGTCTCGGGCACGGTGAAGGAAGTGAAGGTGAAGCTTGGCGATACGGTGTCGGAAGGCACGCTGATCGTGTTGCTCGACGGTGAAGGTGCGGCGGCCGCGAAGCCGGCCGACAAGCCTGCCGATAAGCCGGCCGACAAGCCGGCGCAAGCGGCTGCAGCGCCGGCCGCTGCTCCTGCAGCGCAGCAAGCGCCTGCTGGCGGTGGCGGCGTGCAGGAAGTCAAGGTGCCGGACATCGGCGATTACAAGGACATTCCTGTTATCGAAGTGCTGGTGAAGGTGGGCGATACGGTCGAGAAGGAACAGTCGCTCGTCACGCTCGAGTCGGACAAGGCCACCATGGACGTGCCGAGCTCCGTCGCGGGCACGGTGAAAGAAGTGAAGGTGAAGCTTGGCGACACGGTTTCGGAAGGCACGGTGATCGTGCTGGTCGAAGGCGCAGGCGCTGCTGCGCCGGCTGCGGCAGCAGCAGCTCCCGCGCCCGCTGCGCAAAAGCCGGCTGAAGCGCCGTCCGATGCGCCGCAAAAGGCAGCGCCGGCTCCGGCCGCGCCGTCGGCACTGGCCCAGGCGCCGGTGATTCCGGCCGGCGAAGGCGGTGCATACAAGGCGAGCCATGCGTCCCCGTCGGTGCGCAAGTTCGCGCGCGAACTGGGTGTGGACGTCGGGCGTGTGAAGGGCACCGGTCCTAAAGGACGCATCACGCAGGAAGACGTCACCGCGTTCGTGAAGGGCGTGATGACCGGCCAGCATGCAGCACCGGCCGCAGCGGGCGCACCGGCTGCCGCAGGCGGCGGCGAACTCAACCTGCTGCCGTGGCCGAAGGTCGACTTTACGAAGTTCGGTCCGATCGATTCGAAGCCGCTGTCGCGCATCAAGAAAATCTCGGGCGCGAACCTGCATCGCAACTGGGTGATGATCCCGCACGTCACGAACAACGACGAAGCCGACATCACCGAGCTCGAAGCGTTGCGCGTGCAACTGAACAAGGAGCACGAGAAGGCCGGCGTCAAGTTCACGATGCTCGCGTTCGTGATCAAGGCCGTGGTTGCCGGCTTGAAGAAATTCCCGATCTTCAACACCAGCCTCGACGGCGACAATCTCGTCTACAAGCAGTACTTCCATATCGGCTTCGCGGCCGATACGCCGAACGGTCTGGTCGTGCCGGTGATCCGCGATGCGGACAAGAAGGGTCTCGCCGATATCGCGAAGGAAATGGCCGAACTGTCGAAGCTCGCGCGCGACGGCAAGCTCAAGCCCGACCAGATGCAGGGCGGCTCGTTCTCGATCTCGTCGCTGGGCGGCATCGGCGGCACGACGTTTACGCCGCTCATCAATGCGCCTGAAGTAGCAATCCTCGGCCTGTCGCGCAGCGTCATGAAGCCGGTGTGGGACGGCAAGCAGTTTGTGCCGCGCCTGACGATGCCGCTGTCGCTGTCGTATGACCATCGCGTGATCGATGGTGCCGAAGCAGCGCGCTTCAACGCGTATCTGAGCGCGATTCTGGGCGATTTCCGGCGCGTCATTCTTTGATTTTCGCGAAGGCGCAGGGCGCGGGTGCGCGTCCTTGTCGCGGTCCGGGCCTGCGTTTGTTTGTCGGCCGGTCAGCGTCGTTCCGTTACGGAGCGGCGCCTGTTTTTCGGCTACAGGTCCGGTGGCGCTGCGCCGCGATTTCTGATCAACACGGCAATAACAGAAGGGGACACTTATGAGTCTCGTCGAAGTAAAGGTGCCGGACATCGGCGACTTCAAGGACGTCGATGTCATCGAAGTCAACATCAAGCCGGGCGACGTCATCGAAAAAGAACAGGCGCTGATGACGCTCGAGTCGGACAAGGCATCGATCGAAGTGCCGAGCGATGCCGCAGGGACCGTCAAGGAAGTGCGCGTGAAGCCGGGCGACAAGGTGTCGCAAGGCACGGTGATCGCGCTGGTGGAGGCGTCGGGTGAAGCTGCGGCCGCGCCGGCGAAGGACGAGCCGAAGGCTGCTGCCAAGGCGCCTGAGAAAGCGCCGGAACCGGCGAAGGCTGCCGCGCCTGCTCCCGCGCAAGCCGCCGCGCCTGCTCAAGCCGGCAGCTTCTCCGGCAAGGCCGATATCGAATGCGACATGCTCGTGCTCGGTTCGGGCCCGGGCGGTTACTCGGCTGCGTTCCGCGCGGCCGACCTCGGCATGAAGACGGTGCTGGTCGAGCGTTATGCGACGCTCGGCGGCGTGTGTCTGAACGTCGGCTGTATTCCGTCGAAGGCGCTCTTGCACACCGCGCTGGTGATCGACGAAGCCGCTGCGCTCGGCGCGCATGGCATCTCGTTCAGCAAGCCGCAAATCGATCTCGACAAGCTACGCGACTTCAAGTCGGGCGTCGTCAAGAAGCTGACCGGTGGTCTCGCCGGCATGGCGAAGGCGCGCAAGGTTGAAGTGGTGACCGGCGTCGGCGCGTTCGTCGATCCGCATCATATGGAAGTGCAGGTCGACGGCGGCAAGAAGGTCGTCAAGTTCAAGCACGCGATCATCGCTGCCGGCTCGGAGGCCGTGAAGCTGCCGTTCATTCCGGAAGATCCGCGCGTGATCGATTCGACTGGCGCGCTCGAACTGCGTCAGATTCCGCAGCGCATGCTGGTGATCGGCGGCGGCATCATCGGTCTTGAAATGGCTACCGTCTATTCGACCCTCGGCGCGCAGATCGATGTGGTCGAAATGCTCGACGGCCTGATGATGGGCGCGGACCGCGACCTCGTGAAGGTGTGGGACAAGTTCAACAGCAAGCGTTTTGCCAACGTGATGCTGAAGACCAAGACCACGGCAGCGCAGGCGAAAGACGACGGCATCTACGTGTCGTTCGAAGGCGAAAAGGCGCCGGCCGAGCCGCAGCGTTACGATCTTGTGCTGGTAGCGGTGGGTCGCACGCCGAATGGCAAGAAGATCGGTGCGGACAAGGCCGGCGTGGCCGTGACGGACCGTGGCTTTATCGAAGTCGACAAGCAGATGCGCACCAACGTGCCGCACATTTACGCAATCGGCGATATCGTCGGTCAGCCGATGCTGGCGCATAAGGCAGTGCATGAAGGGCACGTCGCAGCCGAAGCGGCGCATGGCGAGAAGGCGTACTTCGACGCGCTGCAGATTCCGTCGGTGGCTTACACCGATCCGGAAGTGGCGTGGGCCGGCAAGACCGAAGACCAGTGCAAGGCCGAAGGGATCAAGTACGGCAAGGCGGTGTTCCCGTGGGCCGCTTCGGGCCGCGCGATCGCCAATGGCCGCGACGAAGGCTTCACCAAGCTGATTTTCGACGAAGAAACGCATCGCGTGATCGGCGGCGGCATCGTCGGTCTGAATGCGGGCGATCTGATCAGCGAAGTGTGTCTCGCGATCGAAATGGGCGCGGACGCAACCGATATCGGCAAAACGATTCACCCGCATCCGACGCTCGGCGAATCGGTCGGCATGGCTGCGGAACTGTACGAAGGTGTGTGTACGGATCTGCCGCCGCAGCGCAAGAAGTAAACTCTCTGCAGCTCTCAGGCTGCGCAATGCGACGATGCGTTGCGCCAGCCTTGCCTCGCTGCAAACGAAAATGTCGCGCCTTGCTAGATGCAAGGCGCGACATTTTTTATGGGCGCGGGGCAAAAAAATCCCGGCCGCGAGGCCGGGGGAAACGATACGCTGTTTAACGTATCGGAGCGTCTGGCCGCGCAGTGGACTCTGCGCGACGCTGTTGCAGTGTGCCGTCAGCGAAACCTGATGCTGGCGACAACGCCGGCGAAGTCATACTGCAGACCTTGCCGGCACAGATTTGAAGCCCGATGCGTTGAAACCTGAATCGAAACCTTTACACGGTGCGCCGATGCGGCGCGCGGCAACCGGATCAGTGACCTGACCGGCTGCCGCGGCGCAACACAACTTAGGCGGTTGCCTTCTTGGTAGCCGTTGCCGAGCGCGACACTTGCGCGGCAGCTTGCGAAGCGGCCTTCGAAGCAGCGGTAGCGGCTGCGTTGAAGTTGCTTTCAGCGATTTCGACGGCTTGCTTCGTAGCCTTGTGAACCGTTTCGTACGTCGTGTTGGCGGCGGTGATAGCCGATTTGATCACGGCGACAGCGGTTTCCGAGCCAGCCGGTGCGTTCTTCGCGACGTTCTCGACGAGCGCTTGCACCTTGCGGTTCTGCTCTTCGTACTGAGCTTCCGCAACGCGTGCGAATTCGGCTTGCGTGGCCGACGCGATTTCATACAGATGACGGCCGTACGACAGAACCTTCTCGGCCACCGGCTGCGACAGGCTCGCTTGCAGCGCGAGGAGTTCCTGTGCGTCTTTCACCGACAGTGCACGGTGTGCGTTTTCCTGGCTTTCCGCGAGCGTCGACTTGACGACTTGCAGGTTCAGCTCAACCAGCTTTTCGACGCCTTCGAACGCCTTGTTCGTGAGACCGAAGAGAGCTTCGAGGTTGGCCTTTTGGGCTGCAGCGAATTGCTCGGGGGTAAGCAGAGTCATGTTTACGCTCCTGAAGTACCGATCCGTCTGACGCGGACCGAGTTGGGTTAAGTGCTAGACCGGCAGGTCATTGTTGAGAAGGGTGCACGCGGATCATGACGTTTCATGCATTGTGCGTCGCAACAATGGGTTCCATTTTAGGACAGCGCGGAATGAAGTCAAGTACTTTTTGTGCGTCGCACAATCACGACAAAATATTGAGAAAACAATACGTTATGAAGCATTTATGGAGTTGCCAAAACGCATAGCCGTTGGCGGATTCGCACCGCGATGGTGCGAGGAGGCGGCTTTTCTACCGCAGGATCAACGGCTTGGTGAGCGATCTAACAAATCGCATAAGTCGCGGTAGAATCGCGACGTACACCAAAACTGTGGCGGAACGTTATAACTCCATCCCGGTCGTATGCGCGATGCGTCGGTTTGCAGCGAATATTTAACACGCTGTGGCTGGGCTCGACGCACCGCCCTCTGAGCCACGGTTCAGGGGCGAGTTTGTGCGGCGCACGTAATGCGCTGCCATGCGGCCATATTTCCCCTGATCAAGGAATGTGTCGATGTTGCCGTTAGCTCGGGTGAGTTCTTTTCCTGCGCGCGGCAGCGGAGAAATATACGTGCTTCATTGATCTTTTCGATGAGCACTGATAAATCCATTGCTCTTTCCAATCGAGTCTTACAACTCGGTTTAAGGAGGAAGGGTAAGTGCTTAATATTGCTAATTTTTCCTTGTTTCACTACACTTGGCGGACCATTCCCTGCCGCTCTACCAGAACACCAATGAAAACCGACATGTTTTCGTCACTCAAAGTGATGCACAGCGCGGCGCTGGGCACCGCGCTGTCGGTGGCCGCCTCCGTGGTCATCGCAGCGGCGTCAGTTGCGCCGGTTGACGCGCTCGCCGCGTCGACCGCAGCCTCGGCGAAATCCGAAAAAGTTTCGAAGAAAGCAGCCCGCAAGCCTGCCAAAGGCGCCGAAGCACCGGCAGCCAAGGTTTCCAGCCGGGCGGCCAAAAACGCGAAGGCGGCCAAAGTCGCCGACAAGGACGACGACGACGCACCGCGCGCCGTCTCGAAGAAACGGCGCGTCAACGTCAGTTACTCGATGAACGGCCGTCATCACCCCGCGGTGCGCCGCGTCGTGTTCGAACCGCGTCCGCCGACCGTCGGGCAGGCGTTCGGCCTGCATGAGACGCCCGATGCGCTGGCGCTGCGTTCGAGCGTCGCCTATGTAGTCGACCAGAATTCGATGGAGCCGCTGTTCGACAAGAATTCGCGCGCCGTGGTGCCGATCGCGTCGATTACCAAGCTGATGACCGCGATGGTGGTGCTCGATTCGAAAGCAGCAATGACCGAGCAGATCGAAGTCACCGACGAAGACCGCGACTACGAGAAGAACACGCGTTCGCGGCTGTCGGTGGGCTCGGTGCTGTCGCGCGAGGACATGCTGCATATCGCGCTGATGGCGTCGGAAAACCGTGCGGCTGCGGCACTGTCGCGTTATTTCCCGGGTGGCCGTCCGGCTTTCATGGCTGCGATGAACGCGAAGGCGAAGCAGCTCGGCATGACCGATACGCATTTTGAGAACCCGACCGGTCTGACCAGCCAGAATGTGGCGAGCGCGCGCGATCTGGTGCGGATGGTGAATGCCGCGTATCAGTACCCGATGATCCGCACGTTCTCCACCGATCACAGCTACGAGGTGTACACGGGCAAGCGCACGCTGGCGTACAACAGCACGAATGCGCTGGTGCGTAATCCGTCGTGGGAAATCGGTCTGCAGAAGACCGGCTTTATCAACGAAGCAGGCGAGTGCCTCGTGATGCAGACCCGGTTGCATGACCGCCCGGTGATCATGGTGCTGCTGGATTCGGCGGGCAAGTATTCGCGCTTTGCGGATGCCGCGCGTCTGCGTACGTGGATCGACAACGGCAACGAGCAGCGTGTGACGAGTGCCGATGCGAATGGCGCGGGTACCTGAATGTGAATGACGTGCGCGCGGCTGCAATCGGTTAGCTGATTGTGGCCGGGCGGCCGGGTTGACCGGATCGCAATGTGGCGGAATCAAGTTGCACGGCAATGCCGAAAATTAAAGAGCCTCGCAAGTTGTTGCTTGCGAGGCTCTTTGTATTCCGGCTGTGAACTGTGTGAGTCAGGCGGTGGCCTGTTGCTCCGCTTGCGGATGGAAGCCAAGCGATTCCGAGATCACCAGCGCCGTCTTGCTGACCTGTCCCAGCCACGCATCCTGCAACCGGTCCGCCGGCGCCGACAGAGACAGCCCGGCGACCAGCTTGCCCGAATCGTCGTAAATGCCCGCGGCGATGCAGCGCACGCCCAGTTCGAGTTCTTCGTTATCGCGCGCGCACGACTGCTGGCGCACGTGCGTCAGTTCGCGCTCGAGCTTGGTCAGATCCGTGATGCTGTTCTGCGTATGGCCCGACAGCCCCGTGCGGGTCGCGTATGCGCGCACCCGCGACGCCTCGTCTGCCGCAAGGAACAGCTTGCCCACCGAAGTCAGATGCAGCGGCGCGCGGCCGCCGATCGCCCGTACCACCTGCATGCCGGAGCGCTCCGAATACGCACGCTCGATATAGACGATTTCGTCACCCTGTCGCACCGACAGGTTGACGGTCTGGCCGGTGAGACGGTGTAACTCGCGCATCGGCATCAGCGCCGCGTCGCGCACCGACAGGCGCGCCTTGACGAGATTGCCTAGCTCGAGCAAACGCATGCCGAGCCGGTAAGTGCCGGGATCGGACCGGTCGACCAGCCGACACGTCACCATATCGTTGAGAATGCGGTGGGCAGTCGACGGATGCAGTTCGGTGCGCTGCGAAAGATCTTTCAGGCTGACCGGGTCACTGTGCGCGGCCAGGGCGTCCAGCAGCCGCATCATGCGCTCGATCACCTGGATCGAGGTTTTGGGATCCGGGTTCGTATCGCTCATGGGAAAAATCTGTGACACGTCTAGCGACGGGAAATCGATTGTATCTCGTATGGTGAAAAAAGCGAACGCCGTTCGAAGTACCGCTCGAACCGCATTTTTTCGCTGATTGAGGGTTCGCCGCGTTGGTATCACCGGACATTCAGCGGATAATCGGGGACGTTTCCCGGAGGAGGGTCCATGCGAGTTGGATTTTTCGTCACCTGCCTGATCGATCTGATCCGTCCTGAAATCGGCTTTTCGGCGATCAAGCTAATCGAACGCGCCGGTTTTGAAGTGGTCGTACCGCCCGCGCAGACCTGCTGCGGGCAGCCCGCCTACAACTCGGGCGAGCGCGGCCTCGCGCGCGATCTCGCGGAAAAGACGCTGCGCGAATTCGAGCAGTTCGATTATGTGGTGGTGCCGTCGGGCTCGTGCGGTGGCATGATTCGCGCGCATTACGGCGATCTGTTCCGCGACGATCCGGAATTGGCCGGACGTTTCGCGCGGCTGCGCCCGAAGGTATTCGAGCTGACCGATTTTCTGGTCAATGTCGCGAAGGTAGAGCTACCGGAGGCCGGTTTTGCCGGGCCGGTCACGTATCACGACTCATGCTCCGGATTGCGCGAACTCGGTGTGAAGCTGCAGCCGCGCGCGCTGCTCGCGCAGACGGGCGTCGAAGTGACCGAAATGAAGGGCTGCGAGCATTGCTGCGGGTTCGGCGGTACGTTCGCGGTCAAGTATGGCGACATTTCCACGGCGATCGTCGATGAGAAGTGCGACAACATCCGTTCAAGCGGTGCGAGTGCCGTCGTGCTCGGCGATCTCGGCTGCATGCTGAATATCGAAGGACGTCTGCGTCGCACCGGCGATACCACCACGCGGGTGCTGCATATCGCGCAGGTGCTGGCGGGCGACGCGTAAGTGGCGCTGTGCGCCTTGACCCGTCGCGTTGCCGTTCCCGCTTCCGCCCAGTCGCAACCCACTTCCTGAACACAGGCCGTCATGCAAGTTCAATCGATGCAGTTCAAGGCGCGCGCAGGCCAGAAGCTCGCGGACCAGCGCCTGCAGCAGAACCTCACGAAGCTGTCGACCAAATTCGTCACGGCGCGCGCCGAGGTGATGACCGCGATCGATTTCCAGGAGACGCGCGACGCGCTAAAAGAGCGTCGTAATCGCGCGCTGGAAAACCTCGATGTCTGGCTCGAAACCTTCGAGCGCGAAGCGACGCGGCGCGGTGTCATCGTGCTGTACGCCGAAACTACTCAGGACGCGGCGAAGCTCGTCGCGGACATCGCCCGCAAGCACGATGTGAAGAAGGTCATCAAGACGAAGTCGATGGTGTCCGAGGAAATGCGGCTGAACGAAGTGCTCGGCAAGATGGGCGTGCAGTCGGTCGAGACCGACCTTGGCGAATACATCCTGCAGATCAACAATAACGAACCGCCGAGCCACATCATCGCGCCGGCTCTGCATAAGGATAAGGACGAAGTCGCAGATCTGTTCGCGAAGACCCATGACCGGCCGCGGCTGACCGAAATCCCGGAGATGACCCGCGAAGCGCGTGAAATGCTGCGTCCGCATTTCATGTCCGCCGATATGGGCGTGACAGGCGGCAATTTCGCGATCGCCGAAACCGGGTCGATCGCGCTCGTCACCAACGAAGGCAACGAGGGCATGTGCACCGTGATGCCGCGCGTGCACGTCGCGGTAACCGGCATCGAGAAGGTGCTGCCGACGCTCGAGGATCTGGCTACCGCGATGCGCCTGCTGCCGCGCTCGGCGACCGGGCAGACCACCTCGAACTACTTTTCGCTGCTGACCGGCCCGCGTCGCGACGGCGATCAGGACGGGCCGGAACATATGTATGTGGTGCTCGTCGACGGCGGCCGGACCGGGCTGATCGGCGGAGACTTTCAGGAGATGCTGCGCTGCATCCGCTGCGGCGCGTGCATGAATCATTGTCCGGTGTATCAGAAGGTCGGCGGGCATGCGTACGGCTGGGTCTATCCCGGGCCGATGGGATCGGTGCTGACCCCTAGCTACGTCGGGCTCGACAAGGCGCTCGATCTGCCGCAGGCCGCAACGCTGTGCGGCGAGTGCAACAGTGTCTGTCCGGTCGGTATTCCGCTGTCGGACCTGCTGCGCAAGCTGCGCGAGAAACAGGTGGAACGCCACCTGCGGCCGTGGCGTGAGCGAATGGCGCTGTCGATGTGGGGCTATCTTGCGTTGCATCCGACGGCTTACTCGATGCTCACGAAGCTGGCGGTGCGGGTGCTGGAAAAGATCGGCGGAGAAAAGAAGTCGATCGCCAGGCTACCGCTTGCCGGCGGCTGGACCAATACGCGGGATCTGCCAGCACCGGTCGGGCGGACATTTCGTGAGCTTTACGCGGCGCAGAATAGTCATCGGGGCTGAGCAGGCGCCGCGGCGATACGAGGATCGTTGGTATCGAACTGACGAAAAATGCATTGGCAGCGCTTTCGCGCCGCCGTCACGGTGTTTTTTACGTGCCGTTCTGGAAGGTTGGCACCGGTTACATGTTTGTGTGACTTCGGGCTCAATGGTTGGTGATCCGCGATCCATTATTGGGCGAGACATCTACCTTCGCGCCACGGTTCCCACCACCACCGCCACCGTTGCCGCGGCCGCCGCCTGACGGTCCGGCGGCCGGTGGCGCGCCACCTCCTGAGCCGCCGCCCGCCTGGGGTGCGCCATGCGGACCGCCGCCACCGCCATGGCCGCCACCGCCACCGCCTCGTCCGTGCCAGTCGCCGCCGCGATAGCCGCGCCGTTCGTAACGATCACCACCGTAGTACGAGCGTCCCGAATAGCCGCCGAACCCAAGAAACAGATTGGTTTGCGGCGGCGGGGCGTAGCCATACCCGTAACCGTCATACCCGCCATACCCGTTGTCGCCATAACCATCATAACTGCCATATGCGGGCGCGCCGTTCGGGTAGACGGCGCAGCCGCCCATCAGCGCGACTAGCGCCAGTGTGGCTGCGACGAGGGGAGTGCGGCGTCGATATTTCACTTTCATGGGATAGCTCGGCAATGCAAGGTTGATGTAACTAAGACAGATCGTCGCATGCCGTGTCGCATTACCTTTGTATGCGTTTGTAAGGATTCCTTTCACGCTCGCCTGTCCGTCGCGCATCGCTGCCCGCTGAGACCCACTGTTCGTCTCAATAAAACGGAGTGTTCCGCTGGCCGGGGTTTTTCCCGATTGCCGCAATCTTTACAATCTCTGCTGGGCTTAGTGGGTCGTGGACTCATGCCCGTCAGCGAGAACCGCATCATGAGAAAGACAATATCGATGTACTGGCCTTTAGCGATCGTCTTGCCGCTGGCCGCGGCCGCCTTCCTGTATCTGTGCAGCAGCGCTGTGAAGCACACAAGTCCGATGCCGCTTGCCGCAAGCGAAGTCACCGCCGAGTTGGCGCGCACGGTGTCGTACGGCCTCGTCGGCGACGAGGCAGCCGCCGCGCAGCAGGCAGCCCGCACCAACGTCACGCTGCAAGCCGAGCCAATGTAGGCGGGCGCGCTCGGCGTTCTGCAGCGCGACGACGCGCCACTTCATATAATCGCGGCATCTTTATCATTACTTCTGGCTGACATCGCGGCTGCGCCGCTCGACTTTACCTATTGATGAATACCGTTGCCGTCTGCTTCGTGTGCCTTGGGAACATTTGCCGCTCGCCTACCGCGGAGGCGGTGATGCGGCACCAGGTCGAGCAGGCGGGTCTCGCCGGTCGTGTGATGCTGGATTCCGCAGGTACCGGTAACTGGCACATCGGCGGTGCACCCGATGAGCGAGCGCAGCAGGCCGCGGCACACCGTGGCTACGATTTGTCACAATTGCGAGGCCGTCAGATCGGTACAGCGGACTTCGACCGCTTCGACCTGGTGATCGCGATGGACGACGCCAACGTCGCCGCATTGAAGCGGATCTGTCCCCCGCAGCACCGCGACAAGATCCGGCTCTTGATGGAATTCGCGCCGGAAGCGGGCGAAACAGAAGTGGCAGACCCGTACTTCGGCGGCGCCGACGGGTTCGAGCGCGTGCTCGACCAGTGCGAAGCAGCCTGCCGAGGCCTTGTCAGCGTGGTTTCCAGCCGCCTGGCCGTTTCTGATCCAAACTTCTTAAGTAATTGACCCATTTTGGGATAGGGATACTTGACTAAATCCGTCATGTATTTATACTTGAGCAAACTTGTCGAGAATAGCGGTTCCCATACATCATGAGACTCACCACGAAAGGCCGTTTCGCCGTTACGGCGATGATCGACTTGGCCTTGCGCCAGGAGCAGGGCCCGGTGACGCTTGCGGGTATCAGCCAGCGCCAGCACATTTCCCTGTCATATCTCGAACAACTGTTCGGGAAGCTGCGCCGCCATGAGATCGTCGAATCCGTGCGTGGGCCGGGCGGCGGCTACAACCTTGCGCGTCGTGCAGAGGATGTGACGGTAGCCGACATCATCATTGCCGTCGACGAGCCGCTCGACGCCACGCAGTGTGGCGGCAAGGGCACGTGCGAAGGCACCAAGCAGCGCGACGGCCATTGCATGACGCACGAATTGTGGTCGACGCTGAACCAGAAGATGGTCGAGTACCTCGACTCGGTCTCGCTAAAGGATCTGGTCGATCAACAACGCTCCCGCGAAGCGGCACCTGCTACGGTGCTGCGTGACAGGCGCACTGAAGCGCCGGCGGTCGAGCCCACACGGGTCGCGCCCAAAGGGCCGAATTCCGTATTCAACATGGCTGGGTCGTAGAGCGCCACACGAAGCGCCGCAGCCCAGATAAGCCAGACAATGATTGTCCCCGGAGCGATTGATGAATAACGATATTCCCCACCTGCCCATTTACATGGACTACAGCGCGACGACGCCAGTCGATCCGCGTGTGGTGGACAAGATGATCCCCTATTTGCGTGAGCAGTTCGGCAACCCGGCGTCGCGCAGCCACGCGTACGGCTGGGACGCCGAGCGCGCAGTCGAAGAAGCGCGCGAAAACGTCGCGGCGCTGGTCAACGCGGATCCGCGTGAAATCATCTGGACCTCGGGCGCGACTGAGTCGGACAACCTTGCGATCAAGGGCGCCGCGCATTTCTACAAAGGCAAGGGCAAACACCTGATCACGGTGAAGACCGAGCACAAGGCCGTGCTCGACACGTGCCGCGAACTCGAGCGCGAAGGCTTTGAAGTCACGTATCTCGATGTGAAAGACGATGGCCTGATCGACATCGACGTATTCAAGGCGGCGCTGCGTCCGGACACGATTCTGGTGTCGGTGATGAACGTCAATAACGAGATCGGCGTGATTCAGGATGTCGCGACGATCGGTGAAATTTGCCGCGAAAAGGGCATTATTTTCCACGTCGATGCAGCGCAGGCAACCGGCAAGGTCGAGATCGACCTGCAGAAGCTGAAGGTCGATCTGATGTCGTTCTCGGCGCACAAGACGTATGGCCCGAAGGGCATCGGTGCGCTGTACGTACGCCGCAAGCCGCGCGTGCGGATCGAAGCGCAAATCCACGGTGGCGGCCACGAGCGCGGTATGCGTTCAGGCACGCTGGCACCGCATCAGATCGTCGGCATGGGTGAGGCGTTTCGTCTGGCCCGCGAAGAAATGGCCACCGAAAACGAGCGCATTCGTATGTTGCGCGATCGTCTGCTGCGGGGGCTGACGCAGATCGAAGAAGTGTACGTGAACGGCGACATGGAACAGCGTGTGCCGCACAACCTGAACATCAGCTTCAACTTCGTCGAAGGCGAATCGCTGATCATGGCGGTGAAGGATGTCGCGGTGTCGTCGGGTTCGGCGTGCACGTCGGCGTCGCTCGAACCGTCGTATGTATTGCGTGCGCTTGGCCGCAACGACGAACTCGCGCACAGCTCGATCCGCTTTACGGTTGGACGCTTCACGACGGAGCAGGACGTCGATTATGTGATCAACCTGCTGAATACGAAAATTGCCAAGCTGCGCGACCTGTCGCCGCTGTGGGAAATGCACAAGGACGGCGTCGATCTGTCGACGATCCAGTGGGCCGCGCACTGAGCGCGGGCACGGGCGAAGACGTTTGATCGGTTGCATGCAGGTTGAAACGAATCAAGGAGTGTAAACATGGCTTATAGCGACAAGGTTCTGGACCACTACGAAAACCCGCGCAACGTCGGCTCGTTTGCGAAGGACGACGACGCGGTGGGTACTGGCATGGTCGGCGCGCCGGCGTGCGGCGACGTGATGAAGTTGCAGATTCGCGTCGGTGCGGATGGCGTGATCGAAGACGCGAAGTTCAAGACGTACGGCTGCGGTTCGGCGATTGCGTCGAGCTCGCTCGTCACCGAATGGGTGAAGGGCAAGACGCTCGATCAGGCGCTCGACATCAAGAACACGCACATCGCCGAAGAACTGGCACTGCCGCCGGTGAAAATCCACTGCTCGATCCTCGCGGAAGACGCGATCAAGGCAGCGGTTGCCGATTACAAGCAGCGTCATGGCGGCGCTGAGGCAACGGCGCCGGCTGGCGAGCACGCGGCCTGAAGCGGCACGAAGCAACGCGGCCGGAGGCACGAGCGCACGGTACCGCGAAGAGCATACGAGCACTTGAGTAGAACGCAGGCAAGTGGCGGCGCAATGTCAGGAGACGGCGCGCCGCGCAATGAGAAACGCTATGGCAATTACATTGACCGATAGGGCTGCACAACACGTGCAAAAATACTTGACCCGCCGCGGCAAGGGCGTCGGCTTGCGAGTCGGCATCCGCACGACGGGCTGCTCGGGTCTCGCGTACAAGCTCGAATATGTCGACGAGCTGGCGGCGGAAGACGAAGTGTTCGAATGCAACGGCGTGAAGCTGATCGTCGACCCGAAGAGTCTCGCCTATATCGACGGTACCGAAGTCGATTTCGCCCGCGAAGGACTGAACGAAGGCTTCAAGTTCAACAACCCGAAGGCGAAGGACGAGTGCGGCTGCGGCGAATCGTTCCGCGTGTGAGCTGACGCGATACGTAGAAAAGGCGGCCCGTGCCGCCTTTTTTCAATTTCCGCCTTAGCCGTGTTTGCCGTGTTTCTGCCTTGGTTCCGGGCTTGTGATGGCCGCTACCAGGACAGCCCGCCCGCCGATCTCGAAAAACAGACGAACCGACCCGATGGCCTCGCTGAACGACAGTCACTTCGACCTGTTCCATTTGCCCGTGCAGTTTGCGCTCGACCAGCACGCGCTCGACGACGCCTACCGCACCGTACAGGCGCAGGTGCACCCCGACCGCTTCGCGGCGGCCGGCGACGCGCAAAAGCGCATTGCGATGCAATGGGCAACGCGCACGAACGAAGCGTACCGGACGCTGCGTGATCCGTTAAAGCGCGCCACATACATGCTGTCGCTGCGCGGCATCGACGTCGGCGCGGAGCACAATACGGCGATGGAGCCGGCCTTCCTGATGCAGCAGATGGAGTGGCGCGAGCGCATCGAGGATGCCGCGGCGGCGAAAAACGTCGACGATCTCGACGCGCTGCTCGCCGAACTGCGCGACGACGAGCGCGTGCGCTTCACGAAGCTCGCGGCGCTGCTCGACAGCAACGCGGATCAGGCGGCGAGCGAAGCAGTCCGGCAGTTGATGTTCATCGAGCGCATCGCGACAGAAATCGATACGCAAATCGAGCGGCTCGAGCATTGAGCCGCACATCGTCCCTGCAACAGTGAAAAACAGGCGTTGCTGCCGTTCCATCCAGCAACGCGAATAATCCAGCACGGGGCGCAACGTTCCCGAAAGAAGATTCCAGATGGCTTTACTGCAAATCTCTGAACCCGGCATGGCGCCCGCACCGCATCAGCGGCGCCTCGCGGTCGGCATCGATCTCGGCACCACCAACTCGCTGGTCGCAGCGGTACGCAACGGCGTGCCCGACGTGCTGCCGGACGCGGAAGGGCACATGCTGCTGCCTTCGGTGGTTCGCTACATGCAGCAGGGCGGCCGCCGCATCGGTCGGCAGGCGAAGGCCGAGGCCGCAACCGATCCGCGCAACACGATCGTCTCGGTCAAGCGTTTCATGGGCCGCGGCAAAAGCGAAGTGGAAGGCGCCGAGAACGCGCCGTACGACTTCGTCGACGCGCCCGGCATGGTGCAGATCCGCACGGTGGATGGCGTAAAGAGCCCGGTCGAGGTGTCGGCGGAAATTCTCGCGACGCTGCGCCAGCGCGCCGAAGATACGCTCGGCGACGAACTGGTCGGCGCGGTGATCACGGTGCCGGCCTATTTCGACGAAGCGCAACGCCAGGCGACCAAGGACGCCGCGCGTCTGGCCGGCCTGAACGTACTGCGCCTGTTGAACGAACCGACTGCCGCGGCGATTGCCTATGGCCTCGACAATGGCGTCGAAGGCCTGTACGCGGTCTACGACCTCGGCGGCGGCACCTTCGACCTGTCGATCCTGAAGCTGACCAAGGGCGTATTCGAAGTGCTCGCCGCGGGCGGCGATTCGGCGCTCGGCGGCGACGATTTCGATCACGCGCTGTACCGCCATGCGCTCGCGCAAGCGGGCATCGCCGCGCAGTCGCTGACGCCGGAAGACGTACGCCGGCTGCTCGATAGCGTGCGCATTGCGAAGGAAGCGCTGTCGAGCGCGCCGCAAGCGAAGCTCGAAGTCGCGTTGTCGAATGGCGCACAACTCGACCTGACGATCGACGCAGCGACCTTCGAAACCGTCACACAAGCGCTGGTACAACGCACGCTGGGCCCGACGAGGAAGGCGCTGCGCGATGCGAAGGTCACGCCAGCCGACATCAAGGGCGTGGTGCTGGTGGGTGGCGCGACACGCATGCCGGTGATTCGCCGCGCGGTCGAAGGCTTCTTCGGCCAGCCGCCGCTGATCAACCTCGATCCGGACCAGGTGGTCGCGCTCGGCGCGGCCGTCCAGGCGGACCTGCTGGCCGGCAACCGCGGCGGCGACGGCGACGACTGGCTGCTGCTCGACGTGATTCCGTTGTCGCTCGGCGTCGAAACGATGGGCGGCCTGACCGAGAAGATCATCCCGCGCAACTCGACGATTCCGGTCGCACGCGCGCAGGATTTCACGACCTTCAAGGACGGCCAGACCGCGATGGCGATCCACGTCGTGCAAGGCGAGCGCGAACTGGTGTCGGATTGCCGGTCGCTGGCGCGCTTCGAATTGCGCGGCATTCCGCCGATGGCAGCGGGCGCCGCGCGGATTCGCGTCACTTATCAGGTGGATGCGGACGGCCTGCTGTCGGTATTCGCGCGCGAGCAACTGTCGGGCGTCGAAGCCTCGGTGGTGGTGAAGCCGTCCTACGGCCTTGCCGACGACGACGTCGCACGCATGCTCGAAGACAGTTTCTCGTCCGCCGAAGTCGATATGCGCGCTCGCGCGCTGCGCGAAGCGCAGGTCGAAGCGCAGCGTCTGGTCGAAGCCACCGACGCCGCGCTAGCCGCCGACAGCGATCTGCTCGACGCCGGCGAGCGGGCCGAACTGGACGCGCTGCTGGACGCGCTGCGTGGCCTCGTGCAAAGCCCCGACCAGCAAGCGATCGACGACGCCACCAAAGCGCTGGCCGCCGGCACCGACGAATTCGCCGCGCGCCGCATGGACAAGGGAATTCGCCGCGCACTGTCGGGCCGCAAGCTCGACGAGATCTGAGCGCCGCATGGGACACCCTATGCGCCGCGCTATATTCCACCACGAGCGCCGCGATGAATGCCGCTCCTGCATCGCCAGCTAGATCGAACTGAACAGCGCGCGCCAAAAGTGCGCGCGCCGTCAGTAAAATAGCAGGTGCCTGCCGGACGGCTTTCGGGTGCGACCTGCCGCACGGGCGCACCGCACCGCGCCGAACGACATCAAACGGAAAACCTATGCCTCAAATCGTTGTACTGCCTCACATCGAGCTGTGTCCGGAGGGCGCGGTGATCGACGCCGTGCCGGGCAAGAGTATCTGCGACACCCTGCTCGAGCACGGCATCGAAATCGAGCACGCGTGCGAAAAGTCGTGCGCATGCACGACCTGTCACGTTATCGTGCGCGAAGGCTTCAACGCACTCGAGCCGTCGGAAGAGGACGAAGACGATCTGCTGGACAAGGCATGGGGGCTCGAGCGCGAGTCGCGGCTGTCATGCCAGGCGATCGTGCCGGAAAGCGACGACCTGGTCGTCGAGATTCCGCGCTATTCGATCAATCACGCGAAGGAAAATCACTAACAGGAGCGAGCAGCCATGAAGTGGACCGATACTCAAGACATCGCGATGGCGCTGACCGACAAGCATCCGGATCTCGATCCGCAGCAGGTGCGCTTCACGGATCTGCACCGCTGGGTGATGGAACTGGACGGCTTCGACGACGACCCCAACCGTTCGAACGAGAAGATTCTCGAGGCGATCCAGGCCGCGTGGATCGAAGACGCGGATTATTGAGGGCGCGTAGCGTCAGCGGCGCAGCATGACAAAAGGCGATTCCAGTGGAATCGCCTTTTTGCTTTGCGGTTTGCGCTGAAGAACCTTGGCCGGACCGCACAGCAGCGCGGTAGCCCGGTAGCGCGGCAGCGGTAAATCAGCCGGCCACGAGCGTGCCGTTCTCGATGCGCACGCGTTCACCTTGCTGGAACGGCGGCGCTTCGTGGAACGTGAAATAGCGATACTTGCCGGTTTCCATCCGCACGCGCACCGAGTAGGCGGTCGAGGTGCGCAGATGTTTTTCGACCGAGTTGCCGGCGAAACCGCCGCCGACCGCACCGAGCAGCGTCATGGCAGTACGGCCGCCGCCATGCCCGAACTGGTTACCGATCACGCCACCGGCTACCGCGCCGCCGACCGCACCGATACCGGTGCCATGGCCTTCCTGACGGACTTCCGAGATCGCGACAACGGTGCCGCAACTCTGGCATGCCGCAGGGCGGGGCGCCTGTTGAGGCGGAGCGTATTGCTGAGCCTGTGGCTGCGGGACCGGCTGCTGGGCGTACTGCGCCTGTGCCGGCGGCTGCGCGGGAACCGGCACAGGCACGGCCTGAACCGGTTGTTGCAACTGCTGTTGCGCCGCTTGTTGCTGCGCCGGCGGAGCAGCCGGCTGTGCCGTATCGATAACCGGCTGCGACGCGATCTGCGCGGCCTGCGTCTGATTCGACTGCGCGCTGTCGCTGGAAGCTTTCGGGAACAAGCCGGTGATGGCGGCGGTGGCTGCAAGGCTCGCGACGATCACCGCACCCGCGGCAGTCGCGACCAGCGGATGCAGCCGGCGCGACGATTGATTGGATGGTGTGTTATTCGGATTGTCCATATTGCCCTCCGTCCACGAAGAGTCGATCTTGATCAGGCTTACAGTGTCCGACAACTGTCATAAGTGGTGGTTTCAATTTGTAACGTCGTCTATACCGAATGCACGATGGCGTGTCGCGGCACGCAGTCGCGCCGCACAACTTACCGATAGTTACAAACGATCACCGCGCCCACGCCGAAAGCAAGACGCCCACCGACGGTCGACAGAACCGTGGGCGGGCGTCAGTGCGAAGCCGCTTCGCGTCAGCAGCCAAAGGCGATCTGCCCCGGCTGCCGCGACGTCACATCAATCTTCGCGGCGCAGATGCGGAAACAGGATCACGTCGCGGATGCTCGGGCTATCGGTAATCAGCATCACCAGCCGGTCGACGCCGATACCGCAACCGCCGGTCGGAGGCATGCCGTACTCGAGCGCGCGGATATAGTCCGCGTCGTAGTACATTGCTTCTTCGTCGCCGGCGTCTTTCTGGTCGACCTGCTTGCGAAAGCGCGCGGCCTGGTCTTCCGGATCGTTCAGTTCCGAGAAACCATTGGCGATTTCGCGGCCGGTAATGAACAGCTCGAAGCGCTCGGTGATGCCTTCAACCTTGTCCGACGCGCGCGCGAGCGGCGACACTTCGATCGGGTAATCGATGATGTAAGTCGGCTCCCACAGCTGCGCCTCGGCGGTTTCCTCGAATAGCGCGAGCTGCAGCGAACCGAGCCCCGCGTTCAGGAATTTCGGCTCGCTGGTATTCACGCCGAACTTCTTCAGTTCCGTGCGCAGGAACGCCGCATCGGTCAGCTGTGCTTCGGTGTACTGCGGCGCGTGCTTGAGGATCGCCTGCGTGATCGTCAGCCGGTGGAACGGTTTGGCGAGATCGAGTTCGCGGCCCTGATAGCTGATCGTCGCGGTGCCGAGCGCGTCGACGGCGGCCTGGCGGATCAGCTGTTCGGTAAAGTCCATCAGCCACGTGTAATTGGTGTACGCGGCGTAGAACTCCATCATCGTGAATTCCGGATTGTGGCGCGGCGACACGCCCTCATTGCGGAAATTCCGGTTGATCTCGAACACGCGCTCGAAACCGCCGACCACCAGCCGCTTCAGATACAGCTCAGGCGCGATGCGCATGAACATCTGCATATCGAGCGCGTTGTGGTGCGTGACGAAGGGCTTGGCCGCCGCGCCGCCTGGGATCGGATGCAGCATCGGCGTTTCGACTTCCATGAACTGCGCGTCCGACATGAACTTGCGGATCGACGAGATGGTTTTCGTCCGGGCGACGAAGGTCTTGCGCGCTTCGGGCGTGACGATCAGATCGACGTAGCGCTGCCGATAGCGCATTTCCTGGTCGGCGAGACCGTGGAACTTGTCCGGCAGCGGGCGCAGCGCCTTGGTCAGCAGACGCAGCTCGCTGCAGCGCACCGACAGCTCGCCCTTGTTGGTGCGAAACAGCACGCCGCGCGCCGCGACGATATCGCCCAGGTCCCACTTCTTGAATGCTTCGTAAGTCGCCTCGCCAACATCAGCCGGCGTGATGAAAAACTGGATCTGGCCCGAGCCGTCCTGCACGGTGGCGAAGCTGGCCTTGCCCATTACGCGCTTTAACATCATGCGGCCGGCCAGCGACACGGCGAGCGCCTGCGTTTCGAGCGCTTCCTTGTCGGTGTCCGCGTATTGCGTCTGCAGGTCGGCGGCGTGATGGGTCGGCTGGAAATCGTTCGGGAAGGCGACGCCTTGCTCACGCAGCGCGCGCAGCTTTTCGCGGCGCTCCGCGATGATCTGGTTGTCGTCGTCGGCCGCGGCGGGGGTCTGGGTCGTCGGTTCGGTCATGATGATGGTCGGTATTCGGGGAGGGCCTGCAGATTCGATAAAAGGCGCGGGCCGGCAGGGGCGCGCGCCGTCGCAGCCTAGATGCCCTGTTTCAGGCTCGCGCTGATGAACGGGTCGAGGTCGCCGTCGAGCACGCTCTTCGTGTTGCTGATTTCGACGTTGGTGCGCAGATCCTTGATACGGCTGTTGTCGAGCACGTACGAGCGGATCTGATGGCCCCAGCCCACATCGGTCTTGCTCGATTCGAGCTTGTCCTGTTCGGCCTGGCGCTTGCGCAGTTCTGCTTCGTACAGGCGCGACTTCAGCATGGCCATCGCTTCGGCGCGATTGCGGTGCTGCGAGCGGTCGTTCTGGCACTGCACGACGATGTTGGTCGGCAAGTGGGTGATACGCACGGCCGAATCGGTCTTGTTGATGTGCTGACCGCCGGCGCCGGACGCGCGGAACGTATCGATGCGCAGATCGGCCGGATTGATGTCGACCTCGATCGAATCGTCGACTTCCGGGTACACGAACACCGACGAGAACGACGTATGGCGGCCACCCGACGAATCGAACGGCGACTTGCGCACGAGGCGATGCACGCCGGTTTCGGTGCGCAGAAAGCCGTATGCATATTCGCCTTCGACCTTGATTGTCGCGCTCTTGATGCCGGCCACTTCGCCTTCGGACTCTTCGAGCAGTTCGGTCTTGAAGCCTTTGCGCTCGCAGTAACGCAGGTACTGGCGCAGCAGCATGCCGGCCCAGTCGCACGCTTCGGTGCCGCCGGCGCCGGCCTGGATGTCGATGAATGCGTTGTTGGGGTCGGCCGGGTTCGAGAACATCCGGCGGAATTCGAGGTCGGCGACTCGTGCTTCGAGGCCGCCTGCATCGCCTTCGCAGGCCACCAGCGTGTCTTCGTCGTTTTCTTCGCGGCCCATGTCGAACAGGTCCTGCGTGTCGCGCAGGTCGTTGTCGAGCGCCGACAGCACGTCGACCACACCTTCCAGCAGTTTCTTTTCACGTCCGAGCGCCTGCGCGTGCTTCGAGTCGTTCCAGACGTTCGGGTCTTCGAGTTCCCGGTTGACTTCGACTAGCCGTACTGCTTTGGCGTCGTAGTCAAAGATACCCCCGTAGCTCGCCTGCGCGCGTGCGCAGGTCGGCCAGAGAGGCTTCGATCGCGTTTAGACGTTCCGCTTCCATGTCGATCTTTTAAGGCTTCGTAAAAAGGGGAAATTATAGCCGATCGACGCTGTGTTGCCGGGCGGGTTGTGCTGCGGCGGCGCTCGCGCAGTGCTCGGCTTGTACTCCGGTCTCGCTCGCGTTGCCGCGCGCGCCGCGCTTCACGCGAGCGCGTGCTCGACGATCAACTGCACGCGCGCCACGCCATTCCACGTATCGCAGGCCAGCCGGTACGCGAAGGTCGTACGCGCCGGCAGCGATTCGGTGTGATTGAACCAGATCGCATTGAAGCGCTGGCGGCCGCGCGACAGCTGCAGCTTCAGATGTTTGTCCTTGACCAGCGCCTGCGACATCACGTCGAACTCGCCGGAAAAAACCGGCGCCGGAAAACCTTGCCCCCACACCGCGGCCTCGAGCATTTCGACGAATTGCGGCGTGAAATACGCATCTTCGAGGTCGCCGTCGGTTTCGACGGTGCGCGCGAGCGCTTCGGCGGACAGCCATGCGCGGCCGACCTCCTCGAAAGCCGCCGAAAAGCGCGGCAGGTCGGCGGTGGCGAGCGTCATGCCGGCCGCCATCGCATGGCCGCCGAAGCGCACGATCAGACCCGGTTCGCGCTTGGAGATCAGGTCGAGCGCATCGCGCAGGTGAAAGCCCGCGATCGAGCGCCCGGACCCCTTGACGAACGTACCGCTGTCATCGGCGAGCGCGAACGTGAACGACGGCCGGTGAAACTTCTCCTTGAGCCGCCCGGCGACGATGCCGATCACGCCCTGATGCCAGCTTTCATTGAACAGCGTGATGGTGGCGGTATCGGCGGGGTCGACCTCGGCGAGATCGGCCAGCGCCTGCTGCTGCATGCCGGCTTCGATTTCGCGGCGCTCGCGGTTCATCGCGTCGAGTTCCTGCGCGAGCTGCCACGCGCGGCCGACGTCGTCGGTGGTCAGGCATTCGATGCCGAGCGACATGTCGGCGAGGCGGCCCGCCGCGTTCAGCCGCGGCCCGAGCGCAAAGCCGAGGTCGAAGCCGGACGCGCTGCGCGCATCGCGCCCCGCGGCGCGAAACAGTGCCGCGATACCCGGCTGCATGCGGCCGTTGCGAATGCGCTGCAAGCCTTGCGCGACCAGCACGCGGTTGTTGCCATCGAGCTTGACCACGTCGGCGACGGTGCCGAGTGCGACCAGATCGAGCAGGCCGTCGAGGCGCGGTTCGGGCCGTGAGTCAGGGCCCGCAGCGCCGAACGCACCGCGCTTGCGCAGTTCCGCACGCAGCGCGAGCAGCACGTAAAACATCACGCCGACACCCGCGAGGGATTTACTCGGGAACGTGCATTCCGGCTGGTTCGGGTTGACGATCGCGCGCGCGGCGGGCAACTCATCGCCGGGCAAATGGTGATCGGTGACCAGCACGTCGATACCGAGCGCATTGGCGGCAGCCACGCCATCGACGCTGGCGATGCCGTTATCGACGGTGATCAGCAGATCCGGTTTGCCGGCCGGCAACCGCGCGGCGAGCGCGACGATTTCCGGCGTCAGCCCATAGCCGTATTCGAAGCGGTTCGGCACCAGGTAGTCGATCTGCGCGCCGAACATGCGCAGGCCGCGCACCGCGACCGCACAAGCGGTCGCGCCGTCGCAGTCGTAATCGGCGACCACCAGCATGCGGCGGCCGGCGGTAATCGTGTCGGCGAGCAACCCGGCGGCGGCGTCGCAGCCGCGCAGCGCGGCGGGCGGCACGAGCCGCGCGAGGCCGGTTTCGATTTCATCGGGCAGGCACACGCCGCGTGCCGCATACAGGCGTGCGAGCACCGGATGCAGACCATGACGGGTGAGGACTTCGGCATCGGCCGGCGAGCACGAACGATTGACGATGCGGATCATGCGCGGGCAGCGCCGCTGCGGCGCGCGTAGAGAACGAGCATAGGGACAGTCATGCGGACACTCATAGGCAATCCGTTCATTCGATGAAAAGTGACGCGAACAGCCGGCGCCGCCAGAACTTGCGCAGATCGCCGCGCGTGACGGTCAGCGTCACCGAACCGGTATCGCCGCACAGCGTGAGACCGAGTTCGCCGAGTTCGCCGGCTTCGAGCGCGGCCAGCGCCGGCGCAAGCCACGCGCGTTCGAGGTCCGCGAATGCGGCGTTCCACAGTGCCCAGTCCTGCGTGATGAACGGCGTCGAAAATGGATCGAGTTCGATCAGCGTGGCGCCCGACGCGTCGCGCAGGCGGGCCTCCGCGAACGAGCGCGGCGGCGCGCCGTTGGCCGCGCGCGCGGCGAGTGCGAGACCGCGCGTGGCGACCGCATCCGACAACACGTGCGCGAACGGGCTCGTGACCGGCCGCGCCGTGCCTTGCGCATGGAACCAGATCGAATTGACGGCCGGCAGCCCGCGGGCTTCGCGTGCTTCGTTGACCGGATGTTCGAACCACGCCATCTGCACTTCGTTCTGCAGCTTCATCCACGCGCGCGAACGCTTGCCGCTATGCGCTTCGTGCGGCAGCCAGATCTCGACATTGCGGCCGCTGGCGCGCAGCGGCGATGCGCCGGCCAGCGTGCCGAACGCATCGCTCGACAGATACCAGCGCGACGGTTGCGGCGCTTCGATGCGCACGCCCAACTCTTCGATCAGCGGACGCGCCAGCGCGAGCAGCGGGGCGGCATCGGCATCGGACAGTTCGAGCGAGGCGGGATCGATCAGCACCAGGTGGTCATGCGCGATGCGCACGTGCACCGGCTGCACACAGGCCCATACCGCGCTGCCGGGGTCGCCGCCGTCGGCGAGCAGCATGTACGGCGCGAGCGGTGCTTCGTCGGCGGCGCTGCCGGTGGGTGTCGCGCCGAACTGGCGCGCGATCCAGCGCTCGTGCGGCAGCGTGCGCTGGAAGTCTTCGCCGATCACGCGCTCGACCAGCGTCGCCCGCGCGACCAGCTTGTCGAGTGCGGGAGTCTGGAGCTTGTACAGGGCGGTGGGGGCGTCGGCTGCGGCGGGCAGCACGAAAGGGATCAGCAGGTGAAGGCGGTTGGCGGGCATATGGTGCGCATTGTAGGGCAAACGAACCCACTGTAGGTTCGATCGTCAGCGCGCCTGGACCGTCATTGGGCCGTCGTGAGGCCGTCATCGGACCGTCGGAAAGCGCGTTGCCGGCGACGCGTGTGCCGGCCGGCGCGTGCGTGCCGCGAGATATGGCAAACTTCGCGCTTGGTTACGTCGCGTCGCGCGATTCCGCCGCCGGGACCGCCCGCGCCGCGCGTTTTGCCGCGCGCCGGAACCATCGGTGATAATTCGCGCCAAACCATCACGGTTGCCGGGCCGCGGGTGTCTGTCCCGGGCGGCCGTGAAGCCGGGGCGTCGTGGCGATAGGGCCGCTTCGCCGCGGCCGGCACGGCGGCACACGGCGTCCAATGCCGCGCAGGCCCCGCGCCGCAAGCCGAAACCGGCAAATGAGCTGGCAGATAAGCACGCAGATAAGGATTCGCTTGAAACTTCCGTATGAATGGCAAATCGGCTGGCGCTACACGCGCGCCGGCAAACGCACGACCGGCAACGGCTTTATTTCGTTCATCGCGCTCGTGTCGATGTCGGGCATCGCGCTTGGCGTCGCGGCGCTGATCGTCGTGCTGTCGGTGATGAACGGCTTCCAGAAAGAGGTGCGCGACCGCATGTTGTCGGTGTTGGCGCACGTCGAGATTTTTTCGCCGACCGGCTCGATGCCGAACTGGCAACTGACCGCGCAGGAAGCCCGCCAGAACAAGGAAGTGATCGGCGCCGCGCCGTATGTCGAAGCGCAGGCGCTGCTGACGCGTCAGGATGCCGTGAGCGGCGTCGCGCTGCGCGGCGTCGACCCGTCGCTCGAGCCGCAGGTGTCGGATATCGGCAAGGAAATGAAGGCGGGCAGTCTCGCGGCGCTGGTGCCGGGCGATTTCGGCATCGTGCTCGGCGCGGACCTGGCGATAAGCCTCGGCGTGACGGTCGGCGACAAGATCACTCTGGTCGCGCCCGAGGGCACCATGACGCCGGCCGGGCTGCTGCCTCGGCTCAAACAGTTCACGGTGGCCGGCGTATTCGAATCCGGGCACTACGAATTCGACAGCACGCTCGCGCTGATCAATATCCGCGACGCGCAGGCGCTGTTCCGGTTACCCGCGCCGACCGGCGTGCGCCTGAAACTGACCGACATGCAACGCGCACCGGAAGTCGCGCACGAACTGGCCCGCACGCTGTCCGGCGACCTGTACATCCGCGACTGGACCCAGCAAAACAAGACGTGGTTCTCCGCCGTACAGATCGAGAAGCGCATGATGTTCATCATCCTGACGCTGATCATCGCGGTGGCGGCATTCAACCTGGTGTCGTCGCTGGTAATGACGGTGACCAACAAGCAGGCCGATATCGCGATCCTGCGTACGCTCGGCGCGCAGCCAGGCTCGATCATGAAAATTTTCGTGGTGCAGGGCGTGACGATCGGTTTCGTCGGCACCGCGCTCGGCGTGGCGCTCGGCTGCCTGATCGCGTGGAGCATCCCGTGGCTGGTGCCGATGATCGAACATCTGTTCGGCGTGCAGTTCCTGCCGCCTTCGGTGTACTTCATCAGTGAACTGCCGTCCGAGCTGGTGGCGAGCGACGTGATCCGGATCGGCGTGATCGCCTTCGTGCTGTCGGCGCTGGCTACGCTCTACCCGAGCTGGCGCGGTGCGAAGGTCCGCCCGGCGGAGGCGCTGCGTTATGAATGACCGACCGGATCTGCAAGCAATGCGCAACAGCAGCGACCTCCATCCTTTCGTACTCGAAGCCACCGGTATTTCGAAGGCCTTCGTGCAAGGCGGCCTGAACGTGCAGGTGCTCAACAACACGCAGTTGTCGGTGCGGCGCGGCGAGAAGCTGGCGATCGTCGGCGCGTCGGGCTCCGGCAAGAGCACGCTGCTGCATGTGCTCGGCGGCCTCGACGATCCGAGCGCGGGCGTGGTGTCGGTGCTCGGCAAGCCGTTCACGAAGCTGTCGGAGCGCGAGCGCAATGAATTGCGCAACCGCGCGCTTGGCTTCATCTATCAGTTCCACCATCTGCTGCCGGAATTCAGCGCGCTCGACAACGTCGCGATGCCGCTGCGCATCCGCCGCATGACGCCCGAGGACTCACGCCGCGAGGCGCTTGCAATGCTCGAACGCGTCGGCCTCGCGCATCGCGCGAAGCATCGGCCGGGCGAGCTGTCGGGCGGCGAGCGGCAACGCGTGGCGGTAGCGCGCGCGCTGGTCACCAAGCCCGCCTGCGTGCTCGCGGACGAGCCGACCGGCAACCTCGACAGCGGCACTGCCGATACGGTGTTCAACCTGATGCTGGAGCTGTCCAGCTCACTCGAAACCAGCTTTGTGATCGTCACGCACGATCAGGACCTGGCGGCGCGCTGCGATCGCGTGACGCGTCTGCGTGACGGCGTGCTGTACGAGGAGCCGTCGGTTCCGCTCTGAGCTTTTTGCCTTTCTCGCCTTCCTTGCCTTCCTTGTCGTGAGGCCGCCCGCATGTGGATCGACACGCATTGCCATCTCGACGCTTCGGAGTTCGATGCGGACCGCAGCCAGGTGGCGGCCGCGGCGCATGCGGCCGGCGTCGCGCGCATCGTGATTCCGGGGGTGGCGCGCGCGGGCTTTGCGGGCGTGCGGGAGCTTGCGCACCAGGTGGCGGGCGGCGCGTACGCGCTCGGCATTCATCCGCTGTTCACGCCGCAGGCCGGCGAGGCGGACCTCGACGCGCTGCGCATGGAGATCGAGGCGAGTCTTGACGATCCGCTGTTCGTCGGGATCGGCGAGATCGGTCTGGACTACTTTGTGCCGGGGCTCGACGACGCGCGGCAGCAGTTCTTCTACAACGAGCAGTTGAAGCTGGCGCATGAGTTCGATCTGCCGGCGATCTGCCACGTGCGCAAATCGCAGGACCAGGTGCTGAAGGGACTGCGCAAACACCAGGTGCATCGCGGCATCGCGCATGCGTTCAACGGCAGTTTCCAGCAGGCTCAGGCGTTTATCGATCAGGGCATGCATCTCGGCTTCGGCGGCAACCTGACCTTCGAGCGCGCGTTGCAGATCCGCCGGCTCGCGGTGCAACTGCCGCTCGATGCGATCGTCGTCGAAACCGACGCGCCGGATATCGCGCCGGCATGGCGATACAAGCAGCGCAATACGCCGGACCAGGTTCCGGCGATCGGCGCGAGTCTGGCCGACCAGCGCAAGCTCGACAAACATGATCTGGCACTATGCACAACGGCTAACGCGCATGCCGCGTTGCCGCGGCTCATGCTTTCCTCTGCATAATCTTTCCCCGGTAGTGCGCGCGAGGCGGAGCACGCCCATGCGCGGCGGTATATGCGCCGGCCATCGCGGTCCGGCCACGCACGCATGGCGTGCTGATAGCGCGCGGACGGCGTTTGCGCGGAGGGGGCATGCGGGCGGTGTGGGGCGGGTTTGCGTTGGGTGTTGTGTGGCTGCAGCAGCAGGCGCAGTTGCCGGGGTTTCCGGTGGCGGTGGCGTTGGTGGCCGCGGTTGCGGTGCTGGTGGCGGCGGCGTTTGGTATGCGTGTGAGCGTAGGGCGCGGCGAGGGCGGCGATCACGGCGAGGGCGGCGGTTGTGATGAGGGCGGATGCGAAGGCAAGCGCGGGCATCGTAGCGACAGCGGGGGGCTCGGCGAGAGCACGGACGGCGGTGAGATTAGCGGGCGTATTGAGCGCACGGTCGGCCACGGCGGCACAGATCGCGGTGAGAGCACCGGCCGCGGCGAGGGTGGCGACTGCAGCGATTGCGGCACGTGTGGCCGCGTCTGGTGCGTGCGTGCCGCATGGGCAGCGCTGTGGCTCGCGGCGGCTTGCGCCGGGTTCGGCTATGCCGCCTGGCGCGCGCAGGCACGTTTGGCCTATGAACTTCCGCTTGCGCTCGAAGGGCGCGACGTCGATGTGGTCGGCTATATCAAAGGTTTGCCCGTCAGCGGCGACAACGGCGTGCGCTTTGTGTTCGCGGTCGAGTCCGCGGCTGACGCACGCGAAAATTTCCCACGCCTGATCCAGCTTTCATGGGTCGCCGACGAGGCACCGCCTCCGGCCGCCGGGCTAGAGCCGGGCGCGCGCTGGCGTTTTCAGGTGCGTCTGAAGCGGCCGCACGGCAATGCGAATTATGGCGTGCGCGACGGTGAGGCCGCGCTGTTTGCACGAAACATCCGCGCCACCGGCTATATCGTGCGTCCCGCTTCCGCGGAGCGCCTTGACGGCGTGGCGCCGGGTGTCGGCGTGTGGGTCGATCGCCGGCGTGCCGCGCTGCGCGCGCGCATCGACGCGGCGCTCGCCGACGCGCCGCATCGCGGTATCGTCGTCGCGCTGGCGATCGGCGCACAGGATGCCGTCAGCGCTGCGGACTGGCAACTGATGCGCGCCACCGGTACGAGCCATCTGGTGGCGATTTCGGGCTTGCATATCGGGTTTGTTGCGGGCCTCGCGGCGTGGTTGAGCGGCGCGCTATGGCGGCGCTCGGGCCTGGTCGGGCGTAACTGGCCGCTCGTGCTGCCTGCGCAGAAGGTGTCCGCGGTGTGCGGTGCGATGTTCGCTGCGTGTCACGCTGCGCTGGCGGGCTTCAATGTGCCCGCGCAGCGCGCGTTGTGGATGCTCGCGGTGGTGGCGCTATCGTTCGTCAGCGGGCGGACGGTTGCGCCATCGGTGGTGCTGGCGTGGGCGTTGGGACTGGTGCTGCTGATCGACCCGTGGGCGGTTGTGTCGGCGGGGTTCTGGCTGTCGTTCTGCGCGGTGGCGGCGATTCTGTTTGCGCTGTCGGGGCGCGTGCGGGTGCGCGACGAAGTTGGACGTCGCGATGCGGACGGGTGCGGCGAAGGCGAACCAGGCGAACCAGGCGAGGGTTGCGGTGCGCGCGCCGCACCGGAAGGACGAGTCCGGTGGGCAGACAACCTGCGCGGCAAGCGTTTGATCCTTGCTCAAGCATTAGCACGCAGGGTGGACCTGGCCGCCGCTTTGGGCGCCGGCGCGCACGCGATTGCGCGCCGCATCCGCAATGCTGCGCACGTCCAGATCGCGGTGACGGTTGCACTCGCACCACTGACAGCCTATTGGTTTGCGCAGATTCCGCTGATCGGCCCGTTCGCGAACGCGTTTGCGATTCCATGGGTCAGCGCGCTCGTTACGCCGCTGGTGATCGTCGGTGTGGTGTTGCCGGCTCCGCTCGACGCGTTCGCGTTCGTTTGCGCGCATCGGCTGCTCGATGTGCTGGTGCTCGGGCTGCAACAGCTGTCCGGCCTGTCATGGGCGCTATGGCGCTTGCCGCAGCCGGACGCATGGGCGCTCGCCGCTGCAGCGGCCGGCGTCGCGTGGTGCCTTGCGCCGCGCGGCTGGCCACTGCGCTGGGCCGCGCCGCTCGCGTGGCTGCCGCTGCTGGCGCCGCCGCCGGGCGGCCCGCCGCATGGCGCGTTCCGGCTCACGGCACTCGATATCGGCCAGGGTTCGGCGATCGTGGTGCAGACCGCGCATCACACATTGCTGTTCGACGCCGGGCCGGGCCCCGAGTCGACGTATGCGGGCGAACGGATCGTCGTGCCGTACCTGCAGGCAGCCGGTATCGATACGCTGGACACATTCGTCGTCAGTCATGCCGATTCCGATCATGCAGGTGGCGCGACCGCGGTGTTCGACGACATTGGCGTGCGACAACTGGTGGCGGCATTGCCTGCGGCGAACCCGTTGTGGGAGCGTGCGCGCGCGGCAGGTGCGCAGACCGTGAGTTGTGCCGCCGGGCAACACTGGCAGTGGGATGGCGTCGACTTCACGATGCTGTGGCCAGACCCCGGCCCGTTGCGCGGCAAGCCGAACGAGCATTGCTGCGTATTGCACGTGAGTGCGGCAGGGCGCGCCGACACCCCACGCACTGCGCGCCTGTCGGCCTTGCTCGCGGCCGACATCGAAGCTCCAGCCGAACGGATCCTGCTTGCCCGCGATCCGGCTGCGCTGCATGCACACGTGTTGCTGGTGCCGCACCACGGCAGCAAGACCTCGTCTACCGAGCCGTTCCTCGATTCGGTGAGGCCGCTCGTCGCGGTATTTCAGGTAGGCTATCGAAACCGTTTTCACCACCCGCATGCAGGTGTCTTCGAGCGCTACCGGATGCGCCGGATCGAACTCCCGCGCAGCGACGAGGACGGTGCCGTGCGTATCGAAGCCGGCGCGACGGGCGAGCAGGTGCTGACGCTCGAGCGCTATCGGGACACGCATCGTCGATACTGGATGGACCGCTGAGCACGGCCAAACCGTGCTTGCAAAGCAGCATCGCCGGGCGCCACAACGTCACATCAGCAACGTCACACGGAGACCCCCCGGCTTGAAGAACGTGATCCATTTCTCTCACGCGAACGGTTTTCCCGCCTCGACGTACCGGACGCTCTTCGCCGAGCTCGGCGACGACTACGAACTGCGCTTCATCGAACGCATCGGCCACGACCCGCGTTATCCGGTCACGCGCGACTGGCCGCATCTGGTCGAACAGCTGCTCGACGACATCGAGCGCTGCTACGAAGCACCGGTGTGGCTGGTCGGCCATTCGCTGGGCGGCTATCTGTCGTTGATGGCAGCGCTGAAAAAACCGCACTGGGTGCGCGGCGTCGTGATGCTCGATTCGCCGGTGATCGCCGGCTGGCGCAGCAGCATGCTGCGCGTGTCGCAATGGACCGGTCTCGACGAGCGCCTGTCGCCCGCCGCCGCGACGCGCACCCGCCGTACGCATTGGGCAAGCCGCGACGAAGCGTGGCGGCACTTTCACGCGAAGCCTGCGTTCGCGCGCTGGGACGAGCGCGTGCTGTCCGACTACATCGACTTTGGCATCCCGCAATCGGCGCCCGACGGCGCACGCACGCTCGCGTTCGATCGCCGCACCGAGTATCAGATCTACAAGACCTTGCCGCACACGCTCGGCTCACGTCTCGCACGCGGCGCGCCGTTGCCGGTCGGTTTGATTGCCGGGACGCGCTCGAAGGAAATCCGCCAGGCCGGGCTCGACGCGACGCGGCGCGCGACCGGCGGGCATCTCGAATGGATCGAAGGCAGCCACCTGTATCCGATGGAAAAACCGATCGAGACCGCGCGCGCGGTGCAGCGAATGCTGCATGAACTGGAGCAGCGCGTTTGAGCCAAAACGGTGCGGCGGGGCGGCAACCCGCATCGCCGCGTCGACGTAGCTTTGATAGTTCATGACGGTTTGATGATCGTTGCGCGCCGCGATCTGTGCGGTGATCCGCACCGCATACGACTTGACGGAGCAGGGCGGTTGCGCTGGCATCTCTCAGCCGACACGGCGGCGCCTGATCGGCGGCGCGGCCGGCCGGGATTGCGCCGGCACATCGTGCGAGCAAAAAGCACCGTATCCGCCGCACAACAGTGACCGCCACCGCCACGCAAACTGACACGCCAACGCCGTTCGGCCAGGTCACAATTGCACCGAAAAAGTGGGCACGCATGTGGCATCGATGTGGCACATGGGGCGGTGCTCACAGCAGCCTGACGGCGGCCCAATGGCGGCCCGAACGGTAGCTCAATGGCAGCCCAAACGGTAGCCCCGAAGCGTCGCACACACGCCCATTGCGAGCCCCGCATCGAGGTTTTAGTGCTGGGTCTGGCCCCTGCTTTCAGGTATAATCCGTTTTTCCCGCGAGCATTCAGCGATGACCAAATATGTTTTCGTCACCGGCGGCGTAGTCTCCTCCCTCGGCAAGGGTATTGCCGCCGCCTCCCTCGCCGCGATCCTCGAATCGCGCGGTCTGAAAGTCACCCTCCTCAAGCTCGATCCCTACATCAACGTCGACCCCGGCACGATGAGCCCGTTTCAGCACGGCGAAGTGTTCGTGACTGAAGACGGCGCAGAGACCGACCTTGATCTTGGCCACTACGAGCGCTTCATCAGCACGAAGATGCGCAAGGCCAATAACTTCACGACTGGCCAGATCTACGAATCGGTAATCCGCAAGGAGCGCCGCGGCGATTATCTGGGCAAGACCGTGCAGGTGATTCCGCACATCACGAACGAAATCCAGGCGTTTATCGAACGCGGTGCCGCATCGGCCACCTGCGGCGAGCCGGATGTCGCGATCGTCGAAGTGGGCGGCACGGTGGGTGACATCGAATCGCTGCCGTTCCTCGAAGCCGCACGTCAGATGAGCTTGCGCCTCGGCCGCAACAGCGCGTGTTTCGTGCACCTCACGCTGGTGCCGTTCATCGCCACTGCAGGCGAACTGAAGACCAAGCCGACGCAGCACAGCGTGCAGAAGCTGCGCGAAATCGGTATCTATCCGAACGTGCTGCTGTGCCGCGCCGACCGTCCGATTCCGGACGACGAGCGCGCCAAGATCTCGATGTTCTCGAATGTGCCCGAAGACGCGGTGATCTCCGTGTGGGACGCCGACAGCATCTACAAGATCCCGCAAATGCTGCACGATCAGGGCCTCGACCGCCTGATCTGCGAAGAGCTGAAACTGTCGCCGCAGCCGGCCGATCTGTCGATGTGGGCGGGGCTGGTCGAAAAGCTCGAACACCCGAAACACGAAGTGACGATCGGCATGGTCGGCAAGTACGTCGAGCTGACCGAGTCGTACAAGTCGCTGATCGAAGCGCTGCGTCATGCGTCGATGCACACGTCGACCAAGGTCAACATCCAGTACATCGATTCCGAAGAGCTCGAAAGCAACGGCGTCGACAGCATCAAGCATCTCGATGCAGTGCTGGTGCCAGGCGGCTTCGGCCGGCGCGGCACCGAAGGCAAGATCGCGGCGATCCGCTATGCGCGCGAAGCGAAGGTGCCGTATCTCGGCATCTGCCTCGGCATGCAGCTGGCGGTGATCGAATTCGCGCGCGACGTGGTCGGCCTGAAGGACGCGAACAGCACCGAGTTCGATGCGGCAACGCCGAACCGTGTGGTCGCGCTGATCACCGAGTGGTACGACCGCGAAGGCAAGGTCGAAAAGCGCAACGAAGAATCGGATCTCGGCGGCACGATGCGCCTCGGTTCGCAGCGCTGCCCGATCAAGCCGGGCACGATGGCCGAAGAAATCTACGGCAAGGACGTCAACGAACGGCACCGTCACCGCTATGAGGTCAACAACCGCTTCGTGCCGCAACTCGAAGCCGGTGGCCTCGTCATCAGCGCGCGTACGCCGAGCGAAGACCTGCCGGAAATGATGGAACTGTCGCGCGACCTGCATCCGTGGTTCGTCGGCGTGCAGTTCCACCCGGAATTCACGTCCACGCCGCGCGACGGCCATCCGCTGTTCAAGTCGTTTGTCGAAGCGGCGCTCGTGCATCATGAGGCGCGCGTCGAGGAGAAAGTATGAAGCTTGCCGACTTCGAAATCGGTCTGGACAAGCCGTTCTTTCTGATCGCAGGCACCTGCGTGGTCGAATCCGAGCAGATGACGATCGACACCGCGGGCAAGCTGAAGGAAATCTGCGCGAAGCTGAAGATCCCATTCATCTACAAGTCTTCGTACGACAAGGCGAATCGCAGCAGCGGCAAGTCGTTTCGCGGCCTCGGCATGGATGAAGGCCTGCGCATTCTTGGCGAAGTGAAGCGTCAGCTCGGCGTGCCGGTGCTGACCGACGTGCACAGCATCGAAGAGCTCGAGCAGGTCGCGGCCGTGGTCGACGTGCTGCAAACGCCCGCCTTCCTGTGCCGCCAGACCGACTTCATCCATGCGTGCGCGCGCTCGGGCAAGCCGGTCAACATCAAGAAAGGCCAGTTCCTCGCGCCGCACGACATGAAGAACGTGATCGACAAGGCCCGCAATGCAGCGCGCGAAGCGGGCTTGTCCGAAGACCGCTTCATGGCTTGCGAACGCGGTGTGTCGTTTGGCTATAACAACCTCGTGTCCGACATGCGTTCGCTCGCGATCATGCGCGAGACCGGCGCACCGGTCGTGTTCGACGCCACCCACTCGGTGCAGCTGCCGGGCGGGCAGGGCACGAGCTCCGGCGGCCAGCGCGAGTTCGTGCCGGTGCTGGCACGCGCGGCGGTGGCGACCGGCGTGGCCGGGCTGTTCATGGAAACACACCCGAACCCCGCAGAAGCGAAGTCCGACGGTCCGAACGCGGTGCCGCTGCATCGCATGGCCGACCTGCTCGAGACCTTGCTCACGCTCGATCAGGCCGTGAAGCGCACGCCGTTTCTCGAGAACGATTTCAACTGATGCCGTGCCGCGCCGGTCCGTCGCGAGCTCCGGTTGCAATGTCTGTTGCAACCGGAGCTGGCAACAAGTGGCCAGCGCGGCACGATGCAACCCGATGGTCGCCCCGAACGCGTCCGGCGTGCTGCCCACAGCCAGCGGCGCATCGGCACCGGACGTTTCAACCGTAAAGAATTTACCGTAACTTCTTGAGGAAACCATGAGTGCTATCGTAGATATCATCGGTCGCGAGATTCTCGATTCGCGAGGCAATCCGACCGTCGAATGCGACGTGCTGCTGGAGTCGGGCACGATGGGCCGCGCTGCGGTGCCGTCGGGCGCATCGACCGGCTCGCGCGAAGCAATCGAACTGCGCGACGGCGAAACCGGCCGCTACGGCGGCAAGGGCGTGCTGAAGGCGGTCGAGCACATCAATACCGAAATCTCCGAGGCAATCATGGGCCTCGACGCGTCGGAACAGGCGTTCCTCGACAAGACGCTGCTCGAGCTCGACGGCACCGACAACAAGTCGCGCCTGGGCGCGAACGCGATGCTGGCGGTGTCGATGGCGGTCGCCAAGGCGGCTGCCGAAGAAGCCGGCCTGCCGCTGTACCGCTACTTCGGCGGCTCGGGCGCGATGCAACTGCCGGTGCCGATGATGAACATCGTCAATGGCGGCGCGCACGCGAACAACAGCCTCGACATCCAGGAATTCATGATCGTGCCGGTCAGCCAGCCGACCTTCCGTGAAGCGCTGCGTTGCGGCGCGGAAGTGTTCCACGCGCTGAAGAAGATCCTGTCGGATCGCGGCATGAGCACCGCAGTGGGCGACGAAGGCGGCTTCGCGCCGAACTTCGGCAGCAACGACGAATGCCTGTCGACCATCCTGCAAGCCATCGAGAAAGCCGGCTACCGTGCCGGTGAAGACGTACTGCTCGCGCTCGACTGCGCGGCGAGCGAGTTCTACCACGACGGCAAGTACCAGCTGGCGGGTGAAGGCCTGCAACTGTCGTCGACCGAATTCGCCGATTACCTCGGCGCGCTCGCGGACAAATTCCCGATCGTGTCGATCGAGGACGGCATGCACGAAAGCGACTGGGAAGGCTGGAAGATCCTCACCGACAAGCTCGGCAAGAAGATCCAGCTGGTCGGCGACGATCTGTTCGTGACCAACACGCGCATCCTGAAGGAAGGCATCGAGAAGGGCATCGCCAACTCGATCCTGATCAAGATCAACCAGATCGGCACGCTGACGGAAACCTTCGCGGCAATCGAGATGGCCAAGCGCGCCGGCTACACGGCGGTGATCTCGCACCGTTCGGGCGAAACCGAAGATTCGACCATCGCCGATATCGCGGTCGGCCTGAATGCCGGCCAGATCAAGACCGGCTCGCTGTCGCGCAGCGACCGTATCTCGAAGTACAACCAGCTGCTGCGCATCGAGGAAGATCTCGGCGATATCGCCAGCTATCCGGGTAAATCCACGTTCTACAATCTGCGTTGATGCCCTTAAGCTTCATCATTCTTGCTGATTGACCCGCCGCCCTGCGTTGAGCGCAGGGCGGCGTTTATTCGAATGTGATCCACTTTTCATGCGCCTTGTCACCGTCGCCCTGATCATCCTGCTGGCGCTGATTCAGTTCCCGCTGTGGTGGGGCCATGGAGGCTGGTTGCGCGTGCACGAACTGCGACAACAGCTGGACCAGCAGCTGCAAAAGAACGCCGACGAGAAAGTCCGCAACGAACGTATCGCGGGCGAAGTCCAGGATCTGCAAAGCGGCACGGCCGCCGTCGAAGAGCGCGCGCGCTACGAGATGGGCATGGTCAAGGACAGCGAAGTGTTCGTGCAGTTCGTGTCGCCGAACGCGCCGTTGCCGGCATCGAATTCGCCGTCGGCCAATACGTCCACGCGCGGGCAGATGTCGGCCGCGCCGGTGCGGGTGGTGCCCAATCCCGAATCCCGGCCGAAGCCTGAGCGCGGCAAGCATGGCGCGAAAAAGAACGCGAAGGACGATACGAAGGGGAAGAGCGCGGGTTGACGGCGCGGCACGAAAAAGTGGTGCGCAGTCAGGCGGGCAAAAGAAAAGGCGCGGTGCTTACCGCGCCTTTGTCGTTGATGGGCTTGAAGCGCGGGGCTTGGCGCTCGAATCGTGGGGCTTGAAGCATGGGGCTGAAGCGTGGGGCCCGGATCGCTGCCCGGCCGGGTGTTCACGGCTATACCAGGCGGCCCCCCCAGGCGGACCGTCTACCAGCCCCATCCCCAGCCGGGATAGCCGACACCGACGCCCACTCCGGTGCCCCAGCCATGCCCCCAGCCGCCGCCGTAGTAACTGCCGTACACCGACACCGGTGGCGAGTAGTAGCGCGACCACGCCTGTGCTGCCGCTTCCGTGGCCATTGCCTGGTCTTGCTCGGCGAGCACCTGCCTGTCGATCGCGTCGTAGCGGGCACGCTCTTCAGGCGTCAGTGGATGCTCTGCTGTGCCAGCCTGATCGGCGGGCAAGCGACTATAGATCGGTGACGGCCCCGGTGGATCCATCACGCAGCCGGCGAGCAAACCTGCCGCGCCGAACATCGACAACGTCGCGGTGGTTCGCACGTGACGCAGCACCAGTGACGAGAAAGTGTTCATGTCGGCCTCCATTGGCCGGGCGCCCAGGCAAGATTCAGTAGATCGAAGCCGGCGGCAGGTGCGCGCACGACGCGCCGCCGCCCAACTGTCGCCGCAAAGCCCGCGAGCCGCCGGAACCGCTCAGTGACGTTGCTCAGTGACGTTGCTCAGCCGCGGGCGCCACGCCTCCTGAGAGCGCGCCCGCAACGAAAAGTTGCGCGACGTCGACCGGGTCGAACTCATACCGCTGGTTGCAAAAGTCGCAGTGAATCTCGACGTGGCCGCGCTCCTCGATCACGCTGTCCACTTCGTCGCGACCCAGCATTTTCAGCATACCGCCGACCTTCTCGCGCGAGCACGTGCATTCGAAGCGCGTATTCGCAGGCTCGAAGTGATGCACGTTTTCCTGCCAGAAAAGCCGCCGGAACAGCGTAGCCGGCTCTTCGGTCAGCAGCTCCTTTTGCGACAGCGTGCTGCCGAGCGTGCAGACACGCTCCCACGTATCGGCGTCGAGCTCGCCCGGATGCGGGACGATGCCGCCGTCGCCGGGCAGCTTCTGCAACAGCATGCCGACCGCGCGCTCGCTGTTCGCTGCGAGCCACATCCGCGTGTCGAGCTGCTCCGAGTGATGCATGTAGTGCTCGATTACCTGCGACATCGTCGTCAGCGGGCCGTCTTCGCCCGAAAGCGGCACGATGCCCTGATACGGCTGCTGCCCCGGCTTCTTGTCGCGCGGGTCCAGCGTGATCACGCAACGGCCATGGCCGCTCGCATTGATCAGTTCAACCATCGACATATCGTCGGTAATCGTGCTGGCCACGTCGCCCGAAAACTTCGCGGTGGCGCGCAGCGACAGATCGGAATGGCATTGCACGACCAGCATCTTGACCGGCCCGTCGCCGTAAATCTGCATGATCAGCGTGCCGTCGAACTTCAGGTTGGCCGACAGCAGCGCGCACGCCGCCATCATTTCACCGAGTACGACGCGTACCGGCGTCGGGTAGTCGCGGCGCGCCAGCACCTGTTGCCACGTATTGCGCAGCGAAACGATCTCGCCGCGCACAGGCGCCGCGCCGAACATGAACTTCTGCAACTGGTCACTCACAACTTTTCCTTCCTTGATGGTGTCGCGCAGCGTACGGTCGGCCGTGGTCGACGGCCGGCCCAGGGCGCCTGGTTACCCAATGCGCACAAGCTGCGCCTTGTAGAACTCGCGGCGTGTCACATAGCCGGCCGCGGCGCGCTGCATATTGGCGATATCGGCTTCGGTCAGTTCGCGCACGACCTTGGCCGGCGCGCCCAGAATCAGCGAGTTGTCCGGAAACTGCTTGCCTTCGGTGACGACAGCGCCGGCGCCGACCAGACAATTGCGGCCAATCACCGCGCCATTCAAGACCACCGCCTGAATCCCGATCAACGCGCCTTCGCGGATCGTGCAGCCGTGCAGCATCGCCTGATGGCCGATCGTCACGTTTGCTTCGATCGTCAGCGGAAAGCCCGGATCGGTATGGAGCACTGCGTTTTCCTGCACGTTGCTGCCGGCGCCGACCACGATCGGCTCGTTGTCCGCGCGCAGCGCGGCGCCGAACCAGATGCTGGCGTTTTCTTCGACGGTGACTTTGCCGATCAACGTCGCGGACTCCGCAACGAACACGCTTTCATGAACCGTGGGGGCTGCGTCGCCAAGCTTGTAGATTGCCACTGGGACTCCTGGGTGATCAGGGGACGCATCGCGCGCCGTCGGGCGGCCCGGACGAGACCGGGGCCGCAGAGCGGGGGCGCCGCGCCGCGAGGTTGAATCGCGTATTGTAAACGTATGCGCACATTGCTCGCGTGACAGTGCGAGTGGCCGGATTGCCGGGCGGCCGGCGGATGACTTTCGTGGGCATTCTGTCGGCTTTCTGCGCCGTGCGTTGGCGGTGTGGGCTGCTTGCGAACTGGCCACAGGGCGTGGATGACGGTCGCACCCGTGCCGCGCGCAGCTGCGGTAATGGCATAGCGATCGCGTCCGGCTACGATGCGATTAGTCGGGCGTAGCGCGTTGCCGCCTTCGGTTTGCCCCTATGGCCCGCGTTGCGCGGCAGTGTCTCGTGGGTCGCTTCGCGGTCTTGTTTCGTGCTGCGTTGCATCCGTTACCGCCGGATAATGCGTACCTTCTGCCTTCACCCGTTTCAGCTTGTCCACCATGCCTTTCGACGATCCCGCCCCGGTTGCTCAACCCTGTGCTCGCAGCGAGGCGCTGACGATCTTGCGCGAATCCGACCCGGTCGCCAAAGCCGCGGCGACGCGCGATCTGCAGGCGCGGGTCGCCTCCGGCGCGGCGTGCTTCGACCCGCAGCGCGAACTCACTGAGCCCACCGGCCTGCCTGGCCGGCCGGAGCGGCCGCCGCTCGTCGAGCCGCGCAAACTCGGGCGGCGCAGCATGCAGTCGGAAGAAGGGCGCGCGGTGCTGCTGCATGCGCTCGCGCACATCGAGTTCAACGCGATCAATCTCGGGCTCGACGCGGTATGGCGCTTTGCCGGTATGCCGGTGGCGTTCTATATCGACTGGCTGAAGGTTGCTGCGGAGGAAGCGCATCATTTTTCGCTGCTGACCGCGCGGCTCGCCGAATTCGGTCACGCGTACGGCGACTTTCCCGCGCACGACGGTCTGTGGGACATGTGCGACCGCACTCGCGACGACGTGCTGGCGCGCATGGCGCTGGTGCCGCGCACGCTGGAGGCGCGCGGCCTCGACGCGTCGCCGCCGATCCGCGCGCGTTTGCAGCAGGCGGGCGACCACGCGTCGGCGGCGATTCTCGACGTGATCCTGCGCGATGAAATCGGCCATGTGCTGATTGGTAACCGCTGGTTCCGTTACCTGTGCGAACAGCGACAGGCCGATCCGCACAGCACTTATCTGCGACTTGCCGACCAGTATCACGCGCCGAAGCTGCGCGGGCCGTTCAACTTCGAGGCGCGCCGCGACGCCGGTTTCGACGAGGCCGAACTGGCCGCGCTTGCCGCGCTGGACGTGCCGCCATCGGTTGCATAGCAGCCAGCGCAATAAGCGGCACGACAAGCGGCACGACAAGCGGCACGACAAGCGGACGACAAGCGGACGACAACCGGACGACAACCGGCACGACAACCGGCACGACAACCGGCACGACAACCGGCACGACAACCGGCGTAAGAGTCCGCCCAGGTGTCGGCACAAGCGCCCGCGCAAGGCTGAGCAATGCTTCGGCCGCCGCGTGCGACAACGCGCGAGCGATACCGATATAATCGAACGATCATTCTTTTTTGAGCAACCCATCGATGACCGAATCCCGTTCCGAATCCGAGTTCGTCACCGTGCGCGGCGTGCGCCTGCACGTGCGCCGCTGGGGCAGCCCCGGCGCGCCTACGCTCTTCATGCTGCACGGCTGGATGGACGTGGCAGCGTCGTTCCAGTTCGTCGTCGATGCACTCGGCGGCGACTGGCAGGTGATCGCGCCCGACGCGCGCGGCTTCGGCCTGTCCGACTGGCCGGCGGCCCAGCAAGGCGGCGGCAGTTACTGGTTTCATGAATATCTGTCGGACCTCGAGGCACTGGTCGACCACTATGTGCCGCAGGGCGCGGTCAATCTGGTCGGCCACAGCATGGGTGCGAACGTGGCATGCCTGTATGCGGGTGCGCGGCCGCAGCGGGTGCGGCGCGTGGTCGATCTCGAGGGCTTCGGCCTCGCGGCTGCGAAGTCGTCGCAGGCGCCGCGGCGCCTCGCGGCCTGGCTCGACGAAATGCGCGAGCCGCGGCAACTGCGCCGCTACGCGTCGCTCGACGACGTCGCAGCGCGTCTGGTGAAAAACAACGCGCGGCTCGACGCGCGACGCGCGCGCTTTCTCGCGCAGCATTGGTCGAAACCGGATGGCGACGGCGGCTATATGCTGCTCGCGGACCCTGCGCACAAGATTCGCGGTCCGCTGCTGTACCGCCTCGACGAGGTGATGGCAGTCTGGTCGCAGGTGAGCGCCAAGGTGCTGCACGTGGAGGCCGCCGGCTCGCCGACGCTCGCGAGTATCGCCGCAGAGGTCCCGCTCGACGAATTCAAGGCGCGCTTTCGCGCTTTTCCCGACTGGCGCGAAAAGATCGTCGACGACGCCGGCCACATGGTGCATCACGACCAGCCGGAGCAGATTGCCGCGTTGATCGAGGGGTTTTGTGCGTGATGCCGCGTGTGACGCGCGCATGACTTTTTGCGCATAAGGATTGGCGCTGGAGTGGCGCGCGGCGTTGTGCCCACGGTTTGCGTGCAGACTATGCCCGTGGTTGTGCTGCTGGTTGTGCTGCTGGTTGTGCGGCTGGGCGTGCCCGCGGTGACGTGCAATTTCTCCCGTTCAGCAGCCACAACACCCGCCGCCGACATCGGCGCCGCTGCCACCGTCGGCTAGCAAATCCTCTGCGTGCGCTTACTGCGTTGCAGTAAAATGGCCAGACAACTTTCAACTAGCGCTATCAACCCAGCGTTTTACCCTGCAATGAACGCCGACCTGCATTGCCATTCCACCGTATCCGACGGGCAGCTCGCGCCCGCGGAGGTCGCGCGCCGCGCGCACGCTCATGGCGTGACGCTGTGGGCGCTCACCGATCACGACGAGATCGGCGGCCAGGCGGAAGCGCGCGACGCGGCGCAGCAACTCGGCATGGACTATCTGTGCGGCGTCGAAATCTCGGTGACATGGGCGTCGCGTACGGTGCACGTGGTCGGCCTGCATGTCGACCCGGCCTGCCAGGCGTTGATCGATGGGCTCGAGCGCACCCGCAACGGCCGCGCCGCGCGCGCCGAAGCGATGGGCGAGCAGCTCGCCACGCTCGGGCTGCCCGATACGTACGAAGGCGCGCTGAAGTACGTGTCGAATCCGGACATGATTTCGCGTACGCACTTTGCGCGCTATCTGGTCGACAGCGGTTGCTGCACGTCGACCCAGGACGCGTTCACGCGTTATCTCGGCGACGGCAAACCAGGCTATATCGCGCATCGTTGGGCGAAGCTGGCGGATGCGGTCAAGTGGATTCAGGCGGCGGGCGGCGAGGCGATCATCGCGCACCCGGGCCGCTACGAATACACACCGCTCGAGTTCGGCGCGTTGTTCGGCGAGTTCATCGATCTGGGCGGCAAGGCGATCGAAGTGATCACCGGCAGCCATACGCCGGACCAATACGCCGAATACGCGGACGTTGCGCGCCGCTTCGGTTTCGAGGCGTCGCGCGGCTCCGACTTTCACGCGGTGGGCGAGGGGCGCGTCGAGTTGGGCAGCCTGCCGCCGCTGCCGTCCGACCTTAAGCCTGTGTGGGAACGCTGGCTGTGAAGCCGCGTTTCGCCGCAGGCCCTGCGGCGGCGGTGGGAATAGCAACAGCGGCAACAGCACCGGCAGTAACAGACGCGCACGCATGGGTACCTGCCGTGCGAAAAGCAACGGCAGCAACGGTATTTCCGTCCCCCGAATCCTCATCATGTCCCAATACTTTCGGATCCATCCGGACAATCCGCAGCCGCGCCTGATCAAGCAGGCCGCGCAGATCGTCTGCGGCGGTGGGCTCGTCGCGCTGCCGACCGATTCGAGCTACGCGCTCGGTTGCCGGCTCGACGACAAGCAGGCGGCCGAGCGGCTGCGGCGCGTGCGCGATCTCGACGACCGCGCGCTGTTGTCGCTGCTGGTGCGCGACCTGTCGGAGTTGTCGAGCTTTGCGATGGTCGACAACCGTCAATACCGGTTGATCAAATCGGTGACGCCAGGCCCGTATGTGTTCGTGCTGCAGGCCACCAAGGAAGTGCCGCGGCGCCTGTCGCATCCGTCGCGCAAGACGATCGGCCTGCGCGTGCCCGACCACGCAATCACGCTGGCACTGCTCGAAGCGCTCGGTCAGCCGCTGCTCGGCACCACGCTGATCATGCCGGGCGAAACGCAGCCGCTGAACGATCCTGAAGAAATCCGCGAGCGGCTGGAGAAGCAGATCGATCTGGTGATCGACGGCGGCGCGTGCATTTGCGAGCCGTCGACGGTCATCGATCTAACCGGCGAAGAGCCGGTGCTGGTGCGGCCCGGCCGCGGCAGTCTGGCGCCGTTCGGCCTCGAACAACCTGCCTGATGAGCGTGCCACGCCGCTGCAGAGACAGCGCAAGCGGCGGTGTGCGCGCGAACGGCAAGGCCGAAATTAATGCGGTAATGATGGAAACAGCGCGGCCGCGCCCGGCGGCATTGTTACAATAACCAGCTATGGATTCTTCCCTGATACAAACCATCGTCGTCTATGCGTTGCCGGTGATTTTCGCGATCACGCTGCATGAAGCCGCCCACGGCTACGTCGCGCGCATGTTGGGCGACAACACCGCTTACGTACTCGGCCGCGTTTCGTTCAATCCGATGCGGCATATCGATCCACTCGGCACGATCGCGATTCCACTTCTGCTTTATTTCGCGACAAGCGGCGCGTTCATGTTCGGCTATGCGAAGCCGGTGCCGGTCGCGTTCGGCAATCTGCGCAATCCACGTTGGGGATCGCTGTGGGTCGCGCTGGCCGGTCCACTATGCAATTTTGTTCAGGCGTTGGTGTGGGGCGTGGTCGGTGTCGCGCTGGCAGCGTTCAACGTCGAAGAACCGTTCTTCACGCGGATGGCCGCGGCTGGCGTCGGTATCAATCTGGTGCTCGGCGTGTTGAACCTGTTTCCGCTGCCGCCGCTCGACGGCGGGCGCGTGCTCGCAGCGTTGTTGCCGCCGCGGCCGTCGATCATGCTGTCGCGTATCGAGCCTTACGGCTTCTTTATCGTGATGGCGCTGGTCATCACGGGGACGCTGACGAAATTCTGGCTGCGGCCGCTCGTCAGTCTCGGCTACGATGCCGTGACCGCCATCCTGACTCCTCTCGTATCGCTTTTCTGATCAGACCATGTATCCAGACCGAATCTTCTCCGGCATGCGGCCCACGGGCTCGCTGCACCTCGGCCACTATCACGGCGTGCTGAAAAACTGGGTGCGGCTGCAGTCCGAGTATCCGTGCTTCTTCTGCGTGGTCGACTGGCACGCGCTGACCACCCACTACGAAACGCCGGAAGTCATCGAGAAGAGCGTCTGGGAAGTGCTGATCGACTGGCTCGCGTCCGGCATCGATCCGGCGCAGGCCACGCTGTTTATCCAGAGCCGTGTGCCGGAGCATGCGGAGCTGTCGCTGCTGCTCGGCATGAGCACGCCGCTCGGTTGGCTTGAGCGCGTGCCGACCTACAAGGAGCAGATGGAGAAGCTGAAGGACAAGGATCTGTCCACTTACGGCTTTCTCGGCTACCCGGTGCTGATGGCGGCCGACATCCTGCTGTATCGCGCGTCGCTGGTGCCGGTCGGCGAAGACCAGGTGCCGCACGTCGAAATGACGCGTGAAATCGCACGCCGCTTCAACTACCTGTACGGCCGCGAGCCGGGCTTCGAAGAGAAGGCGCTGGAAGCCGCCAAGAAGCTTGGTGGCAAGCGCGCGAAGCTGTATCACGAGCTGCGCAACTCGTACCAGCAGGAAGGCAACGACGAAGCCATCGAAAAAGCGCGTGCGATGCTGCAGGAATCGCAAAGCCTGTCGATGAGCGACCGCGAGCGCCTGTTCGGCTATCTCGAAGGTTCGCGCAAGCTGATCCTGGTCGAGCCGCAGGTCATGCTGACCAAGGCGTCGCGCATGCCGGGTCTGGACGGCCAGAAGATGTCGAAGTCGTACGGCAATACGATCGGCCTGCGCGAGGATGCCGAGACCATCACGAAAAAAGTGCGCACCATGCCGACCGACCCGGCCCGCGTGCGCCGCACCGATCCGGGCGATCCGGACAAGTGCCCGGTGTGGCAGCTGCATCAGGTCTACACCGACGAAGCCACGCACGAGTGGGTGCAAAAGGGTTGCCGCACGGCCGGCATCGGTTGTCTCGAGTGCAAACAGCCGGTGATCGAGGGCATTTTGCGCGAGCAGCAGCCGATGCTCGAGCGTGCGCAGAAGTACATGGACGATCCGTCGCTGCTGCGTGCGATCGTCGCGGATGGCTGCGACAAGGCACGCCGCTTCGCGACCGAAACGATGCGCGACGTGCGTGAGGCGATGGGCCTCTCGTACAGCTGACAAGCGATGCGCGCGTGGCGTTCGGGTTCGGGTTCTGGTTCTGGTTCGGGTTTGATTGAGGCAGCGGCATGACGACCTCGGGAGCGCCGCAATCTGCGGATGGCGCACACTTTTCTCACGGCCTCGGTGAGGCGTCGCGCTGGGTGCGGCGCTGGTCGCATCTGGTGGCGGCGGGCGGGGCAGTGCTGGACGTCGCGTCGGGAGCAGGGCGGCACGCACGCTGGTTCGCGGCGCTCGGGCATCCGGTGACGGCAGTCGATCGCGATGCCGCTGCGCTCGACGTGCTCGCCACGTTGCGCGACGCGGCGCCCGACACGCCGGATGCTTCTGTCACGCCCATTGCGCCCATCGAAACGCTGGTTGCCGATCTCGAAAATGCCGCGTGGCCGCTTCCCGCGGGCACCACGTTCGCGGCGATCGTCGTCACGAACTATCTGCACCGCCCGCTCTTTCCCCAATTGCTGAACGCGTTGGCGCCCGGCGGCGTATTGATCTACGAAACCTTCGCGCAGGGCAACGAAACCGTCGGCAAACCGTCGAATCCGGCGTTCTTGCTGGCGTCTGGCGAACTGCTCGATGTCGTACGCGGGCAACTGCGGGTGGTCGCATTTCAGGACGGTTTTTTCGCCGATCCGCGCCCAGCCTTCGTGCAACGCATCTGTGCCGTGCGTGAACCGGAAAAATCTGCTTCCGGGTCCGGCATATGGGTTCCCCCGCGTTACGATTTGGCCGGGTAATCCGCTACAATTGCTGTTTATTGAATAAATTCATCGAGTTTCAATGACCAACGTGAACGACAGTATCCGGTTCCGCGGCAGCATGCCTGCCATCGTCACCCCGATGCACGAGGACGGCAGTCTCGATCTGCCGGCGTTCCGAAAACTGATCGACTGGCATATCGAGGAAGGCACGACCGGCCTCGTGGTCGTCGGCACCAGCGGCGAATCGGCCACCCTGTCGGTGGACGAGCACGTGCTGATGGTCAAAACCGCAGTCGAGCAGGCCGCTGGCCGCATTCCGGTGATCGCCGGCGCCGGCGGCAATTCGACCGCCGAAGCAATCGAACTGACGAAGCACGCGAAGGAAGTCGGCGCCGATGCGACGCTGCAGGTCGTGCCGTACTACAACAAGCCGACCCAGGAAGGCATGTATCGGCATTTCGCGAAAATCGCGGAAACCGTCGAGCTGCCCGTGATCCTTTACAATGTGCCCGGCCGTACGATGGCCGATATGTCCAACGAAACGATCCTGCGCCTTGCGAACGTGCCGGGCATCGTGGGCGTGAAGGAAGCGACCGGCAGCATCGACCGCGCCGCGCATCTGATCAAGGCCGCGCCCGCGCATTTCGGGATCTACAGCGGCGATGATCCGACCGCCATCGCGCTGATGCTGCTCGGCGGCCACGGCAATATTTCGGTTACCGCCAACGTTGCGCCGCGCGCGATGGCGCAGTTGTGCAAGGCAGCGCTTGCTGCCGACGCGAAAACCGCGCGTGAGATTCACCTGAAGCTGTTGTCGCTGCACAAGAACCTGTTTATCGAATCGAATCCGATTCCGGCCAAATGGGCACTGCAGCAGTTGGGCCGCATGGAAGGCGGCATCCGTTTGCCTCTTACGCCGCTCGACGCGCGCTATCACGACGTGGTGCGCGCGGCGTTGCACGAAGCAGGGTTGCTGGGTTAAGCGCGCGCCGCAGCGTTGCCGCGCGGGCATGAACCCGAACCCGGCATTTTGTTTAACACGACGATAAAGCTTATGTTCGGGGCCCGAACCAAGGCAGCGCGTTCTAGCATCATGAAGGACCACATGAAACGATCCGCTCTCTCCTCCCACGCAATGCGCCTCGTGGCGATGACGCTTGCGGTGTCGGCGCTTGCCGGCTGCGAATCGCTGAACGACATGCTCTCCACGGACCGGGTCAACTACAAGGACACGCCAAGCGCGCCGACGCTCGCCGTGCCGAGCGATCTGACGTCCGCGAAGATCGATCAGCGCTATGAGGCGCCGGCGGTGGGTACTGCACTTGGCGGCGCACCGCAGCGGGCGCAAACGGCGGCCGGCAATCTGACCGAAGGTGTGCCGAGCGCACAGGATCCGTTCGGCATGCACGTCGAACGCGACGGCGACCGGCGCTGGCTGGTGGTCGACGGCCGCACGCCGGATCAACTGTGGCCGCAGTTGCAGGAGTTCTGGACCGAAAACGGCTTCTCGCTGAAGACCAACGCGACCGCCACCGGCATCATGACGACCGACTGGGCCGAGAACCGCGCGAACATCCCGGATGACTGGTTCCGCCGCACGATCGGCCGCGTGATCGATTTCGCGTACTCGTCGGGCACGCGCGATAGTTTCCGCACGCTGGTGTCGCGCGATGCGAGCGGCCAGACCGATATTTCGATTACGCACAGCTCGATGGAAGAAGTGCTGACGGGCTTCGACAAGACTTCGTCGCGCTGGGTCGAGCGGCCGCGCGATCCGGCACTGGAAGCGGAGTTTCTGGCCAAGCTGATGCAGAAGTTCGGCCTGACCGACGCGCAGTCGAAGCAACTGCTGACCGAAGCGCGTCCTGCGGCGGCGTCTGCACAGGTGGCCTCGGGTTCGAACACGCTCGATCTGCAGGAATCGTTCGACCGTGCATGGCTGCGTGTCGGCCTCGCGCTTGATCGCACCAACTTCACGGTTGACAATCGCGACCGCGAAAAGGGCATCTACTACGTGCGCTACGCCGATTCGCTGCAGGAAGTGAAGCGCGAGGGCCTGCTCGGCAAGCTGTTCACCAGCACGCCGAAGAAGGACAGCCACGAATACCTGGTGAATGTGCGTTCGAAGGGCGATGCGATGACCCAGGTCGCCGTGGTCGATGCGAATGGCCAGGTGGATATGTCGTCGGACGCGAAGAACATCGTGACGCTGCTTCACGCGCAGCTGAACTAAGGCGGGCCGTGCGGTTCGCCAGTCTGGGCAGCGGCAGCGAAGGCAACGCGCTGGTCGTCGAAGCACACAGCGGCGCGACCACCACGCGCGTTCTACTCGATTGCGGATTTTCCGCGAAGGAAGTCGAGCGGCGTCTGGCGCGGCTCGGCGTAAGCGTCGAGTCATTCGACGCAATCATCATTACCCACGAACATAGCGACCACATTGGTAGCGCGCTGACGCTGGCGCGCAAGTGGTCGATTCCTTTGCACATGAGTTGGGGCACCGCCCGCGCGGTCGGTGCGGACGAGGCGGACGTCGATTTGCACGTGCTGTGGGGCGACGAGGCCGTTGCGATCGGCAACCTCAGTGTGCTGCCTTACACCGTACCGCACGACGCGCGCGAACCGCTGCAGTATGTGTTTTCGGACGGCGCGGTGCGGCTCGGCGTATTGACCGACGTCGGCACGTCGACGCCTCATATCAGCGCGGTGTTGAGTGGCTGCGACGCGCTCGTGCTCGAATGCAACCACGATGTACAGATGTTGGCTGCGAGCCGCTATCCGCCGTCGCTAAAGGCGCGGATTGGTGGCAATCACGGGCATCTGAACAATGCGGCCGCCGCGGACATCCTTGCTTCGTTGGACCGCTCGCGCTTGCGTCATCTGGTCGCGGCGCATCTGAGCCAGCAGAACAATCTGCCGGAGCTGGCGCAGGCCGCGATGGCGGCGGTGCTGGGAGCGGCAGCAACCGACGTCGTGGTGGCCTCGCAGGACGAAGGCTTCGACTGGCTGACCGTCTGAGCGGACGTGTGGGTTGCAGGCCGCAAAAAACGCCCGTGACGAGCGATCGTCACGGGCGTTTTAGCATTTCAGGCCGCTACGGCGCGCTCTGCCGAGCGCGCCGCAAGCTTCTGGATCAGTTCCGGTTACCGCCGAAAATGCCCAGCAGCGCCAGCAGATTCACGAACACGTTGTACAGGTCCAGGTAAATCGCGAGCGTGGCGGTAATGTAATTCGTCTCGCCGCCGTTCACCACGCGCTGCACGTCGAACAGCATGTACGCCGAGAAGATCACGATGGCGAGCACCGAAACCGTCAGCATCAACGCGGGCAGGTGCAGGAACATGTTGGCGACCATGGCCAGCAGCAACACGATCACGCCGACGAACAGCCACTTGCCGAGGCCCGAGAAATCGCGCTTGCTGACTGTGGCGATCGTTGCCATCGCGGCGAAGATCACACCGGTGCCACCGAACGCGATCATGATCAGCGATGGACCGTTCGAAAAGCCAAGGATGAAGCTGAGCAGCCTTGACAGCATCAGGCCCATGAAGAACGTGAAGCCCAGCAGCACGAACACGCCGGCGGCGCTGTCTTTGGTGCGCTGGATCGCGAACATGAAGCCGAAGGCGATGGCGAAGAACGCCAGCATGCTCATGGCGGGGCTGGTGGCGGCGAACAGCGAGAAGCCGGTTGCGACGCCCACCCACGCGCCCAGCACCGTTGGCACCATCGACAGCGCAAGCAGCCAGTAGGTGTTGCGCAATACGCGGTTGCGGGCTTCGACCGAGGTGACGGCACCGCCGCGGCCAAAGTTATAGGGATATTCGTTCATGGTTTCTCCTTGCGTCAGACGCAGTGTTGCGCAGTGGTATGCCAAACCTTGTTGTGCGGCGCCGGCTTGCGGGTTTGCTGCCAGTCGCTCGACCCACCAACCCTAAGATTAACGCGGCGCGCCGGAGTTTCAATGCGCCGGAGATCGACCTGTAGGGTTTTGTTGCAACCTTTTATTACCACTTCTTTCGTGTCGGGCAGATCGCACTTGCCCCGAGGTTGACCATCAGTCGACTTCGAAGGGTTGGAGTCTTTCATTTATGTAAGGGTTCAATCGCAATCATACACCGGAACATGCTACAATTGCGGATTCATTTGAATTAGTAACTTCTTAATTTTTTGGAGTTTTTATGGCGATCGAACGCACTCTGTCGATTATCAAGCCGGACGCAGTGGCCAAGAACGTGATTGGTCAGATCTACACCCGCTTCGAAAACGCGGGCCTCAAGATCGTAGCATCGCGTATGGTTCATCTGTCGCGTGCGGATGCCGAGAAGTTCTACGCCGTGCACAGCGCACGTCCGTTCTTCAAGGATCTGGTCGACTTCATGATCTCCGGCCCGGTGATGGTGCAAGCGCTGGAAGGCGAGAACGCGATCCTGAAGAACCGCGAACTGATGGGCGCGACGGATCCGAAGAAGGCCGAAAAGGGCACGATCCGGGCCGATTTCGCAGACAGCATCGACGCGAACGCAGTGCACGGTTCGGACGCAGCCGAAACGGCGCGTGGCGAAATCGCCTTTTTCTTCCCGGAAGTCAACGTTTACTCGCGCTAAGCCACTCGCGGCGTGGTGACGAATTAGCAGCAGGAGCGGGCGCGAACGGCAGGGCGTTCAGGCAGCTTGTTGCATGAACGCGTGTCTCGCACTGAATGGCAGGAATCGATATGACGAGCAGTCCAACCGTCAACCTTCTCGATCTCGACGCAGAAGGCCTTGTCGCATATTGCGGCAGCCTTGGCGAAAAGCCGTTTCGCGCCAAGCAATTGCAGCGCTGGATTCACCAGTACAACGCGGCCGACTTCGACGGGATGACCGATCTCGCGAAGTCGCTGCGCGAAAAGCTGAAAAGTCGCGCGTCGATCACGATGCCCGGCATTGTCAGCGACCATATTTCAGCCGACGGCACCCGCAAATGGCTGGTCGACGTCGGTAACGGCAACGCCGTTGAAAGCGTGTTCATTCCCGAAGAGAACCGCGGCACGCTGTGCGTGTCGTCGCAGGCGGGATGCGCTGTGAATTGCCGGTTCTGCTCGACCGGCAAGCAAGGTTTTTCACGTAATCTGAGCACCGGCGAGATCATTGGCCAGTTGCGCATGGCCGAGTTCGCGCTGCGCGCGTCGCTCGGCGTGTCCGGCGGCCGTGCGACGGGCGGCGACGGCAAAGGCGAGCGGGTCATCACGAATGTCGTGATGATGGGCATGGGTGAGCCGCTGTTGAACTACGACGCAGTGGTGCCCGCGATGCGCCTGATGCTCGATGACAACGCGTACGGTCTGTCGCGCCGGCGCGTCACGTTGTCCACTTCGGGCGTCGTGCCGATGATGGACCGGCTCGGCGCGGATTTGCCGGTGGCGCTGGCTGTTTCGCTGCACGCGCCAAGCGACGACCTGCGCGACATGCTGGTGCCGCTCAACAAGAAGTACCCGCTGCGTGAGCTGATGGCGGCTTGCCAGCGGTATCTGCAAGTCGCACCGCGCGACTTTATTACTTTCGAATATTGCATGCTCGACGGTGTCAACGACAGCGAGGCGCAGGCGCGCGAACTGCTTGCGCTGACACGCGACGTGCCATGCAAATTCAATCTGATCCCGTTCAATCCGTTCCCGGAATCTGGGCTTTTCCGCTCGAAGCAGGAACAGATCAAGCGGTTTGCGCAGGTGTTGATGGATGCGGGAGTCGTCACGACCGTGCGCAAGACGCGCGGCGACGATATCGATGCGGCCTGCGGTCAGCTGGCCGGCGCGGTCAAGGATCGCACGCGCCTTGCTGAGCGCGCGGGAAAGGCGGCAAAGGTGATCGAAGTCCGTGCCGTGTGAAACCGTTGCAGGCGGCGTGCGACGGGCTCGACTGCTGGCGTGTGCAGCCGCGGCGATTTGGGCACCGTGCAGGCAGTCGCAACGAAGTTTTGCAATGGCGGGGCTGCACGCGGTAAACGAAGTCGAACAGGCGGCGCTAGTAGAGCAACATCAGTGGCGGCATAGGCAACGGCGAGCAACAGCGTCCGCAATTGCCCCGGGAGCCGCACATTTTGTTATAAACGGTTTGCGATACGGGGATCGGAGTATGCTTCGCCGGACCGCACGAACTAAAAAAGAATCGACGCGAAAGGATTTGGGATGAGTGAGCCGCAGCACCCGCAACCGCACGATACCGAAAGACATACCGGGCGCCCGGCGCCGGTAGCCGCTCCGGCTGCGTTGCAGCCGGCCGTGCAGGTGGGGAACGAGTCGCTTGCGTCGGTCGGGGCGCGTCTTGCCCAGTTGCGCGGAGCCAAGGGCTGGTCGATCGAAGACGTATCGGCGCGGCTCAAGGTGCCGGTTGCGAAGTTGCGCGCGCTCGAGGCGGGCGATCTGAGTCAATTGCCGGATACCACCTTTGCGCTCGGCGTCGTGCGCAGCTACGCGAAGATGCTGGGCGCGGATCCCACCCCCTATACCGATGCGCTGCGCCGCGAGCGTCGCGTGCCTGCGCCGGATCTGAAGATGCCGGCGTCGGCGGGGACCGATTTGCCGCGCGGCCGCGTGTCGCTGTCGCTCGGCAATAGCGCGCCGCGGCGGCGGTCATGGCTGTGGGGCGTGGCGGCGGTGATCGTCGCGTTGATCGCGTTGGCGATGTGGCATACGAACGGCGGCGATTCCAGCGCGTGGCTTGCGCGCCTGAAAGCGACGACGAACGGTGCGAGCGTTTCGAATAGCGCGGCAGGCGGTGTGAGCGGTGCATCGGCGTCGGTTACGCAGGGTCAGACATCTGCGCAAACGGACGGCGCGCAAGGTGCTGCGAGCGGTTCAGGCGAAGGCCAACCCGCCCAGGCAGCCGATGCCGGATCGCAGCAGCAGACGCAGCAGATGCCAGCACCGCTGCCGATGGCAGGCGCGTCGGCGCCGGCCACAGCGGCCGTACCTAACGCAGCCGCCGTGAACGCAACGAACACCGCTAATCCTGCTACGGCCGCCGCAGCCAGCGCACCTACGGCGAACACGGTCGCAGCAGCCGCATCGACACCAGCCGCGCCGGCCGGTTCATCGACGCTCGCGCTGAAGGTCACGCAGGACAGCTGGTTGAGCGTGCGACAGAAGGACGGCAAGGAAGTATTCTCCGGCCTCGTTCATGCGGGCGACAGCAAGGAAATCAGTGGCGATGCGCCGCTCAAGGTGACGATCGGCAATCGGGCGGGTCTCGAATCGATCACTTTTGATGGTCAGCCGGTCGATCCGTCAAAATATGCGGCAGCGAAGGGGAATGTGGCACGTTTCGCGTTGCCGTAAGGTCGAATGCGCGAGCGGCTCCGACGGGGCCGGGCGCGTATGAGCGCGAAGTAGTGAATCGCGAACAGCAGCGGGCGAAGCAACACTGAACATCGTTTGATCAGCAATGGTTTGATCAGCAGCCGCCCGCTTCGGCCCGCGAGCGCAAACAGTGCACATCTCAAACGTAACAAGCGCGAGCCGGCACGCGGCGTCAGGTACGACGTCGTCGCCAGGCTCAAAATCGGTTTCAATCTGGTTGGTTTCAACAATAGCGGGCGCCTGAAAGGGCCGCCCCTCAAGAGCAGGCTTCAAAGACGGGTTTATCGATGCACTCCGATCCCATGCAATCCAACACCAGTCAAATCAGTTCGTCCGAACCTGTTTTCGGCGGCCAGGCGCCACGTCGCGTATCGCACGCAGTCGATATTCGCTGGGCCGGCAATATCGTGACAGTCGGCGGCGACGCGCCGGTGCGCGTGCAGTCGATGACCAACACCGACACCGCCGACGCAATCGGCACCGCGATCCAGATCAAGGAACTCGCGCAAGCGGGCTCCGAACTCGTGCGCATCACGGTCAACACGCCGGAGGCCGCCGCGGCCGTGCCGGCGGTTCGCGATCAGCTCGACCGGATGGGCGTATCGGTGCCGCTGGTCGGCGACTTCCATTACAACGGCCATCTGCTGCTGCGCGACCATCCGGCCTGTGCAGAAGCGCTGTCGAAGTACCGGATCAACCCGGGCAACGTCGGCCACGGCGCGAAGCGCGACACGCAATTCGCGCAGATGATCGAAGCGGCGATCCAGTACGACAAGCCGGTGCGCATCGGCGTGAACTGGGGCAGCCTCGACCAGGACCTGCTCGCAAAGATGATGGACGAGAACGCTACGCGCACCCAACCATGGGAAGCGCAAAGCGTGATGTACGAAGCGCTGATCCAGTCGGCGATCGGCTCGGCCGAGCGCGCGGTGGAGCTCGGCCTTTCGCGCAACAAGATCATCCTGTCGTGCAAGGTGAGCGGCGTGCAGGACCTGATCGCCGTGTATCGCGAGCTCGCGCGCCGTTGCGAATTCGCGCTGCACCTCGGCTTGACCGAGGCGGGCATGGGTTCGAAGGGCATCGTCGCGTCGACGGCTGCGCTGTCGGTGCTGCTGCAACAAGGCATCGGCGACACGATCCGCATCTCGCTGACCCCGGAACCAGGCGCCTCGCGTACCGGCGAAGTGATCGTCGGTCAGGAAATCCTGCAGACCATGGGTCTGCGCTCGTTCACGCCGATGGTGATCGCGTGCCCGGGTTGCGGCCGTACCACCAGCACGCTGTTCCAGGAGCTGGCATCGCAGATCCAGACCTATCTGCGCACGCAGATGCCGGTGTGGCGCGATCAATATCCTGGCGTCGAGAAGATGCACGTCGCGGTGATGGGCTGCATCGTCAACGGGCCGGGCGAATCGAAGCAGGCGAACATCGGCATCAGCTTGCCGGGCTCGGGTGAGAACCCGGCCGCGCCGGTCTTTATCGATGGTGAAAAGGTGAAGACGCTGCGCGGCGAGCGCATTGCCGAGGAATTCCAGCAAATCGTCAGCGACTACGTCGAGCGCCGTTACGGCCGCACCGCCGCGCTGAGTTAAATTTTTGTCGATCGAATCCAGATGACTGAACAGAAGAAAAAGCTCGAAAAACTCTCCGGTGTAAAGGGGATGAACGACCTGCTGCCGCAGGACGCCGGCCTGTGGGAGTTTTTCGAAGCAACCGTGAAATCGATGCTGCGTTCGTACGGATACCAGAATATCCGCACGCCGATCGTCGAACACACGCAGCTGTTTACGCGCGGTATCGGCGAAGTGACCGATATCGTCGAGAAAGAGATGTACAGCTTCACCGATGCGCTGAATGGCGAAAACCTGACGCTGCGTCCGGAAAACACCGCAGCGGTGGTGCGCTCGGCGATCGAACATAACCTGCTGTACGACGGACCGAAGCGCCTGTGGTACATCGGCCCGATGTTCCGCCACGAGCGTCCGCAGCGCGGGCGCTATCGCCAGTTCCATCAGGTCGGCGTCGAGGCGCTCGGCTTCGCGGGTCCGGATACGGACGCGGAAATCATCCTGATGTGCCAGCGCCTGTGGGACGATCTCGGCCTGACCGGCATCAAGCTCGAAATCAACTCGCTCGGTCTGGCGCACGAACGCGCCGCGCACCGCGTCGAACTGATTGCGTATCTCGAGCAGCATCAGGACGCGCTCGACGAAGAAGCCAAACGCCGCCTGTACACGAACCCGCTGCGCGTGCTCGACACGAAGAACCCGGCGCTGCAGGACATCGCCCGCAACGCGCCGAAGCTGATCGATTTCCTCGGCGACGAATCGCGCACGCACTTCGAGGGTCTGCAACGCATCCTGAAGGCGAACAACATTCCGTTCACGATCAATCCGCGGCTGGTGCGCGGTCTCGATTACTACAACCTGACTGTATTCGAGTGGATCACCGACAAGCTGGGCGCGCAGGGCACCGTCGCGGCCGGCGGCCGCTACGATCCGCTGATCGAGCAACTCGGTGGCAAGCCGACCGCGGCATGCGGTTGGGCGATGGGCGTCGAGCGCATCATCGAATTGCTGAAGGAAGAAAAGCTGGTGCCGGAAGACGAAGGCTGTGACGTCTACGTCGCGCACCAGGGCGAAGCGGCGCGCGACCAGGCGTTCATCATCGCGGAGCGGCTGCGCGACACCGGCCTCGACGTGGTCTTGCATTGCAGCCCGGACGGCCAGCCGGCCAGCTTCAAGTCGCAGATGAAGCGCGCCGACGCGAGCGGCGCGGCGTTCGCGGTGATTCTCGGTGAGGACGAAGTGGCGAACGGCACGGTCGGCGTGAAGCCGCTGCGCAATACGGGTGCCGCGGGTGCCAAGAGCGAGCAGCAGAACGTACCGGCCGAAGACTTGACCGAATTTCTAATCAATGCGATGGTTGCGTCCTCCGAAGACGGGGATGACTGATCGCGGTGGCGCCGAAGTTTGCAGATGTCGCTTTGAGCACGGTCAACAATCTAAAAGGCATGGACAGGAAGGAATCGCTTCGCGATGAGTTACCACGACGAGCAGGAATCGATTGAAAGCGTAAAGGCCTGGTGGGCGCGGTGGGGCAACGCGTCCACGTGGATCCTGCTGGTGGCGGTGATTGCCGCGGCGGGCTGGAACGGCTGGAACTGGTGGCAGCGGCATCAGGCGGCGGAAGCCGCCGCGCTGTATGGCCGGGTGCAGGAAGTGACGGGCGCGGGCGACAAGGTCGACAAGGTGACCCTCGCGCGCATCGCGGCCGACATGGAAGACAAATACAGCGGCACCGCCTACGCGCAAATGACCGCGCTCGCGGCGGCAAAGTCGCTGTACCAGGCGGGCGACACGGCAGGCGCCAAAACGCAGCTGCAGTGGGCCGCCGATCACGCGAAAGACGACGAATTCCGGCAGATCGCAAAGCTGCGCCTTGCGTCGCTGCTGCTCGACGAGAAGGCTTACGACGCAGCCCTCGCGCTGGTGCAGCAACCTGAATCCGACGCGTTCAAGGGCGTAGTGGCCGACAGCCGCGGCGATCTGCTCGCCGCCCAGGGCAAGCGCGATGACGCGCGCACAGCCTACAAGCTCGCGCTCGACGCCTTGCCGAAGAACGATATTTCGACGCGCCAGCTGATCCAGTTCAAGCTCGACGCGTTGGGCGGCTAAGCTGCGTCGCTACGCAACGTTCACCGCCTTCAACCTGTAAAGACTCTAGTTAAAACATGCTTCGTTCACCGATGAATCTGCTCAAACGCTGCGCTGTGCCCGTGGCCTGTGCGCTGGCCGTGCTGACGATGGCGGCATGCTCGTCGTCGAAAGACGAGCGCCGCATTCCCACGCCGCTCACCGAGTTCAAGCCCGCGCTCGACGTGCAGCAGACGTGGAAGGCAAGCGTCGGCAAGGCGGGTCGCTACCTGTTTTCGCCGGTGGCGGTCGGTGACGCGGTGTACGCGGCGGGCACCAACGGCTCGGTCGCGAAGATCGACGCGAAGACCGGCAACGACATCTGGCGTGTCAAGCTGAAGAGCGACCTGTCGGCCGGTGTCGGCACCGACGGTAATCTGACCGCGGTCGGTGCGCTGAAGGGCCAGGTCTACGTGCTCGGGCCGGACGGCAAGCAACTGTGGACCGCGACCGCGCCGGGCGAAATCCTGTCGCCGCCGCTGGTCGGCAATGGGCTGGTGGTGGTGCGCACGATCGACGGCCAGATCGCCGCGTTCAACGCACAAACCGGCGAGCAGCGCTGGATCTACCGCAACCGTGCGGTGCCGCTGAATCTGCGGGTGTCCGCCGGGATGATCTTCGCGGGTGACGCGGCCGTGCTGGCGGGCTTTCCCGGCGGCCAGTTCGCCGCAATCAACGTGCAGAACGGCGATGCCTACTGGACCACGCCGGTGTCGTACCCGAAGGGCGTGACCGAAGTCGAGCGTATCAACGACGTCACCGGCCCGCCGACGCTGATAGGTGCGCAGACCTGTGCGGTGACCTTCCAGGGCCAGCTCGGCTGTTTTGATGCGAACTCGGGGCGCGCGGTGTGGGAGCACAACTTCTCGAGCACGAGCGGGCTCGCGCAGGATGAGCAAGTGGTGGTGGCCGGCGACGACTGGTCGGTCGTCAGCGAATTCGACGGCGTGACCGGCAAGCAGGTGTGGCGTAACGACCAGCTGAAGAGCCGCGACGTCAGCGTGCCGATGCTGATCGGTCATGCGGCGGTGGTCGGCGATTACCAGGGCTTCGTGCACTTCCTGTCGCGTGACGATGGCCGCTTTGTCGCACGGATGAAAACCGATGGCAGCCCGATCACCGCTGCGCCGGTGCTGGCGGGCGACACGCTGGTTGTGCAGACGCACGACGGCGATCTGTATGGGTTCCGTCCGCGTTAAGCGGACAGTAAGTAACACCGCGCAATACCGGCCGCGAAAAGCGTGTCTGCTGTCTGCAGGTGATGGCAGTACGTCGCACCAACGCGGCACGCGTGGCTGACTAATGCCGATGCCTGGCGTGTGGTCTCCAGCGCCTTGCACCGCGGTACCCATTGAAGTGGGCAAGCAACCAACGCTTAAACGCGCTGCTCACTACGATGCACGCACATGGCAGCGTCGGATGTGCCGAACGCCGGTTTGATGCGCGATCCCATGAAACGGATCGCGCGGTCGCGTCCGGCGCGGTGAGTGCGTAAGTTGCGAGCGGGGCCAGCATCGGCGTGCGGTTGCAAGCCGATGCCGGGCGCCGCGGACACGCAGCGCCGTGCGACACCGCACGACGCGACGCGGCACGGCTCTGGCCCAGCCCACACCGAACCCTGGCCGAACCTCGGCCGAAGCTGCTCCCGCCCATGCTGGCTGCGCATCCGGGCTGGGCGGAATTCGTGCTAACTTGCGTACAAACGAAAGTTCAAGCGGAAGTTCGAACGAAAACCCAGGCGAACTCGCGCCAACCACCAACAATGCCGTGCAGCGGCCGCACGGCGAGCTTGCTGCGTAGCCGACGACTTGCATCGACGGCACGCGCCTCACTGTGAACAAGATCAGATGAAACCCGTTATTGCCCTTGTTGGGCGCCCCAATGTGGGGAAATCCACGCTGTTCAACCGCCTCACGCGTTCGCGCGACGCGCTGGTCGCCGACCTGCCGGGCTTGACGCGCGACCGCCACTACGGTGAAGGACGCGTCGGCGAGCGTCCGTACCTGGTGGTCGACACTGGCGGCTTCGAGCCGGTCGCGAAAGAGGGCATCCTGTACCAGATGGCGCGCCAGACGCGCCAGGCGGTCGCGGAGTCGGACGTCGTCGTGTTCATCGTCGACGGGCGCAACGGTCTCGCGCCGCAGGACAAGACGATTGCCGATTATCTTCGCAAGGTTGGCCGGCCGATCTTCCTCGTCGTCAACAAGGCGGAGGGGATGAAGTACAGCAACGTCGCCGCCGATTTCTACGAGCTGGGTCTGGGCGACCCGCGTGCGATTTCGTCCGCGCACGGCGACGGCGTGACCGAAATGATCGAGGAGGCGCTGGGCGTCGCCTACGCCGGGCAGCCCGACGAAAGTGACGAAGAGAAAGCGCAGCACGGCGTCAAGATCGCGATCGTCGGCCGGCCGAACGTCGGCAAGTCGACGCTCGTCAACACGCTGATCGGTGAAGAGCGCGTGATCGCGTTCGACATGCCGGGCACCACGCGCGATTCGATCTACGTCGACTTCGAACGCGGCGGCAAGAAATTTACGCTGATCGATACCGCCGGCCTGCGCCGTCGCGGCAAGGTGTTCGAGGCGATCGAGAAGTTCTCGGTCGTCAAGACGCTGCAGTCGATCTCCGACGCCAACGTGGTGATCCTGCTGCTCGACGCACAGCAGGATATTTCAGACCAGGACGCGCACATCGCCGGCTTCGTAGTCGAGCAGGGGCGCGCGCTGGTGGTCGGCGTGAACAAATGGGACGGTCTTGACCCGCATGTGCGAGAGCGCACAAAAGAGGACTTGCAGCGAAAGCTAAGATTTCTCGAGTTCGCAAAATTTCATTTCATTTCAGCTGCGGAAAAGACCGGTATTGGCCCGTTGATGCGCTCGGTCGATGCCGCTTACGCGGCCGCGATGGCGAAGCTGCCGACACCGAGGCTCACGCGTGCGCTGATCGAAGCGGTTGAGTTCCAGCAGCCGCGCCGCCGCGGTCCGGTGCGGCCGAAGCTGCGCTACGCGCACCAGGGAGGGCAGAATCCGCCGCTCATCGTGATTCACGGCAACGCGCTCGATGCGGTGACGGACACGTATAAGCGCTACCTCGAAAACCGCTTCCGTGAAACTTTCGCGCTAACTGGCACTCCATTGCGAATAGAGTTTCGATCGTCGACCAATCCTTATGCCGACAAAGCCTGAAAGCCCCGTGTGTGTTGGGTTTCGCAGGGTAGACCGAATGGCCGGCCAAAGCGCGCATAAAGGAAAATCGGCTATAGTGTAGCGATTGGCGGCGGATCTCTTTTTCTTCGTCGTCAGTTAAGTCAACCTGCAAAAAAATACGGAGTTTGCTATGAGCAACAAAGGGCAATTGTTACAAGACCCGTTTTTGAACGCACTGCGTAAAGAGCACGTGCCAGTCTCGATCTATCTGGTGAATGGCATCAAGCTTCAAGGGAACATCGAATCGTTCGACCAGTACGTCGTGTTGCTCCGGAATACGGTTACCCAGATGGTCTACAAGCACGCAATCTCGACGGTCGTGCCTGCGCGTCCGGTGAATTTCCACCCGGATTCGGAATCGTCCTAACCTTTCTTTGCGGCCGGCCCGAGCATTCCGCTTCGCGGCGCTCGCCCCGGCCGCTTTCACTTTGATACCCGCCAATTTGACCAACGCAGCGCTCGTCGGCATCGACTTCGGCAAGATCGATTTCGTCGCCAGTCTCGAAGAACTCAGCCTGCTCGCTAAAAGCGCGGGCGCCCATCCTGCTGTCACGCTCACCGGCCGTCGCTCGGCTCCGGATGCCGCATTATTCGTCGGCAGCGGCAAAGCCGACGAATTGCGCATCGCGTGCGAGGCGAACGATATCGACCTCGTCATTTTCAATCATTCGCTCGCACCCGCTCAGCAGCGCAATCTGGAGCGCTTGCTTAACAGGCGTGTGATCGACCGCACCAGTCTGATCCTCGACATCTTCGCGCAGCGTGCACGCAGTCACGAAGGCAAGCTGCAGGTCGAACTCGCACAACTGCAATACCTGTCCACGCGCCTCGTGCGCGCATGGACCCACCTTGAACGTCAGAAGGGCGGTATCGGCCTGCGCGGCCCGGGCGAAACCCAGCTCGAAACCGACCGCCGGCTGATCGGCGATCGCATCAAGATGCTCAAGGGGCGGCTGGACAAACTGCGTCGCCAGCACGGCACGCAACGCCGCGCGCGCGAGCGCAACCGCACGATGTCGGTGTCGCTGGTCGGCTACACGAACGCGGGCAAATCGACGCTGTTCAACGCGCTGACCAAAGCGCAGGCGTACGCGGCCGATCAACTGTTCGCGACCCTCGACACCACTTCGCGGCGCGTCTATCTCGGCGACGAGATCGGCCAGATCGTGGTGTCCGATACGGTCGGCTTTATCCGTGAACTGCCGCACCAACTGGTGGCGGCATTCCGTGCGACGCTCGAAGAAACGATTCACGCGGACTTGCTGCTGCACGTGGTCGATGCGTCGAGCGCGGTGCGCCTCGACCAGATCGATCAGGTGAACGAGGTGCTCGCGAATATCGGCGCGGACACGATCCGCCAGGTGCTGGTGTTCAACAAGATCGACTCGGTGCCTGAACTGGCGGCCCGCGGCGAGGCAATCGAGCGGGACGAGTATGGTAATATTTCGCGCGTCTTTTTGAGCGCGCGCACGGGGCAGGGGCTCGACGCGTTGCGCACTGCCATCGCTGAAATCGCTACTGCAGAACATCTTTCCGGTGCCGACGGTCCCTTGCTGGAAAAAGACCGGCCGCAGGCATTCGATGTCGACCATCGCGAAGACCATCGCGAACCAGACCGCAAGGTCACACAACCCGGGCACTGACCCCTTGGCCTTTCCGAATTGCATCGACCCGCTGTCTACTCTGGTGAACGAATACCGGTGAACCAATACAACGAACGGAGTATCTGGCTGCGTGTGCGCGCCATGCTTTCGCTGAACGACCCGCGCTGGGGCCGGGGAGACGGCAATGGCGAGCGGCAACGGTCGAACGAGAAGCGTCCGCAGAACGACAAGGGTGGCGACGGCCCGCCGGACCTCGACGAAATGTGGCGCGACTTCAACCGGCGCCTGTCGCGTCTGTTCGGTCGCAAAGGCGGCGGCGAGCGGCGGCCGGATAACGGACGCGGTGCGCGCATCGGCGTAGGCATCGTGATCGGCGTGCTGATCGCGATCTACCTGGGCAGCGGCGTGTTCGTCGTGCAGGAAGGCCAGGCGGGCGTCGTGCTGCAGTTCGGCAAGTACCGCGGCACGGTCGAGCAGGGCGTGCACTGGCGTCTGCCGTATCCGTTCGAGGCGCATGAGATCGTCAACATCGGGCAGATCCATTCGGTCGAGATCGGCCGCAGCAACGTGATCCGGCTCGCCAACGTGAAGGATGCGTCGATGCTCACGCACGAAGGCGATATCGTCGACGTGCGCTTCGCGGTGCAGTATCAGATTCGCAAGCCGGTCGACTACCTGTTCCGCAGCGCCGACCCGGACCAGAGCGTGACGCAGGCCGGGCAGGCCGCGATTCGCGAGATCGTCGGCGCGCGCAGCACCAGCGACGTGCTTTTTCAGGACCGCGAAGCCATCCGCCAGCAACTGACCGATTCGATCCAGCGTTCTCTGGATCAATACAATTCAGGCCTCGCCGTCACGGGTGTGACGATCCAGAGCGTGCAGGCGCCTGAACAGGTGCAGCCGGCCTTCGAAGACGAAGCGAAGGCGCGCCAGGACCGCGAGCGCGCGAAGCGCGACGCGCAGGCTTATGCGAACGATCTGCTGCCGCGTGCGCAGGCGCAGGCCGCGCGTCTGATCGACGAAGCGAAGAGCTACAGCGATCGCGTGGTCGCGCAGGCGCAAGGCGACGCGGAGCGCTTCAAGGAGGTCTACGCGCAGTATTCGAAGGCGCCTGCCGTGATCCGCGAACGTATGTACCTCGACACGATGCAGTACATCTATTCGAACACCACCAAGGTGTTCGTCGACAGCAAGGTGGGTAACAACGTGCTGTATCTGCCGCTCGACAAGCTTGTTGCAGATAACCGCCAGCGTGTCGCGGATGCCGCAGCTGCGGCTGCCGCGGCCGGTTCGACGGCAGCAGGCAGTGTACAAGGCGCACAAGGCGCACAAGGCGCGCAGGGCGCAGCAGGCGCGTCAGCGCAAGGCGGCCCGCCGGTGATCGGCCTGATGCCACAGGCGCAGCAACAACAAACCTTGCAGCAACCGGCAGCGCAGCCGGCGTCGGCCGCATCAGCCACCGCGGCCAGCCAGCCGGCGGCCGCGAGCGACGCATTCCGCTCGCGCGACTCGTTCCGCAGCCGCGGCCGCGACGACGATCTGCAATGAGGGCTGCCAACATGAACCGAATCATTGCGCTTGTCATTGCTGTCGTGATCGTGCTGTTCGTCGCGTCGTCGATGGTGTTTACGGTGGATCCGCGTCATATGGCGGTGCTGTCCGCGCATGGCGACGGCGAACCGTCGCTGGCGGGCCCGGGCCTGCATGTGAAACTGCCCGCGCCGCTGCAGACCGTGACATTGGTCGACACGCGCATCCAGACCTTCGACACGCCTGACGAAGATCACTACGCCGCCGCAGACAAAACCGATCTGCTGGTCAACCCGGTCGTCAAGTACCGCGTGACGGACCCGGTGAAGCTGGTCGCCGAAACGAAGGGTGACGTGTTGAGCCTGCCGGACCGGCTCGCGTTGATCTCGCGCAGTGCGCTGACCGATGCGTTCGCGAAATACAAGCTGACCGAGCTGCTCGCGAAGCAGCAGACAGTGGGTGACGACGCGCGCGCCGCGATGGAAAAACCCGCGGCATCGCTGGGTGTCGAAGTCATCGACGTTCAATTGACGCGCGTCGACTTCCCGGCTTCGATGGTCGACACGGTGTTCAAGCGGATGGTCGCCGCGCGCGAGCAGGCTGCGGCACAGGAACGTGCGCAGGGTGTGGCCGAAGCCGACAAGATCAAGGCCGACGCCGCGCAGCAGCAGCAGGCGCTGCTCGCCGATGCCTATCAGCAGGCGCAAGGAATCAAGGGTGACGGGGACGGCAAGGCTGCGTCGATCGCGGCCGATGCGTACAGCCGCGACCCGCAGTTCTACCAGTTCTATCAGAGCATGCAGGCCTACCGGAACAGCTTCAAGCCGAACGACGTGGTTGTGGTCGATTCGAGCAGCGACTTCTTCCGTTTCATGCGCGGTCCGAACGGCGGGGAGACAACGCCGAACGACGCCGCGGCGCCACGCAAACATCAATAAAAGCCCACGCCGCGGCAACCGGATCGCGGCGACCCCCTTCGCATGGACATAGCCGGTTCGTTACTGCTCGCGATCGCATTGATGCTGATCATCGAGGGGATTTTTCCTTTCGTGTTTCCGGTCGCCTGGCGCGACACGTTTCGTAGAATAGCGGAGCGCCCGCCGCACCATATCCGGATCGGCGGGCTGATCGTGATGGGCCTCGGCCTCGTGCTGCTGCTGATCGCGACCTGACGGCCTGCGCACCCCGCAGGCCTTCGCCTCGGCGCGCAGTGCCGTGCGTGTGCGGTTCGAGGGTGCGTGGCCAGGTGCATGCTCATTTGCGTGCTCATTTACGTGCTCATTTACGTGATATCGTCCGTGCGCGCGCCGCTGCGCGAACCACGCGCGGCCGCCAAGCACGGCTTTCGTATCAAACATTCCGATTCGCCGGCGCGCGCAGCGCGCCAGACTCAACGCTGCAGGATCTACCGATGTCGACCTGGTTACTTCCCGAGAACATTGCCGACGTACTGCCTTCCGAGGCACGCAAGATCGAAGAGCTGCGCCGGCGGCTGCTAGACCGTTTCCGCGCCTACGGCTACGAGATGGTGATGCCGCCGATGCTCGAGTATCTCGAGTCGCTGCTGACGAGCGGCGGCGCCGACCTGAACCTGCGCACCTTCAAGCTGGTCGACCAGCTATCGGGCCGCACGCTCGGGCTGCGCGCGGACATCACGCCGCAAGTCGCGCGCATCGATGCGCATCTGCTGAACCGCCAGGGCGTGACGCGCCTGTGCTACGCGGGCGTCGTGCTGCACACGCGGCCGCGCGGCCTGCACGCAACGCGCGAGCAGATCCAGATCGGTGCTGAAATCTACGGCCACGCGGGGCTCGAAGCCGACCTCGAAATCCAGCAACTGATGCTCGACGCGTTGCGCCTTGCAGGCCTGTCGAAGGTGCGGCTCGATCTGTGCCACGCGGGCGTGCTGGCCGCGTTATTCCAGATCGATCCGGCCGCTGCGGCGCTTGGCGAGCCGCTGTACGGCGCGCTGGCGGGCAAGGATGTGCCGCGGCTCAATGAACTGACCGCGAACCTGACGCCGCTGGTACGCGACGCACTGCGCGCGCTGCCGACGCTATACGGTGCCGCGCCGGTACTCGAAGAGGCACGCGCACGTCTGCCGAACGCGCCGGAAATCGCCCGCGCGCTCGACGATCTGGCGTTCCTGAGCAGCCAGGTGGAAGGCGCCGAAGTGATGATCGACCTCGCCGATTTACGCGGCTACGCGTACCACAGCGGCGTGATGTTCACCGCATACGTCGACGGCGTGCCGAACGCGGTCGCGCGCGGCGGCCGCTACGACCATGTCGGCCAGGCCTATGGCCGGGCTCGCGCGGCCACCGGGTTTTCGCTGGATCTGCGTGAAGTGGCGCGCATTTCGCCGGTCGAAGCGCGCAGCAGTGCGATTCTCGCGCCGTGGCAGCACGACGACGCGTTGCGCGCGGCAGTCGCTGCGTTGCGCGATGCCGGCGAAGTCGTGATCCAGGCGCTGCCGGGGCACGATCATGCGTTCGACGAATTCGCGTTCGACCGGATGCTGGTCGAAGAGGGCGGTGCGTGGGTGGTGAAAAGCCGCGCATAGCGGCGGATTGCGCGCGCCGCCATCCGCGGCTGCCCGCAATCGCGCATCACGCCCACAACTGCCCGCAGCGGCGCGGCGCATCTGCGCCGACCAAGCGCCGACCCGCCGGACACCTCCAGGCCCTTGAGCGGAAAGGGGAAACTCCGTGACGAAAAACTCGGAACCCGCCGCGAAGATAGGTAGAATACGTTTTTAACCAGCTTACGAAACAACATGTCTGCTGCCAGTGCTGTGAATGTGAACCCCGGGCGCAATGTCGTGGTGGTTGGGACCCAGTGGGGTGACGAGGGCAAGGGCAAGATCGTCGACTGGCTGACGGATCACGCGCAAGGCGTCGTCCGTTTCCAGGGCGGTCATAACGCCGGTCATACGCTGATCATCGGCGGCAAGAAGACCATCTTGCGTCTCATCCCGTCAGGCATCATGCGTCCCGAGGTCGCGTGCTACATCGGCAATGGCGTCGTGTTGTCGCCGGAGGCGCTCTTCAAGGAAATCGAAGAGCTCGAAGCCGCCGGCATCGATGTGCAAAAGCGCCTGTTCATCTCCGAAGCCACCACGCTGATCCTGCCGTACCACGTTGCGATCGACCAGGCACGCGAAGCACGCAGCGGCGCCGGCAAGATCGGCACGACCGGCCGCGGCATCGGTCCCGCGTATGAAGACAAGGTCGCGCGCCGCGGCCTGCGCGTACAAGACCTGTTCGAGCCGGAAGCTTTCGCCGAACGTCTGCGCGCCAATCTCGACTTCCACAACTTCGTGCTCACGCAGTATCTCGGCGCGCCCGCGGTCGACTACCAGCAGACGCTCGACATGATGCTCGGCTACGCCGACCGTCTGAAGCCGATGGTGACCGACGTATCGCGCCGCCTGTACGACGTGAACAACGCCGGCAACAACCTGCTGTTCGAAGGCGCGCAAGGCACGCTGCTCGACATCGATCACGGCACCTATCCGTTCGTCACGTCGAGCAACTGCGTCGCGGGCGCGGCATCGGCGGGTGCGGGCGTCGGTCCGCAAAAGCTCGACTACATCCTCGGCATTACCAAGGCGTATTGCACGCGCGTCGGTTCGGGCCCGTTCCCGAGCGAACTGTACGACGCCGACAACGCCGCGCGCCAGGCGCCGATCGGCCTGACGCTTGCCACCGTCGGCAAGGAATTCGGCTCGGTCACCGGCCGCCCGCGCCGCACCGGCTGGCTCGATGCTGCCGCGCTGCGCCGCTCGATCCAGATCAACGGCGTGTCGGGTCTGTGCATCACGAAGCTCGACGTGCTCGACGGCCTCGATGAAGTGAACCTGTGCATCGGCTACAAGATCGACGGCAAGGAAGTGGACATCCTGCCGCGTGGCGCATCGGAAGTCGCGCGCTGCGAACCGGTGTACGAAACCTTCACGGGTTGGGCCGAAAGCACCATTGGCATCAAGGAATGGGACCAGCTGCCGGCCAACGCGCAAGCGTATCTGACGCGTGTGCAGGAAGTCGCGGGGGTGCCGATCGACATGGTGTCGACCGGTCCGGATCGCGACGAAACCATTCTTCTGCGTCACCCGTTCAAGGTTTGATCAATGATTCAGGGTGTGCCGATGATTGCGATGAAAGATCCGCGCAACGACGAAAAGAACCTCTGGGTCGGTTGGGATGAGTATCACCGTCTGATCGAATTGCTCGCGCTGACGGTGCACGACTCGGGCTGGAAGTTCGACAAGATCCTGTGTCTTGCGCGCGGTGGTTTGCGCGTAGGCGACCAGCTGTCGCGCATCTACGATCTGCCGCTGGCGATTCTCGCCACCAGTTCGTATCGCGAAGCAGCCGGCACGCAGCAAGGCAATCTGGATATTGCGCAGTACATCACGATGACGCGCGGCGAACTGTCGGGCAACGTGTTGCTGGTCGACGACCTCGTCGATTCAGGCGTCACGCTGGCGCGCGTGCAGCAGCACCTGAAAGATCGCTATCCTGCGGTGACGGCGGTGCGTTCGGCGGTGCTGTGGTACAAGGCGTGCTCGTCGGTCAAGCCCGATTACTACGTGCAGCATCTCGCCACCAATCCATGGATTCATCAGCCGTTCGAAGAATGGGACACTGTGCGTCCGCATAATCTGGGCGCATGGATCAAGCGCGGCACGCAGCACGACACCACGCCGGATGCGTGACGAAACCATGACGGCGTGCGGCGCAACAGCGAAAGCGCAGATGCCGGTTTGAAAACGTCACACGATGGTGAACGGAGCCCGTTACAGGCTCCGTTTTTTTACGTGCATGTTTTGTGAACGTAGGCGCGCTGCAAGCCACACCGTATGCGAACCACGGCGCGTAACATCGAAAGCGATGCTCTACCAGAGACTAGACGAAGTCGCGATGCTACACTGCGGACGTTCCAGACAGCCGTAGCGTTCGCACAACGTTGTGAACGTTGGCCCCGCGAGGCCGGATTAGAATAGCGCTCATTTTTTCGCCGCCCAGGAACGGATTCTTTTCGCGCTTATGACAGACAACCATCACGCGCCCAAGCAGCCTCTTCCCGCACTCGCGGTCGCTGCGATTGGCGTGGTTTTCGGTGACATCGGCACGAGCCCGCTGTACTCGCTGAAAGAAGCATTCAGCCCGTCGCACGGCATCCCGCTGACGGTCGATTCCATCCTCGGTGTGATTTCGCTGCTGTTCTGGGCGATCGTCATCGTGGTCAGCGTCAAGTACGTGCTGTTCGTGATGCGCGCGTCCAACAACGGCGAAGGCGGCGTGCTCGCGCTGATGGCGCTGTCGCTACGTTCGTTCAACTCACGCAGCAGGGCCGCGGGGCTCTTGACGATGCTCGGCATCTTCGGCGCCTGCATGTTCTACGGCGACGCGGTGATCACGCCGGCCATCTCGGTGATGTCGGCCGTCGAAGGCCTGCAGCTTGCCGCGCCGAAGCTGGCGCACCTCGTGCTGCCGCTGACCATGGTGATCCTGCTGTTGCTGTTCTGGATCCAGCGGCACGGCACCGCCGCCGTCGGGCGGCTGTTCGGGCCGATCATGGTGCTGTGGTTCGTTACGCTGGCGGTGCTTGGCCTGTCGCATATCGTGCAGTCGCCTGAGGTGATCGCCGCGCTCAACCCTTACTACGCGGTTTCGTTCATGTCTGCGCACCTGCTGCAGGCGTACGTGGTGCTCGGCTCAGTCGTGCTGGTGCTGACCGGCGCCGAGGCGCTGTACGCGGACATGGGCCACTTCGGCGCAAAACCTATCCGGTTCGCGTGGTACGCGCTGGTCATGCCGTCGCTGGTGCTGAACTACTTCGGCCAGGGTGCCTTGCTGATGCACGATCCGAAGGCGATCGAAAACCCGTTCTATCTGCTGGCGCCGGACTGGGCGTTGCTGCCGCTGGTGGTGCTGTCCACGGTTGCAACCGTGATCGCGTCGCAGGCGGTGATTTCGGGCGCCTATTCGCTGACGAGCCAGGCGATCCAGCTCGGCTATGTACCGCGCATGAAGATCCTGCACACGTCGGAACTCGCGATCGGCCAGATCTACGTGCCGGTGGTGAACTGGATGCTGTTGTTCATCATTCTGTGCATCGTGATCGGCTTCAAGAGTTCGGACAATCTGGCGGCTGCCTACGGTATCGCGGTCACCGCGACGATGGTGATCACGACGGTGCTGGCGAGCGTCGTGATGGTCAAGGTATGGAACTGGAACAAGATCGTCGTCGCGCTGATCATCAGCGCGCTGATGATCGTCGACCTCGGCTTTTTCGGCGCCAATCTGCTGAAGGTGGCCGACGGCGGCTGGCTGCCGCTTGGCATTGGCGCGCTGCTGTTCTTCCTGCTGATGACGTGGTTCAAGGGCCGCATGATCGTCAAGGAGCGCACGGCCGCCGACGGTATTCCGCTGATGCCGTTCGTGCAGGGCCTGCTTGCGCATCCGCCGCATCGGGTGTCGGGTACGGCCATCTATCTGACGGGGAGTTCGTCGCTGGTGCCGGTGAGCTTGCTGCATAACCTGAAGCACAACAAGGTGCTGCACGAACGCACGATCTTCCTGACCTTCATCACGCGCGACATTCCTTACGTCGACGAAGCAGACCGGCTGACGGTGAAGGACGTCACCGGCGGGCTGTTCCTCGTCAAGGCCGCGTACGGCTTTAACGAAACCTGTGACGTGAAGGCGGTGCTCGAGGCGGTGGGCCGCACGCAGGATATGACCTTCGAGTTGATGGACACGTCGTTCTTCCTCGCGCGCGAAACGGTGGTGCCGACGCAGTTGCCAGGCATGTCGGTGTGGCGCGAGCGAGTGTTCGCGTGGATGCATCAGAACGCTGCGAAGCCGACCGACTTCTTCAGTATTCCAGCGAACCGGGTGGTCGAACTCGGGACCAAGATCGAGATCTGAGTGGTGCCGCGGCCTGGCGCTGTAAGCCCGGGTCGACGGGGTGCACGCGGTGCACGAACAAAGAAGCCCACGCTTCTGAACTGCTCAGAGTCAGTTCAAAAGTGTGGGCTTTTTGTTGTAGCAGAGGACCAGATATCGCGTGTTGGCGTGTAGCGCTAGCGGCATGCAGTCATCATTGCGATTACCGCGATTCAGCCGCATGCGTGATGGTCGCGCGCACAGCGCCGGCCGATATCGCCGACGCCGCGCACATCACGCGCCTAGCGCTGTTTGAGCTTCGCGAACGCCGCGGCCATCGCACCGGCCGGTTCGGCATCGCGCGAACGCTGCGGTCCGCGTCCGCCACCGCCGTTGCGGCCCGCGCCGCCGCGCTCGTTCGGCGCGCCGCTGCCAGTGCGCGCAGCGGACCCAGAGCTCGCGCCTCCAGCAGCACCGAAGTCGTCGTCGAGTCGCATCGTCAGCGAAATACGCTGACGCTTCACGTCCACCTCGAGCACCTTTACCTTGACGATCTGCCCGGCCTTGACCACTTCGTGCGGATCCTTGATGAACTTGGTCGACATGGCCGACACGTGTACCAGACCGTCCTGATGCACACCGACGTCGATAAACGCGCCGAACGCTGCGACGTTGGTCACCACGCCTTCGAGCACCATGCCCGGCGACAGATCGGAAATCTTCTCGACGCCATCACGGAACGTTGCGGTCTTGAACTCCGGGCGCGGGTCGCGGCCCGGCTTTTCGAGTTCGCTGAGAATGTCGCGCACCGTCGGCAAACCAAAGCGCTCGTCGACGAACTCAGTCGGCGCGAGGCCCGCCAGCGCTTCGCGACGGCCCAGCACGTCGCCGATCTGCTGCTTGATCTTCGCGAGCATCCGCTCGACCAGCGGATACGCTTCCGGGTGCACCGACGAGCGGTCGAGCGGATTTTCGCCGCCGTTGATGCGCAGAAAACCCGCGGCCTGCTCGAACGTCTTGTCGCCCAGGCGCGGCACCTTACGCAGATGTTCGCGCGACGGGAACGGCCCGTTCGCATCGCGAAACTCGACGATATTGCGCGCGAGCGTCGCATTGAGACCCGACACGCGGGCAAGCAGCGCGACCGATGCGGTGTTCGCATCGACGCCCACCGCATTCACGCAGTCTTCGACCACTGCATCGAGCGAACGCGCGAGCTCGCGCTGGTTCACGTCGTGCTGATACTGGCCGACGCCGATCGCCTTCGGCTCGATCTTGACGAGCTCGGCGAGCGGGTCCTGCAGACGCCGCGCAATCGACACCGCGCCGCGCAGCGACACGTCGAGATCGGGAAACTCCTTGGCCGCCAGTTCGGATGCCGAATAAACCGACGCGCCCGCTTCGGACACGACGATCTTCTGCAGCTTCAATTCCGGATGGCGCGCGATCAGTTCGCTCGCGAGCTTGTCGGTCTCGCGCGACGCCGTGCCATTGCCGATGCTGATCAGCTCGGCCTGCGTTTGCGCGGCGATACGCGCGAGCTTCGCGAGCGAGCCGTCCCAGTCGCGGCGCGGCTCGTGCGGGTAGATCGTATCGGTGGCGAGCACCTTGCCGGTGCGATCGACCACCGCGACCTTCACGCCGGTGCGCAGGCCCGGGTCGAGGCCGATCACCGCCTTCGGGCCGGCCGGCGCGGCCAGCAACAGGTCTTTCAGATTGCGCGCGAACACACGGATCGCTTCGTGCTCGGCCTGCTCGCGCAGGTTGGTCAGCAGTTCGGTTTCGATGTGCGGCTGCACCTTCACGCGCCAGCACCAGCGGCACACGTCCGACAGCCATTTGTCAGCAGGGCGCCCCTGGTTCGCGATGCTGAAGTGGCGCGCGATCATCGCTTCGCCCGGGTGCGGCACCTGCGCGTCGAGTTCTTCGCCGAGACCCAGCTTGACCAGCAGCACGCCCGCATTGCGGCCGCGGAACAGCGCCAGCGCGCGGTGCGACGGCACGGTCTTGATGGTTTCGGCGTAGTCGTAGTAGTCGCGGAATTTCTCGCCTTCTTCGCCTTCCTTACCTTCGACCACCGCCGACGACACGACGCCCTGGTTGAACAGGTAGTCGCGCAGCTTGCCGAGCAGGTCCGCGGTTTCGCCGAACTGTTCGGACAGGATGTCGCGCGCGCCGTCGAGCGCGGCCTTGACGTCGGCGACGCCGAGTTCGGCATTCACGTACGCGGCGGCTTCGCTTTGCGGATCGAGCAGCGGATTGGCCAGCAGCGCCTGCGCCAGCGGCTCGAGGCCGGCTTCGCGGGCGATCTGCGCGCGCGTGCGGCGCTTCGGCTTATACGGCAGATACAGGTCTTCGAGCACCTGTTTGCTGTCGGCGCCTTCGATCGCGCTGCGCAGTTCGTCGCTGAGTTTGCCCTGTTCGTCGATGCTCGCGAGGATCGTCGCGCGCCGGTCTTCGAGTTCGCGCAGATACAGCAGGCGCTCTTCGAGATTGCGCAATTGCGTGTCATCGAGATTGCCGGTGACTTCCTTGCGGTATCGCGCGATGAACGGAACGGTTGAACCTTCATCGAGGAGTTGCACCGCAGCCGCCACCTGGCGGGGCTGGACGGCCAGTTCGGTGGCGATGCGCTGTACGATCTTGAGTGCTACGGTTTCCGTCATAAGGCTTGCTGTTCCTGCCGGACTCGATCTGGGGCCGCTGGGTGCGCGCGCTGCAGGGGCGCGAAGGGCACATGGCCGCGTGGGCTCATGGGCGCGTGGCGCGCGCACGGCAGCAGCCGGGTTGCTGAAGCTGCGAATGTAACCGCGAACGTAACCGCGAAGGTAGCCGCGAATGGGCTTGTGGACGTGGCCGTGAATGAGGCCATGAATGTCGCCACAAACGGATCCGCGAATTTCGCCAACGAGGCGGGGGCATTTTGCCATAAATGCCAGGGCGCTCAAGCACGGGATGTTAGAATTTCGCCCATGTCCCGCTGCCCACCTACGACGTTGCCGACCTCCCGCTTCCCGCTTGTTGCCGAGCTTGTCGTCAAGCTTGTAGCCGACCTGTCTGCCGTGCCCGCAACCTCGCTTGCCTTGCTGGTCGCTTCGCGTGCGGCGCGCGCGTGGTGGGCCTCGCGGTTGGCCTCGCAGTTAACCTGTTTCACACCGTCGGTAGCGAAGACGCGGCGCGCCTCTGCGGTGGGCGGTTCTTTTGCCGGCGCATGGGTCGCGGTGGCGCTGTGCGCGGGTTTGGGCGCCGCGCAACCCGCGTTGGCGCAGGTCACTCACGCATCGGCGCAATTTGCGCAAACGGCAGTGCCTCAGGCGGTCGCCGCGCAGGCGGGTGATAGCGATCAGGCGACCGATAGTGCCGTGTCGCAAGCGGACGGCGAGACGCCTGCGACGGCACCAGTGGCGCAAGACTTGCGGCGCGTGACGCGTGGCAACGGCGGCATGGCGGCAAGTGCGGCAAGTGCGGCAGGCACAGCAGGCATGACGCGCGCATCAGCTGCGTCGGGCGCGTCCGGTGCCTCCGGCAGCGCCAACCAGGCAAGCGACGATTTTGCGCAGGCGTCCGACGACGCGGCTGCCTCGCCGGACAGCGAATTCGAAGCGCGCCAGAAAGACCTCGACCAACGTACCGAGCAGAACAACTACCGTTTCGCGGTCGCGCAGCACAACTGCTACGACACGTTCTTCGTCACCCATTGCGTGGGCAAGGCACGCGACGAGATGCGTGCGGTGCAGGCCGACATCCGCCAGCAACAGCTGGCCCTCGACGACCAGAAGCGCGTCGCGCACGCGCGCCAGCGCGACGAGCAGCAGGCGATCAAACAGGCGCAAGCCGAAGCGGAAGCGCCGCAGCGCGACGCGGTGGATGCGCGCAACGCAGCGGCGTTTGCCGACAAGCAGCGCCAGCACGCGCTCGACGAGGCGCAGCGGCAGGCCGAAGCGCCGCAGCGCTCCGCCAACGAACAGGCGTATCAGCAGAAGCAGCAACAGCACGCGATCGACGAGGCGCAGCGCCAGGCCGGCGCGCCGCAGCGGGCCGCCAACCAGCAGACGTACCAGCAGAAGCAGCAGCAACACGCGATCGATCAGGCGCAGCGTGGCGCCAGCCCGGCGCCACCCGCGGCGGCGAACTCGCCGGACTTTCAGCGCAAGCTCGACGCCGCGCGCGCGCAGGGCGCGCAACAGGCGCAGGAGCGGGTCGACAAGCAGCAGCGCTTCCAGCAGAAACAGATCGACGCCGCGCAGCACAAGGCGGATATCGAAACGCGCCAGAAGCAGGCCGCCGAGAAGGCGCAGCAGAAGCAACAGCAGGATCTGCAGCAGCAACAGCAACTCGAGCAGCAACAAAAACAGCAGCAACAGCAGTAACGCGTTTCAGGCCGGACAGCAACCTCGAGCGAGGTGCGCGCCGCATGACCGGAGCAACCGGGTAGCTGCGCACCTCGCCCATTTCGGAAGAGGAGGCGAGCATGCGCGCCCATCAAGTCAATGCAGAGACACTTCGCGACCGTATCCTTCAACTGGAGTCGGAGCACAGTGGGCTCGATCGGCTGATTCACCGCATGTCGGAGGAGCCGAGTGCCGACGACTACGCGCTGCAGCGTCTGAAAAAACGCAAGCTGAAGCTGAAAGACACCATCATCCTGCTGCAATTGCAGCTCGAACCGGACGCGCAAGGCTGAGTTCGCCGCCTGGCAGGCGCCGGGGTCGACGCAGCAGTGCAGCGCTTCGCGCCGGATTTTGCAGGAACCGCTTGCCTTGAACGCACCGCTTGAACCTACCTCCCGCAGCTCATCGGCCGACAGCGCCGGGTCGCGCGATCCGCGCACCGACCCGGGCGCCAGGCCAGACACCAGCGCAGGCACCAGCGCGGGCGCTGAGACCGGCGCGGCGCCGAAAGCCGGAGGTGCTGCGGCCCTGGCCGCATCGCTGACGCCGCGCCGGGCCGCCGAACTCGGCGATATCTTTGCCTCCGACGGCTTGCTGGCCCGACAGATCGACGGCTACCGGCCGCGCGCGTCGCAGATCGAGATGTCGCGCGCGGTCGCTGCCGCGCTCGAAGCCTCCGGCCGCGCGCTGCCTGAGCCCGCGATGTTCGAAGCGCAGCAGCGGCCGGCACGGCGGCTACAGCCGTCCTCCGCGCAACGCCAGGGGGCAGCCAGCGATGAACGCGGCACAGCCAGCGAATCCGAAAGCGCCGATAGCGGCGAGAACACACTGATCGTCGAAGCGGGCACCGGCACCGGCAAGACCTATGCCTATCTGGTGCCGGCGATGCTGTGGGGCGGCAAGGTGATCGTCTCGACCGGCACCAAGCATTTGCAGGACCAGCTGTTCCAGCGCGACATCCCGACCGTGCGCGATGCGCTGGCGGTGCCGGTGTCGGTGGCGATGCTCAAGGGCCGCGCCAACTATCTGTGCCACTACTATTTGCAGCGCACCGCGGACAACGGCCGTCTGCCGTCGCGCCAGGACACCTCGTATCTGCAGGAGATCGTGCGTTTCGCGAAGATCACGCGCACCGGAGACAAGGCCGAGCTTGCGAGCGTGCCCGAAACGGCGGCGGTGTGGTCGATGGTGACGTCGACGCGCGACAACTGTCTCGGCCAGGAGTGTCCGCACTACAAAGACTGCTTCGTGATGCAGGCGCGCCGCGAAGCGCAGCAGGCCGATATCGTGGTGGTCAATCACCATCTGTTCTTCGCCGACATCATGTTGCGCGACACCGGCATGGCCGAGTTGCTGCCGACCGCGAACACGGTCGTGTTCGACGAGGCGCATCAGCTGCCGGAAACCGCGACGCTGTTTTTCGGCGAGACGCTGTCCACCGCACAACTGCTCGAACTGGCGCGCGATGCGGTCGTGGAAGGGCTTGGACACGCGCGCGATGCGCTCGACTGGGTCAAGCTCGGCGCCGCGCTCGAGCGCGCCACGCGCGACGTGCGTTTGACCTTCAAGGAAGATTCGCTGCGTCTGTCGATCAGCCAGTTGCCGGACGATCATCCGTTGTTTGAAGCGCTTGAAAAGGTCGAGACCGAGCTCGATGCGCTGGCGTCCGCGCTGGCATCGCAGTCGGAGCGTGCGGAATCGATCGGTGTGTGTTTGCGGCGTGCGCGTGAATTGCAGGATCTGCTTGGCGGTTGGACTACGCCGCCCGCGCCTAAAGACACCACTAACGAAGCGCGCGACACGCGTGACGAGCGTAACGCGGATGGCTCTGCATCCACACGCAGCACGACACAAGCCGCATCCGATTCAGGCGAGAAGGTTCGCTGGGTCGAAGTCTTCTCGCATACGGTGCAGTTGCACGAAACACCGCTGTCGGTTGCGCCGATTTTCGCGAAGCAGCGCGCCGGTGTGCCGCGTGCATGGATTTTCACGTCGGCGACCTTATCGGTGCGCGGCGACTTCACGCACTATGCCGCACAGATGGGTTTGAGCTCGCGCCGCTCGATGACGCTGCCCAGTCCGTTCGACTACGCGACGCAAGGCCTGCTGTATGTGCCGCGCAATCTGCCGCAGCCATCTTCGCCGGCCTTCACCGATGCCGTCTTCGATGCGGCGCTGCCAGCCATCGAAGCATCCGGCGGCGGCGTGTTCATGTTATGCACGACGTTGCGCGCCGTCGATCGAATCGCGAACAAGCTACGCGATACGATTGAATCGCGCGGCTGGGATATGCCGCTGCTGGTGCAGGGCGATGCGAGCCGCACCGAATTGCTCGAACGTTTTCGCGGCTACGGGAATGCGATTCTGGTGGGTAGCCAGAGCTTCTGGGAAGGTGTCGATGTGCGCGGCGATGCGCTATCGCTGGTGGTGATCGACAAGCTGCCGTTCGCGCCGCCCGACGACCCGGTGTTGTCCGCGCGTCTCGATGCATTGACGAAGAAAGGCCTGAGTCCGTTCGCCGTGCATCAGTTGCCGCAAGCGGTGATCACGTTGAAGCAGGGCGCAGGGCGTCTGATTCGCGCGGAGACCGATCGCGGCGTGCTGATGATCTGCGATACGCGTCTGGTCGACAAACCGTATGGCAAGCGTATCTGGCAGAGCCTGCCGCCATTCAAACGCACACGTGAGATCGACGTGGTGCGCGAGTTCTTCGCGGAGCCGGCCATACCGAACGATTGATATGCGCATCGCATGCGGCGCGGTGAGATATCGCGCTGTATGTCGTTCAATCGCGGCCACAAAAACAAAACGCCACGGAAGTGATTCCGTGGCGTTCTGCTCTGTCGTGTTGCATGTGCGGCAGACCCGAGAGGTCCGCCTGCACAGATTCGCGTTGCCGCGAACCTTCGCTACGCTTACTGGCTTGCGCCCGATGCCGGAGCAGCTGCCGATGCAGCAGCGTCCGAAGCGGCAGCGCCTGCGTCCGAAGCAGCAGTCGTAGCCGAAGCAGCAGCGTCGCTCGCAGCAGCAGCAGCGCCCGAAGCGGCAGCAGCCGAATCCGAAGCAGCAGCTGCCGGTGCCGAAGCGGCAGCCGAATCGCTAGCCGCCGGAGCAGCAGCGTTGTCGCCGCCGCTCTTGCTGCACGCAGCAAGAGCCATAGCTGCCAACAGGGATGCTACGAGGAGGGATTTCTTCATGATCACGTCCTTTTATGGTTAAAGGTAAGCAACAGCGCAAATATACCGGTAATGTGCTCTAACACCGACCCGGGCCGCTGGTGGAGACGCACTTCATGAGGCGTGAATCTTCCCGTACGGCTTGGGCGGAAATTATATGCACTTTCATATCCACCGTCGACAAATCCGGGGCCAATACGTTGTACTTCCCAGACAGAATCCCACGATGCGGTGCCACAGGCGGCACACATGTTATCCCACTTCACCCACCTGTATCCAGCCCGCACGATACCATTCGTGCAGACGTGCTGTCATCGACAGTTGGTGCGAGAGTGTTACAAACCGTTTCGCACCTAAATGCCGTTGATCGGCCAATTCACACACCCACTTTTTGTCGCCGGCAAGCTTCGCTTCTTCGCCATTCAAATAATAGGAGCGGCTGTCGTAAAGCATCACGCTCTTGCGGTCCAGACGCACGCCCGATTTCGCTGCGGCGCGCGTGAAACGTGCTTCATCGAGTGGCCGTGCAGGCGGATCGAACACCACACTCGGCTTGGGCTCGCTCAGATACGTGCCGAGAAACGATGCGATATCCGCGTCGGTCCAGCTCACTTTAGCAAGGATCGCGCCCAGCTTTTCGACCAGCATCGGCGGCACCTGCGCAGGGTGTTCGACAGCAGGCTGGCGCGGGTCGCGATACAGCTCAGTTGTGGCGCGCGTGCCCGTGCCGGTGTCGCCGCGCTCAGCGAGGTGATACAGGAACTGCGCGGTCAATTCGCTATTGGAAGGTGCGCGAAAGCCAATCGAACAGGTCATGCATTCGCCTTCGGCGATACCGTCGTGCGCGATATGCGGCGGCAGGTACAACATGTCGCCTGGCTCGAGTACCCATTCGTCATCGGGTTCAAAGTGTTGTAGAACTTTCAATGGCAAGCCGGGTGCCAGCGACAGGTCGCGCTGCGCGCCAATGCGCCAGCGACGCTTGCCCTGCACCTGCAACAGAAACACATCGTAAGAGTCGTAGTGCGCGCCGACTCCGCCACCGTCCGTTGCATACGAAACCATCAGGTCGTCGAGCCTTGCATCCGGCACAAAGCGAAACCGCTCGATCAACGCGCGGGCGCGCTCGTCGTGCAGGTTCACGCCTTGCACCAGCAGCGTCCAGGCGCGCTGGCGCAACGATGGCAGTTCGTCGGCTGCGAATGGCCCGTGCTCGAGTTCCCACTTATTGCGGAAATGCGTGATCAGCCGGCTCTCCACTTCATCGCGATCGGCCAGTTCGAATAGCTCGTCGCGCGATAGCGGCGCCACGATGTCCGACATTGCGCCGCGAATCAGCAAGGGCTTCTTTTGCCAGTAGCGGCTCATGAATTGAGACGGACTGAGACCGCCTAGCAGTGCGCTGGGTGCGTCGGGGGCGAGGGTGCTGGAGGTTGGGGTGTGCTGCGCAGTCGAGGGGCTTGCAGGGCGCGTAGCGGCCTTTGAAGCATGCTTCGCGGCGGCCTTTGAATCCGCCTTTGAATTACGCTTCAAGTCGGCCTTCGAATCGGCCTTCAAATCAGCCTTCATATGGGGCGTCGCAGTGCTATCTGAATTGACTGAAGAGGCCACGGAAATCCGGGCTGAACCTGGGCTGCCAGGTTGGGCATTGGGCCGCTTGGGCATCGTATAATGGGCGCGGAAATCTTGGAGAATTGAATGAAGATCGCAAAGAACACCGTCGTATCTGTCGCCTACAAGCTATCGGATGCGCAGGGCAATCTGATTGAAGAAAGCGACGAGCCAATGGTCTATCTGCATGGCGGCTATGATGGCACGTTCCCCAAGATCGAGGAAGAGCTCGACGGCCACGAGCCGGGCTTCAGCACGCAGGTTCAGCTCGATCCGCAGGACGCGTTCGGCGAGTACGACCCGGACCTGGTCAAGGTCGAACCGCGCGAGCGCTTCCCCGAGCCGCTCGAAATCGGCATGCAGTTCGAGGGCACGCCCGAAGAGGGCGACGAAGAACTCGATTCGCTGATCTACACGGTCACCGACGTCGCAGAAGACAAGGTGGTGCTGGACGGCAATCATCCGTTGGCAGGCATGGCGCTGCGTTTTGCGCTGACGGTCAAGGAAGTGCGCGAAGCCACCGAAGATGAAATCGAACACGAGCATGCGCACGGCGCGGATGGTCTCGAAGTTCTCGACGAGGATGAAGACGACGAAGACGACGCAGCAGAAAAGCCGGGGCCGACGCTGCATTGACCGGCCTGGCTGGTCGGGCGTCAATGTGTGTTGATTGACGCGCAGAGCATTCCCGAAGGGGGCGAAGCAGGCAATACGGGTATTCCGTTGATGCCGACAGCTTCGTCCCCTTTGTTGTATCTGGAGGTTTGGGGTTATTGGCCGGGTGGGGTGCTGATTGCGCTATTACCGGCACTGTTGCCCAGGTTATTGCCTGCGCCGTGCGTCGGGTCGGACGCGTTGGGCAGCGAATTGCCGGGCGTGTTGCCTGGGACCGCACCGCCCGGAACGGGATTGGGCGCTGGGCCTGGCGGCGGCTCCGGCAGTATCGGCGGCAACTCCGAAGCGGGCGACAACGACGGCACCGCAGGCATCGGCTCAGGCATCGGCGTGAGCGGTTCGCCGCGTGGCTGCACGGGCGGCGTGGGCAGCAGAGGCAGGTCTTTCGGCACGTCGCGTACGGTTACGCGAAATGGCGGACGGCGTGCCATGTCGGCGTCGATTTGCACCCACTGGTTCTGGCGGTCGCGCGGCGCGATCGCGATGCGCGTCAGGTTCGTGACGAGCGCGCCCTTGTCGTTGCGCAGCGGCTGATCGATCGTGAAGCCGCCATGCGCGCGTTCGTCGTCCTGATGAATCACGAGCACGGGGCCGCGGAACGTTTCCGCCAGCTTCACCAGCCCGCGCTTGAATTCCAGATAGCCATCGCGGGCCTTGTTGCCAAAGCGCAGCCACGCAAAACGCTCCGGCCGCTCGTAACGTTCCGGGTCGAAGTCGCCTTGCACGATCACGACCATCGCTTTTGCGTCGCGTCGCTTTGCATATTCGGCCGCGTGGTCGAGCCAGAACGTGGTGGCCACCACGCGATCTTCGAACTCGCCATTGCGGCCGCCGGCGGTCAGATAGTGATTGTTCGGGCTCGGCACGTTCAGCCCGACGAACACGGTGTCGCCCAGTTGCCAGCGCACGTTTTCGCGATAGGTCCGAAAGCGCGACACTTCGCTTTCGCGCGTGAGCGGTAGCGGGTTTTGTCCCATCGACGACGCATCCGCGAAGAGCGTCTGGCGCAACTGGTCGAGCCGTTCGACCGGGTCGTAGCCGCCACCCGCCGCGCTGTTGCAATCGGCCCAGTCGTGCTGGCCGGGGATAAACACGAGCGCGGGTCTGGCGGCCCGCAGCAACGCTTCGCGGGCCTCGTACAACGAGTCGCGGCAGGCTTCGCTGGCGCTTTTCAGATTGCCGTCGTAGACGATGAACGACACTTGCGGATCGCGGCCGATCGCGTCGATCAGGCGTTGCGTCGGCGCCTCGTCGGCGGGGCTTTGCAGTGTGCCGGTGATGACCGCGAATGCGTAATGCGGCGCGGCGTGGGCTGGCTGTTGCAATGCGCAGAGGAGTGCGGCGAGTACGCCGAGTGAGCTGAGGCGCGCGCAGGCCTGGGCGGTGATGCGTCGCGCGGTTAGCTGCGCCATGCGTGTCGCTGGTGCTGTTCGTGCCGCACTCGGTGAATGCACCGCATGTGCTGCATTTGCTGCATCTGCCACATCTGCCACATCTGCCGCGCGTGCAGGGACACGCCCGCCGCGCGATTCGCGCAGGGCCGCCACGCAGGCCGCGATGCCGGCGCGCACGCGCTCAACGCTGCGACGAATCCGGCGGCGTCGGCGTGGCCAGCTCATGCAGTTCGTAGAGAAGATCGAGCGCGTCGCGCGGTCGCAGCTCGTTCGGGTCGATGCCGCGCAGACGTTCGACAAGTGTCTGCAGTGCCGGGTCGAGTGGCGCGGGCGCGTCGTACGCTTCGTCGTCGTTGGCGTCCTGCAGCATCGGTGTGCCAGCAAACAGGTCGAGTTGCGGCGCGGGCTGTCCGGCCGACTGCTGCTCGAGATACGCGAGATGCTTGCGTGCAGCGCGAATCACCGGTGTCGGCACACCTGCGAGCTGCGCGACCTGCAAGCCATAGCTCTGGTTCGCAGGTCCTTCGTCGACGGCGTGCAGGAACACGATGCCGTGGCCATGTTCGACCGCCGACAGATGCACATTGGCTGCCTGCGGAAACTCGGCGGGCAGTTGCGTAAGTTCGAAGTAGTGCGTCGCGAACAGCGTATGACAGCCGTTGTGCGCAAGCAGATGGCGCGCAATCGCCCACGCGAGCGCGAGGCCGTCGAACGTGGATGTGCCGCGGCCGATCTCGTCCATCAGCACGAGGCTCTGCGGCGTAGCGTCGTTCAGGATCGCGGCCGCTTCGGTCATCTCGACCATGAAGGTGGAGCGGCCGCCGGCCAGATCGTCGGCTGCGCCGATACGCGTGAAGATGCGGTCGATCGGCCCAAACGACGCACGCCGCGCCGGCACGTAACTGCCGACGTACGCCATCAGCGCGATCAGCGCGGTTTGCCGCATAAAGGTCGATTTACCGCCCATGTTGGGGCCGGTGATCAGCAGCAGCTTGCGCTCCGGACTCAACGTGCAGTCGTTCGCGATGAACTGTTCGACCTGCGCCTCGACGACCGGATGCCGCCCTTGCTCGATCTCGATGCCGCCCTCCGGCTGGAACGACGGCGCAACCCAGTCGAGCGCGCGCGCCCGTTCCGCGAATGCGACCAGCAGATCGAGTTCCGCGAGTGCGCCGGCGACGCGCTGGCAGTCTGCGATGAACGGCAGCAGCGCCTGCAGCAGCGTGTCGTACAGCGACTTTTCGCGCGCCAGCGCGCGTTCCTGCGCGGATAGCGCCTTGTCTTCGAAAGTCTTCAGCTCGGGCGTGATGTAGCGCTCGGCGTTCTTCAGCGTCTGCCGGCGACGATAGTCGTCGGGCACCTTGTCGGTCTGGCCGCGCGTGACCTCGATATAGAAGCCGTGCACCTTGTTGTACTCGACGCGCAGGTTGCCGATGCCGGTGCGTGCGCGCTCGCGTGTTTCAAGCTCGATCAGGAACTGCCCGCAGTTCTCCGAGATGTCACGCAATTCGTCCAGCTGCGCGTCGTAGCCACGCGCGATCACGCCGCCGTCGCGCAGCATCGCGGCGGGTTCCGCGGCGATTGCGCCCGTCAACAGGTCCACGCACTCGGCGGGCGGTTCGAGCGACAGGTGCAGGCGCGCGAGCGACGCTGCGCTCTCCGTGATCGCGGCAAGCTGCGTGCGCAATTCCGGCATGGCCGCGAAGGTATCGCGCAGGCTCGACAGGTCGCGCGGCCGCGCGGACAGCAACGCGAGCCGCCCGGTGATCCGCTCGATGTCGGAAATGCGTCGCAACGCGCCACGCAGTGCGTCGATGCTGGTGGCCGGGTTGCTTTGTGCGGACACGTCGAGCAGCGCGCCGATTGCCTGCTGGCGTGCCTGCGCGAACGAAGCGTCGCGCGGCGGATGGTGCAGCCAGTGACGCAACAGACGGCTACCCATCGTCGTGCAACAGGTGTCGAGCAGCGAGCACAGCGTGGGCGCTTCGGTGCCGCGTAGCGTTTCGGTCAGTTCGAGGTTGCGCCGCGTGGCCGGGTCGAGGCCGATATATTCCGATTCCAGTTCGACTTTCAGGCTGCGCACATGGCGCAGCTGCTGGCCCTGCGTGGCCGACGCATAGAGCAGCAGTGCGCCGGCCGAGCCGCACGCGCAGGTCAACGAATGCGCGCCGAAGCCGTCGAGGCCCGCGACGTCCAGTTGGTCGCACAGGCGCTGCTTGCCCGACACGATGTCGAAGTGCCAGCCGGGCACGCGCGTGAGTGCGCCGCTGCCAGGCGGTGGCGCCCACGCATTGGCATCCGTGCCGGACTGCTCGGCGACCAGAATTTCCGCCGGCCGGATACGTTCGAGTGCGGTGGCCACTTCGTCCGGCGCGACTTCAGCAAGACGCAGTGCGCCGCTTGCAAGATTGAGCCACGCAAGGCCAACCGATGTCACGATGCCGCGCCGGTTGTGCGCAGGGCAAGCCGCCAGCAGATACACATCGCTCTTGTCCGCCAGCAGCGCGGCGTCGGTCAGCGTGCCGGGTGTGACGACGCGCACTACCTTGCGTTCGACGGGGCCTTTCGACGTGGCCGGGTCGCCGATCTGCTCGCAGATCGCTACCGATTCGCCGAGCTTCACGAGCTTCGCCAGATATTGTTCGACCGCATGATGCGGCACGCCGGCCATCTTGATCGGATTGCCGGCCGATGCGCCGCGTTGCGTGAGTGTGAGGTCGAGCAGACGGGCGGCCTTCTCGGCGTCGTCGAAGAACAATTCGTAGAAGTCGCCCATCCGGTAGAACACGAGCGTGCCGGGGTGCTCTCCTTTGATGCGTAGATACTGCTGCATCATCGGAGTATGCGGCGCCGCGTCGGCTACGGCGACTGGCGGTGTGCGGTCTTCTGCTGCGGTTTGAATGCCCATCCTCGATGTCTTTCGTGTGTGGCTGTACAGGGCGTGAGTTTAACCCTTCGGCGCGTCGTGTGAAGCTAGCCGGACGGCATATGGCGCGCTGCGCAATCACCGCGTACAGTGGCGTTGCGATGCAAGTGCTTATTCTTCGATCAGCGCGCGCATGTCGACCTTGCGGGCGTTGGCCGCGCTACGCCGCTTCGCAAGCCACATCATCAGCGTGATGAAGGTGCCGAACAGCGCGATGATCCACGGCACCGGCAGCTTCGCGATCAGCAGCAACGCGTAGGCGCCAAGCATGAAGAGCACCGCGAGGTTCTGGTTGAAGTTCTGTACCGCGATCGAAAGTCCGGCGGTCAGCAGGGTCGCGCCGCGGTGCTGCAGCACCGCGTTCATCGGCACGATGAAAAAGCCCGACAACGCGCCGAGCAGCACCATCAGCGGGTAGGCAAGGATGATGTAAGCGGGCGCCACGAACGAGCCGATGCGCAGGCCGGCGCCGGGCGGAAACAGGTCCTTGCTATAGAAGGCCATCGCCACCGCAACCGCGCCGGTGACGATGCCCACCGGCAGCACGCGCAGCGAGCCGCGCAACGGGATCCACGCCGCCGCGGCGGCGGCGCCGAGCGCGATGCCGAGTCCCGCCACGCCTTGCATCACGGCGGCTTTCGACAGCGACAGGCCGAGGTTTACGTCGGCCCATTTGAGTACCAGCAGCTGCAGGGTGACCGCGCCGCCCCACATCAGCGTGGTTACCCACAGCGCGATCTGTGCGAGGCGGTCGGACCACAGTACGTTGAAGCAGCGCACGAATTCGCCGACCAGTTGCCCGGGCTCGGTGAGGCGGTTCGGGTAGCGCGCGCCGGTATCGGGAATGCCGACGTTGAGCAGCGCGGCGCCGGCGTAGGTGAGCATGACTGCAAGCATCGCGAGATCGGCGGCGGTCGCGATCAGCGGCAGGTGCGCATGGGCCACGAAACGGGTTGCGTAAGTGCTGATCAGCGCGCCGCCAAGCATCGTGCCGACAATGGTGGAGAGCACGGTGGCCGACTCGAGCCATGCGTTCGCGGTGATCAGCCGCTCGGGCGGCAGCAGTTCGGTGAGAATGCCGTACTTCGCCGGCGAGTACGCGGCGGCGCCGATGCCCACCACCGCGTAGGCGAGCATCGGATGCACGCTGAAGATCATCAGCAGGCAGCCGGTCGCTTTCAGCGCGTTCGACGCGAACATCACGTGGCGCTTTTGCAGTGCGTCCGCGAACGCGCCGACGAAGGGCGCGAGCAGCACGTAAGACACGGTGAAGAAGATCTGCAGCAGCGGCGTGACCCACGACGGCGAGCGGATCACCGTGAGTTGCGCGATCGCGGCGATCAGCAGCGCGTTGTCGGCGAGCGACGACACAAACTGCGCGGCGATGATCGTATAGAAGCCTTTTTTCATGGCGGCGAATGGAACCTCGCGAACCTCGCGCGAATGGCGAACCGAGCTTCGATGCAGCAGACCGGTGAAAGTGCCGCTGAATGTGCTGCTTGATCCCGCTTAACCCTGCTTAAAGTCGCACGCGGGGCAGCGGCCTTCGTTACGGCGCCTGAAAATTTCGCGCAACCGGCAAAGCCGGGCTTCGATGCGGAGTGCACCGATGGAACGATCGCCGACGGCCGGGCATCCGCGGCGAAGTCCGGCGTTCACGCGCGAACTCCATACGCGCAAGCTGCAGCGCAGCGCCAGCCGTAAAACAAAAAAGCGGCCGTAGCCGCTTGCCTGATCGACGCGTTACGCCGTTTGCTGCTTCGTACGGCTGTAGCGCGAAAGAATCGGGATCATCTGCGCATAGACCTTCGGGTTGCCTGCCACGATTTCATTCACGTGCAGGAAGTCCGAATCGCCGGTGTAGTTGCCGACCAGGCCGCCCGCCTCGGTGATCAGCAAGCTGCCCGCGGCCATGTCCCACGCGTTGATGCCTTGCTCGAAGAAGCCGTCCATGCGGCCGGCCGCGACGTTGGCCAGATCGAGCGCGGCTGCGCCCGGGCGGCGCAAGCCCGCGCAGGCTTCGGTCATTTCGCCGAACAGCCGCGTGTAGGCGCCCAGGCCGTTCTTGTCGCGGAACGGGAAGCCGGTGCCGATCAGGCTGTCGGCGAGGCGGTCGCGCTTCGCGACGCGAATGCGCCGGTCGTTCAGATACGCGCCTCGGCCGCGCGAGGCGGTGAACAGGTCGTTGCGGGTCGTGTCATAGACGACTGCCTGGGTGACGATGCCCTTGTGCGCAAGCGCGATCGACACGCAGTAGTACTGGAAGCCGTGAATGAAGTTGGTGGTGCCGTCGAGCGGATCGATGATCCACTGATATTCGGATTCGTTGCCGGAAGCGCCGGACTCTTCGGCCAGGATCGAATGATCGGGGTAAGCGGTGGTGAGCGTTTCGATGATCGCTTCTTCCGACGCCTTGTCGACTTCCGTGACGAAATCGTTGTGCTGCTTCTTGCTGACCTGCAGCAGATCGAGGTCGAGCGACGCGCGGTTGATAATCTGCCCGGCGCGGCGAGCGGCCTTTACTGCAATGTTGAGCATGGGATGCATGTGCCTGGATCCTTTAGATGGAGCATGCCGGCAAACCGCGCGCTGTGCGGGCAACGTGGGTGCGCGAGGCGCCCTGATGCTACGCAAAGCCGGTCTGCCAACGTTCCGTCGACGAAAGACGAATTGAATAAGAGCGAGGCGCTGGTCGGCCGCTGCGAACGACTCGTGATGAATACGAGCGATAAATGCAAGGCAGCGGGTGCGATGGCGCGCGAATAAGCGTGATTTTACCCGAGTTTTACGCCGGCCTCGCCGCACGACGGCCAACGGGCGGTATGCAAGCGGTTCGCGGGCAACGTGCGCTGAGTATTCGTGGAAAGAGGGTACGAGTTGGCGCTACCATACCTGTTTCCGTTGCGAGCCTTACTCTACCGTGGTCCAACCGCCTACCTCAGTGCCGCCGCCCGACGCGGCTTTACCCGACAACGCCCAGCCGGTGCGCGGCGGCTTCACGTCGACGCGTTTCGTGCTGGTCGAGCCGAGCCATCCGGGCAATGTCGGCGCTGCGGCGCGCGCGTTGAAAACAATGGGTTTTTCGCGGCTCGTGCTGGTCGCGCCGCGCGTCGCAAACGTGCAGAGCGACCCGGAGGCGATCGCCATGGCAAGTGGCGCCGACGACGTACTGGCCAGCGCGCACGTAGTGCCGACGCTTACCGATGCGCTGTCCGGTGCGCAATGGTCGCTTGCGCTGACCGCGCGCTCGCGCGAGTACGGGCCGCCGCAACTCGCGCCGCGCGCGGCCGCGCTGCATGCACGCGAGCACGCGGCGCAAGGCGACATCGCGCTCGTATTCGGCAACGAGCGCACCGGTTTGTCGAACGAAGATGTCGAGCGCTGCAGTGCGCTCGCGCATATTCCGGCCAATCCTGCTTACAGTTCGCTGAACCTCGCGCAGGCGATCCAGGTGCTGTCATACGAGCTGCGCATGGCCTACCTCGATACGCCCGAAGCCGGCGACGCCGAAGGCATCGCCGTGCCCGGCGCGGCTAACGTGCGCGCCGCAAGCGACGAGATCGAGCGGATGTTCGTGCACCTCGAGAACGCGCTAATCACGCTGGAATTTCTCGATCCGGCCAATCCGAAAAAGTTGATGTCGCGGCTGCGGCGCCTGTTTGCGCGTGCGGGGCTGGAGCGCGAGGAGGTCAACATCGTGCGGGGAATCGCCAAGCATATCTTGCTGAAGATCGGGAGCGGGGGCGGCGAAACCCGCTAGGCATCGATCGACTGGGCAGCCGCACATGTTGCGCGTACGCCGCCGCACCGCCGTGGGGCGCCGGCGAACCTGCGTCCGCATGTGACCTTGCCACCCGAGTGGGCATCTGCGGGATGTGGCCGATTCACCCTACAATCGGTCAATAGTCGTCAGCGTCATAAGCAAAGCAGGCGGTTCGATAAAGTCAGCCGGGGCCCATTGCGCCACGCCGGCGCAGCCTGCACCCATCCCCCAACACGACAGCGCCACTGCCATGTTCACCAGACTTCGCGAAGACGTCGCCACGATCCGCGAGCGCGACCCCGCCGCCCGCAGCGCCTTTGAGGTGCTGATCTGCTATCCGGGCCTGCACGCGCTGGTGCTGCATCGTTTCGCGCACGCCTGCTGGCGCGCAAAACGCCACGTGCTCGCGCGCTTCGTTTCGCAGCTCGGGCGCTTTCTGACCGGCATCGAAATCCACCCGGGCGCGACCATCGGGCGCCGCGTCTTCATCGATCATGGCATGGGCGTGGTGATCGGCGAGACCGCCGTAGTGGGCGACGATTGCACGATCTACCAGGGCGTGACGCTTGGCGGCACGTCGCTCACGCGCGGCGCGAAGCGGCACCCGACGCTCGAGCGCGGCGTGATCGTCGGGGCGGGGGCAAAGGTGCTGGGCGGCTTCACCATCGGCGCGGAGGCGAAGATCGGCTCGAACGCGGTGGTCGTCAAACCGGTGCCCGCAGGTGGCACCGCGGTCGGCAATCCCGCGCGCGTCGTAATGCCGGCACGGGCTGCCGCCAGCAGCAATGCGCAGCCAGCCGCGACGGTGCGCGCGGGCTTCTGCGCATATGGCATCACGCCGAATGCGGACGATCCGGTATCACTCGCGATTCACGGCCTGGTCGATCACGCGGCCAACCAGTCGCAGCGCATCGACGAAGTCGTCGCGGCGCTCGAGCGGCTTGGCGCAACCCTGAATGCGTTGCACGGCAGCGATGCGGCGCTGCTCGATCTGCGGCGCTTATCGGCGTCGCTGGAAGGAAAGCTCGAGAGCAGCACGGAGCAACGCTGAGACCCGGCACCGCGCCCCGTTCAATCCAGCGGCAGCGCGCGCACCCCTTCTGCGTCGATGCGCAGATACCCACCGCGGCGCTCGCCGTGATCCAGATCCCAATCCGGCAGCACCCAGCGCGTGCCGTCCGTTTCGCGATGCCGCGCCGGCCGGTGCGTATGGCCATGAATAATCGTGTGCGTACCGGTCCGTTTGAATAGCGCGGCAATACCCTCGCGCGTCACGTCGTAGCGCGGCGAAACCGGCCGTGAACGGTGCATCTGGCTGTCATTGCGCATCTTTTGCGCGAGTGCCTTGCGCCACCGGTACGGACACAGCAAAAACAGCCATTGCACGAAACCATTGCGCGCGAAGCGTCTGAAATGCAGATAGCGGCGGTCGGCGGTGCACTGTCCGTCGCCGTGCGCGAGGGCGATCTTCGTGCCGAACGACGTGATCACGAACGGATCCGGCAGCCAGATCGCGCCAGCCGCTTTCATGAAGCGTTTGCCCAGCAGAAAATCGCGATTGCCGTGCATCACGTACAACGCGATGCCGCGCTCCGACAGCGTATGCATCAGCGCTGCCATACGAGCGGGAAACGGGTCGGCGAGCATATCGTCGCCGATCCAGTATTCGAACAGGTCGCCGAGAATGAACACGGAATCGGCGTGCTCGGCGGTCACGCGGATGAAATGCTCGAACGCCGCGACCGTGCGCGGCAATGCCTCGGACAGGTGCAGATCCGACAGGAAAAAAAACGGGCGTGCGGCGTGCGGGCGTTTGCCCTCGCCGGGCACGCCCGCGGCGACGCTTCGCAGCGGCGTTTCTTGCAGCATCGAAATCTTTCTGTTGATTGCTGGTTTTACGATTATGGAATAGCTGCAGCCGTCTGCGGAATTCTGTTTTTGGCTGCGGCGCGCGCCGCAGCCAGGTCATGCGTGGCGAGCCCGGAGGCACGCTGGCGAATCGGCAACTCGCGATCGGCAAGCCAGCGGCGAGCTAGCGGCGAGCCGGTGGTCAACCCACCCCCAACCGCCAGCCGTTCGCGCCGGCCCGCTGCCGCCGCGCGCGCCGTTTACTCGACGACGACCGCTTTTTCGATGATCACGTCGTCGACCGGCACGTCCTGGTGAAAGCCCTTCGAGCCGGTCTTCACCTTGCGGATCGCGTCGACCACCTCGAGGCCCTCGACCACCTTGCCGAACACCGTATAGCCCCAGCCTTGCGGCGTCGGCGACGAATGGTTCAGGAAGTCGTTGTCGTTGACGTTGATAAAGAATTGCGCGGTGGCCGAATGCGGGTCGTTGGTGCGAGCCATCGCAACCGAGCCTTTGACGTTCTTCAGGCCGTTGTTCGCTTCGTTGTCGACCGGCGCCTGGGTGGGCTTTTGCTTCATGCCCGGCTCGAAACCGCCACCCTGGATCATGAAGCCGTCGATCACGCGGTGGAACACGGTGTTGTCGTAGTGGCCGGCCTTCACGTAGCTGAGGAAGTTCTCGACCGACTTCGGTGCTTTTTCGGCGTCCAGTTCAAGCTTGATGACGCCGTGATTTGTATGCAGTTCAACCATGATGGATTCCCTTGACTAAAAACGGATGAATGAAAGACGCACCGCCTGCGGCACACTGTGCCGGCCGGCGCGCCGGCGGCATGGTTTCTCTTGTCCCGGCTGCGGCGACCAGCGGGGCGCGCTACCCGCAAGGATACGGCAGAGCGGGCAGCGTATCAGCAGCGCGTTGGCGTGCGCGGCCGATGCGCCTGCTTTGGCCGCCGTGTACCAACGACCAGCGAGCAGCGAGCAGCGAGCCAGCAGCGGGACAACAACGCGCACCACCCACTCGCCGCTCGCGTGCAACTTACTTGCCGACCACCGTCGCCGACTGGATCACGATCGGCTGTTGCGGCACGTCGCCCATCGGGCCGCGCGTGGTGGTGGGCGTCGCTTCGATTTTCTTCACGACGTCCATGCCCGAGGTCACTTTGCCGAATACCGCATAGCCGTTGCCATCCGGGTTCGGATAATCGAGATTCGCGTTGTCGACCGTATTGATGAAGAACTGCGCGGTGGCCGAATTCGGATCGCTGGTGCGCGCCATCGCGAGCGTGCCGGCGGTGTTTTTCAGGCCGTTGCGGCTTTCGAGCGGAATCGGTGCGCGGGTCGGTTTTTCGGTGAAGCTCGTCGTGTAGCCGCCGCCCTGGATCATGAAGCCGGGAATCACGCGATGGAACACCGTGCCGCTGTACTGGCCGGCCTTCACGTAATCGAGGAAGTTGGCGACGGTCTTCGGCGCCTTTTCGGGATACAGCTCGACGCGGATGTCGCCGTCGCTGGTCTTGAACAGCACGGAAGGATGTGTGGACTGCGCGAAGGCGGGCGCGTTGACAATCAGGGCGGCGCCGCAAAGCGCGAGCAACATGCGATTCATGGAGTTCCTCGGATGGAAAAACCTGCAGCAGACAACGAAGCGATGAAGCGCCGATGACGGTTCGAAGAAATCGGCGCGACGGATGGGAAAACGACGATCACCGCGCGCGGCACCGATGCATCACGGCGTGCCGCATCGCATGCACCGGCTGCCGTGCCGCGCGATACGCACACGCGATGTACTGCATCGGATGCGCAGCGCAGCGCTCATCGCGACGGCGCGACGTACGGCGGAATCGCCAGCGAACCGCTCGGTCCGCCGAACTGGAAGCCCGGCGTATCGGTGATGTTCGACGTTGCGCGATTGATGTAATCGGAGGCGGGCGGTGTGGCGCTCGCCGCCGCTTGCGGACGCTGCCGCGGCGCGATGATTTTCTCGATGTCGGCAAGGCGCTGCTGGGTCGTGCCGCTCGCGCGGCCGAGACCCTGGGCGCGGCGATAGGCCTGGTCGGCCAGACGCAGATACAGGTCGCCGAGATTCTCATATGCGAGCCCGTAACCCGGGCTTGCCTTGGTGGCGGTTTCGAGTGCCGCGCGTGCCTCGCTGTAGCGGCCTTGCTTCGCATACAGCGCGGCGAGGTTGTTGTACGGCTCGGGCAATTCGGGGTACGTCTCAGTCAGTTCGGTGAATGCGGCGATTGCGTCGTCGTCGCGATTCAGGCGTGCGAGCACGGTGGCGCGCTTGAATTTCGCTTGCGCATCGCGCGGGTTTTGCGCAATACGTGCATCGAGTTGCTTGAGCGCGGCGTTCCAGTTCTTCTGCTGGATCGACGCGTCGGCGTCGGGCGTCATGTCGCGCGTTGCGGGGCCGTGCGAGATCACGTCGGCTTTTTGCGCGAACGCGGGGGCGGCCGGTGCGATCAGCAATGCGAACGCGCCGAGCGCGATGGCGAGCTTGACCGATGCGGCCGATGTGGCCGATGTATGTGCCGCGGCGCTGACAGTTGTATTCAAAGTGGTATTGACGGACGCATTGACTGAAGCATTGGCGAGCGCGTTGACAGCGGCATCGACGCCCACCGTACCGCAGCCGAAGGCGCGTGCCGCAACCCGCATGACGGCCTGCAAGGAGGCACGCGGAGAGGGGCGCAGACCGGCACGCGAAACCACGGGCGCAGAGGTGCGGGAAGGGACGCGCAAAGAGGCACGGGAAAGGGCGCTAAACGCCGCTGCGCCAATGTGTGCGACGCCTCGTATGCGGCCGCTGGAAGATTTCATAGGGCTAGGTATGGATGTTATACTCCGACCCATTCTAACAAAAGGTCTGCGCGTTCCGTCGAACCACAGACTCTCTTTTCGCCACTCGTGGTCGTCTCCGCCTTGACAGCAGCTTGATCACCGCACCCGGTGCGCGATCGGTTGCCAAACCCTGTCGCCGCATCGTGAGTTCGTCGTCCGCGGGCGCGGCATGAACCGCGGTTTGAACGAACGGCAGCGCGGATTTCACTCGGCTCACGCATCGCTCTCTATGGAACCACTGCGCATCTACAACACGCTCGCGCGTGACAAGCAAACTTTCGTGCCACTGCAAGACGGAGTGGTGCGCATGTACGTCTGCGGGATGACGGTGTACGACTATTGCCACATCGGTCATGCACGCGTGATGGTCGTGTTCGACATCGTGCAGCGCTGGCTGCGCGCGCTGGGGTACCAGGTCACGTACGTGCGCAACATCACCGATATCGACGACAAGATCATTCGCCGCGCAGTCGAGAACGGCGAATCGATCAAGGCGCTGACCAGCCGCTTCATCCAGGCGATGCATGAAGACGCCGACGCGCTCGGCGTGCAGCGTCCCGATCACGAACCGCGCGCCACCGAATTCATTCCGCAGATGCTCGGCATGATCGACACGCTCGAAGCGCACGGCTATGCGTATCGCGCGGCCGATGGCGACGTCAACTATGCGGTGCGCAAGTTTTCGGGCTACGGCAAGCTGTCCGGCAAATCGCTCGAAGATCTGCGCGCGGGCGAGCGCGTGGCCACCAACGACGCGAAGCAGGACCCGCTCGATTTCGTGCTGTGGAAGCAGTCGAAGCCCGACGAACCGGCCGACACCGGCTGGGACTCGAAGTACGGGCGCGGCCGTCCAGGTTGGCATATCGAATGCTCGGCGATGGGCTGCACGCTGCTGGGCGAGCGTTTCGACATTCACGGCGGCGGCCAGGACCTGCAGTTTCCGCACCATGAAAACGAAATCGCGCAAAGCGAAGCGGCGACGGGCCAAACGTTTGTCAATTACTGGATGCACAACGGCTACGTCCAGATCGACAATGAGAAGATGTCGAAGTCGCTCGGCAACTTCTTTACGATTCGTGAAGTACTGGCGCAGTTCGATGCCGAGGTCGTACGGTTTTTCATCGCGCGCGCGCATTACCGTTCGCCGCTGAACTACAGCGACGCGCACCTCGACGACGCACGCAATGCACTGACTCGTCTTTACACCGCGTTGAAAGACGTCCAGCCGGATCACGCCGCGCTCGACTGGACCGATGCATACGCGCAGCGTTTCCGCGAAGCGATGAACGACGACTTCAACACGCCGGTGGCGGTGGCCGTGCTGTTCGAACTGGCGAGCGAGGTCAACCGCACGCACGATGCAGCACTTGCACGGCAATTGCGTGAGCTCGCGGGTGTAATCGGTTTCCTCGGCCGCGAACCGCGCGCGTTTTTGCAGCAGGCGGCGGGCAGCAGCAAACAGGGTGGGCCCGAGGTCGCGCAGATCGAAGCGCAGATCGCCGCGCGCGTCGCAGCGAAGCAGGCGAAAAACTATGCCGAGGCAGACCGGATTCGTGCGGAATTGCTTGAAGCCGGGGTTGCACTTGAAGACAAACCGGGTGGGGCGACCGAGTGGCGGCGCGTGTGAGCGCGTCACGTTTTTCCCTCTGATCGATCCGCCAGGCAGGAGGCAGGATGGCAACGGCCACGAAGACGCCGGCTAAACGAGCCGCGTCTCAAACCACAACGGCATCTGCAGTAAAAGCAGTACGCACACGCAACGGCGCGGCGGCGAAGGGCGCGTCGAAGACTCCGGCGCGCAAGTCTACTTCGGCTGCGGCTTCGTCATCGGCCAGGGACGGGCTCGCGCATGCCGACGGGCAGGCGGCAGGCAAGAGCGGCGCGGTGCCGCGCAAAAGCGCGAAGCATCTGACCAACGGCGCAGCCGGGCCCGCGGAGCATGCCGCGGCAAAGCCCGCGCGTACGCGTGCAAAGGGCAACGGCGGCAACGGCGAAGTGCCGCCCGAACTCGCTGGCGACGCACAGGAACTCGCGCGCGATACGCTGCACGATGGTGAAATCGTGCGCAAGGCGCGTGCATCGAGCGAGACTGAAGTGGCGGTACCGGTGCAGATCGGCGGCCTTGCACCGGACGAGACACGGCCCGCGTATTGGGACAAGGCGTGTGCGGATCTGGTCAAGCGCGACCGCATTCTGAAGAAACTGATTCCAAAGTTCGGCCCGGTGCATCTGTTGAATCGCGGCGATCCGTTTGTCACGCTCGCGCGGTCGGTGGTCGGGCAGCAGAGCACGGTGGCGTCGGCGCAGGCCACCTGGGAGCGCATCGAAACCGCGTGTCCGAAGCTCGTGCCGCAGCAGATCATCAAGCTCGGGTCGGCGAAGCTGCTGGCATGCGGTTTGTCCAAACGCAAGACCGAGTACATTCTCGATCTCGCGCAACACTTTGTGTCGGGCGCGTTGCACATCGCCAAGTGGGCGACGATGGACGACGAAGCGGTGATCGCCGAGCTCACGCAGATTCGCGGCATCGGCCGCTGGACGGCGGAGATGTTTCTGATCTTCAATCTGTCGCGTCCGGACGTGTTGCCGCTCGACGATCTCGGCTTGATCCGCGCGATCAGCGTCAACTATTTCAGCGGCGAACCGGTCACACGCAGCGAAGCGCGCGAGGTCGCCGCGAACTGGGAGCCGTGGCGTACGGTGGCGACGTGGTATATGTGGCGCAGTCTCGATCCGCTGCCAGTCGATGCATAACAACGCGTTTGCGCCTGCAGCAGGGGCTGCTGGAAAGATTCACCGCGAGTTTCGCTGCACATTCGCATAGCACCAACCGGGGTGCTATCAACCTATCAGGTTTAATAGTTTTGAGCCGGTTTTGACGGGGGCGAGCGCGGTTAGAATACGCGTGCCCCGGTTAGTCGAAGGATTAAAAACCAATGAAGACCACCTTTCTGGATTTCGAGCAGCCCATCGCCGAGCTCGAAGCGAAAATCGAAGAATTACGCTTCGTGCAGGACGATTCGGCCGTCGATATTTCGGAAGAGATCGAGCGGCTGTCGAAGAAAGGCCAGCAGCTCACCAAAGATCTTTATGCGAACCTGACGCCGTGGCAGGTTTGCCAGATCGCGCGCCATCCGCAGCGTCCGTACACGATGGACTACGTGAACGAGTTGTTCACGGATTTCCACGAACTGCATGGCGACCGCTCGTATTCGGACGACCTGTCGATCGTCGGCGGCCTCGCCCGTTTCAACGGCCAGCCGTGCATGGTGATCGGCCATCAGAAGGGCCGCGACACCAAAGAGCGCGCGCTGCGCAATTTCGGCATGCCGCGTCCGGAAGGCTATCGCAAGGCCGAGCGGCTGATGCGCCTTGCCGAGAAGTTCGGCCTGCCGCTGTTCACGTTTATCGATACACCGGGTGCGTATCCGGGCATCGGCGCGGAAGAGCGCGGCCAGTCCGAGGCGATCGGCCGCAATCTGTACGTGATGGCCGAACTGAAGACGCCGATCATCTCGACGATCATTGGCGAAGGTGGCTCGGGCGGCGCACTGGCGATCGCCGTCGGCGACAACGTGCTGATGCTGCAATTCTCGACCTACTCGGTGATCTCGCCCGAAGGCTGCGCATCGATTCTGTGGAAGAGCGCGGCGAAGGCGCCGGAAGCAGCCGAAGCGCTCGGTCTGACGGCACATCGGTTGAAGGCGCTCAATCTGATCGACAAGATCATCAACGAGCCGTTGGGCGGCGCGCATCGCGATCCGAAGGGCATGGCCGCCATGCTGCGCCGCGCACTCGCCGATTCGCTGCGGCAGTTCCAGGGCATGAGCATCAACGATCTGCGCCAGCGCCGCTTCGACCGGCTGATGGCGTACGGCAAGTTCAAGGAAACGACGCCGGGCGCATAAGCCGGCGCGTTCATCTCGCGTGGCGCCGCGTGCGCCGTTCACCGTGACCCCCTCCGCCGATTCCTCCGCCGACCACCTCGTTCTCGAGGCGGTCGGCGTTGCGTTGCGCGCGTTGCCCCACGATGCGCGCATCGCGATCGCGTTCAGCGGCGGACTCGATTCGACCGTGCTGCTCGAAGCGACGACTCGGGTGGCGGGCGCGTCGCGATGTTATGCGCTGCATGTTCATCACGGGCTCAGCCCGAATGCCGACCGCTGGCTCGCGCAGGGCGAGGCGTTCGCGCGGGCGCTTGGCGTCGGCTTCGCGTCGCGGCATGTCGACGTGCCGAAGAGCGCCGGCGTCAGCATCGAAGCAGCGGCGCGCGACGTGCGTTATCGTGCGCTCGACGCGCTGTGTGTCGAACACCAGGTGCAGCAGTTGTGGCTCGCGCAGCATGCGGACGATCAGGCGGAGACGGTGCTGCTGCAACTGCTGCGCGGTGCCGGGCTCGCCGGTCTCGCGGCGATGGCGCACGAGTACCGGCCGCCGGGCGCGGCGGCGGTGCGCGCGCGGCCGCTGCTGCATCTGTTGCGCGCACAACTGGAAGCCTACGCGCGTGCGCGCGGATTGCGCTGGATCGACGACGAATCGAATGCGGATACGCGCTACGCACGCAACGCGCTGCGCCATGAAGTGCTGCCGCCGCTCGCCGTGCATTTCCCCGGGTTCCGCGACGCACTGGCGCGCGCGGCCGCGCATGCGGCCGCGGCGCAACGGCTGGTCGACGACCTCGCGCGCATCGATATGGAAAGCGTCGCCAGCGAAGACGGCCGCTCGCTAGACCGTGCGGCGCTACTCACGCTCGACGACGACCGCGCGCAAAATCTGCTGCGCTACTGGATGCGCACGCTCGGCCTGCCGGCCGCCTCGACCGCGCGTCTGACCGATGCACTGCGGCAATTGCGCGAAGTCGGCGACGATCACGGCTTGCGTGTCGATCACGCGGGGCAGGCGTTGCGCAGCTATCGCGGGCAAATCTATTGGGAGGCCGGCGACAGCGCCGACGCTGCCGACGAAGCCGTGCTCGCAGCGCGCGAGGTCAGCAAGCTGTCATGGCGCGGCGAAGCGGTGTGGCGCTTGCCGCAATGGCGCGGCACATTCGTGTTTGCCGACGCTGACGAAGATGATCCGGATGCGATTCCGGCAACCTTGCTGATGCGCTTGCCGCTTCACGCGCGTTCGCGCAGCGGCGGCGAGCGGATGCGTTGCGACGCGCATGGGCCGAACCGTACGTTGAAAAACCTGTTTCAGGAACGCGGCGTGCCGTCGTGGAAGCGCGATGTGCCGTTGTTGTTCGCCGGCGAGCAGTTGCTGTTCGTGCCGCTGCTCGGCGTGAACCGCGCCGCGCTCGAAGCATTGAACACGCTGGATGACGCGCCGCCATCCGATCGCGCGTCCACCGATGCGAGCTTATCGCCGGACGCCGCAGGAGTGCCGCGCGCCCGATACCTCCGCGTCGACTGGCGCGAAGACCTGCTGCTAGCCTGAACACAAAGCGCGGCGCCATGCCGCGCAGCAACGGTTTGCGCCCGGCAAACCCTTCCTGCACAAGCCTTTTTGGCGGAATTTTGACTTGTCAATTCGTGCTGCTTCGGGTAGGGTAGCTTGTTTGCTCGAGCTGCTTTTCACGTCGTTTTGCACCTCTTTCCCGACGAAATACGGTCCTAATCACGGTCCTTGTCCGGTTGCAGGCTTGCCGCGGTTGATCGACTGCGAAGAGGCCCACCGGTCCTGATCGATCCTATTGGCGATCTGTTCGGATATTCGCGGTCGAGGCGGTAAGCAAGGCGCCTTGCGGCTCTTCGAGGCAAATCCGCGCGTGTTGTGCACGCGTGCTGCATCCACCGCCTGCATCCTGTTGTCGCCCGCCGTCATTCCGAACGTTGTGCGCCTTGTGCTGAGCGGTTGTCTTCAGCGCGCTCGCCCGCGTGCCCCGGTTTCCTATTCAGTTCAGAACGACAATGGCACTCATCGTACACAAATACGGCGGTACCTCGATGGGCTCGGTGGAGCGCATCAAGAACGTCGCGAAGCGCGTCGCGAAATGGCACAAGGCCGGCCACCAGATGGTCGTCGTACCATCGGCGATGTCCGGCGAAACCAACCGCCTGCTCGGCCTCGCGAAAGAGCTTGCGGCGCAGCCGAACCCGCGCGAACTCGACATGATCGCGTCGACCGGCGAACAGGTCAGCGTGGGCCTGCTGTCGATCGCGCTGCAGGACGCGGGCGTGGACGCCGTCAGCTACACCGGCTGGCAAGTGCCGGTCAAAACCGACAGCGCCTTCACCAAGGCGCGCATCAGCGACATCGACGGCGAACGCGTGCTGCGCGACCTCGATGCCGGCAAGGTGGTGGTGATCACCGGCTTCCAGGGCATCGATCCGGAAGGGCACATCACCACGCTCGGCCGCGGCGGTTCGGATACGTCGGCGGTGGCGGTGGCGGCGGCGCTCAAGGCGGACGAATGCCTGATCTACACCGACGTCGACGGCGTCTACACGACCGACCCGCGCGTGGTGGAAGAAGCGCGGCGGCTCGATCGCGTGACCTTCGAGGAGATGCTGGAAATGGCGAGCCTCGGCTCGAAAGTCCTGCAGATCCGCTCGGTGGAATTCGCCGGTAAATACCAGGTGAAGACACGCGTGCTGTCGAGCCTGACCGATCCGATGATGTCGCTCGAAACGGAAATGAAGTCCGGCACCCTGATTACCTTTGAAGAAGACGAGACCATGGAAAAAGCTGTCATCTCGGGCATTGCATTCCAGCGGGATGAAGCCCGCATCGCGGTGATGGGTGTGCCCGACAAGCCCGGCATCGCGTACCAGATTCTCGGCCCGGTGGCCGAGGCGAACATCGACGTCGACATGATCATCCAGAACCAGAGCGTCGACGGCAAGACGGCCTTCACGTTCACGGTGGGCCGCGGCGATTACCAGCGCGCGATGGAGATCCTCAACGGCCAGGTGAAGAGCCACATCAGCGCGGAGCAGGTGCTGGGCGACCCGAAGGTGTCGAAGGTATCGGTGGTGGGCGTGGGCATGCGCTCGCACGTCGGCATTGCGAGCACGATGTTCCGCACGCTGTCGGAAGAGGGCATCAACATCCAGATGATCTCGACTTCCGAAATCAAGATTTCGGTGCTGATCGACGAGAAGTATATGGAACTGGCAGTACGCGCGCTGCACAAGGCGTTCGAGCTCGATCAGGCTTGATGGGGTAGTGGGTTGATGGATCGCGGGTTGTCCGGGTCGAGGTTCGGGCAACGCGCAAGCGGCTGGCGGCCGCAGGCATGACAGACGGGTGACACGCCTGGCATAAAAAGTGTGTATCGGAGTTTGACCTGTCAGCCTGAACCCGCTATTATCTTGGCTTCGTCGCGCTGCCTCCCTGGCGCGAGCGAAGGTTTGGGAGACGTGGCCGAGAGGTCGAAGGCACTCCCCTGCTAAGGGAGCATCTGGGCCAAAACCTGGATCGAGGGTTCGAATCCCTCCGTCTCCGCCAGCAATGGCGGTGGAACCCCGTAAGTTCTCGGACTTACGGGGTTTTGTTTTTTCTGCGGTTCTTCGGATTCGGCTGGTACCCCCAAAATTGACCTACGCAATGGGGGTGAAAGTGGGGGTAAGAAAGAACTTGCCTAGCGGCTATTTCTAACGTCCGCGTCCGCTCGATTCAGCTTGTGGCGTCAGTCTTGCCTGGCTTCTTGACGATCACCGGGCCGCTGAAGTGTGGTCTTCCGGAAGGCACAGATGGTCAAATTCGCGCATCGTTTTCTTGTCGATGCCGCCAACTTCAAACATCTGTTGTGCCAGTGCGTATGCTGCCGCGAGTGCCGTCGATTCATCCACTTGGATTGTCTTGCGATCATTCCTTTTCATGAGGATTTGGTACGTGGTGGTTTTTGCTTTGCTCACTGCTGCCATCCTTCGATGGCGCGAGTGCAAGTTTAGCCATGCTTGCAAATCTCCACTTCCTATCCGTTCGCGAGCGTCGCATCGGAAAATTGCTTCGACATTGCTTTGACCTTTGTCGCTGACAGGTTGCAAAGCTTAAGCAACGCTTTGTAGACTGTCGTGCACTTGTTCGAGTGCAATCTCAACGTACTGGTTGATCGGTGGCAAGTCCTTCGGCGCTATATTTCACGGGTCGCGAAGACATCGTGACCCTGGATTGGCGTCCGGATATCGCACGAGGCATGTAACCGCCAACTGGTGGTTCATCGCCTGTTCATCAAGTGTCTATGGTCGGGCCTTGGTGAGGGAGCGCTTGCGCTCGCCGGTTTTCTCGTGCGCCGGTACGCCAACCTTGCCATGCGCCCGGCCACCCGATTGGCGTCGGAGCCCCGGGTGCGTTTTATTCGCACGGGAGATCGCGTCATGAATCAGGTTTTAAATTGCCCAAGGAAGGCTAATGTTATTTCAGTCGTGTCATCACATCGTGTAGCGCACGAGAACGAATCGCCCGAGCAGCAACGCGCGAATTTGCGTCGAGCGCTCGCGGCGGCTGAGCAGTCTGTCCAGCGCTTCCCGAGAGGGATTTCCGCACACCGTAAGGCGAAGGCGCGCGTGAATGCGCTACAACGCGAGTTGCGCATTCTCAATGGTCAGTTGGGCGGCAGACAGAAACGGGACCTCGGAGAAGTGATCATCTCGATTATCAAGGAGCGGCTGAGTGACGTCGAATGGCAAGGCATCTTGAGCGAAGCGCGCAAGAGGTATCAAGCGAAGTTGCCCTCAGAATCGATCGCGAGTTTTGCGAGTTGACCCGGACGCGAGCGGGCTTCGTCTCGGTGGAAAATGCAAGCGCGCTCCCAAGTAACCATCGAGCCTACTCGCTCGCTTTATCCGTCTCCGGCACAGGAATGTTTTCCGCTTCCGGCCACAGCCCCGGAAAAAGGAATCTCAAGCTGAAAAATGGCAGACCGGGTTCGAGCGGACCGACCCGACTGCCGCTTCGCACCATGCGTAGGTCGAGCAGGTGAGCGAGCATGCGCGACGCAGTACGGTCCGCTGCATTCAGCATGGCTTTAAACTCGCCGCGTTCCAGCCTGCCAAACTGGAACAGCCGGTATAGCGCGCGGCCTAGCGGCTCGGGGGCAATTGCGCCTCTGCCTTGCGACATGCTTCGGCCAAAATCATGCGTGATCTGTAGCGCGAAGCTGTTGTACCGATACTCGAGGCTTTCGAAGTCAAGCTGGGTTGACATGAAGGCCACCTGATCGAGACACGCGTCGAGCCAGAAAGAAATGAAGTGCGTAAGCCCGCGCGAACTCAGGTTGCCTCTGCCGTCCGTATCGTTGCGGCGCGGCTGATCGGCCTCTCCGAGCGCCGCGTAGTATTCGGCCTGACTCCGCGCGAGGCCGCGCATCGGCGACCAAAGTCCGTTGGTCAATTGTAGGTGCGCAAGCAATAGGTGATTTTGCAACCTGCTGATGCGTCCATTGCCATCGGCAAACGGATGTATCCACGACAGTCGGTGCAACGACGCGCCCGCCGCTAGCAGCTTGCTGTTCGTGCTCGCATTCTCAACGCCATAGCGGAACGCGAAGTGCCTGAGAAGGTCTGGAAGCAGGTCAACGGGCGGAGCGCGATGAGCGCCGACCGTCACCTCGATGGCGCGCAACGCGCCGGGTTCGAGAAAGCCTCGCGCTTGACCTTGTGAGTCCAGAATTACACGTGATTCCTCGGGCAACTGCGTGTACAGATCTTTGTGGATGCGGCAAATCCACTGCGGCGTGAATTGCTCTGCCCACGACGCACGCAACGCGATGGGCTCTAACGCTTCCTCGAGGTCCATGTGAGCGATGGCCAAAATCTGACGTCGATGAACCTCATCCTGATCGGAGAATCTGTGTTGAATGGCGGCTTCCAGATCCGCTGGAAACGTGTGTTGGCCTTCTATCTTATTTGTGTAATAAGAGTTCATTGCACGCAGCAACGGAGCCAGAGCCGTGCGAGACGCCGGGCCAACACTCGTTGTCAGCCGCGCGCACTTCTCGCGCAGATCGGCCACTTTGTCCAGCAGAAGGATGGTTTCCGAGTCGATCGGAAACGTGGTCTTGATAATGCCCTTGGCGTGCATTTGGAAAATTCATCGAGGTGCGTTGCGCTCGAACTATAACGAGAATCTCCATCGATTGGCGACAAGCAAAACGAGACAAAACACTGCAAGCACACGGGCGTTCCAGTGCGAGCAACGCATCGACCAATGCACAAGGTCTCTACCTCCGCCATCAGAAAAGGTCGAATTTCCACAAGCTGTTGCGAGCTAGCCATGCCTTGACATTTCTTGACAGAGAATCGACTGGATTTCCAGTAGGTTTACCAACTTGATGAAAGTTAGTAAACCGGAGCATTGAACAATGAAAAATCCGATCCACCGGCTTCCACCCGGTTGCAACAGAAAGCTAAAAACCCATCACGTGCTGAGCACGCTTGCCATAACCGCCGCGCTCGCAGGATGCGCGACCGAGGCCTCGCGCTCGCTACCCGTCGCGCCTCTCAGCAGCGCCCAAACGCCATACACCGGCGCACGCGTTGCCATCGCCATCGGCAAGTTCGACAACCGCTCAAGCTACATGCGTGGCATCTTCACCGACGGCATCGACCGCCTTGGCGGTCAGGCAAAAACCATCCTGCTGACTTCGCTACAGGAAAGCGGCCGCTTCAACGTGCTCGAACGCGACAACCTGGAAGAGATCCACCAGGAAGCCGTCCTCTTGAAGAAAGGCCAGACGCTGAAAGGCGCGAACTTTGTCGTCACTGGCGACGTGACCGAGTTCGGCCGCAAGGAAGTCGGCGATCAGCAACTGTTCGGCATTCTCGGACGCGGCAAGAGCCAGGTTGCCTACGCAAAAGTCAGCCTGAACATCGTCGACATAACCACCTCCGAAGTGGTGCTGTCGAGCCAGGGCGCGGGTGAATACAGCCTGTCCAACCGCGAGGTAATCGGCTTCGGCGGCTCCGCAGGCTACGACTCGACATTGAACGGCAAGGTACTGACGCTGGCCATTCAGGAAGCGGTGAACCGGCTTACCTCGCAGGTCGATTCCGGCGCACTGCAGCCTGCGCGCTAGCGCCTTGCACAACCACGTCAACGATAACGGGCGAGTCGAATCATGAAGCAAGAAACCAAGCGCAAAGCTGCTGCACCAGCACCGGTCATTCTGGCCAGCATGATGCTGCTAACCGGGTGCGCGGCGAAGCAGAGCCCTGCAATTTATCAATGGGGCGCATACCAGCCGCAGGTCTACGAATACTTCAAAGGGCAAACAGGGTCCGCTGCGCAGATCGATGCACTCGAGCAGTCGCTGCAGCAGATTCGCGCAAAGGGCAACAAGCCGCCGCCCGGTTTTCACGCGCAACTGGGCATGTTGTACGCAAGCGTAGGCAAGAGCGGGCAGGCGATGCAGGAATTCGAGGCCGAAAAGGAGTTATTCCCCGAGTCGTCGGCCTACATGGATTTCCTGATGAAGAAAAAATCGAAACCTCTGTGAGCACCGACCCATGTTCAAATTTTCTACCCTGAGACTCATGGTGGCGTTGTCGACGCTCGCGTTGCTCACCGCCTGCGTGACTACCGCGCAACATGTCGATTACACGGCCTTCAAAAACAGCCGGCCGCGCTCGATCCTCGTGCTGCCGCCAGTCAACGAGACCACCGATGTCACCGCTACCTACGGCGTGCTGTCGCAACTGACGATGCCGCTGGCCGAAGCCGGCTACTACGTCGTGCCCGTTGCGGTGATGGACGAAACCTTCAAGCAGAATGGCCTGACTGCAGCCGCAGAGATTCAGACCGTATCGCCCGCGAAGCTTCGTGAAATCTTCGGTGCCGATGCGGTGCTTTATCCGAAGGTCACGCAATACGGCTCGGTGTACCAGGTTGTCGACAGTACAACCGTGGTGGCCGCATCGGCGAAACTGGTCGATCTGAAGACCGGCGACGTGTTGTGGCAAGGCAGCGGACGTGCGACCGGCAAGGAGGTGGGGACGAACATCAGCGTCGGCAGCGGTTTGGTCAGCATGCTGGTCCAGGCGGCGGTCAAGCAGGCCGCGCATTCATTGACCGACGAGAGTCGCGATGTGGCCGCGCTCACTAGCAGCCGCCTGCTGAACGCGGGTCCGCCGAACGGGCTGTTGTACGGCCCCCGGTCGCCAAGATTCGGCACGGATTGACGCGGTTGCAACAGCGAAGGGCAGAATCCGGACAAAGCGCACAACCGGCAAAAGCCAACCCCGGAAGGAAGCTGCTGACGACAAGCCATGTCGACAGCAGCTTCCCGACCCGCGGTGATCGAGCGTCAAGCGTTGCAGTATCAGCGAACGCTCAAGCCGCGGCCTTCAAACTCCGGGCCCGTGCCCGCCACATACACCGTCGCACCCGGCCCCACGCCTGCCATCACGGCGCCGTGATACCCAGTCGGAAGGCGAGTCAATTCAGCCAGACCATCCGCTGCCGTGCACCCACATCGAAGCATTCGTTTTTCTCATACTCGCGTCGACATTTAATCGTTTGTGCTGCCTGAGCCCGCGACCAATACTGCCGCCATCCGCTGCGCATCGAGCGTCGACCCGTCGGCGCCTCGACCTTGAAGCAGCAAGCGAAATCAGACCAAACAGGCAGCGAGACAATGCGTTCAGACCGCAATTTCATCGATGGGCAATTCATCCCGTCCGACGGCGAGCGAATCGCCGTATTCAACCCGGCCACCGAAGACCTGATCGGTCACGTCAGTGCCGCGACAGCGGCCGACGTCAGCAAAGCAATAGCCGCCGCCACCACCGCACAACGTGCATGGCGCAAGCTCCCAGCCGCCGACCGCGCCACGCACCTCAACCGCTTCGCCGACGCACTCGTCGAGCGTTCCGCGCAGATCGGCGCCGCGCTCGCCGCCGAATCCGGCAAGAGCCTCGCGGACGCCAGCTCCGAAGCGGTCTACGCTGCCGAAATCCTGCGCTATCACGCGCAATGGGCGCGCCGCATCGAAGGCGAGGTGATCCCGAGCGACAGCCCGAACGAAAACCTGTTGCTGATGCGTGAGCCGATCGGCGTCGTCGCGTGTCTGATTCCGTTCAACTACCCGGTCTACACGCTGCTGCGCAAGATCGCGCCGGCGTTGATTGCCGGCAACGCGGTGGTAGTGCGCCCGAGCAACAACACGCCGTGCTCGGCCTTCGAAGTGGCGCGCGCGGTAGAGCAGGCGGCCTTGCCGAACGGCCTCGTCAACATCCTCGCAATGGATCACGACACCGCGGCCGTGCTGTGCACGCATCCGTCGATCGGCATGATCACGTTGACGGGCAGCGTCAACGCGGGCCGCAAGGTGCTCGACTACTGCAAGCAGAACATCGCGAAGCCGTCGCTCGAACTCGGCGGGAAAACCCCTGCCATCATCGAAGCCGATGCCGACCTCGAGGCCGCGGCATCCGCCATCGTCCGTTCGAAGACCACGCACTGCGGCCAGCTTTGCACGGCCGTTGAACGCGTGTACGTACAGCAGGACGTGCACGACCGCTTCCTCGCGCTGCTGAAGGAAAAGATGGCTGCCGTTCAATTCGGCGACCGCACCGGCGACGCCACCCGTATGGGCCCGCTCGTCAATGCGCAGGCACGCGACACGGTGCACAAGATGGTCGAACGCGCAAAGGCCGAAGGCGCGCGCGTCGAAACCGGTGGTTTTCTGCCGGCCGGCAACGGACATTTCTACCCGCCGACGCTGCTATCCCACTGCCGTCAGGACATGGAAATCGTGCGCGAAGAGGTGTTCGGGCCGGTGCTGCCGGTGATCAGCTACAACACGCTCGACGAAGCGCTGCAAATGGCCAACGACCATCAGTTCGGTCTGTCGTCGGTGCTGTACACGGAGCGCTATCGCAGCGCGCTGCGCGCCGCGAACGAAATCGAAGCGGGCGAACTGTACGTGAACCGTACACCTGCGGACCCATACCAGGGCTTCCATGCCGGCTGGAAGCGGTCGGGTCTCGGCGGCGATGACGGCAAGCACGGCATGCTCGAATTCACGCAAACGCGTCTCGTGGTGATGCCGTTCTAAAGCCGCAACGGGCGGATCGACACACAGTCCGCCCACAGAACCCGCCGTCGCGCGTGACAGGTAAGACGCGAGGTAAGCCCCGAGGTAGACCCTGAGACAAACCTCGAAGCAAACCCGAAACAACCTCACGCGCCCCCGGCACACAAACCAACAACGATTATCGGAGACAAGGCCGCCGCACGACAAGCCATGCGCTTGCGGCAGCGTGCCTCGCTCGCAGGAGCTACACCTTGGACAAGACTTTTAGCCGCGCCGCAACGCGCGCCGCCCCCACACCGGCTGCATCGCACGCGTCACCCGCCGCCGCGGCCACGACGGTCACTGCTACGACCTCACGCCGCTACGTGCAATTGCTACTGCTGGTGCTGGCCGCCGGCGCGATCTATCCGATCCTGTATCTGCGCCAGGTGTATCAAACGACGATGCTCGAGGTCTTCGCGATCGACAACGCGCAACTCGGCTACCTGTACTCGGTGCTCGGCTTCGTGTTCTTCCTCAGCTATCTGCCAAGCGGCTGGCTCGCCGACCGCATGGCGCCGCGCTTCCTGATCTGCTTTTCGCTAGTCGCAACCGGCATACTCGGCCTGTGCTATTCGACCGCGCCATCCTTCCCCGTCCTGCTCGCGATCTTCTGCGGCTGGGGTTTGACCACCGGCCTGACCTTCTGGGCGTCGGTGTTAAAGCGCGTACGGATGATCGCCGGCGCGCACGAACAAGGCCGCTTCTTCGGCCTGCTCGACGGTGGCCGCGGCCTCGTCGAAGCGCTGCTCGCAACCATCGCGCTCGGCCTGTTCGCCGCCGCCACGCGTTCCGACCCGCACGCAACGGCCACCGGCCTGCGCCACGTGATCTACATGTACTCGTTCGTCTGCATCGGTATCGGCGTGCTGATGAGTTTCTTCAAGGATCCGCAACAGTCTGCAACAGAAGCCGCCGCAGCAGCGGAAAAAGAAAGCAACCTGTGGCAAGACCTGAAGATGCTCGCCGCGATCCCGCAACTGTGGCTGGTTGCCGCCGTCGTGTTCTGCGGCTACCAGATCTTCTGGGCCACCTACAGCTTCTCCGCGTACCTGCAACAAGGCGATCTGCACATGAGCGTCGTGATGGCCGGCGTGGTCACCACGCTGAAGCTATGGATGCGGCCAATCGGCGGCATCGGCGGCGGCTATCTCGGCGACCGCCTGTCGAACCTGCGTGTGCTGACCTACGCACTGTTCCTCGCCGTGCTCGGTCTGGTCGGCCTGATCCTGCTGCCGTCGCTGCGCAGCGTCACCGTGCTTGCTATCGTCGTGCTGTTTATCGGCGTGATGACCTACGCGATCCGCGGCCTGTACTGGACGCTGCTCGACCACTGCAACATCCCCATGCGCATTACCGGCCTCGCAATCGGCCTCGTATCGCTGATCGGTTACTCGTCGGATATTTTCCTGCCGCTGATCAACGGCTACATCACGCAGCGCTTTGCGGGCCTCGTCGGCTACCAGATCTACTTCGCGTATGTCGCCGTGATCGGCGCGCTGGGCTGGATCGCCGCGCTCGCGCTCAAACACATGACCCACTCGAAATCCGCCTGACATCATGAAAGTCGTTTCCCTGCAGACGCACGTCGTCGCCGTTCCGCCGCCGCATCTGGGCGGCATGTACTGGATCTTCGTCACGTTAGAGACCGATACCGGCATCGAAGGCGTCGGCGAAATCTACGCGTCGACGTTCCATCCCGACACGATGGTGCCCATCATCGAAGACGTGTTCACGCGCTATCTGCTCGACCACGATCCACATCACGTCGAGCGCCTGTACCGCGAAGCGTATTCGAGCGGCTTCACGCAGCGCCCCGATCTGACGATGATGGGCGTAGTCAGCGGCCTCGAAATGGCGTGCTGGGACATCATCGGCAAGGCGGCCGGCAAGCCGGTGTACGAACTGCTCGGCGGAATCGTGAACCACCGGCTGCGCTCGTACACGTACCTGTACCCGAAGAACAGTCAAGGCGAGTACGACTACTCCGATCCGGATCTCGCAGCGCAATGCGCGCTGCAAAACGCGGACCTCGGCTTTACCGCGGTGAAGTTCGATCCGGCCGGCCCGTACACCGCGTACTCTGGGCACCAGCTTTCGATGGAAGTGCTGGAGCGTTGCGAGCTGTTCTGCCGGCGCATCCGCGAAGCAGTCGGCTCGCGCTGCGACCTGCTGTTCGGCACGCATGGCCAGATGGTGCCGTCGTCCGCGATCCGCCTCGCCAAACGCCTCGAAAAATACGACCCGCTGTGGTTCGAAGAACCGGTGCCACCGGGTCAGGAGCGCGCGATGGGCGAAGTCGCGAAGCACACCAGCATTCCGATCGCAGCCGGCGAGCGTCTCACCACCAAGTACGAATTCTTCCGCCTGCTCGACAGCGGCGCGGCGTCGATCCTGCAGATGAACGTCGGCCGCGTCGGCGGCCTGCTCGAAGCGAAGAAGATCGCGAGCCTGGCCGAGGTGTACTACGCGCAGATCGCGCCGCATCTGTACAACGGCCCGATCGGCGCGGCCGCCAGTATCCAGCTGGCCGCGTGCACGCCGAACTTCCTGATCCAGGAAAGTATCGGTACGTGGGATGGCTTCCACGCGCAGATCCTGAAAAAGCCGCTGCAATGGGAAGACGGCTATCTGATCCCATCGCAGGAACCCGGCCTCGGCGTCGAACTCGATATGGACGTGGTGCGCGCGCATTCGCCCTACACCGGAACGCGCCTGCACCTGCAGATGCAGGACCATCCGGCCGACGTCAAAGACGTGTCGCCGGCGCGCGGCTAACCAGCGGAGCCTGACTGATGAACTACGACTACATCATCGTCGGCGCGGGGTCGGCCGGCTGCATTCTGGCCGAACGCTTGTCCGCATCGGGGCGCCATTCGGTGCTACTGCTGGAAGCGGGCGGTCCGGACAAATCGCTGTGGTTCCGCATTCCGATCGGCTTTGCGAAGCTGTACTACCACCCGACCTACAACTACATGTACTACAGCGAGCCGGAAGCCGAGCTCGCCGGACGTTCGATCTACTGTCCGCGCGGCAAGGTGCAGGGCGGGTCGGGCTCGATCAACGCGATGATCTACGTGCGCGGCGCCGCGCGCGATTACGATGATTGGGCCGCAGCAGGCAACCCAGGCTGGTCGTATCGCGACGTGCTGCCGTATTTCCGCAAACTCGAGTCGCACGAGGCCGGCGACACCGAGTTTCACGGCGCGGACGGCCCGGTGCGCATCACGTCGATGAAGGACGGCGCGCATCCGATCTGCGGGCACTTTATCAAGGGCTCCGAGCAGCTGGGCTACGAGCGCAATCATGATTTCAACGGTGCGCGTCTGGAAGGTGTCGGCATCTATGACGTCAATACGCGCGACGGCCGCCGCGATTCGAGCAGCGTCGCATATCTGCATCGCGCGGGCAGCCGGCCGAATCTGACGATCGAGCATCATGCGCAGACGACGCGCGTGCTGTTTAGCGGCGTACAAGGCGAGCGCCGTGCCAGCGGTGTCGAGATCAGCCAGAACGGTGCGACGCGCACGTTCCATGCGACGCGCGAAGTAATCGTCGCGGCCGGTGCGGTCGATTCGCCGAAGCTGCTGCAACTGTCGGGCGTCGGCCCGCGCGCGCTGCTGCAGCGGCATGGTATCGACGTGGTGCACGAGCTGCCGGCGGTGGGCCAGAACCTGCAGGACCATCTGTGCGTCAGCTACTACTACCGCGCGCGTATCCGCACGCTGAACGACGATTTCAGCAGTTGGTTCGGCAAGCTGAAATTCGGCCTGCAATACGTACTGCGCCGCAAAGGCCCGTTCTCGATGAGCGTGAACCAGTCGGGCGGTTTCTTCCGCACGCGGCCGCACGAAGACACCGATCCGGATATGCAGGTCTACTTCAATCCGCTGTCGTACCGGATTCCAAAGTCGAGCCGCGCTTCACTGACGCCGGAACCGTATTCGGGCTTTCTCGTCGCATTCAATCCGTGCCGTCCGACCAGCCGCGGCTCGGTCGAGATCGCGTCGCCGCGCGCGGCCGATGCGCCGCTGATTCGCGGCAACTATCTGTCGACCGAGGAAGACCGCAACCAGGTGGTGCGCGGCAGCCAGCTGGTGCGCAAGCTGATGCGCGCGCCGGCGCTGCGCGACATCACGGTGGAAGAGGTGACGCCGGCCGGTGAAGTGCGTGACGCAGCGGGCATGCTGCAGTACTTCCGCGAGAACAGCGGTTCGATCTATCACCTGTGCGGCAGCTGCGCGATGGGGCCGGATGCGCGCACGTCGGTGGTCGATGCGCGGTTGCGCGTGCATGGTATCGACGGATTGCGTATCGTCGATGCGTCGATTTTCCCGAACATCACGTCGGGCAACACGAATGCCGCGACGATGATGGTCGCGGAGAAGGGCGCGCAGATGATTCTCGACGATGCGCAGCAGCAGGTGGCGGCGCAGACGCCGCGGTCGGTGCAAGGCGCAGCGGCGGCGGTTCAGCGAGGCGAAGCGGTGGTGTCGTCCTGAGGCGGAGTGGACGCGCTGCACGGCTAGCTCACGTCGGGTGCTGAAGAGCGCATGGCGAGCGCTTCCCGACGGCCTGCGCAGCACGCCGCAGGTGCAGCATGCCGACTAACGCACCGAACCCGCCATCTCTTCCAGCAGCCACTCGCGAAACCGCTGCAGCGGCCCGTAGATCTTCTGCTCGGGCCGCACCACAAACCAGTAAGACTGCCGCCCTTCGACGTGCACGTCGAGCACTTGCACCAGTTCCCCGCGTGCGAGTTCGGGTCCGATCATATTGCGATCGGCGATCGTAATACCGAGCCCTTCGAGCGCCGCGCGAATCGCGTGGTCGAGCAGATCGAATTCATAGCCGCCGGACGTATCGACGCCTTCGATACCCGCAGCATCTAGCCAATGGCGCCACGTCAGATAGCGCTGGTTATCGCCCGCCAGTACGTGCAGCAGCGTGTAGTTGCCCAGATCGAGTGAGATCGGGCCGTCGGCGCCGACGGCGTGGCTTTCGAGCAGCGCCGGCGAGCAGACCGCGACGTGCTGTTCATGCATCAGCAGCGAGCTTTCGAGACCTTCCCATTCGCCGTCGCCGAAGCGGATCGCGCAGTCGAGCGCGGTCGAATCGGCAAGGCTGTCCTGCAGACGCGTGGTCAGGCTCAGCTCGAGTTCCGGATGCTTATCGCGCAATCGCCCGAGGCGCGGCACCAGCCAGCGGCTCGCGAAGGTCGGCGGCACGTTCACGCGCAGCCGGTTCAGATTGCTTTTCTGCTGGATCGCGCGCACCGACAGTTCGATGCGGTCGAACGACTGCTGCAGCGTGCGCAGCAGCGCGCGGCCGGCGGCGGTCAGTTCGAGCCGGTGATGGTGTCGTTCGAGCAGGGTTTCGCCGAGCTGTTCCTCGAGCTGGCGCACTTGCCGGCTGACCGCGCTTTGCGTGACGTTCAGCAGTTCGGCCGCGCGCGTGAAACTACCGCTCGTGCCTGCCGCCTCGAACGCTTTGAGAGCGTTGAGCGCCGGCATTTTTCGCTTCAAGGTCGTCTCCTGTCTGCGCACACTGCGCTCGGGCGGCAGCGTGCTGTGCGGAGGCCGAAGTATACCGGGTTGGCGGGCGGGGCTCATTGTGCTCGGGGTGTGAGTGGCGGGCGTGCGCCGGTCATCGACTGGGAATCGGCTGGCGTGCGCCGGTGATTGCGGATTGGCTGGCGCGGCGTGTTGTGCTCGGGGTGTAGTGGCCGGCGTGCGCTGGTCATCGTTTAAGGCTTAAGGGTTGCCGGGCGAGGCGTGTTCATCGTGCCCGATCGTTCGAGGCGATTGCTCGCCGCAGTGTCACTTGTGTTATTCGCTTCACATGCATCGCACGCGTCACGCGTATCACTCGCGTCGCGCGAGCCACGCCAGCGCGCCGGTCACCGCGAGCGAGAACACAAACAGCCCGCTCGCGCCCGCGAGCCGCACGCACAGCGACGCGAGCGTCGGTCCCGCGCTGCCGCCGAGCGAAAACACCAGCAGCAGCGTCGCACTGGTCTTCACACGCAGAGTCGGGTCAACGCGATCGTTGACATCCGCGACGATGACGCCATACAGCGCGAAGCTCAACGCGACATAGACGAACAGCAGCGTGCCAACCCACGCATGCGCGCGCACCGTCACGAGCAACGCACTCGCCACCGCCGCTGCCAGTGCGATCGCGCCCAGCACCCGGCGCCGCTCGAAGCGATCCGACAACCGTCCGACCGGCCATTGCGACAGCAATGCGCCGAACAGCGCGGTACCCATCAGGTGCGAGATATCCGCGGCGGGGTAGCCGATGCGCGCGAGGTACACCGGAGTCATTGCGTAGAACGCACTCGACACCAGCCCCGCGCCGACGCATGCGGCCACGCTGCGCGGCGTCACGCGCAGCAGTTCGTGCAAACCGTCCAGCAATGCGGCCGGGCGTCGCGCCGCATTGGTCGGCGCGACGCTCACCGGCATGCCGCTCCAGTCGCCGATCAGCGCGACCGGCATCAACGCGAACACGAACAACCCGTCGACCAGCACGCGCTGCGCGTCACCGGCCGCATCGCCTGCGGCCAGCAGGAACTGCCCGCCGGACACACCGAGATAAGTCAGCACCAGATAGATCGCAAACGCACGGCCGCGCTCGCCATTGGCCACTGCCGCGTTCACACCGCTTTCAATCGAAGTGAAGATGCCGACCATCGACATACCCGTGAGCACCCGCAGCAGCGCCCACACGCCCGCCGATTCGAACGACAGATAGCCGAGCGCCGCCAGCGCGGCACTCGCGCCGCAGCCGATAAACGCGCGCTGCGGCCCGATGCGCGCGACCAGCGGCCCGAGCGCCAGCGCGCCGAGCACGAAGCCGACGTAGTAGCACGACTGCACCAGCCCGACCACCAGCGGCGCCGCACCCGCATGCACGAGGCGCAGCGACAGCAGCGTCGTCAGCAGGCTGTTGCCGGCGATCAGCACCGTATAGCCGGCGAGCAGGCCGGCCAGCGCCCGCATACGGGCGGGTCAGTGGGTGCCGGCGCGGCGTTCGACGAAACGTCTTACGTAGTCGTCGGCCGGGCGGTGCAGGATATCGTCGGGCGTGCCGCACTGGATCAGCGAGCCGTCGCGCAGGATCGCGATGCGGTTGCCGATGCGCAGCGCTTCGTCCAGATCGTGCGTGATGAACACGATCGTCTTGTTCAACTGCGCCTGCAGCGTCAGCAACTGATCCTGCATGTCGCTGCGGATCAGCGGGTCGAGCGCGGAGAAGGCTTCGTCCATCAGGATCACGTCGGTATCGGCGGCGAGCGCGCGCGCTAGGCCGACACGCTGACGCATGCCGCCCGACAGCTCGTCCGGATAATGGCTCGCGTAGTTGCCGAGCCCAACCTTGTCGAGCCAGTCGCGGGCTTTCTGATGCGCGTGCGCTTTCTTCTCGCCGCGCGTAATGAGCGCATAGGCGGCGTTGTCGAGCACCGTCTGATGCGGCAGCAAGCCGAAGTTCTGGAACACCATGCTGACGCCAAACCGACGCAGCTCGCGCAGGCCGCCGGCGTCAAGCTTCAGCACGTCCTTGCCGTCGATCAGGATCTCGCCGACGGTCGGCTCGATCAGCCGGTTGAAGTGCCGCACCAAGGTCGACTTGCCCGAGCCGGACAGGCCCATGATCACGAAGATCTGGCCCGAGCCGATCGACAGGCTCACGTCGTTGAGCCCGACGTTGCAGCGCGTGGCTTCGAGTACGCCGGCCTTGGTCGCGCCGCCGCGCAGCATGTCGAGTGCGCGCTGGCTGACCTGTGGTGGGCCGAACAGCTTGTACACGTGGTTGACTTCGATCGCGCTCATGTTGATTTCCTTATTGCTGATGCCTTGGTCCACACGGTAGTGCCGCGGCGGCGCGGCTTCTGATGCCGTGCTGTCATGCGGGCTTCCCGTTGCCGCTCGATCACTTTGCGGTGCTTGCAGCGGGGGCGGCCGGTGCTGTTGTCGTGGCCGCCGTCGCAGTCGCCTCGGCGCGCGCACGCCGGAATGCAATCCGCGACGGCTGCCGCTGCACGCGCCGCGTACGGCGATCCTGGCCGTACCCCTGGCTGATCCGGTCGATCACGATCGCCAGAATCACGATTGCGATACCCGCCTGCGTACCCTTGCCGACGTCGAGTGTCTGGATGCCGGCCAGCACGTCCTCACCGAGGCCGCGCGAGCCGATCATCGACGCGATCACCACCATCGACAGCGCCATCATCGTCGTCTGGTTGATGCCGGCCATGATGCTGGGCCGCGCGAGCGGCAACTGCACGTTGAACAGCAACTGCGTGCGGGTCGTGCCGAACGCGCGCGCTGCTTCGACAATTTCGCTGTCCACGTGGCGGATGCCGAGATCGGTCAGGCGGATCAGCGGCGGCAGTGCGTAGACGACGGTCGCGAGAATCGCCGGCACCTTGCCGAGGCCGAACAGCATCAGCACGGGAATCAGATACACGAAGCTCGGCAGCGTCTGCATGATGTCGAGCACCGGCAGCAGCACGCGCCGCAGTGGCGGGCTGGCGGCCGCGAAGATGCCGAGCGGAATGCCCAGCGCGATCGATACCACGGTGGCCACCAGCATCAGCGCGAAGGTCTGCATCAGCTTGTCCCACAGCCCGAAGCAGCCGATCACATAAAGCAGCACGACCAGCAGCAGCGACGCGCCGACGCGCCGCGACGCATGCCAGCCGAGCAGGCCGACCGCGATCAGCACGAGCCACGGCGGCAACGCGCGCAGCAGGCCTTCGAGCGGCACCAGCACGTCGCGCAGCAGCAGCGTGCTGAAGTTGTGGAACGCGTCGCCGTATTGCTGGACGAATGCGGTCACACGGTCGTTGACGCTGTCGGCAATCGACAGATGAAGAAAAAGCGAACTCATGACGTACCTCTTTCTACTGAAATTGCTGGCGCCGGGCGGGGCGCTTGCGCGGGGCGCGGGTTGCGGTCAAACCCCAGCGTCACTGCGCAATCCGGCAAGCGTCGCACCGGCGCGAATCGTGGCCTGGCTGCGATGGCGTGGCGGCGATGGCTTAGCTGCGCAATCCAGCCGCCACGCGCGCGGCGACATCGGCGCTGACCCATTGCTTCCACACTTCCGGATGCTGAGCGAAGAACTCACGCGCGACGGTAGCCGCATCGAGCTTGCGCTCGTGCATCTGCGCGACCAGCTGTTCGTCGAGTGACAGCGGAATGCTGATCTTGCCGAACATCGCAACCGCATCCGGTTCGGCTTCATAGAACGGCGTGGAGACCGCTACGGTCAGATGCGACACCTTGAACGCAGACGCGCAAGGTTTCGTATTGCGCGCATCGGCGATCGTGTCCCAGCACTGCTGCGACCACGGCGCCGACTGCAACTGCACGAAGCGATACTTCGCCATCAGTCCGGCCGGCTGCCAGTAATAGAACAGGATCGGCTTGCCGCGCTCGTACGCGGATGCGATTGCCGCATCGAGGCCGGCGCCGGTGCCGGGACGGAAGTTGATGTAATCGCTGCCGAGGTCGTACGCCTTGAACAGGTTGTTGTTGAAGCGCTCGCAGTCCCAGCCTGACGGGCAGTTATAGAAGCGGCCCTTGTCCGGCTCTTCATCGTCGGCGAAGACCGATTTGTACTGCGCCAGCTGCGCGACCGAATGCAGTTGCGGCGCGAGCGGCTTGATGCCGCGCTTCGCATCGCCTTCGATCACATACGCGGGCACGTACCAGCCTTCGCGATCGCCGCCCGGCACCAGCTCGCCGACCAGCTTCACGTTGCCTTGCTGCAGTGCCTGCGCGACGATCGCGCTACGGCCGGTCCAGTGTTCGGCCCAGATCTGCAGGTCGCCGCGCGCAAGTGCGGTTTCTGTTGCGGCGGTGGCGCCGGTCACCACTTCGGTTTTGCAGCCGTAGCCTTTCTCGAGCACGGTGCGCACCATCTCGGTCATCAGCGCGCCGCTTTCCCATGTGATCTGCGCGAGCTTAACGGTCTTGCCGGCGCCGCACCATGTGGGTCCGGCAAAGCTACTCTGCGCGGCCACCGCACACGCGAGCGCGGCCAGCAGGCGGGTGCCCGCGTGCATCCATCGTGTCATGTCATCTCCTCCTGTGAACCGCGTCGCGCGGCTTTCATATACGGCTCATGCGCCGCTTTCGTGTGCTGCGTTTGTCGTTGCTGCCGGCTTTGGCGTGGCTTCTGCCGCCTTGTTTGCGACGCAAGTGTATCGGCGCGGCGGCAGCTTGCGAAGGCAGGATTAGTCATCGATGAATGACTTGCGGTCATGGCGCAGTGCAAGGTGTTTTGCATCGCCGCGCAGCGATGATCGCGCGTCATACCCCCATGAGATTTCATAGCTTTGGCGGGTGCGGGCGGCCATGCTCCAATGCGTGCCAATGTGCGGTGCGCTACCTGTCGACGCGCCGCGCAGCACCTTAACAACGCTGCAAAAACGCGACGGAAAATCCAGGAGATGGAGCAAGCAATGAGAGCGATGGAAGTCTATATCGGCGAAGGTTTCGAAGGCCCGGGCGTGAACGCCGCGCATATCAACATCATGATCGGCCCGCGCAGCGGCCCGGTCGGTCAGGCATTTACAGGGAGTCTGTCGTCGCCGTCGCAAGGCCACGTGCCGTTCATGGTGGTGGCGCAGCCGAACCTGCCGGTCAAGCCGGCCACGCTCTATGTGAACAAGGCGGACATCCGCGGCGATCTGCACGGCAATGCAACGTGGGGCGCTTCGCAGGCCGCGATCGCGAAGGCCGTCACCGAAGCGATGCTCGACGGCACGCTGCCGCCGGAAGCCGCCGACGAATGGTGCATCGTCACCGCGAACTGGGTGAACTGGGCGTGCGACGATCTGGACGCGGTCTACGAGAACAACTATCGCGCCTGTCAGACCGCGATTCACGCGGCGATGAATGGCCTGCCGAAGCTCGAAAAACTCGCCGCCGTACGCGACGCGATCAGCAACCCGTTCTACACGCCCAAGGCAAAAGCGGCCTAAGCCGCGCTGCCGCATCCCATCGAAGAATCTGGCAGGTGACGACAATGCAATACGTACAACTGGGCCGCTCGGGGCTCAATGTGTCGCGGCTGTGCCTCGGCACGATGAACATGGGCACGCCCGACTGGAAGCCGTGGATTTTCAACGAGCAGCAAAGCGAGCCGATCGTGCGGCACGCGCTCGAAGCCGGCGTGAACTTCATCGATCTGGCCGATTTCTATTCGACCGGCGTCGGCGAGGAAGTGGTGGGCCGGATCGTCAAGCGTCTGGCCAATCGCGACGAACTGGTGCTGACCACCAAGGTCGGCTATCCGATCGGCAACGGCGCAAACAACCAGGGCCATTCGCGCAAGCACGTGATGGAAGCGATCGACGGTTCGCTGCGCCGCCTGCAGACCGATTACGTCGACATCTACATGCTGCATTACTTCGACGTGAAAACGCCCGTCGAAGAAACCATGGAAGCGCTGAACGACATCGTGCGGGCCGGCAAGGCGCGCTATATCGGCGTATCGACGATGTTCACGTGGCAGTTCGCGAAGATCCTGCAGGTGTGCGAGCGTCACGGCTTCGCGCGGCCGATCAACATGCAACTGCAATTGAATTGCGCATACCGCGAGGAAGAGCGCGAGATGTTGCCGTTCTGTGCGGACCAGGGCATCGGCGTGTCGGTATTCAGCCCGCTTGCGCGCGGCCTGCTGGCTGGCGATCCGCAGTCGGTGCGTAACCAGACCGATTTCTTCACCGTGCAGATGTACGACGATGCGGCTTCGCGCGACATCGCGCGTTCGGTGGCGGAGGTGGCGCTGGCGCGCGGCGTGTCGTGCGCGCAGATTGCGCAGGCGTGGGTGCTGTCGCGGCGCGGCGTTGCGTCGATGCTGGTCGGCGCGGATTCGGTCGCGCAGTTCGACAGCGCGCTGGCGGCACTCGATACGCACCTCACCGCGGATGAGTTGCACGAGCTCGAGCGCAATTACACGCCGTGCGACGTGATCAACGACTACGTGAGCGTGCGCATTCCACGTAGCGCACGGCCCACGTTGAAACTGGAGCTGGCGGCATGATCGCGGGACTCGTCAATACACAGTTGTGGCGCACCGGCAGCTTTATCGGCGGCGAATGGGTGCGCGGCCGCGATGCTTACGCGGTGCAGGATCCGTCCAGCGGCGACGAACTGGCGACGGTCTCGCGCGCCGGCGACAAGGATGCGCGCGCCGCGATCGACGCGGCGGCCCGCGCGTTTCCCGCGTGGCGCGACGCGAGCGCCGCCGAGCGCGGCGCGAAGGTACGCCGTTGGGGCGACCTGATGCTCGAGAACCAGCGCGACCTCGCGTTGATCATGACGCGCGAGCAGGGCAAGCCATTTGCCGAAGCGATGGGCGAAGTGGTGTACGCGGCGAGCTTTCTGACGTGGTTCGCCGAAGAAGCGCGGCGTGCGTATGGCGATGTGATTCCGTCGCCTCGACCTGGCACGCGCATCGTCGTGACCAGGGAGCCGGTTGGTGTGGTCGGCGCGATCACGCCGTGGAATTTCCCGCTCGCGATGGTCACGCGCAAGGCCGGCCCGGCGCTCGCGGCGGGTTGCACAATGGTACTGAAGCCTTCGGAGGAAACGCCGCTGTCGGCGCTTGCGCTGGCCGCGCTCGCACAGGAAGCCGGCATTCCGGCGGGCGTGTTCAATGTCGTGTCGGGCGATGCGCCGGCGATCGGTGGCGCGCTGATGGCATCGCAGGCGGTGCGCAAGATCTCGTTCACCGGCTCGACCCGCACCGGCAAACTGCTGATGCGCCAGGCGGCCGATACGGTGAAAAAGATCTCGCTGGAACTGGGCGGCAATGCGCCGTTCATCGTGTTCGACGATGCCGATCTGGATGCGGCCGTCGAAGGCGCGATCGCGTCGAAGTTCCGCAATACCGGGCAGACCTGCGTGTGCGTGAACCGTTTTTTTGTGCAGGCATCGGTGCATGATGCGTTCGTCGACAAGCTGGTGCAGGCGGTGCGTAAGCTGAAGACCGCCAACGGACTTGAAAGCGGCGCGACGCAAGGTCCGCTGATCAACGCGGCGGCGCTCGCGAAGGTCGAGGATCACGTGGCGGATGCGCAGCGCAAGGGCGGCCAGGTGGTGTGCGGCGGACAGCGGCATGCGCTGGGCGGTACGTTCTATGAACCGACTGTGATCGTCGGTGCGAACGCGGAGATGGCCCTCGCGCGCGACGAGACGTTCGGCCCGGTTGCGGCGGTGTTCCGCTTCGACACCGAAGCGGAGGCGATCCGCATGGCGAACGACACGGTGTATGGGCTGTCCGCGTATTTTTATGCGCGCGACATCGGCCGCGTGTGGCGCGTCGCGGCGGCGCTCGAAAGCGGCATGATCGGCATCAACGAAGGGATTATCTCGACCGAGGTGGCACCGTTCGGTGGCGTCAAGGAATCGGGGCTTGGCCGTGAAGGATCGAAGTACGGTCTCGATGAATATCTCGAAACGAAGTACATGATGATGGGCGGGTTGGGCTGAGTTTGCCGCCAGACTTTACGGCCAGCCTTGTAGCGCCCCGTTCCGCATCGCGGAGCGGGCACTTCTTATGTAGATACGATGTAGATACAAATTCTTGACGGTTGCAAGGAGGGTATCTACAATGACTCTACGTTATGGAGGTGGTGCAATGGAACTGTCGATTCAGAAATGGGGCAACAGCGCGGCCGTGCGCCTGCCAACCGCATTACTCGAACAACTCAAGGTCGCATTAGGCGACAAGCTCGAGGTTGATGTGCGTGCCGAAGGCATTATGCTCAAGCCGGCTCGGCACAAGTACGCGCTTGATGATCTGGTGGCGCAATGCGATCCGAAAGCACCGATGCCAGCGGATCTGGCCGCATGGAACAGCATCAGGCCGGTCGGACGTGAAGCATGGTGAGGCGTGTCAAGTTTGATCGGGGCGACATCGTGCGCGTGAATCTGAACCCCACTGCGGGCCGGGAACAGCAGGGCGATTTTCGCCCCGCACTCGTGCTGTCGCCCGCTGCGTTCAATGCGCTCGGTGTCGCGCTAGTCGCGCCGATCATTCAGGGCGGTGAATTTGCCCGCTTCGCTGGTTTTGCTGTGCCGTTGTCGGGTTCTGGCACGGAAACCCAAGGCGTTGCGCTCGTGAACATGGTCCGTACGCTGGACCTCGAAGCACGAGGTGCGAAGAAAATCGAGCGCGCACCAGCCGAGGTGGTGGACGATGCGCTCGCTCGCCTGCAAACGATTCTGGATTGACGAAAAAATGGCGGACGGCGACACGCCACTCAAAATCACGCTGCGCTGACAACCCTCCACACGAACGGCGCTCAACGGCCGCGTCACCGCAGATGGCATCGCGCACGGCAATTTCGGCGAGGTCGCCAAGGGTGCGCTCGGCGTCGGTCAGTTGGCTATGCTCGCGGTGCCGGGCGCGGGCGAAGGCGAACTGCCGGCGCCGGCGTTGGCCAAATCGGCGACTACCGATCTGCTCAAGGGCGATGACGTTGTCTATCGGTTGAAGCCGGATAACGCCAGCCGGGCGGCGCGCGTCGGCGTGGCGGCGAAGTCCTCCGCATAAACGCCACGCGCGTTGCTGCGGCATCGGCCGACCGAAAACCCCCGCCGCCATGTCGCGCTCAACGTGTCACGTGATGATCGATCAGCCAGCGGCTAAAGCTGCGCACGCGCGCCGTTTCCAGCACCTCGGGCCGCACGTCGAGCCAATAGCCATGCTGGCCTTCGATTTCCAGTGGGCTCAACTGCACCAGCGTGCCGTTCTCCAGTTCCTGCTCGACCATGTTGCGATCCGCTACCGCGATACCGAGCCCGGCGGCCGCCGCATGAATCACCTGATCGAGCGTGCTGAACTCCAGCTCGCTGCGCGGCGCGAGCTCCGCGCCGAGGTTTGCTTCCGCAAGCCACGCGTCCCACACCAGCAGACGCCGGTCGATATCGAGGATGTACAGCCATGGATGCTGCGTGAGCGCCGCGCGCAACGCTTCGTCGCTGGCAGGCGGCTCGCGAAAATCGCGCGCCGAGCCCACCAGAATGTGCCGCTCGCGCATCAGCAGCGTGCTCTGGCAGCCGGGTAGCGCTTCGAGGCCGAAGCGGATCTGGCAGTCCTCGTTACGCTCGGTGCCGGGCAGCGCGCCGTACTCGTTGGTCAACGAAATATGCAGCTCCGCAAAGCGCTGCTGGAAGTCGCGCAGCCGTGGCGTGAGCCAGCGCGTCGCGAGCGTCGGCGCGGCGTTGATGCTGAGCAGGTTGTTGGCCGGGTCGGTGCGGATCGTATCGAGCGTCTGCGCGATGCTGTCGAAGGCGGCCTGTAGTGTCGGCAGCAGGCGCTTGCCGGCCGGCGTGATCTCGAGCCGGTGATGATGCCGCATGAAAAGCGGCGTGCCCAGGTACTCTTCGAGCAGCCGGATCTGCCGGCTGATCGCGCCCTGGGTCACGTGCAGCGTCTGCGCCGCCTTCGTGAAGTTCAGCGTGCGGCTTGCCTCTTCAAACGAGCGCAAGGCCGACAGGGAAGGAAGGCGGCGCATGATCGGGCGGCTCCTGTAGGTGCGTGGTGGCCGATGTGGCCCGGGGCAGAAGGTCAGCGTTCAGGACATCGGTGTTCAGGACATCGGCGTCCGGAACGCCGACGCTCAGAACGTCGGTGCTCAGAACGTCGGTGCTCGGAACACCGGTGCTCGGAACACCGGTGCTCAGAACATCGGTGCTCAGAACATCGGTGCTCAGGACATCGGTGCTCAGGACATCGGTGCTCAGAACGTCGACGCTCAGAACATCGTGTTCGGAACGTCAGCATTCAGGACATCGACGCTCAGAACGTATGCGTGATGCCCGCGCGCGTGACGACCTGGGTCTGCGAACCCGACGGGTTGAAGCCCGCGATCTGCGCGTTCAGTGCAGCACCGGCAGCGCGCTGGTACGAGCCCATCAGATATAGCGAGGTCTGCTTCGACAGGCTGTACTGCGCGATCGCGTTCACCTGGTGGTACTTCGGCTCGCTGTCGGTCGCGTGATCGAGGCCGGTGGTGAACGTATAGCCGAGCCCCGTGGCAAGCGCCGGCGTGACCTGGTAGATGCCCGAGATCTCGTAGTTCTGGAAATGCAGGTCGTGGCTGCCGTCGCCGCTGCGGAAGTTCACGCTCGAGAAATTGCCCATCAGCTTGAAGCTGCCGATCGCGTACGATGCGCCGGCCGCCAGCACGTCCTGGCTGCGTGCGTTGGCGAGCGCGTCGCCGTACACCGCATTGACGAAGCTGCCGCCGCTGCCGTAGCCGGCCACCGCGGTAATCGGCGTATAGACCCGCAGATAGCCGACGCCCGCGGCAAACGCGCCGTGGCTATAGCCCGCCGCCGCGCTATACGACGAGTTGCTCGAGAACTGCCCCGCCGAGCCGCCGAGCGAATAGTGGCCTTCCACCGTCACGCCGCCGATCGTCGGGCTCACGTACTTCACCGCATTGTTGATCGGGAAGCCGTTGTCGAGGTTGTCCATGTCGTTCGGATGCGAGAAGTACCATCCGCCGTACTGGCCGTTCAGCGAGAACGGCTCGACGATATCGACGTTCGCGTCCCACTGCTTGCCGAAGGTCAGCGTGCCGTAGCGGTCCGACTGCACGCCGACGTACGCATTGCGCGAGAACGCGAGGCCGCCGCCGAGTCCGCCGGTGGCCGCATTGAAGCCGCTCTCCAGTCGGAAGATCGCGGCCAGTCCGCCGCCCAGGTCTTCCTTGCCTTTCACGCCCCAGCGGCTGCCGGCCGGCACGCCGCTTTGCATCTGCCACAGCTTGTTGCTGCTGCCCGGCACCAGCTTGCCGTTGGCGCCGTCGGCGACGTTGTTCGCGTAATCGATGCCCAGATCGATCAGGCCGTACAGCGTCACGCTGCTTTGCGCGTGCGCGCCTGCCGCGGCCAGCGCGAGCGGCAGCGCCGCGATCAGTTTCCTGTTCATGCTTGAGTTCCTGTTTCAGGGGCCGCTTTGGAGGTGACTAGACGCGGCCCCGGTTTGTTGTTGTGTTTGGTGCGGTGTTTGTGGTTCTGTGGGCTCAGGCGTCGAGCGCCTTTTGTACTTTTGCCGCGACGTCGGCTGGCACCCATTGCTTCCACATGTCCGGATGACGCTTCAGGAAGTTGACCGCTTCGGTCTGTGCGTCGACCTTGTGCTCGTTCATGTCGAGAATCGTCGTGTTCAGGAAGTCGAGCGGCAACGCGACCTTCGAGAAGAACGTCATCACGTCCGGCTCGGCCTGCGCGAACGGCGTCGCGACGCCGACCTTCAGATGCGATACCAGGTACGCCGAGGCGCACGGCTGCGGGCTGTTTTCCGCACGCAGCGATTTCCAGCACTTGTCGTCGAAGGCGGGCATCTTCAGCTGCACGAACCTGTACTTCGCCATCAGCGCGGCCGGCTCCCAGTAGTAGAAGAGGATCGGCTTGCCGCGCTGGTACGCGGACGCAATCGCCGCATCGAGTGCGGCGCCGGTGCCGGGGCGGAAGTTCGTGTAGCTGTCGTCGAGCTTGAGCAGCTTCAGGAGCCGCGTGTTGACGCGCTCGCAGTCCCAGCCCGACGGGCAATTCAGGAAGCGGCCGTGGTCGGGTTCTTCGTCGTCGGCGAACAGGTCCTTGTAGCGCGGCAGGTCGGTTACCGAGGCAAGGCCCGGCGCAGTCGGCTTGATGCCGCGCTGCGGGTCGCCGTGAATCACCTAGTCGGGCACGTACCAGCCTTCTTTCGTGCCGCCCGGCAGCGTGTCGCCGACCAGCTTCACGCTGCCCGCCTGAACCGCATTGCTGACGATCTCGGAGCGGCCGGTCCATTGCTCGGACCACACCTGCAGATCGTTGCGCGATAGCGCGGTTTCGGTTGCCGCGGTGCTGCCGGGCACCACGTCGGTCTGGCAGCCGTAGCCGTTCTTCAGCACGAAGCGCAGCACTTCGGCGGTGAAGTTGCCGCTCTCCCACGTGACGCCCGCAAAACGCACGGGCTTGCCGGCCGCGCACCATGTGCCGGCGGCATGCGCGGGCAGCGCAGCGGCCGCGAGCGGCAATGCGAGAAGGGCGGCGCGAAACAGTCTGGAAATGCGATACATCGTCGGTGTCTCCTTTTATGAATGGCGTGTGGAGCTGCTGAGGTCGGGCGTACGCAAGCACGCGGCGCACGGTGGAGGTGCGCTGCGGGTTTGCTGCGTTTGCTTGTCGTCTTGTCGTGCGAGGCGCGTTAGCCGGAGCGGGGTGCGGTGCCTGGTGCTTGACGGGTGCCGCTGAACGCATGGCGGCTCGCGTGTGCGGGGCGGCACGGCGGCAGGCTTGCGGCGCTGCGGCCTTGCGCGCTTGCTGTGCCTGCTGCGCTAACTGCGCTAACTGCGCTAACTGCGCTAACTGCGCTAACTGCGCTAACTGCGCTAACTGCGCTAACTGCGCTAACTGCGCTAACTGCGCTAACTGCGCTGTGCGCGGCGGCCGCGAGGGCACGCGGAAATCGGCGCGGTGGCGATGGGGCAGGCTGTGCCGCGGGCAACGGGGTGGAGGCGGCCTGAGTGCGGCTGCGGGTAATACGTTCGAGGCGATCTGTCATGTGTTTTATGCCGCGTGGCGCTCGGGTCCCGCTGCGATGCGGGGCCGCTGACGCGTGCGGTTGTCTCCTGCCGACTATGGCGTGGAGGAGATGCTAGAGGGGCAATGCGAGGGGTTCAATGCAGTCAATCAAAGTAAATGAATGCCTTCAATTCTGCGAATTGGGCGCCGATAATGTAGCAATCGGCTGCATGTCGGTGCATTGATATCAAAACAGGAAACACAGAATGAACACGTGGTTGCCGAAGCTGGCGCGCGGCGGCGAGCCCAAATACCGCTCGATTGCAGACTCCTATGCGCAGGCAATCCGCAACGGCCAGCTGCCGCCCGGCGAAAAATTGCCACCGCACCGGGTGCTCGCGCGGCAGCTCGGCGTAACCACCGGCACCGTGAGCCGCGCCTACGCGGAGCTCGAACAGCGCGGCCTCGCGATCGCGCGGGTGGGCGACGGCACGTATGTGGCCGAATATGTCGCCGAATTCGATCGGTATGCGGCCGCTGCCGATGCTGTGCGATCCGCGCGTACAGCCACGGGTACGCCGCCTGGCGACATCGGGCAAGGTGCCGCAAGCGCGACGCCTCTGCCGCAGGCCGCTTCACGCCTGATCGACCTCGGCCAGAACGTACCGGTGCCGACCCAGGCCGCCCGCGTGCTCACCGCAACACTGCGCGAGCTCGCGCTCGACGAGCGGCTCGCCGGCGAGTTGCTGCTGTATCAGCCTGAAGCGGGGCGCCGTTCGCATCGCGAGGCGGGCGCGCACTGGCTCGCGACGATGGGCTGCGCGGCGTCGGCCGAGCGGGTGCTGGTCACGCAAGGCGCGCAGCATGCGCTCGCCTGCGTGTTGCGCGCGGTACTGCGCCCGGGCGACACGATCGTCGCCGAGGCGCTCAGCTATCCGGGCATCCTCGCGCTTGCGCGGCAATTGCGGCTGAACCTGGTCGGCATCGAGATCGACGAAGAAGGGCTGGTGCCGGAGGCCCTCGAACGCGCCTGCACGGTGCTCGCGCCGCGCGCGGTGTTTTGCGTGCCGACGCTGCACAACCCGACCACGGTGACGATGTCCGACGCGCGCCGCCGCGCGATCGCCGACATTGCGCTGCGCTACAACGTGGTGGTGATCGAAGACCTCGTGCCGGCTGCGATACTGGCGACGCCGCCACGGCCAATCGCGGCGTTGCTGCCCGAACATGGCATTGCGATCAGCGGCTTTTCGAAAGCGGTCGCACCGGGCTTGCGCATCGGCTATGTGCACGCACCGCAGGAATGGGTCGGCAAGATCGTCGCGGTGATCCGCAGCGATTGCTGGATGACGGCGCCGCTGGCGGCCGAAATCGTCACGCGCTGGATCGACAGCGGCGAGATCGCGCGGCTGATTTCATTGCAGCGCGAACGGATCGATGCGCTACATGCGCTTGCCGCCGAAGCGCTCGACGGTGTGCCGTATCGCACCGATGCGGCGAGCGCGCATCTATGGCTGCCGCTTGCCGAACCATGGCGTGCCGCCGAGTTTGCGGCAGCGCTGCGTCAGGCGGGCGTGCTGGTGAAGACCGCCGACAGCTTCGCGATCGGCCGCGGCGCGGTGCCGCACGCGGTGCGGGTCAGTATGAGCGGTGCGCGTAGCGCAGAGGCGTTGCGCGATGGCCTGCAGATGATCGCACGTACGTTGCGCAATGGGCCGGAGGGGTTGTATTCGGCGTGAGGCGACAGGCGTGAGGCGTGAGGCGTGAGGTGTGAGGTGTGAGACGCGAGGCGTGAGGCGTGAGGTGAGTGGCGTGAGGTGAGTGGCGTGAGGCGAGTGACGAGTAGCGTGAGTGGTGAGGAGCGTGAGTGGCGAGGAGCGAGCGGCGCACTCCGCGTGATGCCGCAGCGAATAAAGCGTTGGTTCAGGCGCCATCGTGCGGCTACAATGCGTCGCTTCATTCCACAGCCTGCGCCTCGCATTCTCACACAAGCTCATAAGCATGCTTACGATGTGCGCGATTGCGTTGCAGGCGCGCCGGATACCGTCAGGCACACCGCTCACCATCAAGTTTTCACGCGTGCTGCCGATAAGTCGCGCAACGGCAATGTCGGGCCGTTGCGTCACCAAATGCTGTTGCGTGTAACCGGACGTTACAGAGTGGCCGATGACGCGATGTTATGCATCAGTTATTACAAAGTTGAAATATACAGGCGTCCCCGGTTTGTTATATTGAGACGCAGGTAGTCCACAACCACAACACACACTCGCAAATAGGTGAAACCATGAAGACTACGCGTCTTGTCCCGCTGCTGGTAGGTGCGCTCGCAATTGGCGTGTCGAGCGCGGCCATGGCCGGCGTCCATGTAGGCGTCAACATCGGCATTCCCGCTCCCGTCTATGTCGCTCCGGCGCCGACGTACTACGCGCCGCCGCCCCCGCCGGTCGTGTATCAGCCGGCACCGGTGTACGCTGGTCCCGCCATCTTCATCGGCTGGCACGGTGACCGCTACTGGGACGGCCGCCGCTACTGGGGCCGCGACGACTGGTATCGCCATCATGGCGGTGGCCGTTACGGTCACGGCGGCTATGGCCACGATCATGGCCACGGTGGCTGGCACTAAGTGGTCGACACCGGGCGGCAACGTGCTCAGGTACGCGACGTTCGATGATGATGAAAAAACCGCCGTTAACCGGCGGTTTTTTCTTTTGGCCGTTTGCATATGCAACGATATGAGCGCGGTCGTGCAGGCGACGTTGTGCTTTGCGCTTCACACTTTCTGCTTCCCGCTGCTTAGTGCTTCCCGCGTGCCGGGTCTAGCCGCTATTCGCTAACGCCCCCAAGCCCACCCGCCACCGCGCTAAAGCCGCTATCGACGTGCACGATCTCCGCGGTCACACCCGCCGCCAGCCCTGAAAGCAAAAACGCCGCCGTATTGCCGACCTGTTCGATCGTCACATTGCGCTTGAGCGGCGCATTGTTTTCGACGAACTCGAGAATCTTGCCAAAGCCCTTGATGCCGCTAGCCGCAAGCGTCTTGATCGGCCCCGCCGAAATACCGTTGACGCGAATTCCCTTGCCGCCAAGCGACACCGCGAGATAACGCACGCTCGCTTCGAGCGAAGCCTTCGCGAGGCCCATCGTGTTGTAGTTCGGCACGGCGCGTTCGGAGCCGAGATAGGTGAGGGTGAGCAGTGCGGCGTCGTTGGCCAGCATCGGCAGCGCAGCCTTCGCGAGAGCCGCGAAGCTGTACGCCGAAATATCGTGCGCAATGCGGAAGTTTTCGCGCGAGACGCCATCGAGAAAATCGCCGGCAATCGCTTCGCGTGGTGCAAAGCCGATCGAATGCACGAGGCCGTCGAGGCTGTCCCAATGCTGCTTCAGCGATGCGAATAGCGCGTCGATCTGCGCGTCTTCGGCGACGTCGCATGGGAACACCAGATCGCTGCCGAACTCGGCGGCGAATTCGGTGATGCGGTCCTTGAAGCGCTCGCCGACGTAGGTGAACGCGAGTTCGGCGCCTTCGCGCTTGCAGGCCTGCGCAATACCGTAAGCAATCGAACGATTCGACAGCAGACCGGTCAGCAAGATACGTTTGCCAGCGAGGAAGCCCATGGATTCTCCTGTGAGGTTGATGCCCGGCGTGATGTCCCGCGTGGGGGACTCCGCGATGCGGCGCATGGCGCAACGTGACGCTACGTGGCGCAGCAGGCAATGCATGACGCGATGTTCAGCGCCTTGTGCACGGTTTGCGGGCACGCGCGGCATTTATGGTTAGAATTCTCTCACACTGCAATTGCCTGCCAATCTCCAGGGACCTTATGACGACCGGCACACGACGGCTTGAACCACTCCGCGCCGCTTTGCGCTTCGTGCTTCGTTTGTCGTCGTTGCCGCTGCCGTCCCAGTCGTCGCCGTCATCACATACCGCGCGAGCGCGCGTGTTCGCGGCGCTATGCATGATGTTCGTGCTCTGCGGTTCAGCGCTGTGGTTCGCTTCACCGGCGCTGGCGGTTTACGCGATTGCCCAATACGGCGACCCGAAGTACCCGCCCGGTTTCACGCACTTCGATTACGTGAACCCGAACGCGCCGCGCGGCGGCACACTGGTGCTCGCGAACCCGGGCCGTTCGACGAGCTTCGACAAGTTCAATCCGTTCACGTTGCGCGGCAACGCGGCGCCCGGCATCGATCTGCTGTTCGAGAGCCTGACCACCGGTAGCTCCGACGAAGTCGCATCCGCTTACGGCCTGCTTGCCGACGATATCAACGTCGCGCCGGACGGCATGTCGACGACATTCCACATCAATCCTCACGCGCATTTTTCGAACGGCGATCCGGTCACCGCGGACGACGTGAAGTTCTCGTTCGACACGCTGAAAAGTCCGCAAGCCGCGCCGCAATTCGCCGCGTATTTCGCCGATATCACGCGCGCGGTAGTGGTCGATCCGGCGACGATCCGCTTCGAGTTCCGTCAGCGCGACCGCGAGTTGCCGCTGCTCGCGGGCGGCATGCCGGTGTTCTCGCGCAAGTGGGGCGTGAAGCCCGACGGCAGCCGCACGGCCTTCGATCAGCTGGGGTTCGAAACGCCGATCGGTAGCGGCCCGTATCTGATCGAACGTTACGAAAACGGCCGCACGATCACCTATAAACGCGATCCCAACTACTGGGGCGTGAAGCTGCCGGTGCGGGTAGGGATGTTCAACTTCGAGCGCATCAACTACAAGCTGTATGGCGATCCGACCGCGCGTCTCGAAGCGTTCAAGGCGGGCGAGTACGACGCGCTGGTCGAGTACGTCGCGCGCACGTGGGTGCGGCGCGACGTCGGCAAGAAGTTCGACAGCGGCGAGTTGATCAAGCGCGAGTTCCCGCAGCACAACGGCACCGGCATGCAGGGCTTTATCCTGAACCAGCGGCGGCCGCTGTTCCAGGACGTGCGGGTGCGCGAGGCGCTCGACCTCGCGCTCGACTTCCAGTGGCTCGACCGGCAGCTGTTCTACAACCAGTACAAGCGCATCGACAGCTTCTTCGTGAACACCGATCTGCAGGCCAAAGGCCTGCCGACGCCGGGTGAACTGAAGCTGCTCGAGCCGTGGCGCAAGAACCTCGAGCCGTCCGTATTCGGCTTGCCGCCGGTGCAGCCGGATACCGATCCGCCCGGTTCGCTGCGCGCGAATCTTCTGAAGGCGCGCGCACTGCTCGCGCAGGCCGGCTGGACCTACCGCGACGGCGCGTTGCGCAATGCGAAGGGCGAGCCGTTCGAGTTCGAGATTCTCGACGATTCCGGCTCGGCCGCGAGCTTCGAACCGGTGATCGCGCCGTATCTGCGCAACCTCGAAAAGCTCGGCATTCATGCACGGTTTCGCGTCACCGATTTCGCGGTCTACCAGAAGCGTCTCGACGCGTTCGATTTCGACGTGACGACGCTGCGCTATCCCGATGTGCAGGTGCCCGGCGCGGACATGATCGACCGCTTCGGCAGCAAGTCCGCGAACGAACCCGGCTCGGGCAATCTGATCGGTCTCAAATCGCCTGCCGTCGATGCGATCCTGCGCGCGCTGGTCGGTGCGCAGACGCGCGAGCAACTGGTCGACGCAACGCACGCGCTCGACCGCGTGCTGATGCATGGTTACTATGTGGTGCCGCACTGGTACAGCGCGACGCATCGCGTGGCCTACAAGCGCGGCCTCGCATGGCCGCAGACCTTGCCGCTGTACTATTCGGCGGAAGGCTGGATCACGTCGATGTGGTGGTTCGCGCAGCCGCAGGGTGGGCAGGCGGCGAAGCCATAGTGGCTTGCCCAGACACCTCCGGACACCTTTAGCCACGCTTGCGCTTGCCCGACTCGAACCACCACTCAACCCGCCGCACCGGATTGCCGCCATGTGGAGCTACATCCTCAAACGCCTGCTGTTGATGATCCCGACGCTGATCGGCGTGCTGACGTTGACGTTCGGCGTGATCCAGTTCGTGCCCGGCGGCCCGGTCGAGCAGGCGGTGCATGAACTGCGCCGCAGCAGCGCGGAGGGCGGCACGCCGTTCGGCCTGCGCGCGCATAGCGGCGTCGACGCGCAGCAGATCGCGCAGTTGAAAGCGCTGTACGGCTTCGACAAGCCGCCGCTCGAACGCTACTGGCTGATGCTCAAGCGCTTCTCGCATTTCGATCTCGGGCAGAGCTATTTCCGCCATCAAAGCGTGTGGTCGCTGATCGTGTCGAAGCTGCCGGTGTCGATCAGCATCGGCCTGTGGACCTTCTTCCTGACCTATCTGATATCGATCCCGCTCGGCATCGCGAAAGCGGTGCGCAACGGCTCGCGCTTCGATGTCGCCACCAGCCTCGTGGTGCTGGTCGGCTATGCGATCCCGGGCTTCGTGCTGGGTGTGTTGCTGCTCGTGCTGTTCGGTGGCGGCAGCTTCCTGCAGTTGTTTCCGCTGCGCAATCTGACCTCGGACAACTGGGATCAGCTGAGTCTCGTGGGCAAGGTGCTCGATTATCTGTGGCACATCACGCTGCCGGTGGTCGCGTCGGTGGTGGGCAGTTTCGCGGTGATCACGATGTTGACCAAGAACGCGTTCCTCGACGAGATCCGCAAGCAATACGTGCTGACCGCCCGCGCCAAGGGTCTGTCCGAGCGGCGCGTACTGTGGAAGCACATTTTCCGCAATGCGCTGTTGCCGCTGGTAGTCGGCTTTCCGGGCGCGTTTATCGGTGCGTTCTTCACCGGCAGCCTGCTGATCGAAACGCTGTTCTCGCTCGACGGGCTCGGCCTGCTGTCGTACGAGTCGGTCACGCGGCGCGACTACCCGGTGGTGCTTGGCACGCTGTATCTGTTCACGCTGATCGGCCTTGCCACTAAGCTGATCTCCGACCTCTGCTACGTATGGGTCGACCCGCGCATTCAATTCGAACAACTGGAGCGCTGATTTGAGCCGTATCCGTTCCGATGCCGAACCGGTTTCGCGCGACACGCCCGTGCGTGCGTTCGTGTCGCCTTCGCCCGCGCGCCGTGTGTGGCTGCGTTTCAAGCAACAGCGCCTCGGCTACTGGAGCATGATCGTGTTTATCGTCGCGTTTGCGGCGAGCCTCGCGGGCCCGCTGTGGTGCAACGACAAGCCGCTGGTGGTGCGCTACGAAGGTCACCTGTATTTTCCGCTATTCGAAACCTATCCGGAGACGACCTTCGGCGGCGACTTCCCGACTCCCGCCGATTATCTCGACCCGTATATCCGGCACCGCTTCGACACCAACGGCAATTTCGCGGTGTATCCGCCGAATCCGTACTACTACGACACGCTGAACTACTTCTCGAAAGTGCCGAACCCGGCGCCGCCGTCGCGCGACAACTGGTTCGGCACCGACGATCGGGGCCGCGACCTGTTCGCGCGGCTACTGTACGGCTTTCGTGTATCGGTGGAGTTCGCGCTGGTGCTGACGGCCATCGGCACGCTGTTCGGCGTGCTGGCGGGCGCCGTGCAGGGTTACTTCGGCGGCAAGACCGACATCATCGGCCAGCGGCTGATCGAAATCTGGAGCGCGCTGCCGGAGCTTTATCTGCTGATCATCTTTGCGTCGATCTTCGAGCCGGGCTTCGTGCTGCTGATCGTGCTGCTGTCGCTATTCGGCTGGATCGGGCTGTCCGATTACGTGCGCGCGGAGTTTCTGCGTAACCGCCAGCAGGACTACGTGCGGGCCGCGCGCGCGATGGGCTTGTCGAACTGGCAGATCATCTGGCGCCACGTGCTGCCTAACAGCCTGACGCCAGTCATCACGTTTTTGCCGTTTCGCATGAGCGGGGCGATTCTCGCGTTGACCAGCCTCGATTTTCTCGGCCTCGGCGTGCCTTCGCCGACGCCGAGCCTCGGCGAACTGCTGGCGCAGGGCAAGGCCAATCTCGACGCATGGTGGATCTCGCTGTCGACCTTCTGCGTGCTGGTGATCACGCTGCTGCTGTTGACCTTCATGGGCGATGCACTGCGCAATGCGCTCGATACGCGGATCTCCGATGCGATGCGTGCCGGAGGCAATCAGTGAGCACGGTGCCGCAATACGAAGGGCAAGCCGCCTCGGCCGATACGCCGCTGCTGGAAATAGACCGTCTGCGCGTGAGCTTCGGCGATACGGTGGCGGTGAACGATGTGTCGCTTGCGATCGCGCGCGGCGAGCGCGTGGCGCTGGTCGGCGAATCGGGCTCGGGCAAGAGCGTGACCGCGCTGTCGATCCTGCGGCTCGTGCAAGATGCGCAATTGAGCGGCGCGATCCGCTTCAACGGTGAAGATCTGCTCGCCAAAAGCGAACGCGAGATGCGCGGCCTGCGCGGCAGCGACATCGCGATGATCTTCCAGGAGCCGATGACCGCGCTGAACCCGCTGTACTCGATCGGCGAGCAGATCGCCGAGACGATCGTGCTGCACGACGGCGTGAGTTCCAGCGAGGCGCGCAAGCGCGCGGTCGAGCTGCTCGGCCGCACCGGTATTCCGGAGCCCGGCAAGCGTGTGAACAGCTACCCACATCAGCTGTCGGGCGGGCAGCGCCAGCGCGCGATGATCGCGATGGCGCTGGCATGCCGGCCGCGGCTACTGCTTGCCGATGAGCCGACCACCGCGCTCGACGTGACGATCCGTGCGCAGATCGTCGAGTTGCTGCTCGAACTGCAGCGCGACGAAGCGCAAAAGCGCGGCATGGCCGTGCTGCTGATCACGCACGACCTGAACCTCGTGCGCCATTTCGCGCATCGCGTCGCGGTGATGGAGAAGGGCGTGCTGGTCGAAAGCGGGCCGGTCGAGCAGCTGTTCGCCGCGCCCCAGCACCCGTACACGCAGCGCCTGTTGCAAAGCCGCCCGCAGCGCGCCGTCGTGCCGGTGCTGCCGATCGCGCCGGTGCTGCTCGATGCGCGCGACGTGTCGGTCGATTTCAAGACGAAGCTGCCGGGTTTCGCGGGCTGGTTCGGAGCAGGGCGGTTTCGCGCAGTCGATGCCGCGACTGTGTCGGTGCGTCAGGGCGAGACGCTCGGCATCGTCGGCGAATCGGGCTCCGGCAAATCGACGCTGGCGATGGCGCTGCTCGGCCTGCAGCGCACGGTGCACGGCGACATCGAATTCGAAGGCAAGCCGCTCGCGAGTTTCCGCGGGCGTGAGCGCACGGTGCTGCGCTCGCATATGCAGGTGGTGTTTCAGGACCCGTTCAGTTCGCTGTCGCCGCGCCAGACCATCGAGCGCATCGTCGGCGAGGGGCTGGCGTTGCACCGGCCTCAGCTCGATGCGGCCGGGCGGCGCGAGAAGGTGCTGACGGTGCTGCGCGAAGTGGGCCTCGACCGCACCGCGCTATACCGCTATCCGCATGAATTCTCCGGCGGCCAGCGGCAACGCATCGCGATTGCGCGGGCGCTGGTGCTCGAGCCGCGCATCCTGATCCTCGACGAGCCGACCAGCGCGCTCGACGTATCGATCCAGCAGCAGGTGCTGAAGCTGCTCGCCGGCTTGCAGCAGAAATACAACCTCGGGTTTGTCTTTATCAGTCACGACCTCGCGGTGATCGGCGCGATGGCGCATCGCGTTGCGGTGATGAAAGACGGATCCATAATCGAGAGCGGCGACGTTGAGAAAATTTTTGCGTCGCCCGCGCACCCTTACACCCGAAAGCTGCTCGAAGCGGCCTCTGGTGGTGAAATCTCACCGATGTAACCAATTGTATGCGGATCTCCATTGTATTTTTCTATTCCTTTTGACACACGAATACTTACTAGCTAGTATCGACCAAACTTTTTTCCTATCCCTCTGATTTTTAGGCAAAAGCTACCGACCAATGCAGCACGGATCTCTACCCCAGGCTTGTACGCGCGTCGTCGCCGGGATGTTCATTGGCGTACTGATGGCAGCAGCTCCCGGTGTTTTCGCCGACGAAGTAAGCAGCTTTAACCAGAATGCCGCATTTTCGCCCCTCTCGAGCTTCTCGAATGCAGGCGCGCAGAATGCACAGACTCCCCCTTCGAATTCGTCCCCATCAGCAAACGTTACCCCTGCACCCGCTAGCGAGAGCAGCGCGAAGTCGTTCCTGTCCGGCATGGCCGGTAAGGCCGGCGACGTGGTGGTCGGCGCGCTGAACATGATCGGCGTGCGTTACCGCTGGGGCGGTACCTCGCCCGATTCGGGCCTCGATTGCAGCGGCTTCGTCCGCTACGTATTCCAGGACACGCTCGGTATGGCGCTGCCGCGCCGCGCCGAAGAAATGAGCCGCGTCGGCGAGAAGGTGCGCGTCAGCGAACTGAAGCCGGGCGATCTGGTGTTCTTCAACACGATGCGCCGTACGTTCTCGCACGTGGGCATCTATATCGGCGACAACAAGTTCGTGCACTCGCCGTCCACCGGCAGCACGATCCGCGTCGACGACATGGACGACAAGTACTGGGAAAAGCGTTTCACCGGCGCGCGCCGCGTGGAAACGTCGTTCACGCCGGACCAGCAGCAGGATCTGCGTCAGCGCGTGAGCGCGACGCTGGGTGGCGGCAACAACTAAGGTTCACGCTGCAGCGGTTTGAAAAGCGCAAGGCCCGCCTCTCTGGACGCGGGCCTTGGTGTTTTTGCACGTCAGGTTTCGCGTACGCCGTGCAGTGCTGCAGGGCGTTGCAGCCGCTGAATGTAAGGTCGCCGCGTGTTCATGCTCCGCGGCGCGCTTGCAGACACCTTCACTTACGCCGCTACGCGGCTTGCCGACAGCTTGCGCTGCAGTTCCGGCATGATCTTCGCAACCGCTTCCTCGCCCGCCAGAATCGCCGCGTTACGCTGGCTGAAGTCGCTGCTGCTCATCGCGTTCAGATTCGGTCGAATCACGAGGTCTGCGTATTTGTCCAGTTCGTAGGCCTTGATCGTCTGGCCCATGATCGTGAAGGTCTGCATCAACACGTCCAGCGAGCTCTGCGTGAGCCCGCTCTCCGGGCGCGACGAGATATCGACGGCGATCACGAAGTCCGCGCCCATGCGCCGCGCGAACGACGCCGGCACGGGGCTCACGAGGCCGCCATCGACGTATTCATGCGTGCCGATCTTCACCGGCTCGAAGATCGACGGCACGCTGCACGACGCGCGCACCGCGACGCCGGTGTTGCCGCGCTGGAACAGGATCGGTTCGCCAGTGCGCAAGTCGGTCGCGACGATGCCGAGCGGCTTGCTCATTTTCTCGATCGGCCGGTTGTCGAGCGTGGTGTTCAGGTAGTTCTGCAGCGCGACGCCTTGCAGCAGCCCGCGCGTGCGAAACGGCATCGCCCAGTCGCTGATCGACGCTTCGTCCATTTTCAGCGCGAGGCGGTTCAGCGCAAAGCCGTTCATCCCCGATGCATACAGCGCGCCGACCACCGAGCCCGCGCTGGTGCCGCACACGAGGTCGATCTGCACGTTGCGCGCTTCGAGCGCCTTGATCACGCCGATATGCGCGAAGCCGCGCGCGGCGCCGCCGCCCAGCGCGAGGCCGACGCGTAGCGGCCGCATTGGCTTCGTAACCGGCGGCGCGGGCGGGTTGGTTTGCGCGGGTTGTCCGTTCGCGGCGGTCGTGTTCGACGGCTTGACGGGCTCCGGCTGGCTGCCGCCGGACGCCGCGCAAGCGCTCAGGAAGGCGGACGCGGCGGCGATCGAAAAACTGCGGCGAGAAAGGCGTGGCGACGAAGGTTTCAACAAGTTTCTCCTGCTGCGGCGTGCGGGCCGCGACGCGCGGCAGACCACCTGATGGAGGCCGACGCGCGCCACATCATAATGCAAAGCCTGAGCGCTGCGACAAACTGTACGCTGCGGTGTCGAGCATGCAGCGCGCCTTCAGCACAGCGGCAATCGCAAGCAGACCGTGAAGGTATAATTCGCCTCTTCGCTTTCTGATCTGCAGCCGCGCGACATTGCTTCACGCGTGTCGCGTTGCGCCTTCGAGTAATCGTCCATGACCGCTTCCGCCGTCCGTACCCGCTTCGCACCGAGCCCCACCGGCTTCATTCACCTGGGCAACATCCGTTCCGCGCTGTATCCGTGGGCGTTCGCGCGCAAGTCGAAGGGCGTGTTCATCCTGCGCATTGAAGACACCGATCTCGAGCGCTCGACGTCCGAATCGGTCGACGCGATCCTCGAGGGCATGAAGTGGCTCGACCTCGATTTCGACGAGGGCCCGTACTACCAGATGCAGCGCATGGACCGCTATCGCGAAGTGCTGCAGCAGATGGTCGAGAAGGGCCTGGCCTACCCGTGCTACATGTCGACCGAAGAACTCGACGCGTTGCGCGAACGGCAGCGTGACGCGGGCCTTAAGCCGCGCTATGACGGCACGTGGCGCCCGGAGCCGGGCAAGGTGCTGCCGGCTCCGCCCGCGGGCGTGCAGCCGGTGCTGCGCTTTCGCAATCCGCTGACCGGCGTGGTCGGGTGGGACGATGCGGTGAAGGGCCGCGTCGAGATCTCGAACGAAGAGCTCGACGATCTGGTCATCGCGCGCCCGGACGGCACGCCGACCTACAACTTCTGCGTGGTGGTCGACGATCTCGACATGCGCATCACGCACGTGATCCGCGGCGACGACCACGTGAACAACACGCCGCGCCAGATCAACATCCTGCGCGCGCTGGGCGGCGAGATTCCGGTCTACGCGCACTTGCCGACCGTGCTCAACGAGCAGGGCGAGAAGATGAGCAAGCGTCACGGCGCGACCAGCGTGACCGGCTATCGCGACGCCGGCTATCTGCCCGAGGCGGTGCTGAACTATCTGGCGCGGCTTGGCTGGTCGCACGGCGATGCGGAAATCTTTTCGCGCGAGCAGCTGCTCGAGTGGTTCGACCTCGAACACCTTGGCAAGTCGCCCGCGCAGTACGACCACGACAAGCTGAACTGGCTGAACAGCCACTACATCAAGGAAGCCGATAACGCGCGGCTGGCGGAGCTGGCGCAGCCGTTCTTCGCCGAGCTCGAAATCGATGCGGCGGCGCTTGCGAACGGCCCCGATCTGAGCGCCGTGGTGGCGTTGCTGAAGGACCGTGCGGCGACCGTGAAGGAGATCGCGGAGAACGCCGCGATGTTCTATCGCGAGCCGCAGCCGGACGCCGCTCTGCTCACGCAGCACGTGACCGATGCGGTGCGTCCGGCGCTTGCCGATCTGGCTACCGCGTTGAAGAGCGTCGAGTGGAGCAAGGAGGCCATCGCTGCCGCGCTGAAGGCGACGCTCGGCACGCACAAGATCAAGATGCCGCAGCTTGCGATGCCGGTGCGGCTGCTGGTGGCCGGCACCACGCATACGCCGTCGATCGACAGCGTGCTGCTGCTGTTCGGCCGCGACAAGGTGGTGAGCCGTATCGAGAAGGCGCTGGCCTGAGCGCGCTGCATGCAGCGTGCAGTGGCGTGCCGCGCCGATCGCGAAAAAGATCGGCGCACGAAAAAAGATCGCTGCATGCTGCAAAGGTATTTACAAAGCGGAATTTGCTGTCTAGAATCTCGTTTCTGTTCTGCAAGGGGGTATAGCTCAGCTGGGAGAGCGCTTGCATGGCATGCAAGAGGTCAGCGGTTCGATCCCGCTTACCTCCACCAACCGATTCGTCGTTTCGTAGTTCGTTGTTAATCGTTGTTGGGTCCGCAGCAGAACACAAAGAAAAGCCCTGAGATTTCAGGGCTTTTTCTTTTTCGGCCGGATTTCGGTCTGGTCTTGGCCGGGTCTCGACTCATCTCCCGGCGCGCTTCGGTTTGCTTCAGTTAGCCTTGGAGTGCGTGGTTGGCTTCAGTTGCCTTCGCTTGCCTTCAGTCGCCTCAGGCACGCACATACACCCACGCCTCGTTGCCCGACTTCCGCCGCACGCTGATGCACCGATAGTCCGACACTTCGGCGGCACTCGCATGCAGCACTCACATGCGCCGCTCACGTGCGTCATTCACACACGTCACTCACGTGCGCCACCTACCATTGCGCGCCAGCTGCGCAACCGCATCGGCGAATGCCTGCGGTGCCTCTTGCGGCAGGTTGTGCCCGGCACCCGCAATCTGCCGGTGCTCGCGCGGGCCGCTGAATTTCGGCGCCGACGCATGCCCATCGGTTGCCGGAATCACGCCGTCGGACTGGCCGTCCATCGTGATCGTCGGCACGCGGATCGCCGGCAACTGCGCAAGCTTTTGTTCATCGCGCTCGTACTGCGGATCGCCCGCTGCGAGCCCCAACCGATGCCGGTACGAGTGGATCACGACGTCGACGTAATCGGGGTTGTCGAACGCGGCGGCCGAGCGCGCGAAGGTCGCTTCGTCGAAATGCCAGGCCGGCGAATTGTTCTTCCACAGGATGCGCGCGAGGTCGCGGCGGTTGGCCGCAAGGCCGGTGCGGCCGCGCTCGGTCTGGAAGTAGTACTGGTACCACAGCCCCCATTCGACGCCCGCCGGCAGCGGCGCCTGCGCGTGTGCGATGTCCTGGATCAGATAGCTGTTCACCGATACCAGGCCGACGCAGCGCGTGGGGTGCAGCGCCGCCGCGACGCATGCGCCGCGGCCGCCCCAGTCGTAGCCGGCGAGCACCGCTTCGGGAATATGCAGCGCGTCCATTAGCGCAATCACGTCGGCGCCCATCGCGGCCTGCTGGCCGGAGCGCGGCGTGTTCGCGTCGAGAAAGCGGGTGGTGCCGTAGCCGCGCAGGAACGGCACGATCACGCGATAGCCTTGCGCGGCGAGCAGCGGCGCGACGTCGACGTAGCTGTGCATGTCGTACGGAAAGCCGTGCAGCAACAGCACCGGGCGGCCGCTTTCCGGGCCTGCTTCGTGGTAGCCAATGTCGAGAAGATCGGTGTGCACCTGGCGCAGGGGCAGCGTCGGTAGCGTTTGCGATGCTTGCTGCGTTTGCTGTGCATTGCCGGCGGTCACCGGATGGTGGTCGGACGACCGGGCGCCGCTGGCCGCGCGCGCTGTGGGCATGATGCTGCCCAGCGCTGCGCCCGCCAGACTCGCGACGCCCGACAGCAGCAAGCGGCGCCGTTGAGACAAGCTTTCACTCATGGTGTTTTCCTTTGCAAGTAGTGAACGGCCGCGACCTTAGGCCTGATCGACGCCGCTAATCAGTTCGTTGCCGAGCCAGCCGGCGAGCAGCGCGCCGGCGCGCGCGATACCGTCGGCTTCGCCGAGGCGCTCGACCAGCAGCGTGCACAGCGCGGCAAAGCTGCCGTCGCGTTGCAGCTGCAGCAGCGCAATGCGTTCCAGCGCGTCCACCTGCGCCACGTAGCAGGTGAAGGCGCGGCGCCATACGATCAGCTCGCCGGGTTCGGCTAGCATCGTCGCTTCGGGGGCCGTCGTGCCGGCGCGGAGTGCGGACCACAACTGCTGTGCATTGGTGGTCGCTACGCGGTGCCGCAGCGATGGCGTGAGCTGTAGCCGCGCGCTGTCCCAGTCGATGGTTACGAGCGCATCGGGCGTCAGCGGCACCGCGTCGGCGGCGACGAACGCTTCGCCAAGCGCCTGCTCGATCCACGCCAGTTCGTGCAGATCCGGGTTGTGCGGATACAGCGCGGCAAGCGTCGCGCCGAAACCGGACGGGTAAGCGTCGAGCGTGAATGCGTGCGGCGCGTGAGTGTCGATGTGCGTGATCGCGGCCTCGCGGAACGCGTCTTCACCAAGCCATGTGCGCAGCTGCGGAAACGATTCTTCGAGACAGCCGACTAGTTGCGCGCGGTAGTTGTTCTGATAGACGGCGAGTCCGGCCGGCGCGACCGTTGCCAGCCGAGCCGCGGCAGCAGTGGACGAGCCGGCGAGCCATGCACGGAAATCGCGCTGCATGCTGGCGAGCGTCATGCGGCCTCCGTGATGCGGGGATGCGTGGAAAATGCGCTGTGTGCGGGGGGAGCAGCATGCGTGCCGCGCGCGTCATGCGCGTCGTGCGCGTCGTGCGTACCTTGAGTGCGATCCGCGTCACGAGCATCACCCGCGTCACGAGCATCACCCGCATCACGAGCATCACCCGCATCACGAGCGTCACCCGCGTCACGAGCGTCACCCGCATCACCCACACCCAACGCGCGCGCCGTCGCCAGTTCCTCGAGCAGTTCCGCAAGCGGCGGAATCTCGCCATCGCGTTCGATCATCGTCGCGACCGGACCGACACGATTGCGCGCCTGCGCATACAACGCCCACACGGCATCGCATACCGCGCTGTCGTGCGTATCGATCAGCAGGTCTGCGCCCTGGCTGTGGCCGGCCAGATGAATCTGCCGCACGCGATCAGCCGGTATTCCATCGAGAAACGCAAGCGCATCGAAACCGTGATTCGTTGCGCTCACATAGATATTGTTGACGTCGAGCAGCAGCTCGCAGCCGGTGCGCTGCGTGACGGCCGCGAGAAATTCCCATTCGCTCATCTGCGCATCGCCGAACGCGACATAGCTCGACGGATTTTCGACCAGCATCGGCCGGCCGAGCACGTCTTGCGCGAGCGCGATATTCGCGCACACCACATCGAGCGCTTCGGCCGTATAAGGCACCGGCAGCAGGTCATGCGAATTGAAATCGCCGATACGCGACCAGCTCAGATGGTCCGACACGAACAGCGGTTCGATCTCATCGACAAGCGCTTTCAGACGCCGCAGATACGCGCGATCAAGACCGTCGGCCGAGCCGATCGACATCGACACGCCGTGCAGCACCACCGGATGCCGTTCGCGTACCTGCCGCAAGATATGGCGCGGCTGGCCGCCTTCGACCATGAAATTCTCGGAGATGACTTCGACGAAGTCGACCGGCACGGCCGTCTCGAGAAGGTCGCGGTAGTGCTCCTTGCGCAGGCCGAGACCGTAGCCTGAGAAGCGTAGGTTGGATGCGGGCATCGCGTGCACTCGTCGGTGAGATCGGGGAACCGCAGGTCCGGCGCGCGGCTTGTATCAAGCGCATGGCAGGCGCGTAGTACGCGCAAGCACGTCCGGACCTGCACGGCGCTTTATTGCGGCTCGGTCAGCGTGCCGCCGGCCTTCAGGCACTCCGACGCGGGCTTCACCAGCACGCCCTGGCCCTTGCAGCTGTTGAGGCCTTTGCAGTCGTTCTTGGCGGTCGCGCACAGGCTGGTGCCTTTGCAGGTATTGAGGCCGTAGCAGCGGCTCGGTTCGTCGGCGCCGGCGGCGTGAGCCGGGCTCGCGACGGAAACAGTGGCGAGGGCGACCAGCGCGGCGGCGCTGGCGAGGCTCAGGCGGGATTTGATCGACGGATTCATGCGGTACTCCAGAACAGGGTTGAGTCAGTGGGTGCAACGGCAGGTTTCAACGAAGCGCGTGCTTGTTGCGCGCTTGTTGCGCGCTTGTTGCTCGCTTGTTGCGCGATTACTTCGCGTTTTGCGCCGCTTCTTCGATCACCTTCGCAACCGCTTCCGGCTGCGAGATATAGACCGCATGGCTGGCCTTGATCTCGGTGACCTTCGAGCCGGCGCGTTTGGCCATCCAGCGTTCGAGGTCCGGATTCAGCGCGTGGTCGTCGGTTGCGACGACGGCGTAGCTCGGCTTGTCGTGCCATGCGGCCGAGGTGGCCGGCGCAGTGAACGCGGCGAGCGCGGCCGGCACCTGCGATACCGCCATGAAGTCCGTGCGGTTCTTCGTCAGGTCACCGGCGAAGTCGGCGGCGAATTTCGCCGGGTTCAGGAACAGCTGGCCGCCGGCGGTTTTCTGCACATCGTCGCTCGGCTGCTTCATCGTCGAGACCAGCTTCGCGAGACTTTCGCCGGCCTCCGGCTGCAGCGCCGCGACGTACACCAGCGATTTCACCTTCGCGTCGGCGCCGGCCACCGTGATCACCTGGCCGCCGTAGCTGTGGCCGACCAGCACGACAGGGCCATCCTGCGCAGCGATCGCATCGCGGGTGGCGGCGACGTCGGCATCGAGCGTGGTCAGCGGCTCTTGCACGACGGTGACGTGGTAGCCCTTGTGAAACAGGATGTCGTGCACGACGCGCCAGCCGGAACCGTCGGCGAACGCGCCGTGGACGATCACGATGTTCTTCGCGCCGCTCGGGGCATCCGCATGTGCGGTGGAACTGAATATCGGTGCAGCCAGCGCGAGCGCGGCCAGCGTGAGGCTCGAAAGGGTTTGACGAAGAGGCATGGGGTTGAAGGCCATATAGGTTTGAATGTCGAGGGGTGGTGAATAGCGGGTGCCGCGAATTGCGCGGGCTATTTGCGCGAGCTGAACAAACAACTGAACCGGTGATCGAGCGACCACGTGCCGCCGCCATACGCAATGAGCGGCAACAGCAGGCCGGCCCAGCTCAGATGCGTCGGCCATGCATCGGGGTAGACGAAGATCTCGATCACCGCGGTCATGCCGAACAGCGCGGCCGCGGACAACCGCGTGCACAGCCCGAGCACCAGCAGCACCGGAAACAGATGCTCGCAGCAGGTCGCGATGCGGGCGGCCACCACGGGGTCGATCAGCGGCAGTGCGTATTCGCTGCGAAACAGCTCGTACGTGGTGGACTTGATGGTCAGGAAGCCTTCCACCTTGGTGCGCCCCGACTGAAAAAACACTGCGGCGATGCCCACGCGTGCGATCAGCAGCAACAGCGCTTGCGGCAACAGGCGCTGCAGCCATGCGGCCGGCGCATGCGTCGGCGGCGACGGCTGAACCGCTGCGGTGTGCTGCAAGCCCGTACGCATCACGATTTCGCCTCGAGCGAGCCATAGCCCTTCGGCGTCTTGATGCTGGTGCAGGTGCCTTTCTCGACTGCGATCCATGCGTTGCTCTGGTAGTCGGTCTTCGACGTACCGGCGCAGGTCGTGCCGGCACCCGCTGCGCAATCGTTCTTGCCGGCGAGCGCGACGCCGTAGCATTTTTCGGTGCGCGTGACCGCTTCGGCGGCGTGCGCGCTGCCGGCCAATGCGGTGAGCGACAGCGCGAGGCTGGCGGCGAGGACGGCGTTCGAGGTTTTCATCTGCTGCTCCTTGGTCGGGTGGTGTGACACGAAGTGAAACGAGTACTGCGACAGGGTAATGTATCGCATGCGATGTAATCGAATGCGTCGCATATTAACGGAATCCGGCGAAATGTCAACATGTGCGATCAAATCGCATGCGATATTAATAACTCCGAAAACGCCTGCGAAGGGTGCCGGCGCGCGCTGTGCGCGCAGTGCCGGCCGCGCCATCAATGTTCCGGCGCGAGGCGCGTGAAAACGAAATCGTGATTCTTGACGCGCGCCTGATGGCACGCGAAGCAGGTCTGATGTTGCGCGAGATCGGCAGGGTGGCCGCCGATAAAGCGGCCGAAGCCCCAGCCGCCGGAGTCGGCATAGCGCTTCGAATCCTTGACCATCACCTGCACGGTGGTGGCCGCGCCCGGCACGGAAGCCGGTGCGAACTCGGCGGACGGCACGCGCTTCCACGCGAGCTTGACGAGCATCGAGCCGTCGGGGAACGGCAGCGTGTTCTTCTCGAGCGCCTTCATCGCGATCGGGTTGCCGAGCACGATGCGCAATTCGTTGAGCGGATCGGCTTCTTCGGCGGGTGCGACGAACGGCCATGTGCGATAGCCGTGCGGAATCGACACGCCGTAGATCGGCGACACTTCAGCGGCGCGGGCGGACGGCGTCGCGCCCGGCGTAGCGAACGATGCAAACGCAACCATTGCGGCGGCGACGAGACCGACGTGCTTGCACTTCATACACAGACTCCTGTTGGTTGTTTTGCTTCGATGGAGAAATACGGATGACGAGGCAATCGATCGCGCGCGCACCGCATCGGCTGGTATTGCGTCGTGCCGCGTGATTCGACGCAGCATTACGGCGCCGCGGCGCAACCGGACAACTCGGCGACCTGCAGCACTTCGCCGGTCGACTTGCGCTGCACGAATGCCACGACGCCGCGTTGCGGGTTCGCTTCATAGCTGCCGGAAATCCGCGCGCGGCCGTCGACGATCGGCACCGGGCCGATCCAGTGACGCACCACCTGATCGTGATGCAGTGTCGCGCCTGCGTTTTCGCCGCCTTTCACGTTGCTTTGCAAGCCGTCCTCATAGACGGCCGCATAGGCGAGCGCATCGGCGGCCAGCGCACCGCGCGCGGCGAACGATGCATCGAACGACACGCTGCCGGTAGCGGACGTTTTCGCGCTAATGCGAATATCGGCCGGCGACGCTTGCGCGTTCAACTGCCGCACGCGCTCGGCAAAGCTCGCGGCATTCGACCAGTTGCGCGCTTCACGGCCGGCCACGAACACTTCCGGCGTATAGACCAGCTGGGAGTCGCCGGCCGCCGTCAGCGCCTTTTGCCGCTCGGTGAATACGCTTTGCGCGAAACGGTCGCGCCATTGCGCGGTATCCCAGTAGTCGACGTGCAGCGCGAGCGGCACGAAGGTGTCACCGGGCTTGCCCGGGCCGCTGGCGTGGCTGTGCCGTTCGCGCTCGAGACTGCTGAGCCAGTTGTCGGCCGGCGGGCAACTGTCGCAGCCTTCGCTGGTGTACAACTCGACCAGCGCGACCCGGTGCGCGGGGCTGGCCGCGCTACATGACGCGGGTTGCGCGGCCTGTACGGAAGTCGCGATGCCGGCGATCAACAGCGCGGCATGGATGAAAAAGAAAGGCTTGCGCATGTGCAACTCCGATAAGCAAGGCGGGCATCCGCATGGCGCGGCCGCCGAAACGAACAGCGTGGACACCCGCGAACAACTCGCGTGAGGCCGCCGCTGCGACGCGATCAGGGCATGCCGCTCAAATTCCCGTGTGAGTTCCAGTCCGGGTCCGTCAGGGTCCCCGTCCGGGTCTCCGCGGGCGGGGGCCGCGAGCGCGGCTAACCGATGGCTCGGATCACGCGTTCCGGTATTGGAGCGCGTACACGTATCTGGCTTTTGTCGAAAGTGCGGCGCAAGTCCGGCGTTTTGTATCGGCACGGCGTGCAGATACATTGCGATACATTGCGGTGAGATGACGGAGCTAAGGGCGCTGCGAAGTACGGCTGCGAAGTACGGCTGCGAAGGGCGGCTGCGAAGGGCGCTGCGAAGCGCGCAGGGGGATGGCGATGCCGAAGACCAGCGCAAACATGCAGCGCGGATCGTAGCGGTGTTGCAGGCCGTGTAGTAGCGGCCTGCAAGCGTGGATGCTTCGCAGCGTGCGCGCCGCTACGGTAGCGGCGCGCGGGGTGGCGCGGGTTGGCGCAGGCGGCAGATGCCGGCGCAGCTTACTTCGCCTGATCGCGCCAGTAGTACTTCTGCTTCCAGCCCAGCAGCGTCTTCAGCTTTTCATTGCTGAGCAGCGTCTCGAACTGGCCCAGCTGCTTTTTCATCGGCACTTCCGGATAGAAGCGCTTCAGCAGTTCGGCGGTCGGCAGATCGGACGATACGTCGTCGGCGGCGATGTTCATCACCTGGAAGCCGAGGCCATCCTTCTCGATGCCCAGGCGCGCCGCTTCCGCGAGGTCGCGTCCGTCGATATAGCTCCACGCAATGCGCTTGCGCAGCGACGGGTCCTTGTTCCACGTCGAGAACTTCGCATAGTCCTCAGGGTCGAGCACGTTGCCGATGCGGAAGCAGTACAGGTCCGCACCCGTGCGCGCATGAAACGCCTTCGCAGTGACTTCGTTGATCACCTTCGAGGTCGCGTAGCTGTCCATCGGGTCGACCGGATACTGCTCGTCGAGCGGGAAGTACTGCGGATCGCGGTGGCGGTGCGCAAACACCACGCCATACGTGGTTTCGCTCGACGCGACGATCACCTTGCGGATGCCGAGCTTCGACGCCGCATCGAGAATGTTGTAGGTGCCCATCACGTTGATGCGGAACACCTCGTTGTCGGTGGTCACCATGATGCGCGGGATCGCCGCGAAATGGACGATCGCGTCGATCGGCTTCGGTTCGAGGTCGGGGACGAATTCGGTCGGCGCGGTGCTCGACGCGAGCGCGTTGAACACCTGGCCCGCATCGGTGATGTCGGTGATCAGCGTGCGCGCGGTGCGTTTGGGCATCGGCACGCGGTCGAGGTTCAGCACTTCGTAGCCGTGCTCGACCAGGTTCTCGACTACCCATTTGCCGGCTAGACCGCTGCCGCCGGTCACTATCACTCGCTTCGTCATGCGGTTTGCTCCTTGAAAGAATGTCTGAGGGGCCGAAGGCGTGCTTGCAGCGTGCTCGCGCGCGAGACCTGCCCACAGCTTAATGAATTTTGCGGCCCGCTTTCTGTGACGGGCGTCATAGTTGAGCCGGAAGACGGGGCGGCAGGGCCGGCGCCGGGCCCTGCGCCATGCGCGTTGCGCTAGAAGGTCAACGCGGCCTGAAAACTCGCAAGCGCTGCCGCGTTCAGGCGAATCTGATATTGCTGGGTGAGCACCGTGGTGAACGTTCCGGGCGCGCCGCCCGGTATCGCGACGGGGAACGGATTGCCGCCTAGCACGGTGCCGGAGCGGATCAACGCGCCGCCATAGACGTTGCCGTTCAGATCATAAAAGGTGCGAAACACGGTCGTGGTGAGGTTAGGCAGCGGGTTCGTCGCCACGTAAGTCGGCACGCCGTTGACCACCGATTCGCTGCCGTTGGCGAGCGTGTAGGTGGTGCCGTCCGCCGCGATGCCGCTCGCCGCCATCAGCGTGGCGATGGTTGTATTGGTCGATACCGGCGCCGGCAGATTGCCGGTCGTGGTGCCCGTGAAGTCCACCACCGAGTAGACGTCGCCGATCTGCGTGTTGCTGTATTTCTCGTACGCGGCACCGGCATTCCATGTCGCCGTTGCGTTGAGCAGCGTTGGATTGAAGTACGGCGAGTTAAAGTATTGGGCGAACTCGGCGGGCGCGGCGACGACCGCGCCGGTCAATGCCACGACCGAATAATTGCTGCGCAGTTCGCTGTCCAATACCGTGACGCCGTCCGTCGCCAGGGCATCCACTCGCACGCCGGTGCCCTGATAACTGACGTTGCTTTGCGAACCGGCGACGAGGATCTGGCCATTCACCACGAAGCGATCGGGGACCACGACAGCGGGCGGCGCAAGTGTGCGGGCGATCGAAACCGGTGCGGTCTCAGTCAGCTTTTGCGGGCCGGCAGTCAGCGGCGAGGCCGCCATCGACGCATGAGATTCGCTGATGAAACTCGTACCGCTGGCAGGCGTGCCGGAGAGCGGCAAATGCCAGTCCAGTCTATACGTCGCATTGGGGGCCAGCAGAAACTGCTCCAACGCGCGCTGATCCGCGCTGAGTGCTGGCGGGTTCGTGGCGGGTATGCTGCCATCGACGCGCGAGCCGCAGCCCGCCAAAGCGCAGGCCGCAGCGAATGCCACGCACCAGCGTGTCCCGTTGAAACTTTTCATTTTTATTACCCGTGGATTTAAATCGTTTGATTGGGGGATTTCTTTTTTCTTACGGATTTATTTTCGCGATGTTTTATATGCGAATTGATAACGCGGTGAATCTGGTTTTATTAACGATTCTGACCGACCGCGAAAATATCCGATGTGATGAGGCTTGTCTATCGCGGCACGCAGTGCAGCAAAACCGCTACCGGGACAACCCCAATAGGTTTGTATGACGTCCGTCACAGTTTTGCGGCGCGCTCTCACCCTATGATCGTCCACCATGTCGAGCGCTCACACAGCGAGCCTGCCCGCGATCAGCGACACCGAGGAGATCATCTGTTGAGAGCCCTTTCTTCGAAGACCGACGCACCCGCCGTGCCGCTGCCGCTCGCTGTGCTGCGCGCCTGCATGCGGGTGCGCGAGTTCAATATCCTTGCCGTGCTGATTCTGGTCGGCGTGCTGATCAGTCTGTTCTCGCCGTACTTTCTGACCACCAACAACCTGATGGGCGTGTTCCGCTCGTTTTCGCTGACCGCGATCATGGCAGTCGGCATGATGCTGGTCATCATTACCGGTGGCATCGACCTGTCGGTCGGTTCGGTGATGGGGTTGTCGTCGCTGGTCACCGCGCTGTCGTTTCAGCACGGTTTCGGTCCGTTCGTGGCGGTGGCGGCAGGGCTCGCGACCGGCGTGGTGGTCGGCGCATTCAACGGCTTTCTGGTCACGCGCATCCAGTTGCCGCCGTTTATCGCGACGCTCGGCACGCTGAGTATCGGGCGCGGCCTGATGTACATCATCACCAAAGGTGTGCCGGTTACGCCGGATGTGCCCGATAGCTTCACGTTTATCGGTCAGGGCTATCTCGGCTTTATTCCGTTTCCGGTAGTCGTGATGGCGCTGCTGGCCGTGTGTTTTTCGGTGGTGATGCGGCGCACGCGCTTTGGCCGTCATGTGTATGCGACCGGCGGCAACGAGACTGCCGCGCTGTTGAGCGGCGTGCGTACCGCGCGCGTCAAGTTCATCGTCTATGCGCTGTCGGGCGCGATTGCCGCGCTTGCCGGCGTGATTGCGTTTTCGCGCTTCGTATCGGCGGAGCCCGCCGCGGGCTTCGGCGCCGAACTCGACGTGATCGCGGCGGCCGCGATCGGCGGCGCCAGCCTGTCGGGCGGCGTGGGCAGCGTCGAGGGCGCGATCATCGGCGCGGCGCTCGCCGGCATCATCACCAACGGCGTGGTGCTGCTCAATATCGATACCTATGCGCAGCAGACCATCACCGGCTGCGTGATCCTGATCGCGGTGAGCATCGACATCTGGCGGCTGCGCCGCAAGGGGCGATGAGCGGCTGGCTATCGATGTGCGGCGCGTGCTGTGCTGTTCTTTCAATTTTCTAATTCTTATAAACCGACAGATTCTGGAGACGACATCATGCAACCAACCCTGCCTCGCGCGGCGCGCGCCCGTGGCTTCTCCGCGCTGATCGCGGTCTCGGCGCTCGCCGCTGCCGCCGCGCTCGCGGCCGGCCCGGCGTCCGCGAAAGACGCGAAAGACATTTCGGTCGCGGTGATTCCGAAGGTCGCCGTGCCGTTCTTCGACGACTGCAACAACGGCGCGAAGGCGGAAGCCGACAAGCTGACGGTCAACTACCAATGGGTGGTGCCGCAGAACACGCAGGGTTCGACGCAGGTGCAGATCATCGAGGATCTGATTTCGAAGCACGTCGACGGCATTGCGATTTCGGTCAACGAGCCGAAGTCGGTCGAAAGCGTGATGAAGCGCGCCGAGAAAAGCGGCATCAAGGTGCTGACTTACGATTCGGATTCGCCTAACAGCGGCCGCTCGATGTATATCGGCACCAGCAACGAATCGGCCGGCGAAACGATGGCTGAAACGATGGGCAAGGCGCTCAACGGTCAGGGCGAGGTTGCGGTGGTCACCGGGCAACTGGGCGCGGTGAACCTGAACGAGCGGATCGCCGGCATCAAGAAGGGCCTCGCGAAATATCCGGGCATCAAGATCGTCGAAACCCAGGGTACCGATGACGATCTGGCGCGTGGCGTCTCGGTGGTCGAGACGACGCTGCGCGCGCATCCGCAACTGAAGGGGATTTTCGGCGTCAGCCAGGTGGGTGGCCCGGCGGTGTCGAAGGTGCTGAACACGAAGGAGTTCGGCGCGATGAAGGGCAAGCTCGAAGTGATCGCGTTCGACGATCTGCCTGACACCGTGAAGGGCGTTCGCGACGGTTCGATTCAGGCCATCATGGTGCAGCGGCCGGTGACGATGGGCAAGCTGGCGGTCGAGCATCTGGTGGCGCAGATCCAGGGCACCGAGGCGCAGGGCAAGGACATCGATACCGGTGTGACGGTGGTGACGAAGAACAACCTCGGGAATTACACGAAGTAACTGCGCGAAATAACTGCGCGAAGTCGCGTGACCCGGTAACGCCACCCAGGCAACGGGGTCACGCAACCTGCGACGCAACTGAGCCAAAGGCCGCCGATGACGCCGTTTCTCGAAGTACGCGACATCTCGAAGACGTTCCCCGGTGTGCGGGCGCTGAACCGCGTGACGCTTGCCGTCGCGCGCGGCGAAGTGCTCGCGCTGGCGGGCGAGAACGGCGCGGGCAAGAGCACGCTGATGAAGATTCTCACCGGCGTGCTCGAGCACGATGCCGGCGGCGAAATCCGCATCGACGGTGAGCCGGTCGTGCTGCGCGACGGCAATCATGCGCGTGAGCTCGGCATCGGCATCATTTATCAGGAACTGTCGGTGGTCGAGAATCTGAGCGTCGCGGAGAATATCTTTCTCGCGCGTGAGCCGCTCAATCGCTTCGGCCTGATCGATCGTGCGCGAATGAACGATGCGGCGCGCGTGCTGCTCGACAAGATCGGCATGCGCATCGATCCACGCGAACAGGTGAGCCGGCTGAGCGTCGGCCAGAAGCAGATGGTCGAGATCGCCAAGGCGATTTCGTGCGATTCGAAGATCATCATCATGGATGAGCCGACCGCGTCGCTTAGCCATCACGAGACGCGCATCCTGCTCGACCTGATCAAGCAGTTGCGCACGCAGAACATCGGTATCGTCTATATTTCGCATCGGCTCGAAGAACTGTTCGAGCTCGCCGACCGCGTGACGGTGCTGCGCGACGGCGCCACGGTCGGTACCGCGCCGATCGCGGAAGTTACGCGCGAATGGCTGGTGCGCAAGATGGTCGATCGCGATCTGAACGATCTGTATGCGGTGTCGGCGTCGCACGCGACCCGCGAGGTCGTGCTCGAAGTGCGCAACCTCGCACTGCACGCGCGCGACAGCGCGCCGGCGAAGATTCGCGACATCAGCTTTGCCGTGCATCGTGGCGAGATTCTCGGCATTGCGGGGCTGGTCGGTTCGGGGCGCACCGAGATCATGGAGATGATCTTCGGCATGCGGCCGTGCAGCGGCGAGGTGCTGATCGAGGGCAAGCGGGTGACGATCACAAGACCGCATGATGCGATTGCGCACGGCATCGGTTTCGTGACGGAAGACCGCAAAGGGCAGGGCTTGATCGCGGGCATGAGCGTGCGCGAGAATTTCAGCCTCACGCACCTTGAAACGTACTCGCCGTTCCAGTTCGTGCGGCGCGCGGCCGAAGAGACGCGCTGCCGCGAGTTCGTCCGCACGCTCGGCGTGAAGACGCCGTCGATCGAGCAGAAGGTGGTGAACCTGAGCGGCGGCAACCAGCAGAAGGTGGTGCTGGCCAAGTGGGTGGCGCGCCACCCGCGTGTGCTGATCGTCGACGAGCCGACGCGCGGTATCGATATCGGCGCGAAGGCCGAAGTGCATGCGCTGCTTGGGCGGCTCGCGGCGCAAGGTATCGCGATCATCGCGATTTCGTCGGACCTGCAGGAAGTGCTGGCGATCAGCGACCGGATTCTGGTGGTGCGCGAAGGGCGTCTGAACGGCACGTTCGAGCGCGCCGACGCAACCCAGGAACGTGTGATGGCAGCGGCGACCGCGTGAGCGCGCCAGCAAACCAGTTGCAAGAACAACCTGTTAAAAACGGAGCTTCAACCCAGATGGCAACGATTGTCGTAGTGCATACCGGTCCCGTGACGGTTCAACCGCTGAAGGATCAATTCAAGGAACAGCTGCCCGACGTGCGGATGATCAACATCGTCGACGACAGCCTGTTGAACGACGTGCGCAGCGCCGGGCATCTGACGCCCGAAGTGACGGGCCGCCTGTACACGTACATGTCGAATGCGCAGGCGATGGGCGCGGATTACATCCTGAATGCGTGCTCGTCGGTCGGCGAAGCGGTCGACACGCTGCGCGGCATGATCCGCACGCCGATCATCAAGATCGACGAAACCATGGCGCTGGAAGCAAGCCGGATTGGTTCGCGCATTGGCGTGGTCGCCACCGTCAAGACGACGCTCGAACCGACCGTGCGGCTGATCCGCAAGAAAGCCGCCGAAGCGGGTCGTGAGGTAAGCGTGGTCGAGCGCGTCGCCGAAGAAGCGTTCGAAGCGCTGCTCGCCGGCGACGGCGAACGTCACGACGAAGTGTTGAAGCGCACGATCCTCGCGCTCGCCAACGAAGTGGACGTGGTGGTGCTCGCGCAGGTGTCGATGGCGCGTCTCGTGCCTGCGCTGGGCGCCACGCGCGTGCCGGTGCTGTCGAGCCCGCAAAGCGGCGTGGCGACCGTCAGGGCCGCGCTGTCGAGCACACGGTCAAGCACGCACTAACGGCACCTTGTACGCGTGGTTGGCCGGCAACGCCGATTTCGCCACCGGTTGCGCGCCGCCTGCCGCGGCGGCGAGCGCCGGCGCCATGCTGGCGGTCATGCCCGGCAGGTACTGCGCGACAAAGGCGGGCGTCAGCACGATCTTGCGTTCATGCGTGTCGACGAGGCCTTCGGCTTTCAGATCGCTGAAATGCCGGTTCACCGATTCGCGCGACGTGCCGATGAATTCCGCGAGCTTGTCCTGCGCAATCGACAGGTCGATCAGTACCGCGCCGTTCGCGCCGTCATGCACGAACGGTGCGCCGATCTGCGACGCGAACATCGTCAGGATATTGACGAGCCGTTTGCGCACATCGTGCAGCGACAGGTTCTCGATCAGCTTTTGCGCTTCCTGCCAGCGCTGGTGATGGCTGCGCAGCACGAACTGGTTGATCGCGTCGTAGCGTTTGAGCAGGTCCTTGAAATCCGCCTTGCGGATGTAGCAGACGCGGCTTTCCGCGAGCGTCTGCGCGTAATGCGAATAGCTGGCTTCGTTGAGCACGTCGCCGTCGCCGAAAATCATGCCGGCCTTGATGAACGACAGCGTGATTTCCTGGCCTTCCTCGGTGAGACGATAGAGGCGCACGTGGCCGACTTTCAGCAGGTACACGTATTCGCTCTGTTCCTCCGGGCGATAGATCAGCGCATTTTTGCGCAGGCTGCGGTGATCGCTGAAGGCCGGCATCACCTCTTCGAGGCAATTGCGTTCGATCAGCGAGAGAAGCTCGCTCTTTCCGACGAACCACATCGCATGTCTCCTTGTGTCGTACCGGTGCGCCGCCGCGAGGCGCGCACGGCGCACCGGCACCTGATATGCCGCATATTCTAACCAGCGTAGCGTGAAACCGTGGCGTCGTCGCGCATGCGCGATGCAAATTCGCGCATGCTGCGTAAGCGATCTGTATGGCTTCGTGCGTGCGGCACAGGAGAACGGCGACGATGCGGCGCGCCGCTAGCCCGCGAAGCGCGGCTCCGGCAGGCCTTTGACGCCAAGCCCGCTGACCGCGAACAGGCCGCCGCGCTCGCGTTCCTTCTGCGGGATGCCCCACATTGGACGGCCCATGGTCGTCACGTACAGCACGTCGAGGTTCGGTCCGCCGAACATCACGCTGGTCAGATTGCGTACCGGAAACGGCACCACGCGGTCGATCCGGCCATCGGGCGTAAAGCGCAGGATGCGGCCGCCGAATACCAGCGCGCTCCAGACGAATCCTTCCGCATCGACGGTCGCGCCGTCGAACGTGCCGGCCATGTCGCGCGCCGACGCGAATACGCGCCGGTTGCTCGCCGCGCCGGTTTCGATGTCGTAGTCGTACGCGTACATCACGCGGTCGTAGGTGTCGGTGAAATACAGCGTGCGGTTATCGGGGCTCCAGCACGGGCCGTTCGAGCAACTGATGCCGCGCTCGAGGCACGCGATCGTGCCGTTCGGGTCGAGCCGGTACAGGCCGCCGCTACGCGTCGAGCGCTGGCCGCGGTCGGCGTCGTAGCGGTCGAAGTCGTAGGCCATCGTGCCGGCGAGGAAGCGGCCGCGCCGGTCGACCTTGCCGTCGTTGAAGCGCGTTTCGGGGTCGTCGCTTTCGGGGTTGCCGATCAGTTGCACCGTCTGCGCGTCGAAGTCGTAGAAATGCAGGCCGCTGGCGAGCGCGACGACCGCGCCGCCTTGTTCACGCAAGGCCATCGAGCCGATGTGGGTCGGCACGAAAAAGCGCTCCACTTCGCTGCCGTCCGCGCGGCAGCGGTAGATCTCGGCGGCGGTGCTGTCGATCCAGTACAGACGCTGTTCCTTTACGTCCCACAGCGGACCTTCTCCCAGATGGTTGTTCGCGTCGACCAGCAGGCGGGTTTCGATCATCGGTGTCTCCATGGGTTTGGGGTGCGGGTGCGTGTGAGGCTGTGCGGTTGCGATGGCCGTGGCTGTGGCGCGTGAGGCTGCGCGGTTGGGCGGTTGTGGTTGCGTGTGAAGCAGGGCGGCTAGTTTTTTGCGTCGTTCGCGGCGTTCGCATCTTCCGCGTCGCGGCGGCGATGCGCGAGCAGCGCCATCAGCCGCCGGTCGCGCCAGCGGCTGCGGGTTTCGATATCGGCACGCGGCAACGCGGCAGTACGTTCCGCGTCGAGTCTCGCAATCGTGTCCGGCGACCAGTCGAACGGCACGCGTTCGCCGGCGATGGTCCGGTACGTGCCGCCGTAGCGCTGCGCATAGTCGGATACGCCGCCCGGCGCGTTCAGATCGATGGTCTCGAATGGACCCATGAAGGCCCAGCGCAAGCCAAGGCCGTCGCGCATCACGGTGTCCAGATCGGCGGCGCTCGCATAGCCCTGTTCGTACAGGCTGAACGCTTCGTCGAGCAGCGCGCCTTGCAGGCGGTTCAGCAGGAAACCGGAGATTTCGCCTTCGACGTTCACGGGTTTCTGGCCGGCTTCTTCGTACAGTGCACGGGCGCGTGCGAGCGTGTCGGTTGAAGTCCATGGCGCGCCGCATAGCTCGACGAGCGGCACCAGCGAAGGCGGATTCACCGGGTGCGCGACGAAACAGCGCGCACGGCCGGCAAGCCCTTGCGTAAACGTCGATGCAGGAAGCCCCGAGGTCGAACTCGCGAGCAGCGTGTCGGCATGCGTCAGACGGTCGAGTTCGGCGTACATTGCGCGCTTCGCGTCGACGAGTTCGGCGATGTTTTCCTGCACCAGCGCGACGTCGCGCACCGCATCGGCGAGTTGCGGGCACAGCTTGATCCGCTGTGCGATCGCATCCGCTGTTTCGTCGAGCAACCCGAAGCCGGCGAAGTCCGCGAGACTGTCGCGAATCGCCGGCAACGCGCCTTCCAGCATCGCGGGCTCGGCATCGTACAGATTCACGTCGAAACCGGCGCGGGCGAACACGATTGCCCATGCGCGGCCAATCCGGCCGGTGCCGATAATGGCGATACGTCGTGCGGAAGTCGTCATCGAATCCCTCGTCGTGAACGATAAAGTTGAATGGATGGGTGCATCAGCACTTGCAGTCGCGCAACGTCATCACCGCGGCCATGCGTTCGATGCCGACGATGGCGATACGTCGCGCGGAAGGTCATCATCGAACGCCTCGTCGTGAACGATAAAGTGTCGTGGATAGCGTCATCAGCTCTTGCGGTCGCGCAGCGTGATCACCGCGGCCAGCACGACCGCGCCGTTGATGATGTCGCGTACCGCGGGCGGCACTGTGGTGCCGGCCAGCAGTGTGCCGAGCGCGGTCAGCAGCAGTGCGCCGCCGAATACACCGAGATAGTGGCCGCGCCCGCCGGTGATCAGCGCGCCGCCGACCACCACCACCGCGATCGACGGCAGCAGATACGGGTCGCCCATGCCGAGAAACGCCTGGCTGGAAAAGCCCGCGAGCAGCACGCCGACCACCGTCGAACAGAGCGCCGACAGGCAGTACACCGCGATCAGCGTCGCGCCGACGCGCACGCCCGACAGTTTTGCCGCCACCGGCGAGTTGCCGACCGCGTACACGCGCCGTCCGAATGCCGTGCGGTGCAGCAGCAACAACGCGGCTGCCAGCACCAGCGGCACGCTCCATGCGGCGAGCGACAACGGCCCGGCGCGGTCGTTGGTGAACGCGCTGATCGCCGGCGGCGCCCAGCCTTGCGGCGAACCGTTGCAATAGATCAGCGTGAGCCCCTGCAGCAGCCCGTTCGCCGCCAGTGTCACGACGATCGGCGGCAGCCCGAGCACGACCACGCCGATGCCGTTGAAGAGGCCCACCAGCAGCCCCGCGCTGAGCACCAGCGGCACGGCCCACAAGCCCGCTTCGTTGACGCCGTGCGTGAGCCCGGTCAGCAGCACGCCGGATAGCGTGATCAGCCATGGCACCGACAGATCGAGGCCGCCGGTCAGAATCACCGCGCCCTGGCCGAGACCGAGGATCGCGAGGAACAGCGTCAAGGTCAGCAGGCTGCTGTAGAAGTTCGCGCTGGCCAGCACGCCGGGGCCATACACGAAGCCGGTCACCGCCACCACACCGAAGAACAGCAGGTAGGCGGGCACGATGTACTTGACCCATTCGCGGTTGCGCTCGATCCAGTCGGACAGCCACTGGCCTTTAAGTTCGGTGTTTTCGAGCGGCTTGAAGTTCGCCACTTCGAACGCGACGCTACGCGCGCGCTGGCCGAATTTGCCCCCGCTGCTGCCACCGTTGCTCGCGCGCGTGCCGGTGCGCCACGCCTTGAACCATTGCAGCGCGTGCCGCGCGCATTCGTGCGCCGCCGACTGTTTGCCGATCGACGAGCCGAGCACCGCCAGAATCAGGATCGCCGCTTCGGCGATGGTCGTGAAAAACGCAGACACGTTCAGCACCAGCAGGATGTTGACGGTCACCATCAGCGTCATCGCGGCGAATACGGTGCCGACACAGCCGCCACGTCCGCCGCCGAGCCACGTACCACCGAGCACCACCGCGGTAAACATCGACAGCAGCAGCGGCCGGCCGACCAGCGGATCGGCGGAGCCGGTCTGCGCCGACACGTACAGGCCGGCTGCCGCGTAGAACATGCCGGCCAGCACGTAGGTGCCGATCCGGTAGCGCGTGACGGGCGTGCCATTCGCGTACGCGCTGTCCGGTTCGCTGCCGATCGCGTACAGGCCGACGCCGAAGCGCGTGCGCCGGATAAACGCCCACACCAGCAGCGCGACGATCAGCACGCCGGCCGACATCGGCAGCTTGTCGGCAATCAGGTCGGACGTGATGAAGCCCGAAAACTGTTCGCCGACGCTGCCGCCCGGCTTGTTCTGGATCAGCAGCGTGACGCCTTGCACCATGAACATCGTCGCCAGCGTGACGACGATCGATTGCAGCCGGAACCATGCGATCAACGCACCGTTCAGCAAACCGACGCCGCCGCCGATCGCGATCACCAGCGTGGCGCCGGCCCATTGCTCGAGCGGCGTGCCGTGCACGAAGCGCACCGCGAGCACGTTGGCGAGCGACAGCACCGCCGAAGCGGACAGGTCGAAGCCGCCGCTCAGCACGACGATGGTCTGGCCGATCGCAACCAGCGCGAGCGTGGTGGCGCTCGAGATCACCGAGCCGATGTCGTACATGCCGACCGGCGTCGCCGACAGCGCGACCCACGCGATCAGCATCGCGGCGAGCGCGCCGATCGCGATGATCAGGCCGCGATGATGGTCGATGCGCGCGCCCAGACCGATGCGCGCGCCGGACCGCACGATGTCGCTGTCAGGCGATGCGATTGCGTTGCTCATGATGTTTCCTTGCGGTTTGCCTGTGCGGTTTGCCGTGACTGCGTTGAACGGGTCTTCAGATGCGGGCTGCGCGCGGCGGCACCACTGCATGCGCGACCGCGTACGCTGTGTGCCGCGGTCGCTCAGCTCGCCAGCATCCTGCGCATCACGTTCTCTTCGTTCAACGTGTCGCCTTCGAGCTCCGCGACGTTGCGTCCGCGGTACATCACCGATACGCGGTCGCACACGTTGACCAGCTCCGGCACGTCGGTCGAATAGAACAGCACCGCGCCGCCGGCCGCTGCAAAGGCACGCATCAACACGAAAATCTGGTGCTTGGTGCCGACGTCGATGCCGCGCGTCGGATCGAACATCAGCCAGACGCGGCTTTGCGTCAGCAGCCATTTGGCCATCGCGATCTTCTGCTGGTTGCCGCCCGAAAACGACAGGCACGGCTTGTAGACCGCACGCGGGTTCACTTCCATCTGCGCGAGCACACGTTCGATCGCGGCACGCTCGCGCTTGCGGTCGATCAGGCCGAAGCGCGTATAGCGTTTGATCACCGGCAGCGAGATGTTTTCGCCGCCCGGCAGCCTCAGGAACAGGCCTTCGCTTTTGCGGTCTTCGGGCAGCAGGCTGGTCGCGACGCCTGCCTTCAGCGAGTCGGCGGTGGACGTCAGCGTGACCGGCTTGCCGTCCACTAACATCTGGCCCGCGTCGATGTATTGCGCGCCGAACAGCGCCTCGAACAGTTCGCGTTGGCCCATGCCTTGCAGCGCGGCGATACCGTGCACTTCGCCGGCTTTCAGCGTCAGGTTGAAATCCTCGACCACGCCGTCGACCCGCGCGTTGCGCAGTTCGAGCGCGGGCGACGGGGCGTGGAAAGTGGGCGGCTCTTTCGGCGGATACTTCGCCTCCAGCGAGCGGCCGATCACGAGGCGGATCACTTCGTCGTCGGAAATCGCGGCGGTGTCGAACGCGCCGACGTCGCGGCCGTTGCGGTAGATCGTCAGGCTGTCGCAGAACTCGCGCACTTCCTGCATCCGGTGCGAGATAAACACGAAGGTGACGCCGCGCGCCTTCAGCTCGTCGATGCGCCGCGCGAGCCACGCGACGTCGCGGCCCGATAGCGCCGAGGTCGGCTCGTCGAGCAGCAGCACCTGCGGCTCGCGCACCATCGCCTTGGCGATTTCGATTTTTTGCCGCACCGGCAGCGCCAGATCGCGGATGTAGGCGCCGGGCCGCACGTCGGTCAGCTCGAGCGCTTCGAGCCAGTGCGCGACCTTGCGCTGCGCCTCGCTGCGCCGGATCCGGCCGAGCCAGCCAGACGGCTCGACGCCGAGCAGCAGGTTCTGCGCGACGGTCAGGTCGCGCACCAGCGTCATTTCCTGGAACGCGGTCTGCACGCCGGCGCGATGCGCGTCCTTCGGCTCGCGCATCTGCACGTCGTGGCCGAGAATCGCGATGCGGCCTTCGTCGGGCCGCATCAGCCCGGATAGCAGCTTCACCGTGGTCGATTTGCCCGCGCCGTTCTCGCCGAGCAGCGCGTGCACCGCGCCGCGGCGTACGCGAAACGATGCGTTGTTCAGCGCGACCGTCGCGCCGAAACGCTTCGTGACGTTCGCGACGTCGATCGCCCAGGGGGCGGGCTGTGCTTCGCGAGGTTCGGCCATCAGCGTCATCGTCGGACTCCGTGGTGGGTTAGGCGTGGGCGGCGGGGCGTGCTGTGAGCTCTGCAGCCCGCGCCGCGGTCGGACCTGGCGGCCCGTTTTGTTGCCCGCGTGGCGACTCATTCGGCCGCGCGTGGGTGGCGCGTGGGTGGCTCAGTCCGGTGGCTCAGTCCGGCGTGCCGTTCAGCGCCGCGTTAAAGCCCACTTCGCGGGTTTCCTCCGAATAGATGTCCGCGAACCAGCCCGGCGGCACCTTGTCCGGCGGGAACGCCGTGCAGCCCGCGCGCAGCTCGTCGATCGAACCGGTCTTGCACAGCTTCGACTGCGGCGTCTCGACCAGCGGCAGCTTCAGCGTCACCTTGGTCGGGAAGTCCTTGCCTTCGATCTTCTGCACCGCGAGCTTCAACGCCATCGCGCCGGAATAGGGCGGTGCGCCATACGAGATCGAGCGGTAGCCGATCGCGCGATAGCTGCCTTCGCCCTTCACGCTGCCAGGCGGCAGCATCTGCACGCGGTGGCCGTTCGACGATTCGCCGGCGCACGGTTTGACCTTGTCGTCGGGCACGCCCGCTTCGAGCTGCATCGACGCGGCCGTGAAGCAGCCCACCTGCATCCACAGGCCGTCGATCTTGTCCCATGTGTTGGTGGCGAGAATCTTCGACAGCTCGGTCTTGGCGGTTGCCTGGCTCCACATGCCGGTGCCTTCCGCGACGATCTTGATGCCCGGGAACTTCGCGAACACTTCCTTCGCGGCTTCGGTGCGCGCGCGGTCCACCGAGGTGCCCGGCACACCGGTGATCATCACGATGTTGCCCTTGCCGTTGATGGTCTTGGCCAGCCATTCGGCGGTCACGCGGCCGGCCAGATGCTGGTCGATCGCCACGTTGTGCGCGCACGGCTCGGTTACTTCGCCGTCGTACGCGACTACCACCACGCCCTTCGAGCAGGCGTTCTTGATCGCGCGGTTCAATGCGGTCGGCGAGATCGGATAGATGACGATCGCTTTCGCGCCCGCCTGCACCATCGAGTTGATCTGCTGGATCTGCTTTTGCGCGTCGGTGCCGGCGACCTGCACTTCGAGGTCGACCTTGTCCTTCAGATCGGGCGTGGCGGCCATCGCCTTGATCATGTTGGCCGCTTCGGTCTGCCAGTCGTTGCCGACGTAGCTCATCGACAGAAAGATCTTGTACTTGCCGGCGGCCGCCGCCGGCCCCGCCAGCGTCAAGCCGCCGAGCGCGGCGGCGCCGAGCGTCGCGCCAAGAGCCGCGCCGCGTAGCAGCCGCCCCGCACGATGAGTGATGTGCGTCCATGCGTTCATGTCGTCCTCCAATCCTGCAGATGGGTTGTGGTTGTTGTGCTGCGGCTGCTTTACTTGATCGGTGCTACGTAGCGGTGTTGGTGCCGTAAGCGTTGTTCGTGGTGCCGGCCGTGTTCTCGACGTGCGGCAGGCGCGCCGAGGCCGGCAGGCGCAGGCCCGCGCTGCCGGGCACGACGTCGGGGTCGTGGCCCGGAATCACGAGGTCGGCGATCTGGCGGATGCGTTTTAACGACGCGAGCTCCGCCTCGGTCTGCCAGATGATGCCGACCGGCACACCATCGACGATGTTCTCCATGCAGTTCGCGCAATCGCCGGTGATCACCGCGACGCCTTCGGCCGTGTTCACGGCCACCGACTGGTGCCCCGGCGTATGGCCCGGCGTCGGAAACACCCGCACGCCCGGTGCGATATCCGCGATGCCGTTGACGAACTGCCAGCGAAACCACGCGAGCGGCGCGCGGCCGATCAGGAACTCCTGGTATAGCGAGGTCTGCGTGTCGAGCGGGCGCGCCGCGTATTCCCACTCGCTCTGCTGCACGATAAAGCGTGCGTTGCGAAACAGCGTGTTGCCGCCCGAATGGTCGTAGTGCAGGTGCGTGTTGATCACGATGTCGACGTCGTCGGCGCGCCAGCCGACGTATTCCTTCAGCGCGCGTTCGAGCCGTTCTTCCGGCGCCTGGTCGCACGGGCAGATGAAACTGCTGACCCAGCCCGGATCGTGAATGCCGGTATCGACGACGATCTTTTTGTCGCCGCCGACGATCGCGCTCGACCACACCGGAATGCGGAGCTGCTGGCCGTAGTGGCGGCCATACACCAGCGACGAATGATCGACCGTGAGCCAGCCGGTGGGCATCGCGACGACCTTGAGTTCGGGAGTAGCCACGCTTGTCTCCGCGTTGTCAGAAGTTGACCTCGTTGCCGCCTTTGAGCTTCAGTAGCGCGCGCGCTTCGGCGGGCGTCGCGATGTCGAGCGACAGACCTTCGATCACCTGACGGATCTTCACGACTTGCGCCGCGCTCGATTCGGCCAGCTTGCCGGGCTCGATCCACAGCGAATCCTCGAGGCCGACGCGCGCGTTCGAGCCCTGCGCGACGCCCATCGATGCGAGCGGAATCTGGTTGCGGCCGGCGCCGAGAATCGACCAGACGTAGTCGTCGCCGAACAGGCGGTCGGCGGTGCGGCGCATGTGCGCGAAATCTTCCGGATGGCCGCCGATGCCGCCCAGAATGCCGAATACGCTCTGCACGAAGAACGGCGGTTTGGCGAGCCCGCGATCGACGAAGTGCGCGAGGTTGTACAGGTGCGAGATGTCGTAGCACTCGAACTCGAAACGTGTGCCGTTCGCGCCGCACGAGGTCAGGATGTATTCGATGTCGGCGAAGGTGTTCTTGAACACGAGGTCGCGGCTTTTCTCCAGATGCTCGCGCTCCCAGTCGTGCTTCAGGTCCTTGTAGCGGTTCAGCATCGGGAACAGGCCGAAGTTCATCGAGCCCATGTTCAGCGACGCGACTTCCGGTTTGAAGTGATGTGCCGGGCGCAGCCGTTCGGCCACCGTCATGTGCGGGCTGCCGCCGGTGGTCAGGTTGATGATCGCGTCGGTGCGCTCTTTTAGCTGCGGCAGGAACTGCTCGAATACGGCCGGGTCTTGCGTGGGTCGGCCGTCTTGCGGGTCGCGTGCGTGCAGGTGCAGGATGGCTGCGCCTTCTTTTGCTGCGGCTAGCGCCGCGTCGGCGATCTGCTGCGGCGTGACCGGCAGATACGGCGACATCGAAGGCGTGTGGATCGCGCCGGTCGGCGCGCAGGTGATGATGACTTTTCGTTTGGCTGCCATGGTGTCCTCGTGTTTCGTTGCTTGTGAACCGGAAACGGTCCGCTAAAAAGAAACCGGTGAAACTTCTGCATGCCTTACTGACGGTGCGGCTTGAGGGGCTGTGTGGCGGTAAGTCGTGCGCTGCCGCGCTACAGCACCTCCACGTTACCGCATACCGAAATCGCCTGGCCCGAAATGCCCATGCCCGCCGGCGAGCAAAGAAAGAGGGCGGTGGCCGCGACTTCTTCGGGCGTCGTCATGCGGCGCAGCGAGATCTTCTCGAGATAGCGCTGCTCCATCTCTTCGTAACTGAGGCCGAGCTGCTGCGCACGCGCGGCGATCACGCGCTCGATGCGCGGGCCTTTGACGATGCCCGGTTGAATCGTGTTCACGCGGATACCGGCCGGCCCGAGTTCGATCGCAAGGCTTTGCGTGAGGCCGACGATCGCGAATTTGGTGGCGGAGTAGGGCGTGCGGAATGCGTAGCCAAGCCGGCCCGCTACCGATGACAGCGCAATGATCGCGCCGCCGTCCGGGGCCTCGCGCAGCAGCGGCACCGCGCGTCGCGCGAAGTAGAACTGCGCATTCAGGTTGATGTCGATGGTTTGCTCCCATGCATCGGCATCCATCTCGTCGACGCCGGCGGTCGGCCCGGCGATGCCGGCGTTGTTGATCAGCACGTCGAGACCGCCTAGCTGTTGCGCGACGTCGGCGAACACACGCTCGACCGCGCTGCGCGCGGCCACGTCGGCAAGCGTCGCGGTGATCGGGTTGGCGGCGCCTTGCTGGCTCTGGCGAAGCGCATCGAGCGTGGCTTCGCTCGCATCGCATACATGTACCCGCGCGCCCGTTTCGATGAATGCCTGTGCGATCGCAAGACCGATGCCGGACGCACCGCCCGTCACCAGCACGCGCAGGCCCGCGCGCGGCGTCAACATCTGTAGAACCGTCATGCTGTCGTCTCCATTGTTGTGTGCTTTGTGCTTTGTGCTGCGGTGCTGCTGTCTGCGCGCGGGCGCTATGCGGTCGCCTGTTGCTGCTGTTCCAGCAACCGTTCGCGCAAGTCGTCGGCGGCTTCACCGATGTCCTGCTCGATCCCGGCGCGCGCGCTTTCGCTGTCGCCGTGCCACAGCGCTTCGGCAATCTTGCGGTGCGCCGCCATCGAACGCCGCATATGCGGAATGTCCGGCGCCACCAGGTTCAGGAACGGGCCGATACGCATCCACAGGTTCTGGATCGTCGCGAGCGTCACGTCGCTCGCACCGTGCGTGTAGATCGCCACGTGAAACTCGAAATTGCTCAGCAGGTAGGCCGATACGTCGCCGGCTTCGACGTGCGCATCCATCGTGTCGAACACCTGCTGCAGCGAGGCCAGGTGCTCTTGCGACATGCGTTTGGCCGCGCGCGCCGCCACGCAGCCTTCCAGCGCGATGCGCACGTCGCGCAGTTCTTCGAGCAGTTCGAGCGTCATCGGCGGCACCATCAGTGCGCGGCCCGGGCCGTCGATCAGCGCGCCTTCGGCCTGCAGACGCGTCAGCGCGCCGCGCACTGGCATCGTCGACGAGCCGACCGCGTCCGCGACACCGCGCAGACTCAACAGCTGGCCCGGCGCGAAGCGGCCGGTCATGATCGCTTCGCGCAGTTGCGCATACACGCGGTTGGCCATCGTGTCGCGCGCCACCAGCTCCATCGGCGGCAGTTCCTTGCTCGCTACGCGTGTTGCCACGTCGGCCTCCGGATAGCGTCGTCTGAGATGTGTGACCTGTGATCACACCTGTTGAATGCAGTCTGCGCGGCGATGCGGAGTGCGTCAATTAGGGGGAAACACGGGGGATGGCGTCCGTTACTGCGCTAAGGGGTGATGGACCAACCCGCGGCGACGTGCGGCAGGCTAGGCATGGATTTGCGGGCAGTAGGCCGCGTTGAAATTTCTTGCGTATCCGCGTTAGCGCTGCGTATAATCGCAGGCTCTGCTGATGTAGCAGGGCAGGTGAAGCAGAAGAGTGTTACGGGTTAAAGTCAGGACGGCAGTAAGTTTTGAGTAACCGGGAACTTGTAGTAAAAAACTCTTCACAAAGTGCTTTAACGTGGTTAGAATAACGTTCTTCGTTGATTTGGCAGGCAAGTTGAAGTAAAGTTGCTGCAAAATCAGTGTTGAAAGACGGAATCTGCGAAGATTTTGTCCCCTTCGTCTAGAGGCCTAGGACATCACCCTTTCACGGTGAGTACAGGGGTTCGAATCCCCTAGGGGACGCCAGAATATCGGCGTTGCCTGCAGCGTAATGCGCAGGCAGTGCAGCTTGAGAGAAATAGCCAACGCTCTCCTGCTTGATAGAAAGACTGGAGTGGTAGTTCAGTTGGTTAGAATACCGGCCTGTCACGCCGGGGGTCGCGGGTTCGAGTCCCGTCCACTCCGCCAGATCGAGCCCGCGAGGGTCAAGCCCGTTAGGGTGCGCGTCGCTAAGCGCCTCAACGGGCTTTTGCATTAAAGGTGTAAGCGTAGTATTGCATCGCAGGGTTACGTAGTACGTTGTCCCCTTCGTCTAGAGGCCTAGGACATCACCCTTTCACGGTGAGTACAGGGGTTCGAATCCCCTAGGGGACGCCAGACAACGGCAGTGCGCCGCAGTATCGCGCGCTGTGCGCTTGCGGAAGTGGTCGACATTCGTAAGCAGGCAATAGCAGTAATGGAGCGGTAGTTCAGTTGGTTAGAATACCGGCCTGTCACGCCGGGGGTCGCGGGTTCGAGTCCCGTCCGCTCCGCCAGATCTCGGAAAGCCCGCTGATTCGTCAGCGGGCTTTTTCGTTTACGGGATTTTCGTACGCGGATTTTTCCTTTGCTGGCTTGTCCGCTTGTTAGCTGTTTCGCAGGATGTCTGGTTGGTATGCGTGGTCGGCTGCGGCGCTCTGCGGCTTTTTGTCATTGCGCCAACTGGCGTGCTGCGCTGGGGCAAACAGCCATTGTCAGCACGAATCGCGTATCTTAACGTTGACCGACCCGTCTCTCACCCGCAACGCGCGATGCTCGACCCCACCGAAGAACCGTCTCCGTTTCTGCTGCGCCAGGCCAGCATGGACGACTTCCCGTTCGCGGAAGCGCTGACGCGCAACAACATGGGCGGCTACTATCGTCGGCATCATCTGGTGTGGCGCGGCGATCTGTTTCTCGCAAGCTGGCGCGAATCGGAAAATTTCATTCTCGAAGCCGATGGCGAACGTATCGGTGTGCTGCGCGTTACCGAAGAAGGCGATTCGCTGCATATTCGCGACGTGCAGATCGCCGAAGGGCATCGCGGACGCGGCGCGGGCACGTATCTGCTGAACATGTCGCACAAGTGGGCCCGCGCGCGCGGGCTGCGCGAACTGCAACTGCGTGTGTTCGTCGACAATCCGGCTGCGCGGCTTTATCAGCGGATGGGGTATCGGCTGGCCGGGCCGCGGCTTGCGCAGCTCGGCTCGATCCGGCATATGGCGCGGCGCGTTTGACGCGTGGCGCGCAGGGGGCTCGCTCGCCGCGAAGCCTTCACCTGCGAGCCTGCTCATCGTTTGCGTTTCACGATCCGGCCAGGCCCGGCATTGCATCGTCATGCGCTTCGTCGCGCGTATCTTCATCACCGTTCAATGCATGCTCCGCGCCGCGCATGATGAATGCACGCGGACTCGCACCGAACTGGCGGCGGAACATCGCCGAAAACGCGCTCTGGCTTTGATAACCGAGTTCCTGTGCGACCTGCGCCAGCGGCCGGCCACGGTTGAGCAGCGGAATCGCGCGGGCCAGCACAGCCTGCTGACGCCACTGCGAAAAACTGACGCCGAGTTCCTGGCGAAACAGTCGCGCGATCGTGCGTGTGCTCGCGCCGACCGCGGCGGCGGAACGTTCGAGCGAATCGGTGGCGGCCGGGTCTGCCAGCACTGCTTCGCATAACGCGCGCAAGCGTTTCTCGGTCGGCATCGGTACCGCAAGCGGCAGCGGTTCGGAGCGCGTCAGTTCGTCGAGCGCAAGCGCGCCGAGCAGCCGTTCGCGCGCAGGCTCGAGATCGCGCGTGTCGAATGCGGCGATGACTTCGCGCAGCAACGCCGATACCTCGACCACCCGGCACGCGTCGAGCCCGGGCGGCACTGCGTTCTCGTTCACGTAGAGCGTGCGCAGATACGCTTCTTCGACGATCACGACTTCGTGCAACACGTACGGCGGCACCCAGATGGCCCGCGACGGCGGCACCATCCACGTCGACTGTGCGGTGGTCACGCGCAGCACGCCGCGCGACGCGTACGCGACCTGCGCCCACGCATGCGTATGGCGCGCGACGCGCACGCCGGCCGGCATCGGCCGTGAGCGCACACGGATTGGATGAGTGGGCGTCGGCGCGAATTCGGGCGGGATGTCGGCGAATTCGACGCGCGACGGCGTCGGCTCGGATGGCGAAGCGGGGTAGCTCATGGCGAACGGAAGGGCGCAGGGGGCGGGCTGCTTCGGGCATATTCTAGATGCGATGCGGCAAGTTTGGCGCGGCGGCCGTGGGCATTGCCGGGTTTGCCGCGGTTCAAGCCAACCCAGGCGCGGCCGCGGCGCGTGCGGTCACTCATGGCGATATGGCGAGGCATAATGCCGGGCGGTGCGTGGTGCCCGCGCACGCCAGCTGAGGTTGCGGGTCGGCCTGCGGCAACGCTGTCGCCTCGCCGCTGCGAAGCACACTGCCTTGCCATGCGCGGCACCGGGCCGATACGAAGCGCCGCAGTACGCGCTACACCCGCACACATCGCTTAACGATCGAACGAGGAACTCATCACGATGCAATACGTATTCGTGTACGGCACCCTGCGAGCCGGTGAAATCAACGATATCGGCAAGGCGGCGGCGCGCAACGCGCTCGATACGCCGGTGCTGGTGGGCGAAGCGACGCTGCGCGGCCGGCTATTCGATTTCGGCAATTACCCTGGTTTCGTGCCGGATAACAAAGGCATCCACGTTAAAGGCGACGTGTACCAGGTCGACGACCGGCTGGTTGCGGTGCTCGATGAAATCGAACAGGTGTACCCGGGCGAAGCGGGCCTGTTCATCCAGCACACGGCAAGCGTGGCAGTCGACGGCGCGACCCTCGACTGCCTGTATTACCCGGTGCAGGCCGACGCCGTGCAAGGACTGCCGGAAATCGGCTCAGGGGACTGGGTCGCGTACCGGCGCTCGCGCAAATAGACCACGCGCGCGCTGTCAGACGATGCGCGCGCGCTGTCGCTAGCTCAGCTCCTCATAAAGCGGCAGCGTCAGAAACTCGGTAAATCGCTCCGACGTCGACATCTCGCCGAAAATCTGCGCGGCGCGCTCATACGTGCGCGTATCGCCGCCGACCGTTTCCCTGACCTTCGCCAGTTCCTCCGTCACGAGCGCGCGCACCAGTTGCGCGGTCACCTTGCGGCCGTCGTCGAGCGTGCCCTTCGGCGAGCGGATCCACTGCCAGACCTGCGAGCGCGAAATCTCCGCGGTCGCGGCATCTTCCATCAGGTTGTGGATCGGCACGCAGCCATTGCCCGCGAGCCACGAGCCGAGATAATGAATGCCGACGTTGATGTTGTTGCGTAAGCCCGCCTCGGTGATCGGCGTGTCCGGACGAAAGTCGAGCAGATCGGTAGCCGTCACGTTGACATCCGGACGCTGCTTGCCGATCTGGTTGGGCTCTGCGCCAAGCACCTTGACGAACTCCTCCATCGCGATCGGCACCAGCCCCGGATGCGCGACCCAGCCGCCGTCGTAGCCGTCGGCCGCGTCGCGCGCCTTGTCGGTACGCACGCCGGCCATCGCGCGTTCGTTGGCTGCCGGGTCGTTTCTGATCGGAATCAGCGCGCTCATGCCGCCGATCGCCGGCGCGTTGCGCCGGTGGCAGGTCTTCAGCAATTCCAGCGCATAGGCGCGCATGAACGGCACCGTCATCGTGATCTGGCTGCGCTCCGCAAGACAGAACGCGCTGTCGTTCCTGAACTTCTTGATCGCCGAAAAGATGTAGTCCCAACGGCCCGCATTGAGGCCGGCGCTATGCTCGCGCAATTCGTACAGGATCTCGTCCATTTCGAACGCGGCCAGAATCGTTTCGACCAGCACCGTCGCGCGGATCGTGCCGCGCGGGATGCCGAGCGCCTGCTGCGCCGCGATAAACACATCGTTCCACAACCGCGCCTCGAGATGGCTTTCGAGCTTCGGCAGATAAAAGTACGGGCCGCTGCCGCGCGCGAGCAATTCCTGCGCGTTATGGAACAGGTACAGCGCAAAGTCGAACAGGCCGCCACTGACGCGCTCGCCGTCCACCGTCACATGCTTCTCGTCGAGATGCCAGCCGCGCGGGCGCACGATCAGCGTCGCGATCCTGTCGTTCAGCCGGTACGACTTGCCATTCTGCTCGAGCGAGATCGTGCGGCGTACCGCGTCCTTCAGGTTCAGATGTCCGGTGATCTGGTTGTCCCAGCTGGGCGCGTTCGAATCTTCGAAGTCCGTCATATACGCGTCGGCGCCGGAGTTCAGCGCGTTGATCACCATCTTGCGTTCGACCGGGCCGGTGATTTCGACGCGCCGGCATACGAGGTCTTGCGGCAGCGGCGCAATGGTCCAGTCGCCGTCGCGCACGTGGCGCGTTTGCGCGAGAAAGGTCGGACGCTCGCCGGCGTCGAGGCGCCGGGCGCGCTGTTCGCGCGCCGCGAGCAACTGGCGACGTTGCGGCTCGAAGCTGCGGTGCAGTTGCGCGACGAGTTGCAGCGCCGCGGGCGTCAGGATCGTCTCGAAGCCGGGCTTGATGTCGCCGGTGATATTGATGCCTTCGGGTAGCGTGTTGGTCACGAGTGCTCTCCTTGATGGGTCAGGTGTGGAATGCGGGTGCGGGCAAGCGCGCAGGGGCTTGATGCACGGTGGCTCGGCGCGGCATGACACGGTGCGGCACGACACGGTGCGTGGCCGCGCGTCGCCTGGCGTGGTGCGGCTCGCGTGTTGCATCGCGGTACACGCGATACACACCGCACACACCGCACACACCGCACACGCCGCACGCACCGCACACACCGCACACACCGCACACACCGCACACACCGCACACACCGCACACACCGCACACACGGCGCGTTGCGCGCGGGTTTCCGATATGCGGACAGACCCGCACGCGCTGCTTGCAGATTTTTTCGGCGCACTACAATCGATTCAGCAAGCCTGCCGCCCAGCCGCGGGCGCCGCCGCAGCGCCGCTGCGCTTTGCAAACTTGCGGCGCAACCTGTCTGACGCTGTACGCGAAAGCGCACGGCAAAGCGGCCGGCGGCGCGCTTCACGACCCGCGTGGCAGCGCATCTGGCCAGCTTGTCAGCAGGCCTTTCGAGTCTGAGCAGTCGACGATGGAGAGCCCCATGTTCAAGCACATCCTCGTGCCGACCGACGGTTCTGAACTGTCGAAGAAAGCTATCGACGGCGCGATCGATCTCGCGCAGGCGGTCGGCGCGCGCGTGACCGCGTATGCGTGTCTGCCGCAATACCCGTACTCGCCGTTTTCCGACGTGGTGGTGGAGCCGCCGGTCGAGTTTCAGGAGCGCAGCGAACGCGAAGCACGCGATCATCTGCGCGAAGTCGAGGAGGCCGCGCGCGATGCCGGCGTGGCATGCGCGAGCCAGACCAGCGTGCACCCGTCGCCGTATCTGGGCATCATCGAAGCGGCTGAGCGGGGCGGCTGCGACGTGATCTTCATGGCGTCGCACGGACGGCGCGGGCTCGGCAGTCTGCTGATCGGCAGCGAGACGCAGCGCGTTCTCACGCATACGAAGATTCCGGTGATCGTTTATCGATGAAAGCGGTGCAGGGCGGGCCTGCACGCATGAATTGAGCGCGCGCCGGCGAGACGCCGGCGCGCGGGTACTGCATCGACTGCTCCCCCTGAAGCCTGCCCTCTTTGCGGGGCTGTACTGCGGCGGTACGCGCGGTTTGTGCCACCGCGTGTGCCGCCGCATGTTCCATCGATTGCATCGCGCGCCTGCTGCATGCGCGCGAGGTGCGGCCTGCGAGGTGCAGCCTGTGAAGCGCAGCCTGTGAAGCGCTACCTGACTACGTCCTCGCGCTACGCCATCAGCGTCACCTATGCTGCATCGCTACACCGCTCAGGCAACCTTCTTGTCGAAGAACTGCTCGTCTTCGGTCGACCCGTGCAGCGCGGTGGTCGACGCTTCGCGCTCGACGGTCTGCGTCACCGCATCGAAGTAGCCGGTGCCGACTTCGCGTTGATGCTTGACGGCGGTGAAACCCTTCTCGGCCGCCGCGAATTCGGCCTGCTGCATTTCGACGAACGCGCTCATCTGCGTGCGCGCATAGCCGTGCGCGAGGTTGAACATCGAGTAGTTCAGCGCATGGAAGCCTGCCAGCGTGATGAACTGGAACTTGTAGCCCATCGCACCGAGCTCCTTCTGGAACTTCGCGATCGTCGCGTCGTCGAGATTCTTCTTCCAGTTGAACGACGGCGAGCAGTTGTACGACAGCATCTTGTCCGGGAATTCCTTGCGGATCGCTTCGGCGAATTTCTTCGCGAACTCGAGATCGGGCTTGCCGGTCTCGCACCAGATCAGGTCGGCATACGGCGCATACGCGAGACCACGCGACACGGCTTGCTCGAGACCGGGCCTCGTGCGGTAGAAGCCTTCGACGGTGCGCTCGCCGGTCAGGAACGGCTTGTCGTTTTCGTCGATGTCGGAGGTGATCAGATCGGCGGCCTCAGCATCGGTGCGCGCGAGCAGCACGGTTTGCGTGCCGCAGATGTCGGCGGCGAGACGCGCCGCGGTCAGCTTCGCGACGTTTTCGCGGGTCGGCACCAGCACTTTGCCGCCCATGTGACCGCATTTCTTCACCGACGCGAGCTGGTCTTCGAAGTGCACGCCTGCGGCGCCGGCTTCGATCATCGCTTTCATCAGTTCGAACGCGTTCAGCACGCCGCCGAAGCCGGCTTCCGCATCGGCGACGATCGGCGCGAAGTAGTCGATATAGCCTTCGTCGCCCGGGTTCTTGCCTTCGGACCATTGAATCTGGTCGGCGCGCGTCAGCGTGTTGTTGATCCGCTTGACCACCAGCGGCACCGAGTTCGCCGGATACAGCGACTGGTCCGGATACATTTCGCCTGCCACGTTGGCGTCGCCCGCCACCTGCCAGCCCGACAGATAGATGGCCTTCAGGCCGGCCTTCACCTGCTGCATCGCCTGGTTGCCGGTCAGCGCGCCCAGCGCGTTGACGAACGGCTCTTCATGCATCGAGGTCCACAGCTTTTCGGCGCCGCGCGCTGCCAGCGTGTGCTCGACGGCCACCGAGCCGCGCAGCCGCACCACGTCTTCGGCGGTGTAGTTGCGCTTGATGCCGTTCCAGCGTGCATCGGTGGTCCATTGCTGTTGCAGTGCCTTTGCCTGTTGTTCGCGTGACATGGTTCGCTCCCGTTTTGCAGTTGATGATCGATCGGTGGGTGTTTTGCTTCAGTGGCCTGGATGGTTTGGGTGTCATCTGGTTCGTGAAGTCTTATATAAGAGTCTAGGCAAAACGCTTCGATCGGAGTGCGGCGTGGCGAACCTTTTTGTGATGAAATTAATCTAGAAAAATCAGTTATTTATTAATGAAATTTCAAATTGCGAAACGTGTTTTTCCATCCCGCAACAGCGTTCGTTGTGCCTTGCAGCACGATTTTTTACGAGGCAAAAAATTTTTCCACATTGTGAAAAATCGGGGTGAGGCGAAAAAAAACCGACGCAAGGGCGTCGGTTTTTCATTGAAGGTGCGCTGAAGCAAGCGCCAGGCGGTGCGGAGATCGATGCGCGAACCAGTTGGCGGAGCTCTGCCATGTGTAGTTCGCGCGCCCGCTGGAGCGGGGCCCCGCCTTACTTCCGGGCCGCCGTGCAGGCCGGCCCCGTCTTGCTGCCTCGCTTACGAGCCGCGGCGCGGATTGCGCGGGCCGTCGCTGCGGCGTGCGCCGTAACCACCGTCACGCGAACCGCCGTAGCCTTCGCGGTTGCCGTAGCCGTCGCGCGAACCACCATCGCGTGCGCCGGCGGCCGACTTGTTGCCGCCGCCGTAGCCGCTGCGGGCACCGCCCGTGCCGTTACCGCTGCTATTGCCATTGCCCGAACCGGTGCTGTTGCCCGGCCGGCCACCGAAGCGGCGGCCGCCGTTGCTGTTGCCACCGCCCGGACGGCCGCCGCGGCCGAAGCCGGGACGCGCGCCTGCAGGCGGGGCTTTACGCGGTTCGAAACCTTCAATCACATTGACCGCCAGCGGCGCGCGCACGAAGCGCTCGATGCGCTTCAACGTGCCTTGCTCGGCGTGGTGCACCAGGCTCACCGCGATGCCCGAGCGACCGGCACGGCCAGTACGGCCGATGCGGTGCACGTAATCTTCGGCGAACTTCGGCAGGTCGTAGTTGAACACGTGCGTGATACCGGGAATGTCGATGCCGCGCGCGGCGACGTCGGTTGCGACCAGCACGCGCACACGGCGCTCGCGCAGCGCGCGGATCGTGCGGTTACGCGCGCCTTGCGGCAGATCGCCGTGCAGCGCGGCGGACTGGAAGCCCGCGTCGGCCAGCTTGCCGGCCAGCTGGTCGGCGTCGCTCTTGGTGGCGGTGAATACGATCGCCTGGTCGAGACCCGAGTCGCGCAGCAGATGGTCGAGCAAACGGTCCTTATGGTCGCGGTCGTCGACGTAATGGATGGTTTGCGCGATGTTCGCGCGTTGCTCGATGCGCTGCACGATCTCGATGCGCTCCGGATTCTTCAGCAGGCGGCTGGTCAGCGAGCCGATCTTGCCGTCGAGCGTGGCCGAGAACAGCATGGTCTGACGCGTAGCCGGCGTGCGGGCGACGATCGTTTCGATGTCGTCGATAAAGCCCATGTCGAGCATGCGGTCGGCTTCGTCGAGCACCAGCATCTGCAGTTCGGACAGGTCGATACGGCCGCGCTCGAGGTGATCGAGCAGGCGGCCCGGCGTAGCGACCAGAATTTCGGGGTTCTTCGCCAGCAGCATCAACTGCTGGCCATACGCGACACCGCCGAGAATGCTGACCGTGCGCAGACGGCGCAGGTGCTTGCCGTACGTCGCTGCGGCGGTCGTGACCTGCATCGCGAGTTCGCGGGTGGGCGTCAGCACCAGCAGGCCCGGACGGGCCGCCGGCTGCTGCGGACGGCGCGTGCGGCCGCCTTCGCCACGCGCTTCACGCGGCTCGCGCGGTGCTTGTGCCTGGGTTTTTTGCAACTGTGCGAAGCGCTCGATGGCCGGCAGCATGAATGCAGCCGTCTTGCCGGAGCCGGTCGGGCTCGACACCATCAGGTCGCGGCCGGCGATGCCGGCGGGAATCGCGCGCTGCTGAACGAGTGTCGGCGCCTTGTAGCCGGCAGCCGTCAACGCGGAAATGATCTCTGCGGAGAGCCCCAGCGATTCGAACGTCGGACCTTGTTCGGCGGCGTCGGCGGCGGCATCGGCTGCAACCGCGGCGGGCGCTGCGTCGACAGCCACAGCGGCGACGGCGGTGTCTGCCACGGGAGCGGGTGCTGCATCAAGACCGAGGGCGGCGTCGACGATGGCGTCTAGCGGGCTGGTGGTATTGCTCGAAGTCATGTGAATCCTTGAAACACGGGAACGAACCCGTGGACGAACCACGGGATGAAACGTCGGCGCCAATCGGCATACCCAAGTTGTCGGATTCAGCGAGCAAGAAGCAGCGAGCAAACCGCAAAACGGGGGCAGCCCGCAACAATGAAGGCGGGCTTTTCGTTAGAAGCTGTATCGGGTGCGGCTTGCCGATATTGGCACGCCGCCAGCCTTTAGATGGCCCGTGGGGCCCGCGGCAGGGAGGTGACAGGTTCTAAACTGGATTGGAGCAAAACGCTTTACGCTGCGAAGCGTTGCGGACTAAAGCTTTGCCGGATGCTCACGCGAAGCGCGTTAGCGGGTTTCTGACAAGGCAACGTTGCACAACAAGCGAAGCGCAGGGCGGATTATAGCGGGGTTTGCTGCACTGCGCCACCTTTCTGACATTTTTCCGTCATACGTCTGACGAATCCTCGCGATCGTCGCGAATTGTCCTTCAAACGCGGCGTAACCGCGTGCAAACGTGCGTCGATGTGGGCTGTCAGGCGGTCGCACCGCCTTGCAGCGATTCGACGAGTTCGACGTATTGCTGTTTCGCGGTGTCGGGGGCGGTGCCTTTCAAGGCCGCCCATGCGTCGTACTTGTATTTGCCGACGATGTCGGTCAGTCCGGGCCGGTCGCCGTGCGCATCGCCTTCGGTGGCCTGCTTGAACAGTGCGTAGAGGCGCAGCAGCGTCAGATTGCCCGGTCGTTCCGACAGTTGTTTCACGTCATGCTGGGCTTGCGCGAAGCGCGCGTCGAGGTCGCTCATGGTGGGGGCTCCGGTGGCGTTCAGGTTCGGCCGAGGATCATAACAAGGCGCGGCGGTGCGGCGAATGAACCGGCGTGGAGCGCTTCCTCCAGATGCGGTTGGGGGCAGGTCGATAACCGGACGCATGAAGCCGCGCATTACAATAGCGGCCATGACTGAAACTGTGCTGCTTGCTCTCGATACTTCGACCGAATTCTGCTCGGTCGCCTTGCTGGCGGCGCGCTCGCCCGCCGATTGCGCGCGCGGCGCGTCTGCCGAACCACGCGTGTGGGTGCGCCATGAAGCGACCGGCGCGGTGTCCAGCACGCGGCTCTTGCCCGCCATCCGCGAACTGTTCGACGACGCAGGCCTCGCGCTGTCGGCCTGCGATGCGATCGCATTTGGCGCCGGGCCGGGCTCGTTCACCGGGCTGCGCACCGCGACCGGCGTTGCGCAGGGGCTGGCGTTCGGGCTCGGCTGCCCGGTGGTGCCGGTCGGCACGCTGCTCGCCTGTGCGGAAAGCGCGCGCCGGCGCGATCTATCGGTGGCCCGGGTGCTGACTGCGCTCGACGCGCGGATGGACGAAGTGTACTGGGCCGACTATGCATGGGACGACCGCGTCGGCGACTGGCGTACCGTACGCGCCGCGGCGCTCGATGCGCCGGAGCGGCTGATCGCGCCCGACGTGCCGTTCACGCTGGCCGGTAATGCAGCTGCGGCATTCGGCGCGCGGCTTGAAGTTGCGGCGCAGGCGCGCAGCGTCGATGAGCAGGCGCTGCCGCATGCGCTTGCCGTGGCGTTCGCGGCGTTGCGCGCGTTTCGCGCGGGCCGCACGGTGCCGGCCGATCAGGCAGCGCCGGAGTACGTGCGCAACAAGGTCGCGCTGACCACTGCGGAACGGATGGCGGCCAAGGCCGGGCAGACGGCCCAGACGGCACAGACGGCACAGACGGCACAGACGGCACAGACGGCACAGACCGCCCAGACCGCCCAGACCGCCCAGACCGCCCAGACCGCGGCAGTCGGGCAAGCCGCCCAGAACGTGACGGCTGGGCCAGTCGAGCCGGTCGCGCAGGCCGGGCAGGATGCCCCGACACCGCGGGCCGCGCCCACATCCGGCGAGGGTGCCCGATGAGCGGTGTGTTGCTCGCCGACCGCTACATGTCGCCGATGACCGAAAGCGACCTCGACGAAGTCGCGGCAGTCGAGCGGCTCGCGTACGATTTCCCGTGGAGCCGGGGCAATTTCGAAGACTCGCTGCGCAACGGCTATCTCGGCGTGTGCATGCGCCACGTGACCGGCACGCTGATCGGCTACTGCGTGCTGATGCCGGTGGTCGACGAGATGCATCTGCTGAATCTGTGCGTCGTGCCGCCGGCGCAGCACGCCGGCGCCGGCCTCGCGCTGTTGCGCGAAGCGGTGCGCATCACGCACGCGGAAAAGCTGACGGGGCTACTGCTCGAGGTGCGGCCGTCGAATCATCGCGCGATCCGCTTGTACGAACGCTTCGGCTTCGCATCGATCGGGCGGCGCAAGAATTATTATCCGGCGCGGCATCGTGCGCGCGAAGACGCGATCGTGATGCGTTTTACTTTTGACAAGGAATCAGCCGATGGCGCTCTATGAATCCGCGCTCGAAGAACTCGGACTCGCACCGCTGTGGGTGAGGCGCGGCACGGCCGCCGCGCAAGCCGCCGGTGTAGCTGGGGAGGGCGCGGCGGACGGCGCGCAGGGCAGCGCGGCCGCGCGCGCGAGCGTCGATGCCGCGCAAGGCGAAGCGGCGGCGCACCACGCGCGCGATATGCGGGACACGCGCGACACGCGGCACGCGGCATCTGCAGAGCTCGGCCATGCGAGCGCTGCGGCAGCAGGCGGCGGGGTGCCGGCGCTTGCGTCGCGCGTTGCCGGAATCCCGCAAACGGCGCCGCAGGGCGCGGGCATGCAGGCAGCCGATACGGATCGCAGGTCGCCGGCTGGCGATACCCCCGACGCTGACCCGCAACGCTCATCGCACGTAATTGCTGCCCGCGAAGCGGCGCAGGCGGGCGTGCCGCAGGCAGTACCGCGACGCGGCGCGCAACCGGTTGAGCCGCATACCGAGCCGCGTGCGGCTGGCGCCGCGGAGCGGGCGTTGCCATCGGTGGCTACGCCGGAGGCGCAAGTGCGCGAACCGGCGCGGCGCAGCGCTGCGCCACCCGCACCGCCGCCCATCGAAGAAGACATGTCCTGGTTCGACGAAATGCCGCTCGCGCCAACGGCCCATTCGACCTCCGGGCGGCCGTCTGCCTATGCTGCCGGCGACAGCGCCGCTGCGGCAGACAGCGCTTCGCTGCCGGCTGTGACCACGCTCGACTGGGATGCGCTGGCTGCGCGTGTGGCGGGCTGCGAGCGCTGCCGGCTGTGCGAGAAGCGCACCAACACGGTATTCGGCGTCGGCGACCGTGCAGCCGACTGGATGCTGATCGGCGAAGCGCCGGGCGAGAACGAAGACCGCCAGGGCGAGCCGTTCGTCGGCCAGGCCGGCAAGCTGCTCGACAACATGCTGCGTTCGCTGTCGCTGGCGCGCGATACGAACGTGTACATCGCGAACGTGATCAAGTGCCGGCCGCCTGGCAACCGCAACCCGGAGCCGGACGAGGTCGCGCGCTGCGAGCCGTTCCTGCAGCGCCAGGTCGCGCTGGTGCGGCCGAAGCTGATCGTCGCGCTCGGCCGCTTCGCTGCGCAAAGCCTGCTGAAGACCGACGCCAGCATTTCGTCGTTGCGCGGGCGCGTGCACGAGTACGAGGGCGTGCCGGTGATCGTCACGTATCACCCGGCGTACCTGCTGCGCAGCCTGCACGACAAGGCGAAGTCGTGGCAGGACCTGTGTCTTGCGCGCGATACGTGGCGCAACGCAGGCGGCCTCGCTGATGGAGCGCCGGTAGCTGGGGCGTCAGGCGGATGACGGCTGAAGATCCGCCGGCCGCGTCAGCTGCATCGCCTGGGCTCGCTGCGCCGGCAGTATCAGCGGCGCCGGCGGCGTCAGCAGTACCGGCGACCTCTGCAACACCGGCTGCATCAGCGGCGCCAGTTACATCTGCAGCACCGGCAGCACCAGCAGCACCAGCAGCACCAGCAGCACCAGCAGCACCAGCAGCACCAGCAGCACCAGCAGCACCAGCAGCACCAGTTGCATCGGCTGCACCAGTTACATCAGCCGCATCAGCCGCACTCGCCATCCCGGACGCTGCACACGCCGCGCGCATCGACGCGCTATCAGACTCTGCCGTACGCGATCTCGCATGGCTGCTGTTCAGTCCGGACCTGTTGCGCGCACAACCACCGTGGGGCACGCTCGCCGTGCCGTTCGAATCCGCTGCCGAAACCGCCGCCGCACTCGACTGGCTGGCCGCGCTCGACGCCGACGCCGCGCCGCTGCATCAGCACATCGCAACGGCGCGCGTGACGCGCCTTGGCCGCTACGCCGAATGTCTGCTCGGCTGGTTCCTGCAATATGGCCCGGCCGCGCGCCTCGTCGCCGCGAATCTCGCCTTGCGGCGCGGCGGACTGACGCTCGGCGAATGCGACTTTCTCGCCGAAACGGCGAGCGGCCGCCGGCTGCATTGGGAACTGGCCGTGAAGTTCTATTTGCATGCCGGCGAAGGCCGCGCGCAGCTTGCCGACTACGTAGGCCCCGGCCTGCAGGATCGCCTCGACGTAAAGCTGTCCCATCTGCTGCAGCATCAACTGCCATTGAGTGCGCGCGACGAATTCGCGTCGCTTGGCTATCGCGGGCCGTGGGAGCCGCAGATGTTCGTCAAGGGCTGGTTGTTTTACCGCGATAACGAGATGCCCGAGGAGCCGCCGCAGATCGCGCCGTCGCATGGGCGCGGCTGGTGGACCACGCGTGCGGCATGGCCGGCCTTTGCGGCCGCGCAAGCGGGCGCGTGGATCGTGCTGCCGCGTCTGCAGTGGCTCTCGCGTGGCCGCCGGGCGCACACCGATACCACGACGCCGTGGCTCGATATCGCCGCACTAGCCGGACAGCTTGCGACACACACCGGCCCGACGATGGTCGCATCGTTTGTCGAGACGGGCGGGCAGTGGCTAGAACATTCGCGCGGCTTCGTCGTACCGGACGATTGGCCTACGCGCGCGCAGGCGTTCGCACGCGGCTGACATCGCACGCGCACAACCGCACAGCGCGTCCCGCTACCACCACCGGTAAAAATGATGCACCGGCCCGACGCCGCTGCCGACGTCGAGCCGCGCGCTCTGTTCCAATGCGCCGGTCAGATACTGTTTCGCATCGGTTACCGCACCAGCCAGATCGCGCCGCTTCGGAAGCAGCGCAGCGATCGCCGACGACAGCGTGCAGCCCGTGCCGTGCGTATTCTTCACCGGCACGCGCGGCCCGCCCACGCGCAGCGTGCCGCCCGGCTCGATTAGCCAGTCCGGGCTATCGGCGGCGCTCAGATGTCCGCCCTTCATCAGCACCGCACGCGCACCGAGCGCGCGCAGCGCTTCGCCTTGCTGGATCATCGCCGCTTCATCCGCGGCCGGCGACACGCCAAGCAGCGCCGCCGCTTCCGGCAGATTCGGTGTCAGCAGATCCGCGAGCGGCAGCAATTCATTGCGCACCACCGCCACCGCATCGGCCGCGAGCAGCGCGTGATTGCTCTTCGAAATCATCACGGTATCGAGCACCACGTGAGCCGGCCGGTGGCGCCGCAGCGCGTCGGCGACGGCACGCGCGATCTGCGCATTGGCGAGCATGCCGATCTTCACTGCATCGATGCGGATATCGTCGAACACCGCATCGAGCTGCGCCGCGACGAAGGCCGGCTCCGGCGAATGAATCGCGGTGACCGCGCGCGTGTTCTGCGCGGTCAGTGCGGTAATCACACTGGCGCCGTACGCACCCAGCGCCGAGAACGTTTTCAGGTCGGCCTGGATGCCCGCGCCGCCGCCGGAATCGGAGCCGGCGATGGTCAGCACGTTCGGGATCGATTGACTCATAGTGAAAGTCGTGGCGAAAGAGAAAGCGCGCAAGCCGTGCAAGCGCAGCGGAAATAGAAGAGGGTACGCAGCCGGCGGCGGGCCGTAGCGCGCGCCGCGGCTGGCTTCAATGTCTGGCTTCGCCGATCAGCGCGACGGAATCGAACGCGCGCTGGTTGGCCTGATGGCGCCGCATCACGAGCCACATCATCACGCAGACGAAGGTGCCGAACAGCACGATGACCAGCCCCACCGGCACGTCGAGCCACACCAGCACCGCGTACAGGCACAGCATCACCAGCACCGACAGGTTTTCGTTGAAGTTCTGCACGGCGATCGAGTGACCGGCCGACAGCAGCACGTGGCCGCGATGCTGCAGCAGCGCGTTCATCGGTACCACAAAGAAGCCCGACAGCGCGCCGACCACCATCAGGAAGATATACGCGCAGATCAGATAGCCCGGTACGTGCAGCTTGCCGAAGTAAAAGCCCCAGTGCGCCGGAAACAGATTGCGCGTGTAGAAGGCCATCAGCATCACCGCGATACCCATCACGATGCCGACCGGCAGCACCGACAGCGATTTCTTCAACGGCACGCGCGCCGCGGCGATCATCGCGCCGGCTGCGACGCCCACCGCGACCACCGCCTGCAGGATCGCGCCTTCGGACAGCGACATGCCGAGCGACACCTCCGCCCACTTCAGCACGATGAACTGCAGCGTCGCGCCGGCGCCCCAGAACAGCGTCGTCACTGCCAGCGAGATCTGGCCGAGCTTGTCGTGCCACAGCACGTTGAAGCAGTCGGCGAACTCGGTGATCAGCTTGATGGGACCATGCGCCTGTCTCGGATAGCGGGCGCCGGTATCGGGAATGCGCAGGTTGAACAGGGCGGCCACGATGTAGATCACGATGATCACCAGCATCGCCGCCTCGGCGGGCGTGTGGATCGCGGACGGCGTGTGCCGGATGATATGCGACGCGATATGCGGACTGATCAGCGCGCCGCCCAGCACCGTGCCGAGGATGATCGAGCCGACCGTGGTGCCCTCGATCCAGCCGTTCGCGGCGACCAGCCGGTCAGGCGGCAGCAGCTCGGTCAGAATGCCGTACTTGGCCGGTGAATACGCTGCCGCTCCGAACCCGACAATGCCGTACGCGATCAGCGGATGCGCGCCGATCAGCATCGTCACGCAACCGACCACCTTGATCGTGTTGGTCACGAACATCACGCGGCCCTTGGGCCGGGAATCTGCGAAGGCGCCGACAAAGGCGGCGAGCACGACGTACGACAGCACAAAGAACAACTTGAGCAGCGGCGTCATCCAGTTTGGGGCGTGAAGGTCTTTCAGCAGTGCAATAGCAGCGATCAGCAGCGCATTGTCGGCCAGCGACGAAAAAAACTGCGCGGCCATAATGGTGTAAAAACCTTTTTTCATCTGATGCGATGCTGTCCTCACGGCAGTCTGTCGGGCGAGACCGCGGATATGACGTTCCGGCTTATGCCGTTCGAAATGGGTTGTGCGCACGGCTTTATATCATGAAAATAGCTGAATCCTGACTAGCAAAATCCTTGACTGGTCGCCGACCGCACCGCCGCAGCGGGCTTCGCCGCGCCGATAACGCGTTGTAAGCTGCTGATTCGAAAGTGTCTTTGCGAAAATTGCCCATGCCGCGCCCGCTCCTTGCCACGATCCATACCGCAGCACTTGCCAACAATCTCGCCGTCGCGCGCCGTTACGCGCCCAAGTCCAAGATCTGGGCGGTCGTGAAGGCCAATGCGTATGGCCACGGGCTCGCGCGTGCGTTCCCGGGGCTGCGCGCCACCGACGGCTTCGGTTTGCTCGACCTCGAAGAAGCGGTGAAGTTGCGCGAGTTGGGCTGGGCCGGCCCGATTCTGTTGCTCGAAGGCTTTTTTCGTCCGACCGATATCGATCTGATCGACCGCTACAGCCTGACCACCGCGCTGCACTGCGATGAGCAGATGCGCATGCTCGAAATGGCGCGCCTGTCCAAACCGGTCAATGTGCAGTTGAAGATGAACAGCGGCATGAACCGCCTCGGCTACACGCCGGAGCGGTATCGCGCGGCGTGGGAACGCGCTCGCACGTGTCAGGGCATCGGTCAGATCACATTGATGACGCATTTTTCAGATGCCGACGGCGAACGCGGCATCGATCATCAGATGGCCGCGTTCGAGCGCGGTGCGCAAGGCATTGCGGGCACGCGCAGCCTGTCGAACTCGGCGGCGACGCTGTGGCATCCGAAAGCGCATTTCGACTGGGTGCGGCCGGGCGTGATGCTGTATGGCGGCTCGCCATCCGGCGTGCATGCCGATATCCGCAGCACCGGCCTGCAGCCGGCCATGACGCTGGCCTCCGAGCTGATCGCGGTACAAACCTTGCCCGAAGGCGAAACGATCGGCTATGGGTCGACCTTCAAGGCGCGCAGCGGCATGCGTATCGGCGTGGTCGCGTGCGGCTACGCGGACGGTTATCCGCGGGTCGCGCCGGAAGGTACGCCGGTGATCGTCGACGGCATCCGTACGCGGATCGTCGGGCGCGTGTCGATGGACATGATCACCGTCGATCTCACGCCGTGCCCGCAGGCGAATATCGGCTCGCGCATCGAGTTGTGGGGCAATGCGCTGCCGATCGACGACGTCGCGCAGGCGTGCGGCACGATCGGCTATGAGCTGATGTGCGCGGTGGCGATGCGGGTGCCGGTGCGCGCCGAGTAAGGCGCGCGGGCTGCCGCGGGCTGCTTGCGCCGGTTGCTTCAGTACCAAACCAGAACCAGATAGAACAAGGGTTGCGTGGCTAAACAGAAAACGTTGTACACCTGCAGCGAATGCGGCGCGAGTGTGCCGAAATGGCAAGGGCAATGCCCGGGCTGCAGCGCATGGAATACCCTGGTCGAAACAGTCGCCGAGCCCGCCGGCGGGCATCGCTTCCAGGCGCTGGCGAAGAACCAGCCGGTGCAGCGGCTCGCGGATATCGACGCGGCCGACGTGCCGCGTTTTTCGACCGGCGTCGGCGAATTCGACCGCGTGCTCGGCGGTGGCCTCGTGCCGGGTGGCGTGGTGCTGATCGGCGGCGATCCGGGCATCGGCAAGTCGACGCTGTTGCTGCAGTCGCTGGCGCAGATCGCCAGCGAACGGCGCGCGCTCTATGTAAGCGGCGAGGAATCGGCCGCGCAAATCGCGTTGCGTGCGCAACGGCTGGCGCTGCTCGAGCCGGGCTCGCATGCCAGCGAACTGCAACTGCTCGCCGAAATCCAGCTCGAAAAGATCCAGGCGACGATCGCCGCAGAACGGCCCGACGTCGCGGTGATCGACTCGATCCAGACCGTCTATTCGGAAGCGCTGACCTCGGCGCCCGGTTCGGTCGCGCAGGTGCGCGAATGCGCGGCGCAATTGACGCGCGTCGCGAAGCAGTCGGGCACGGCGATCATCATGGTCGGTCACGTGACGAAAGAGGGTAATCTGGCCGGCCCGCGCGTGCTCGAGCATATCGTCGACACCGTGCTGTACTTCGAAGGCGATACGCATTCGTCGTTCCGCCTCGTGCGCGCGTTCAAGAACCGCTTCGGCGCGGTCAACGAGCTCGGCGTGTTCGCGATGACCGAGCGCGGGCTGCGTGGCGTGGCGAATCCATCGGCGCTGTTTCTGTCGCAGCACGAACAGATCGTGCCGGGCTCGTGCGTGCTGGTCACGCAGGAGGGCACACGGCCGCTGCTGGTCGAAGTGCAGGCACTGGTCGACACGGCCAATGTGCCGAATCCGCGGCGCCTTGCGGTGGGCCTCGAACAGAACCGGCTCGCGATGTTGCTGGCGGTGCTGCACCGGCACGCGGGCATCGCGTGCTTCGATCAGGACGTGTTCCTGAACGCGGTGGGCGGCGTGAAAATCACCGAGCCGGCCGCCGATCTCGCAGTGCTGCTAGCGATCCATTCGTCGATGCGCAACAAGCCGCTGCCCAAGGGCTTGATCGTGTTCGGCGAAGTGGGGCTGGCCGGCGAGATCCGGCCTTCGCCGCGTGGCCAGGAGCGCCTGAAAGAAGCCGCGAAGCTCGGTTTTTCGATCGCGCTGATCCCAAAGGCCAATGCGCCAAAACAACCTATCGACGGGTTGCAGGTGATTGCCGTCGAGCGTATCGAACAGGCGATCGACCGCGTGCGCACGCTCGAATGAACGCCTGGCACCGCCTGGCACCGGCTTGACACCTCCCGGCGGTGCATCGGCGCAGCGTCCTGGCGGCGCGCGCACGCCGGTGGTGCATGCGTAATCCGCTGTAAATTTCGCGTCGGTGGCTGTAACCCAAAATCCACAGCCTTTCCCTATTCTTTGCCGAATCAGGCAATCCGTCATTAATGGGAAAAAGGACGCGTCTTGAAAGTGACTAGTGAACCTGGAGCCGACCGCCTCGCCAATCTGCGCGGGTGCCGTGTGTCGGAGCCGCTTCTCCAGCCTTGGGGAGGCAGCTGCCGGATCGTCGAATGGGTCGACACCACCGGGCAGATTTCGCGCAGCGTAGTCGCCGAAGACATCACCGCCGATGAAGTGCGAGCGACCATCCGGCGGCATGTCGAGGGCCGCAAGCACGTGCTGATCGACGATGAGCGGCAGCCGCGGCAGACCTTGCCGCGTCGTTAAACGTCACTTTAGATTCGAGCGGGCGTAGCGCGCGCCGCCGTGCAGGATGGTGTTGTCTGCCGGTTCGTCCCCGTGCTCGTCGGTTTGTTCGTTCATCTGCGTTGCGGCTTCGTAGGCGTGCGGGTTGAACAGCGGATGCTGCGCGGCTTCCGCCGGTGTCAGCACCGGCGACACGCAACAGTTCAGCGGCTCGAGCAGCGCGGTCCATTCGGCGAGCGTGCGGGTCGCGACGACTGCCATCAACTCCTGAATCAGCGCCACCGCATCGGGGCCGGCGACCACCTGGCCGAGGCTCCAGTGCCGGCTCGCCCAGTCGGGCCGGCCGAGCGCATCGCACAGGATTTCCCAGAATTTGAGTTCGAGCGCGGCCACCGCGAGCCAGCGGCCGTCGCGTGTGCGATACAGGTTGTAGCATGGCGCGCCGCCGTTGAGCAGCGCGCCGCCCGGCGCGGGGGCTGCGCCGTCGTTCGCGAGCCCGACGTGCGCAATCACGTTGTGCGCATGCGTGGCATGCGTCATCGATACGTCGACGAAGCGGCCGTCGCCGCCGCGCGCCACGTGCCACAGCGCGGCGAGGATCTGCGTGACCGCGGACAGGGCGCCGCCGAGCAGGTCGCCGATCAGGAAGTTCGGCAGGATCGGTGTGCCGTCGCGCGCGGCCAGCTGCTCGAGCACGCCGGCATAGCTGACGAAGTTCAGATCGTGCCCGGCGAGATCCGCAAACGGCCCGCTCGATCCGAAGCCGGTGATGGCGCAGTAGACCAGCTTGGGGTTCAAGGCGCGCAGCGCCTCGTAACCGAGGCCGAGCCGGTCCATCACGCCGGGCCTGAAGCTTTCCACGATCACATCCGCTTCGCGCGCGAGCGCATGCAGCACGGTGCGGCCGGCTTCGGTCTTCAGATCGAGCCGCGTCACGCGCTTGCCGCGATTGACGATCTGATAGAACACGCCCGGCTTGCCGTCCAGCTGATCCGCGGTGCTTTGCATCATCACGCGGCTCGGGTCGCCTGCGCCGGGCGCTTCGATCTTCAACACGTCCGCGCCCATTTCGGCGAGCCGCAGCGTGGCGACCGGGCCGGGCAGAATCCGCGTCAGGTCGATGACGCGCAAGCCTTTCAATGCTTCAGCAGAAGACAATGCCAACCTCCGATCGTTGCCTGCACCCGGCAGGGACAGCTGTGTTGCACGCGCTAGCGAAAGCGTGCCGTCAGCCGATCTGCTCGAGTTCCTCGTGTGCTTCAAGCCATTGCGCCTCGAGTGTTTCGAGGCGCCCGGCGACATCCGCCTGACGGCGGATCGATTCGGTCAGCTTCGTCTTGAGCTCGGCCGCGTAGCTTGCCGAATCGGCGACGAACGCATCGAGCGTGGCCTTCTCGGCATTGAGCGCATCCATTTCCTTCTCGATCTTCGAGATGCGTGTTTGCAGCGGTTTTTTCAGGTGCGCGAGCTTTTGCCGGGTCTCGGCTTCCTGGCGCCGCTGCTCCTTGCGATTGACGCCGTCGCCATTCGCGGTGCCTTCCGCGAAGCCATCCTTGCTGCTGCCGTTTTGCGCCGCCGCGCTGGCTTTCAGCGCGGCGCGCTGTTCGGCCGCGTGCTGCAGCAGCCAGTCGCGGTAGTCGTCGAGATCGCCGTCGAAGGGCTGCAGGCGATGCTTCGCGACGAGCATGAACTGATCGGTCGTGGCACGCAACAGATGCCGGTCGTGCGACACGAGGATCAACGTGCCTTCGAATTGCGCGAGCGCCATGGTTAGTGCATGACGCGTTTCGAGGTCGAGGTGGTTGGTCGGCTCGTCGAGCAGCAGCAGATTCGGCTTTTGCCAGATGATCAGCGCGAGCGCGAGACGCGCCTTCTCGCCGCCGGAGAATGGCGCGATCGCGGCGGTGGCCATCTCGCCGGAGAAGTTGAAGCCGCCGAGAAAATCGCGCAGTTCCTGTTCGCGCGTGGTCGGCGCGAGACGCGCGAGATGCTGCAGTGGTGAATCGTCGGGGCGCAGCGTTTCGAGCTGATGCTGCGCAAAATAGCCGATCTGCAGTCCCTTGCCTTGCTGTACGTGGCCGCCTAGCGCGTCCAGCGTGCCGGCGAGCGTTTTGATCAAGGTGGACTTGCCCTGGCCGTTCGCACCGAGCAGGCCGATGCGCTGGCCGTTCTGGATCGACAGCGCGACGCGCTCGACAATCGGGATCTCGCCGCCATCTGGTGTGCGATAGCCGCAGCGCACGCCGTCCATCACCATCATCGGGTTCGGCGCGGCGTCGGGCGTGCGAAACTCGAATGTGAACGGCGACGCGACGTGCGCCGGCGCGATCAACTCCATCCTTTCGAGCGCCTTCATCCGGCTTTGCGCCTGCCGTGCCTTGGTGGCCTGTGCCTTGAAGCGGTCGATGAAGCTTTGCAGATGCGCGACGGTTTTCTGCTGCTTGTCGTATGCGCTTTGCTGCAGGGCCAGCTGCTGCGCGCGCAACACCTCGAACTGCGAGTAGTTGCCGCCGTAGCGCCTGACCTGCTGGTTCTCGAGATGCAGCGTAACATTGCACACCGAGTCGAGAAATTCGCGGTCGTGCGAGATGACGACCAGCGTGCCCGCGTAGCGTTGCAGCCAGTCTTCGAGCCAGACGATCGCGTCGAGGTCGAGGTGGTTGGTCGGTTCGTCGAGCAGCAGCAGGTCGGAGCGGCACATCAGCGCCTGCGCGAGGTTCAGGCGCATGCGCCAGCCACCCGAGAAGCTGCCGACGCCCGCGCGGGTTTGCTCGAGCGTGAAGCCGAGGCCGAGCAATAGCGCCTCGGCACGCGCAGGTGCGGTGTAGCCGTCGGCATCCGCGAAGGCGGCGTGCGCTTCGGCTTCGGCGGCGCCGTCGTGCGCGGCGGACGCCGCGGCGATGCGCGCCTCGATCTTGCGCAGCACGGCGTCGCCATCGAGCGTATAGTCGAGCGCGCTTTTATCGACGGCTGGCGTTTCCTGCGCGACATGCGCGATCTGCCACGACGGCGGCAGCGAAACATCGCCGCCGTCCGCGTGCAGTTCGCCGCGCAGCACGGAGAACAGCGTGGACTTGCCGGCGCCGTTCGCGCCGACCAGCCCGGCTTTTTCACCGGGGTTGAGCGTAAATGTGGTCTGGTCGAACAGCGGCTTGGTGCCACGCGCGAGACTGAACTGGTTAAAGCGGATCACAGCAGGGCCGACTTGAGAAAAACGCTATTTTAGACTGTGCGGCACGTTGCGAACCATCGTCCGTTCGGCAGATTGGCGCGCAACGCACACATACGTACACTGACAACTTTCATCGGGAGCGCATATGGCATCCACGTCGATCTACTCCTTCTCGGCTCGCGCACTGAATGGCGACACCATTTCGCTGGAACGCTACCGGGGCAAGCCGATGCTGATCGTCAACACCGCGAGCGAATGCGGGTTCACGCCGCAGTATGCCGGACTGCAGAAACTTCACGAGCAGTACGCGGCGCGCGGGCTCGAGGTGCTGGGTTTTCCGTGCAACCAGTTCGGCAAGCAGGAACCGGGTAGCGCGGAACAGATCGGCAGTTTCTGCGAGAAAAATTACGGCGTGACGTTCCAGATGTTCGACAAGATCGACGTGAATGGCGCGAATGCCGATCCGCTTTACAAGTATCTGACCGAGGCGGTGCCGGGTCTGCTCGGTTTCGAGGCGATCAAGTGGAATTTCACGAAGTTCCTGGTCGACCGCGAGGGCAATCCGCTGAAACGCTATGCGCCGACCACCAAGCCCGACGCGATCGAAGAAGATATCGTCAAGCTGCTGTAATTGCTGCGCCGGGTGCGCGTGCAGACACTGCGGGCGCGCTACAGGATCGGCGCGAACAGCCGCGCAACGTGCATCGCCATGCGCCGCCACGCGGGCGACTTCCGGTACTCGCTGCGATCGATTTCGTAGGCCTCGCTGAAATCGTCGAGCAGCATCCGTTCGACTTCGGCTGCGAACGTGCGGCTGATCGTCAGCACCATGATCTCGAAGTTCAGGCGGAACGAGCGGTTGTCGAGGTTCGCGCTGCCTACCGCGGCCGCCACGTCGTCGATCAGCACGACCTTCTGGTGCAGGAAGCCCGGCCGGTACCGAAACACGCGTACGCCGGCGCGGATCGAATCGTACGCGTAGAGCCGCGACGCCTCGAACACGACGATGTGATCGCGCCGGCTCGGCAGCAGGATGCGCACGTCGACGCCGCGCAGCGCCGCGAGCCGCAGCGCGGCGAACACGGCTTCGTCCGGCACGAGATACGGCGTCGTGATCCAGACCCGCTCGCGTGCGGCGGTGATCGCTTCGACGAAAAACAGCGAACAGGTTTCCTGTTTGTCGGCGGGGCCCGACGGGATCACGAGGCAGTGCATGTCGCCGTCGCGTTCATTGGGCGAGGGCGCGCGGCGTTGTGTGGCGCTGGGGGTGTCGGTCGCGCTGCCTGTGGGGATCGGCGAGTTGGTTTGCGGTTCGTTGGCGCGGGTCGTAATGGCGGCGGGCAGCGCTGCCATCGAGACGGGGCGTGTCGTAGTTGCGGTGCCATGGTCCGCGCGCGGGGTATCGCCGGTCGCGGTCGGCAGACCGGTGACGACGCTTGCAGTCGCATGCTCTACGGAGCCGGTTTCACTCGCCGCCATCGGTGCCGATGCGTGCTGCGCGGCGGCGAATGAATTCGCCACGATTGTTGCGGACTGCTTCGACGCATCGAGCTCCGACGCCTCAACCACTGCCCCTTCAGCAGGCGACGCTTCAAGTGGCGGCAACTGCTGTGTCGCCCAATACCAGTCTTCGGTGAACACGAACTGGATACTCGCTACCGCCGGCCCGCGCACCTCGATATGCGTGTCGCGCCATGGCGAAAGCGGTGGCTTGCCGCCGAGGTACTCGACGCCGACATTGTGCCCACCCACGAACGCGCATTCGCCGTCGACCACAACGATCTTGCGATGGTTGCGGAAGTTCAGCTGGAAGCGGTTGACGAACTTGCGGTTGGTCGCAAACGGCTGCATTTCGACGCCGCCCGCGCGCAGTTCGGCCACGTAGCGGTGCGGCAGGTCGAAGCTGCCGATGCTGTCGTACAGCACATATACGCGCACGCCCTGGGCTGCCTTCGCGAGCAGCGCCTCTTTCAGCAGCTCGCCGAGCGCATCGGCGCGCACGATGAAGAACTGGACGATCACATAGCTGCGCGCGTGCTCGATCGCATCGAAGATCGCCGAGAAAGTCGCTTCGCCGTTCACCAGCGTGCGCACCGTGTTGCCCGGCAGAAACGGCATGCCGCCCAGTTGTGTCAGCGAGCGCACGAACTGATGGCCGAGCACCTGGGCCGGCAACTCCTGCGGCGGCGTCTGCACGTGCCAGATCGGCGGGTTTGCGCGCGTGCGCAGCAGCTCGTTTTCGAAGCGCCGCGCATCGACGTAGCCGGCGAACTTGCTGCGGCCGAGGAACAGATAGGGGATCAGCGTCAGGTACGGCATCGCCACCAGCGATACCGCCCAGGCGATGGCGCCCTGCGACGTGCGCGTGTGCAGGATCGCATGGCATGCGGCGATCACGCCCAGCAGGTGGGCGATGAACACCAGCGTACCGATGTGAAGCAGATCGAATTGCATAGGCGGGCGCGATGTGCGCGAAGCTCCGTCAAGTCGTGCGGCAGCAAGGCCGCGCGGGGCACGGCCTTGCTGCTGTCGCCTACATGTTACCGAAGCGCGCAGCCATCAAGCCACCGCGGCCGATCCGGCGTACCCGCTTGCGTATCGCGTCGTATTGCGTCGGTTTGCGCGACATTGCCTCGCGCATCGTGCGGGAGCGCACCGCAAAGCGCCCACTGCAACCGCACCCAGGCACCCGCGCACGCTCACCCCGGCAAATCGCCAGCCTGCAACAGGAACACGTTCTCATCGCCAGCGCTGGTCGACAGCCACACCAGATCGAGCCCGCCAAATGCCGCTTCGACGTTGGCGCGTTCGTTGCCGATTTCGACCACCAGTACGCCGTCGTCGGTCAGCCAGTTACGCGCGGCGCGGATGATGTTGCGCACCACGTCCATGCCGTCTGCGCCGCCTGCCAGTGCCAGCTCCGGCTCGTGCCGGAATTCGGCGGGCAGCGTCTGCATCGACGCGGCGTTCACATACGGCGGGTTGGCGAAAATCACGTCGTAGCGGCGTTCGGGCAGCGGCGCGAACAGGTCGCCCTCGAACAGCGCGATGCGTTCTTCGAGCTCGTATTCCTGCACGTTGCGCGCGGCGACTTCGAGCGCAGGCGGCGACAGGTCGACCGCGTCGATATCCGCATTCGGAAACGCGTGCGCGGCGAGAATCGCGAGGCAGCCGGAGCCGGTGCACAGTTCGAGCACCGCGGACACCTGTTCCGGGTCTTCCACATACGGCTGCAGTCCGTCCTGCAGCAGTTCGCCGATAAACGAGCGCGGCACGATCACACGCTCGTCGACGTGAAAGCGGAAGCCGTGCATCCACGCTTCCTGCGTGATGTACGCGGCCGGCACGCGTTCGGTCGCGCGCCGGTCGATCACCTTCAGCACCTGGTCGATTTCATCGGTGGTCAGACGCGCGTCGAGAAACGGATCGAGCAGATCGAGCGGCAGGTGCAGCGTGTGCAGCACCAGATACGCCGCTTCGTCATACGCGTTGGCCGAGCCATGGCCGAACGACAGCTGCGCCTGATTAAAACGCGATACCGCGTAGCGCAGCACGTCGCGCACGGTCGAAAAGGGGCGGGACGGTTGGGTCATCGAAATAGGCCTCGTTCAGGCGATCAGTTGTTCGAGCACACGGCGGTACACGTTCTTCAGCGGCTCAATGCACGCTACTTCGATGTGTTCGTCTATCTTGTGGATGCTCGCGTTCAGCGGGCCGAATTCGATCACCTGCGGGCAGATCCGCGCGATGAAGCGGCCATCCGAGGTGCCGCCGGTGGTCGACAGTTCGGTCGTCAAACCGGTTTCGGCGTGAATCGCGTGCGCGAGCGCATCGGACAGGTCGCCGCGCGGCGTCAGGAACGGCAGCCCGCTGACGATCCACTGCAGATCGTAGTCGAAGCCGTGCCGCTCGAGAATCGCGTGCACGCGGCTTTGCAGGCTTTCCACCGTGCTCGCGGTCGAGAAGCGGAAGTTGAACATCAGTTCGGCGTGGCCCGGAATGATGTTGGTCGCGCCGGTGCCGCTATGCAGATTCGACACCTGCCACGTGGTGGGCGGGAAGTATTCGTTGCCGTCGTCCCAGCGCTCGGCAACCAGTTCGGCCAGCGCCGGCGCCAGCAGATGCACCGGATTCTTCGCCAGATGCGGATACGCGATATGCCCCTGCACGCCCTTGACGGTCAGCTTGCCGGTCATCGAGCCGCGCCGGCCGTTCTTCACCATGTCGCCAAACTGCGCATTCGAGGTCGGCTCGCCGACCACGCAGTAGTCGAGCCGCGTGCCGCGTGCGGCCAGCGCATCGACTACCTTGATGGTGCCGTCGGTGGCCGGACCTTCTTCGTCGCTGGTGATCAGAAACGCGATCGAGCCGCGATGCTGCGGGTGCGCGGCGACGAATTCCTCGCTGGCCACCACGAAGCCGGCAATCGACGCCTTCATGTCGGCCGCGCCGCGCCCGTACAGTTTGCCGTCGCGATGGGTCGGCTCGAACGGCGGCGAGTTCCACTGGTCGAGCGGGCCGGTCGGCACCACGTCGGTGTGGCCGGCGAACGCGAGCAGCTTGCCGGCGTCGCCTGCGCTGCCGCGCCGCACGGCCCACAGGTTCGTCACGCCGTTCGATTCGATCGTTTCGCACGCAAAGCCGATCGCGGACAGCCGCTCGATCAGCAGGTGCTGGCAATGCTGGTCGTCGGGTGTGACGGAGGCGCGCGCAATCAGCGCTTCGGTAAGGGCAAGAGTGCCTGACATGGATTCAACCGCTAACAGTGTGTCGAAGTGCCGCGAAGTGCATCGACGACGTCTTCGAGACTTCGAATGAAAAAATGCCGGCCTGCAATGCGCTGAGGCCGGCAACTGGATCGGAGCGCTGCATGCGTCGCGCGTAGGCTGCGCGCCGCGCGAGCGCTTAGGCGAACAGCTCCGTGTACTGGTCGGCCGCGAAACCGAGCGCTTTCACGCGCCCGTTGACCACCACCACCGGCCGTTTGATCACCGACGGCTTGTGGATCATCAGCGCAATCGCGCCGCTTTCGCTGTCGGCTTCCGCCTTCATGTCGTCGGACAGGCCGCGCCATGTGGTGCCGCGCCGGTTGACCAGCGACTCCAGCGGCACGTCTTTCAGCCAGTCGCGGATCAGCGGCTCGGACACGCCGGCCTTCTTGAAATCGTGAAACTCGAACTCGACGCCGTGCTCTTCGAGCCACACGCGCGCCTTCTTGACGGTGTCGCAGTTCGGAATGCCGTACACGACGGTGGTTCGGGCCGAGCCGCGCGCCATCAGTCGCCTCGCAGCAGTTCGTTCAGGCCGACTTTCGCGCGGGTTTTCGCGTCGACCTTCTTGACGATCACCGCGCAGTAGAGGCTGTGCGTGCCATCTTTCGACGGCAGATTGCCGGCCACCACGACCGAGCCGGCCGGAATGCGGCCATAGCTGACCTCGCCGGTTTCGCGATCGTAGATCTTGGTGCTCTGGCCGAGATAAACGCCCATCGAGATCACCGAGTTCTCTTCGACGATCACGCCTTCGACCACTTCCGAGCGCGCGCCGATAAAGCAGTTGTCTTCGATGATGACCGGGTTGGCCTGCAGCGGCTCGAGCACGCCGCCGATACCGACCCCGCCCGACAGGTGCACGTTCTTGCCGATCTGCGCGCACGAGCCGACGGTGGCCCACGTATCGACCATCGTGCCTTCGTCGACGTAGGCGCCGATGTTCACGTACGACGGCATCAGCACCACGTTCTTGCCGATGAACGAGCCGCGGCGCGCCACCGCGGGCGGCACGACGCGAAAGCCGCCGGCGGCGAAGTCGGCCGCGCTGTAGTTGGCGAACTTGGACGGCACCTTGTCGTAGAACTGGGAGAAACCGCCAGCCGGCATCGGTGCGTTGTCTTCGAGGCGGAACGACAGCAGCACCGCTTTCTTCAGCCATTGATTGACGACCCAGTCGCCGTCTTTCTTCTCGGCCACGCGCAGCGCGCCCTTGTCGAGTTGCTCGAGTGCATGCGCGACCGCATCGCGCACTTCGGCGCTGGCTGCCTTGGGCGACAGTTCGGCGCGGTTGTCCCAGGCGGTGTCGATGATCTGCTGAAGTTGTTGCGACATAGGTTCGTGATGTTTTGAAGAAGTTGAAATCGGCAGTGTGAAGCGTAATCGGGCGGATCAAGCGGCGGCTGCGGCACGGTGCGGCGTAGCGCTACACAGCGCTGGGTCAGCGCCGCATCGTCGCGCTACCGCTACAGCCCGCGGCAAAACTCGACGATCCGTCGCGCGCCTTCGGTGCACTCGGCCACGTCGGCAACCAGCGCGATACGCACGAAATCGCGACCGGGGTTCGTGCCGTGCGCGGTGCGCGCAAGATAGGAGCCGGGCAGAACCGTCACATTATAGTCGGCGTACAGGCGCCGGGCGAACTCGGTATCGGAGAGGCCGGTGCGCGCGACATTCGTCCACAGATAGAACGCCGCGTCGGGCAGGCGCACGTCGAGCATCTCGGCGAGCATCGGCGTGACGGTCGCGAATTTCTGCGCGTACTTCGCGCGATTCTCGCGTACGTGCGCTTCGTCGTTCCATGCGGCGATGCTGGCGCTCTGGTAGACGGTCGACAACGCGGTGCCGTGATAGGTGCGGTACAGCAGGAACTGCTTGAGGATCGCTGCATCGCCGGCGACGAAGCCCGAACGCATGCCCGGCACGTTCGAACGCTTCGACAGGCTCGACAGCATCACCAGCCGCTCGTAGCCGCGGCCGAGCTGATGCGCCGCCTGCAGACCGCCGAGCGGCGGCTGCGCTTCGTCGAAGTAGATTTCCGAATAGCACTCGTCGGAGGCGATCACGAAGCCGTAGCGGTCCGACAACTCGAAGAGTTCGCGCCAGTCGTCGAGCGTGAGCACCGCGCCGGTCGGATTGCCCGGCGAGCACACGTACAGCAGCTGTGTGCGGGCCCAGACGTCGGCCGGAATCGCCGCGTAATCGCACGCGAAGTTGCGGGCCGGGTCGCTGTTGACGAAGTACGGCTGCGCGCCCGCCAGCAGCGCGGCGCCTTCATAGATTTGATAGAACGGGTTCGGACAGAGTACGATCGCAGGCTCACCGCCTGCGGCGCGGCGCGGATCGATCACGGTTTGCGCGAGCGCAAACAGCGCTTCGCGCGAACCCGCGACCGGCAGCACCTCGGTGGCCGGATCGAGCGGCGCCAGATGGTAGCGTTCAGTGGCCCAGCGGGCGATCGCCTCGCGCAGCGGCTGCGAACCGAGCGTGGCCGGATACGAAGCCAGTCCGCCCAGCGACGCGATCACCGCGTCGCGCACCAGCGCCGGCGTCGGATGCTTGGGCTCGCCGATGCCGAAGCTGATCGGCGCGAGCGAGGCGGGCGGCGTGACGTCCTTGAAGAGCAGACGCAGCTTTTCGAAGGGATAGGGCTGGAGCGTGTCGAGTAGCGGGTTCACTTGGCGAGTCGGGCCTGATAAGGTCGGGCGATGGCGCGTGAGCGCTGCGTGCGGCGCGACCGGCGCACACAGTGGATCGGGGCCGGCGATGGCACGCGCGCCGCCGCGCCGGGCAAGCCGCTGATTATAGCGTGGCACGGCGGGTCCGAAACGGCTCGCGACGTGCCGGCAGACGAATGCGGCAGGCCGGCGTAGCCGGTGCCCAGGCGGGTGGCTACGCCGGACAGACCTGCTGCGCCGGGCTCGCGCACGCGCGTACGCGCCGGCGATAGGCCGTCACGCGACCAAGGCGCGCGGCCGAGGCGCACGGACATGGCGCACGGCAGAGGCGCACGGCAGAGGCGCACGGCAGAGGCGTACGGCAGAGGCGTACGGCAGAGGCGCACGGCAGAGGCGCACGGACAAGGCGCATGGACAAGGCGCGCGGCCGAGTCGCACGGACAGGCCACGCCGCCGGCCCGCGCAGCCAAACCCGCAGCCAAGCCGCGCAACCGGGCACTGGCAAACAAGCAGACAGGGAGACGCAATGCCCGCAGTAACCACCCCCACGGCCGCCGATACGACAGGAGCCGCAGCGTGACGCACAACCCGCTGCGCCGCTGGCCGATTCTCTCGATCCTGTTCGGTGCCTCGGTATGGGGCGTCGTGTGGTATCCGCTACGCATGCTCGCGGCGCTCGGCCTGTCCGGCACCATGGCTAGCGCACTCACCAGCGCGACGGCCTGCGTGTTCGTACTGGCCACGCGCCACCGCTCGATTGCGACGCTGCGCTGGCACTGGCTGATGCCCGCGCTCGCGCTGGCCGCGGGCGTGACCAACGTCGGCTTCGTATGGGGCGCGATTCACGGCGAAGTGATGCGCGTGCTGCTGCTGTTCTATCTGACGCCCGCATGGACCGCGCTGTTCGCGCACTTCATCCTGCACGAGCGGCTCACGTGGGCGGGCGCGGGTCTGGCCGCGCTGTCGCTGGCCGGCGCGATGCTGATGCTGTGGTCGCCGCAGCTCGGCATGCCGCTGCCCGGCAACCCGGCCGAATGGGCCGGCCTTGCGGCCGGCATGGGCTTCGCGATGAGCAACGTGCTGACGGTGAAGACCGTGCGCGAGCTGCCCGGCATGAAGGGGGAAATGCGCACGGCAATCCTGTTCGGCGGCGCGGCGCTGTTCGCGGCATGCGCATCGCTATTCGAAACGATGCCGGTACCGCCCGCCGGCGCGCAGCTGCATGAAGCGGCATGGCTGGTGCTTGGCATCGGTGTCGTGTTGGGCACAAACAACACGCTGGTTCAATACGGTCTGGCGCGCGTGCCGGCCAATCGCGCCTCGATCATCATGCTGTTCGAGATCGTCGTGACCGCACTTTCCGCCTGGCTGCTCGCCGGCGAAACGCCCGGACCGCGCGAATGGGCGGGTGGCGCGTGCATCATGTTCGCGTCGCTGCTGTCGAGCCGCGTGCATCGAAGCAAAAACGCACCCGAATCCGGCGACGACAGCGACCCTGATCGCCGGAACGGCTCACGTGCGATGGTATGATTGCCGCTGCTTGTGGCGGTACGCTTTGTTGCACGCTTATTGGGCGACTCGCCGGTCTGGCGCGTCGCAACCGCGCTGGACCTGTTCTTTGTGCGCTTTGTACGGTAGCCGCGCGCAGGGTGATGTGAAGCGACACGGGAACAGGCCGATCCGCCAGCCAATGAGCGAACACCCGAGCGATCCGTTTTCCTATTTCTCTTTATAAACAGCGATATCGCCGTGCGTCTGACCTCGATCAAACTCGCTGGCTTCAAGTCATTCGTCGATCCCACGCATTTCCAGGTTCCGGGCCAACTGGTCGGCGTGGTCGGTCCGAACGGATGCGGCAAATCCAACATCATCGACGCCGTGCGCTGGGTGCTCGGCGAATCGCGCGCCTCCGAATTGCGCGGCGAATCGATGCAGGACGTGATTTTCAACGGCTCGACTGCGCGCAAGCCGGGTAGCCGTGCGAGCGTCGAACTGGTGTTCGACAACGCCGACGGCCGCGCCGCCGGGCAGTGGGGCCAATATGCGGAGATCGCCGTCAAGCGCGTGCTGACGCGCGACGGCACCTCGAGCTACTACATCAACAATCTGCCGGCCCGCCGGCGCGACATCCAGGACATCTTCCTCGGCACGGGGCTCGGGCCGCGCGCGTACGCGATCATCGGCCAGGGCATGATCGCGCGCATCATCGAGGCGAAGCCGGAAGAGCTGCGGGTGTTTCTCGAAGAAGCCGCGGGCGTATCGAAGTACAAGGAGCGCCGCCGCGAAACCGAGAACCGTCTGCACGACACGCGCGAAAACCTGACGCGCGTCGAAGATATCGTGCGCGAGCTGTCGGCCAATCTCGAGAAGCTCGAAGCGCAGGCGGTGGTCGCGACGAAATTCAAGGACCTGCAGGCCGACGGCGAAGAAAAGCAGCGCCTGCTGTGGCTGTTGCGCAAGAACGAAGCCGGCGGCGAGCGCGAGCGTCAGCAGCGCGCGATCGAGCAGGCGCAGGTCGACCTCGAAGCGCATACCGCGAAGCTGCGCGAAGTCGAAGCGCAGCTCGAGACCTTGCGGGTCGCGCATTATTCGGCCAGCGACGCGATGCAGGGCGCACAAGGCGCGCTGTATGAAGCGAACGCCGAAGTGAGCCGCCTCGAAGCGGAGATCAAGTTCATCGTCGAATCGCGCAACCGCGTGCAGGCGCAGATCGCGGCGCTGACCGCGCAGCGCGAGCAGTGGCAGGTGCAGGCGAAAAAGGCCGGCGACGATCTGGCCGACGCCGAAGAAGCGCTGATGGTCGGCGAAGAAAAAGCCGCGCTGGCCGAAGACGCCGCCGCCGCGAAGCACGACGCGATGCCGGCGCTCGAAGCGCGTTGGCGCGATGCGCAGACGCAGCTGAACGACGAACGCGGCGGCATCGCGCAGACCGAGCAGGCGTTGAAGCTCGAAGCCGCGCATCAACGCAATGCGGATCAGCAGTTGCAGCAGCTGCAGCAGCGTCACGAACGCTTGAAAACCGAAGCTGGCGGCCTCGACGCGCCGGATGAAGTGCAGCTCGAAGAACTGCGCATGCAGCTGGCCGAGCATGAAGCGATGCTGACCGATGCGCAGCACGGCCTGTCCGACGCGCAGGAAACGTTGCCGCGCCTCGACGGCGAGCGGCGCAGCGCGCAGGAGCGCGTGCAGTCCGAAAGCGCGCAGATCCACCAGCTCGAAGCGCGGCTTGCCGCGCTGAAGCAGCTGCAGGAAAACGTCCAGACCGAAGGCAAGATCCAGCCGTGGCTCGACAAGCACGAACTCGGCTCGCTGCCGCGTCTGTGGAAGAAGCTGCATGTCGAAGCCGGCTGGGAAACCGCGCTCGAAGCCTTGCTGCGCGAGCGTCTCGCGGCACTCGAAATCTCGAATCTCGACTGGGTGAAGGCGTTTGCGTCAGATGCGCCGCCGGCCAAGCTCGCGTTCTACTCGCCGCCCGCGGCCGGCCAGCCGCCTGCGGCGCCGGGTGTGCTGCGGCCGTTGCTGTCGCTGGTGCGTATCGACGATGCGGGCCTGCGCGCGGTGCTGAACGACTGGCTCGGCCTTGCATTCGTCGCCGACGATCTGGCGCAGGCGCTCGCGATGCGCGCGCAGTTGCCCGAAGGCGGCGCGTTTGTCGTGAAGGCGGGGCATGTGGTGACGCGGGTCGGCGTGCAGCTGTATGCGGCTGATTCCGAACAGGCCGGCATGCTCGCGCGCCAGCAGGAAATCGAGAATCTGACGCGCCAGGTGCGGGCTCAGGCACTGCTCGCGGACGAAGCGAGAGCCGCCGCGATCCGCGCCGAGGCCGCGCATACGCAAGCTTCGCAGACCTTGAACGAAGTGCGTCAGCAGGCCGAGCGTGCGACGCAGCGCGTGCATGCGCTGCAGATGGACGTGCTGAAGCTGACCCAGGCGCATGAGCGCTACACGCAGCGCAGCACGCAGATTCGCGAGGAACTCGAAGAAATCGGCGCGCAGATCGAAGAGCAACGCGCATTGCGCGGCGAATCCGAGGCGAACTTCGAGCGTCACGATGCGGAACTCGCGGAATTGCAGGCGCGTTTCGAAGATCACCAGCTCGCGTTCGAAGCACTCGACGAACAGCTGACCCAGGCGCGTGGGCAGGCGCGCGACCTCGATCGCACGGCCACCGATGCGCGCTTTGCCGCGCGCAACATGGCAAACCGCATCGAGGAACTGAAGCGCAGCATCCAGATTGCCCATGAGCAGAGCGAGCGCGTCGACGGTTCGCTCGAAGACGCGCGCGCCGAACTCGAAACGATCAACCAGCAGACCGCGCATACGGGCTTGCAGGACGCACTCGAAATTCGCTCGGCAAAGGAAGAGTTGCTGCGTGCCGCCCGCGCCGAACTCGACGACCTGACCGCGAAGCTGCGCGCCGCCGACGAAACGCGGCTCACTGCCGAGCGCGCGCTGCAGCCGCTGCGCGACAGGATCACCGAATTGCAGCTGAAGGAGCAGGCCGCGCGGCTGAATGCCGAGCAGTTCGTCGAGCAGCTTGCGGCGGCGGGTGTCGACGAGGCGCAGTTGCAGGCGAAGCTGACGCCGGACATGAAGCCGTCTTACCTGCAGGGCGAAGTGACGCGCATCAACAACGCGATCACCGCGCTTGGGCCGGTCAACATGGCGGCACTCGACGAGCTGAAGACCGCCAGCGAGCGCAAGGCCTTCCTCGACGCGCAATCGACCGACCTGACCAGCGCGATCAACACGCTTGAAGATGCGATCCACAAGATCGACCAGGAAACGCGTACGCTGCTGCAAGGCACCTTCGACGAAGTGAATCATCATTTCGGCGAGCTGTTCCCGCGCCTGTTCGGTGGCGGTCAGGCGAAGCTGATCATGACGGGCGACGAGATTCTCGACGCCGGCGTGCAGGTGATGGCTCAGCCGCCGGGCAAGAAGAACTCGACGATTCACCTGCTGTCGGGCGGCGAGAAAGCGCTGACCGCGACGGCGCTGGTGTTCGCGATGTTCCAGCTGAACCCGGCGCCGTTCTGTCTGCTCGACGAAGTGGACGCACCGCTCGACGACGCGAACACCGAACGGTTTGCGAACCTCGTGCGCGCGATGTCGGTCAAGACGCAGTTCCTCTTTATTTCGCACAACAAGATTGCGATGGAAATGGCGCAGCAACTGATCGGCGTGACGATGCAGGAACAAGGCGTGTCGCGGATCGTTGCGGTCGACATGGAAACCGCTGCGGGATTTGCCCAGAATATCGTTTGAACCCGTGGCGCGCCAACGCGCCGCGGGCGGTCGCGACGACTCCTTCGACACGTCGAAGCAGGGCGCCGCTGGCCGCAGGCGGACCGCGTACGGCCTGCCGGCTGCAGTTTCGCTGCCGGACAGGGCATTTTGTGGAACGCCTGCTGCCTGGCTATTGGCGGCGCGGTTAGCGAACCAGCGAACCGCGCGGACAGCCAACCGGACGAAGGGCGGAAAAGCGAAGGCGCGTCGCACACAGAAGAATTGCTGATGGAGCGTGCATGGACGAGTTGACACTCGGGTTGATCGGCGCTGGCGCCGTGGTGGTCGGGGGAGTGGTGGTCTACAACGCATGGCAGAGCGCGAAGGTGCGCCGCCGAATGCCGAGGCCGATGCCGACCGACGCTGCCGACCCGCTTGTTCGAGAGGATCACGAAGAAGCGAGCCCGTTTATTGCGCCGGCGCGGCCTGCCACGCGCCGCGCGGCCGAACCGGGCGAGGAAGCGGCGCGCGTCGAACCGACGTTCGGTGGGGCAGCACCGGCCGATACGCCGGCTGACATCCAGGCCGAGACGACGGTGCCAAACGGATTTCCGCAAGAAGATGGGGACGCGGCGCCTGGCGCGGTGCGCGAGGCAGTGGCAGGCGAAGTGGCGGACGCTGCGGCTGCGGGCGGTGCTGGTACTGGTGCTGGCGCTGCGGCGGCGAGTGCGCCGGCCGAGCCGATCATGCCGGCTGCCACGACGATTTCGGCGGCGCCGCCTGCCATCGTCGACCGCCGTATCGATTGCATCGTGCCGATCCGCCTTGCCGCGCCGGTGGCCGGCGACAAGGTGCTGCCGCTCGCGCAGCGGCTGCGTCGCGCGGGCAGCAAGCCGGTGCACATCGAAGGCAAGCCGGACGGCGGCGGCGCATGGGAGCTGCTGCAAAACGGCGTGCGCTACGAAGAGCTGCGCGCGGCTGCGCAGCTCGCGAACCGCAACGGGCCGTTGAACGAGCTCGAGTTCTCCGAGTTCGTCAGTGGCGTGCAGCAGTTCGCCGATGCGTTCGATGGCGCGCCCGAGTTCCCCGACATGATGGAAACCGTGTCGATGGCGCGCGAACTCGACGGCTTTGCGGCGCAATGCGACGCGCAGTTGTCGATCAACGTGCTGTCGGACGGCGCGCCGTGGTCGGCGAATTACGTGCAGGCAGTGGCGTCGCAAGACGGCCTGCTGCTGTCGCGCGACGGCACACGCTTCGTCAAACTCGATACGAAACAGAGCCCGGTGTTCATGCTGCAGTTCGGCGACACCAACTTCCTGCGCGACGATCTGACCTACAAGGGCGGCCAGATGATCACGCTGGTGCTCGACGTGCCGGTGGCCGACGAAGACATCCTGCCGTTCCGGCTGATGTGCGACTACGCGAAGTCGCTTGCGGAGCGCATCGGCGGGCGGGTCGTCGACGATCAGCGCCGGCCGTTGCCGGAAGCGGCGCTGCTGTCGATCGAGAAGCAGCTGATGACGCTGTACGCGAAGCTCGAGCAGGCGGGGATACCGGCGGGCTCGGCGGCGACGCGGCGGCTGTTTAGCCAGTAAAGTTGTCCAGCGGCGGCGGGTGTCGCTGCGTGCGGTTCACCGGCCGCGGCTGGGGCGGTTTGGTGCGGCTTGGGGCGGCTTGATGAGCACTTCGGCGGAGCGCGTGCCGGGTCGCCCGCGAGTTGCCGGTCGCGCTCTCCGTGCGGCATTCGGCATTCGGCATGCGGCATGCGGCGCAGGCTGCCATCCATCGTCATCCATCGGATTCGAGCCGCGGGGTATAAGGCCGCGCGCAGGCCGCGCCTGACGGATGCGCAGTCTTCGCTTCCGCTTTCCGCCGTTAGCCGTGCGCGGCCTACTCGATATCCACCGGCCACGCTGCGCCGCTGATCCACGCCTTGATCGCCGCGACCACCGGCTCGTCCCTCCCGTAGAACCCATGATGCGACAGCGCCTTGCATGGGCCGCTGCGCACCGCTCCGCCATGCACGACGATCAACGGGTAGTTGCCGCGTTGCGTAATGCGCTTCACCGCATCGAACGAGCACAGGAAGCAACCATCGTCCGCATGATGGACGAATAGCTGACGCGCCTTGATCGCCCCGTAGTCGAACCCGATCAACGGCGTAGCCTGGCCACGCGCCGGGCTGCTCAGCGTCGACGTATGCACGACTGCGTCCCACGTATCGGGCAGCGCCCGGCCGACGAATGCCGACGAAATCGTGCCGCGGCTGGTGCCGATCAGCACGAGCCTTGCAGCCGGAAAGCGCGCGCGCAGATCGGCCGCCACGCGCGCGACGTCTTCTGCATGGCGCGGCGACCCGCGAAACGCATCCGTATAGCCGTCGGCCTGGTCGGACGGCGCATCGACCAGCGCGGTGGCAAAGCGCTCGTCGACGAACAGCCCGCGGGCGCGTACGAGGAAGTTGTTCTTTTCGCGCAAATGCAGCGAGCCGTTCGCGTTCTGCCTGAGATCCAGATTGCCCTCGCTGCCGGCGAACAGCACGAGTATCCATTGCGGGCGGCGGCCGTCCGCTTGCGTGAGCAGATAGGAGATCGATGCGCCATCCTGCAGCGGCACATTCACCACCTGCTCGGCCGCGCGTGCGGTGGCAGCATGGGTAACTGCGTGGGCGAGCCCGATCATCAGCACGCACCACGCGGTGCGGCGCCGCATCGCGCGGCCTATGCGAGTAGCAAGTTGCAGCACAGGTTCCATCAGATATCCCGATGCGCCAACCGGTGGCGCGATGAATGACGAAGGCTGCAAAAATCGCATTGCGGCAATCCGCTGTCAATTGCCTGGGGCTCGCGTTAGCCATTCGGCCAGGATAAACGACACCTCGATGCCCCCTCGGCGACATCTCGCCCGCGATCGCGGCGTTTGTGCGCATCGAATTGGCCATCTGGACGATGCCACTGCAGACGCTTCCTGAGATAATCTGGCGTCTGAACCTTATCCGCGAAACTGCTCCCAGCATGGCCCGAACCCAAGCCTCCCGTCCCGCCTCCGGCACCGCCGCGACCACGCCGTCCGGGCGTGCGCTGTGGCTGCGCGAGCAGCTCGAACGCGCGAACTACGCGTACTACGTGCTCGACCAGCCGGAACTGCCCGATGCGGAGTACGACAAGCTGTTCAAGGAGCTGCAGCAGGTCGAAACCGAGCATCCCGATCTGATCACGCCCGATTCGCCTACGCAGCGCGTCGGCGGCGAAGTGGCAAACGGCTTCGAGCCGGTCGTACACGACCTGCCGATGCTGTCGCTGAACAACGGCTTCGCAGATGAAGACATCGCCGCATTCGACAAGCGCGTCGCCGATACCCTTGGCGTCTCTCCGGTCGAATACGCGTGCGAGCTGAAGTTCGACGGGCTGGCAATTTCATTGCGCTACGAAGACGGCAAATTCGTGCAGGCGGCCACGCGCGGCGACGGCGCGACCGGCGAGAACGTCACCGAAAACGTCCGCACGATCCGCTCGATCCCGCTCAGGCTCAAAGGCAGCAATCTTCCGAAAGTGCTCGACGTACGCGGCGAAGTGCTGATGTTCAAACGCGATTTCGAGCGCCTGAACGCGCGCCAGCGCGAGGCTGAGCACCGCGAATTCGCGAACCCGCGCAATGCCGCGGCGGGCAGCCTGCGGCAGCTCGATCCGAAGATCACCGCGCAACGGCCGCTGTCGTTCTTCGCGTACGGTATTGGCGTGCTCGAAGGCAGCCCGATGCCGGATACCCATAGCGGGCTGCTCGACTGGTACAGCGAGATGGGCTTGCCGGTGAACAGCGAGCGTGCGGTCGTGAGCGGCGCCGACGGGCTGCTGGCGTTTTTTCGCAAGGTCGGCGACAAGCGCGACGGCTTGCCGTACGACATCGACGGCGTGGTCTACAAGGTCAACCGGCGCGACGAGCAGGACCGGCTCGGCTTCGTATCGCGTGCGCCGCGCTTTGCGCTTGCGCACAAGTTTCCGGCGCAAGAGGCACTGACCCGGCTCGTCGCGATCGACGTGCAGGTCGGCCGCACCGGTGCAATCACACCGGTTGCGCGGCTCGAGCCGGTGTTCGTCGGCGGCGCGACGGTCACCAACGCGACGCTGCACAACGAAGACGAAGTGCGCCGCAAGGACATCCGCATCGGTGACACGGTCATCGTGCGGCGCGCGGGCGATGTGATTCCGGAAGTGGTCGGCGCGCTGGCCGAGCGGCGTCCACCCGATGCGAAAGAATTCGTGATGCCGACGCAGTGCCCGGTATGCGGCTCCGCGATCGAGCGGCTGCCCGATGAGGCGATCGCGCGCTGCACGGGCGGCCTGATCTGTCCGGCGCAGCGCAAGCAGGCGTTGTGGCATTTCGCGCAGCGCCGTGCGCTCGATATCGACGGGCTCGGTGAAAAGATCATCGACCAGCTGGTCGAGCAGAACCTCGTGCGCACGCCAGCGGATCTGTTCAATCTCGGCTTCTCGACGCTTGCCGAACTCGACCGTTTCGCGGACAAGTCCGCGCAGAATCTGATCGATTCGCTCGAAAAGGCGAAGCACACCACGCTCGCGCGTTTTATCTATGCACTCGGCATCCGGCACGTCGGCGAATCGACCGCCAAAGATCTGGCGAAGCACTTCGGCTCGCTCACACCGATCATGGACGCCTCGCTCGAGGAACTGCTCGAAGTGAACGACGTCGGGCCGGTGGTCGCCGAGGCGATCCATCAGTTCTTCGCGGAGGAGCACAACCGTACGGTTATCGAGCAGTTGCGCGCGCCGGGTAAGGTAACGTGGCAAGAGGGGCCGCCGGCCCCGAGAGCGCCGCAAGGCGTGCTGGCCGGCAAGACGGTCGTGCTGACCGGCACACTGCCGGGCATGGGGCGCGACGAGGCGAAAGAACTGCTCGAGGCGGCCGGCGCCAAAGTGGCCGGTTCGGTATCGAAAAAGACCGACTACGTCGTGGCTGGCGCGGAAGCGGGCAGCAAGCTCGCGAAAGCTGAGGAACTCGGCATTCCGGTGCTCGACGAAGAGGGTATGCGCAAGCTTCTGGAGGGGCACACAACATGATTCGCGAAATTCTTAAGATGGGCGATCCGCGGCTGTTGCGCATTGCCAAACCCGTCGACCATTTCGACACGCCTGAACTTCACGAGCTGATCAAGGACATGTTCGAGACGATGCACGATGCAAACGGCGCGGGTCTCGCCGCGCCGCAGATCGGCGTCGACCTGCAGGTGGTGATCTTCGGTTTCGGCCATAGCGAACGCTATCCGGATGCGCCGCCGGTGCCCGAAACGGTGCTGATCAATCCGACCATCACGCCGGTGTCGCAGGATATGGAAGAGGGCTGGGAAGGCTGTCTGTCGGTGCCGGGGCTGCGCGGCGTCGTCAACCGCTTCTCGATGATCCGCTATCACGGCTTCGACCAGTTCGGCAAACCGATCGACCGTGTCGCCGAGGGGTTTCACGCGCGTGTCGTGCAGCACGAATGCGACCACCTGATCGGCAAGCTGTATCCGATGCGGATTACCGACTTTTCGAAGTTCGGCTTTACCGAAGTGCTGTTTCCGGATCTGGATCCGCGTAGCGACGATTGAAGGCGCGGGCAGCGGCTGCGGTCGTGTCGCGTGCCGCGCTTTTCCTATGCGATGCGCGGCGCGTGTTCCATGCAAAAAGGCCTGCGTCATCAAACGCAGGCCTTTTTTCTGAAGCGGTGCTGGCGCGAACGCCGCCAGCAGGGAATCAGACCGGTTAGAAGGCCTCGTCTGCCGACAGATAACGCCATTGCCCCTGCGGCAACGCGCCGAGCGTGACCTTGCCCATCCGCACGCGTTTTAGACCGACCACGCGCAACCCGACCAGTTCGCACATCCGGCGAATCTGCCGCTTCTTGCCTTCGCGCAGCACGAAGCGCAGCTGCTCGCCGTTCTGCCAGCTGACCATCGCGGTCTTCAGCGGTACGCCGTCGAGTTCGAGGCCGTGCCGAAGTTGCGCGAGGCTTTCGGGCGGAAATTGCGCGTCGACATCGGTTTCCACGTCGCCGTACGCGACGCGCACCAGATACTCCTTGTCGACTTCCGAATGGCCGCCGATCAGTTGCTTCGCGATGCGTCCGTCCTGGGTCAGCACCAGCAAGCCGGTCGAATCGATGTCGAGGCGGCCGGCAGGCGCGAGCTGGCGCAGCTGCGACGGCGCGAACTGGAACTCCGAGTGATCGCCTTCCCAGCGGTTGGCTGGCGTGAACAGCGTGACGGCAGGCTCATAACCGTCTTCGGCCTGGCCCGACACGTAGCCGACCGGCTTGTGCAGCAGGATCGTCACGAGGCGCGCTTGCGCCGCTTGCGCGGCTGGGTCGATCTCGATGTTCGCGTCCGGGCGCACTTTGGTGCCGAGCGTGTCGATGCGTTCGCCATCGACCAGCACCCAGCCTTTCTCGATCCATTCGTCGGCCTCGCGTCGCGAGCACAGGCCGAGTTCGGACATCAGCTTCGACAGACGCAGCGAGCCGGGCGCGTCTTCACGATCACGGGCAGGTCGGAACGGTGCTTCGTCCGCGTGATCGTGGGAGCGGGCGTCGGCGCGTGATGCGGAATGCGTCGGGCCTTCGCTGCGCGGGCTGCGTTTGGCGGGGCTGCGTGCAGCGCGTTCGTCGTGCTGCGGGCGCTCTGCGTAGTCGCCTTTGACTGGGCGTGCGAACGTGCGCTCGCCGCGCTCGGCCGACGGTTTGCGTTCTGGCGCAGCGCCGGCGCGAGCGCCGCGGGAAGTGTCGGAGTCGGTTGAACGGCCCGACGGAGCAGGGCGACCGGTCGGACGACGTGTTTCATCGGCGCCGCGTGCTGCGCCATAAGGTTTGCGCTGGCCGTCATCGGCGCCGCCGCGCGGCGCGCGCGCATCCGTCGAGCGCTCGCCGTGCGGCGCGCGCTCGAATGCGGAGCGGCGCGCAGGGCCGCTTGCGTCGGCACGAGGGCGGAATCCGCGGGCATCGTCGCCAGGTGCAGAGCGTGGGCCGCGCGCATCGTCGCCGGTTCGCGGGCGGAATCCGCGCGAATCGGCGCCATCCCGCGAGCGGGGGCCACGAGCATCATCAGCAGATCGTGTTAGGCGCGGTCCGCGAGTGTCGTCGCCGGCTCGCGGGCGGAAGCCGCGCGAATCGCCGCCATCCCGCGAACGGGGGCTACGTGCGTCATCAGCGGATCGCGGCGGGCGCGACCCACGAGCGTCATCCCCGGCTCGCGGGCGGAATCCGCGCGCATCGTCGCCATCCCGCGTGCGTGGACCACGAGCCTCATCACCGAATCGCGGCGGGCGCGGTCCACGAGAATCATCGCCGGCTCGCGGGCGGAATCCGCGTGCTTCGCCGCCATCTCGTGAGCGGGGGCTACGAGCGTCATCACCGGCTCGCGGCGGGCGCGGTCCACGTGCATCATCGCCGGCTCGCGGCCGGAAACCTCGAGCATCGCCGCCATCTCGCGAACGGGGACCACGAGCATCATCAGCGGACCGCGGTGGGCGTGGTCCACGTGCATCGCCGCCATCTCGCGGCCGGAAGCCGCGTGCATCGCCGCCATCTCGCGAACGGGGACCACGAGCATCATCAGCGGACCGCGGTGGGCGTGGTCCACGTGCATCGCCGCCATCTCGCGGCCGGAAGCCGCGTGCATCGCCGCCATCTCGCGAACGGGGGCCACGAGCGTCATCACCGAATCGCGGCGGGCGTGGTCCACGTGCATCATCGCCGGCTCGCGGGCGGAAGCCGCGTGAATCGTCGCCATCGCGTGAGCGTGGGCCGCGTGCATCATCACCGGCGCGCGGCGGGCGCGCTCCGCGTGTATCGTCACCGCCACGCGGCCGGAATCCACGCGCATCGCCGCCATCCCGCGAACGCGGGCCACGCGCGTCATCAGCAGACCGCGGCGGGCGCGCGCCACGTGCCTCATCGCCGGCTCGCGGACGGAAGCCGCGCGAATCATCGCCATCCCGCGAACGCGGTCCACGTGCATCATCCCCAGCCCGCGGACGAAATCCACGCGCATCGTCGCCGCTGCGCGCACGCGGCCCACGCGCATCATCAGCGCGCTTTACCGGCCGGCCAGCGCCCCCATCGTTCGCACGTGGGCCGCGCGCCGGGCCACTCTCGCCCGGTCCACCGCGCCGCGCGGCTCCCGCACCCTTTGCCGTCCCCGCGTTCGGGCGCGCACCGCCACCCTTTGCCGCAGACGGCGCGTCGCTGCGCACCGGCTTACGTCCCGACGGACTTCCGAAACGGACCGGGGCACGGTCGGCCGAAGCCGGCCGCGGATGCTTGGCTGTTAACTTGACTCGCATGAAATCTCACACTGCGATCGCGCGCAGCAGCTCCGTTTCGACCTGGATTTGACGCCGGTTGTCGGACAGACCTTGTCCGTCGAGCAGAAACACGTCTTCGACGCGTTCGCCGAGCGTATTGATCCGCGCCGCATGGACGCCGACCCGGTACTCGGCCAGCACGCGCGCGATCGAATAAAGAAGGCCTGGCCGGTCGTTAGCCGACACGGACAGGATGTAGTACTGGCCGCGCTCATCGGCCCGGAGGTCGACGCGCGGGGTAATCGGGAAGGTGCGCGACAGCCGCGACAGCCGCCCCTTGGACGGCTCCGGCAGCAACGTGCCGGCGGCATTGAGCCGGTGCGCCAGCTCCTGCTCGACAAGGTTCGCGATGTCGCGGTAGTGCACGTCCTGTTCGGTATGCGCGACGATGAAGTTGTCGAGCGCATAACCATGCTGCGTCGTGCTGACGCGCGCGTCGAGCACCGACAGCCCGTTGCGGTCGAAATACGCACAGATACCGGCGAACAGGTCAGGGCGGTCCTTCACGTAGACCAGCACCTGCAGCGCCTCGCCGATCGGCGACGGCCGCGCGCGCACGATCGGCGTGTCGGTTTCGATGTGGCGGTACAGCACGCGTGTCTGCCACGCGATGTCGGCCGCGTCGTGGCGCAGGAAATAGCCGACGTCGAGCTTGTCCCACAGCGCCTTGTGCGCGTATTCGGGCACCGTCTCGAGGCGCAGCAGCGCAAGCGCCTCTTCCTTGCGCGTGTTCACTTCCGAATGCGTGTCGGGCCGCGCGCCGCCCAGCACCGACAGCGTCACGCGGTACAGGTCTTCGAGCAGCTTGCCTTTCCACGTGTTCCACACCTTCGGGCTGGTGCCGCGAATGTCGGCCACCGTTAGCAGATAAAGCGCGGTCAGGTGCCGCTCGTCGCCAACCCGCTCCGCAAACCGCTTGATCACTTCCGGGTCGCTCGTATCCTGCTTTTGCGCGACCTGGCTCATCGTCAGATGCTGCTCGACGAGCCACACGACCAGCGCGCTATCGTCTGCGTCGATGCCGTGTTCGCGGCAAAAGCGCCGCGCGTCGGCCATGCCGAGCTGCGAGTGGTCGCCGCCACGGCCCTTCGCAATATCGTGAAACAGCGCCGCGACGTACAGCACCCACGGCCGCTCGAAATTCGAGATCAACTGGCTGCAGAACGCGTACTCGTGCGCGTGCTCGGCGATCGCGAAGCGGCGCAGGTTGCGCAGCACCATCAGGATGTGCTGGTCGACCGTGTACACGTGATACAGGTCATGCTGCATCTGCCCGACGATGCGGCGGAAATTCAGCAGGTAGCGGCCGAGCACGCTGGTCTGGTTCATCAACCGGAACGCGTGTGTGATGCCTTGCGGCTCCTTCAGGATCTCCATGAAGAGCCGCCGGTTTTCCGGATCGCGGCGCCAGCGCTGGTCCATCTTGTCGCGTGCGTTGTACAGCGCGCGCAGCGTGCGCGCCGAAAAACCCTTCACGCCGGGCGTCGCTTCGTACAGCAGGAACGCCTCGAGGATCGCATTCGGATGGCGCTCGAAAACGTCGTCGGTGGCGATTTCGAGCATGCCCTGTTTCTCGACGAAGCGTTCGGAGATCACGCGCGTCACGCCGCTCGTGCTCGGGAACAGCTGCGCCTCGATGTTCTGGATCAGGATCGTCGCGAGTTGCGTGACGGCTTTCGCGGCCCAGTAGTAGCGGCGCATCAGCTGCTCGCTGGCGCGCCGCGTGGCGCTCGCCTTGTAGCCGAAACCCTCGGCGAGCGCGGTCTGCAGATCGAATACGAGGATGTCCTGGCGGCGCCCGGCGAGCACGTGCAGGCGCGCGCGCAGCGTCTTCAGAAACGCCTCGTTGCGGCGCAGTTCGCGCGCTTCGCGGTTCGTGATCAGGCCGCGCGCTTCCAGTTCGCGCCAGCTGCTGCCGAAGCCCGCCGCGCGCGTCACCCACAGGATCAGCTGCAGGTCGCGCAGGCCGCCCGGGCTTTCCTTGACGTTCGGTTCGAGCGAGTAGGGCGTGTCCTGGAATTTCGCATGGCGCTGACGCATTTCCAGCACTTTCGCCTGGAAGAACGCGCGCGGATCGAGCGCATCCTGATAACGCAGCGCGAAAGTCTCAAACAGCGTGGTGCTGCCGCAGATGCGGCGCGCTTCCAGCAGCGAGGTGCGCACCGTTACATCGTTGGCGGCTTCCTCGAGGCATTGCGACACGCTGCGCACGCTGCTGCCGAGTTCGAGCCCGAGGTCCCACGCGAGACCGATGAATTTCTCGACGCAGGCTTCGCTGCCCGGTGGCGTAGCGTCGGGCAGCAGTACCAGAATGTCGATGTCCGAATGCGGTGCGAGCTCGCCGCGCCCGTAACCGCCCACTGCCACCAGCGCGAACGATGCCGACAGTTCGCACGCCGACCACGCGTTGCGCAGCGCTTCGTCGGTGATGCGGGCCAGCGCGTGCATCGGCGCATCGACGTTCGATGCGGTCTTGAAGCGCTCCAGCAACGGATTCTTGGCCACTTTGTAGTCCGCCTTCAGCGACGTGGCATCGGAATGGGCGACTGGAACGCTACTCATAGGCGAAAGGCGGGCGGCAAAAAGAAATGGAATCAGGCGGTGGCCGCGGCCACGATCTGCGGACGAGCGGGCGTGCCGGCCGAAACGGTCAGCACTTCATAGCCGGTTTCGGTGATCAGAATCGTGTGTTCCCATTGCGCGGACAGGCTGCGGTCTTTGGTTTTCACGGTCCACTGGTCGGGCATCGTGCGGATGTCGCGACGGCCGGCGTTGATCATCGGCTCGATCGTGAAGATCATGCCGGTTTGCAGTTCGATGCCGGTGCCCGGGCGGCCGTAGTGAAGCACCTGCGGCTCGTCGTGGAATACCGTGCCGATGCCGTGGCCGCAGTATTCGCGCACCACGCTGTAGCCTTGCGCTTCCGCATGCTTCTGGATCGCGTAGCCGATGTCGCCCAGATGCGCGCCGGGGCGCACCTGCTCGATACCGAGCCACATGCATTCGTAGGTGGTCTGCACGAGGCGCTTCGCGAGGATCGAGCCATCGCCCACGATGAACATGCGGCTCGTGTCGCCGTAAAAGCCTTCCTTGATCACAGTGACGTCGATATTGAGCGTGTCACCGTTTTTGAGTACCTTGTCGCCGGGAATGCCGTGGCAGATCACGTCGTTGACCGACGTGCAGACCGATTTCGGATACGGCGGGTAGCCGGGGGGCTGGTAGTTTAACGGTGCGGGAACCGTGCCTTGCACGTTCACCATGTATTCGTGACACAGGCGGTCGAGTTCGCCCGTGGTGGTGCCGGCCTGCACGAATGGCGTGATGTAGTCGAGCACCTCGCTCGCCAGCCGGCCGGCGACACGCATCTGTTCGAGATCGTGTCCGTTTCTGAGTGTAATAGCCATGATTTGCGCCTGGAAATTGCGCCTGAAATGCGATTTATTCTGGAATTATCGCACCATCTCGCCGGGGACGCTGATTTTTACGGGGTTTGCGGCGCGCGATCGGAGCCGCCTCGGGCTTTGAGTTTGCGTTGGCTCGCCCTGAGTTCCGCTTCGGATTCCGCGTTGGGCTTCTTGCAGTGGGCCCGGTCTTGGGTCCGGTCCTGGGCTCGTCCAGGGCTTTTTTGGCCCGTGCCGCCCATGCTTTTCCCGGCTCGCCGGGCAGGTTGAGTGGTGCAATAGTCGCGTGCTATAATCTCTGGCTAAGTCGCGTCCCAAGTCCGTTTTTAGTATTTGTCTAGCATTTTGGTCGAGTACTGAGAGCTACTGAGCGGGCAAGGAAGCGGCTAACTCGCAAGCCGGCGCACCCAGGGTGTTCGCGGCGTCCGATTTTCTCTGGAGTCCAGGTGGCAACGTGCCGCGCCAGCAGTTTCGCGCAGTGCGGTGTCCGGGCAGAAGGTAGCGAATCGGCGCAGGCGAATACGGCAGCCGGCTTAAGACCCAACCCTCGCGGAGAATTTCATGGCAACGACCATGCGTCAAATGCTGGAAGCCGGTGTCCACTTTGGTCACCAGACTCGCTTCTGGAACCCGAAGATGGCCCCGTTCATTTTCGGTCATCGCAACAAGATTCACATCATCAACCTCGAAAAGACGCTGCCGATGTACAACGACGCGCTGAAGTACGTGCGTCAACTGGCAGCGAATCGCGGCACCATCCTGTTCGTCGGCACCAAGCGCCAGTCGCGTGACACGATCGCGGAAGAGGCGCTGCGCGCCGGCATGCCGTTCGTGAACGCCCGTTGGCTCGGCGGCATGCTGACCAACTTCAAGACGCTGAAAGTATCGATCAAGCGCCTGAAGGACATGGAAACGGCAGTCGAGGCAGGCGAGCTCGAGAAGATGAGCAAGAAAGAAGCGCTGCTGTTCGAGCGTGAAATCGCCAAGCTGCAAAAGTCGATCGGCGGCGTGAAAGACATGGGCGGCATTCCTGATGCGATCTTCGTGGTCGACGTCGGCTACCACAAGATTGCCGTGACCGAAGCGAACAAGCTGGGCGTGCCGGTTATCGCAGTGGTCGATACGAACCACTCGCCGGAAGGCATCGACTACGTGATCCCGGGCAACGACGACGCGAGCAAGGCGGTTTCGCTGTACGCGCAAGGCGTGGCCGACGCGATCCTCGAAGGCCGTGCCAACGCAGTCAACGAAGTGGTGCAGGCAGCCCGCGGTGACGACGGCGACGAGTTCGTCGAGGTCAACGGGGAAGCGTAACGCCACCCCGTGTCCGGTAAAAAAGGGGGCTTGCGAGAGGCCCCTTTTTTTTAAGCCGCGACAAATCGTATCAGTTGTCGCGATAGCGGCAACTCAGGCAAGGCGGCGCGTCATGGCGCCGTGCAACGAATTCCCGCCGTCGCCTCGCGCACTAGCACGAGGCGGCGTGTCAAAGACACACTCAAGGAGCGAATGATGGCGGCAATTACCGCAAGCATGGTTGCAGAACTGCGCGCGAAGACCGATGCGCCGATGATGGAATGCAAGAAGGCGCTGACCGAAGCCGACGGCGACATGGCGCGTGCGGAAGAACTGCTGCGCGTGAAGCTCGGCAACAAGGCCAGTAAGGCTGCGTCGCGTGTGACGGCTGAAGGCGTGATCTCGTCGTTTATCGGCGGTAACGCCGGCGCGATCGTCGAACTGAACTGCGAGACCGATTTCGTCTCGAAGAACGACGACTTCATCGCGTTCTCGAATCAGGTGGCCGAGCTGGTCGCCAAGCAGAATCCGGCTGACGTCGCCGCGCTGGCAGCGTTGCCGCTGAACGACTCGACGGTCGACGCAGTGCGCCTCGCGCTGGTCGGCAAGATCGGCGAAAACCTGTCGATCCGCCGTTTCGCGCGTTTCGAAACGTCGAACCAGCTGGCTGCGTACCTGCACGGCACGCGCATCGGCGTGCTGGTCGAGTACACCGGCGCCAACGAGCAGGTCGGCAAGGACGTCGCGATGCACATCGCCGCGATGAAGCCGGTTTCGCTGTCGTCGGACGACGTGCCGGCCGATCTGATCGCCAAGGAACGCAGCATCGCCGAACAGAAGGCTGCCGAATCGGGCAAGCCGGCTGAAATCGTCGCGAAGATGGTCGAAGGCAGCGTACAGAAGTACCTGAAGGAAGTGTCGCTGCTGAACCAGCCGTTCGTGAAGAACGACAAGCAGACCATCGAGCAGATGCTGAAGGCCGCATCGTCGAGCGTGCAGAAGTTCGCGCTGTTCGTGGTGGGCGAAGGCATCGAGAAGCGTCAAGACGACTTCGCTGCCGAAGTGGCCGCGCAAGTCGCTGCTGCAAAGCAGCAATAAATGGTATTCAAGCTTTAGTGTTGCACTGTTTCAGGCTTCACCCGAGTTTTACCGTTCGACCCGTGGCGGCCTGCGCCGCCACGGCCGGCAGCGCCGCCGGATAAGCCCGGCAGCCATCATGGCTAGTCCTGATGGCCAATCAATTTGGCGACGCTTGCCCGAATCAGCATTTCACCCCTACAGTTCCACGTTGTTGTCACCTGCGCGATCTGGATATCTCTATGCCCACTGCCTATAAACGCGTCCTCCTGAAACTCTCCGGCGAAGCTCTGATGGGCGACGATGCCTTCGGCATCAATCGCTCGACGATCGAAAGAATGGTGGCGGACGTGGCCGAGGTCGTGCGGCTCGGTACGCAACTGGCCGTCGTGATCGGCGGCGGCAACATCTTCCGCGGTGTGGCGGGCGGCGCGGCCGGTATGGACCGCGCAACGGCCGACTACATGGGGATGCTCGCCACGATGATGAACGCGCTCGCGCTGCAGGACGCGATGCGTCACGCGGGCATCGAGGCGCGCGTGCAATCGGCGCTGCGCATGGACCAGGTGGTCGAACCTTACATTCGCCCGCGCGCGATCCGCCAGCTCGAAGAAGGCCGGGTCGTGATTTTCGCGGCCGGCACAGGCAACCCGTTCTTCACGACCGATACCGCAGCGGCGCTGCGCGGCTCGGAAGTCGGTGCCGAAGTGGTGCTGAAGGCGACCAAGGTAGATGGCGTCTATTCGGCCGATCCGCGCAAGGATCCGACCGCCACGCGCTATACGACGATCAGCTTCGACGAGGCGATCGGCCGCAATCTGCAGGTGATGGACGCCACCGCCTTCGCGCTGTGCCGCGACCAGAAGCTGCCGATCCGCGTGTTTTCGATCAACAAGGCGGGCGCGTTGAAACGCATCATCCAGGGCGAAGACGAGGGCACCCTCGTGCACGTGTAAACTCTTTGTCATACAAGATGGGCTCGAGCGCGAGCCCGGGCCGCGGCTATGCGCATGCCGGCCGTGCTCGCATCGTTTTGAAGGTTCGGAGGTTTAATCATGTCTGTGGCTGACACCAAAAAGGGCGTTGAGCAGAAAATGCTGCGCTCGATCGACGCGTTCAAAAACGATCTGTCGAAAATCCGCACGGGCCGGGCACACACCGGTCTGCTCGACCATATCCAGGTCGATTACTACGGCTCGCCGGTGCCGATCTCGCAGGTCGCGAACCTGACGCTGGTCGACGCGCGCACGATCGGCGTGCAGCCGTGGGAAAAGAAGATGGTCCAGGTGGTCGAGAAGGCGATCCGCGAATCCGATCTGGGTCTGAACCCGGCCTCGCAGGGCGACCTGATCCGCGTACCGATGCCCGCACTCACCGAAGAACGCCGCCGCGAACTGACGAAGGTCGTGAAGAGCGAAGGCGAGACGGCCAAGATCGCGGTGCGCAATCTGCGCCGCGACGCGAACGAGCAACTGAAGAAGCTCGTCAAGGACAAGGAAATCTCGGAAGACGAAGAACGCCGCGCCAGCGACGATGTGCAAAAGCTCACGGACAAGTTCGTCGCTGAAATCGACAAACTCGTGCAGATCAAGGAAGGCGAGATCATGACGGTGTGATGCGGCGCATCGGCACCCTCAAGTCTTTCTTTGTTCATTTGCTGAGTGAGTTCCCGACGGCTATGACTTATACCAGTTCAACCGTTCTCGTTCCTGATGTCGCAGCTGTGCCGCGGCACATCGCGATCATCATGGACGGCAACGGCCGTTGGGCGACGCAGCGCCGTCTGCCGCGCGTGGCGGGCCATACGCGCGGTGTCGACGCCGTGCGTGCGACCGTCGAGGCGTGCGCGCGGGCCGGCGTGCAATATCTGACGCTGTTCGCGTTCAGCTCGGAAAACTGGCGGCGTCCGGAAGACGAAGTGTCGTTTCTGATGCGCCTGTTCGTCACCGCGCTCGAACGCGAAATCGGCAAGCTGCATGCGAATGGCATCCGGCTGCGGGTGGTCGGCGACCTGGCTGCATTCGACCGGCGTATCCAGGATCTGATTCGCCGCGCCGAAACCAAGACCGCGCGCAATACGCGCCTGACGCTGACCATCGCCGCGAACTATGGCGGCCGCTGGGACATCATGCAGGCCACCCGCAAGCTGGTCGAAGAAGCGGCGCGCACCGGGCGCACCGATGAGGTCAGCGAAGAGGCATTCAGCGAGCATCTGGCAATGGCCTATGCGCCGGAGCCGGATCTGTTCATCCGCACCGGCGGCGAGCAGCGCATCAGCAACTTCCTGCTGTGGCAGCTCGCGTACACCGAGTTCTATTTCACCGACACGTTCTGGCCTGATTTCGATGCCAACTCGCTAAGCCACGCGATCGCGTCGTATGGCGGGCGCGAACGCCGCTTTGGCCGAACCAGCGCTCAACTCGAGCCGCAATCGCAAAACGCCGACTCGCTTTCATGCTAAAAACCCGTGTCATCACGGCGGTCGTTCTGCTGGCGATCCTGCTGCCGGTCACGCTCTATGCGCCGATCGGCGGCTTCGGCGCGCTGATCGCGTTTGTCGTCGTGTTCGCCGCGTGGGAATGGGCGCGGCTCCTGAAACTGCCGGGCGCCGGCCCGATCGTGTATGCGGTGGTCGCGGCGCTGGCGCTGGTCGCGAGCACGAAGCTCGGCATCGGTCTGGTCGCGCCGCGGCCGCTGTTCGAGGCCGCCGCGATCTTCTGGGTGCTGGTCGGCCCGTTCGTGCTGCTGCGCAAGCCGGTGCTGGCGGCCGGAGGCTGGCGGGTGTTCCTGCTGGCGGCCGGCCTCGTCGTTTTCACGGCCTGCTGGCATGCGCTGGTGGCCGCGCGCCTGACCGGCGTCGCGTTCGTGCTTTCGCTTCTGCTGGTGGTGTGGCTGGCCGATATCGGCGCATACTTCGCCGGGAAGGCGTTGGGTAAGCACAAACTGGCGCCGTCCATCAGCCCCGGCAAGACCTGGGAGGGGGCGGTCGGCGGCTGGATCGCGGTCATCGTGGTCGCGCTGATTGCGGCGGCCACGCGCGCATTCGAGCCGACCCTGTTTTTAGCGTTGCTGGACCACCTTGGTTCGGTGCGCACGCTCATCGCGCTCACCCTGCTGGTGGCATTCAGCATCGTGGGCGACCTGTTCGAGTCGATGCTGAAACGCCAGGCTGGCGTCAAGGATTCCAGCGGCCTGCTGCCAGGCCACGGCGGCGTGCTGGACCGCATCGACGCGTTGTTGCCCGTGCTGCCGCTTGCCATGCTGCTGCTCGGCTAGAGAAAGAGACATGAAGAAACGATTGACCTTGCTCGGTTCCACGGGCTCGATTGGAGACAGCACGCTCGACGTGGTCGCGCGTCATCCCGAGCGTTTTTCGGTATTTGCGCTGACCGCGCACCGCAACGGCGACAAGCTCGTCGAACAATGCCTGCGCTTTCACCCTGAGGTGGCGGTGGTCGGCGATGCGGCGACGGCGCAGCAGGTTGCCGCGAAGCTGCGTGCCGCGGGCTGCAAGACTGAGGTGCTGCACGGCCCGCAGGCGCTCGTCGACGTGTCGGAGAGCGGCGGCTGCGACACCGTGGTGGCGGCGATCGTCGGCGCGGCGGGCCTCGCGCCAAGCCTTGCGGCGGCGCGTGCCGGCAAGCGCATCCTGCTCGCCAACAAGGAAGCGCTGGTGATGTCCGGTGCGATCTTCATGGATGCCGTGCGCGACCATGGCGCGATCCTGCTGCCGGTCGACAGCGAGCACAACGCGATTTTCCAATGCCTGCCGCACGAATCCGTGCCGCATGGCGGCGTGTCGAAGATCATTCTGACCGCTTCGGGCGGCCCGTTCCGGACGCGCGATCCGCAAAGCCTCGTCAACGTCACGCCGGATGAAGCCTGCAAGCATCCGAACTGGTCGATGGGTCGCAAGATCTCGGTCGATTCCGCGACGATGATGAACAAGGGCCTCGAAGTGATCGAGGCGCATTGGCTGTTCGGTCTCGGCGGCGATCGCATCGAAGTGCTGATCCACCCGCAGAGCGTGATCCATTCGATGGTGTCGTATGCGGACGGATCGGTGCTGGCGCAACTGGGCAACCCCGACATGCGTACGCCGATCGCGCACGCGCTCGCGTATCCGGAGCGGATCGATTCCGGCGTCGCGCAGCTCGATCTCGCGCAAGTCGCCACCTTGCAGTTCGAAAAACCGGACTACGCTCGCTTCCCGTGTCTGGCGCTCGCGATGAGGGCGATGGCCGCCGGCGGCATCGCCAGCGCGGCGCTCAACGCGGCCAACGAAGTGGCAGTCGAAGCGTTCCTTGCGCGGCGCATCGGTTTCATGGCGATCGCCGAGATCGTCGATGCGGTGCTCAACGCGCTCGTCAATCGCGATGCGGCGAGCCTCGACGACGTGCTCGAAGCCGACGTCGCGGCGCGCCATGCGGCCGCGGCGCTGGTCGACCTGCGCAGTACGGAACGCGCCATCCAGTGAGGCGTTTATGAATCTGCTGACCGAAGTGCTCGCCTTCGCAGTTGCGATCGGCGTGCTGGTGGTCGTACACGAGTACGGTCACTATAGCGTCGCACGGCTGTGCGGCGTGAAGGTGCTGCGCTTTTCGATCGGCTTCGGCAAGCCGATTGCGCAATGGGTCAGCAAGAAAACGGGCACGCAATGGACGATTGCGTGGCTGCCGCTGGGCGGCTACGTGAAGATGCTCGACGAGCGTGAAGAGGGCGTGCCGATCCCGAAGGAAGAGTTGCGTTATGCATTCAACCGGCAGTCGGTCGCCAAGCGTTTTGCGATCGTTGCGGCCGGGCCGATTGCCAACTTCCTGCTCGCGATCGTGCTGTTCGGTGCGGTGTTCGCCACCGGTGTGACCGAGCCGGCCGCGGTCGTCGCAGCCCCGGCGGCTAACACGCCGGCCGCGAAGGCCGGCTTCGAAGGCGGCGAAACCATCACCGCGGTGCGCAACGCGAATGCCGGCGAAGCCGAACCGGTGCGCTCATGGTCCGACCTGCGCTGGAAGCTGCTCGGCTCCGCGTTCGATCATCGCAATGTCGTGCTGTCCGCGAAGGACAAGAACGGCATGTTCGACTTCCCGCTGAGCCTCGAGAGCCTGTCGGACAAGGACGTCGACGACAACTTCATGTCGCGCCTGGGCTTCGAGCCCGGCGGCGGCGCGTTGTCGGTGGCCGGCGTGCAGGCGGGCAGCGCCGCGCAGCGCGCAGGCCTCGCGACGGGCGACAAACTGCGCGCAGTCGACGGCCATCCGGCCGACAACGCCACCAGCTTCATCGCCTACATCAAGACGCATGCGGGCCAGCCGATCACGCTGCAAGTGGAGCGCGGCGCATCGAACACTGCCCCCGGCACGCTGCATTCGATCACGCTGACGCCCACCGCGCAGCGCGACGAAACGACCGGCCAGAACGTCGGCCGCATCGGTGCCGAACTCGCCACGCAAGTGCCGTCGATCGACGTGCGCTACGGCCCGCTGGAGAGCCTGCGGCTTGGCGCAAACCGCACGTGGGAACTCAGCGTTTATTCGATCCGGATGTTCGGCCGCATGATCATCGGCGAGGCTTCGCTGAAGAATCTGTCAGGCCCCGTAACGATTGCTGACTATGCCGGTAAGAGTGCGAGACTCGGTCCATCAGCATTCCTGTCGTTCCTCGCGCTTGTCAGTATTAGTCTCGGTGTGCTCAACCTTTTACCAATTCCGGTATTGGACGGGGGGCATCTGTTATATTATTTGGTTGAAGCGGTTACGGGCAAAGCGGTCTCCGACCGCTGGCAGATGGTTCTTCAAAGAGCCGGTCTGGCCTGTATCGTCGCGTTGTCGGCGATCGCGCTTTTCAACGATCTTGCTCGTTTAATCCATTTTTAAAGTGCCAGGCGGCGTTCGCCACGACCGCCGGACCTGATGCAGCTATACACACTGGGGATGCACGTTGTTCAAACCTCGTCGATTTGTTCCTAAAACGGTTGTAGCCGCGGCGTTTGCCGCGCATGGGCTGGTCGCCCACGCGACGACACCTTTCGTGGTGCAAGACATTCGGATCGAGGGGCTGCAACGGGTCGAACCGGGTACCGTGTTCTCGTACCTGCCGATCAAGCAGGGCGATACGTTCAGCGACGACAAGGCATCGGAAGCGATCCGCGCGCTGTACGCAACGGGCTTCTTCAACGACGTACGCATTTCGACTGAAGGCGGCGTCGTGATCGTGCAGGTGGTCGAGCGTCCGGCAATCGGCACGATCGACTTCGCGGGCATTCACGAATTCGAGAAAGACAACCTGATCAAGGCGCTGCGCGCAGTCGGCCTGTCGCAAGGCCGGTACTACGACAAGGCGCTGGTCGACAAGGCCGAGCAGGAACTGAAGCGCCAGTACCTCACGCGTGGCTTTTACGCCGCCGAGGTCACCACCACCGTCACGCCGATCGACCGCAACCGCGTCGGCCTGCTGTTCTCGGTGGTTGAAGGCCCGAGCGCGAAGATCCGCCAGATCAACTTCATCGGCAGCAAGACTTTCAGCACCAGCACGCTGCGCGACGAAATGCAGCTGTCGACGCCGAACTGGTTCTCCTGGTACACGAAGAACGACCTGTATTCGAAGGAAAAGCTCACGGGCGACCTCGAAAACGTGCGCTCGTACTACCTGAACCGCGGCTATCTCGAGTTCAATATCGAGTCGACCCAGGTGTCGATCACGCCCGACAAGAAGGACATGTACCTGACGGTCACGCTGCACGAAGGCGAGCCGTACACGATCTCGACGATCAAGCTGTCGGGCAACCTGCTGGACCGCGAACCCGAGCTGCGCAAGCTGATCAAGATCAAGCCGGGCGAGCGCTTCTCGGCGGAGAAACTGCAGGCCACCACCAAGGCCATCGTCGACAAGCTCGGCGAATACGGCTATGCGTTCGCCACCGTCAATGCGCTGCCGCAGATCGATCAGGTCAATCACAAGGTCGACCTGACGCTGCAGGTCGATCCGAGCCGCCGCGTCTACGTGCGGCGCATCAACGTGGTCGGCAACACGCGTACGCGCGATGAAGTCGTGCGTCGCGAAATGCGCCAGCTTGAAAGCTCGTGGTTCGATTCGAACCGCCTTGCGTTGTCGAAGGACCGTATCAACCGTCTGGGCTACTTCACCGACGTCGATGTGACCACCGTGCCGGTCGAAGGCACGCCCGACCAGGTCGACGTCGACGTGAAAGTGGCCGAAAAGCCGACCGGCGCGATCACGCTCGGTGCTGGTTTCTCGTCGACCGACAAGGTGGTGCTGTCGGCCGGCGTATCGCAGGACAACGTGTTCGGTTCCGGTACCAGCCTGTCGGTTAACGTGAATACCGCGAAGACCTACCGCACGTTGACGGTCACGCAGGTTGACCCGTACTTCACGGTGGACGGCATCAAGCGCATTACCGACGTCTACTACCGCACGTACGAGCCGCTGTTCTATTCGACCGATTCGAGCTTCCGCATCGTCACGGTCGGTGGCGACCTGAAGTTCGGCATCCCGTTCTCGGAAGTCGACACGGTGTTCTTCGGCGTGGGTTTCGAGCAGAACACGCTCGACGTTGACGGCAGCACGCCGCAGACCTACAAGAACTACGTGCAGGACTTCGGCCGCGTGTCGAACAACGTGCCGCTCACGGTCGGCTGGTCGCGCGACGCGCGCGATAGCGCGTTGGTACCGAGCCGCGGCTACTTCACGCAGGCCAATGCCGAATACGGCACGCCGGTCGGCGGCACGCAATACTACAAGGCCGATTTGCAGGCGCAGTACTATTACTCGTTCTCGCGCGGCTTCGTGCTGGGCTTCAACCTGCAGGGCGGCTACGGTAACGGTATCGGCAATCCGTTCCCGATTTTCAAGAACTACTACGCGGGCGGTATCGGTTCGGTGCGCGGCTTCGAGCCGAGCTCGCTGGGGCCACGCGACAAGGTCACGAACGATCCGGTCGGCGGCAACAAGATGTTCGTCGGCAATATCGAACTGACCTTCCCGCTGCCGGGCACCGGCTACGACCGTACGCTGCGCGTGTTCACCTTCCTGGACGCCGGTAACGTGTGGGGCGATCCGCGTCAGGGCGGCGACACGACGATCGGCTCGAACGGCTTGCGCTATGGTTACGGTGTCGGTCTCGCGTGGATCTCGCCGATCGGCCCGCTGAAGCTGAGCCTGGGCTTCCCGCTGCAGAAGCACGAAGGCGACCAGTACCAGAAATTCCAGTTCCAGATCGGGACGGCATTCTGATCGGAGGATCGGAGCGCCCTTACAGTATCGAGAGGATGACTTTGCTAACCGGTATGATTTCGACGAAACGTGTGGCATGCGCACTGGCACTGGCCGTGGCCCTCGGCGCGGGCATGACGGGCGCGGCGCAGGCGCAGGAAGCGCGCATCGCCGCGGTCAACTCGGACCGCATCCTGCGCGAATCGACGGCGGCCAAGGCGGCGCAGGCCAAGCTCGAAGCCGAATTCGCAAAGCGCGACAAGGATCTGCAGGACATGGCGCAGCGTCTGAAGAGCACCTCCGATGCGCTCGACAAGAACGGTCCGTCGATGTCGCCGGCCGATCGCGCGCAAAAGCAGCGCGATCTGTCGCAGCTCGACAGCGATTTCCAGCGCAAGCAGCGCGAGTTTCGCGAAGACCTGAACCAGCGCCGCAACGAAGAGCTCGCCGCGGTGCTCGATCGTGCGAACAAGGTGATCAAGCAGATCGCCGAGCAGCAGCACTACGATCTGATCGTGCAGGAAGCGGTGTACGTGAGCCCGCGCATCGATATTACCGACCAGGTGCTGAAGGCTCTTGCGAACAATAATTCGAATTAAGCAGCACGCCGATATCGCGCGTGTTCGTTCAGAACGGCGCGCGATATCTCCGAAGCGCCAACCTGGGCGCTAACCGAAATCAGGAGCAGTACACGAATATGGCTTTTACGCTCGAGGAGATCGTCAAGCGGTTTGGCGGAGAGATTGTTGGAGACCGCTTGCACCGCGTCGGCAATCTGGCGCCGCTGGACCAGGCCGGGCCGGAACATCTGGCGTTCCTCGCGAACCCCAAGTATCTGTCGCAGGTTGAAACGACCCAGGCAGGCGCCGTGCTGATCACCGCCGACGACTTCGCCAAAGTCACCGCGCGCGACGCACGTAACTTCATCGTCACGCCGAATCCGTACGCTTACTTCGCGCGCGTCGCGCAGGCCGTGATCGACCTCGCGTCGCCGAAGCTCGTGCCCGGCGTGCATGCGAGCGCGCAGGTTGATGCTTCCGCGAAGGTCGCGGCGAGTGCCGTGCTGGGGCCGAACGTGACGGTCGAAGCGGGCGCCGTGATCGGCGAGCGCGTGCGCCTCGACGCGAACGTGTTTATCGGCCGTGGCTCGCGCATCGGCGACGGTTCGCATCTGTACCCGAACGTGACCGTGTACCATGGCTGCTCGCTCGGTGAGCGGGCGATCGTGCAGTCGGGCGCGGTGATCGGCTCGGATGGCTTTGGCTTTGCGCCGGATTTCGTCGGCGACGGCGATGCGCGTACCGGCAACTGGGTGAAGATTCCGCAGGTCGGTGGCGTGAAGATCGGTCCGGACGTCGAAATCGGCGCGAACACGACGATCGACCGCGGCGCGATGGCGGACACGGTGATCGACGAAGGCGTCAAAATCGACAACCTCGTGCAGATTGCGCACAACTGCAAGATCGGCGCGTATACGGTGATTGCCGGCTGCGTCGGCATTGCGGGCAGCACGACGATCGGCAAGCATTGCATGCTGGGCGGCGCGGTCGGCGTCGCGGGGCACGTGACGCTGGGCGACTATGTGATCGTCACTGCGAAGTCGGGCGTGTCGAAATCGCTGCCAAAGCCGGGCATTTATACGAGCGCGTTTCCGGCGGTCGAAAATGCCGAGTGGAATCGCAGCGCTGCGCTGATGCGCAACCTCGACAAGATGCGCGATCGCATCAAGGCGCTCGAGGCGGCGGTGGCGACGCAGAAGCAGGCCGGTAGCGACGGCGCGTAACGCCGCATACGAACGCAACACAAGAAGCGCAACACAAGAAACGCCGCACGCAACGAACGAACAGCAGCGAGCAACGAGCGAGCAACATACGAACAAGAAGGGAGCACGACGCACAAGCAAGAAGCGCCGCGGCGGCCGCGACACAGCGGTCGCAGCATGAAGGCGCCGCCGGAAATGCCGGAACACGGCAGCGGCACGTTACCATTCCACCTGTACCAGCATCCGCAGTTATCGTCGCGCCATCGATGCGTGAGCCGAAATACCATGAGCACCGAAAAAATCAATCTCGACATTCACAAGATTCTCACGCTGCTGCCGCATCGCTACCCGATCCTGCTGGTCGACCGGGTGCTCGAGCTCGAGCCGCACAAGGCGATCAAGGCGCTGAAGAATGTCACGATCAACGAGCCGTACTTTGTGGGGCATTTCCCGAAGCGCCCGGTGATGCCCGGCGTGCTGATTCTGGAGGCGCTCGCACAAACCGCCGCTCTCCTGACGTTCGCCGAAGAGCCGCACGACCCGGACAACACGCTGTACCTGTTCGTCGGCATCGACAACGCGCGTTTCAAACGCGTGGTCGAACCGGGCGACCAGCTGATCCTGAACGTGACTTTCGAACGCCATATGCGCGGCATCTGGAAGTTCAAGGCACGTGCGGAAGTGGACGGCGCGGTCGCCGCGGAAGCCGATCTGATGTGCGCGGTACGCACGTCGGACGAAGGGTAAGGCCGGCGCCGCACTGCGCGCGCCGCGACGCAAGGGTGCCGCAATGGCGGCACAGCAGTAACGCCAACTGAATCAGAAGCGAGGGCGCATGAGCAGGATTCATCCTACTGCGATCATCGAGCCGGGTGCACAGCTCGACGACACGGTCGAAATCGGACCGTACGCCATCGTCGGCGCACACGTGACGATCGGCGCGCGAACCACGGTGGGTTCGCATAGCGTCATCGAAGGTCACACGACGCTCGGCGAAGACAACCGGATCGGCCACTATGCATCGGTCGGTGGCCGGCCGCAGGACATGAAGTACGACGGCGAGCCGACCCGGCTGGTGGTCGGCAACCGCAACACGATCCGCGAATTCACGACGATCCACACCGGCACGGTGCAGGACACCGGCGTGACGACGCTTGGCGACGACAACTGGATCATGGCGTACGTGCATATCGGCCACGACTGCCAGATCAGCAACAACGTGATCCTGTCGAGCAACGCGCAGATGGCCGGGCACGTGCTGATCGGCGATTACGCGATCGTCGGCGGCATGACCGGCGTGCATCAGTTCGTACGGATCGGCGCGCATTCTTTCCTCGGCGGCGCATCCGCCGTGGTGCAGGATATTCCGCCGTTCGTGATGGCCGCCGGCAACAAGGCCGAGCCGCACGGCATCAACGTCGAAGGCTTGCGTCGGCGCGGTTTTTCGCCGGATGCGATTTCGGCGCTGCGTGCCGCGTACCGTCTGCTGTACAAGAACGGCCTGTCGCTCGAAGAAGCGAAACTGCAGCTACGCGAACTGGCTTCGGCCGGTGGCGACGGCGACGAACCGGTGCGCGCGCTGGTCGACTTCGTCGAAGCGTCGCAGCGCGGCATCATCCGTTAAGCGCGCGATGTCGCTACATTCGGGTCATACGCGGCTGGCGCTGGTGGCCGGCGAACCGTCCGGCGATCTGCTCGGCGCGTCGCTGCTGGGCGGGCTCGCTGCGCGCTTGCCCGACGCACGCACCTACGGTATCGGCGGCCCGCGCATGATCGCGCACGGCTTCGACGCGCATTTCCCGATGGAAAAGCTCACCGTGCGCGGCTACGTTGAGGCGCTGCGGCATATTCCCGAGATTCTCGGCATCCGCAATGAGCTGAAGCGCCAGCTGCTGGCCGATCCGCCTGAAGCGTTCATCGGTGTCGACGCGCCCGATTTCAATTTCGGCCTCGAACATGCGCTGCGCGAGGCGGGCATTCCGACCGTGCACCTGGTGTGTCCGTCGATCTGGGCGTGGCGTGGCGGGCGCATCAAGAAGATCGTCAAAGCGGTCGACCACATGCTGTGTGTGTTCCCGTTCGAAAAGCCGCTGCTCGAAAAGGCCGGTGTGGCGGCGACCTACGTCGGCCATCCGCTGGCCGATGAAATTCCGCTCGAACCCGACGTGGCCGGCGCTCGCCGCGCGCTCGGCTTGCACGATAGCGGCGCGCTGATCGCAGTGCTGCCGGGCAGCCGGCGCTCGGAAATCGAGCTGATCGGCCCGACCTTCTTCGCGGCAATGGACCTGATGCAGCAACGCGAGCCCGGCGTGCGTTTCGTGATGCCGGCGGCGACGCCTGCGTTGCGCGAGCAGCTCAAGCCCTTGCTCGAAGCCCATCCGAAGCTCGCGCTGACCGTCACCGACGGCAATGCGCAACTCGCGATGACCGCGGCCGATGCGGTGCTCGTCAAGAGCGGCACGGTGACGCTCGAGGCGGCGCTGCTGAAAAAACCGATGGTGATCTCGTACAAGGTGCCCTGGCTGACCGGACAGATCATGCGTCGCCAGGGCTATCTGCCGTATGTCGGCTTGCCGAACATCCTGGCGGGGCGCTTCGTGGTGCCCGAAATCCTGCAGCACTTCGCGACGCCGCAGGCGCTCGCCGATGCGACGTTGACCCAGTTGCGCGACGACGCAAACCGGCGCACGCTGACGGAAATTTTCACGGAAATGCACCACGTGCTAAGGCAGAACACAGCGGAAAAGGCGTCGGAGGCGGTCGCGCAGGTGGTTGAAACGCGCCGGGTGCGCCGATGAGCGATACGCCGCGCGTGCCGCGCCGTACGAAGAAGGCTGTGGCAGTGGTCGTCGCATCGCCGGAAACCGGGCAGTCCGGAGCTATCGAGCCCGAAGCCATGCAGCCGGGTTTCAATTTCGAATCTCCGGTCGATATCATCTGCGGTGTCGACGAAGCGGGCCGCGGCCCGCTTGCCGGGCCGGTGGTGGCCGCCGCGGTGATCCTGAATCCGAAGCGCCGCATTCGCGGCCTCGACGATTCGAAGGTGCTGTCCGCGAAGAAACGCGAAGAGCTGTACGACAAGATCGTCGAGCGATCGCTCGCCTATTGCGTCGCGTCCGCGTCGGTCGAAGAGATCGACACGCTGAATATCCTGCACGCGACGATGCTCGCGATGCGGCGTGCAGTGGAAGGGCTATCGGTCGTGCCGACGCTCGCGAAGATCGATGGCAACCGCTGCCCGACCTTGAGCATTCGCAGCGAGGCGATCGTCAGCGGCGACGCGCTGGTGCCGTGCATTTCCGCCGCGTCGATTCTCGCAAAGGTCACGCGCGACCGGATGCTGCTGCAGTTGCATCAGGACTTCCCGGTGTACGGCTTCGATGCGCACGCCGGCTATGGCACGCCGCAGCACCTGCTGGCGCTGCGCGAGCACGGCCCGTGTCTGCATCATCGGCGCACGTTCGCGCCGGTGCGAGAAGCGCATCTGCGGCTTGGCCTGCAAGGCGAGGTGCCGGCGAATGCGGTGGTGGTCATGTCGTCGCAGCAGGGCGGTGCCGCGTTCGACGAAGCATCACTCGATCTCGACCAACCGCCGTTCTGATTGCTACGCGCGGCGCGACACCGCTGCCGCGCATGCTTTAACGCTCACCGTCACATCATTTCCGTTCTGCCCGCGAAAGCCCCGTGAAAGAAATTACGTCGCGCGACAATCCGCTCTACAAGCGCCTGAAAGCGTTGGCCGGTTCGACGCATCAGCAGCGCAGAAGCGCGCACGCGCTGCTCGAAGGCTTCCACCTGGCAGGCGCCTATCTCGACGCCGCCGGTCAGCCCGAAACCTGCGTGGTGACCGAAGGCGCGCTGCGTCACGCGGAAGCGCAGGCAATCGTCGCGCGTATCGACGAACGGCACATCGTCACGTTGCCCGATGCGTTGTTCGGGCAGTTGTCGAATGTCGTGAACGGTGTCGGGTTGCTGCTGCTGGTAGAACGTCTCGACGCGCCGCTGCCCGGGCGCGTCGCGCGCAGTTGCGTGGTGCTCGATGGCGTGCAGGACGCCGGCAATGTCGGCTCGATCCTGCGCAGCGCGGCGGCCGCGGGTATCGGCGATGTGTTTTGCGGGCAGGGCACCGCGTATGCGTGGTCGTCGAAGGTGCTGCGCTCGGCGATGGGCGCGCATTTCCTGCTGCGCATTCACGAAGACGTCGAACCGCACACGTTGATCGAACGGCTCGACGTGCCGGTTGCAATCACCGATTCGCACGGCGCGCAGCCGCTATACGACTGCGATTTGTCGGGGCCGATTGCGTGGGTGTTCGGCAATGAAGGCGCGGGCGTTTCGCAGGCGTGGCGCGCGGCGGTCACGCATCGCGTAACGATTCCGCAGCCGGGCGGGATGGAGTCGCTGAACGTGGCGGCGGCAGCAGCGGTGTGCCTGTTCGAGCAGTGCCGCCAGCAACGCGGCGCGGCACGCTAGAGCGCCACCGCGCCACCGCCGGTGGTCGCGGGGCTTCTGCTGCTGCTCAGTACGAAGACCGATCCAGCTTGATCTCCTGCAGGATCGTCGTCGCGATCTCCTCGATCGACTTGTGCGTCGACGACAGCCACTTGACGTTCTCGCGCCGCATCATCGCCTCGGCCTCGTTGATCTCGTAGCGGCAATTCTCGATCGCCGCGTACTTGCTGCCCGGGCGCCGCTCGTTGCGGATCTCGGACAGACGCTGCGGATCGATCGACAGCCCGAACATCTTCTCCCGGTGCGTCAATAGCGGCGTCGGCAGCTTGCCGCGCTCGAAGTCTTCCGGAATCAGCGGATAGTTGGCGGCCTTCACGCCATACTGCATCGCCAGATACAGGCTGGTCGGCGTCTTGCCGCTGCGCGATACGCCAACCAGGATCACATCGGCCTCGGCCAGATTGCGATTCGACTGGCCGTCGTCGTGGGCGAGCGAAAAGTTGATCGCCTCGATGCGGTTCTTGTATTCCTCGGTGTCCGCGTTCTGGTGGCCGCGGCCCATCGCATGGCTCGACTTCAGTTCGAGTTCCTGCTCGAGCGGCTCGACGAAGGTCTGGAACATATCCAGCACGAGTGCGTTCGAATCCTTGACGATCTGATTCGACGCGCTATTCACGAGCGTGGTGAACACGATCGGCCGGCGGCCTTCCTGGCGGCCGGCTTCGTTGATCTTTTCGAGCGTCGCATAAGCCTTCTCCGTCGAATCGACGAAGGGCACGCGCACGAGCCGGAATTTCTGGTCGAACTGGGAGAGGATCGAATGCGCGAAAGTCTCGGCAGTGATGCCGGTACCGTCGGAGACGATAAATACGGTTGGCGCCATACGTCGGGAAGGGAACATGAGCGGCCTATGCCGCTCGAATTAAAGTGGCCGCGATGAAACCACGGTGCGCCAAGGTGTGTGGTCATTGCCGATGTTGCAGTGCGCCGTAACATCGGCCGTCGCGGTCGCGAAAAAGCTCGAGGTGGTGGGACGTCAAAGCAGGGTAAAACCGGCGCAAACCTATGACTGGCGCGGCTCCTGATTCTCCGCCAAGCCCCGCTGGAAGCGCGGCACGAAGCCTGCTACGTCATTTTGTGCGAAGCCGCGTGCAATTATCGCCGAAGCGTCACATTTCATAACTCGGCACGGTAGAATAGCGGCAACCTGTTGGATAAGCAATTGCAAGGTAGCCCGGCATTCTGCCCGCTGAAGCCCGCTGCGATTGCTTCTCCAACAGGTTGCGCAAGACGCGTCCACCGCTTTTTATGAGCCGGGCGCGGTCAAGCCCACTTGCGCAATCGAGTATTTTTTCCACTCTTAGGGGCTTGTATGACTAACGCAGTAAACGTCGCAAAGGATCAGGCGTATGTAGTTCCGTTCGAACAGTTGCGAATGACCGACGTGGAAGTCGTCGGCGGCAAGAACGCATCGCTCGGCGAGATGATCAGTCAGCTCGCCCAGGCCGGCGTTCAGGTGCCGACCGGCTTCGCCACGACGGCGCTCGCCTTCCGCGAATTCCTGCAGCACAACACGCTTACCGAACGCATTGCACAGCGTCTCGAGTCGCTCGACGTCGACGACGTGAAAGCGCTCGCCGCCGCCGGCAAGGAAATTCGCGAGTGGATCGTCAATGCTCCACTTCAGCCGCGCCTCGAGCAGGACATCCGCAGCGCCTTCGAGACCCTGTCGAAGAGCTCGCCGAGCGAGCTGTCGTTTGCCGTGCGCTCGTCGGCCACCGCCGAAGACTTGCCGGACGCATCGTTTGCGGGCCAGCAGGAAAGCTACCTGAACGTGGTCGGCATCGAAGACGTGCTCGATCGCATGAAGCACGTGTTCGCGTCGCTGTACAACGACCGCGCGATCTCGTACCGCGTACACAAAGGCTTTACGCACGCTGAAGTGGCGTTGTCGGCGGGCGTGCAGCGCATGGTGCGCTCGGACGTCGGCGCAGCTGGCGTGATGTTCACGCTCGATACCGAATCCGGCTTCAAGGACGCAGTGTTCATCACGTCGAGCTATGGTCTCGGCGAAACGGTGGTGCAGGGCGCCGTGAACCCGGACGAGTTCTACGTATTCAAGACCACGCTCGCGCAGGGCAAGTACCCGATCATCCGCCGCTCGATCGGATCGAAGCTGATCAAGATGGAATTCACGCAAGCTGGCGAACAAGGCCGCGTGAAGACCGTCGACGTATCGCACGAGCAGCGCAACCGCTACTCGATCACCGACGAAGACGTGATCCAGCTGGCGAAGTACGCGGTGATCATCGAGCAGCACTACCAGCGCCCGATGGACATCGAGTGGGGCAAGGACGGCCGCGACGGCAAGATCTTCATCCTGCAGGCGCGTCCGGAAACGGTGAAGAGCCAGGCCGGCAACAAGGCCGAGCAGCGCTTCAAGCTGAAGGGCCAGTCGCAGGTGCTCGCTACCGGCCGCGCGATCGGCCAGAAGATCGGCGCGGGTCCGGTGCGCGTGATTCACGATCCGTCCGAAATGGAACGCGTGCAGCCGGGCGACGTGCTGGTGGCCGACATGACCGACCCGAACTGGGAACCGGTGATGAAGCGCGCAGCCGCAATCGTCACGAACCGCGGCGGGCGTACCTGCCACGCGGCGATCATCGCGCGTGAACTCGGCGTGCCGGCGGTGGTGGGCTGCGGCGACGCAACCGATCTGCTGAAAGACGGCGCACTGGTCACCGTGTCGTGCGCGGAAGGCGACGAAGGGCGCATCTACGACGGTCTGCTGGAAACCGAAGTGACCGAGGTGCAGCGTGGCGAACTGCCGCCGATCAAGACGAAGATCATGATGAACGTCGGCAATCCGCAGCTGGCGTTCGACTTCTCGCAGTTGCCGAACTTCGGTGTCGGTCTTGCGCGGCTCGAGTTCATCATCAATAACAACATCGGCGTGCACCCGAAGGCGATTCTCGAGTACCCGAACATCGATCAGGACCTGAAGAAAGCGGTCGAAAGCGTCGCGCGTGGCCATGCGTCGCCGCGTGCGTTCTACGTCGACAAGCTGACCGAAGGTATCGCGACGATCGCGGCGGCGTTCTATCCGAAGCCTGTAATCGTGCGTCTGTCCGACTTCAAGTCGAACGAGTACAAGAAGCTGATCGGCGGTTCGCGCTACGAGCCGGACGAGGAAAACCCGATGCTGGGTTTCCGTGGCGCGTCGCGCTACATCTCGGAAGATTTCGCGCAAGCATTCGAGATGGAATGTCTCGCGTTGAAGCGCGTACGTGAAGAGATGGGCCTCGACAACGTCGAGATCATGGTGCCGTTCATCCGTACGCTGAAGCAGGCGGAACGCGTGGTCGGCCTGCTCGCGAAGTTCGGCCTGAAGCGTGGCGAAAACGGCCTGCGTCTGGTGATGATGTGCGAAGTGCCGTCGAACGCGATTCTCGCCGAAGAATTCCTGGAATTCTTCGACGGCTTCTCGATCGGTTCGAACGACTTGACGCAGCTGACGCTCGGCCTCGACCGCGACTCGGGCATGGAACTGCTGGCCGTCGATTTCGACGAACGCGACCCGGCGGTGCAGTTCATGCTGAAGCGCGCCATCGAAACCTGTCTGCGCTTGAACAAGTATGTCGGCATCTGCGGTCAGGGCCCGTCCGATCATCCGGATTTCGCGCAATGGCTGGTGGATATCGGCATTGCGTCGATCTCGCTGAACCCGGACACGATCATCGATACGTGGCAGGCACTCGCGAAGTCGCAGGCGAAGTAAGCGTCTTGCATCGCGCGTTGAACGCTTGCGCGACGCTTTGTTAAAGAGCGTCGCGATAAACCGAGAGGCGGCATGTTCGCGCCGCATTCTTCGTGCTATAAACACCCCGGTAATCCGGGGTGTTTTGCTTTCTGGAGGCCAAAGTGACGCTAGCAGCAATGTTCTGGTGGGTCGGCGCGGGCGTGCTGATCGTGCTCGAACTGTTGATCGGCACGTTCTATCTGTTGATGATCGCGCTCGGTTTTATCGCCGCGGCGCTCGCGCGTCTGGCGGGCGCGGATCTCGCGGTGCAGGTCGGTGTGGCGGCCGTGGTTGCGCTGATCGCGGTGGCGGTGTTGCGGCGCTCGCGTTTCGGGCGCCGGCAGCGTATCGAGGCGTCGCGCAATCCAGATGTCAATCTTGATATCGGTGAAACGCTGGCGGTGCCCGAATGGCACGACCGCCGCGCACGCACGCAGTATCGCGGCTGTGCGTGGGACGTCGAGCTCGCACCGGGCGAACCGGAAGACGCGCGTCTGTATGAAATTTCCGCGATGCGCGGCAGCTGTCTTGTCGTCGTCGCCAGCCGCCATGCGGCGCATGCGTAAAGGCGAGCCAGGCGCGCAAGCTCACGCGCAAACAAGAATTCAGAACGAAGCAAAAAGGGGTGCCGTATGGAATCGATGATTTTCGCGGTCGTGCTTCTGATCATCGTGATGGTGGTCGTGGCGCGCACGGTCAAGATCGTGCCGCAGCAGCATGCATGGGTGGTCGAGCGGCTTGGCCGCTATCACGCAACCTTGACGCCTGGCGCGACGCTGGTACTGCCGTTTATCGATCGCATCGCGTACAAGCACGTGCTGAAGGAAATCCCGCTCGACGTGCCGAGCCAGGTGTGTATCACGCGCGACAACACGCAGTTGCAGGTGGATGGCGTGCTGTACTTTCAGGTCACCGACCCGATGAAGGCGTCGTACGGTTCGAGCAACTTCGTGCTGGCGATCACGCAGCTGTCGCAAACCACGCTGCGTTCGGTGATCGGCAAACTCGAACTGGACAAGACCTTCGAGGAGCGCGATTTCATCAACCACAACATCGTGTCGTCGCTCGACCAGGCCGCGTCGAACTGGGGTGTGAAGGTGCTGCGCTACGAGATCAAGGACCTGACGCCGCCCAAGGAAATCCTGCACGCGATGCAGCGGCAGATCACCGCCGAGCGTGAGAAACGCGCGCTGATTGCGGCGTCGGAAGGGCGCAAGCAGGAGCAGATCAATATCGCGTCGGGCAGCCGTGAAGCGGCGATCCAGCAGTCCGAAGGCGAGCGGCAGGCATCGATCAACCAGGCGCAAGGGCAGGCCGCGGCGATTCTTGCGGTGGCCGAGGCGAATGCGCAGGCGATCCAGAAGATCGCGGCGGCGATCCAGTCGAACGGCGGCATGGAGGCGGTGAACCTGAAGGTGGCCGAGCAGTACGTGAACGCGTTCGGCAATGTGGCGAAACAGGGCAATACGCTGATCGTGCCGGGCAATTTCGCGGATATGAGCTCGATGATCGCTTCGGCGCTGGCCATCGTGAAGCGCAGCAACGAAGCTTGAGGCTGGGTGGCGAGTGCGTTCGCCGGCATTGCAAGAAGGGATCGCGTCGCGGCGCACGATGGCCTTCGCCTCAGGAAAACACGACGGAAGGGGCGCGTACGCTTGTTACCCGAGCGAACGTGCGGGCCGCACGCATAAGGATAGTGGTCGGCCGCTGAAGCACCAGCGAGGCGCCTCAGCGGGCGCAGGTGCACCGCCTTCGGGTGTTTTCATCAGCGTAGATGACGGCCTGGCGGCACCGCAGGCCACGGCAGAAGTCTGCGACGGCCCGCCCCGCACACAGGCGGCTGCCACCGCCACTGACGCCCTCGCGTCAGGTCGGCGTGCGCATCAAACGCGCCTTTTCCCGCTCCCAGTCGCGTTTCTTCTCGGTTTCGCGCTTGTCGTGTAGCTTCTTGCCCTTCGCGAGACCAATCTCGCACTTCACGCGCCCGCCCTTATAGTGAAAGTTCAGCGGCACCAGCGTATAGCCCTTCTGTTCGACCTTGCCGATCAGTTTGCTGATCTCCTCCGCGTGCAGCAGCAGTTTGCGGGTACGCACCGGGTCGGGGTGGATGTGCGTCGACGCTTCGGGCAACGGGCTGATGTGCGTGCCGATCAGGTATAGCTCGGCGGCCTTGATCACCACATAGCCTTCCTTGATCTGGCCGCGTCCGGCGCGTAGCGCCTTGACCTCCCATCCTTCGAGCACGAGACCGGCCTCGTAGCGTTCCTCGATCGAGTAATCGAAGAAGGCCTTCCTGTTTTCGATGATGCTCATGAATGGAAATTGCCCAACTCGTTTAAAATCGCAATTTTAGCAAAGCGGTGCGCCGAAAACCGCCATGCTTTAACGCGATTGCATTTACGCGATTTTTATCCCGCTTTCACTCTCGCCGCGCGCGCCGTTCAATTTATGGCTGATGTCCAGAAAACCGTGCTGATACGCCACTCGGCGGAACAGATGTTCGATCTCGTCACCGATGTCGGCGACTACCCCAATTTCCTGCCATGGTGCGGCGGCGTCGAAGTGCGCCGGCAGGACGAGAACGGCATGGAGGCGCGCATCGACATCAACTTCAAGGGCATCCGCCAGCACTTCGCGACCCACAACCGCCAGCAGCGGCCGTCGCGCATCGACATGGAGTTCGCCGACGGCCCGTTTCGCAAGTTCACCGGCTTCTGGCGCTTCACGCCACTGCGCGCGGACGCGTGCAAGATCGAGTTCGCACTGCACTACGAGTTCACCAACATCATCCTCGAGAAGCTGATCGGACCGGTGTTCAACCATATCGCGAACACTTTCGTCGAATCGTTCGTCAAGCGCGCCGACCAGCGCTACGGCAAGACATGAGCGCGCCGCTTGCGGGGGGCGTTTCGGTGGAGGTCTGTTATGCGCTGGCCGGGCGCCAGACGCTGATTTCAGTCCAACTGCCGGCCGGCGCCAGCGTGCAGCAGGCGATCGACGCCAGCGGCGTGCTGCAGCGCCATCCGGAGATCGATCTGACGAAACAGAAAGTCGGCGTGTTCGGCAGGGTGAAGGCGCTCGATACGGTGCTTGCCGATCACGATCGCGTCGAAATCTACCGGCCGCTGATCGTCGACCCGAAGCTTGCGCGGCAGCGGCGCGTCGACAAGACGCGCAAGGAAGGGTCGGTGGAAGGGCGCAAGTGGCAGTCGAAGGACTCGCGCTAGGCCGCGTACGCGGGCCTGCCGGCGTCGTTTGAAAAAGCGGCGCGCTTTGAGGGAGTCGGCGCACGGGCCCCGATACGGCGCATGTAACCAACGCCCAAGCCGGCTCAGTGCACGGCCGTCTGTGCCTCTTCCTCCAGCGGCGCGCGCTTCGCGCCGTCATCCGCATGACGCCGCACCGACCAGCTGACGCCCGCGAGCAGCAGCGCAATGGCCGCCGCTTCGAGCGGACGCGGCAGCCGGTGGTCGTAGATGAACGCGTAGAGCAGCGCAAAGAGCGTTTCAAACACGATCAGCTGGCCCGACAACGTGAGCGGCAGGCGCTTGGACGCCGCGTTCCACAGCCCGTTGCCGAGCCACGACGCGCCGATGGCCACGCCCAGATTCATCAGCCAGAACGACTGCCAGCGCGCGGGGTCGACCGGTGCGCTGACCACGCTTTGCGGCAGCAGCGCCACCAGCGCCCAGAGCACCGCGCCGAGCAGCCCCGTGACAATGCCCCACAGCGCCGACCATTCGGCGCCGGTGAAGTGCGTATTGCGCTGAAGATAGCGGGCGTTTTCGACCGCGAACCAAGTCCACGCCGCCAGCGCGCCGACTGCGCAGGCCACCCCGGCAAGGCGCGTCAGCAGGCTGGCGCCCGCAGCATCGCCGCCGGCGCCGCTGAACACATCCGCATTGATGCAGGCGATGCCGGTCAACACCATCGCCAGCGGCCACGCCAGACGCGCCAGCGGCACCGCGCCGTGGTCGCGCCGGCCGAGCAGCGTGACGGTCACCGGCAGCACGCCGATGATCAGCGACGCAGGCGCAATGCCGACCATATGCACCGCGCTCGACAGCAGCAGGTAGTAAAGCAGGTTGCCGACCAGCGCCAACACGAACAGCGCTTTCAGATCGGCAGCGGTCAGCCGCCTGAGCAGCGAGCGCGCGAACGGCAGCGACACCAGCACCGACACCGCGCCGTACATCATGTAACGCCCTGCGCTCAGCAGCAGCGGCGAAAAGTCCGACAGCATCCGGGGCACCAGAAACACGATCCCCCACAGGGCGCCCGCCATCATTCCGTACATCACGCCGCGCTGCATCCGAGTGCCCCAATTGCAAGATTCAAGGTTCGCGCAGGATACCGCGGCGGTGCCCGCCGGGTCTTGTTCGATCCTGCAACGCGGCGCAAGCGGCAAACGAAACCGCTTCGAACGCGACCTGAACGGAAAAGCGAAATCCCCGGCTGCGAGGCGTGGAAAAAACGTCGCGAAATTCGCTAACCCGCTGTTCGCGCAGTGAAAACCGGCGCGAATCGCGTATAATTCGGTTTTGCGCCTATAGGATTTGCCATGCGTCTGATCCAAAAAGCACTCACATTCGATGACGTGCTCCTCGTCCCGGCCTTCTCCGACGTTCTGCCGCGCGACACCAGCCTGAAAACCCGGCTGACCCGCAAGATCTCCCTGAATATGCCCCTCGTGTCCGCCGCCATGGACACCGTCACCGAAGCGCGCCTTGCCATCGTCATGGCGCAGCAAGGCGGCATCGGCATCGTCCACAAGAATCTGTCGGCGGCCGAACAGGCGCGCGAAGTCGCGAAGGTCAAGCGCTTCGAATCCGGTGTGGTGCGCGATCCGATCACGGTACCGCCGCAAATGAAAGTGCGCGACGTGATCGCGCTGTCGCAGCAGCATGGCATTTCCGGCTTCCCGGTTGTCGAAGGCGCACAGCTGATCGGCATCGTCACCAATCGCGACCTGCGCTTCGAAACGCGCCTCGACGAAGCGGTGCGCACGATCATGACGCCGCGCGAGCGCCTCGTCACCGTGAAGGAAGGCACGCCGCTCGCCGAAGCGAAAGCGCTGATGCACAGCCATCGGCTCGAGCGCGTGCTGGTCATCAACGATTCATTCGAACTGCGCGGCCTGATGACCGTCAAGGACATTACCAAGCAGACCGAGCACCCGGAAGCCAGCAAGGACGAACACGGCAAGCTGCGCGTGGGCGCGGCGGTCGGTGTCGGCGCGGATAACGAAGAGCGCGTCGAACTGCTGGTGCAGGCGGGCGTCGACGTGATCGTCGTCGATACCGCGCACGGCCATAGCAAGGGCGTGCTCGAGCGCGTGCAGTGGGTCAAGAAGAATTTCCCGCACGTCGAAGTGATCGGCGGCAACATCGCGACGGCCAGTGCGGCGCGTGCGCTCGTCGAATACGGCGCGGACGGCGTGAAGGTCGGTATCGGCCCGGGCTCGATCTGCACGACGCGGATCGTCGCCGGTGTCGGCGTACCACAGATCAGCGCGATTTCGAATGTGGCTGATGCGCTGCGCGGCACCGGCGTGCCGCTGATCGGCGACGGCGGCGTGCGCTTCTCGGGCGACGTCAGCAAGGCGCTCGCGGCAGGCGCGGATACGGTGATGATGGGCAGCATGTTCGCCGGCACCGAAGAATCGCCGGGCGACGTGTTCCTGTATCAGGGCCGCCAGTACAAGTCGTACCGCGGCATGGGTTCGGTCGGCGCGATGAAGGACGGCGCGGCAGACCGCTACTTCCAGGACAACTCCGCGAATATCGACAAGCTCGTGCCGGAAGGTATCGAAGGCCGTGTCGCGTACAAGGGCTCGGTCAGCGCGATCCTGTTCCAGCTGATCGGCGGTGTGCGCGCCAGCATGGGCTACTGCGGCTGCAACACGATCGACGAGCTGCATGAGAAAGCCGAGTTCGTGCAGATCACGGCAGCCGGGATGCGCGAGTCGCACGTGCACGACGTGCAGATCACCAAGGAAGCCCCTAACTACCACGTGGACTAATCGCCGATGAAGCCGCTGCTGCGTGCCGTACTGATCATCGATGCATTGCTGCTGCTGGCGTTCGGGCTGCTGTTTCTGCTCACGCCGTGGAAGTCGCTGTACGCCGGGCTGCAACTGGTGCAGACCGAGCCGGCGCTGGTCGGTCAGGGCTTCGGCATCGCGCTGATCGGTCTTGCGTGGCTGGCGTTGCACGCATCGATCGACGGCGCGTTGACCACGGCCACGGCACGCGTCATTGGCCATGTGAACTGGCTGGTCGCCGTGCTGATGCTGGTGTGGCTGATCGGTTTGCATACGCCTGCGCTGACCGGTTTCGGTCAGCTGGTGGCGGTGCTGACAGCGGTCGTGCTGCTGGTGGTGGGCTTGGGCGGCGTGCGGCTGGCCAGCGCTGTCCGGCGCCGCGAACGCGCGCTGGCTGCGGAAACGGCCGCCGCGGATCGCGCGCAGCGCGCCGCGGCGCGCCAGGCGGCGAAAGACGCCAAGCGGGACGCCCGAAGGCAGGACGTCGTACATGTCGAGCCCGTGGCGGCTGGATATGCGTCGGCCAGCGAACCGGTAGTCGAGCCGGTGCTATCGCCGCGGCAGGCAACCGTCGTCGATCCGGCCACTGGCCGCACCGTCGACACCGCAACGGGCCGCACGGTCGATCCGATCAGCGGGCGTCCGGTGGCGGATCCGGCCGTGGCAGCATCGCCGGTACCGCCTGTGTCGTCAGCGCCGCTTACCGAGCGCGAGGCTGAAGCCGCACGCGAAGAAGCGCGCCGGGACGCCGCCGGCACGCGTCCACCGTTTCATGGCTGAGCGGCCGCTACGCACCGCTTTCGTTATCTGCTCTGTCAGTCCGTTTGCGTGGTGTCGTGGTTGGCCTTCGATGTATCCGCATGTTCTGTGTCGAGTGGCGGCGCTTGCGTGCGCCGCGGCCGCCATTCAAGCCGCTCGAACCTTGACCCTATCCGTGCCGCGCCTCGCGCGCGGCGCTCCGTATCCGTTCCTTTTCGATTCCGTCCGCTGCCATGCATGACAAAATCCTGATCCTCGACTTCGGTTCGCAAGTCACCCAACTGATCGCGCGACGCATCCGCGAAGCGCATGTGTTGTCGGAAATTCATCCGCACGACGTCAGCGACGAATTTATTCGCGCCTTCAAGCCGACCGGCGTGATCCTGTCGGGCGGCCCGAGCTCGGTGGTCGAGCTCGACACGCCGCGCGCGCCGCAAGCGGTATTCGAACTCGGCGTGCCGGTGCTCGGCATTTGCTACGGCATGCAGACGATGGCCGAGCAGCTGGGCGGCAAGGTCGAAAACGGCCACGTGCGCGAATTCGGTTATGCGGAAGTGCGCGCGCGCAACCACACGAGCTTTCTCGACGGCATCCAGGATTTCAGCACCGCGGAAGGCCACGGCATGCTGAAGGTGTGGATGAGCCACGGCGACAAGGTGCTCGAGATGCCGCAAGGCTTCAAGCTGATGGCTTCGACCGAGTCGTGCCCGATCGCCGCGATGGCCGACGAAGAGCGGCATTTCTACGGGCTGCAGTGGCACCCGGAAGTCACGCATACGGTGCAGGGGCGCGCGATGCTCGAGCGCTTCGTGCTGAAGATCTGCGGCGCGAAGCCCGATTGGGAGATGGGCAACTATATCGACGAAGCGGTCGAGCAGATTCGCGCGCAGGTCGGCAAGGAGCACGTGATTCTCGGGCTGTCGGGCGGCGTGGATTCGTCGGTGGCGGCGGCGCTGCTGCATCGCGCGATCGGCGATCAGCTGACCTGTGTGTTCGTCGACCACGGCCTGCTGCGGTTGAACGAAGCCGAGCAGGTGATGGCGACGTTTGCCGATCACCTGGGCGTGAAGGTGATTCACGTCGATGCGAGCGGAGCGTTTCTGTCGAAGCTGGCGGGCGTGACCGATCCGGAAGCGAAGCGCAAGATCATCGGCGCGGAGTTCGTCGAAGTGTTCCAGACGGAAGCGGGCAAGCTGACCGACGCGAAATGGCTCGCGCAGGGCACGATCTATCCGGACGTGATCGAATCGGCCGGCAAGGGCAAGAAGGCGACGCAGACGATCAAGAGCCATCACAACGTCGGCGGGTTGCCGGAGACGCTGAATCTGAAGCTGCTCGAGCCGCTGCGCGAACTGTTCAAGGATGAAGTGCGCGAGCTGGGCGTGAAGCTGGGGTTGCCGCCGGCGATGGTGTATCGCCATCCGTTCCCGGGGCCGGGCCTGGGCGTGCGGATTCTGGGTGAGGTGAAGCGCGAGTTTGCCGATCTGCTGCGCCGCGCGGATGCGATTTTCATCGAGACGCTGCGCACGTTTATCGACAAGGAAACCGGTAAGTCGTGGTACGACCTGACGAGCCAGGCGTTTGCAGTGTTTCTGCCGGTGAAGAGCGTGGGCGTGATGGGCGACGGGCGTACTTACGAGTACGTGGTTGCGCTGCGTGCGGTGCAGACGCTCGATTTCATGACCGCGCATTGGGCGCATTTGCCGCATGAACTGCTGGGGCATGCGTCGAACCGCATCATTAACGAGGTGCGGGGCATCAATCGCGTGGTTTATGACATCTCGGGGAAGCCGCCGGCGACGATTGAGTGGGAGTGATTGAAACTGCTTCCCATGCAATCGCGGCCAGTCCCATTCCCATTAGGACGATGCCGCTTGATTGCGAGGCATGATGCATGTACGCGGTTCCCCATGCATAGAAGTCCCACTACAGAAAATTGACGCCTATGGCGGCGAGCCAGAACCCGCGCTTCGTGAAAAGGCGCTAGCCGAACCGCCGCCGACAATGGTGACTGAAAAGTCGGATACCCTCGGCAATCCCGACGGCTGTGCCTAGGATGATCGCGAGTTTTAGAAATTCCATAGAATATTCTCCCGGCGTTCGGTGCAAGCACATCGCTTGACCCTCATCGGTCGGAAAGGTGTGGATGCGAGACGTCCGAATCGGCTGCCTTTTTCAATATAGATGGCAGTGCCGCAAATGCAGCGACCTGCAATTCCTAGCATTTCGGACTTAGTAATGCCGAAGTGCATCCCTTGTCGGTTACAGCCTACTTGGTGCTAATGCATGAGTTTTTTCACCAGGAACGAAGCCTCTGCTGGATGAGTGTCACGTCGCAGCATATTGATCGGATGCTCAAGAGCTTCGCCTTGTCACGTTGCAGGAGCACGGTCGTACAACTCCAGAAGGAATTGATTCCATGGTGTCCCGATGGGCATCGTTGACATCGGTGCAAAGGTTGGCCGACGAAGTCCTCCCGTCTAAGCGCAGTTTGGAAAGGATCGGGATGCTGATCTGTGCGATGACTCGGTCATCCGTGTTCGGCACGTCAGGCTGATCGTCGTTTGCCAGAAAGAACAGAGTCGCGGTGAGTTCGACATCTTCGTCCAGTCGTCCATTTTCAGCGTGACGCTCTTGGGCTGCCGCGAGACTGTACGAAAGCATCATGTCCTTGCTGTGTTGAGTGATCCATTGCTCCGCCTCTATCACTTCCGAGTTGAACGTTTGCAGACGACTGTATTCCTGCTCGGTCAGCGTTATGCGGAAATCGATCGACGGAAACGGGATTGGCAAATGGTCCATTTTCAACCTGACGACGGCAGAGGGCGGGCGGCGTATCGCTCAGGAGGGTTGTCACTAGCGAGTCTAAGCAGAATCGACCAAGTTAGCTACGAAAATCGTAGTATCTGAAGCGAACTTTTGCAACGATATTCGTAGCTCGTTTGTAATGGGCTACTCTGAATGTCTGCAGCGTATTCGTCTGTTTTTGGAACACGACTCAAAGAGGCGCGTCTGACGGCCGGGCTATCGCAGAGGCAACTCGGTATTGAGGCTGGGCTGGATCCCTTCGTTGCTAGCACTCGTATTAATCGTTACGAACTCGGCATTCACAAGGTCGAATACACATTTGCGCTTCGTCTTGCGGAAGTGCTGCGAGTGTCCGTTGCTTTCTTCTATGCTGATGACACTGAGCTGGCGCGCTTGATTCTCGCTTTCAGCCAGTTGTCGAACGTTCGACGAGGTCAACTCGTGTCGCAAGCTGAGGCGTGGGTAGCTGGGTAGAGACGTTTGCGCATCGAAGTCCACATGCCGTCAGTTTTTGCTAACGCATTTTGCTTGGTTCTCGGCCGTGTATCTTTCCTTCGGGGATATACCCTTCGAGTCTAAGGTTTATAGGCAAATCTACGGCTGGGCTTATAGTCGTCTTCAAGGAGGAAGTTTATTAGCACGATCCGATCCATAGATCTTCGATTCATCGATGATCTTGTCGACTTCATCCGGGGTTCGGGGTACGTGCTGGATTTCTCCGACGCCAGCTTCTCCAATTTCTTTGCCTCCGAGTTAAAGGTCAATATCGACGATCCTATGTATGCGGTGCAAGGCCGCTCAAAGGGTAAGCGTTTGCGCTATTTCCTTCAGCACTGCGACGACGCAACCGCGGCACGCACCCTGACTACACTCTGGGAGCATCGTTCCGAATATCTTTCTCGCACAGGTGGGAAAGACCCTGTTATCAATGCGGAAGCGCGATTCAAGAGCTTGATGAGTCGCCTGTCTGGTGGGGTGACTACACAACCAACAATGCCCATAGCGCCGGACAGCGTCGTCGGCCAGCAGAAGCTCGCACAGATTAAGGTCAACCTTCTTCAGGTTGCATCTCTTAGCCCGCAGGCACGAGGTTATGCCTTTGAGGGTTTTCTAAAGGAACTGTTCGACACGTTTGGTCTAACCGCCCGTGAGCCGTTCAGGCTCCGTGGCGAGCAAATCGATGGCAGCTTTCAACTTCGTGGCGACATCTATCTACTTGAAGCCAAATGGCACGGCCAGCCTATCGGGGTGGCCGAGTTGCATACATTCCACGGTAAGATCGAACAGAAAGCCTCTTGGACCCGCGGCCTCTTTGTTAGCAACAGCGGCTTCACCGATGATGGCCTTTTGGCCTTTGGACGAGGCAAGCGCGTGATTTGTATGGACGGACTCGATCTCTATGAGATGCTGGATCGAGAGATCCCGCTTACTCAAGTTCTTGAACGCAAGATTCGCCGCGCTGCCGAAACGGGTTCGCCCTTCGTTCGCGTCCGCGATCTCTTTCCGCACTGACCTGAAGGAAGAGCATGGCGCAGTTCAATGATTGGTGCCTGTCTGTCGATGAACTGGTAGGACATCACTTTCGTCGTGTAATGACCGGACAGCCTGGTAAGCTTGTGACGGGAATTCAGGCCACAGCGGCAATCATTCCCGGACACTACGCGTCAGAGGAGCAGGTAGCACGCACATTAGCACGCCTCGGTAAGCCGGCGGCGGCCGCGTTGATTCAGGGCAAACTTCCTACCACCAAGGCGATCCGCTCTGGCGATCTCGGTGAGATCTATGCAACTGAGTGGATCGCTGCGCACAGTGGCGGCTATCAGGTGCCTATCAAGCGATTACGGTGGAAGGACCATCGCAATATGGCTATGCGCGGTGATGACGTGATTGGCATCCTTCAAGACCCTCAGACCCGACGTCTCCATTTCCTGAAGACGGAAGCAAAGAGCCGCGCGACACTCACCGCTCAAGTCCTCAACGACGCTCGAGCTGCTCTTGATAAGGACGGTGGGTTGCCTTCTGCTCATGCCCTGTCTTTCATCTCGGCACGTCTTCTCGAACTAGGCAATCGGCCCCTTGCCGATGCGATCGACGATGCACTGCTCAAACATGGCATCTTGGTACAGCACGTCCGGCATCTGCTATTTACCTTTTCCGGAAATGCGCCGGACGCTCTGTTAAGCGCTGCGTTTCAGACTTATCCCGGGCCGGTTACCCAATGGGGAGTTGGTCTTCGTATAGAGGGCCACGTCGCCTTCATCGGTGCAGTCTATGACCAGGTGATCGCCAATGCCAACAACGTCTGAAGCAATAGCGGCCGCCATCGAAGAAGCTGCCGTCGCTGGCTTTCGTGGCCATCTTATCGCGCGAGGACAGGCGCGAGCGATCATCTGGCGCGATGGAGCGCTTCCGCCTGATGCACCAGCCTTTGCACCACAGCTTAGTTACGACCTGCATTCCTACGGCTACGCGCTTCTTGGCCTCGGCCTTCGGCTTCGCGAACTCGGTGGGAATGACGCACAAGCTCGCATCGCTTTTGAGCAAGCTGCTACAGCGCTTGAGGCTGTCATCGCAAAAGGTGATCGTCAGGAGGTCGATCGCAACTTTCACTTCATCATGGCAGCAGCAAGCTATCATCTTGCGCATCTCTCCGCTCGCGCTTATTCATTACTCTCGATCGTCGAAGCCGATGAAAATTTCTCGCAAATCGAGCGCGTACTCGCCCAATTGATGCGACGGAATTTCGGTGCTCTACGCTTCAGTACCCTCAATTACCGTGCCTCTGGCGAAGGCAGCGATGCCCGGATTGCTGCTGGCCTTCAGGAAAATCTGGATCAGCTCGACGGAACTACCGATCACTTCGACAGCGACGATAGCTTTGTCTTTGACTGCCTTGACACGGCACTGACCGATGCGTTTCTCGCGGCCATGGCACTTTTCCTCACGGCTCTTGAGCGCAGTGACCGGCCTCTGCTCGATCGGGCGCTCGATCGGCTCCGGGTAGGCCTTGCCGCTTGCAGTGAGTTGAATATGGTCCCGCAGTGGTGGGCGCATCGCATAGCGATCCATCTCCTGCCTGACCTCTGGTCGAATACGTTTCACGAGAGAGTGCCGCTCCAACCTGCGGGTGGCGAAGCGGCTGACTGGCCTCGCCTTCGAGAGCTGTTCATTGCATTGCTGCAACGTCGGGCGAAAGCCGAGATCGACCTTTGGCCATCGCAAATCGAGGCCGCAACCCGGGCCGTCGATCAGTCCGACGATCTGGTGGTTTCTCTCCCCACGAGTGCCGGTAAGACACGCATTGCGGAACTATGCATCCTGCGCTGCCTTGCGGGCGACAAGCGGGTGTTTTTCGTGACTCCACTTCGCGCGCTATCGGCTCAAACGGAAACGACTTTGGAGAGAACTTTCGGTCCGCTTGGCAAGACGATCTCAGCGCTCTACGGCAGTATTGGGGTGAGCGGTTTCGATGAGGATGCGATTCGCGAACGGGACATCGTAGTCACCACGCCGGAAAAACTCGATTTTGCGCTACGCAGTGACCCCTCTCTGCTTGACGACGTTGGTTTGCTCGTCTTCGACGAAGGCCACATGATTGGTCTCAATGAGCGCGAGGTCCGTTATGAGGTGCAGATCCAGCGGCTTCTTCGCCGCCCCGATGCCCAGGAGCGGCGCATCGTATGTCTCTCGGCGATCTTGCCCGATGGCGATCAGCTTGATGATTTTTCGGCGTGGCTGCGGCGAGATCACCCCGGAGGCTTAATCAAGAACGATTGGCGTCCCACCCGGTTACGGTTCGGTGAAGTAGTATGGACATCACCTTCCGCGCGATTGAATCTTCGCGTAGGCGACGAGCGCCCATGGGTGCAACGCTTCATAACCGGGGCTGTGCCCCCGACGTGGACTCCGCCCAAGCGTCGCCGAACCCGCCTATTCCCTGACAATCAACGTGAGCTGTGTTTGGCGACTGCTTGGCGGTTGGTCGAAGATGAGCAGACCGTCTTGATTTTCTGCCCGGAAAGGCGAAGCGTCGAGCCCTTCGCAGATGTAATCGTCGATCTTTACGAGCGCGGTTCGTTGCGCTCACTGCTTGAAGCTGATCCTGCGGTTCTAAATACGGCGATCGCGCTTGGAGAGGAATGGCTCGGGCCAAATAGCGCGATCCTCAAATGCCTTCGTTTAGGTGTCGCATTGCATCACGGTGCCCTTCCGACCGCCTATCGCAAGGAAGTCGAGCGTCTGCTACGAGATAATGTGCTCAAGGTGACTATTTCCTCACCAACCTTAGCGCAGGGCCTCAATCTCTCAGCCACTGCCGTTATCATGCATTCCCTCCATCGGAGTGGGGAACGGATCGAAATCTCAGAGTTCAAGAATGTGATCGGGCGAGCCGGTCGAGCCTACGTTGACGTCGAAGGTATCGTGCTCTTCCCGATGTTCGACGACATTGCGAAAAAACGGGGTAACTGGGAGGCGCTCATCACGGATCTCGGTGCACGAGAAATGGAAAGTGGTCTCGTGCGGCTCATCGCGGTGCTGCTGTCGCGTATGCGCACACACACGGGTGGTAATCTGGATCAGCTCGTCGAATATGTGGTTAACAATGCAGAGGCTTGGAGTTTCCCGGAAATAGCAAATGAAGAGCCCGAGGATCATGAGCGTGCTCTTGCCGATTGGGAGAGACATGTCTCCACGCTCGACACCGCTATACTTAGTCTCATTGGCGAAAATGATATCCCAGAGGAGGGGGTAGAGGCTGCGCTGGACGACATTTTGCAGTCTTCACTCTGGCATCGCCGTCTACTGCGCCGGAATGAACAGGTGCAACGGGTGCTCAAGGCGGGTCTTGTGTCTCGTAGTCGATATATCTGGAGTCAATCAACGGCTGCGCGCCGTCGGGGCTATTTCTTGGCTGGCGTTGGGTTGACTACTGGGCACGCGCTCGATGCAATTGCCGTGCAATCCAATCTTCTTTTGATTCAGGCAAATGAGGCCATCCTCAGAGACGACGCGGAAGCGGCTATTGCAGCGATCACGGCAGTTGCCGAGCACGTCTTTGCTTTCTATCCCTTTGCGCCTGACCCGTTACCCGATGATTGGCGGGACGTTCTGCGTGTTTGGCTTTTAGGTCTACCTCTGGCCGGCATCGCTGCGGGTCAAGAGTCGGAAACGCTGCAGTTCATCGAAGGGGGGCTTGTCTATCGCCTGCCTTGGGCGATGGAGGCCATCCGCGTTCGTGCGGCCGCTAACGGTGACACCGTCGACGATATCTTGGTTGATGACTATGAGCTTGGCCTGGTAGTCCCTGCTGTTGAAACTGGAACGCTTAAGCGCTCGTCTTCGATTCTCATCCAGGCCGGATTTAATTCTAGGCTTGCCGCCATCAAGGCTGTCGCTGATACCGGCGCGACTTTTCAGAATGGTTGGGAGCTACGACGGTGGCTCAAATCGGAAGCAGTCGGCGAGCGAAACGCGCAACCCGACTGGCCAACAGCTGAGACGAAGGCGATGTGGACTGATTTCGTGCAAAGTTTTAGTCCACATGAAAGCCGTATTTGGGCCAAGCGGTCGTATTGGGCAAACGTGTTTTGGCACAAGACTCCGCCGCCGCCAGGCACCCCCGTTCAGATTCATAAGTGGCGCGATTGGTTATGCGTACTCTCGGCTGACGGCGCATTCTTGGGGCGTGTGCCGTCATCGCTCAATCCTACGCGAGTAGGTTTGATTCACGCCAATATGTCTCCGGATATCAACAAGATCAACATTACCTATCTCGGCCCTGACGACTTGTTTGTTGCCTGATGCTCTATGAGCTGTTGATGGCTTGTTTATGACACGCGCGAGCCTCATCGTGACATGGGCGCTGGATCTGGGGGCGTAGCTCCGTGGCAGCATCCGTTTGTAATCGGCAGGTGGGTGTTGAATATGGTTACCCAAAACCGGCGGTAGCCTATCTTGCCATCCCTTGTTTTCCGTGCATTTTTTGTAGCCAGAGTAAACACTGAGCGCAAAGGTTGCTGCCTTCGCGTAAACGTCCCATCGATCGTAAGCGTGTAGCCAGTGACGTCTTGACCTGACGTCATTGAGTTTCGCGGTGGCGATCAGGCTATAGATCACAGCTGCACGTTCGCCACCTGAATCGGCGCCGGCGAACAGGTAATCGCGCCGTCCGATCGCCACGCCGCGCAATGCCCGCTCGACCGGCAGGTTGTCGATCTCCAGTTGCCCATCGCCGCAATAGCGCGTGAGCGCTTCCCACCGGTTCAACGCATAGAGAATCGCCCGGCTCGTGTCGGACTTGCGCGAGAGCGTCTCCAGCGTGGCGGTGAGCCACGTGTGAAGCTGATCGAGCAGCGGCTGCGCATGTGTCTGCCAATACGCTCGACGCTCGACTCTTCAACCTTGTAGAGCGCACCAATGCGCTCCAGCGCTTCGGTGTTCAGCGCGCTGGGGCGTGCCGCGTGCAACTCGTAGAGCTGCACTTGGTCACCGCGTTGCATGGCGAGGACGGGTCCAGACTGTAGATCGTTGTTCCATGTAGCGGGGTTGCCACAGCTTGCGGGGCGGTTGTTGCCACACTTCCGTGTGCTAGGATTTCTTAAAATTCGTCGATGCAACGCAGGCCACTGCTGGATGAGCTGCACCAAAGCCGGGGATATCGTTGGGCACAATAACAGAATGGTTCTACACCGCTCCTTTAGAGGATTTCGCGGTACGACGTGGCGATCCGCTCGGGATGCGTCATGTCGCTGAGGAGATTGCCGAGTTGCTGGCTCCGGGGTTGTCGAATCGCACTACGGACGCGCGCTGGCTGTCGATCATATGCTGGGCGCTTGAGCACGCGCACCCGGCGTGGCGCAAGTTCGGTGCTGGCGCTGACGAGGATACGGTCGCATCGCGCGACGCGGCGAGAAGTCTCTACACGTGGATTCGCCCGCTAGAACTGCTATGGATTGCGCGCACGTTCAAGGCGACCTCGGACCAGGCGGCCGAGCGTCGGCAATTGCCAGGCGTGCAGGCCGTCCGGCGATGGATCGAGGGTGGGGCTACTGAGGCGCGCTTTGGCATGTTCCCCGAATCGTACGCACGCTATCGCTTTAACGGCGTGTACGGAGCTTATCGAGTGGCGCTGCGCTCGCTTCCGGGTCTTACGATCGGAGCGGATGGCTGGAGGCTCGACAGCCATGGCAAGGTGCTCGCGGAGATCGTGCATGGCAGCGTGCGGATGAAGCCGGCGCAGAGCATCGGTGGGGGCCGTCGTTCGCTGCCGGAAGAACATTGGCTCGAACGGTTTGAGTGGCATCGTGGCCGCGGTACGCACACTTGTCTGCCGACGGTGTTGACCGACGCACAGCGTCTTCCAGCGGACGAGTCCCGGGTGCTGGCACAGTCGCTGTTTTCGTCGGCGGCCGGCGACGAAGATGGCCGACGACGCAGGAGCGTACTTGAGGCCGCCGCGGCTTCCCCGGCGACAACGCGGCCCGCACTCTATGCTGACATCGCACGCCGCCTCGCAGGCGAACCCTCGACCGAACGCCTCCAATACTGGTCCGCATTCTCCGAGCTTGCTGACGCGGGCATTGCCGCGATGAATGCTTGCTGGAGTGTGGCTGGAAAGTGCGATGCGGGCAGCGGTGGAACGGGTGCGACGACAATCGATGGCGTACTCGCTCACAGCGACGTGGTTCATGCATTGGACGAACTCGGGCGCGCCGCAAAACGCTGGAAGAAAGAAGGGACTTCGGCTGGCTCGTTCTCCGTCGCCGATGTGTTGGCGAGCGGTATCGTCGCAGCTGGCGCCGATCGGAGGCGCAGGCTGAAAGCGCTTGAACGGCATCATGCGACTTATGGCGGCGGGCTTCGTTGGCTCATGTTTAGCGGAAACGACTTGAAACTACTCGCGCCGTCGCGTGGCGGCAAGGCGAGCAACTATCGCGTGAGGATCGAAGCGCTGAGCCGTCTGGGCGTGCAGTGTGGCGTCATCAAGCACATTCCCGACGCATTGCTCGGCGCAGATGCGTTCGACCCGGACGGAGCGATGTAATGGCGACATCCAGCACGAAACGGAAGCTTCTGGCGCAACAATGGAAACCGCTTGCCGGGATCGGTCGAAGCGACACTGGCCGACTGCTCGGCGCGTTGCTCACTACCTACGATTCACCGGATCCGTCCGTATTGATCGAGCATTATCTGTCGCATTGGCTCGGCCTCGAAAACAGCTATGTCAGCGAGACGGACGACCGGCTGCGCTACTTCGCCGAGCTTGAGGCGGCACTTCGAGGTATCAAAGGGCGCATTGCAATCGTGTCGTCGGGCGGCGATTCGCCTGCCTGTGCCGAAGGCTGGATTTGGAATTACATCGCGCGCTTTCAGGTTGGCGCGACCGGCGCAGCGACCCAGCACGCGAAGCTCTGGATGCTCCACTACGAAGCAATCGAAGCGGGCGCGTCGCAGACGCTCGAAATCGTCATCTCGTCTGCGAACCTCACGCAACCTGGATTGAGTAACCAGATCCAGAGCGGATGGCGGTGCGTTGTGCCGCTGACCTCCACCGGATCGATTGCGCGCGAGAGGGGTTGGGGTTGCCTGCCAAACTTTATTGCTGAACTCGGCCGGGCATCAGGCGTGGATAGTGCGCGGATCGCCGATTGGCGTGAGCTGCTGCGCCGGGCGGCGTGTCCGGAAGGTGTCGAGTTTGTCGCAAGCGTAGCTGGCAAGCATTCCCCTGCGACGCTGCGCACGCGAGACACCGCATGGGGCGTTTCGGGACTTGCGAATCTCTGGTCGCGCAAGCATCCACGACAATTGACGGTGTTTACGCCCACGTTCGGACGTTGGAATCGCGACGCCTTTGTTCAATGGTGCGAGACGGCAGCTGTAGAACCACATGATGTCGCTTCGGCATGGATCGCGGGTGAGCATCCTTGGGCCGACAACTGGCAACTAGATCCCTCCAGCGAACGTGCGCTCACAAACGCGGGAATGCAATGGCGCGAGATCGCCGCGCCCGATGGCGTCAAGCAGAGTCCGCTAGGCGACGAACATAAGCAGGAAGACCGGCGCTGGAGCCACGCGAAACTCTATGAGCTTCGCGAGGGCAATCAGCGCCGTCTGCTTGTAACGTCGGCAAATTTCAGCGAGTCGGCTTGGGGCCGGTGGAATCAGGACGGTAAGCTCGAGATCGCCAACTTCGAACTCGGCGTCGCGTTTCCGGTACGCGATGCCTTTGGCGGCCGACTGGGGCAAGGCGAATTTGTGCGGCATACCTCCGAGGTCGATTACAGCCACGACGCTGAGCAGCAGATCGGATGGCTCGCGGCCGACTGGGACGGGAAGACGCTTCAGATCGGATGCCGTGCGCAACGCCCGCTCGTGGCCCGGATTGAGGTTACGGTAGCGCGTGTAAAAAGTATCTGTTATCAGAGGGTTGAGTGGTCGAACGGCTTACCGTCCCAGGCCGCGCTTGCGTGGCCCGAGGCCAAAGGATACATCCCGGTCGCGGTGACGGTGACCACCACGAAAGGCGAATCGAGGACAACCCCGATTCACGACACCCGTACGAGCGACGATGGCCGCCTGCTTTGTCCTGACTACGACGAAGCGAAGCTGCGTGAAGCGGCCGATATTCTGCTTGAAGAAAAATACGGCTACGCACGCGTATCGGACGAAGGTGATCTCAAGGGCTCTGGCAACGGTAAGCGTAAAGGCGCTGCCAGCGGCGACTATGCGGTCGACGCTTATCTCGATGCACGCCGGCGCTTTCGCTGCGTCGACAACTGGTGGAACGATCTTCAGTCCGCCGACGAGAACTTGCGCAAGCAGATCGTCAGCGACGGCAGACAGCTCTACGAGCGCTGGCACAGAACGGGCGAGTCAGCGCCGCGCCTCGGCGAACGCGTCGCCGCGCGTATAGCAGCCGACGAACTTCAATTGAGAATCAGGCAGAACAAATGAGTCTGGATATCAATGCGCGCAGTTGGCAATTTCTCGACTGCAGGAAGGCGAAGCAGTATATCGAGTGCCACGATAGGCACCGAGCCCTGAACCCGGGATGGAAACAACTCAAGCTGCCCACAACCAAGCGCCAGTTCACCACCGCGAAAGCGATTCTCGACCGGATGAATGGCGGTACCGAGGGCATTCTGCTTGCCGATGATGCCGGTCTTGGCAAGACAACAGTCGCTACGCTGTGCGCATTGGTTTTCGCCGGAAACGGCAAGAGTGTGCGCATTCTCGCGCCGAACGACGTGATGGCGCGCCGCTGGCGTCAGGAACTGGAGTTGCATATCGACGCCGTCGCCGAGCATGCACGCGCCCTGAAACTGGATACGGCAAAAAACCGCCTGCGGAGCCACATCACGCGGCTGACCGATGGCACCATCGCTGTGTCGACGCATCATAAGGCGGAAAGGCTGATGTGCGATCTGCTGATCGTCGATGAAGCTCACAGGGCGCGTTCGGAACATTCCAGACTCGGGCAGGCTATCGGCGACGCACGAAACCGGATCGGCCGCCTGCTCGTCATTACCGCGACACCTTTTAGCATCGATCCGAACGATCTGGCGACACTGCTCCAGCGCATTGGCGGTGATGAGGCGGTGAAACCGATGCGGAATTATGCGGAGCTACTTACGAAGCTGTGGCTAGGACGCTATGCGAGCACGCCGCGCGAGATGATAGTCGAGCTTGGCGAGGCGGCACGCCTCGCGGTGAAGGAGATGAAGCCATTCGTGATCCGGCATGGGATCAAGGATCTGGCAGCCAGTGAGCGGAAAACGTTCGGCGAGATTTCTGATGTCGACGACGCCGAGGCGACCACACCGCTTGAGGCCTCCGAAGAACTTCTGGAGGTCATGCTGCGGGCCGATCGCGCTCTCGAATTGGGACAACGTTGCAAGGAGTGGCCGCACGTACGGCGCAATGACCCGCGCTATCACGTTTCGACGGGTAAGCTCGCGGAGGATCTTGAGGTACTGACGTGCAAAGTCGCCAGTCGGGGTCGCGACGCCGAGGCGCTTGCGGCCCACCATCATGGACGCCGCGCGCAAACCGTGCTACGAACAATCGGCACGCATCCGAAGATCGCCGACACCGTACAAATGGCGAAGTCGATTGTCGCTCAGGGCGAAAAGGTCCTGATCTTCTGCCGCCATCATCTCCCTGCGGCAGAGCTGACTGCGGCACTTGCGGATGCGATCCGCTGGCGAAAGGAGGCCGCAGGCCACGTCGATGCTAGGGCGATCTGGCGCAGTGCCTGGGATGAGGTTTTCGAGCAGGAGTGGGAGGCGGTCAAAGGGCGCACAGCCGAAACTCGCCTCGACAATTTCACTGAATGGCTGTGTTCGGATGGCGTGCGTGCCCAAGTTGGTCACTGGTTTGGTGAGACAGTAGCATCGGCTCTCGTTTCGAAGCGATCACTCATTACCGGACTCGCGCGCGACACGAACGCCGGATACCGGATCGCCGCGCAGGCGAAGCATTTGTACCGTCAACTGATCGATCGGGAGTCGGCCTCGACGCGCTCAATCTTGTTGCGAAGCGATCCACAGAGACTCCCGGGCGCGACGCATGCACGAGTGGCCGCGGTCTGCGATCCAGGAGACAGCGCGTTCGGGCAACCCTATCCGGAGGTGTTCTTCACGAACGCGCCCGATACGGTAGTGGCCGTGTTCAACAGCCCGTTCGGTCCGGATGTTCTAGTTAGCACGGACACCCTTAGCGAAGGCGTCGACTTGCACCGTTTTTGCCGCCACCTGATTCACCACGAATTGGATCCGAGCCCCGTCCGGACGGTGCAGCGAAACGGCCGCCTGCGTCGAGTTGATTCCTGGGCGTCCAAAGTTGGGAAGCCGATTCGCATTCTTTATCCGGCCTTGATGGGTACGCGAGACGAGAAAACTGTCGCGATCATGCGACAACGGATTTCACAGTTCGATCTGCTTATGGGAGGTGTGCGCGAGGAAGTCGATGCGGACGCCGTCAATGACGATCTCACCGGTGTAGCGGATATTCTCGATCACGCGGGTGAAAAGATGCGCGGGTTGAACCTGTTGCCTTGAAAAGGCGGCCGAGCACGGTGTAGGGGCGACGAATGTGGCGACAGTGCCGCTTGGGAGCAGTAACTTTAAGAAATACCGCAAGTAATAGCTCGGTGCTATGCGAGTACGCTTGACAGCAGATGACTGGCGATCTGTTGCTGCGTAAGCGAGTTCTCAGCACCGTCTGGAACTGAGCATTGAGTTTGGCTACTTTGGTGTCCACCAAATTTTATAGTGGGCGCAATCGTGGACAGACCAGCACAAG
>NZ_BAAGSQ010000020.1:0-1640 GCF_054782355.1 Paraburkholderia jirisanensis | reverse complement strand
GTAAGCGAGTTCTCAGCACCGTCTGGAACTGAGCATTGAGTTTGGCTACTTTGGTGTCCACCAAATTTTATAGTGGGCGCAATCGTGGACAGACCAGCACAAGCCAAACGCATCAAACGCCCGAACTTCCCCGTGGAGTTCAAACGGCAAGTTGTCGAAGCGACGCTGCAGCCCGGCGCGTCGGCTGCACTGATTGCACGCGAACATGCCGTGAATGCCAATCTGCTGTTCAAATGGCGTCGCCATTACCTGGCTGGCGATTACGGCATGCCCGACGTTGCAGAGCCATTAACGCCCGAGCCAGCAGCGTTGAACTGGCTACCAGTAGCAGTCGTGCAGCCGGTACCGCTGGCGCCCGAAGAACCAGCATGCCCTGCGCCCCGCGCCGACCACGTGTACGAGATCGAATGCGGCGATGCGAGGCTGCGCCTGAGCGGCGACATCCCCACCGCCACCCTGATCGAGATCGTGCGGGGTCTATCACGGTGAACGTGCTGATGTTGCCGTCTGCCGTTGGCCTGCCTGGCGGATCTCGCGTATGGCTCGCTGCCGGCGTCACCGACATGCGCGCGGGCTTCAACAGCCTCGCCGCAAAGGTGCAGACCGTGCTCGAGCGCGATCCGTTCAGCGGCCACGTGTTCGTCTTCCGCGGCAAGCGCGGCGATCTGCTCAAGGTGCTGTGGTGGAGCGGCGATGGACTGTGCCTGCTGATGAAGCGCCTCGAGAAGGGCCGCTTCGTGTGGCCGCAGGCCACGAGCGGCACGGTCCTGCTCAGTTCCGCACAACTGTCGATGCTGCTCGAAGGCATTGATTGGCGCCAGCCCACACGCACTGCACGCCCCACGTCCGCGTTGTAAACGTCCGCGCCGACACGTAAACTGTCGGACATGACTTCCGCCGACGCCCTTCCTGACGACATCGAGGCCCTGAAGGCCATGCTGCGCCAGCGTGACGCCCAGATCGGGCATCTGCAGGATGTCGTCGATTCGCAGAAGGCGGCCATCGCCTCCGGCAAGGCCGAGATCGAGCACCTGAAGCTGCTGATCGCGAAGCTGCGGCGCATGCAGTTCGGCCGCAAGTCAGAGAAGCTCGATCGCCAGATCGAACAGCTCGAGCTGCGCCTCGAAGACCTCGAGGCCGATGAAGGCGCAGCGCCGGTGGAAATCCCGAAGACGCCTCGCACCGCGCCCGAACAGATCCAGCGCAAACCGCTGCCCGAACATCTGCCTCGGGAGGTGCAAACGCATATGCCGGCCTCGGGCGAGACGTGTACGGAATGCGGTGCGCCGATGAAGCCGCTCGGCGAAGACGTGTCAGAGCAGCTCGAATACGTGCCTGCCAGCTTCCGCGTGATCCGGCACGTGCGGCCGAAGTTCGCCTGCTCATGCTGCGACCACATCGCACAGGCAGCCGCACCGAGCCGGCCGATCGAACGCGGTCTGGCGGGTCCAGGCCTGCTGGCTCACGTGCTGGTGACGAAGTTCGCGGACCACGTGCCGCTTTACCGTCAGTCGGTGATGTATGCCCGCGAGGGTGTCGAGCTTGATCGCTCGTTACTGGCGAAGTGGGTCGGTCACAGCGCAATGCTGCTGCAGCCACTGGTTGAAGTGTTGCGTCGCCATGTGATGGCGGCAACGAAA
>NZ_BAAGSQ010000019.1:0-6384 GCF_054782355.1 Paraburkholderia jirisanensis | reverse complement strand
TCCGGCTGCACCCCCAGCGACAGCAGATGATGCGCAAGCTGATTCGCCCGCGCATTGAGCTCGCGATACGAAACCTGCTGCGCTTCAAACACCGCAGCCACGGCATCGGGCGTCGCCTCGACCTGCTGTTCAAACAGCGCATGCACAAACGTGTCGCGCGGATAATCGACAGCCGTGTCATTAAAGCCCACCAGCAATTGCTGGCGCTGCTCGTCGTCGAGCAGTGCGAGCGTACCGACGGAGCGATCGGCGTCGGTGGTCATCGCATCGAGCAGCATCTGGAACTGACGCGCGAAGCGTTCGACAGTTGCTGCGTCGAACAGGCTCTGTGCGTATTCGAGCTTGCCGGAGATCGTGATGCCGTCGTCGCTGACCGTCAGCGACAGGTCGAACTGTGTGGTGGTCTGCGCTTGCGGTACGGCAGCGAGCACGAGGCCCGGCAGCGACAGCTCGACATCCGGTGTGTTGTCCATGCTGAGCATGACCTGGAACACCGGGCTGTGGCTGAGGGTACGGGCGGGCTGCAGCGCTTCGACCACCTGTTCGAATGGCAGGTCCTGATGCGCGTAGGCGGCCAGCGCCGTTTCGCGGACTTGCGACAGCAGTTGCGACACGCTCGGGTTGTGCTCCAGATTCACGCGCAAGGCCAGCGTGTTGACGAAGAAGCCGAGCAGCTTTTCGAGTTCCGCACGCGGACGGTTGGCGACCGGCGTGCCGATTACCACCTCCTGCTGGTTGGCCAGACGTGCGAGCAGCACGGACCAACCTGCGAGCAGCGTCATGAACAGCGTGGTGCCGTGCTGCTGGCTGAGCATACGCAGCGACGCGCTGAGCTGGGCGGGCAGTGCGAACGGCACGCTGGCGCCAGCGTAGCTCTGCACGGCAGGACGTTGGCGGTCGGTCGGCAGTTCGAGCAGCGCAGGTGCGCCAAGCAGGTGGTTCTTCCAGAACCCGAGCTGCTGCTGCAGCACCTCGCCGTGCAGCCACTGGCGCTGCCATGCCGCGTAGTCCGCGTACTGCACGGGCTGTTCGGGCAGCGGGTCAGGCTGCTGCTGGCAGAACGCAGCGTAGAGCGTGCTGACCTCGTCGATCAGCAGGCCAATCGACCAGCCGTCGGAGATGATGTGATGCTGCGTGACGAGCAGGATGTGCTCGTGTTCGCCCAACTGCAGCAACTGGCCACGGATCAGCGGACCGGTGGCGAGATCGAAGGGCGCGCTTGCTTCAAGCTGGCTGATGCGCTCCACTTCGGCCTGTTGAGCGGCAGCATCGAGCGTACGCAGATCCGTCTCCACGAGCGGGAACGGCGTACCCAGCGCAGCGATATGCTGCACCGGCTGCCCTTCATGCAGCGCAAACGACGTACGCAGGATCTCGTGCCGTTCGAGCAAGCGGTCGAGCGTCGCGCGCAGCGCGTCACGCTGCAGGTTGCCGGCCAGACGCAGCGCCGCGGGCATGTGATACGCCGCACTGGCAGCATGATCGAGCCGGTCGAGGAACCACAGGCGTTGCTGCGCAAACGAAAGCTGCAGCGGCAGGCTGCGCTCGCAGCGCCCGATCGCCGGCAGGCTCGCACGCGAGCCGTGCGCCACCAGCTGCGCGAGCGCATCGAGCGTGGGCTGCGCAAACAGGTCGCGCAGCGGCACTTCGATATCGAATTGCTGACGCAGCCGCGCGAGCAACTGCACCGCAAGCAGCGAGTGCCCGCCCAGTTCAAAGAAATGATCGCGCCGGCCGACCCGCTGGATGCCGAGCAGCTGCTGCCAGATGCCGGCCAGCATCGCTTCGATATCGCCCTGCGGCGCCTCGTAATCGCGCGTGACGACCGACGTCGTGTCGGGCGCGGGCAGCGCACGGCGGTCGAGCTTGCCGTTCGGCGTCAACGGCAGCGCCTGCAACTCGACGAACGCGCCCGGCACCATGTACTCCGGCAGCACCGCGGTCAAATGGTCCTTCAGCGATTGCGGCAGCACGCGCGCACGCACCGGAATCTCGCCATCGCTGAACAGCCGCTGATAGAACGGCGACGTGCGGAATCCGGCGCTGCGGTGCGGCATCGCATGATTGAAAGCGACGGTCTCGCCATTCGCGCGAACGATCGCGCCGTCGATATGGAAGTCCGGGTTCAAGCCGTTGTCGGTCAGGCGTCGCGAAATCGTCGCGCGCAACACGTCGCCGGCCTGCACCGGCACGCCTTGCGTGAACACCGGGAAATACACCGGCAGCCAGCTGCCCTGATCGGCGAGCGTATCGAGCGGATTGTCCTCATCCACCAGCAGCAGCATCCACACGACGAAGCCTGTCACGCTGCCCGCCTTGTCGAAACGCAGTTCGATCGGATGATCGGTTTCGAGCGTGATCGCGGTGGTGTAATCGAGGTCCTCGTACGGCTGCGCATTGCTCAGAATCGCGCTGGCCGGCAGGTCCTTCACGCAGATGCGCAGATCGAACGGCGAGCCGGTTTCCTCGAAAATCTGCTCGACGTAGTGAGCGGTGGTCTCGGTGAACGCGTAATCGAACAGGTCTTCCGTCAGCGACACGGCCGCGATCTGCGTCAGCGTGCGCTGCGGAATCATGTTGGCCGGATTCTTCAGGAAGCGCCGCGAATTGTTGATGATCACCGCCGAGCCTTCGCTGCCGCCGATATTGCCGATGATCTCCGAAATGCAATAGTCGACCGGCTCCGGCAATTCGATCTTCGTCGCGTCGCCGTGCAGCACGATGATGCGGTCTTCGAGCCCGAGCTGTTTGACCTTCGCGCGCGCCAGGTGATAGGTGGTCTCCAGCAGTTCGATCGCATACACCTTGCTCGCGCCGGCATCGATCGCCATGCGCGAGAGCACCGCGTGCGGGCCCGGCCCGATCTCGACCACCGTCTTGCCCGGCAGATGCTTGGCGAACGCGTTCGCGTAGCAGCGGTTGCGCGTCAGGTGATTGGCCATCGCGTGATACAGCAACTCGTCGTACACGTAGAACTCGGACACCGACGGCCACAGTTCGACCTTCTTCGACGTCGCCACATAGGCGACCAGCCGCTTGTCGCCCGGCCGGTCTTCACGCGAAATCACGGCGGCGTCGCGCACTTGCGGATGCTGACGCAGACGTGCCTCGATTTCGCCGGGTTCGATGCGAAAGCCGCGCAGCTTGACCTGCGTGTCGTTGCGGCCCATGTATTCGATCGAGCCGTCGACGAGCCAGCGCGCGAGGTCGCCGGTCTTGTACAGACGGGCACCGGCCTGGCTGCCGAACGGGTCGGCAATGAAACGCTCGGCGCTCAGTTCCGGACGGTTCAGATAACCGCGCGCCACGCCCACGCCACCAACGTACATTTCGCCTGACACGCCAACCGGCACCGGCTGCAGATTCGCATCGAGAATGTAGATGCGGGTGTTGTCCATCGGCTTGCCGATCGGCACGCTGCCTTGATGATCCGGCATGCACAGATGCATGCTTGCACAGACGGTGATTTCGGTCGGACCGTAGGCGTTGATAAAGCGCCGCCCGGCGGCCCACTGGTCGGCCAGTGCCGGCGGGCAGGCTTCGCCTGCCACGGCCAGCGTCTCGAGCGTTTCGAGCCCTTCATCGGTGGTGAACGAGCCGGCCACGATCGGCGGCAGCGTCACGTGCGTGATGCGGCCTTGACGCAAGGTCGCGCGCAGCGCTTCGCCCGGCATCAGGTCGTCGCGCGACGCGAGATGCAGGCTCGCGCCACGGCACAGGGCCATCGCGATCTCGGACGTGCAGGCGTCGAAGCTGAACGACGCGAACTGCAGCACGCGGCTGTCCGGCTGGACACCGAAGAAGCGGATCTGCGCGGCGGCCAGATTGCACACGCCGCGATGCTCGACCATCACGCCCTTCGGTTTGCCGGTCGAGCCGGACGTGTAGATCACATAGGCGAGGTTCGATGCGGTAAGGTTCAGCCCGCGCGGCTGCGGATTGCTGTCGGGCAGCAGCGCGAGCGCGGCGCGGGTGGCGGCGTCGTCAAGCAACAGCAGCGGCACTGAATGAGCCGGCAGCGTATCGCGCAGCGCCTGTTGCGACAGCAGCGCGACCGGTGTGCTGTCCTCCAGCATGTAGGCGAGTCGGTCCGCCGGATAAGCCGGATCGAGCGGCACATAGGCCGCGCCGGCCTTCAGGATGCCGAGCATGCCGACCACCATGTCGATGCTGCGTTCGACGCAGATCGCCACGCGGTCGTCCGGTTTCACGCCGAGCGTGAGCAGATGATGCGCGAGCTGGTTGGCGCGTACGTTCAGTTCGCGGTAGCTCAGGTGCTGGTCTTCGAATACCGTAGCGATCGCATGCGGCGCCCGTTCGACCTGCTGTTCGAACAGCGCGTGCACGACGGTGTCTTGCGGGTAATCGGCCTGCGTGTCGTTGAAGTCGACCAGCACCTGCTTGCGCTGCGCATCGTCGAGCAGCGGCAGCGTCGCGACCGGTTGGTCGGTGTCGGCGGCCATCGCGCCGAGCAACACTTCGAGATGGCGCGCGAAGCGCTCGACCGTAGCGCGCTCGAACAGATCGCTCGCATAGCCGATATGGCCGTTAATCGTATTGCCGTCGTCGGAGAGCAGCAGCACGAGGTCGAACTGCGAGGTGCTTTGCACTTGCCCGATCGGGCTCATCGTCAGGCCGGTCGCAGCGAGCTCGGTATCGGCCGGCGTATTGTCGAGCGTGATGCCGACCTGGAAGATCGGGCTGTAGCTCAGGCTGCGGGCGGGCTGCAATGCTTCGACCACCTGCTCGAACGGCAGGTCCTGATGCGCGTATGCGGCGAGCGCCGTATCGCGCACCTGCGCAAGCAGTTGCGCGACGCTCGGGTTGCCGGTCAGATCCACGCGCAACGCCAGCGTATTGACGAACAGGCCGAGCAGCTTTTCGAGTTCGGCGCGCGGGCGGTTCGCGACCGGCGTGCCGACCACGCATTCCTGCTGGTTGGCAAGGCGCGCGAGCAGCAAGGCCCAGCCGGCGAACAGCGTCATGAACAGCGTGGCACCGTGCTGCTGGCTGAGGCTGCGCAGCGACTCGCTGAGTTGCGGCGACAGCGCGAACGGTACGTGGTCGCCGCTATAGCTCTGTACGGCCGGGCGCGGGCGGTCGGTGGGCAATTCCAGCAGCGCGGGCGCGCCGTGCAGATGGTCTTTCCAGAAGTCGATCTGGCGTTGCAGCCGCGGGCCTTGCAGCCATTGACGCTGCCACGCCGCGTAGTCGGCGTACTGCACCGGCAGCGGCGGCAGCGGGTCGGGCTGCTGCTGGCAGAAGGCAGCGTACAGCGTGCTGACTTCGTCGATCAGCAGACCCACCGACCAGCCGTCGGAAATGACGTGATGCTGCGTGAGCAGCAGGATGTGTTCGCGTTCGCCGAGTTGCAGCAGCTGGCCGCGGATCAGCGGGCCCTTCGACAGATCGAAGGCGGCCGTCGCTTCGTCGCGGCTGATGCGTTCGACTTCGGTCTGCTGTGCGGCTTCATCGAGCGTGCGCAGGTCGCTTTCGACGAGCGCGAACGGCGTGCCCGGCGGCGCGATGCGCTGGACCGGCTGGCCGTCGTGCATCGCGAGCGTGGTGCGCAGGATTTCGTGCCGCGCGATCAGCCGGTCGAGCGTCGCGCGCAGCGCGTCGCGCTGCAGCTTGCCGGACAGACGCAGCGCGGCAGGCATGTGATACGCGGCGCCGGCGGCCTGATCGAGTTCGTTGAGGAACCACAGCCGTTGCTGCGCGAACGACAGCGGCAGCGGCTGGCTGCGGTCGGCCTGCGGCAGCGCCTCTGCAGCCTCTTCGGGGCGTCGCAGTTCGCCGCGCTGCTGGGCGCGTTGCAGCAGGACTGCACGTTTCAGTTGCTCGATATCCAAAGTTCTCTTATTCACTTTCGATTTCCTCGTTTAAAAGTGCAAGCAGCTCGCTCTCGGACAGGTTGTCCAGGTCTTCTGCCAGGTCGGCCATGTGTTGCGCCGGGAGGTGACCGAGGAGCAGGGACGTCAGGTGGTCCGCCAGCTGGGACAGCAGCGGGCCGTCGAACAGGGACTTCAGTAAGACTTCGATGCCGAACGATTCGCGGATGCGCGTCATCAGCTGTACGGCGAGCAGCGAGTGACCGCCGAGCTCGAAGAAGTGATCGTTGCGGCCGACGCGTTCGATGCCGAGCAGCTGCTGCCAGATCGCGGCGAGCGTGGTTTCGACCTCGCCGAGCGGAGCCTCATAGGCGCGGGTGGCGAGCGCGCCCTGGTCGGGCGCGGGTAGCGCCTGGCGGTCGAGCTTGCCGTTGGGGGTGAGCGGCAGCGCGGGCAGCACGACGAATGCGGCGGGCACCATGTACTCGGCGAGCTGGTCGGCGAGGAACGCGCGCAGTTCGGCGGAGCTCGGCGTGCGTTCGTCATGCGGCAC
>NZ_BAAGSQ010000018.1:0-893 GCF_054782355.1 Paraburkholderia jirisanensis | reverse complement strand
GCCGTGGCTGCGGTGTTTGAAGCGCAGCAGGTTTCGTATCGCGAGCTCAATGCGCGGGCGAATCAGCTTGCGCATCATCTGCTGTCGCTGGGGGTGCAGCCGGATGATCGTGTGGCGATCTGTGTTGAACGCAGTCTCGACATGATCGTTGGGCTGCTCGGCATCATGAAGGCGGGCGCCGCCTATGTGCCGCTCGATCCGGCTTATCCGGCTGATCGCCTGGCCTACATGCTGGAAGATTGCGCGCCAGTTGCGCTGCTTTCGCAACAGGCTCTGCGCGACGTGCTGCCCACGCATTCGGCACCGCTGCTGATGCTCGACGATGTGCAGACCCGCGATGCCCTCGCCCTTCTTCCCGCTGGCAATCCGCAGCCAGCCGACCTCGGCCTCACGCCGACGAGTCTTGCCTACGTGATCTATACATCGGGCTCCACCGGCAAGCCGAAGGGGGTGATGAACGGCCATCGTGGTGTCGTCAACCGGCTGCTGTGGGCGCGCGACGAATACGGTATCGATGCATCCGATCGGATCCTGCAGAAAACGCCGTTCAGCTTCGACGTCTCGGTCTGGGAGTTCTTCCTGCCGCTGCTCGCCGGTGCGCGACTGGTGTTCGCGCGTCCCGGTGGGCATCAGGATCCGGCTTATCTCGCCGAACTCATCGAAACTGCCGGCATCACCACCGCGCACTTTGTGCCATCGATGCTGCAGCTGTTCGTCGCTCATACCGTCGACGCTGCCGACATCACCACCCGTCGCTACGGTTCACTGCGCCGCATCCTGTGCAGCGGCGAAGCGCTGCCCTACGCGCTGCAGCAGCGCTGCATGCAGGCACTCCCGCACACCGGCCTGCATAACCTCTACGGCCCGACCGAAGCCGCCGTCGACGTCACCAG
>NZ_BAAGSQ010000017.1:0-1021 GCF_054782355.1 Paraburkholderia jirisanensis | reverse complement strand
TCGTCCACCATGTCGCACTTGTTCAGGAACACGATGATGTACGGCACACCGACCTGACGCGCCAGCAGGATGTGCTCACGCGTTTGCGGCATCGGGCCGTCTGCAGCCGAGCACACCAGGATCGCGCCGTCCATCTGCGCTGCGCCCGTGATCATGTTCTTCACATAGTCAGCGTGGCCCGGGCAGTCGACGTGCGCGTAGTGGCGGTTCGCCGTTTCGTACTCGACGTGCGCCGTGTTGATCGTGATGCCGCGCGCCTTTTCTTCCGGCGCTGCGTCGATCTGGTCGTACGCCTTCGCTTCGCCGCCGAACTTCGCAGTCAGCACCGTCGTGATCGCCGCCGTCAGCGTGGTCTTGCCGTGGTCAACGTGACCGATCGTGCCCACGTTCACGTGCGGCTTGGTCCGCTCAAACTTACCTTTGGCCATTTTCGACTCCTAGAGGGTTTTTCCGTACGTTGCGCGGGGCGCAAACAACCACCGATCTACTGGTGCCCATGGGCAGGATCGAACTGCCGACCTCTCCCTTACCAAGGGAGTGCTCTACCACTGAGCCACATGGGCATTACATCTGTTGCCTGGAGCGGGTGAAGGGAATCGAACCCTCGTCATAAGCTTGGAAGGCTTCTGCTCTACCATTGAGCTACACCCGCAAGGATCTATCCGATTCCCGACTACCGCTTTAGTCTTACATTCTGGTGGAGGAGGTTGGATTCGAACCAACGTAGGCGTAAGCCAACAGATTTACAGTCTGCCCCCTTTAGCCACTCGGGCACCCCTCCGCAGAGAACGAATGATTATGGGGGAGCAACCTTGCGTTGTCAAGCCCGGCTTGACTGTTGCTTTCCCAACGTTCTCACTTATAAGTAGCCGCCGTAAACGCACAAACCCCGCCATTTGTGTGGCGGGGTTTGTGGAGCTGCATAAGGAGCCTGACGATTACCTACTTTCACACGGGCAATCCGCACTATCATCGGCGTGGAGTCGTTTCACGGTCCTGTTCGGGATGGGAAGGGGTGGTA
>NZ_BAAGSQ010000016.1:0-974 GCF_054782355.1 Paraburkholderia jirisanensis | reverse complement strand
GGCCTGTGGAGTTACTTCGAGCAGGCGCCCGATGGCCAGTCCCACACATTAGTTATTACTGACCTGACGCATTTTTGTAAGCCACTCGAGCCAGCGCAGATTACGTTTTCGCGATCCGAGATCACCTCTGAGATCGATGCGCTAACTCAATGGTCCGGCACCCGTACCCTGCAGAGTGTGAAATACACGCCAGTTACAGGCGACTACAAATCCCCTGGAGATCACCGGATCACATACGGTCAGACAATGCCCAACCAGGGAAGCCTGCCGGACCAGATGGAGGTTTACGAATACACGGGGGCATATAGTCACCTCGATTTCGATCGGGGCGACCATCTGAACCGTATCCGTATCGAAGAATGGGAATCACGCGCGAAGCGGTTTTTTGGCGTTGGAGGCGTTCGCCGTGTCGACGCGGGACGCTGGTTTGAATTTGTAGATCACCCCGATCATCAGAACGATAAGCAGCAGGACCGCAGTTTCCTGATCATCGAGACGCGCTGGTTTGTTGAGAACAACCTGCCGCTCGGAAATACCCAGCGATTTCCGGGCAGTCTGGAAACGGCACTCGAGCAGGCTCGCGCCCCACACCAGACGCAGCCCACCGACGCATCTGGGAGTGACGGTTTCTTCCTGACGCAGATCGAAGCGCAACGCTGGGCGATACCGTTTCACAGCCCTTATGAACATCACAAGCCGCACATGCGCATGCAGTCGGCAACGGTTGTGGGCCCAGCCGGCGAAGAGGTCTACACCGACGCATTGAATCGCATCAAGGTGAAATTCCGCTGGGACCGGTTAGCCAGCGGCGATGACACCTCGTCGTGCTGGATACGCGTGATGCAGTCCGATACCGGGAGAGGATACGGTGGTGTGCACGTGCCTCGCATTGGCGAAGAGATATACGTCGACTGGGACGGAGGGGATTGCGACCGGCCCATTGCGATTGGAAAAGCGTACAACGGGTGGGTGCA
>NZ_BAAGSQ010000015.1:0-21118 GCF_054782355.1 Paraburkholderia jirisanensis | reverse complement strand
GAAGCTGATCGCTCCGATCGCGATGGAAGAAGGTCTGCGCTTCGCAATCCGCGAAGGTGGCCGTACCGTCGGCGCCGGTGTCGTTGCCAAGATCATCGAGTAAAGCCAGAAATTTCTCGTTGATCTGTAGTTTCGGGGTTGGCGGTGTCGTCAACCCCAAATGGTTTAGGGGTATAGCTCAACTGGCAGAGCGTCGGTCTCCAAAACCGAAGGTTGGGGGTTCGATTCCCTCTGCCCCTGCCAACTCTCGCGTCGAAATGGCGCTCGTTAAGGTGTTATGGCGAATCCTTCCGTCGAAACTGTAAATACTTCCGGCGACAAGCTGATGCTGACCGTCGGTGTATTGTTGGTCTTGGCCGGGTTCGTGGGGTTCTTCTGGCTCAACGGCCAGGAGTGGTACGTTCGCGGTGCGGCCTTGGCAGTTGGGTTGATCGCGGGCGTCGCAGTCGGTCTTCTATCCGCGCCCGGCAAGGGTTTTATCGCGTTCGCCAAGGACTCGTATAAGGAAGTTCGCAAGGTGGTGTGGCCGACTCGCAAAGAGGCAAGCCAAACCACGTTGGTGGTCTTCGCATTTGTGTTAGTCATGGCGCTGTTTCTTTGGATTTGCGACAAGTCCATCGAATGGGCGATTTTCTCGGCGATTCTGGGTTGGAAATGATATGAGCGATACGCCGGTATCCCCGAGTGGAAAACGTTGGTACGTCGTGCACGCCTACTCCGGCATGGAGAAGAGCGTGCAACGTGCGCTTCAGGAGCGCATCGAACGTGCTGGCATGCAGGACCAGTTCGGCCAGATTCTGGTCCCGACCGAAGAAGTTGTTGAGGTCAAGGGTGGCCACAAATCGGTGACCGAACGCCGTTTCTTCCCGGGCTACGTCCTGGTCGAAATGGAAATGACCGATGAGACGTGGCACCTCGTGAAGAACACCGCAAAGGTGACGGGGTTCGTCGGCGGGGCGCGTAATCGTCCGAGCCCGATTTCGCCGCGCGAAGTCGAAAAGATCATGTCGCAGATGCAGGAAGGCGTGGAAAAGCCGCGCCCGAAGACCCTGTTCGAAGTCGGCGAGATGGTCCGTGTCAAGGATGGTCCGTTCACCGACTTCAACGGCAGCGTCGAAGAAGTGAACTACGAAAAATCACGTGTCCGCGTTTCCGTTACGATCTTCGGCCGAGCAACGCCGGTCGAACTGGAATTCGGTCAGGTAGAGAAGCTGTAAAGGATTTGTGCGAGCGGCGCCGAGGGCGCCGATTCGCATTTCGCGCAACGGTCCGCGTTATGGCCGTAAGAGGAGCGTCAGTAGCTGAAGTCTGGCGAACGCGCGCTACTACTCACTGAACGCATTTGCGTTCCAACGAGGTTTTCAGACATGGCAAAGAAAATCGTCGGCTTTATCAAGCTGCAGATTCCTGCAGGTAAAGCCAATCCGTCGCCGCCGGTCGGTCCGGCACTGGGTCAGCGCGGCCTGAACATCATGGAGTTCTGCAAGGCGTTCAACGCCCAGACTCAAGCGCTGGAGCCGGGTCTGCCTACTCCGGTCGTCATCACCGCTTTTGCAGACAAGAGCTTCACGTTTGTCCTCAAGACGCCGCCGGCTACCGTGCTGATCAAGAAGGCAGCGAAGGTCGACAAGGGTTCGCCGAAGCCGCACACGGACAAGGTTGGCAAGATCACGCGCGCTCAGGCTGAGGAAATCGCCAAGACGAAGATGCCGGATCTTACGGCTGCCGATATGGACGCAGCGGTCCGCACGATCGCTGGTAGCGCCCGCTCGATGGGCATCACCGTGGAGGGCGTGTAAATGGCTAAGCTTACGAAACGTCAGCAGGCTCTCGCCAGCAAGGTCGACAGCCAAAAGTTGTACCCGATTGCCGACGCTCTGTCGCTGGTGAAGGAATGCGCCAACGCGAAGTTCAACGAGTCGATCGACGTTGCTGTGCAACTCGGCATCGACGCGAAGAAGTCGGATCAAGTGGTCCGCGGTTCGGTCGTGCTGCCGGCAGGTACCGGTAAGTCGGTTCGTGTCGCCGTGTTCGCTCAAGGTGACAAGGCAGAACAAGCACGTGCAGCGGGCGCTGACATCGTCGGTATGGAAGATCTGGCTGAGCAAGTGAAGGCCGGTAACCTGAATTTCGACGTGGTCATCGCTTCGCCGGACACGATGCGTGTGGTCGGTACGCTGGGTCAGATTCTCGGCCCGCGCGGCCTGATGCCGAACCCGAAGGTCGGTACCGTGACGCCGGACGTCGCGACCGCCGTGAAGAATGCAAAGGCTGGTCAAGTGCAGTTCCGTGTCGACAAGGGCGGTATCATCCACGCCACGATCGGCCGTGCTTCGTTCGAAGCCGAAGCGCTGCGCAGCAACCTCAACGCACTCGTCGAGGCGCTGCAGAAGTCGAAGCCGGCAACGAGCAAGGGCGTGTATCTGCGCAAGATCGCTTTGTCGAGCACGATGGGCGTTGGCGTGCGTGTCGATCAAGCGTCGCTGGCAGCACAGTAATATTTTGAACGCTTCGGCGCTGCACTAGCCGAAGCGACTTAAGGGCTTTGGGCGGTCGTGAGTTGCAGCAGTTCGCATCGCACGGCCGGTTGTCAAAGACCGTTGGCGGAAGCGCAGCAATCAGGCGCGACCTTAATGCGAGCCAACGCAGATGGCGAACCCGGGAATAGTTTGAAGTAGCGAAGCCGTTTGAAATCCGCAGCGATGCGGGCGCCGGATGGTTGAAATACTCCTCACTGGTCGGACGCCGTTGTTGAACGCGATGTACGAAGCGCAAGCCGAATGCATCGAATCTGGAGTTAACCGTGCCACTGAACAAAGAAGATAAGCAGGCCGTCGTAGCTGAGGTTTCCGCGCAAGTCGGGAAAGCTCAGACGATCGTTCTGGCCGAGTATCGTGGAATCGCGGTTGGCGATCTGACCAAGCTGCGCGCGAAAGCGCGCGAGCAGCAGGTGTATCTCCGCGTGTTGAAGAACACGCTGGCGCGTCGCGCTGTCGAAGGTACCCCGTTTGCTCCGCTGGCAGAGCAGATGACTGGCCCCCTGATCTACGGCATCTCCGAAGATGCAATTGCCGCTGCTAAAGTCGTCAATGATTTTAGCAAGAGCAATGACAAGTTGGTCATCAAGGCCGGTTCCTACGAAGGCAAGGTGATGGACAAGGCGGGCGTGCAAGCGCTGGCCAACATCCCGAGCCGCGAGGAGCTGCTCTCCAAGCTGTTGTTCGTTATGCAAGCGCCTGTTTCTGGCTTTGCGCGTGCTCTGGCCGCGCTGGCTGAGAAGAAGCAAGGTGAAGAGCAGGGCGAAGCTGCTTAAGGTCCCACAAGGACTCAAGGCAACTCGCACCACGAACTTCAGCCGGGCATAGCGACAGTAAGGTTAAGGATCGCTGGCTGTATCCGAATTCAATCTAGGAGTATTTCAAATGGCAATCGCAAAAGAAGACATCCTCGAAGCCGTAGGCTCGATGTCGGTTCTGGAACTGAACGAACTGGTCAAGGCGTTCGAAGAAAAGTTTGGCGTGTCGGCAGCTGCAGTTGCAGTGGCAGGCCCGGCAGGCGGCGGCGCTGCCGCTGCAGTTGAAGAGCAAACCGAGTTCACGGTCAACCTGACGGAAGTCGGCGCGAACAAGGTTTCTGTGATTAAGGCAGTTCGTGAACTGACGGGTCTTGGCCTGAAGGAAGCGAAGGACCTGGTCGACGGTGCACCGAAGCCTGTCAAGGAAGCGGTGCCTAAGGCTGCTGCTGAAGAAGCCAAGAAGAAGCTGGAAGAAGCGGGCGCGAAGGCTGAAATCAAGTAACTTTCGGCGCGCTCTGCGGAGGCTGGCGGTTTTTCCACCGCCAGCCTTTTTGTGCTTTGTGGGAAGGTCGATTTGCGAGGTAGTTTTTGCCGCAATGATCCCAAGATGCCAAAGAAAATCGTCACTCTGTACAGCTGCGGGCAACGCAAACAATGCGTGCATGGCAAGCAGCAACACCGATTGGCGCTTCTCTTTGTCTTCTGAAGCGACTGCAGAAGGCAAGTTTGGTCGGGCAGCGGGCAACACAGGCATCCGCTGCCGTCAGCCAGCGGTTGGTAGCGGCCAACCACCAAGCTTCTCGGCTCGTTCAAGCAACGGGTCTCAGTCGGTGAACACTCGGGTTGTCACATCAAGGTATCCCGCCTCGACAACAATGCCCGCCGTGATTCGGAGATCGTATGCAATATTCCTTCACCGAGAAGAAGCGTATTCGCAAGAGTTTCGCGAAACGCCCCATCGTTCACCAAGTACCTTTCCTGCTGGCAACCCAGCTTGAATCATTCAGCACGTTTCTGCAAGCCGAAACGTCGACCACGCAACGCAAGTCTGAGGGTCTGCAGGCAGCGTTCACGTCGGTGTTCCCCATTGTTTCTCACAACGGCTTTGCTCGTCTAGAGTTCGTCAGCTACATGCTGTCGCCGCCGGCATTCAACATCAAGGAATGTCAGCAGCGCGGCTTGACCTATTGCTCGGCACTGCGCGCGAAGGTGCGCCTCGTGCTGCTCGATAAAGAATCGCCGAGCAAGCCTGTCGTCAAGGAAGTCAAAGAGCAGGAAGTGTACATGGGCGAAATTCCGCTCATGACGCCGACTGGCTCGTTCGTAATCAACGGCACGGAACGCGTGATCGTTTCGCAGCTGCACCGCTCGCCGGGCGTGTTCTTCGAACACGACAAGGGCAAGACGCACAGCTCGGGCAAGCTGCTGTTCTCGGCACGGATCATCCCGTACCGCGGCTCGTGGCTCGACTTCGAATTCGATCCGAAGGACGTGCTGTACTTCCGCGTCGACCGTCGCCGCAAGATGCCGGTCACGATCCTGCTGAAGGCGATCGGCCTGACGCCGGAACAGATCCTCGCTAACTTCTTCGTGTTCGACAACTTTGCGTTGATGCCGGAAGGCGCGCAGATGGAGTTCGTGCCGGAGCGTCTGCGCGGTGAAGTCGCGCGCTTCGACATCACGGACCGCGAAGGCAACGTGATCGTCACGAAGGACAAGCGGATCAACGCGAAGCACATCCGCGACCTCGACAACGCGAAGACCAAGTTCATTTCGGTTCCGGAAGACTATCTGCTCGGCCGCGTGCTCGCGAAGAACGTGATCGACGGCGACACCGGCGAAGTGATCGCGAACGCGAACGACGAAATCACGGAAACGGTGCTCGAGAAGCTGCGCGAGGCGAAGATCAAGGACATCCAGACGCTCTACACGAACGATCTGGATCAAGGTCCGTACATCTCGTCGACGCTGCGCATCGACGAAACCGCAGACCGCATGGCTGCGCGTATCGCGATCTACCGGATGATGCGTCCGGGCGAACCGCCGACCGAAGAAGCAGTGGAAGCGCTGTTCAACCGTCTGTTCTACAGCGAAGACGCGTACGACCTGTCGAAGGTCGGCCGTATGAAGTTCAACCGCCGTGTCGGCCGCGATGAAATCATCGGACCGATGACGCTGCAGGACGACGACATCCTCGCGACGATCAAGATCCTGGTCGAGCTGCGCAACGGCAAGGGCGAAGTGGACGACATCGACCACTTGGGCAATCGTCGTGTGCGTTGCGTCGGCGAACTGGCGGAAAACCAGTTCCGTGCCGGTCTCGTGCGTGTCGAACGTGCGGTGAAGGAGCGTTTGGGTCAGGCAGAAAGCGAAAACCTGATGCCGCACGACCTGATCAACTCGAAGCCGATTTCGTCGGCGATTCGCGAGTTCTTCGGTTCGTCGCAGCTGTCGCAGTTCATGGACCAGACCAACCCGCTGTCGGAAATCACCCACAAGCGCCGTGTTTCGGCACTTGGCCCGGGCGGTCTGACGCGTGAGCGCGCTGGCTTTGAAGTGCGCGACGTGCACCCGACCCACTACGGCCGCGTGTGCCCGATCGAAACGCCGGAAGGTCCGAACATCGGCCTGATCAACTCGCTGGCACTGTACGCGCACCTGAACGAATACGGCTTCCTCGAAACGCCGTATCGCAAGGTGACGGACAGCAAGGTGACCGACCAGATCGACTATCTGTCGGCGATCGAAGAAGGCCGTTACGTGATCGCTCAGGCGAACGCGGCGGTGGCCGACGACGGCACGCTGACCGACGAACTGGTGTCGTCGCGTGAAGCGGGCGAAACGCTGATGGTCACGCCGGACCGCATCCAGTACATGGACGTGGCGCCGTCGCAGATCGTGTCGGTGGCCGCTTCGCTGATTCCGTTCCTCGAGCACGACGACGCGAACCGCGCGTTGATGGGCTCGAACATGCAGCGTCAGGCAGTGCCGTGTCTGCGTCCTGAAAAGGCCGTGGTCGGTACGGGTATCGAGCGCACGGTGGCGGTCGACTCGGGTACGACGGTTCAGGCATTCCGCGGTGGCGTGGTCGATTACGTCGACGCCGGCCGCATGGTGATCCGCGTGAACGACGATGAAGCCGCAGCGGGCGACGTCGGCGTGGACATCTACAACCTGATCAAGTACACGCGTTCGAACCAGAACACGAACATCAACCAGCGCCCGATCGTGAAGGTCGGCGACATCGTGTCGCGTGGCGACGTGCTGGCTGACGGCGCATCGACCGACCTCGGCGAACTGGCGCTTGGCCAGAACATGCTGGTCGCGTTCATGCCGTGGAACGGCTACAACTTCGAAGACTCGATCCTGATCTCGGAAAAAGTCGTGGCCGACGATCGCTACACGTCGATCCACATCGAAGAGCTGAACGTGGTCGCTCGCGACACGAAGCTCGGACCGGAAGAAATCACGCGCGACATTTCGAACCTCGCGGAAGTGCAACTTGGCCGTCTCGACGAGTCGGGCATCGTGTACATCGGCGCGGAAGTGGAAGCCGGCGACGTGCTGGTCGGCAAGGTCACGCCGAAGGGCGAAACCCAGCTGACGCCGGAAGAAAAGCTGCTGCGCGCGATCTTCGGTGAAAAGGCGTCGGACGTGAAGGACACGTCGCTGCGCGTGCCGTCGGGCATGAGCGGCACGGTGATCGACGTGCAGGTGTTCACGCGCGAAGGCATCCAGCGCGACAAGCGTGCACAGCAGATCATCGACGACGAACTGAAGCGCTATCGCCTCGACCTGAACGACCAGCTGCGTATCGTGGAAGGCGACGCGTTCCAGCGTCTGGCCCGTATGCTCGATGGCAAGGTCGCAAACGGCGGTCCGAAGAAGCTCGTGAAGGGTACGAAGATCGACCAGGCTTACCTGTCCGATCTCGACCACTACCACTGGTTCGACATCCGCCTCGCGGACGAAGAAGCAGCGGCACAGCTCGAAGCGATCAAGGACTCGATCGAACAGAAGCGTCACCAATTCGATCTCGCGTTCGAAGAAAAGCGCAAGAAGCTCACGCAAGGCGACGAACTGCCGCCGGGCGTGCTGAAGATGGTCAAGGTGTACCTCGCCGTGAAGCGCCGCCTGCAGCCTGGCGACAAGATGGCAGGTCGTCACGGTAACAAGGGCGTGGTGTCGAAGATCGTTCCGGTCGAAGACATGCCGTACATGGCCGATGGCCGTCCGGCTGACGTCGTGCTGAATCCGCTCGGCGTGCCGTCGCGGATGAACGTGGGTCAGGTGCTCGAAGTGCATCTGGGCTGGGCCGCGAAGGGTCTCGGCTGGCGGATCGGCGAAATGCTGCAGCGTCAGGCGAAGATCGAAGAACTGCGTGTGTTCCTGACCAAGATCTACAACGAGTCGGGCCGCCCGGAAGAGATCGACTCGTTCACGGACGACGAAATCGTCGAACTGGCGAAGAACCTGCGCGAAGGCGTGCCGTTCGCGACGCCGGTGTTCGACGGTGCGACCGAAGACGAAATGTCGAAGATGCTCGATCTGGCCTTCCCGGACGACATCGCAGCACAGCTCGGCATGACGAAGTCGAAGAACCAGGTGCGTCTGTACGACGGCCGCACGGGTGAAGGTTTCGAGCGTACGGTGACGGTGGGCTACATGCACTACCTGAAGCTGCACCACCTGGTCGACGACAAGATGCACGCGCGTTCGACCGGTCCGTACTCGCTTGTCACGCAGCAGCCGCTGGGTGGTAAGGCGCAGTTCGGCGGCCAGCGTTTCGGTGAAATGGAAGTGTGGGCGCTTGAAGCGTACGGTGCATCGTACGTGTTGCAGGAAATGCTGACGGTCAAGTCGGATGACGTGACAGGCCGGACCAAGGTGTACGAGAACCTGGTCAAGGGCGATCACGTGATCGACGCCGGCATGCCGGAATCCTTCAACGTGCTGGTGAAGGAAATCCGCTCGCTCGGTATCGACATCGATCTCGACCGCAACTAATCGGACTACGGAGAGAAAGCAATGAAAGCTCTGCTCGATCTATTCAAGCAAGTCCAACAAGAAGAAGTTTTTGACGCAATCAAGATCGGTCTGGCGTCGCCGGACAAGATCCGTTCGTGGTCGTTCGGTGAAGTGAAGAAGCCGGAGACCATCAACTACCGTACCTTCAAGCCGGAGCGGGATGGTCTGTTCTGCGCGAAGATCTTCGGGCCGATCAAAGATTACGAATGCCTGTGCGGCAAGTACAAGCGCCTGAAGCATCGCGGCGTGATCTGCGAAAAGTGCGGCGTCGAAGTGACGCTCGCCAAGGTGCGTCGCGAACGGATGGGCCACATCGAACTGGCCTCGCCGGTTGCGCACATCTGGTTTTTGAAGTCGCTGCCGTCGCGTCTGGGCATGGTGCTCGACATGACGCTGCGCGACATCGAACGCGTGCTGTACTTCGAAGCATACGTCGTGATCGATCCGGGCATGACGCCGCTGAAAGCGCGGCAGATCATGACCGAAGAGGATTACTACAACAAGGTCGAAGAGTACGGTGACGAATTCCGTGCCGAAATGGGCGCGGAAGGCGTGCGCGAACTGCTGCGTGCGATCAACATCGACGAGCAGGTCGAGATGCTGCGCACCGAACTGAAGAACACCGGTTCGGAAGCGAAGATCAAGAAGTACGCGAAGCGCCTGAAAGTGCTCGAGGCATTCCAGCGTTCGGGCATCAAGCCCGAGTGGATGATTCTCGAAGTGCTGCCGGTGCTGCCGCCGGAACTGCGTCCGCTGGTGCCGCTGGATGGCGGCCGCTTCGCGACGTCGGACCTGAACGACCTGTATCGCCGCGTGATCAACCGTAACAACCGGTTGAAGCGTCTGCTCGAGCTGAAGGCGCCTGAAATCATCGTCCGCAACGAAAAGCGGATGCTGCAGGAAGCTGTCGACTCGCTGCTCGACAACGGCCGTCGCGGTAAGGCGATGACCGGCGCGAACAAGCGTCCGCTGAAGTCGCTCGCCGACATGATCAAGGGTAAGGGCGGTCGTTTCCGTCAGAACTTGCTCGGTAAGCGCGTCGACTACTCGGGCCGTTCGGTGATCGTGGTGGGTCCGACGCTGAAGCTGCACCAGTGCGGTCTGCCGAAGCTGATGGCGCTCGAGCTGTTCAAGCCGTTCATCTTCAACAAGCTTGAAGTGATGGGCGTCGCGACGACCATCAAGGCTGCGAAGAAGGAAGTCGAGAACCAGACGGCGGTGGTGTGGGACATCCTCGAAGAGGTGATCCGCGAACATCCGGTGATGCTGAACCGCGCACCGACGCTGCACCGTCTTGGCATTCAGGCGTTCGAGCCGGTGCTGATCGAAGGTAAGGCAATCCAGCTGCACCCGCTGGTTTGTGCGGCGTTCAACGCCGACTTCGACGGCGACCAGATGGCTGTTCACGTTCCGCTGTCGCTTGAAGCGCAGATGGAAGCGCGCACGCTGATGCTGGCGTCGAACAACGTGCTGTTCCCGGCTAACGGCGATCCGTCGATCGTGCCGTCGCAGGATATCGTGCTCGGCCTGTACTACGCGACGCGCGAAGCGATCAACGGCAAGGGCGAAGGGATGACCTTCACCGGCGTGTCGGAAGCGCTGCGTGCGTACGAGAACAAGGAAGTCGAGCTCGCGTCGCGGGTCAACGTGCGGATCACCGAAATGGTCCACAACGAAGACAAGTCCGAAGGCGCACCGAAGTTCGTGCCGAAGATCTCGCTGTTCGCGACCACCGTCGGCCGTTCGATCCTGTCGGAAATCCTGCCGCCGGGTCTGCCGTTCACGGTGCTGAACAAGCCGCTGAAGAAGAAGGAAATTTCGCGTCTGATCAACACCGCGTTCCGCAAGTGCGGTCTGCGCGAAACGGTGATCTTCGCCGACCAGCTGATGCAATCGGGTTTCCGCCTCGCTACGCGCGCCGGTATTTCGATCTGCGTGGACGACATGCTCGTGCCGCCGCAGAAAGAAACCATCGTCGGCGACGCTGCGCGCAAGGTGAAGGAATACGACCGTCAGTACATGTCGGGTCTGGTTACCGCGCAAGAGCGCTACAACAACGTGGTCGACATCTGGTCGGCAACGTCGGAAGCGGTCGGCAAGGCGATGATGGAGCAGCTGTCGACGGAGCCGGTAACGGACCGCGACGGCAACGAAACGCGCCAGGAATCGTTCAACTCGATCTACATGATGGCCGACTCGGGCGCGCGCGGTTCCGCGGTGCAGATTCGTCAGCTGGCCGGTATGCGCGGCCTGATGGCGAAGCCGGACGGCTCGATCATCGAGACGCCGATTACGGCGAACTTCCGCGAAGGCCTGAACGTGTTGCAGTACTTCATCTCGACCCACGGTGCACGTAAGGGTCTGGCTGATACGGCACTGAAGACGGCGAACTCGGGCTACCTGACGCGGCGTCTCGTCGACGTGACGCAGGATCTGGTGGTGGTCGAAGAGGATTGCGGTACCTCGAACGGCGTCGCCATGAAGGCGTTGGTCGAAGGCGGTGAAGTCGTCGAAGCGCTGCGCGACCGGATTCTCGGCCGCGTTGCGGTGGCGGACGTCGTCAATCCGGAGACGCAGGAAACGCTGTACGAAGTCGGCACCTTGCTCGACGAAACGGCAGTCGAAGAAATCGAGCGTCTGGGTATCGACGAAGTGCGCGTGCGCACGCCGCTGACCTGCGAAACGCGTTACGGTCTGTGTGCGTCGTGCTACGGCCGCGACCTGGGCCGCGGTTCGCGCGTGAACGTCGGCGAAGCAGTCGGCGTGATCGCAGCACAGTCGATCGGTGAGCCGGGCACGCAGCTGACGATGCGTACGTTCCACATCGGTGGTGCGGCATCGCGTGCGGCAGTGGCGTCGTCGGTCGAGGCGAAGTCGAACGGTACCGTTCGCTTCACCGCGACGATGCGTTACGTCACCAACGCGAAGGGCGAGCAGATCGTCATCTCGCGTTCGGGCGAAGCGATGATCACCGACGATCACGGTCGCGAGCGCGAACGTCACAAGGTGCCGTACGGCGCCACGCTGTTGCAGCTCGACGGCGCGCAGATCAAGGCCGGTACGCAACTGGCCACGTGGGATCCGCTGACGCGTCCGATCATCACCGAGTACGGCGGTACGGTGAAGTTCGAAAACGTCGAGGAAGGCGTGACGGTCGCCAAGCAGATCGACGACGTGACCGGTCTTTCGACGCTGGTCGTGATCGACGTGAAGCGCCGCGGTTCGCAAGCATCGAAGAGCGTGCGTCCGCAGGTCAAACTGCTCGACGCGAGCGGCGAGGAAGTGAAGATCCCGGGCACCGAGCACTCGGTGCAGATCGGCTTCCAGGTTGGCGCGCTGATTACCGTGAAGGACGGTCAGCAGGTTCAGGTGGGTGAAGTGCTTGCACGTATCCCGACCGAATCGCAGAAGACGCGTGACATTACCGGTGGTCTGCCGCGCGTGGCCGAGCTGTTCGAAGCACGTTCGCCGAAGGATGCAGGTATCCTGGCGGAAGTTACCGGCACGACGTCGTTCGGTAAGGACACGAAGGGCAAGCAGCGTCTCGTTATCACGGACCTCGAGGGCAACCAGCACGAGTTCCTGATCGCGAAGGAAAAGCAGGTTCTGGTGCACGATGCTCAGGTCGTCAACAAGGGCGAAATGATCGTCGACGGGCCGGCGGATCCGCACGACATCCTGCGTCTGCAGGGTATCGAAGCGCTGTCGCGTTACATCGTGGACGAAGTGCAGGACGTGTACCGTCTGCAGGGCGTGAAGATCAACGACAAGCACATTGAAGTGATCGTGCGTCAGATGCTGCGTCGTGTGCAGATTACGGACAACGGCGATACGCGTTTCATCCCGGGCGAACAGGTCGAGCGGTCGGACATGCTCGACGAGAACGACCGTATGACCGCGGAAGACAAGCGTCCGGCAACCTACGAGAACGTGCTGCTGGGTATCACGAAGGCCTCGTTGTCGACCGATTCGTTCATCTCGGCGGCGTCGTTCCAGGAAACGACGCGCGTGCTGACCGAAGCGGCGATCATGGGCAAGCGCGACGATCTGCGTGGTTTGAAGGAAAACGTGATCGTCGGCCGTCTGATTCCGGCAGGTACGGGTCTCGCGTTCCACAAGGCGCGCAAGTCCAAGGAGTCGTCGGATCGCGAGCGTTTCGACCAGATCGCGGCAGAAGAAGCGTTCGAGTTCGGCACGCCGGAAACGCCGGCTGTCGAGCCGCAGCAAGCGCCGCACACCAACGAGTAAGCGATGGTACGGAGGGCGGCGTAAGCCGCTCTTTGCCGGAGCTTCAGTAGTTGGCAAAAAAGCCGCTCAGTTTCGACTGAGCGGCTTTTTTTATTGGCGCGGCGGGTTGTCGCGCGGCGCTTCGCCACGCTTCGTATTACCTGCGGGACTGACTCGGGCTGCACACTGCAGCGAAAGGTTTCAGTCCGTGGAGTGCTGGCTATGTTCCATTTCGAAAGTCGTAGTGCATCGTTGGGTCACTTGCCCGATGGCGAGATTTTCAGGCCATTATCGACGGACGACAATCTCGCGCGTCCCGCTTCCGCCAATCTGGCGGCGCTTCGCAGAACCGATCTGACGGTTGAGCTTCGAAAGCAGGTTGGGTCGGAAAATATGCAAACTTTTCCTGAGAGTGCGCGGGGTATTTCGGCCACTAAACCCAGGTTGATCGCTCACCATGTTGTCGAGCCCTATGTGGGTTATCTGAGAGACAGCGGACAACTCGCAGATCAACATGCCATTGAGACAATCAGGAATATCGTTGGTCAGCTCGCCAAGCCTGCATTGGCTCAACATCAAGGTAGCCCGCAGCAGTACGTGTCACATGGATTCGATCACTCGAATCGGGTAGCCGGGTACATCCGCAAGATTGTCGACGCATACCCGGAAATCGAAGAAGCTGCGGCGAAAAAATACAATATCTCCAGCGAGCTCGCGCGCTTCCTGTTTCAGACGTTAGCGCATTGGCACGATATTGGATATCCAGACCTCAATAGTCGACCGAAGTCGACGCACGGACTGTCGAGTGCGTCGCGGTTCGACGACATACGTGATCAACTGGGCACTGTGATACGGCGTGAGAACGGTCGGGTTGATGAGGCGCTGACCGACATGAGAAAGGCAATTCAGCTTCACTCCGCCGATGTCGATGTAGAGCACTATCCGATCAATGTGAAGACTGATCGAGGAGCGATATTGACCTCAGATGCGGATTCTCTGAAGCGTCTGTTAGACCACTATTCAATTTCATCGCTCCGCCCTCATCGGGTACTGGAAATAGACATTCGCGGTACGCACGCGAAGGAGATCGAAAAGCAGGCTAACGATATCCTGAAGGCCCGGTCGTTCGATCACCCGGTAAAGGTAACGGCCGACGAGAATAAGTGCGACTACGCTGGTCGGCCCGCGTCGCTGGATAGAAACAACGAGGTGAAAGTAGGGCTGCGCTACACCGAGCAGGAGTTAACCGAGAATCCGTTTGCTGTGATTCGCCTCGCGGACAACCTTGATATGGCAGTGGACCGTTTAAGCCCGCTGCAGCGGTCAGCCGTATTTCGAGCGATCTATTGGAAGCTCGGCGATCGAGGGCCGATAGGCCGTGCGTTATCGGAATTGAGCAAGCTGGATGGAAACGACACCTCCGAAGTACCGGCCATACTGCGCAACCTTCGAGGTGCAGCAGCGGCTAGCAAATCGCTCGATATCGACTCGTCGATTCTTTTCGACGTAGCGATGCAATTCATGGCGAATGCTGTCTACGGGTTAAATGCCACGGCCGCACGCCGGTTACTGGTACGGGCCACCACCGACAGCGTGTTGAGAAGCCCCGCTGCACGAGATCTTTCTCAGGCGGAACGCGGCAGCCTGCGAGAAATCGGATATCGCCTGAATGGCGAATCTGTTTGCCATTTTGGCGGGTGCGAAGCGATCGAAAACGTGGAGATCAAACCGGGAAAAGTCGTCGTGACCGTCAATGTGCCCGTGTACCGGAGAGCGAATGAATTGAAGGATCCCGCCGGTGTTGGCATTGGCGAGTATCAGATCGAGCGCGCACGACAGGCATTTGCCAGTTTGACGATTAACGGCAAGCGTCCTGTGATCGAAGTCGTTGAGCGGAACGCTGGGAAGGTGTGAAGCCTTCCCGAAAGCTCACCGCGGATTCGCGGATCGCCGAGGCCGGCCTGCACATCCGCGCGCGGCTCGAATGAAACGCGCGCCGCGCAACAGAGTCGAACCTTGCCTCGACGCGCGCTATCGCGGTTTGGCCAACGCATTCCTGATCGCATCGAGGCAGGTTGCCGCATCGCCGACCACCAACTGCACTGTGCAGGCCAGCATCAGGTTCACCGGCAGACCAAAGTCTTCGACGACAAAGCCGCGCGCGCAAACTGCCGCGTCGTCCTTCATACCCACAGCCGCCCGCACGACCAGCGGCAGTTTATCCGCTCGATAACCCCAAACCGGCTTGCCCAATGCGACCGCAAACCCTACCTCGAACGCGGTGCCGGCATCAGGCTCGCCGTCACCGCGGAAATCGTTCAGGTTGGCCATTACCACGTCGGCCGCGCGAATCGAGTCGAGGTTCTTGTTGCAGATCCATTGAGCGGTCTGTTGTGCGGACAGGCCCGCCGGCGCGGCACCGTCGCTCGGATAGAGGCCGGCCAGGCCGCGCTCGGCACACAGCGCCTTCAGATGTTCGCCATGCGCGGCGGCATCGGCACGAAACACATCGAAGCCGGCCAGATAGACCTGCGGAAAGTTTGTCATTGCGTTCTGCACGTTGTGCATCCAATCTCCACCCAGAACTGAAACCGATGATGAGTGTATCGCGCCTCAACCTGCGCTTACACCTGGCCGAATGGCGAACGTTGTGCTCAAAGGCGGGCACGGCGCAAATGCGTTGGTAAAATTCGTGTCTCCGTGGTCCGCTTGCTGTTTCATACTCTTGTCACTCACACTCGTACATGTCCCGTCCGCTCGAAATTCTTAACGATGTCTTTGGCTACCCCGCGTTCAGAGGGCAGCAAGGCGAAATAGTCGAGCACGTTGCCGGCGGCGGTGACTGTCTGGTGTTGATGCCGACCGGTGGCGGCAAGTCGCTGTGCTATCAGATCCCTGCGCTCGTGCGCAAAGAGAAGGAGCTGGGCGCGGGAATCGTCGTTTCTCCGCTGATCGCGCTGATGCAGGACCAGGTCGCGGCCCTCACCGAGGTGGGCGTGCGCGCCGCGTATCTGAACTCGACTCTATCGGGCGCGGAAGCTGCCGCGACCGAACGCGCGTTGCGCAGTGGCGAGATCGACCTGCTATACGTCGCGCCCGAGCGCTTGATGACGCCGCGTTTTCTCGAACTGCTCGAGCGCACGCGCATCGGCCTGTTTGCCATCGACGAAGCGCACTGCGTATCGCAATGGGGGCACGACTTCCGGCCGGAGTATATCCAGCTGTCGGTGCTGCACGAGCGTTTTCCTTCGGTGCCGCGCATCGCGCTGACGGCCACCGCTGACGCGGTGACACGCGAGGAAATCATTCATCGCCTCGCGCTCGATGATGCGCGAGTCTTCATTTCGAGCTTCGATCGCCCGAATATCCGCTATCGGATCGTCGAAAAAGACAACGCGCGCGCACAGCTGCTCGATTTCATTCGCGCGGAACACTTGCGGCCCGACGGAACCAGCGATGCGGGCGTGGTTTATTGCCTGTCGCGTCGCAAGGTCGAGGAAACCGCGGAATGGCTGAAGGCGCAGGGCATTCGCGCATTGCCGTATCACGCGGGCATGGAGTTTGAGATTCGGCAGAAGCATCAGGAAGCATTCCAGCGCGAAGAGGGCGTGGTGATGTGCGCGACGATCGCGTTCGGCATGGGCATCGACAAGCCGGACGTGCGTTTCGTCGCGCACCTGGATTTGCCCAAGAGCGTCGAAGGCTATTACCAGGAAACGGGCCGCGCAGGTCGCGACGGCCTGCCCGCGAACGCGTGGATGGCCTATGGTCTCGGCGATGTCGTGCAGCAGCGCAAGATGATCGATGAGTCCGAGGCCGACGATGCGCACAAGCGCGTTCAAACCAGCAAGCTCGACGCGTTGCTGGGCCTGTGCGAGGCGGCCACGTGCCGGCGCGTGCGCCTCTTGGCCTACTTTGGCGAGACGAGTTCGCCGTGCGGCAACTGCGACACTTGCCTTGAACCGCCCGATCAATGGGATGCGACGCGCGAATCGCAAATGGCGCTGTCGTGCGTGTTTCGTGCCCAACGCGCGAGCGGCTTCAATTTCGGCGCAGGGCATCTGATCGACATCCTGCGCGGCAATCGCACCGAGAAGATTTTGCAGCGCGGGCACGATCAGCTGAGCACCTTTGGAATCGGTGCGGCGTTGTCAGAACACGAATGGCGCGCGGCATTCCGGCAACTCGTCGCATTCGGCTATCTGACGGTGGATCACGATGGCTTCGGCTCGCTGGTCCTTACCGAGGCCAGTAAAGCGGTGCTAAAAGGCGAGCAAAAGGTGACGATGCGTCGCTATGTGAAGCCGACCCGCACGCGTCAGACATCTGGGCGCACCAGCGAGCGCGCCGACCCTACGGTGGGTATGAACGCGCGCGAACGCGCGCGCTGGGAGCGGCTACGCGCATGGCGCTCCGAGACGGCGAAGAGCGACGGCGTGCCGGCATACGTGATCTTCCACGATGCGACGCTTGCCGAAATTGCGCGCAGCGGCCCCGCTTCACTGGACGACCTGCGCCATATTCCCGGCATGGGCACGCGCAAGCTCGACCGCTTTGGCGACGAACTGCTGGAGGTCGTCGCAGCCGACTGACGCGGCAAGTTGCATCGGCAGGCGCGACAAGCCGCAACTTGTTGACTCATTTGGTATTTTCAGAATATGATGCTAGGTTCCGGTTCGTCCCATGCCTGCGTGCGCGCTCAGTTTGTTGAGTTCGCGTAGGTCGGTCAACGTCGCCGGAGTTCGATCGGCAGTCGTTTTCGCTTTGCCCGGAAACGAATGCGTCGATTTTGTTCAATTTCAGGAATAAACAATGCCAACCATCAATCAACTGGTTCGCAAGGGCCGCACGTCGGAAACGACGAAAAGCAAAAGCCCGGCCTTGCAGGACTGCCCCCAGCGTCGCGGCGTGTGCACCCGTGTGTACACCACGACGCCGAAGAAGCCGAACTCGGCTCTTCGTAAAGTTGCCAAAGTGCGTCTCACCAACGGTTTCGAAGTCATTTCGTACATCGGCGGTGAAGGCCACAACTTGCAGGAACACTCGGTCGTGCTGATCCGCGGCGGTCGTGTGAAAGACTTGCCGGGTGTGCGCTATCACATGGTTCGTGGCTCGCTGGATACCCAGGGCGTCAAGGATCGTAAGCAAGCTCGTTCGAAGTACGGTGCCAAGCGCGCCAAGGCCGGCAAGTAATTCGCCGGTTGGTTTGTCAGTAGTTTCAGGTTGCCTGCAAAGGCGTTAATCGCGGTGGTGCCGGAATCGCCGGTGCTGTCGAGTAAGTGGTCACCCGACCAGGCTGGTAAGTCTTCGAAGATGAATCGGGTTAGTTGGTGGCCGCGGGGCACGCGTTTTGAAGCGTCGCTCCAACTGAAAAAGTAAAGGAAGAAACATGCCGCGTCGTCGCGAAGTCCCCAAGCGGGAAGTGTTGCCGGATCCGAAATTCGGTAACGTTGATGTAGCAAAATTCATGAACGTGCTGATGCTCTCGGGCAAGAAGTCGGTTGCCGAGCGCATTGTGTACGGTGCTTTCGAACAGATCCAGACCAAGGGTGGCAAGGACCCGCTGGAAGTGTTCACGGTAGCGCTCAACAACGTGAAGCCGGTAGTCGAAGTGAAGAGCCGTCGCGTTGGTGGTGCGAACTATCAGGTTCCGGTCGAAGTGCGTCCGTCGCGTCGTATGGCATTGGCGATGCGCTGGTTGCGTGAGGCCGCGAAGAAGCGCAGTGAAAAGTCGATGGCGTTGCGTCTGGCCGGTGAACTGTCGGAAGCCGCTGAAGGTCGCGGAGGCGCGATGAAGAAGCGCGACGAAGTGCACCGGATGGCGGAAGCCAACAAGGCGTTCTCGCATTTCCGTTTCTAAAGCGTCCCGCCCCCGGGCGGACAGTCTGAATAACGGAAAGAAATTCCGGGCGGGTGCGCTAACCAGCGCCTCGCCCGTTTGTGTTAGGGCGCATGGGTAATTGATCCCCATTGCGTCATTCCCATAGAGGATAAAAGTGGCTCGCAAGACACCCATCGAGCGCTACCGCAACATCGGTATCAGCGCTCACATCGACGCCGGCAAAACGACGACGACCGAGCGGATCCTGTTCTACACCGGCGTGAATCACAAGATTGGCGAAGTGCACGACGGCGCTGCCACCATGGACTGGATGGAGCAGGAGCAGGAACGCGGCATCACCATTACGTCCGCTGCCACGACCGCTTTCTGGAAGGGCATGGGCGGTAACTATCCGGAACACCGGATCAACATCATCGATACGCCGGGTCACGTCGACTTCACGATTGAAGTCGAGCGCTCGATGCGCGTGCTCGACGGTGCGTGCATGGTTTATTGCGCGGTCGGCGGCGTGCAGCCGCAGTCTGAAACGGTGTGGCGCCAGGCTAACAAGTACAAGGTGCCGCGTCTTGCGTTCGTCAACAAGATGGACCGTACCGGCGCGAACTTCTTCAAGGTCTACGACCAGTTGAAGAACCGCCTGAAGGCAAACCCGGTTCCGGTCGTGGTGCCGATCGGCTCCGAAGAGAACTTCAAGGGCGTCGTCGATCTGCTGAAGATGAAAGCGATCATTTGGGACGAGGCGTCGCAAGGTACGAAGTTCGACTACATCGACATCCCGGCTGAACTCGTCGACACGTGCAACGAGTGGCGCGAGAAGATGATCGAGTCGGCTGCCGAAGCCAGCGAAGAGCTGATGGAAAAGTATCTCGGCGGCGAAACGCTGTCGGAAGCTGAGATCGTCAAGGCACTGCGCGACCGTACGATCGCGTGCGAAATCCAGCCGATGCTGTGCGGTACCGCGTTCAAGAACAAGGGCGTGCAGCGTATGCTGGATGCCGTGATCGATTTCCTGCCGTCGCCGGTCGACATTCCGCCGGTCAAGGGCGAGCTGGAAAACGGTGAAATGGCCGAACGCCGTGCGGCAGATGACGAGAAGTTCTCGTCGCTCGCGTTCAAGATCATGACCGACCCGTTTGTCGGCCAGCTGATCTTCTTCCGTGTCTATTCGGGTGTGGTGAAATCCGGCGACACGGTGCTGAACTCGACCAAAGACAAGAAAGAACGTCTCGGTCGTATTCTGCAGATGCACGCCAACCAGCGTGAAGAAATCAAGGAAGTTCACGCCGGCGATATCGCTGCAGCAGTCGGCCTGAAGGAAGCAACGACAGGCGACACGTTGTGCGATCCGGCTAACCCGATCGTGCTCGAGCGCATGATCTTCCCGGAACCGGTGATTTCGCAGGCCGTTGAGCCGAAGACGAAGCCGGACCAGGAAAAGATGGGTATCGCGCTGAACCGTCTGGCTCAGGAAGACCCGTCGTTCCGCGTGCAAACGGACGAAGAGTCGGGCCAGACCATTATTTCGGGCATGGGCGAGCTCCACCTCGAAATTCTGGTTGACCGGATGAAGCGTGAATTCGGCGTAGAAGCTACCGTCGGCAAGCCGCAGGTTGCGTATCGCGAAACGATCCGCAGCACGGCGAAGGACGTCGAAGGCAAGTTCGTCAAGCAGTCGGGTGGTCGCGGCCAGTACGGTCACGCGGTCATCACGCTGGAGCCGAACGAGCAAGGCAAGGGCTACGAGTTCCTCGACGAGATCAAGGGTGGTGTGATTCCGCGTGAATACATCCCGGCGGTCGACAAGGGCATCACGGAAACCCTGAAGGCTGGCGTGCTGGCAGGCTTCCCGGTGGTCGACGTGAAGGTTCACCTGACCTTCGGTTCGTACCACGACGTTGACTCGAACGAAAATGCGTTCCGCATGGCCGGTTCGATGGCGTTCAAGGAAGCGATGCGCAAGGCAAGCCCGGTGATTCTCGAGCCGATGATGGCCGTTGAAGTGGAAACGCCGGAAGACTACATGGGTAACGTGATGGGCGACCTGTCGGGCCGTCGCGGTATCGTGCAGGGCATGGAAGACATGATCGGCGGCGGCAAGATCGTCCGCGCGGAAGTTCCGTTGTCGGAAATGTTCGGTTACTCGACGTCGCTGCGTTCGCTGACGCAAGGCCGTGCGACGTACACGATGGAGTTCAAGCACTACTCGGAAGCGCCGCGCAACGTGTCGGAAGCGATCATCAACGCGAAGGCGAAGTAATTTTCGGCATCGCCGATCAACTTTTTTGAAAGAAGAGAAACATGGCTAAAGGTAAATTCGAACGGACCAAGCCGCACGTGAACGTGGGCACGATCGGTCACGTTGACCACGGCAAGACCACGCTGACGGCGGCGATCACGACGGTGCTGACCGCGAAGTTCGGCGGCGAAGCGAAGGCGTACGACCAGATCGACGCAGCGCCGGAAGAAAAGGCGCGCGGCATCACGATCAACACGGCGCACGTCGAGTACGAAACGGCGAACCGCCACTACGCGCACGTCGACTGCCCGGGCCACGCTGACTATGTGAAGAACATGATCACGGGCGCAGCGCAGATGGACGGCGCGATCCTGGTGTGCTCGGCCGCAGACGGCCCGATGCCGCAAACGCGTGAGCACATCCTGCTGGCGCGTCAGGTCGGTGTGCCGTACATCATCGTGTTCCTGAACAAGTGCGACATGGTGGACGA
>NZ_BAAGSQ010000014.1:0-5436 GCF_054782355.1 Paraburkholderia jirisanensis | reverse complement strand
GCTGCATAAGGAGCCTGACGATTACCTACTTTCACACGGGCAATCCGCACTATCATCGGCGTGGAGTCGTTTCACGGTCCTGTTCGGGATGGGAAGGGGTGGTACCGACACGCTATGGTCATCAGGCATGACTTGTTGCTGCGAGGTGCGTCCCCTTCGGGGATGGGGCCCGCGTAAGTGCTGAAGCACTAACGCTGGCCGGCACGTCACAACCAATCTGGAAGAAGTAGTTGGGGTTGCGTTGTTTCTGGCACAACGCTGATCTCTAGCCTGAGGCGTACCCCCTTCGGGGGTGGGGTCCGCGTAAGTGCTGAAGCACTAACGCTGACCGACACAAACACACCTGTTATAGGATCAAGCCTTACGGGCAATTAGTATCAGTTAGCTTAACGCATTACTGCGCTTCCACACCTGACCTATCAACGTCCTGGTCTCGAACGACCCTTCAAGGGGCTTAAAGCCCCGGGGATATCTCATCTCAAGGCGAGTTTCCCGCTTAGATGCTTTCAGCGGTTATCTCTTCCGAACATAGCTACCCGGCGATGCCACTGGCGTGACAACCGGTACACCAGAGGTTCGTCCACTCCGGTCCTCTCGTACTAGGAGCAGGTCCCTTCAAATATCCAGCGCCCACGGCAGATAGGGACCAAACTGTCTCACGACGTTTTAAACCCAGCTCACGTACCTCTTTAAATGGCGAACAGCCATACCCTTGGGACCGGCTACAGCCCCAGGATGAGATGAGCCGACATCGAGGTGCCAAACACCGCCGTCGATATGAACTCTTGGGCGGTATCAGCCTGTTATCCCCAGAGTACCTTTTATCCGTTGAGCGATGGCCCTTCCATACAGAACCACCGGATCACTATGACCTGCTTTCGCACCTGCTCGACTTGTCAGTCTCGCAGTCAAGCACGCTTATGCCATTGCACTATCAGCACGATTTCCGACCGTACCTAGCGTACCTTCGTACTCCTCCGTTACACTTTGGGAGGAGACCGCCCCAGTCAAACTGCCTACCATGCACTGTCCCCAGACCCGCTTCAGGGTCCAAGGTTAGAACCTCAAACAAACCAGGGTGGTATTTCAAGGACGGCTCCACGCAGACTGGCGTCCACGTTTCTCAGCCTCCCACCTATCCTACACAGACCGGTTCAAAGTCCAATGCAAAGCTACAGTAAAGGTTCATGGGGTCTTTCCGTCTAGCCGCGGGGAGATTGCATCATCACAAACACTTCAACTTCGCTGAGTCTCGGGAGGAGACAGTGTGGCCATCGTTACGCCATTCGTGCAGGTCGGAACTTACCCGACAAGGAATTTCGCTACCTTAGGACCGTTATAGTTACGGCCGCCGTTTACCGGGACTTCAATCAAGAGCTTGCACCCCATCATTTAATCTTCCGGCACCGGGCAGGCGTCACACCCTATACGTCCACTTTCGTGTTTGCAGAGTGCTGTGTTTTTATTAAACAGTCGCAGCCACCAGTTTATTGCAACCCCTTCACCCTTTGCCCGCGGGGGCATCAAGCTACAAGGGCGTACCTTATCCCGAAGTTACGGTACCAATTTGCCGAGTTCCTTCTCCCGAGTTCTCTCAAGCGCCTTAGAATACTCATCTCGCCCACCTGTGTCGGTTTGCGGTACGGTCAATGTGAAACTGAAGCTTAGAGGCTTTTCCTGGAACCCCTTCCAGTTGCTTCGCTCCCTAGAGAGCTCGCGCCACGCCCTTGAATCCTGTGCCCGGATTTGCCAGAGCACCTTCTCCAACGCAGCGACCGGGACTTCCAACACCCGGACAACCTTCCGCGATCCGTCCCCCCATCGCATTTCACACTGGTGCAGGAATATTGACCTGCTTCCCATCAGCTACGCATTTCTGCCTCGCCTTAGGGGCCGACTCACCCTACGCCGATGAACGTTGCGTAGGAAACCTTGGGCTTACGGCGAGGGGGCCTTTCACCCCCTTTATCGCTACTCATGTCAGCATTCGCACTTCCGATACCTCCAGCACACTTTCCAGTGCACCTTCGCAGGCTTACGGAACGCTCTCCTACCATGCACATAAATGTGCATCCGCAGCTTCGGTATATGACTTAGCCCCGTTACATCTTCCGCGCAGGACGACTCGATCAGTGAGCTATTACGCTTTCTTTAAAGGATGGCTGCTTCTAAGCCAACCTCCTGACTGTTTTAGCCTTCCCACTTCGTTTCCCACTTAGTCATATTTGGGGACCTTAGCTGGCGGTCTGGGTTGTTTCCCTCTTGACACCGGACGTTAGCACCCGATGTCTGTCTCCCGTGATTGCACTCTTCGGTATTCGGAGTTTGCTATGGCGAAGTAATCCGCAATGGACCCTTCAACCATGACAGTGCTCTACCCCCGAAGGTGATACACGAGGCACTACCTAAATAGTTTTCGGAGAGAACCAGCTATTTCCAGGTTTGTTTAGCCTTTCACCCCTATCCACAGCTCATCCCCTAGTTTTTCAACACTAGTGGGTTCGGACCTCCAGCACGTGTTACCGTGCCTTCATCCTGGCCATGGATAGATCACCTGGTTTCGGGTCTACACCCAGCGACTGAACGCCCTGTTCGGACTCGCTTTCGCTACGCCTGCCCTAATCGGTTAAGCTTGCCACTGAATGTAAGTCGCTGACCCATTATACAAAAGGTACGCCGTCACCCCTTGCGAGGCTCCGACTGTTTGTATGCATGCGGTTTCAGGATCTATTTCACTCCCCTCCCGGGGTTCTTTTCGCCTTTCCCTCACGGTACTGGTTCACTATCGGTCGATCACGAGTATTTAGCCTTGGAGGATGGTCCCCCCATCTTCAGACAGGATTTCACGTGTCCCGCCCTACTTGTCGTACACCTAGTTCTTCCATTCTGTTTTCGCCTACAGGGCTATCACCTGCTATGGCTGCACTTTCCAGAGCATTCGGCTAACAGTACGGATAAAGAGTACAGGCTGGTCCCATTTCGCTCGCCACTACTCTGGGAATCTCGGTTGATTTCTTTTCCTGCGGCTACTTAGATGTTTCAGTTCGCCGCGTTCGCTTCACATGACCTATGTATTCAGTCATGGATACTCCATAAGGAGTGGGTTTCCCCATTCGGATATCGGTGGATCAAAGCTCGTTTGCCAGCTCCCCACCGCTTTTCGCAGGCTACCGCGTCCTTCATCGCCTGTGATCGCCAAGGCATCCACCACATGCACTTGTTCGCTTGACCCTATAACGGGTGTGTCTCACGGCTTCCCGAAGGAAACTCGCGCGCCACCGCCGCTACAGGCTGAGTTTTAGCGTTGTGCCGTATTCCAATTGCCGTCTTGCGACGGCCTTGAGATACATCGATACAATCACAACCCTGATTCACCTCCGCACGGCCATCTCTAACCGGTTTCGGTGAATCTCTTTACTACTTCTTCCTGATTGTTAAAGAACGACAGCCGACATCTACTACCTTGTCGTAACTGACTGGCTCAATTGCCAATACGCAGTCTCCGGTCACGTCCAGCTCGTGTGACCAGCCACTCTGTATTGGGAATTGGTGGAGGATGACGGGATCGAACCGACGACCCCCTGCTTGCAAAGCAGGTGCTCTCCCAGCTGAGCTAATCCCCCGCGCGTCTACCAGTACGCTTACCTCAGGGGACTGTTCGCTCACCACACACCGCAGACACCGTGGTGGGTCTGGCTGGATTCGAACCAGCGACCCCCGCCTTATCAAGACGGTGCTCTAACCAACTGAGCTACAGACCCCTTCAGCCTGTCCTTCAATGCACAGCCGACAAGTGTGAGCACCTAACTTAAGTGCGAAGCTCTGGAAAGGAGGTGATCCAGCCGCACCTTCCGATACGGCTACCTTGTTACGACTTCACCCCAGTCATGAATCCTACCGTGGTGACCGTCCTCCTTGCGGTTAGACTAGCCACTTCTGGTAAAACCCACTCCCATGGTGTGACGGGCGGTGTGTACAAGACCCGGGAACGTATTCACCGCGGCATGCTGATCCGCGATTACTAGCGATTCCAGCTTCACGCAGTCGAGTTGCAGACTGCGATCCGGACTACGATCGGTTTTCTGGGATTGGCTCCACCTCGCGGCTTGGCAACCCTCTGTTCCGACCATTGTATGACGTGTGAAGCCCTACCCATAAGGGCCATGAGGACTTGACGTCATCCCCACCTTCCTCCGGTTTGTCACCGGCAGTCTCCCTGGAGTGCTCTTGCGTAGCAACTAGGGACAAGGGTTGCGCTCGTTGCGGGACTTAACCCAACATCTCACGACACGAGCTGACGACAGCCATGCAGCACCTGTGTTATGGCTCCCTTTCGGGCACCCCGACCTCTCAGCCAGGTTCCATACATGTCAAGGGTAGGTAAGGTTTTTCGCGTTGCATCGAATTAATCCACATCATCCACCGCTTGTGCGGGTCCCCGTCAATTCCTTTGAGTTTTAATCTTGCGACCGTACTCCCCAGGCGGTCAACTTCACGCGTTAGCTTCGTTACTAAGGAAATGAATCCCCAACAACCAGTTGACATCGTTTAGGGCGTGGACTACCAGGGTATCTAATCCTGTTTGCTCCCCACGCTTTCGTGCATGAGCGTCAGTATTGGCCCAGGGGGCTGCCTTCGCCATCGGTGTTCCTCCACATCTCTACGCATTTCACTGCTACACGTGGAATTCCACCCCCCTCTGCCATACTCTAGCGATGCAGTCACCAATGCAGTTCCCAGGTTAAGCCCGGGGATTTCACATCGGTCTTACATCACCGCCTGCGCACGCTTTACGCCCAGTAATTCCGATTAACGCTTGCACCCTACGTATTACCGCGGCTGCTGGCACGTAGTTAGCCGGTGCTTATTCTTCCGGTACCGTCATCCTCCATCCATATTAGGGACGAAGTTTTCTTTCCGGACAAAAGTGCTTTACAACCCGAAGGCCTTCTTCACACACGCGGCATTGCTGGATCAGGCTTTCGCCCATTGTCCAAAATTCCCCACTGCTGCCTCCCGTAGGAGTCTGGGCCGTGTCTCAGTCCCAGTGTGGCTGGTCGTCCTCTCAGACCAGCTACGGATCGTCGCCTTGGTAGGCCTTTACCCCACCAACTAGCTAATCCGCCATCGGCCGCTCCTTGAGCGCGAGGCCTTTCGGTCCCCCGCTTTCATCCGTGGATCGTATGCGGTATTAATCCGGCTTTCGCCGGGCTATCCCCCACTCCAGGACACGTTCCGATGTATTACTCACCCGTTCGCCACTCGCCGCCAGGGTTGCCCCCGCGCTGCCGTTCGACTTGCATGTGTAAGGCATGCCGCCAGCGTTCAATCTGAGCCAGGATCAAACTCTTCAGTTCAATGCCTGTTACTGTGTTCGGTCCATTTCTGGACCGGTCGCTCACTCAACGTACTGACGTTCGTGTTTCCGGTTACCCG
>NZ_BAAGSQ010000013.1:0-221391 GCF_054782355.1 Paraburkholderia jirisanensis | reverse complement strand
AATACGGGCGGCCGGATCGGCGGCAGCGAGGTGCTCGTGCAGGCCGGACGCGACGTGATCAACGAGACGCAGACCTATGGCCTGTCAAAAACGTTCGGATCGAATGGCCTCACCGGACGCGTGAGCGGTACCGGCATTGACGCAATGGGCGTGATCTCGTCGACCGGTAACGCAACCGTGCTGGCGGGCCGGGATGTGACGCTCACGGGCGCGTCAATCCAGAGTGGTGGCAATACAGCGATTGCGGCTGGCCGCGACCTGAACCTGAATACGACGACGCTGGCCGGCGGACATGAGGTCAGCTCGCACGGCGGCCAGAACGGTCACCGCGACCAGATCCAGCAGCAGCTGGGCAGCGCGATCGTCGCAGGCGGTGACGTGACGACTGTCTCCGGGCGCGATACCACACTGACCGGTTCGACCATTGCCTCCGGTGGCGATACCGCAATGGCCGCAGGCCACGACCTGACGGTGACGGCGTCGATGGACACACATACGTACAGCGGACAGTCGATGGGCGGCAAGCTCGCCCAGAGCAAGTCGTCGAGCTACGACGAGGCGGTGAATGCATCGAGCGTGAGCGCAGGCGGCAACCTGATCCTGGCGGCCGGCCAGTCCGGCAATGGCTCGCTGTCGATTCTCGGCTCGAACATCTCGACGAATGCGGATAACGCCGGCAGCATCACCCTCGTCTCGACCGGCGACATCACGATCGGCAGCGTGAGCGAAACGCACGACTCTCAAACCTGGTCGCACTCGAATAGCTCGGGGTTCCTGTCGAAACAGAAGGTGACGGATACAACGGGTTCGCACCAGCTCATCGCGAACGGCTCGACCGTATCGGGCGACACGGTAACGGCGCTCGCCGGTCACGACATGACGGTCGCCGGTTCAACGGTCGCGGCGACGAACGACGTGAACCTGGCCGCAGCGAACAGCCTGACGGTCACCACCACGCAGGACAGCGCGGACACCAGCCACTTCCACGAAGACATCAGGAGCGGTCTGGGCAACTCGGGCGGTGTCGGCATCTCGTATGGCACGACGGATGCAAAGAACACGACGCACGAGCGTTCGCTGGTACAGAACAGCAGCCTGATCGGCAGCACAGACGGCAGCGTAAGGCTGACGGCCGGTGGCGACCTGCACGTCACCGGCAGCGATCTGGTTGCGGCGAAGGACATCGCGGGAACCGGCGCGAACGTGACAATCGACGCCGCCACCGGCACGGCGCACCGCGACGAGACGCAGGAAGTCAGCAAGAGCGGTTTCACACTGGCAGTAAAGGCACCGGTGCTCGATGCGATCTCGAACACCGTCGACCAGGCGCGCGACGCCAGCCGCAGCCAGGACGGTCGAGCGGCCGCCCTGCACGGCATGGCGGCGGCAAGCGGCGCGTACGATTCGGTGCGCGCAGCAGGTGGTGCTATGAACAGCCTCGCCAGCGGACAGAAACCCGATGCAAAGATCGAGCTGAGCTATGGCAGCAGCCACAGCAAAAGCACGTCCAGCGAGGACAGCATGACAAACCGGGGCACGAATGTGTCGGCGGGCGGCACGGCCGCCTTCGTGGCAACGGGCTCCGGCGTGCCCGGAACGGGCAACGTGACGATCGCGGGGTCGAGCATCACCGCGAACGACGTGATCCTCGCCGCCAAAAACCAGGTCAATCTGGTCAACACGACCGATACGGACACCACGCGCAGTTCCAACCAGTCCAGCAGCGCGAGCGTAGGCGTGTCCTACGGTACGCAGGGTTTCGGTATCAGTGCATCGATGGCGAAGGCACACGGCGATGCCAACAGCGATCTGGCCACGCAGAACAGCACGCATATCAACGCTGCGAACACTGCCACGATCATTTCTGGCGGCGACACCAGCCTGATTGGCGCAAACGTGACTGCCCGGCAGGTCAGCATGGACGTCGGCGGCAACCTGAACATCGCCAGCGTGCAGGACACGATGACGAGCCGTGCGAAGCAGGAAAGCACCGGTGGCGGTTTCAGCATCAGCCAGGGCGGCGGTAGCGCAAGCTTCAGTCACAGCAGCGGCAAGGCAAACGGCAGCTATGCGGGCGTGAATGAACAGGCAGGTATCCAGGCGGGTGACGGTGGTTTCAGCATCACGGTTGCAGGCAACACGGACCTGAAGGGCGGTCTCATCGCGAGCGACGCGGATGCATCAAGGAACAGCCTGTCGACGGCCACGCTCACCTTCTCCGACATCCAGAACCATTCCGAATACAGCGCGCATTCGGGCGGCTTCAGCGCGGGTGGAACGATGGGTGACGGTGGCGGCAACTACAGCACCCACGGCAATACATCCGGCAAAGGCACGGGTGGCGCCGCACCAATGCTCAGCCAGAGCGACAGTGGCAGCGACAGCGCGACCACGCGCAGCGCAATCAGCGCCGGCACGATCAGCGTTACGGATACCGCAAACCAGAAGCAGGACATCGCGAGCCTGAGCCGCGACACGTCGGACACCAACGGCACGGTCGCAAGGCTGCCCGACCTGAACAACCTGCTCGACCGGCAGGCGGACATGATGGCCGCAGCGAGCGCGGCAGGTGAAGCGGTCTCGCGCCGCATCGGCGACTTCGCCCAGTCGAAATACGATGAAGCCAAAGCCGCAGGCGATCAGGAAGGCATGAACGCGTGGAAGGAAGGCGGCACCGCACGCGCAGATATGCAGATGGCAGGAGCGGCACTCGTGACCGGTCTGGCTGGTGGCAACGCCTTGGGTGGCGCAGCAGGCGCCGCCATCGCATCGCTTGCTGCAGGCAAGCTGAACGACGTGAGTAGCGCAATTGCCGGTTCGCATCCAACAGCCAGTTCAGACCTGAACGAAGCACTCGGCAACATCGTCGCCAATGCGATTGCCACCAATGCAGGCGGCGCGATCGCGGGCAACGCAGGATCGGTCTCAGGCTATAACGTCGACCGCTTCAATCGGCAGTTCCACCCGGATGAAAAGAAGGCGATCAAAATCCTGGCCAACGGAGACGCTGACAAGGAACATCGTCTAGAAGCGGCCGGATGTGCGCTGGTTCATTGCGCAGCTGAATACACGCTGGGAACAGCCGATTACGCGAAGTATTCGGCGTTGGAAACAGAAGGCAGGAGCTTCACCGCCGAACAAGCACAGCTAAATAGCTACAACGGAACTTCATTCACGACGGCTGGCTATGGCGGAATGGTGCGACAAACAGCGGCCAGCAGCTTGTTCCAATACACCTTAGATAACGCGCAAGCCGACCAGAAATTGTGGGCAGCGGGAATGGCAGCACAACGTCCGGGCGCGATCGACTATGTGACTATTCAATACGGTGCCGGCCCGGGCGGTGGACTGACCATTAACACGCACAACGGTAACATCTACTACAGCGGAACCATTGCCGCGTCGCGCGTTGCGGGAGGGGTCGTTACGGCAGGAGTTATAACTGACAACGTCGGCCAGAACTCGTCAGATAAGGGGAAACTCACTGATGAATTTCTCTATGGTAAGTCCACGGGTGCAAGTGGCTGTGCCTTCGGTGTGTGTCTAGGCGTCAATCACAGCATTGGTGGGTCAACCGCATTTGAGTTCGGAGTGGGATTTGGTGGATTAACAAAGGCTCCCAACGTTGATGGCAACGCCGCGTTCGGCTATTCCGACCAAATTCCAAATCCGTTAAAAAAGCAATAATTTACTGAATATGAGAGTATCCTCTAAAAAAATATGGATCCTGACCACGATATGGCTCGTGTTGACCATTTTGGCTATCACGCGAACCCCCTCCGCTACAACGACCAATTTAAAGCTAGAAGAAATGATTTCAGAACTTGATTTCATGTTTAAAAATGGGATTATTTTATTTAAGCATGAAAATTCCAAAACTGGCGCTGCACTTGCCTTATACAATATTGATGCATCGACATGGGGAGAAAGAAAAACAATGATGTTGAAGGACTCCCTTATCGCCAAAAAATGGGTTTCCGTTGAAAATACCACTCAGACATACATCATGTGCAAAAATGAAATAAAGATGTCAATTTCTCGAAAAATCACCAAAGCTTACTATAACGGAGTAGAGAAGGATGTTTACTCAGTCAGCGCCGAATTTAATTCAGGAACAAAATATTTTTGCAAATAGACAGTTCGAAGATGACAATTGAAGTAGGCGCAATAGTCATTACACTCCTTTCATTGTTTGTCACATTTTTAGCTTTCGGACAAACAGCCAAGGAAACGTTTTATGAAAATTTTTATATTGACTCAAATCAACTCTGATATTGATACCACTGCTATTTGCGTGGTTTGTATATTGCGATCCCGCCGCGCTCAGCGTAAAAGGTGCGCTTATTAGCATTGTCCTCGCCGGTGCATTCACACTTGGGCGCGCGTACCTCATCGCAATGATCATTTGACTGATCGCTTCAGTTGGCAGTTGCAGGTTGCACCTTGCAGAACGACGCATGACATTCCCTTGTTTGGCGCGGGCTCGAAAAGCGGGCAGTGATCGATGACGCGCGACATGCCTGGAAAGAGAAATGAACTGGCGACGTCTGTATCCAGCCTCCCATACATATCTAGTTGTTGGAGGAGCGGCTGCAGCCGGTGCGACCTTTTGGGCAATGGTCATTGCCGGAATCTCGCGCATGGCGTTTAGGCTCAGTGAAAGTAGAGCCATGATATTCATTTTCATCCTTCTGCCTCTTGGTATTGCCATTTACCTCGTTAGGGTGCTTCCTGAATCTTTACGAAGAGCCAGGGTGCTTTCTAACGCGCCGAAGAGATTGGGCTATGGTTCAAGAACTGATGACATTGTTATCGAGCTTCAATCGCTCCCTGCCGCCTCGGTATCCGATGAGGGCCGTAGCACCTTGGTTCTTGGCCTTCTCGTCGAAGGCCGGTGGCATCTAGAAAATTATCCAGCTGAATACAGGCAACCATGTGTTTGCAAATGTCATCCCTCAAATTCCGGAGAAGTAATTAGCCAGCATCCGTTTGCAGCACTTGTTATTAACGAAGGCAGTAGTCTGATTAACAATATTGCGGCTGGCCAAAGTACGCACAATTAGGTTAACTCCACTTTCTCAAAGGCCACTAAAAATTAGATTTCGAACAAGCAATGTCGCATGCAAAACACAGTCTCACGAATGGATTTAAGAAATGAACATCAAAAAGAGGCTAACGGCCCTGCCGTTCACAGCCCTGGTAACACTCGCGTCCCACGCCCAACTCGCACCAACGCCGGCCGAAAAAGCAGCCGCCGCGCGCGCCAACGCCGAGCAGAATCAGCAGCAACAGCAACAACGAGAATCCGAGCAACGCGAAGCCACGGTTCAGGCTCGCGGAGTGCGCTCGACCGTCCCCTACATCGACGGCCACCCGCCACTGCCCAAGGAAACCCCTTGCTTCGCCATCGAGGCCTTCAACCTCGCAGAACGCGCAACGCCACCCAACGAAGCTAGCAGCAAGCGCAAATCAACCCTGCGCCTAGACCCCTTCACATTCGCCCGCGAATGGCTAGACCATTACAAAGGCCAATGCATCGGCAAAACCGGCGTCAGCACGCTCGCACAAAACCTGCAGCAACTGATCATAAGCCGCGGCTACATCACCACGCGCGTATTAGTCCCACTGCAAGACTTATCCACGCACACCCTCACCCTAACGCTCGCCCCGGGCCGCGTACGGCAACTCCGCTTCGCCGATCCACACACACGCGGCACATTGAAATCCGCCTTCCCAACAAACGAAGGCGCCCTACTTAACGCCCACGATCTCGATCAAGGCCTCGAGCAAATGAAGCGCGTCGCGTCGCAAGACGTCGCCATGAAGATCGAACCAACCGACACCCCCGGCGAAAGCGACATCGTCATCTCGGTCGCACGCACAAAACCCTGGAGCTTCACCGCCTCAATCGACAACGCCGGCACAGATGCCACAGGCAAGTGGCAAGGCAACATCGCCCTCGGCATCGACAACCCTTTAGGCCTAAACGATCTCTTCACAGTCGGCGCCAACCAGGACCTGTCATTCGGCAATAAAACATTAGGCTCGCACGGCTTCAACGGTTCCTACTCGATCCCATGGGGCTACTGGACCGCAACGCTATCCGGCTACACAAACACGTACTACCAGAACATCGCCGGTGTGAATCAAACCTTCGTCTCCAGCGGCAACGCGCAAACCGCTGCGCTGCGACTCTCACGCGTGCTAATCCGCAGCCGAAGCGACGTGCTGAGCGGCTACGTGCAGCTATCAAAACGCTTCGGCGCAAGCTTCATCAACGACACAACGATCCCAACCCAAAACCGCAACAACACGTTCATCGAAGTGGGTCTGACCGACCGTCACTACTTTGGCGCATCGCAGTTCGACGGCACACTCGCATACCGCCAGGGCATCGGCGGTTTCGGCGCAACACCCGATCCCTACGTAGCCGGTCCCACCTACCGCTATCACATGGCCGTGCTCGATGCGAACCTGTCGATCCCGTTCTCAATCGCGACGCAGAACCTCCGCTACGTCACCACCGTCCACGGCCAGTTCACGGACGACGTGCTGTTCTATCTGGACGACCTGTCAATCGGCAGCCGCTACACCGTCCGCGGTTTCGACGGCAACACGATGCTCGCAGCCGAAAAAGGCCTTTATTGGCGCAACGAACTGCAATGGCCTGTCTTCAACACAGGACAAACGCTATACGCAGGAATCGACTATGGCCGCGTCTTCGGACCCAACACAGCCTTTCTGACAGGCACCCAATTGGCAGGCGCCGTCATCGGCATTCGCGGTGGCATGCCGGCGAAGTACGTCGGTCTGTCCTACGACCTGTCCGCAGGAACTCCGCTCTACAAACCATCAGGATTTCCAACCGCACGCGTGACCGTCGCGTTCCGGCTTACTGCGCAGTTCTGAAGCAAAGCTTGTCAACGCGCCTGCATCGCAGCCATTGCAATGCAGGCACATAAAAAGTGGAACGCGCCAATCCGAGACGAGAGACTGCTTTACCGCCCATACTCCTTACCCAACCGCACAACCTCACTCTCCAGCGCCCCCAGAAACACATTAACCCTGCTAGGCACATACCGCCTGCTCGGAATCACCGCCCAAACCGAAAGCTGCTCCATCCCCGCATCCTGCAGTTCAATCTGCACCAGCGACTTATCCGCCAGTTGGCGGAACACATCCCAATACGTCAACATCGCAAGCCCGAGCCCTTCCACAGCAGCAGTACGTGCCGCTTCAACAGAGGTGGTCGTGACATAAGCCTCCACCCGCCTGCGCGTCATCACACCATCGACAAAAAGCGGCCAACGCCGCACCGAGCACAGCCTGACGCAATGATGGTCGTCCAGTTCAGCAACCGTCGTCGGCCGCCCATGCTTCTTCAGATACGCCGGCGCAGCACAAATCAACCGCGGGTTCGCCGCAATCTTCTTCGCAACCAGCTCCGAATCTTCCAACGGCGCAATGCGCAACGCGAGATCAAGCCCCTGCCCCACGATATCCACCTGCCGGTCCGAAAGATCGAGATCGATACGCAGTTCCGGATTAGCCTCCAACAACCGCGACAACATCGGCACGACAATCGACTGACCAAATCCACTCGGCGCCGTCATACGCAGCACCCCTGACGCAGTCTTCGGCAACGGGCTCAGCTCCGCGCGCGCCCCCGACTCCGCGTCCACAATCACTTGAGCGTAAGGCACAAATGCCTCGCCCTCCGCGGTCAGCGTCAGAGATCGCGTCGTACGGTGGAACAACCGCACACCAAGATCCTCTTCAAGCGCCGCTATCCGCCGCGACACCTGCATCGGCACCACATCCAGCTGGCGCGCCGCAGCGGACAGACTGCCCGCCGACGCGACCGCGAGGAAGGTTCGAACGTCGGGAAGAAGCATGGTTTATATCCAGAAGTGTGATGGCGGCTTCACGTTTCGTTGCCTGTTCGCGCCGCCTTGCGACGCCTACCATGCAGAAACTTTCTCAACGAAGCTCAGCGAAACGGACTGCAAAATGACCGACACTACTTTCCCGATGCTCTCGCCTTACAATCACAACGGCATCGCCGTGCGCAACCGCATCGCGGTCGCTCCGATGACGCGTATCACCGCCAGCGAGTATGGGCTCCCGACGAAAACCATGTTCGACTACTACCTGCGTTTCGCGAAAGGTGGTTTCGGTCTGGTCACAACCGAAGGGATTTACACCGACAAAGCCTTCTCTCAAGGATACCGGTTCCAACCCGGTTTGGCAGACGACGAACAGGCGCAAGCATGGAGCGCTTTCAATCGCGCCATGCAGGCGCACGGCGCACGCGTAGTCGCACAACTGATGCATGCCGGTGCATTGAGCCAGGGCAACGTTTACCGGGCGCATACGGTCGGCGCCTCGGCCATTCGCCCGAAAGGCGAACAGATGCGCTTCTACTTCGGCGATGGCCCCTACCCGCAACCGAAACAGATCACCGACACCGAAATCGATGAAGCCGTTCGAGGTTTCGTCGATGCGGCGCACCGAGCCGTCACGATCGCTGGATTCAACGGCGTGGAAATTCATGGCGCCAACGGTTACCTGCTCGATCAGTTTCTGACAGCTGAGACCAACGATAGAGCCGACCGCTGGGGCGGCGACACTGCTGCGCGCGTCCAGTTGCTCGCCGACGTCGTAAAGGCGGTCAAACTCAGCATTGGTCACGCCGCTCCGGTGGGCATCCGGATTTCACAAGGCAAGGTCAACGATTTCGCGTCGAAGTGGCAACATGGAGAAGCGGACGCTGAAGTGATCTTCGGCACGCTCGCCGATGCTGGTGCCGACTTCATTCACGTGACCGAGCACGAAGCGTGGCAGCCCGCTTTCGAAGGCACACGCGATAGTCTCGTCACACTGGCACGCCGCTACGCACCGAACGTGACGCTCGTTGCGAATGGCGGCCTCCATACCGCAGAACGCATGGAGAGCGTGCTGGCGGCAGGCGCAGACATCATCACCGTAGGACGCGGCGCGCTGGCGAACCCGGATCTGCCGAAGCTTATCGGGAGCAGGCGCCAACCCAAAACGTTCGACGGAGCGATTCTTCACCCCATTGCCAGCATCAAGGATGAAGAGCTGGACCTGCCGCTGGATGCCTAAAGGCGTTGATCGTAACTACCGGCCGGCGGCGGACGTTCGCTCAGCCCAAACAGTCCGCCGCCGCGACAGTGAACCCGCTAGAAGCGAGTCCGCATCCCCATCATGCCGACCACCTGATTGCCCGTCGACGAAGCGCCGCCCGAGTTGTAGATGAACGCGGTGAAGTTATGGCCGCTCACATGCTGATAGACGCCTTCCACATAGACATCGGTGCGCTTGGACAGGTTGTACACGGTCTGCACGCCAAGCTGGTTCCACTTCGGCGACGACCCAAACGTCGACGAGTTGGTCACGTGGCCATTGGTGAAGGTATATTCGACACCCACGCTAAGCTGCGGCATCACCAGGTACTTGCCGTTGAGCTCGTAGTTATCGAAGCGCACCGTGCCGCCCTGCGAGCCGAATGACGTCGAGCCCTGAAACTCGCTATGGGTATAGACAAAACCAACCTTGCCCTTACCGATCTCATAGTTGACGCCCGCGCCAACGATCCGCTGAACATCGGCGCCGAGCACGAACCCGGCCGTGTTGTTCGCCTGCGATTCGTTGATATCGAGCGTACCAGGGCTGTTGATCGTCGTGCCCTTCGTGCCGTTAAGCTGGAAGTAGCCAACGCCGGCACTCAAGTGACCAATGCTATAGCCCAATCCAACGCTATACCCGCGGTTCACCGCAAAGTCGGTGCTGTTCGAGAACGCGTACTGTGCCTCGAATTTCAAGCCGCGATAGACCGGGCTCGCGTACTTCGCCGTATTGCTCAAACGAAACGAGTGAATCATTTCGTCGTTGTCGAACGGGTGGGCAAACGCGGTATCGCCGAAGTTGATCGAGGTTGCCGACAGCGGAATCAGCGTGTCGGTGAACGCGTCGTATTGACGACCGAGCGACACCGTACCGTACTCTTTGCTGGCGAGGCCAACATACGCTTGCCGACCGAACAACCGGCCGTCCTGCGCAGATTTGCCGTTATTGAGGGTGACCCCTCCTTCGAGCACGAAGATCGCGGCAAGCCCGCCGCCGAGATCTTCGTTGCCGCGCAGCCCGAAGCGGCTGCCGTTGATGTTGCCGCTCGTCTGACGAATCAGCGATCCAGTGCCTGCGTTATTGGTGTATTGAAGACCCACGTCGAGCAGACCATACAGCGTTACCGAGCTTTGAGCATGCGCGAACGGTGCAGCGAACAGGCCCAGGCAGGCCAAGGAAAAGTGACTCCGTTTCATTTATCCCCTCTTGCTTGATTTTGCGGGATTCGAAATAGCAGAACCCCATGTGCTATCCATGCGCTGTATCGACAGCGATACAACCGCCCGTTGTTGCAACGGGAGTATGAATCGAACAGCGCGCAGGTGAAACGTAAAATATCTTTCAATCATCGACCTACGCTATAAACAAGCCTTGTTTTGTCGAAATCGCATGCTCAAGTGGCTGTTTGCATCACCGGCCATGCGCCACTCGCTCACTGCGATCCGCGACCCGGCAACGTCTGGCAAGCGCCGGACGACGTCCGATCGAACGGCGTGGGGTACATCTGCTGGCCGAGTATGTATGTTTGGGTCGTTGCAACCAGGCCGTCTGCGTAGACAAGCTCGATGAACGAGGCGCTCCAGCCCGCATCCGGACGATGCACCGGCACCTCAAGTGCGGCGTTCGCACGGGGCGGCTCGAGCGGCGTCGCCGTGTAGTCGATGCCGCTTGCGCGCCGGAAGTCACGCACGTATGGGTTGACGGCGTGCCATAAAACCACGCTTTGCGCCTGTTCCGACGAACTGAACCGAATCGACGTATCACGCGCCGTATCGCACAGCGATGACTCGATCTCCGGCAATGCCGTTGCGTTCTGCAACCTCGCGACGAAGGTCGTCAACGAACTGATCGACAATGGTCCGATGTCGTGATGCGCCGCGTTAGGCACCATCCGCAACATCTTGCTGCCTGGCAGCCTGTCGAAGTAGAGACCTGCGTTGTCCGGCGTGAACAAATCGTCCCCGCTCGCATTGACGATGCATTTGGGAATCTGCAGGCGCGGCCCGTAGCGGGTGTCGAGATACTGCAGCGGGTCGATGATCCGCAATAGCGCGGCGAACGCTTCGCTATCGAGTCGTTCGTCTATGCGCTCGGCGTAGTAAGGCTGAAAAGCGGCAGGCCATGCCTCGCCATAGGAACGCCAGGTGTGCATCAACACACGCCGCGTATCGAGAATATCGCTAGCAATAGCGCAGATTCCGTCGATTCTCGTATCCGCTAACGCGGCCAGCCAGCTTGCCCACGCCCGCTTCGATATGCCGGCAACGATAAATCGCGCGATATCCAGCGATGCCAGTTCGCATTCGGCCAAGGACATCGCGCGCGAAATCGCCGCGACCATCGGCACGCTGAGCGGCAAAGTGGTCCGCGTCGCAGGATCTTCCAAGAAGAGCGCCCAGCTATGCGCGACGAGATCGTCTTTGGAACGCGCGCGTGCGTCGTCGGCGAAAGTGAGCGACTGGTTCGGCACGTCGCTGATCGATACGACCACGGTACGCGTTTGTGCAGCGATAGCCGCGAGCGTCTCGGGCGTGAAATGTTCTGCACGAACCGGGCCGCTGTCGTTCCCGCTGTCGTGCCGGTCGCCATTGTTCGCGATCAGCAACGCACGCTCGCGTTTCGCTTCGCGTGGAATATAAATCGCCACATCGTGATGCCACACAGCCGGTTGTACCCGTTGCTGCGGCGACCAGTTTTGCGAATGCAGCAGATATGCCCGCCGTTCGACGCCTGATACGAGGTCGATGGTTTGACGCACATAGTGCAGCGGCTCGCGCTCGATCGCTTCCCGGTATGTTGCGATCGCGTGTTCGAATCCGCTTGGATCGTCGTTCATTGATAGAGCCGGATTGATATGAGAGGCAGGGCAACGCGCATTTCAAGCGACGATACACTGCGCCCGCCTCAAACGAATACGTTGCCCGCGTGACTGACCGCCCCCACGCACGAGCACGCAAACTTTTTTGTAACAGGCATCACGCGATGCTTATTCCGCTGTTGCTCGCGCCTGTCTGCGCATGCTCCGACTCTGTCTCTGCGACGCGGACGGCACGTCCGTCTGCGCACAAAACAAAAGGGACGGCCATAGCCGCCCGGTGTTCTCACCTTTTCTCCCGTATCGCCCCCGCGATTCCACTAGATGCGCTCTATGCCAATCTCTGATATATCATATATCAAGCTAATTTCGTGCCCCCTCAGCCATGTTCGATCCATCGTTGCTCGGCCGTCTTTCGTACACGCATCCCGCGCCCGACAAGGCCCCTTTGCCGCCGGGCCGCAACCGCCTGGGTCTCGTCGAGGAACGCGATGCGATCCTGTTCGTGCCGCCCGATCTGCCCGAACAGACCGCCGTGCCGCTCTTCGTGATGTTCCATGGCGCGGGCGGCTTCCCAGAAAAGGTGCTGCCCTTTATCGAGGCGCACGCGACACAACACAAATTCCTGGTCCTCGCGCCGCACTCGACTTTCCCGACGTGGGATCTGGTGATCGGCGGCAACGGGCCCGACCTCGAACGGCTGCAGCAAGCACTGACCGCAGTCGCATCGCGTTTTCGCATCGAACCAGGCCGCGTCGCGTTCGCCGGTTTTTCCGACGGCGCGAGCTATGCACTATCGATCGGCGTAACCAACGGCGATATCGCCAGCCACGTCATCGCATTCTCCGGCGGCTTCATGTCGATCTTCATGCAGGAAGGCACGCCGAAGGTCTTCATCGCACACGGCCTCGCCGACGAACAATTGCCGATCGAGACCAGCGGCCGCGCGAACGCCACCAAGCTGAAATCGGCCGGCTACGACGTGCAATACGTCGAGTTCGAAGGCCTGCATGTGATTCATCCGCCGGTCGTCGAGGCGGCCATCGAATTTTTTCTGAAATGAAGCAAGCTGGCGACGTGACGACATTGCGTCGCAGCGCCCATTACAACGACGAGGAGTGCAGTCGATGGACTTCGAAATTCCGGAATCGCTGATTCATCCGCTGCTGGGGATGATCGATACCGGCTCGCCGCTCGCCAGAAGGCTCGAGGCGCATGGCGTGTGTCACGGCAATATGGTCGTGTCGAGCGCGCTGTTCGACGCGAAGTCGCTGGACACGCTGTACATGTTGAGCAAGAGCCAGAACGACCGGGCGCTGATGTTCCAGATGCTCGCGCTCGACAACATCTACAACGCGCCGCAAGCACGCGTGATTCCATCGATCGATAAACTGGTTGGCGGCCTGATCGCGTATCTGTCGCGCGATGCGATCGACGGCTGGCTGTATCGCCGCAACAAGGACGGCACGCTGTTGCCGTGGCTGGTGTACCGGATGCGCCACGTAGAGCCCGAGCAGGGCATGTCGTACGTGATCGTCGACATGCTGGCCAATACCATGCAGTCGGCCAATTCGGAGCTCACCGACTATGCGAAGCGTCGCTCCGGCATGACGACGTCGCTGATGTTCACGCGCGACGATATCGTCAACCGCACGATTCCCGACCTGCTTTCCGAATTCGGCTTTTACAAGGAATGCGCGGAATTCAAGCGCGAATACGAGCAGCACGCGCAGCGCTTTCTGAAGTTCCAGCGGCGCTTCGGCGCACAGTTTGTCGCGACGAAAGCGGCGTTCAGCTTCGATGCGAAAGGAACCGCGGATGTCACGCGTATCGTCGACGGCGCGGGCGCGAAATGCGTGAACGACGAGGAGCGTCTCGAGCGCCGCTTCGAAATGACCTGCGACGCAAGCTTCTGGCGCGGCGCGGATGTCGAAAACGGCTTCGACAGCGTGCCGTTGCATTGCTACGTGCATCTGTTTCATCTGGAGTGGCATCGCAACATCTGGGTGCACGTGCAGCACATGACCGAGTATCGCTACCAGCCCGAGTTGCGCGACAAGCTGGTGCTGCCGGAGTCGCATCGCGATCTGATCGACATCCTGACGTCGAACATGAATCTGTTCGTGCAGGACTTCGTGCCGGGCAAATCTGGCGGCACGACGATTCTGTGTCAGGGCTCGCCTGGGCTCGGCAAGACCTTGACCGCAGAAATCTACGCAGAGGTGGTCGGCAAGCCGCTATATCGCGTGCATTCGGGGCAGTTGGGCACGTCTGCCGCGTCGGTCGGCGCGACGCTCACCGGCGTGCTGCGCCGCGCGATGCGCTGGGACGCGATCCTGTTGCTCGACGAAGCCGATGTGTACATTCGCCGCCGCGACAACGACCTCGAACACAATGCGATTGTCGCGGAGTTTCTGCGTACGCTCGAGTACTTCAACGGCCTGATGTTCATGACCACCAACCGGATCGGCGACGTCGACGACGCGATCCTGTCGCGCTGTATCGCGACGATCCACTACGACACGCCGACTCACGACGACGCGACGCGCCTGTGGCGATTGCTCGCCGACCAGTTCGGCACACCGCTCGACGATGAACTGATCGGCAAGCTGACCGACGCGTATCCGAACGCGAGCGGCCGCGATATCAAGGAACTGCTGAAGCTTGCAGCACGTTACTGCAAGGCGAAGCAGATTCCGCCGAGTATGGACGTGTTCGCGTTGTGTGCGACGTTTCGCGGGCATCGGGCGTAGGCAACGCCGCGTAGCATGGCGACGCGCGGCGCAACGCCGCCGTCGACATGCTGCACCTTTGCGATTTTCAGCCTACCTGGTCCGCGTGATACGATGAACGCACCAGCGGCCCCGCCACCACTTCCTTGAAGCCGAGCTTCATTCCCGCAGCGCGCCACGCATCGAAAGTTTCCGGCTCCACGTAACGACGCACCGGCATATGAAACTTCGAGGGCGCCAGATACTGGCCGATCGTCAATACGTCGACGTGATGCGCGCGAATATCGCGCATTGTTGCGAGCAGTTCCGCATCGGTTTCGCCTAGCCCGACCATCAACCCCGATTTGGTCAACATCAGCGGCTGTGCCTGCCTGACGCGCGCGAGCAGTTCCAGCGAGCCTTCATAACTAGCCCCGGCGCGCGCGGCACGATACAACGAAGGCACCGTTTCGACATTGTGATTGAACACATCAGGCCACGCATGCGACAACGCATCGAGCGCCCGCTCGACGCGTCCGCGAAAATCCGGCGTCAGCAGTTCAACGCGAATGTCAGGCACACGCTCACGCAGCGCCGCCACGCAACGCGCGAAATGCGCTGCGCCGCCGTCGCGCAAATCGTCGCGATCCACCGACGTAATCACCACATAACGCAGGCCCAATGCCGCCACTGCATCGGCAAGTCGCTCCGGTTCCGCAGCGTCGAGCGCTTCTGGCCGCCCATGCGCAACGTCACAAAACGCACAGCGCCGCGTGCAAATGCCACCCATGATCATGAAGGTCGCAGTACGCTGCGCGAAGCATTCGCCGATATTCGGGCACATCGCCTCCTCGCACACCGAATGCAGCCGGTGCTCGCGCAAGATCGCCGCCATACCGGCCACGGTTTCGCTCATCATCGGTTGCGCGCGCAACCACGGCGGTTTGTGCAGCACGTCCGCCGGCGCGGGCGATACGATCTTCACGGGAATCCGCGCCAGCTTGTCGCGGCTGCGCAAGCCCTGCTGGCCAAGCGCCGTGACGCTGGCGTGAACTTCAGGTTGCGGGTGCGTCACGGCTACCATCGTCACGCTCCGAAGAAGTCGTTCAACAGCCGGTTCACTTCACCCGCCGCCTCCATGTGCACCATATGGCCTTTGCCTTCCAGCACATGCACGCGGATATCCCCTGGCAAACCTTCCGCATGCCGCGCCGGAATGATCTGATCCTGCTTGCCCCAGATCACCAGTGCGCGCGGCAGCGTGCCGAGGCGGTCGCGGTATGAACGCTGCTGCAAACCACCCGCGAACGCGTGCGCCGCGATCTTCTGCAACGCCTCAGGCACGCCTTCGAGCCGCTTGTACTTGACGATGTCTTCGATCATCTGCCGCGTGACCAGCGCCGGATCCGCGAACAGCTTCAGCATGTGCGGCTTCAGCTGGTTGCGGTTGCTGCCCGCGACAAAGCCCTCGATGTACTCGCGGTTGATCTCGTCGCCGAGCCCCGCGCCGCTGATCAGCGCGAGCGAAGCGACGCGCCCGGGCACCTTCGCCGCGACCGTCATCGCGACGAGACTGCCCATCGAATGGCCGACCAGATGCGCGCGCTCGATGCCTTTGTCGTCGAGAAAGGCGAGCACGGCGTCGGCCAGTTCGTCGCTGCTGCCGCTCTCGACTGCCTTGCCGGATTCGCCATGGCCCGGCAGATCGAGCGCCCACACCGCACGATGCGCGGCCAGATCCGCGTGATTGAACATCCACGCATTCAGGTCGCCGCCAAAGCCGTGAATCAGCACCGCAGGCGTGCCGCCGTCGCCGATCTTCAGGTAACGCACCGTGCGGCCGCCGATCTGCGTCTTCTCCGGCTGCGGCCCGGCGTCGGCATCCGCGGCGGCGGCCGGCACGAAGTCGCGCTGGAATACCGCGACCGCCTCGTCGATCTGCGCATCCGGCGTCGCTTCATCGGCCACCACGGCGAGCAGCGCACCGACCGGCAGCGTGTCGCCCTCCTGCGCGATCTGCCGGCGCAGCGTGCCGTCGAACGCACACTCGACGCCCGACGCAATCTTGTCGGTCTCGACGTCGAGCAGTTCGTCGCCGCGGCTCACCTTGTCGCCTGGCGCTTTCAGCCAGCCGTTCACCTGCCCTTGCTCCATCGACAGGCCCCATTTGGGCATCGTGATCATGTGAATCGGCATTGCCTAGCTCCTTGCTTTCATCACGGCCGCAGCAATCTGGTCCGCAGACGGGATATACAGGTCCTCCAGCACGCCGGAGAACGGCGTGGGCGTATGCGGTGCGGTGACCATTTCGATCGGCGCCTTCAGCGCATGGAACGCTTTCTGTGCGACCAGTGCCGCGATGTCGGTCGCAATCGAGCAGCGCGGGTTCGCTTCGTCGACCGCCACAAGACGGCCAGTACGCTCGACGCTTTCGAGGATCGTGTCTTCATCGAGCGGCGACGTGGTGCGCAAATCGATGATCTCCACATGAACGCCGTTTTTCGCGAGCTTGTCGGCGGCATCGGTGGCGAAGTGCACCATACGGCCGTACGTGACGATCGTCACGTCGTCGCCTTCACGTACCACGCTCGCTTCGCCGAACGGAATCGCGTATGACTCTTCGGGCACCTCGCCTTCGCGTCCGTACAGCAGCTTGTGCTCGCAGAAAATCACTGGGTCGTTGTCGCGGATCGCCTGGATCATCAGGCCTTTTGCATCGTATGGCGTAGACGGGCACACCACTTTGAGCCCCGGCACGTGCGTGAACAGCGACGTCAGCATCTGCGAGTGTTGTGCGGCTGCGCGCAGGCCTGCGCCCTGCATGGTGCGAATTACCACCGGCGTGACCGCCTTGCCGCCGAACATATAGCGGAATTTCGCAGCCTGATTGAAGATCTGATCGAAGCACACGCCCATGAAGTCGATGAACATCAACTCCGCCACCGGCCGCATGCCACACGCAGCCGCACCCACCGCCGCGCCGATAAAGCCGCCTTCCGACAGCGGCGTGTCGAGCACGCGCCCCGGATACTTGTGATACAGCCCTTTCGTCACGCCCAGCACGCCGCCCCATGCATCGTGCTCGCCGGGCGTTCCCTCGCCGCCCGCATTGTCTTCGCCCATCACGATGACGCTTTCGTCGCGCGCCATCTCCTGGCTCAACGCTTCGTTGATCGCCTGAGAGTATGAAATTTTCCGTGCCATGTCCGTCTCCTGAATCGTGCTCGACCGGTTTCGATCGCGTTGGCTCGTTGCTCGTGTTGTGTGTGCCTGCTGTTTCCGCTATTTGCGAAGCTGCAGCGCACTACGGGTACGACACGTACACGTCCGTCAACAGGTCTTCGGCCTTCGGCAGCGGCGCCGCTTTCGCTTCGCGTACCGCAGCGTCGATCAGCTGTTTCACTTTCGCATCGACTTCGCGCAGTTGCGCCGTGTTAAGCATCTCTGCACGCACCACACGTTCTTCGAAACGCTTCAGGCAATCTTTTTCGTCGCGCAATTTCTGCACTTCGCCGGCCGCGCGATAGGTTTGCGCATCGCCTTCGAAGTGGCCGAAATAGCGCGACAGTTTCATCTCAACCAGCGTCGGCCCACCGCCGCCACGTGCGCGCTCGATCGCTTCACCCACTGCTTCATGTGCCGCAAAAAAATCCAGGCCATCGACGATCACACCCGGCATGCCGAAGCCGCTCGCACGATCGGCGATGTTGTCCGCGGCGACCGCCCACGACGACCCAGTCGATTCTGCATAACCGTTGTTCTCCGCGATAAAAACCGCCGGCAACCGCCAGATCGACGCGAGGTTCATCGATTCGAAAATCACGCCCTGATTCGATGCGCCATCGCCGAAAAAGCACACGCCGACGCCGCCGGTCTTCTTGAACTTGGCCGCGAGCGCCGCGCCGCATACCAGCGGGCCGCCCGCGCCGACGATGCCATTGGCGCCGAGCATCCCCTTCGACAGGTCGGCGATATGCATCGAACCGCCCTTGCCGCGGCATACGCCGGTGATACGGCCGTAGATTTCGGCCATCATGCCGCGCACGTCGACGCCTTTTGCGATGCAGTGCCCATGGCCGCGGTGCGTGGTCGCCACATAGTCGACGTCGCTCAGATGCAGCATCGTGCCGACCGCAGACGCCTCTTCGCCCGCATACAGGTGCACGAAACCGGGAATCTCGCCAGTCGCGAACTCGACATGCAGCCGCTCTTCGAACTCGCGAATCGTGCGCATCAGCCGATACGCCTCCAGCAGTTGCTCCTTGCTCAACTGATCCGATACGGACATGGTGTGTCTCCTTGAGTAATGTCGATCGCTATGCAATACCGAATATGGCCACTGCGACGTCAAACTGCGATGGATGGCGGCACGCGTGCATGCATCTGCACTGCACACACAGCGTACCCAGACTTCCGTCACCCGCGATGCGCGGCCATCTCGCGCATCAGCTGCCGCGACGCCGCAAAACGCAGCGTGCGGCCCACGTCGACCGTCAACGGCCCGGCCCAGTCCAGCGCGATCTCATAGCGGTCGTCGCGCTCAATTTCGATTTCACGTTCGCCGTCGAACGCGAGCGTGCCGTGCCCCGCGTCGAGCGGTAACCAGTCGCCAACTTCCAGGCGCTCGCAGGTGCGCATCGTGACCTGCTCGACGCGGCCAGGTGCGATCGGCGCGAAGATCGGCACGCCCGCTTCGCCGTCGAGCGCGAAGGTCAGATGCAAGCCATGCGATGCGCTGCGTTCGACCGGTGCCCACGCGCCGCCGATCGACGACAGCCCGATGCCGTCAGGCGGCGCGAAGGTCAGGAACAATGCTTCGATATCGCCCGGCTCCGACACCGCACGCGCGCCGATAAAGCGCTGGCGGCTGACGCAAACGTCGACCAGCGCAAGCTCTTCGCGCCCGCGATTCGGCCCGGCGACGCAGCGCACCACGAGCCGCTTGTTGCGCGTCAGCGCGACATCCGGCGGCACGACGCCGGCCGCGACCAGCGCGCCGGCGAGGCCTGCGATAGTGGCTTCGCGCATTTCGGGAAACGCGTTGTTGGTGCCGGTGGAAAGCGTCAGCAGCGGCACGTCGCCGCAATGCGCGGCCACCGCGCGATGCGTGCCGTCACCGCCCAGCACCGCGATCAGATCGACGCCCGCCCGCACCATGTGCGCGACGCCGATGTGCGTATCGGCGGCGCTGTCGGTGATCGGCAGATCGAGGAATTCGACTTCGGGCCAGCGCTCGGGGCAACCGAGCGCTGCATGTGTATCGAGCGCGCGGCACAGCAGCGCGGCGACACCGGTCTTGTCGCGCAGCGTCAGCACGCGGCCGCGACCGAGCATGCCGAGGCCCGCGAGCAGACGCACCACCATGTTCGCTTTCTCGGCGGTCGGAAACACGGACGCATGCGTGGTGAGCCGGCGAATGTCGCGGCCGGATGCAGGGTTCGCGATCACGCCGACGGTGATGGGCGATGGCAAGACGTGTCTCCTTCTGTATGCGCGGTATGCACGTTGTCGATGCAGCGCGTTCTTGTTCGCTTGATGCGCGCACGCGTTATCCGCATGCGACGCAAATGTGCGAATCGCGGTGGCGTTCGGACGCCTGACGCATTACTGCAAGGCCTATGCCAAAACGTGCTCGAGGTTGTGCAATACGCTGCGGCCCGCCCGCATCAAGGCATTCAACATCACGCGCGAGATGGCGACGATGGCGGTACGTGCAACATGACGCACCGCACGAACGTGAAACCGTCTCACGTGCAGCGCCGGATACGCAGTGCAGACCATTCTCCGCGCATCGCGGTCGCGCCTGCGGCCTTGTTAAGCCGGGCATTCGCAAAACGGCGCGACTGTCTCACCGACTCTGAGACGTTCGTCTCAAGCGTCTCGCGTGTTGCGGCGCAAGGTATATCGCCGCGACGAGATGTGCTACAAGAAAGTCCCATCTCAGCGCGCGCCGCTTGGAAGGAGCCGACGATGCCCTACGTTCCGCAAGCGAAGCACATCGATCGTGTGCGCGGCGCCATCGAAGGCCGGCTACCCGCGCCGGCCGATTCGCAGCGGCTCGTATCGTCGTGGCAGCGCTCGTTCGAGCAATACCGGCTCGACCCGGGCTCGGTGATCGGGCCGCGCGTGCTTACGTCTGCGGAATTACGCGAGGTGCAGGGCAAGGAGGAAGCATTCCTGCGCGCGTCGGGCCAGTGCCTCGCGCGTCTGCACGAGATGATTCGCGTCGCCGATTACTGCGTGATGCTGACTGACGCGCACGGCGTGACGATCGACTATCGGATCGACCGCGACCGGCGCAGCGATTTCAAGCATGCAGGGCTTTATATCGGTTCGTGCTGGTCGGAGCGCGAAGAAGGCACCTGCGGTGTCGCGAACGTGTTGACCGATCTTGCGCCGATCACCGTGCACAAGACCGATCATTTCCGCGCGGCGTTTACGACGCTGACCTGCAGCGCGTCACCGATCTTCGCACCGACCGGCGAACTGATCGGCGTGCTCGATGCGTCCGCGGTGCAGTCGCCGGATAACCGCGACAGCCAGAAGCTGGTATTTCAGTTGGTGCGGCAAAGCGCAGCGTTGATCGAGGACGGCTATTTCCTGAACCAGACTGCGCATCATTGGGTGCTGTTCGGCCATCAGAGCCGCAACTTCGTCGAAGCACAGCCCGAGGTGCTGCTCGCGTTCGACGCATGCGGCAATATCGCGGCCTCGAATCGCAAGGCTCAGGAATGTATTGCGGGCCTCAATGCGCCACGCCATGTCGACGAAATCTTCGACACGTCTGCGCTGCATCTACATGATGTCGCGCGCACCGATACGATCGTGCCGCTGCGGCTGCGTGCGACCGGTGCGCTGCTGTATGCGCGGATTCGTGCGCCGATGCAGCGCGTAGCGCATACGTCGGGTGCGGGCGCTCATGCGCAGGCGGGCATGCCGCACAGCCAACGCGATCACGATGAGGCGAGCGGAGGCAGTGGCGTCGGTACACTCGGCCGCTTTTTGCGCAGCCGCGACGCCCATGTCGCACGCACCGCCGAAGTGGCACTGCGCGTAGCCGGAAAACGCCTGCCGATTCTGATTCTCGGCGAGACCGGTGTCGGCAAGGAAGTATTCGCGCACGCGCTGCACGATGCGCTCGCGCGACGCAACCGTCCGTTCGTTGCAGTCAACTGCGGCGCGATTCCCGAAGCGTTGATCGAAAGCGAGCTGTTCGGCTATGCACCCGGCGCGTTTACCGGCGCACGCAGCCGCGGTGCCCGCGGCAAGATCGCCCTTGCGCATGGCGGCACGCTATTCCTCGACGAAATCGGCGATATGCCGCTCACTTTGCAAACGCGGCTGCTGCGTGTGCTCGCCGAAGGCGAAGTCGTGCCGCTCGGCGGCGATACGCCCGTACGCGTGGATCTCGACGTGATCTGCGCGACGCATCGCGCACTTTCGCAGATGGTTGCAGAAGGCACATTTCGCGAGGACCTGTTCTATCGGTTGAGCGGAGCGACCTTGCAGATTCCACCGCTGCGCGAACGCGCCGACATTCTCGACGTCGTACACGCGGTGTTCGACGAGGAAGCACAAGGCGCGGGCCACGTGCTGACGCTCGATGCGCGTCTTGCCGAACGGCTATGCAACTTCGCGTGGCCCGGCAATATCCGGCAACTGCGCAATGTGCTGCGCTATGCGTGTGCCGTTTGCGATGGCACGCGTGTCGAGTTGCGTCATCTGTCGCCTGACATCGCCGCGACGCTCGCACCCGGCGAGCGTGCATTGCCGGCGCTCGCCGTCGACGGCGATGAACGGGCCCGCATCGTCGATGCGCTCACGCGACATCACTGGCATCCGAACGCGGCCGCTGTGGAACTCGGCATGTCGCGTGCGACGTTGTACCGGCGTATCGCAAAGCTCGGCATCGTCGGGCCGCATCGCGGCTAGCGTGCGCAGTGCGCGTCGGAACGCGCAAAAACCACGCTGTTGCGCAGAACCGCCGCGCTTTGACTTACCGCGAGTTCAGCGGCGACACCTGATCGATGCGGCGCTTGCCGGCCGCGCGCTGCGGCACCGGTGCGAGTTCTTGCGGCTCGTCGCCAAGGTCTGCATAGCGGCCGTAACGCGCGCTGCGCATCAGTACCCGTTCCGATATCGAAGTCGCCAGCAACCACGTCGAGTAAGCACCGAAGCCGACCGCCACAACCGCCACAAGAAGAATTTCCATGTCCATCTCCACCATGTTCCAACTGCTTACGCAGCATCATGGTTGCGACATTACAGGAGCTCTGGGGTACGCGGATGGCCGTTTATGCAGGTTGGCCTGATTCGTTCGCACGTTGGCAGGAAATGCCGGTTCGGACGGCCGTAGAGGTGTGCGGCGCAAGTGCGCGAGATGTCTCGGGAAGCTTAAACTGGCCGCACATAACGTGTTTGCACGCGGCCGCATCGCCAGATCGCCGGCCGGATTACCCGGCATTTAGCGTCGCAATCTGCTGCGCAAGACCACGCAGTTTCGCGCGCAATTCGGCCGGCTCCAGCACCTCGACATGTCCGGCAAAACCGAGCAGTTGCTGCGCCGTGTAATCGAGCCGCTCGACCGGCAGCGTAACTTCCTGCCAGCCGTCGCTATCCGGTGGCTCGCTGGTTGCCTGTTCGGTCGCGGCCGCGCCGAGCAGCGCCAGGCGCGTGACGCCCTCGGGCGACAACCGCAGCCGAGCAACGTGCTTCAACAGGCTACGCTCGAACGACGCTACGGCGGTTGCCCATTCGCTTCGCAGATCGAAACCAGCCGGCCGCTCGAAGCTTTGCTCGAGCACCGTCAGATGCGCGATATTCGCCACCTTGTAGGTGCGCATCTGCGTGCGGGCGCGTGCCACCAGATACCAGTCGCCGGCCTTCAGCACGAGCCCGAGCGGATCGCGGATGCGCTCGCGTTGCGGGGTGGGGTCGTCGCCGTTGAGCCACTCGACACTGCGGTAGTCCATCGCGATGCGGCGCTGCTCCCATACCGCGCTGGCCAGCAGTGTCAAATGCGGCACCTGCGCCGCGCGCCGGTACCAGCCCACCGGGTCGATATGCAATCGTGAGCCGATTGGCGACGCATCCGGCGCGGCGTCCGGCAACGCAGTAACGAGCTTCAGCTGCGCTGCGCGCAATTGCCCGGCCAGACCCAGCTCCGACGCGGCGTCCGGCAGGCCCGCAATCGACAGCGTCTCCGCCTCCGCCCTGGTGATGCCGGTGAGCCGCGCACGATAGCCGTCGAGCAGCGCAAAGCCGCCCCCCGGGCCGCGCTCGGCATAGACGGGCACACCAGCCGCGCTCAGCTGGTCGATGTCGCGATAAACGGTGCGCACCGACACGTCGAATTCCTGCGCCAGCGCCTCGGCCGTCACGCGGCCTTTGACCTGCAGCATCAGCAGCATCGACACCAGCCGGCTCGGGCGCAAGGGCAATCTCCGTATCAATTCGCAAATTCATGACAGCGGGTGTCAGGTATTGGCGAGTATAACGGTGGATAGAAAAGACAGCGTCGCACAACCGCCAGGCAAGGCACCGAACCGCATTATCCGATCTCGTTCATTGAAGGAGGCATCGCATGCCGGTCACGTATGTCGTTCGTTTTCAGGTCGTGCCGGCACAGCTCGAGCGCTTCATGACGCTGCTCGACGGCGTGCTCGATGCCATGCGCGACGAGCCCAACTTCCATCACGCCGTGCTGCATCGCGATCCGGACAGCCCGCACCGGCTGATGCTCTACGAAACGTGGGAAGACCATCAGGACGTGCTCGCAGAACAGATCAATCATCCTTACCGTCAGGCGTGGCACGCGGCGCTGCCCGAACTGCTGGTCAAACCGCGCGACATCACGATCTGGCACGCGCTACGCGCCGACCAGCGCAGCGGCCGGGAGCTCAGCATATGAACCCGGCGCGCGCCACGCCGGCAACGCATGCGGCGGCGACGCACGCTGCCTCGGGCCGCCTGACCGTGACACAAGGCACAGCGCTGTATATCGGCGCGGTGCTCGGCACCGGCGTCATCGCGTTGCCCGCGCTGGCAGCCGAGCTTGCCGGCCCAGCCTCACTGGTCGCGTGGGCCGCGCTGGTCGTGCTGTCCGCGCCGCTCGCCGCGACCTTCGCCGCGCTCGGCGCACGCTATCCCGATGCAGGCGGCGTGGCGACCTACGTGCGGTACGCATTTGGGCCACGCGCCGCGGCGGTGGTCGGCTGGTGCTTTTATTTCGCAGTGCCGGCCGGCGCGCCGGCTGCGGCAATGTTCGGCGGCGCCTATGTTGCGGCCGCGCTTGGCGGTGGCCAGACCACGATCGTCGGCACGGCGGCCGCGTTGATCGTGGTGGTCACCGTCACCAACGCGTTCGGCGTCACGGTATCCGGGCGTCTGCAACTGGTGTTGGCGGGCCTGCTCGTTGCGCTGCTGCTTGCGGCGGTTTTCGTTTCGGCGCCGCACGCGCGTGCGGAAAATCTGCATCCGTTCGCACCGCACGGCTGGCTGGCCATCGGCCCTGCTGCCGCGTTGCTCGTGTGGAGTTTCGCAGGCTGGGAAGCGATCACCCATCTCGCCGCCGAATTTCGCCGGCCGGCGCACGACCTGCCGCTTGCCACCGGCATCGCGGTAGGCGTAGTCGGCGTGCTGTATCTGGCAGTGGCCGGCGCGAGCGTGCTGGTGCTCGGGCCCGCGGCCGGCCGCACCCACGCGCCGCTCGCCGAGTTGCTCGTGATCGGCCTCGGCGGCAAGACTCAGTTGCTCGCGGCCGTGGCCGCCCTGCTGCTGACACTCGGCACGATGAACGCCTATTTCGCCGGCGCGGCACAGCTCGGCGCCGCGCTCAGCCGCGACGGTGCGTTGCCCGGCTGGCTCGCGCAGGGCAGCCGCGCAGGCGGCGTGCCGCGCCGCAGTCTGCTGCTGGTGGCCTTGCTTGCTCTCGCGATGTTAGGTTCAGTCGTGCTTGCAAAGATCGAAGCACGTTCGCTGGTGCTCGCGACGACCGGCTCGTTCGTGGTGGTCTACGCGCTCGGTACGACCGCTGCGCTGCGTCTGCTTCCGCGCCGCAGTTGGGCACGCCGCGCGGCCTTCGTCGCCGTGGTTGCGGTAGCTGTGCTTTGCATCGTGACGGGGTGGTATCTGCTATGGCCGCTTGCCATCGCAGCGGGTGCACTGCTGTATCTGCAGTGGCGCCGCGCGAGCAGCGACAAAGTTGCCGCACCTCGCCATGCTTCTTCATGCACGAATGGCGAAACAAATTTTCGATGACACCGCAACAAATCTGGTTGACAAGCCGTGGCGCAGCAGACAAACTCAGCCGCATGCTTACGCTCATCTCCACCGCCGCTGCCATTGCGATCGCCCATATGTGGCGCAATCGAGCCATTACCAATGGGGCAGTGGGAGTGTTGATGCGTTAGCAGTTTCGACCTGCAAAACAAGATCCCAAGGCCCCGCCGGAACCGGTTGGGGCCTTTTTGTTTTGTGCGTGCGGCTTCCACGTTTCCCGGCTCAAACGATGGAGCGCATGATGGACCAGCCAAGTCCGCAGTTCGATCAGCACGTGCCGCACAGCCTGTCGCGACCGTGCGATGAGAAGTTGCCGAAAGTAAGCCTGCATTTCGAAGTACAACCCGGCGCGACACTATCGTGGCGTATCGAAGCCAACGGCGAGCTATGCGTGCTGCGCGAGCGCGTGTGGCTCACCCGCGCGGCTTCGCCATACGACCACTGGCTGCAGCCCGGCCAGCCGCTGCAATTGAAACGCGGCGAACGTGTATGGATCAGCACCGACGGCGAGATTGCCGCGCGCCTTGTGTTGACCACTTATCCGCATGCACGGCGCGGTATCGTGAGACGTTGGCTCGCGCGTTTGTCAGTGTTGAATCCGGATATCTATGCGCCGCATTCGCGCTGAAGTTGCCGAAGCCTTCGCCGGCTTTGCGGCGCCGGTCCGGCGTTGAACCAACCGCACCGCTGCACGTTATGTCACAGCGGTACGGTGGGTTGCGCGCGCCTTTCACGCACGCGCGATGTCACTGCACACGCATTGCTGCGTGACAGCGTTATTGCATGGCAGCTCCGGCAGGCGTGACCTTCACCGCGGCTGCCGATACAAATACCGCGTGAACCGTGTCGCCCACTTTCAGGCTCTTCAGATCGACGTCCGGACCGACGTCGAGGGTTTGCGTCTGATAAGCGCCACGCAGCGTGACGTTGCGCTTTTTCAGGTTGATCTTCTGCACGGTGGCAAGCACCTCGATCTGGCGCGCCGTATCGTAACCGCCCGATGCCGGCTGGTAGACCTGGGTCTCCACCCGCGCGCGAATGCCCTTGTCGGCCCCCTGCACCTTTTCAGCCGTTACCAGCAGCGCGTTCTTGTACAGCACGTCGACGTTATCGCCCACTTTCAGCTTGCTGAAGTCGGCCACCTGGTCGCTGACCAGCACGATTGCCGTGCGGCCGGCCGGGCCTTGCAGCGTGACCGTGCGCGCCGCGGCATCGATGCCGACGATCTTCGCCTGAATATGTACCGGTTCGACGGCGCTGATGACACCTTGCGCGGAACTCGCCAGCGCGTCTTGTGCCCACGCCGGTTGCATTACGCATGCGGCCGCGAGCAATGCGGCTGCCATGGCTGTTTTCATCTGGTTCTCCTGTGAAGGTGTTTTCAGTTATTGCCGAATACAGTGCGATCATTTTTATGCATGGTCACCGCATCGAAATAACTTCGTCATCCCGACGAAAGCGAATCATAACCTGCCATTACGGCGATCGCGGTTGATATCCATCACATTGTGTAAAGGTTTTCGATGCGCGATGAATCGTGGCGGATGTAAAAACGCCGGCAGGCGCGGCTCGATGACAACGAGCGGCACTGCCGGCGTTCAGGAGAACCGTAAAATTTAGAAGCCGCGGCCAGGCACGCCGCGGTTATTCATTACGGGCGCTCGATGCGTCCGCGGCCAATCGGATCAGACGCGCTCGATCACGATCGCAATGCCCTGACCGACACCGATACACATCGTGCACAGCGCGAAGCGGCCTTGCGTGCGCTGCAGCTGATACATCGCGGTGGTCACCAGACGCGCGCCGCTCATGCCAAGCGGGTGGCCGAGCGCGATCGCGCCGCCGTTCGGATTGACACGCGGATCGTCGTCGGCCACGCCGAGCGTGCGCAGCACCGCGAGGCCTTGCGACGCGAACGCTTCGTTCAACTCGATCACGTCGAACTGGTCGATCTTCATGCCAAGACGTGCGAGCAGCTTCTGCGTGGCAGGCGCCGGGCCGATACCCATCACGCGCGGCGCGACGCCGGCGGTGGCGACGCCAAGCACGCGAGCGCGCAGCGTCAGGCCGAAGCGTTTGGCGGTTTCCTCATTGGCCAGCAACAGCGCCGCCGCGCCGTCGTTCACACCCGAAGCGTTGCCGGCCGTCACCGTACCGTCCGCACGCACCACGCCCTTCAGTTTGGCCAGCGCTTCGAGGCTGGTTTCGCGCGGATGCTCGTCGCGCGACACGACCACCGGGTCGCCCTTCTTCTGCGCGATCGTAACCGGCGTGATTTCCTGCGCCAGCGTGCCGTCACGCTGCGCGCGCGCGGCATTGAACTGGCTGCGCAGCGCAAACGCGTCCTGGTCGGCACGGCTCACGTTGAATTCCTGCGCGACGTTCTCGCCGGTCTCCGGCATCGAATCGACGCCGTACATCTGCTTCATCAGCGGGTTCACGAAACGCCAGCCGATCGTCGTATCGAAGATTTCGGCCTGGCGTGCGAACGCCGCGGTTGCCTTGCCCATCACGAACGGTGCGCGGCTCATGCTCTCGACGCCGCCCGCCACCATCAACCCAGCCTCGCCGGCCTTGAGCGCGCGCGCGGCAATCCCGACCGCATCCATGCCCGAGCCACACAGGCGGTTGACCGTCGAACCCGGCACCCCCTGCGGCAGCCCCGCCAGCAGCAGCGACATGCGCGCGACGTTGCGGTTGTCTTCGCCGGCCTGGTTGGCACAGCCGTAGATCACGTCGTCGACTGCGTTCCAGTCGACGTTTTTATTGCGCTCCATCAGCGCCTTCAACGGCACTGCGCCCAGGTCGTCCGCGCGCACTTGCGACAGCGAACCGGCGTAGCGGCCAATCGGCGTGCGAATCGCGTCGCACAGGAAAGCTTCAGTCATCTATATCTCCATCGATGCGATGACGGCGCCGCGTGAGCGCGCCGAGAGGGATTCGAAACGGACTTTCTACCGGGATTCGCCCGGTTCGATCGTCCAGCCTGGCTTGCCGTTTTGTTCTTTATACGAACAAAAGGTCAGGTATCGAACAATTGATGCCATAATAGGCGTGCGCCGGAAAGCATGTCAAGCATGCTACCGGCAACGCAGTACTCGTTCCGTGACGCCTCGTCCGCGTCCCGCAAGGCGCGCGCCGCGAGGTTGGCGAATTGCAGGGCTTGCGCTATCGTCACGGCTTTGCGCACCGCCGCATGTCATTTCCGCACGCCATCCGCTCATGAGCAAAGTCACTCAAGCGTCACCGGCCGCTGCAGCAGCCGCCGCCGACGCGGAGCAGCCCGACAAGCCGGGCGATTCCTATGTGCAGTCGTTCGCACGCGGGCTCGCGGTGATCCGCGCGTTCAATGCGGAGCGGCCCGCGCAAACGCTGACCGACGTCGCAGCGGCCACCGGCCTCACGCGCGCCGGCGCACGGCGCATTTTGCTGACGCTGCAAACGCTCGGCTACGTCGAGGCGGACGGCCGCCTGTTCCGGCTCACGCCGCGCATTCTCGACCTCGGCTTCGCGTATCTGACGTCGATGCCGTTCTGGAACGTCGCCGAACCGGTGATGGAAAACCTGTCCGCGCAGGTACACGAGAGCTGCTCGGCGGCTGTGCTCGATCGTACCGAGATCGTCTATGTGCTACGTGTGCCGACGCACAAGATCATGACCATCAATCTGTCGATCGGCAGCCGTTTGCCGGCGTGGTGCACGTCGATGGGCCGCGTGCTGTTGTCGGCGCTCGACGATGCGCAACTCGACGCGACGCTCGAAGCATCGAATATCAGGGCTTACACGTCGCGCACCGTCACCGACAAGCAGGAACTGAAGAGCGCGATCGCGCAGGTGCGCCGTCAGGGATGGGCGATCGTCGATCAGGAACTGGAGGGCGGCCTGATTTCGCTGTCCGCGCCGATTCGCAACCGGCAAGGGCGCGTGATCGCGGCGATGAATATCAGCGGCAATGCGCAGCGCGCGTCTGCGAAGCAGATGGTGAAGGCGTTTCTCGAGCCGCTGCAGCATGCGGCGCAAAGCGTGTCGGAGATGGTGGCGCTGCGCGGGTGAGGTAGCGCGCCACGGCATGCAGCGCGTCGTGCGCATCAAACCCGCGGTCAATCGACCGGCTGCCCCGCCGTCTCCCGCAGCAACGACACCGCCACCAGCGACACGATCACACACGCGCCCACGTAGCCGGCCGGCGCAAGCTTGCTGCCGGTCACGCGAATCAGCCACGTCGCAACGAGCGGCGCGGTGCCACCGAACACACAGACGCTCACCGCATACGCAATCGAAATGCCGGTCGCACGCACGCGCCGCGGAAACGATTCGCACATCAGTGCGAAGCCGGTCGCAGAGCCCATCGAATAGAACACCAGCATCAACGCGGTCAGCGACATGATCACGGGCAGCGTCGGAAAGCGGTTGATCAGCATGAAGGCCGGCCACAGCAGCACGACCAGCACCGCGCGGCCGAGCTGGATCGGCAGCTTGCGGCTCGCGATGCGATCCGACAGCATGCCGAACAGCGGGCACGTGACGAACATCACGAAGCCGGCCGCGACGCCGACCAGCATCGATAGCGACATCGGCAACCCAAGCGTGTGAATCGCATAGGTCGGCATGTAGAAAGTCAGGATGTAGGTCGTGACGGTGCCGCCCATCACCGTCAGCGTGAGCAGCACCAGCGTGCGCACGTGCTGCGTGAATAGCTCGTGCAGCACGCCACGCTCGATACCGTGCGCTTGCGCCGGCGGCTGATCCGCAAGACGCCGCCGCAGATACAACCCAACCGGCGCGATCAGCACGCCGAGCGCGAACGGTACGCGCCAGCCCCAGCTTTCCAGCGACTGGCTCGACAACGTCGCCGACAGCAGCGCCGCGATACCCGAGCCGCTCAACGCGGCAGCGCCTTGCGTAGCCAGTTGCCAGCTGGTGCGCGCACCACGTCGCTCGCTCGCGCCATTTTCGAGCAGCGCTGAGGTCGCCGCGCCGAACTCACCGCCCTGCGAGAAGCCCTGCACGAGGCGCGCAAACACCACCAGCAAGGGCGCCGCAATGCCGATCTGCGCGTACGTCGGCACAATCGCGATCAGACCGGTGCTGGCGGCCATCAGCGTGATCGTCAGATTGAGTGCGGACTTGCGGCCCTTGCGGTCCGCATAGACGCCGAGTAACACGCTGCCGAGCGGCCGCGTAAAAAAACCCGCCGCAAACGTGGCGACCGACAGCAGCAGCGACACCGTCGCATCAGTCGAAGGGAAAAACAGCTTGCCGATGATCACCGCGAAAAAGCCGTACACGGTGAAGTCGAAGAACTCGAGCCAGTTGCCGATCACCGCGGCGGCGATCGCGCCACGGCCTGCTGCCGCGTTTTGCGCTTGCGTGGGTTGCGTCGCCTGTTGCGTGGCGGTGCTCATCGTGCAGACCTCCCGTTGGCCGGTGGTGCTTGAGATTGTCTTGTTGCTGGCTGCTGATGTGTCGCGCGGCGCGTGAGGTGCGTACTACGCCGGCTCCGTTCGCGCGATCTCCGCGCCACCGCCCGTCGAATCCTAAAGCCCCAGATACCGCTCGACGAGCCGCGTCCAGTACGCCGCGCCGATCGGCAGATTGCGGTCGTTGAAATCGTAGTGCGGGTTGTGCACCATGCAGCCGTCTTCGCCGACGCCGTTGCCCAACCGCAGGAACGTGCCCGGCCGCTTTTGCAGCATGAACGAGAAGTCTTCGCTACCCATCAGGATGTCCGCATGTGCGACGACGTTGTCGTCACCGACCAGTTCGCGCGCCACCTCGATCGCGAAATCGGTCTGCGCATCCGAGTTGATCACGACCGGATAGCCTTCGATGTAGTCGACCTTCGCCGTGCCGCCATAGCTCGCGGCCTGCCCTTCGGCCAGTTCGGTGATGCGTCGCTTCAGCAGCGCGCGCACTTCCGGGCTAAACGAACGCACGCTCAGTTCGAGCTTCGCGCTAGCCGGAATCACATTGTTGACGGTGCCGGCATGCATCGAGCCGACCGTCACCACCGCCGGCTGCGACGGATCGACATTGCGCGCAACCACCGTCTGCAACGCCATCACGATGCTCGCCGCAATCACCACCGGGTCGACGGTCATATGCGGGCGCGCCGCGTGGCCGCCCACGCCTTCGATCGTGATGGTCGCCTTGTCGCCGGCCGACATGAACGGCCCTTTGCGGAACAGGAAGGTACCCGGCTCGGCGCCCGGATGGTTATGCACACCGAATACCGCATCGCACGGAAAGCGTTCGAACAGGCCGTCCTTGATCATCGCCATCGCGCCGCTGTCGATGCCGCTTTCCTCGGCCGGCTGGAAGTACAGATGCACCGTGCCGGAGAAGCGCCGCGTCGCGGCCAGATGTTGCGCGGCGCCGAGCAGCATGGTGGTGTGCCCGTCGTGGCCGCATGCATGCATCTTGCCGTGCGTGCCGCTTGCGTACGGCAAGCCGGTCTGCTCGATGATCGGCAGCGCATCCATATCCGCGCGAATGCCGATGCTGCGCGTGCCGCTGCCCACCTTCAGCGTGCCCACCACACCCGTGCGGCCGACACCGCGCGTGACCTGCCAACCCCACGCCTCGAGCTTGCTCGCGACCAGCTCAGCGGTCTGCACTTCTTCGTACGCGAGTTCGGGATGGTGGTGAATCTGGTGGCGGATCTCGCGCAGGTCTGCGGCGGCGGGTTCGAGATCGGCGATCTCGGCATAGCGGGTATCGTTCATCGGCACAGGCTCCGGGTCGAGCGGCGCCGAATGCGCGGCGCGAATGCCTGGCCGGAGTCGGCGCCTTTCAGTTGAAAGGCAGCGTGAGTTGCTGCAAAAGCCCCGATGTTAGCGCAGCGGATGACCCGATGCGTATTGCCTGAAACGTCGCGCGCAGCACACGGCGCACGCTCAGGCCACGCCGCGCACCACTCGCACCAGCAGATGCCCCGCTACTTCCAGCGCGCCGGAATTGTCGATGCGCGTAAGCTGCGTGCCGTCCGGCAGCGCGAACGGCGCATGCCGCGCAAGCCGCGCCGCGACCTGCTCCGCGGATTCACGCGCCCGTGCGCCCAGACGCGCCGCGAGAATATGCGGCTGCGCCTCGACGTGCACGACTTCCATCTGCGGGTAGCGCTCGAGCGCATTCTCGAGATGCTGGCGCGACCCGTTGACGACCACCGTGCAACCGCGCATCAACCACGCATCGAGTTCGATACCGATCCCATAGCGCAGCGCATGGCTGGCCCATTCGAGTGCGAACAGGCCAAGCGCGGAACGCGCGTCGAACTCTTCCGGTGTCAGCGCGATATGGTTTTCGCCGCCGCCCGCGCTACGCGTGATGTAACGATGCGCGAACACCACCGAATCACCGCGGACATGATCGCGGGCGAAGTGCAACAGCGAATCCTTGCCCGCCCCCGATGGCCCCATCACATAGATCAATCGACCCTGCATGCGCGTTATGCCTCCGCTGTTCTAAACGCTAGCCGCCGCCACAGCACGAACGGCTCGCCCGGCGCCGGTTCGACGAACAGCGCCACGCTTTGCACCGGCAGCGGTCCGAGGCGCTCAGCCTCGCGCTGCCACCAGTCCACCATCGCCACGCAGTCGTGCGCCGAGGCCAGCGAGTTCGACAGCGTCATGTGAAAGCGAAATTCGTCGAACACGTACGGATAGCCCCATTCGACGAGCAGCGCGCGCTGCCGTTCCGTGAGCCGTCCGCCGGCCAGACGCCGCTCGAGCTCCGCCGCCGTGGGCGCCGCGCGCAGCGGTGCGAAGGTGCGCATCGCATCGGCGGCGAGGCCGCGCATCAAGGCGTCGCCTTCGTCCGAGGCGGGCCGCAACGCGACGAAATCGCCGAGCAACGTAACATCGACCGGCAACGCGAAACCGCTGCGGGTGCGCGCCCAGCGCTGCACTGCACCAAGCAGGTCGTCGGGACGCACGCCGTCCGCCAACCGGAATGGAGCAACCAGCGTGCCGTGCCAGCCGTAGCGGCGCGGCGCGGCGGTCAGATCGGCGAGCGCGCCCGACAGTTGCGGATGGGGCGCATGCGCTTCGTAGGGCGGCGCTTCGCCTGCGCGGCGTTCCGCGATACGGTGTTCCGCGACGCGATATTCGTCAGCGCGTTGTTCTTCGGTGAGGTTCCCATCGGCAGGCTGTTCATTGCCAGAATACGCAGCAGCGGCAAGGCCCCCATCCACCGGACCTTCATCGCCAGGATACGCAGCGGCGGACGGCTTTTCAACAGCCTCAAACTCGTCCTCACGCTCCGCATCGCGCCCGAGCCACGCCGACCCCGCCGCCCACCATTCGGACGCACGCGACGGCGCATAGTAAATCGCAAAGCGCGCGTGTTGCGACCAGCTCACCGGAACAGTCGTTACATCATCGACATAAGCCTTGCTCATATGTCGTTCTCCACCAGCAATTGAACCCGATCCGCCGCGAAGTGCGTAAAGCCGTATTTGATCGGCGTGCCTTCGGTATCGACGTCGACATTCTCGACCCATAGGACCGGCTGCTGCCGGTTGATATTCAGACGCCGCGCGACATCCGCATCTGGCAGCACGCTGCCGATCCGGCTCCACTTGCGCAGGTAGTCCGTCACGCCGAATTCGGCGAGCGCGCGCGTCATGCCGCTGGTGCGTTCGAGCACGTCGGGCAGATCGACGAAGCGCGCGGCCGGATACCAGCTGCGCGCGTAGGTCAACGGCACGCCATTCGCTTCGTGCAGCGTATCGAGCCGATACACCGACACTCCTCCACGCAAGCCCAGCGCCTTCGCGACGTTCGGCTCAGCCTTCACCCGGGCCGACGCCAACAGCACGCCTGCCGACTGCTGCTGCCGCAGGTTCTCGGTAAAGCGCGTGCGGCGCCCGATCGTATAGTCGATCGCGCCCGGCTGCACGAAGGTGCCGCGCCCCTGCTCGACGCTGACGAGGCCAAGCGCGGCGAGCCCGAGCATCGCGCGGCGGATGGTGTGGCGATTGACGTCGAAGCGCCGCGCCAGTTCCGCTTCGCTCGGCAAGCGTCCTTCCTCGCCGAAGCCGCTGGCCGCGATCTCCGCCGAGAGTATCTGTTCGATCTGCCGCCATACGGCGACGCCGCCGCCGCGCTCGAGCAACGTGCCGGGTATCGCGTCGTCGTTCGATGTCATGGTGCTGTCATTCCCCTCGTTTCAAATATGGAGCTCCCAATTGTATTGTGCCGGCCGTGATGAAAATATGAAAACATCACGCTGCCCTGTCAGAACGGCATTGTATCCACAAACGTCTAGACGTTTAGATGAATAGATGCTCAAATAACCGGACATCGACACCACGGAACCTGCGATGAGCGATCTCCCCGCCCCTGATGCATCATCAAATGCATCGTCCAAGGCATCTTCTGCGCCAGCTTCAGCCATGCGGCGTGCATGGATGGCCGTGCTGGCCCGCACCCCGCGCGCCGAGCTCGAAGCCGCACTGCAACACGCGCTGCACGGCGCCGCGCTGCCCGCGTACGACTGGCTGCGCGCGCCCGAAACCGGTCTGGCAATGGTCCGCGGCCGCGTCGGCGGCACCGGCGACGCCTTCAATCTCGGCGAAGCAACCGTCACGCGCGCCACGCTGCGGCTGCGCGAACCGGCTGCCGCAGCACCGGTCGGCGTCGCGTGCCATCTGGGCCGCGACCGCCGCCGCGCCGAACTCGCTGCTATTGCAGACGCGCTGCTGCAACTACCGCAGCACACCGAGCAGTTGCACGCGCAACTGATCGAACCGCTCGCCGCACGCATCGCGGCCGCGCGCGAAGCGCGCCGGCAAGATACCGCCGACACGCGGGTCGAATTCTTCACGATGGTGCGAGGCGACTGATGAACACACAGACCAACCCGGCACCGAAGCAGTCTCTCAACGAAGCGCCGCTCTCCCTCGCCACACTCGCCCCAGGTTTCGCCGATCCGGTACACGACACGCAGGCCGTGTTCCGCACGCTGCTCGATACGCTGGCGCGGCCGGGCACGATCCAGACACTGGCAGGCGTGCTGCCGGATGCCTCCGCCGCAGCCGTACCGCGCCCGGCAGCGGCCCGCGCGGCCTACGCGGCACTGCTCACGTTGTGCGATTTTTCGACCCCGGTCTGGCTCGCGCAACACGACGCGCAGCTCGCCGCGGCGCTGCGCTTTCACACCGGCGCGCCGCTCGTCGACGAACCGCAGCGCGCTGCATTCGCGTATCTGCACGATGCCCAGGCATTGCCCGCACTCGAAGCCTTCGCGATCGGCGAACCCGACGCACCGGAGCACGCTGCCACGCTGCTGATCCGCGTCGAAGCGCTGCAAGGCGGCGCACCGCTGACGCTGCGCGGCCCCGGCATCGAGCATACGCAAAGCATCGCGCCGGTCGGCCTGCCTGAGCGCTTCTGGCGCGAACGCGCGGAGCTGGCGCCGCTCTTTCCGTGCGGCATCGATTGCTATTTCGTGTGCGGCGACGACGTGCTGGGTCTGCCGCGCACCACTCAAGTGGAGCTCAACTAATGTACGTTGCCGTCAAAGGGGGCGAACGCGCGATCGAGGCATCGTGGCGTCTGCTCGACAAGGAACGGCGCGGCGACCCGCGCCTGGCCGAACTGAGCGTCGCGCAGATTCGCGAACAGCTGCGTCTCGCGGTCGCGCGTGTGATGACCGAAGGTTCGGTGTACGACGAAGACCTCGCTGCGCTGGCCATCAAGCAGGCAGCCGGCGACCTCGTCGAGGCGATCTTTCTGCTGCGCGCGTATCGCACCACGCTGCCGCGCTTCGGCTACACAGCGCCGCTGAAAACCGAGGCGATTCACGCCGAGCGCCGTATTTCCGCGACCTTCAAAGATGTGCCCGGCGGCCAGCTGCTCGGCCCGACTTACGACTACACGCAGCGTCTGCTCGATTTCGCGCTGCTGGCCGACGGCGATGCGGCGCGCGGCGATGCGATGGCGCAAGCGGTAGCAGGCGCCACCCATACGGCCAGCACCACTAAAGCGGCCGAGCCGATGCCGCGCGTAGTCGCGCTGCTGAACAAGGAAGGCCTGATCGAGCAGGAAAGCATCACGCCCGACGCGCCGGAACCCGGCGACCTGTCGCGCGAACCGCTGGCCTTTCCCGCAAGCCGCGCCACGCGCCTGCAGAATCTCGCACGCGGCGACGAAGGCTTTTTGCTGGCGATGGGCTATGCGACGCAGCGCGGCTATGCGCACTCGCACCCGTTCGCCGGCGAGATCCGCTTCGGCAGCATCGCGGTCGAAATGGAACTGGACGAACTGGGCGAAGCCGTCGAGATCGGCGACATCGACATCACCGAATGCCAGATGATCAACCAGTTTGCCGGCAGCGGCGAAGCGCCGCCGTCGTTCACGCAGGGCTACGGCCTCGCATTCGGCCACAGCGAACGCAAGGCGATGGCGATGGCGCTGGTCGACCGCGCACTGCGCGCCGAAGAGCTTGGCGAAACGCTGCGCTCGCCGACCCAGGACGTCGAATTCATGCTGTCGCACAGCGACAACGTCGAAGCGTCGGGCTTCGTGCAGCATCTGAAGTTGCCGCACTACGTCGACTTCCAGTCCGAACTCGAACTGGTGCGCAAACTGCGCGCGAAGCATGCGGCCGCCGCGGTATCGTCGGCATCGGCCGCAGCCGATCAACGCAATGACGCGCACAGCGACAACGCCGCATCGAATGCACGCGCCGCCGCAGGCCAGCCCGGCGACACAATCGCAAGCACCCCGCACGCCGCACAGGAGCAAGCCGCATGAACGCGCGAGACACCGCAGCCGCGGCGCCCGACTACGACAGCGCCGCCGAAGGCTACAACTTCGCGTACCTCGACGAGCAGACCAAGCGGATGATCCGCCGCGCGCTGCTGAAAGCCGTCGCGGTGCCCGGTTACCAGGTGCCGTTCGCCGCGCGCGAAATGCCGCTGCCGTTCGGCTGGGGCACCGGCGGCATCCAGGTGACCGCATCGATCATCGGCCGCGACGACACGCTGAAAGTGATCGACCAGGGTTCCGACGAAACCACCAATGCGGTCAACATTCGCCGCTTCTTTGCCCGCACGGCCGGCGTGAAAACCACGCGCCGCACGGTCGAAGCGAGCATCGTGCAGACCCGTCACCGGATTCCGGAAACGCCGCTCACCGACAAGCAGATTCTCGTCTACCAGGTACCGAACCCGGAGCCGCTGTTCCGCCTCGAGCCGCGCGTCGCCGAAAGCCGCAAGCTGCACGCGCTGGCCGACTATGGCCTGATCAGCGTGAAACTGTACGAAGACATCGTGCATCACGGCAGCATCGCGACCACCTACGATTACCCGGTGATCGTCAACAACCGCTACCTCGCGTCGCCGTCGCCGATTCCGAAGTACGACAACCCGAAGATGCATATGAACCCCGCGCTGCAGCTGTTCGGCGCGGGCCGCGAACGGCGTATCCACGCGATCCCGCCGTACACGCCGGTACGCAGCCTCGATTTCGACGACCATCCGTTCGAAGTGCAGAGCTGGGATCACGCGTGCGCGCTGTGCGGCTCGACGAACAGCTTCCTCGACGAGATGATCGTCGACGACAGCGGCAAGCGGATGTTCGTCTGCTCCGATAGCGATTATTGCCACGAGCGCCGCGCCGGGCAGGCCGGTGCGAACGAGGCGGGAGAACAGGCATGACGGCACCCACGCCGCTTTTGAGCGCCCGCGCGCTGACCAAACAATTCGGCGGTCGCAACGGTTGCCGCAACGTAAGCTTCGACCTGTATCCTGGCGAGGTGCTGTGCATCGTCGGCGAATCCGGCTCGGGCAAGACGACGCTGCTGAACACGCTCGCGCTGCGCACCGAAGCCGATAGCGGCACGCTGCATTACACGTCGGCGAATCGCGACCGCCTCGATCTGCGCGCGCTGTCCGAGCCGCGCCGGCGTCTGCTGATGCGCACCGAATGGGGCTTTGTTCAGCAGAATCCGCGCGAAGGGCTGCGCACGGGCGTATCGGCCGGCGCCAACATCGGCGAGCCGCTGATGGCAGTCGGCGCACGGCACTACGGGCAAATCCGCGCCACCGCCACGCAATGGATGGAGCGTGTCGAGCTCGACGCTACGCGAATCGACGAATTGCCTGCCGCGTTTTCGGGCGGCATGCAGCAGCGCCTGCAGATCGCGCGCAATCTGGTCACCGGGCCGCGTCTCGTGTTCATGGACGAGCCGACCGCCGGCCTCGACGTGTCGGTACAGGCGCGCCTGCTCGACCTGCTGCGCTCGCTGACGGCGACATTGCATCTGTCGGTGCTGATCGTCACGCACGACATCGGCGTGGCGCGGCTGCTCGCGCACCGGCTGATGGTGATGCAAGGCGGCGAAGTGGTCGAAGCGGGCCTGACCGATCAGGTGCTCGACGATCCGCAGCATCCGTACACGCAAACGCTGGTTTCCTCGGTTCTGCCGGTTTGAGGTCATCGATGTCCATTACCGAATCCCACGCCGCGCCTGATTTCGCACGCGGCTTCGCCGACCATCCGGCGTTGATGCTGCGCGCGGTCGGCGTAGCGAAGACCTTCACTTTGCACGGCCAGGGCGGCGTGCAGATCGACGCGCTCGACGGCGTCTCGCTCGACGTCGAACGCGGCGAATGCGTGGTGCTGGTCGGCCCGTCGGGCGCCGGCAAGAGCACGCTGCTGCGCTGCCTGTACGGCAACTATCTCGCTAGCGAGGGCACGATCCTGGTGCGCGACGACGCGCACGAGATGCGCCATCGCGCGATCAGCGGCGCACCGCCGCACGACGTACTGCATCTGCGGCGCAGCGTGGTCGGCTACGTGAGCCAGTTTCTGCGCGTGATTCCGCGCGTACCGACGCTCACGCTGGTGGCCGAGCCGCTGGTCACACGCGGCGTGCCCGAAGCCGAAGCGCGCGAGCGCGCGGCCGCACTGCTCGCGCGCCTCAACGTGCCGCAGCGGCTCTGGTCGCTGGCGCCCGCCACCTTTTCCGGCGGCGAACAGCAGCGCGTGAACATCGCGCGCGGGCTGATCGCCGAGCATCCGGTGCTGTTGCTCGACGAGCCGACCGCATCGCTCGATGCGGAAAACCGCGACGTGGTGGCCGATCTGATCGTCGAAGCGCGCCTGCGCGGCGCGGCGATCGTCGGCATCTTCCACGACGAAGACACCCGCGCGCGCGTCGCCACGCGCCGCCTCGAGCTGACTCCACCGCTGCGTCACACGGCCACCCTACACTGACATCCAATCTCAACCGGAGCATTACGATGTTGATCAGGAACGCCCGCGTCGTTACGCGGGATGAAGAATTCAACGGCGTTGTATTGATCGAAGACGGCGTGATCCGCGATATTTCGCGCGGCACGACGTCGGCAAAAGAATCCCAGGACTGGGACGGCGATTACCTGCTGCCCGGCCTGATCGAGCTGCACACCGACAATCTCGAGAAACACCTCGCGCCGCGCCCCGGCGTGCACTGGAACACCGACGCCGCGTTCGTGATTCACGACGCGCAGGTGGCCGCTGCCGGCATCACCACCGTGTTCGACGCGCTCGCAATCGGCTCGCGCAAGAACAATGGCCCGCGCGAGCGCGGCATCCAGACACGCTGCGCGGAAGCGCTGACGCGCTTTTCCGAGCGCAAGCTGCTGCGCGCCGATCACTTTTTGCATCTGCGCTGCGAAATCGCCACCGGCGACGTGATCGAAGTGTTCGATTCGCTTTCCGCGCATCCGATGCTGCGGCTCGCTTCGGTGATGGACCACACGCCGGGCCAGCGGCAATGGCACGACCGCGAGCAGTGGCGCAAGTTTACCGAGCGCCACGGCAAGCTTTCCGACGAAGAAGCCGAAAGCACCTTGAACGAGCTCGCCGCCGAACAGCAGCGTTACGCGGATGCGCACCGCCGCGCGATCATCGCGCGTTGCAAGGAACTGCAGGTGCCGGTGGCGAGCCACGACGACACGCTCGTCGAACACGTCGAACAGGCTGCCGCCGAAGGTGTGGTGCTGGCCGAATTCCCAACCACGCGCCTCGCCGCCGAAGCCGCGCACCGGCACGGCATTGCGACCATCATGGGCGCGCCGAACGTGGTGCGCGGCGGCTCGCACTCGGGCAACGTGTCGGCGCTCGAACTCGCGCAGGCGGGTCTGCTCGACATCCTGTCGTCCGATTACGTGCCGTCGAGCCTGATGACCGCGGCCTTCGATCTGGTCGAAAAAGCGGGCTGGACACTGCCGCGCGCGATCGCGACGGTTTCTGCGGAACCGGCGAAGAAAGCCGGCCTGCACGATCGCGGCGTGATCGCACCCGGCCTGCGCGCCGACTTCGTGCGTGTGACGATGATGGACGCGCTGCCGGTGCCGCGCTCGACGTACCGGGCTGGCGAGCGGGTGGTCTAACGGCAGCGCGCAGCACAGCGGCTGGCGCGTCGACTCTCGCTTCTGCACGGAACCAATCGGGCGGTATTGCTGCTTGCCGCACATCATGCGGCTTGTGACGGGCGCACGATGATCCGCTGGCGGCGCGCCAGCCGTCGGCTTCCGGCTCAACGCCAGCGCGTCGCTCTGCCGGCTCAACTGGCGCGTCGACGTGCCGGAAGCGCGCAGGCGCGTCGCTCTGCCGGCGGCAGGCTCGCTCATCAGCCTGCCGGCGCCGCGCTGGCGCATCGATCGGCCGCCGGCAGCGTGCGCTACCGCTGTCGTCAGCCGGTCACACGCTTGCGCAAAAATTGCACTGCCCACGGCGCCCTACCTCGGCGTCCTACCGCAACGCAACAAAAAACCCACGCGGCATCGCGCCGCGCAGCGGCCCTGCCGCCCGGCTCCGGGCTTCCGCTGAACTGTCGTTTACCTTTCACACCCCGCCGGCCCGCAGTTTGCGGCCAGGCGCGGCAGCGCTTTGCCTGGCGCGCCATCCGGTCTTTTACCAGGTCCGTAATATTTTTGGACTGGTAAGCTTGGCGCGCGCTGCTGGCGGCCCTGCCGGCAGCCGAATAACCAGCCCGCCGCGACCCGCGCCGGGCAATGTCGCATAGCACAATCCATCTGCGCGACCATTTAAGAACCACTCCGGGAGTATCTCAGTGAAAAAACTGCTAGCGGCTTTGACGGTTGCCCTGCTCGCCACCGTTTCGATCGGCGCACACGCCAAAGACTGGACGACGATCCGTTTCGGCGTCGACGCCAGCTATCCGCCGTTTGAATCGAAGGGCTCCGACGGCAAGCTGGTCGGTTTCGACATCGACCTCGGCAACGAAATCTGCAATCGCCTGAAGGCAAAGTGCGTGTGGGTCGAGAACGACTTCGACGGCATGATCCCGGCCCTGAAGGCGAAGAAGTTCGACGGCGTGCTGTCGTCGATGTCGATGACGCCGCAACGCGCGGAACAGATCGCCTTCTCGTCGAAGCTGTTCAACACGCCGACGCGCCTCGTCGCGAAGAAAGGCTCGAACCTGCTGCCGACGCCTGAATCGCTCGCCGGCAAGACGGTCGGCGTCGAACAGGGCACGATCCAGGAAACCTACGCGAAGACCTACTGGGAGCCGAAGGGCGCCAAGGTCGTGCCGTACCAGAACCAGGACCAGGTCTACGCCGACCTGATCTCGGGCCGCCTCGACGCAGCGCTGCAAGACGCCGTGCAAGCTGAAATCGGCTTCCTGAAGACGCCGCGCGGCGCGGGCTTCCAGTTCGTCGGCAAGGATCTGGAAGACAAGAAGATCCTTGGCGAAGGCGCCGGCATCGGCATGCGCAAGGAAGACGCCGACCTGAAGACGAAGGTCGACAAGGCTATCGCCGACATCATCAAGGACGGCACCTACAAGAAGATCGAGAAGAAGTACTTCGACTTCGACGTGTACGGCGGCTGATCCACGCGGCGGCGCAATTCGACGCGCCGCCGATGCAGGTTGAAAAGCGGGCTTCGCCGGGTGCGAAGCCCGCTTTTGTTTTGAGGCTACTGTTTAGCGGTGCGTTTAGCTGTGCTTTAGTCGCGCGCTTCACGGGCCGCTTCACGGGCCGCTTCATGGCCCGTTTCGTGCGGCCTTTAGCGTTGCCTTAGAGCCGCCAGTTAAGGCCGCCTTTTAAGGCCGCCAGCACAGGCAAACCACCGCGGCATGGGCGCGGCAACGCGGATCGGCTAAGATCGAGCAATTCGCCCAGCTTGTGCGCCGCTGTGCGCCGCGCGAGCGAGCCGCGCACAGCGTTGCGCGCGGCACCGCACGCTGTGTCGTACGCAACCGCGCGCGCAACCCGTTCATCACCGTTTTTACACTGCAATCAACCACATAGCGCGGCGCTCACACCCGGCCGCGCCCCCCACATCATGCAAACCAGGACTCATCCGCTGATTTCCCCGTCGCTCGGCACCGCGCGCAATCTGACGAGCTTCCACTACGGCCCCGGCGGGGCACAGAAGGTCTACATCCAGTCATCGCTGCATGCCGACGAACTGCCCGGCATGCTGGTGTCGTGGGCGCTGCGCCGCAAGCTCGCCGAACTCGAAACCGCCGGCAAGCTGCGCGGCGAGGTCGTGGTGGTACCGGTGGCGAATCCGATCGGCCTGAACCAGTTCATGCTCGGGCTGCTCGCGGGCCGCTTCGAGAGCAACACCGCGCAGAACTTCAACCGCAACTTCTATAACCTCGCCGCGCTGGTCGAACCGCTCGTCGAAGAGCGCCTGACCGGCGACATCGAGCGCAATCGCGTCGCGATCCGCGCGACGATGCGCGAAGCGCTCAACGCGCAAAAGCCGCGCACCGAGCTCGAATCGCAGCGCCTCGCGCTGCAGTTGCTGTCGTACGACGCCGACATCGTGCTCGACCTGCACTGCGACTGGGAAGCCGCGCTGCACCTGTACACGAACCCGGACCTGTGGGCCGACGTCGAACCGCTGTCGCGCTATCTGGATGCCAAGGCATCGCTGCTCGCGCTCGATTCGGTCGGCAATCCGTTCGACGAGATTCACAGCTTCTGCTGGTCCGATCTGCGCACGCGCTTCGGCGGCCGCTATCCGATTCCGAACGGCTCGATTTCGGTGACGGTCGAATTGCGTAGCCAGCGCGACGTGTCGTACGAGCTCGCCGAACACGACGCGCAAGGCATCATCGAGTACCTGACACATCGCGGCGTGATCGACGGCAAGGCCGCGCCGATGCCGCCGCTGGAGTTCGCCGCTACGCCGCTGGCGGGCACCGAGCCGATCGTCACACCGGTCAGCGGCGTGGTGGTGTTCCGCGCGGAAGTGGGCAAATGGGTCGACGCCGGCAAGGAAATCGCCGACATCATCGATCCGCTGACCGATCAGGTCACGACGCTAAAGAGCAGCGTGGCCGGCGTGATGTACGCGCGGCACGTGTCGCGCTTCGCTACCGCGGGGATGGAAGTCGCCCGCGTGGCCGGCGCGAAGGCGATCCGCAGCGGCTCGTTGCTGTCGGCTTGAGGTAACAGGACCGCTGGCAGCCGGGTCGGCCTGATTGGGCGCGATTCGACCTGGCTGCCGCGGCAGACACATCATGCGAAGTATCTCTGCATACAGCCGACCTACAACCGCTTTATGAAAAGCTGATGTAAAGGCCTGCACATCTTTCCGATATCGCGAAGCGTTATGTAGCATTTGCACTACATAGTTGCTGAATAACGCAACTGTCATATTGGATTCTCCGCATCCCCGTAAATTTGCGACCGACGCGCGACCCTGCCGTAGAGCAAGGCGAATGTCGCCCGCATTCCTTACTAAATTCGGAGAATTCCTTGAACAAGAAAGTACTGACCACCGCGCTGCTCGCAACCTTCGCCGGGGCTGCTCACGCACAAAGCAGCGTGACGCTGTACGGGATCATCGACGCAGGTATCAGCTACGCGAACCACAGCGGCGCTAACTCGCAAAAGATCTTCAAGTACGACGACGGTGTGGCACAGGGTAGCCGTTGGGGCCTGCGCGGTTCGGAAGACCTGGGTGGCGGCCTGAAGGCAATCTTCGTGCTCGAAAACGGTTTCAACAGCGGCAACGGCACGCTGGGCCAGGGCGGCGCACTGTTCGGCCGTCAAGCGTATGTCGGTCTGTCGAAGGACAACGTCGGCGCAGTGACGTTCGGCCGCCAGTACTCGCTGTCGACCGACGTGCTCGGCAACTACTCGACGGGTAGCAACACGGTCGCCGGCAACTACGCGTACCACATCAACGACGTCGACCAGCTGACGTCGAGCCGTATCAACAACTCGGTGAAGTTCAGCAGCGCCAGCTTCTACGGCGTGACGTTCGGCGCGTTGTACGGCTTCTCGAACCAGGCAGGCTCGTTCGGCGGCGCGCCGACGGTCGGCACCACGACGGGTTCGTCGCGCACGTACAGCTTCGGCCTGAACTACGCGTTCGGCGGCGCTGGCATCGGCGCAGCGTACACGGACATCAAGTTCCCGCAGCTGTCGTCGCCGGCCTTCCCGGTTTCGCTGGCGAACTTCAGCGCCGGCTCGACGGCGACCAACGTTGCTTCGACGGTCAAGGATCTGCGCACGTTCGGCGTGGGCGGCCGCTACACGTTCGGCCCGGCGACGGTGTGGGCGTTGTACACCAACACGCGTTTCGAGCCAATCTCGCTCGGTTCGAGCATCTACACCGCGTATGAAGCGGGCGGCAAGTGGGCCCTGACGCAAGCGCTGTCGCTGGCGGCTGGCTACACGTACATGCACCTGTCGGGCGCGGCTAACGGCCACTGGAACCAGGTCAACGGTGTCGTCGACTACGCACTCAGCAAGCGCACCGACGTGTACGGCCTCGTGGTGTACCAGGACGCAAGCGGCAAGGTCGGCGCAACGAACCTGCAAGCGCAGATCGGCGACAGCACGTCGTTCTTCGGCAACTCGGGCTCGAACTCGCAGAACCAACTGGCGTTCCGCGTGGGTATGCGCCACAAGTTCTAAAGCTGGAGAGTGGACCGGCGCCGCGTTGTGCGGGGCTGGGTCTGCGTCTGCGTGTGAAAAAGCGCCCTGTGGGGCGCTTTTTTATTGCGAGCGGCCTAGGCTGCGAGCTTCATGCTAACAAGCCGGTTGAGGCTTACACCCTGCTCCGCAGCCTTGATCGCGAGTGCCCGATGCTGCTCGGGCGGGATACGCACACGGAACTCGCCGCTATAGCGCTTCTCCGCGAGTGGATCTGGAATCGCCTCGCCATTCTTTTTCATATCGGCGACAGTATCGGCCACCAGCGCGCGGATACCCTTCAACGCCGCGTCCGGCGAGCGGTCTAGCCATGACAGCGATGGAAACTCAGCGCACAGACCAACGTGTTCGCTATCTTCCGGCGACCATGTAACCCGGTACGTGTAGTGATCAGCAGGCACTTTCCTTCTCCTTCAGCTTTTCGATAGCCAGCAATACCTGGCGGACCTGATACGCCTTAGCCTTGCCCTTGTCATTCTGAATATTGACACGAGGGTCTCCAGGCCATGGAGTCTTGAAGACCGCGTGGCTGGTGCCGGATTGCCGTGGCTTGCCGAAGAGTTCCTCGCAGACTTTGAGCGGCGCTGTGAACTTCACGTTAGCGGGTTCACGGCGCATTTGTTCAAGAGTCTTTTGGTTCATGAGACGACAGCGTGTTGTTGCACTCGGATCAAATGGTGCCACTATTGGCACCATTTAGCAACCGAGCGTCGTCGCCGGCGAGCGATCGAAATGGCTAAGCCCACGTGTGCATACACGCGTTGTGAAAGAGAGGAGAGAGATACAGAAGCAGCGCATCGCGCCGCACAGCGCGCTAGCTGTCGCTGAAGTTGCGCACCAGATCGCGCGCCAATGCACCGCCGCTGCCGGCCCAGAAATCGCGGTCGGCCTGGCGCACGCGTTCCGCGACGCACAGCATATGGTCGCCGGCCGCGGCACGTGCGCGCTCGGGATCGCCCACGGCGATCGCCGCCACGATCTTCTCGTGCTCTTCGGTGACCTGGTTCATGAAGTCGAGGCGCCGCGCTTCATTCGCGCGCGTCACCTTCACCGCGAGCCGGATCTGCTGCGCGAACATCTCGATGAAGCTCACCCAGTACGGATTGCCGGTCGCCTCGGCGATGCGCAGATGAAACTGCACGTCTTCCTCGACACCGTCGCCGCCGGCGCGCATCGCGTCTTCGACATGCCGTAACGCGTGCTCGATCTCCGCGAGCTGCCCCGGCGTACGACGCACTGCCGCGAGCGCGGCAATCTCGGCTTCGAGCCCGCGCCGCACTTCGGTGAGGTTCAGCAGCGACTGCACCGACTGCTCGGTCAATGGATCCATCATCCCCGCATGCGGGCCGCCGGTGTGCCCGACGAACGCGCCACTGCCCTTGCGCGTGGTCAGCAAGCCATCGGCCTTCAGCAACGCGATCGCCTCGCGCATCACCGTGCGGCTCACGCCGAAATGCAGCGCCATTGCGTGCTCGGACGGCAGCCGCGTACCCGGCGCGAGGCCGTCGCCGCGGATTTTGGACAGCAGCTTTTCCGCCACCCGTTCGCCGAGCGTGCCCGAATCAAACGAGACGCCGCTCTGCTCGCTTCTGGCTGCGCTGCGGGATGAAGCCGGGCTCATCCATCGATCCTTTCAAGAAATTCGACCATGCGGCCCATTGTACGCAAATCCATTTTCGGTTGACAGCTTTGGAACAGCTTTATACCATCCGCTATACAGATTTTATACATGTAGTCACATAGTAGGAGCGCGTCTGGTGCCCCAGCACCGGCCGCCCGCCTTCGCCACAGGGGAGACACAGGCAGCCGTTCGCGGTTGCCTTGGCGCCGGCGCATTCCGCGCAGCCACCACGCACGTGCCGGCACAAAGAGGAGATGGAAGCGATGAGCTTCGTGGTCAACAACGTCCAGGTGCTGTTTGCCGGACTCGCACTCGGCTCGATCTACGCACTGGTCGCACTGGGTTTCGTGCTGATCGTCAGAGCCACCAACGTCGTCAATTTCGCGCAAGGCGACTTTGCGATGGCCGGCGGCTTCGCGATGGTCGCTTTTCTCAGCAGCGGTTTGCCTTACTGGCTCGCGTTCGTGCTCGCGCTGGTGGTGCTCGGCGTGCTGGGCGTGATCTTCGCGCTCGGCGTCTATTACCCGCTGCGGCACCGCTCGTATCTGCCCGTGATCATCAGCACGCTCGGCGCGTCGATCTTCATGCAGAACGCGGCGCTGTACATCTTCGGCCCGCAGCCGCGCGCGATGAACCGGCTGTTCGACAAGCCCGGCATCGAAGTGGGCGGCGTGTTCATGGACACGCAGTATCTGTCGATCCTCGCGTTCACCGCGCTCGCGGTGACGTTCCAGTACTTCCTGTTCGAACGCACGATGCTCGGCAAGAAGCTGCAGGCCACCTCGCAGGACAAGGACATGGCGCGCCTCGTCGGCATTCCGGTGGCGGGCATGATCGCGTTCACGTTCTTCTATAGCGCGGTGCTCGGCGGCCTCGCCGGCGCGCTGGTGTCGCCGATCCTGTTCGTGTCGATCGGCATGGGCTCGATCATCGCGCTGAAGGCGTTTGCCGCGGCGATTATCGGCGGCTTCGGCGACATCACCGGCGCGATCATCGGCGGCCTGCTGCTCGGCGTGGTCGAGAGCTTCGGCGCGCAGTACATCTCGGTGGCCTACAAGGATGCGTTCGCGTTCCTGCTGCTGTTCCTGTTCCTGCTGCTAAGACCGCAAGGCATCTTCGGCGAAAAGATTTCGGAGAAGGCATGAACCGCGTCCCCGCCTCCACCGGGCCCGCGCGTCACACGCGCGGCAACCGTATTTCGTTCGGCAAGGTTCTGCTGGCCGTGGTGGCTGTCGCCATCGCCTGCGTGCCGTTTGTGCTGTCGCTTACGCCATACGTACTGAACATTTTCATGCAGGCCGCGACCTATGCGATCGCCGTGCTCGGCATGACGATCGTGCTCGGTTACGCCGGCCAGATCAATCTCGCGCAGGCCACCTTCTTCGGGCTTGGCGCGTATGCGGTGGGTATCGGCACCGTCGTGCTCGGCCTGAATTTCTGGCTCACGCTGCTGCTCGGTATCGGGCTTGCGACCATCGCCGGCTTCGTGCTCGGCCTGACCACGCTGCGTCTGGGCGGCCACTATCTGGCGATGATCACGATCAGCTTCCAGCAGATTTTCGATCTGGTGCTGGTGAACTGGGCGAGCGTCACGCAAGGGCCGGATGGCGTGGCCGGCATCGGGCGGCCGTCGATTTTCGGCTTCCAGTTTGCCGACGATCGCTTCTACCTGGTGCTGTGCCTCGTGTTCCTGTATGCCGCAATCGCCTTTGTCTGGTGGCTGCCGCAAACCCGCACCGGCCGCGCGATGCGTGCGGTGCGCGAAAACGCGCTGGCCGCTGAAGTGACCGGTGTCGACACGCTGCGCGTGAAGGTGATCGCGTTCACGTTGAGCGCGGCGCTGGCCGGGGTCGGCGGCGCGTTCTATGCGGCGGGCTTCGCGTACATCAGCCCGGACAACTTCAACTTCGCGCGCTCGATCGAATTCCTGACGATGACGCTGCTCGGCGGCGTCGACTCCGCCTTCGGCGGTGTGTTCGGCACGGGCCTGCTGATCGTGCTGCCGGAATGGCTGCGCTTTTTGAAGGACATCTACCTCGCGGTGTACGGCCTCGCGGTGATCCTGATCATGGTGTTCCTGCCCGCCGGCATCTGGGGCATCGTGCGCGGTCGCTTCGACGGTCTGCGCAAGACCGATACCGTCGACGTCGACAGCATTGCGCCGCTGCAGCTCGACGTGCCGCTCACCGATCCGGCGCCGATCCTGATTCTTGACAACGTCGCCAAGCATTTCGGCGGTGTGAAGGCGGTCGACGGTATCTCCGTCGAAGTGGCGCGCGGCACCGTGCATACGCTGATCGGCCCGAACGGTTCCGGCAAGACCACCACGCTGAATGTGCTCAACGGTATCTACAAGCCGACCAGCGGTACGCTGAAATTTGGCGGCGTCGATATCACCGCGATGAAGCCGCACGAACGCGCCGCGCTCGGCATCGGCCGCACCTTCCAGAACATCCGGCTGTTTGCGTCGATGTCGGTGGTGGAAAACGTGATGGTCGGCGCGCAGCGCGCCAACAATCCGGTCGGCACGAGCCGCGCGGCATTGCAGGAACGCGCGCTGTCGGCGCTGAAATTCGTCGGCATGGCCGAGCAGATGCACATGACTGTCAAGAATCTGCCGTACGGGCACCAGCGGCTAGTCGAGATTGCGCGCGCGCTGGCCGGTTACCCGAGCTTCCTGCTGCTCGACGAGCCGGCCGCGGGCCTGAACCTGACCGAAAAGAAAAACCTCGGCGAACTGCTGAAACGCCTGAAGGGCCATGGCATGACGATCTTCCTGATCGAGCACGACATCAGCCTGATCGAACAGGTGTCGGACACGATCACGGTGCTGAACTTCGGCAAGAAGATCGCGGAAGGCGAACCGGGCTATGTGATGCGCCACCCGGACGTCGTCGCCGCCTACCTCGGGGAGACCGCTGATGCCGCTGCTTGAACTGAATAACATCGAGAGCCACTACGGCCATGTGCAGGCGTTAGCCGGTGTGTCGGTACACGTCGAACAGGGCGAAATCGTTGCGCTGCTCGGCGCGAACGGCGCGGGCAAGAGCACGACGCTACGCAATATTTCCGGCCTCGTGCCGCCGACGCGCGGTGAAATCCGCTTCAACGGCGTAGCGATCGAGCGGGCGTCGCCGGAGAAGATCGTGCGCATGGGGATCGCGCACGTGCCCGAAGGGCGCCGCATTTTTCCGGGGCTGACGGTCAAGGAAAACATCATGATCGGTTCGTCGCCGCGCGGGCGCCTCAGCAAGCGCGTGCTCGAAGCGGAAGTCGACGAGATGTACGCGATCTTCCCCGATCTGAAGCGACTGTCCAGCGCGCTCGGCTGGAGCCTGTCCGGCGGCCAGCAGCAGATGCTGGCCGTGGCGCGCGGTTTGATGTCGAAGCCGAAGCTGTTGTTGCTCGACGAGCCTTCGCTCGGGCTTGCGCCGATTATCGTGCAACAGCTGTTCGCGACGATTCGCGCGATCCGCGAACACGGCACCACCGTGCTGCTGGTCGAGCAGAACGCGAACATGGCGCTGTCGGTGGCCGATCGCGGCTACGTGCTATCTACCGGCCGCGTGCTGGTCGAAGGCACGCCCGCCGAATTGCTCAATAACGAAGAGGTGCGCGCAGCCTATCTGGGCGGCAAGGCGCACGCACCAGCCAGCTAGCAAGAAACGCAGCAGATTCGATTGTTTGATCATCACCTCGGGCCATCAGGTCTGAAACGTCTGGAGACACGTAATGAAAACAACATCGCCCTGGTTGGCCGCGGCCACCACGGTTGCCGCCGCTACCGCTGCAATCGCCTTCGCATCGTCCGCACTCGCAGCCGATCCGGTCACGTTCGGCATGATGACCGAGAGCACCGGTCCGAGCTCCGAAGCCGGCATCTATCAGGCCAACGGCGCGAAGCTCGCGCTCGATGAAATCAACAAGGCCGGCGGTGTACTCGGCCATCAGCTCGAAGTTCGCAACGAAGACAACCAGAGCACCAACCCGGGCTCGGTGCTGGCGATCTCGAAGCTGACCAGCTCAGGCAATCTGTCCGCGTTGATCGCGACGGTGCGCAGCACGCAAATCCAGGCGATCTCGCCGACGGTGATGCGCGCGAAGCTGCCGATCATGGTGGGCGGCACCGACGTCGGCCTCACGCATGCGAACAACCCGTGGATCTTCCGCGCGCGTCCGAACGACGGCTATTCGGCAAAAGTGATTGCCGACTACGGCGTCAACGCGCTGAAGCTGAAGAAGTGGGCGATCGTGCATTCGACCGATGCGTTTGGCAACGGTGGCGAGAAAAACCTGACCGAAGCGCTGAAGGCCGCCGGCATCACGCCGGTGGTGGTACAAGGCTTCACCAGCAACTCGCAGGACTTCACGCCGATCGTGCTGGCTGTGAAGAACTCGGGTGCGGATATCGTCGCCACGTATATCGCCAATTCGACTGACGTCGCGATCTTCGGCAAGCAATTGCGCCAGTTGGGCGTAAAGGCCGCGTGGATCGGTTCGCCTTCGGTATCGACCGCTACGGCGATGAAACTTGCAGGCGACGCGCTGTACGGTTCGTATTCGATCGCGGATTTCTCGCCGGATTCGAGCCCGGAAGCGCAGGCGTATGCGCAAAAGTATCGCGCGGCGTACAAGGTCGAGCCGGACTTCTACTCGGCATGGGCGTATGACTCGGTGAACCTGCTCGCGCTCGCGATCAAAACCGCAAACAGCACCAAGCCTGACGACATCGCGAAAGCGCTGCGTTCGGTGAAGGGTTATAAGGGCGTGGAAGGTATCTACACGTTCGATCCGAACGGCGATGGCCTGCACGGCTACAACATCGTCAAGAACGATGGCGGCAAGATCGTGTTCGTCAAGCATATCGATTTCGCCACGCAGTAAGCCAACGCACGCGGTTGATTGACTTCAGGCAAAGCGCTGGACTGCGAATGCAGTCTAGCGCTTTGTATTTCGGCTGTGCCCGCGTAGTGCCGCCCCCGATCAGACGCCGCGCAATCCGCCGTAAAGCTGCTCTTCGAATTGACCGTACAGATCGACGACGCGTGCGTCGTAGAACGGCAAGGTCTGCGTGAATAGCGCGCCGGCCACATGCTTGACCGGGTCTATCCAGAAGTACGTGTTCAGCAGCCCGGCCCAGCTCGCGCTGCCCGCGCTGCGTCCGTGCGGCCCCGGTTGATCGTTGATATCGAACGACAAACCCCAGTGGTGTGGCTGTCCCGGAAACTGGTCAAAGCTGTTCGACCATGTCGGCTGCGCTGTCTCCATGCGCGTGACGCGCAGATCGCCGATGTGATTGGCGAACATCGTTGCGACGGTATCCTGGCGCAGCACATGCTCACCGCGATACGTACCGCCGTTCAACAACATCTGCAGGAACGCCATGTAATTGCGCGGCGTACTGAACAATCCGCCGCCGCCCATGAAAAACTCCGGACGCTGATTCATCTCGAACGGTTCAGGCAGCAGCGAACCGTCTGCCTGACGGTGATGCAGGGTCGCCACGCGCCGCTTCTGCGCGCTGCCGATCAGAAAACCGCTATCGTGCATGCCGAGCGGTTCGAAGATGTGCTCGCGAAAATACACTTCCAGCGACTGGTCGCTTGCGGCTTCCACCAGCTTTCCGACCCAGTCCATGCTGATGCCGTATTGCCACCGCTCGCCCGGCTCGAATTCGAGCGGCGCCGCGAACGCACCATTCAATGAATAACCGATGTCCGGCATACCGGTGACCTTCTCGTAGCGCGTGAGCTGCTCGCTCCAGATGCTGTACGAATAGCCGGACGTATGCGTGAGCAAATGGCGCACCGTGATGGCCTTTTGCGCCGGCCGCAGGATCGGATGACCCGACGCGTCGAAGCCGTTGAGAATCTGCGGCGACTTCAGTTGCGGCAGGATTTCGGCCGCCGGTTGCTCAAGTTGCAGCTTGCCCTGTTCGATGAGCTGCATGCATGCGGTTGCGGTAATCGCCTTGGTCATCGACGCGAGCCAGAACACCGAGTCTGGGCCGATCGGCGCGCCGGTGTGGGCGTCCGCGATGCCGGCCGACCCTTCGTAGACGAGTTCGCGTGGTGTTGCACCCATCGCGACGACGCCGGCGGCGACACCGTTGTCGACTGCGCGCTGCAGGCATCGGTCGATCGACGCGTATTGTGAGTGGCGAGGCGTCGGCTTGTGCGGCGGGGTTTGCGCTGCTTGTGGTGCCGCTGCGTTTGCTTCGCGGTCCGCAAACGCGCCCAAGGTCGTGGCGGCCGCGAAACTCGCAGCGCTTTTCAGCAGGTCGCGGCGATTCAGTCGAGTAGTCATTCGTTTCTCCAGAGCGGTGAATTGAGCAGGCAATGCAGCACGGCGGCTTGCCTCGGTGAAACGAATTCTCGGTAAAAGCCGGTGGAAACAAAATGACTCGAATAGCACTAGGTAAGTGACATCAGGTTACGAATCAGACATCATTGCCGGCAGGGCTCAGCCTGCAAGGGGCCGGCTCAAACCCCACTCATACGACCATGAACGCGAAACTCGAGAACCTTTCCAGCGGCATCGGTGTGCTGGCTGCGATTGTCGATGGCGGCAGCTTCGCAGCGGCCGCGGAACGCGTTGGCATCTCGCCGCCGGGCGTGAGCCGCGCGATTGCGAGGCTCGAAAAGCGCTTGCAGATCCGGCTGTTCGATCGCACCACGCGCTCACTATCGCTGACCGAAGAAGGCCGCCGCTTCTACGAGCAGGTCATGCCGCATCTCGAGGGGCTCGAGGAAGCCGCGGCTTCCGCGAGGCGCGGCGCATCGGCTGCGCACGGCAAACTCAGAGTGAATCTGGATCCGGTCTGCTATCGGGTGATGCTCGGCACGCGGCTCGACCAGTTCATGGATGCGCATCCCGAACTAGAAATCGAGTTCATCGCGAGAGATAGTCTGGGCGATCTGGTTACCGAGGGCTTCGATGTCGCGCTGCGCTTCGGCAAACCGAAGCCATCGACGCTGGTCGCGCGCAAGGTGCTCGATACCGGCGTGGTGACGGTAGCCGCGCCGGCCTATGTGGCGCGTTGGGGACGGCCGCTGCGTCCGCAAGATCTCGAAGGTCCGGCGCACCGATGCCTGGAATTCCGCGACGCCGAGACCGGCAAACCGTTTCCGTGGGAGTTTCATCGCAAGCGCAAACACGTCGTGGTGGCCACGCACGGGCGCCTGACCGTCAACGACCCTGGCGCGCTACTCAACGCTTGCCTCGCCGGCTCGGGGATCGCGCAGATGCTGGTGCTTGGCGCCGAGCATCTGATTGCGGAAGGGCGATTGATCGATCTGTTTCCCGACTGGCCGGACGAGCGTTATCCGCTATATGCGTACCATCCGTCGCGGCACTACATGCCGGCCAAGACGAGGGCTTTCCTCGATTTTATCGTTGGGCTTGCACCGCGTTGACGGGCGCCCGCCCGCTTCGATGGCGCGGGACAAGAAGCGGTGCCGCTGCGGAAGCGATAAACGCCGCCGTATATAGGCTTATTCGCCGTCAGCCGGCACAACCGCTTCGTCGATGTGATGCGCGGCCAGCGAATGCGACACGAAGCCCGAATTGCGCAGTTGCAGCACGAAACTCGTCAGATATTGTGCGGCCAACGTGCCGCGGCTCTTCGGTACACCCATCGCCTGGCGGATCACCATGAATCGCTGGTCGAGAATCCGCAGGCCGCCGGTTTTGGCGGCATCGCGTTCGAGTTGCTGTTTGACGCCTGCCGCAACCGTCAGATGCTGATCGACGAAGGCCTGAACCACCGCAGGCGAAGTCGGCACGCGCACGATCGTCGCCTGATGCAATTCACGCGACAGAAACAGGTCGTACGCGCTGCCCTTGCCGACTGCGACGGTGTTGCCGGCCTGATCGACCTGCGCGTTGGTTCGGATCGGCGAGTCGTTGCGCACCAGATAGAAGCCTTCGATCAGCACGTAGGGATCCGTGAAGCGAATGCCGTCGCCGCGCTTCGGATCGATCGCGAAGAAGCCGACGTCGGCCTGCTGGTTGTCGACCTTGATCACGGAATCGCCGGCAGACTTCGACACCACCAGATCGACCGGTACATGCAGACGGCGTGCGAGTTCGTTCGCGATATCGACAGAGACGCCGACCGGACGGCCGCTTGCAGGATCGAGGCTCGCAAGCACCGGATTGCCGAGATTGATCGACGCGCGCAGCGTACCGGTGGGTGCGAGCGCAGCGACGATCGCGGGGTCGGGCGTGCCGGTGTCTGCTGCCGTGTGTGTCGCGGGGCTTGCTGTTTGCGCACGATCGATGGGCGCACACGCGGTGCATATCGCGATCGTTGCAACGGCTGCGATGGCGGTCGCTGCACGCGGCCGCAGCAAGCGGCCGATCCTGGCGAAGGTTAAGGCTTGCATGGAGTTGTTCTTCTGTTGTTCCGGCAAATCCGCAATGGTGGCGACACTTTGTCATGAAATTCGATGAGCTTCAATATGATCACGGCAGTCGATGCATTGGCCCCGGGACTGTCGGCACTTTGTATGTTTCACACGCATGGCAAAAATCGCAAGCCGATCGACGATCTCTGATCACCGATGCAATTCATTCAAATGCACAGCAGCGCAGATTGACACTTGCTGGCGACGCGCAATAGCATCGACGTTCCGTTCAACGATTCAAAGTTCTAACAGATAGAACTTACACACCTGAGAGCCCCACGGGGAAAACACGCATGTTCAAGTGGTACACCGAATTGTCGAAACCGGAAAAGCGCACGTATTGGGCCTGCTTTTCCGGTTGGGGTCTCGATGCGATGGACACGCAGATGTACGCACTCGCGATTCCCACGCTGATCGCGCTGTGGGGCATGACGCGCGGCGAAGCGGGCATACTCGGCACGACGGTATTGATCATGGCGTCGCTTGGCGGATGGATCGCCGGTATTCTCGCGGATCGCTATGGCCGTGTGCGTGTGCTGCAAATCACCATTCTGTGGTTCTCGGCATTCACGCTGCTGTCGGCGCTAACGAATTCGTTCTGGCAACTGATGATCACGCGCGGTCTTCAAGGGCTCGGCTTTGGCGGCGAATGGGCGGTGGGCGCTGTGCTGATCAGCGAGACGATTCGGCCGCAGGTGCGCGGACGCGCGGTGGGTTCGTTGCAGGCAGGATGGGCGATCGGATATGGCGTGGCCGTGCTGCTGTCCACCGTGCTGTTCAGTTCGCTTGCACCGGGGCTTGCGTGGCGTGTGCTGTTTGCAGTGGGCATCTTGCCAACGCTGCTAGTGCTGTGGATCCGCCGAAACATCGAAGAAGCCCCGTTGTTTGCGCAGAACCGCCGCGCGCATGCAGCGGATCGTCCGGGCATCTGGGCCGTGTTCGAGCGGCCCGTGCGCGCGACCACCTGCAAGGCGATCCTGCTCACGTTCGGCATCTACGGCGGCAACTACGTAATGATCACGTGGCTGCCGGCCTATCTGAAGCTGGTGCTGCATCTGTCGATTGCGAATGTCGGCGGGTACCTCGCGATTAACATTCTCGGCTCGTTCGCTGGTGCGTTTCTCAATGGCTGGATGGCGGATCGCTTTGGACGCCGCCGCACGTTTGTCGTGATCGCGTGTCTGCAAGCGATTGCGGTGGCGACCTACACGCTCGCACCGATTACGCTTCCGGTTACGCTTGTGCTCGGGTTCGTGCTGGGCACACTGCAATCGGGTACCGCTGCGGGTACCGGCGCGTATATCGCGGAGTTGTTTCCCACGCGCATCCGCGGCTCGGCGCAAGGGCTGTGCGGCAATGCGGGGCGGGCGATCGGCGCGATCATGCCGGCGATGGTGGGCGTACTGAGCGCCAAGCTCGAACTGGGTGCCGCAATGGGGCTGTGTGCATGCGCGGCTTATCTGCTTGTGGTGACGGCGGCGCTGTTGTTGCCGGAGACGCGCGGGCGCGATCTCGCACAGGTCGCTGAACGGGTTTCCGCTGAATAGCCTACGCCCGGGCCGGGTCAGTGCGACTCGCGATCGCCCCCAGACGCGATTTTGAAGCCCGCGCAAAATTTAGGAATAAAATTCCCCCTATTCGAGCGTTGGGACTTCCGCTGCGAACGCACGAACATACGCGCGCTGCAGCCAGCCGCACATTCCGTAATGTCAGTCATCTGAAGACCGCATCTCGCGGCGGTCTTCGCTTTCCTCCAGGAATCGATGGATCTTCCTTTCAATGAACGCGGCGTCTCAGTGACGCGCAATGCCCTATCCGCCGGCGGCCAGGTCTTTCCGCTGCGAGAAGTCAGCGGCGTGCGCGTGCTCACCGTGCCGAAGCGCAAGCCGGTACCGGTGGCCATCTCCGTGCTGGGTGCAGTAGGCGCAATAGTCGGCGGCGTGTTCGCGTCGTCGGCAGGCATCGTGTGCGGGGTGATGCTGATCGTGGTCGGCTGGCTCACGTGGATTAGCCAGGACGTCACGCATCGCCTGCTGGTAGAGGCCAGCGGCGCCGAGCGCGAAGCGTTGTCGAGCCCCGATCTCGAGTTCGTCGAACGTGTCGCGCAGACGCTGCGCGGCGCGCTCGACGCGGCGCCCAAAGCCTAGTCGCACCGCCCCGTAGCACGGCTGCCGTATAAAAACCGTTTACAAAAAATTAACCCCCTCGCCGTGCGCTTTTGCACTCGTTTAAGACCTGCACGGCTAGAGTGAACGGGTCCTAACAGCCGTGCCGTCAAAAACTCCGCGACGGCATATCGATGATGCACCACCCTGTCGCCACCACTAGCGCACGTCCGTCCCCGCGCGTGTTTCGCAGCACCGACGCTACCAGCCAGGCACCCGCCTCGATGGTCACGATCGACGTCACGGTGCCGGGCACCTCATCCGCGGCCGGCCGCCGCGCGCTGCACCGCGCGCTCGGCGAAGACCTGCGCCTGTACGTGATGACCATCGACAAGCGTCACGAGCGCATCAGCTTTCGCGTCGAAGTGATGTCCCGGACCGTCGATGACGTGATCGGCGCCCTCACCGGCTCGCTCGATCAGGCTACCGTCGGCCGGGTGCGCGCCACCACCATCAAGCGTTTGCAGAACGCCTGAGCTTTACATTTTTTTGCAGGTGCGGGGAAGCCGGCGCGTAGAGTTTGCGCTCTTCGTCATTTCGCGTTCCTCACGCCGGTGCCGCAAGCGCAGTGCGTCACGCTGCGCGTGACAAACTGCGTCATGGATGGGGCACGCGTAACTGTAAGGTGCCCCATGCCTGTTTCTCTTTCCCTGTCCCGCACTGTGCGCGCTGTGGGTGCGTTCGCTTTGTCCGTCTGGTTCGCGTGTCTGTGCGCCGGCTGCTCGGCGCCGATTTCGACACCCACGCCGCCAGCGGCTAGCGCAACGCTGATCAACCAGGGCCGCGACGGCATGCTGGTGCCGCTCCACGTCGAGCGCAGCGATCTCGGCCACGCGCGCCTGGGCGTTCCCGCGCAAGTGGACGGCAAAGCGGTCTATCTGATGTTCGATACCGGTACGCGCGGGCTGCGCGTGCTGAGGTCGACCTTGCCGCGCACCGACTATCCGGTCGCGGGTTCACGCACTTCACTCAGCTTCGCGACCGGCGCACAGGCGTCCGGTGCGGTGGTCACGCTGCCGTTCAGCGTGGCCGGTACGCGGCCGGTCGAACTCGCCGCGCAGGCCGTCGACGACGTGCATTGCATGCCGGGCGCCAAACGCTGCGTGGCGAGCGATGGGTATACCGGCGAACTGGGTTGGGCCTTTTCCGGCCTGCTCGGTGCGGCCGCGGACGCGCCTGGCGACACCTGTTGCACGCAGCCGTTGCGCGCACTGCCGGCGCATATCGGCGAGCGCTACATCGTGCATGCGGATCTGCAGCGGCCGTATCTGTTGCTGAGCCCGTCGAATGCGGTGGCCACCGGCTTCACGATGCTGCCGCTTGCCGCGCAGGCCGACCGCTCGATGCAATGGCCGACCGGCTGCGTGCAGGTGGCCGACAAGATGCGTTTTTGCGCACCGGTTGTGTTCGCAACGGGCGGCATGGGCATGGTCCGCATCGAAACCGACAAGGCGCCCGACTGGGTCGGCGACGCCGATACCAACCAGGTGCTCAAGCAAGGCAACTACGACGTGCTGCTCGGTGTCGGCCCATGGCGGCACCGCTTCGATGGCGCGCAGGTCGTGATTGCGAAAACGCAGCCTGGCGCGAACCGTATCGTGATCGGGTTGATGGCGCTGCAGAATATCGACTTGCTGTTCGACTTTACGAACGCGCAATTGGGGATTCGTGCGGCACGCGACGTGGAAGCGATTGGCAGCTAAGGGCTGATGGCTAAAGGTTGATGACTAACGGCTGATGGCTAGCGGCAACACGTGCGCGCAAAGCCGCCGTGCGGCACGCACGCCGCACGGCACGACTTCGTGCGTTACTCCAGATCGAGCGACTTCACATGCCAGATATCGCGCGCATACTCGGCGATCGTACGGTCCGACGAAAACTGCCCCATGCCGGCCACGTTTTCGATCGCACTGGCCGTCCAGCCGCGCTGGTCGACGAAGCGCCGGTCCACTTCTTCCTGGGCCTGCTCAAACGCGGCGAAGTCGGCGAGCACCATATAGTGATCGCCCCAATCGACCAGCGTGTGGAAGATATCGGAGAAGCGCAGCGGGTCATCAGGCGAGAAGAACCCGGTACGAATCTGGTCGAGCGCGACGCGCAGTTCCGGGTTCTCTTCGTACAGCTGGCGCGGCCGGTATCCGGTCGCACGCAGCGTGTCGACCTGATCCGCGGTGTGGCCGAAGATGAAGATATTGTCGCGGCCCACCGCATCGCAGATCTCGATGTTCGCGCCGTCGAGCGTACCGATCGTCAGCGCGCCGTTTAGCGCCAGCTTCATGTTGCCGGTGCCCGACGCCTCGGTGCCGGCCATCGAAATCTGCTCCGACAGGTCCGCCGCCGGAATGATCATCTCGGCCACGCTCACGCCGTAGTTCGGCACGAACACCACCTTCAGACGGTCGCCGATCAGCGGATCGTTATTGACCTTCTCGCCAACGTCGCCGATCAGCTTGATGATCGTCTTCGCCATCCGGTATGCGGATGCCGCCTTGCCCGCGAACATCACCACGCGCGGCACCCAGTCGCGCTGCGGTTCCTCGCGAATCCGGTTGTAACGCACGATGACGTGCAGCACGTTCAGCAGTTGCCGCTTGTATTCGTGAATCCGCTTGACCTGCAAGTCGAACAGCGCGTTCGGATCGAACGGCATCTTGGTGTGATGCGCGAGACGTTGCACGAGACGTAGCTTGTTCTGCCGCTTCGCTTCGCGAAACGCATCGACGAAGGCCGTGTCGTTTTTCAGGTCGCGCAGCTTCGCCAGTTCGAACAGGTCGCGCCGCCAGCGCGGGCCGATCTGCCGGTCGATCAGCGCCGACATCGACGGACTCGCCTGAGCCAGCCAACGCCGCGGCGTCACGCCGTTGGTGACGTTGGTGAAGCGCTCCGGGTACATGCGCGCGAAGTCCGCGAAGATATCGCGCGTCATCAGTTGCGAATGCAGCTTCGACACGCCGTTCACCTTCTGGCTCGCCACGATCGCCAGATGCGCCATTCGCACGCGGCGCTGGCCATACTCGTCGACCAGCGAAATGCGGCGGATCATGTCGACGTCGTGACCCGATTGCTCGCTGACGCGCTTCAGGAACACCGCGTTGATCTCGAAGATGATCTCGAGGTGGCGCGGCAGCAGACGCGCGAGCGTCTCGACGTCCCATGTTTCGAGCGCTTCGGGCATCAGCGTGTGGTTGGTGTAGGAGAACACCTGCTGCACGTCGCTCCATGCCTTGTCCCACGGCACGTGATGCACGTCCACCAGCAACCGCATCAGTTCGGGAATCGCCAGCACCGGGTGCGTGTCGTTCAGGTGCACCGCGACCTTTTCCGGGAAACGGCCAAACGTGCTGTGCGTGCGCAGATATCGGCGAATCAGATCCTGCATCGTCGCCGACACGAAAAAGTATTCCTGGCGCAGCCGCAGCTCGCGGCCGGCCGAGGTCGAATCGTCCGGATACAGCAGGCGCGATACGTTCTCCGACATGTTCTTCGCATCCACGGCGCGCCGATAATCGCCCTGGTTGAATGCGGAGAGGTCGAGCTCCTCGGTCGCGCGCGCCGACCACAGACGCAGCGTGTTGGTCGCGTTGGTGGCGAAACCGGGGATCACGGTGTCGTACGCCATTGCGTTCACATGCTGGGTTTCGATCCACTCGATGCGGTCGTTGCGCTGCACGGTGCGGCCGCCAAAGTGCACGATGTACTGCACTTCCGGGCGCGGAAACTCCCATGGGTTGCCGGCGCGCAGCCAGTAATCGGGCGCCTCAACCTGCTCGCCGTCGACTATTTGCTGCCGGAACATCCCGTATTCGTAGCGAATGCCGTAGCCGAAGCCCGGCACGCCGAGCGTCGCCATCGAGTCGAGAAAGCACGCGGCAAGACGCCCGAGGCCGCCGTTGCCGAGCGCCGCATCGGGCTCGAGATCGGTCAGCGCTTCCATGTCGACGCCGAGACCCGCGAGCGCTTCCTTCATCGGCTCGTAGATGCCGAGTGCGAGCAGCGCGTTGGTGAACGTGCGCCCGATCAGAAATTCCATCGACAGGTAGTAGACGCGTTTGACGTCCTGTTCGTACTGCTCGCGCGTGGTTTTCATCCAGCGCGTGACGAGCCGGTCGCGCACCGCCAACGCGGCGGCATGCAGCCAGTCTTGCGGTCTTGCCGTCACAGCGTCCTTGCCGACGCCGTACATCATGCGATTCGAAATCGAGCGCCGTAGCGCATCGACCGTGCTGTTCAGCTGTTCGAATTCCAGATCCACCGCTGTCATCGAAGCCTCCGGGAAAACGACGCGACGCGCGCCTGATCGCTGGCCGTATGGACGCAGATAGTGCGCGCCGGTCTGGTGGACGAATAAGCAGAGTAGGACATTTTGCTGTGTCCTGTCACCCGCGACGGCTCAACCACGCAATGACCATGCCGCGCCTGTCGCGACGGCGTACGGCGATGCGGACCTTGTGCGCACCGGTGCCGAGCCTCGCACACGAGCGGCCGCGCCCTGCTTGCACGCACGGCTGCGGTGCAAGCCTGCAACTGCCTTGCACTAGTATGGAATGGCCACGAGGCAAAGCGGCGACAAAGCCGCTTTCGCGGGCGTCCTGCCCATCGTGTCGTGAATGCGACGGAGGTCCACATGAACGCGCAAGCTACGCTGGGAATCATCCATGCGCAGGAGTTGCTGCTGGTGTCGCTGATTCGCTCGATGCCGCCCGACGCCCGCCGCAGGATCGCCGACGAGTTCCAGCAACAGGTCGAGATGGCTGAGGCACCTCATCTGGGCGAGCGGCTCGGCCAGGAGACGACTGAGGCATTTAAGACGCATATTCGCAAGCTGTCCATCTTGCTGGCGTCCCTCAGCTGAACGCGCGGTGGATGGCCGGACAGGCGATGGGGGACGCTGGGCGGAGCAGACAGTTAGTTGCGTTATGGCGGATTGAGACAGATGACCGCCGACGACGATGCCCGCGTCGCTTCGCCTACAACTACCTTGCATCGCATCCCGGTGCGATGCGTCCTGCTGCACATGCGTCAGCAAGATTTTTTAGCGTCTGCAACAATTGCGTATTTAGCGCATTTTTTCGCGCCGTCGCATTCCCGCCCGTCAATCAAGCAGAGTCAGTTTTGTCCGAAAACCCGCCTACCCCCGCCGCCCTCAACGCCGACGATGAACAGATGTCAGCCGGCCGCCGCTTCGCACTCGCGGCGATCATGCTGTCCGTCGCGCTCGCGTCGATCGATACGGCCATCGCCAATACCGCGTTACCGTCGATCGGCGCGGATCTGGGCGCGAAGCCAGCGGCGTCGGTCTGGATCATCAATGCATACCAGTTGGCGATGGTGTCGACGCTGCTGCCGCTCGCCGCGCTCGGCGACATCCTCGGCCATCGGCGCATCTATATCAGCGGGATTGCGCTCTTCACTGCGTCGTCGCTCGCCTGCGCACTGTCGCCCACCCTTACGCTGCTGGCCATCTCGCGCATCGTGCAAGGCGTCGGCGCCGCCGCGATCATGGGCGTCAATTCAGCGCTGATTCAAAGCCTCTACCCACCGCATCGCCTCGGTCGCGGGCTTGGGCTCAACGCGCTGGTGGTGGGCGCATCGTTTGCCGCGGGGCCGACGGTCGCCTCGCTGATTCTGTCGTTCGCGTCGTGGCCGTGGCTATTCGCGGTGAACGTGCCGCTCGGCATCATGGCGATTTCGTTCGCGGTGCCGTTCCTGCCGGACACGGTGCGCGGCAAGCATCATTTCGACCGGATCGCGGCCGTCCTCAATGTCGTGATGTTCGCATCGCTGATTTTTGCGCTCGCGGAAGCCTCGCAGCGCGCGCCGGCGCATATCACGCTGGTGGCCGCGGCGGTCGCGCTGGTGTTCGGCTTTCTGATGGTGCGTCGCGAAGCAGGACACCCGGCGCCGATGCTGCCGGTCGATCTGTTTAAACGCCCTGTGTTTACGCTGTCAGCCGCGACTGCGGTCTGCTCGTTCGCGGCGCAAGGGCTCGCGTTCGTGTCGCTGCCGTTTTATTTCGAAACGATCTTGCAGCGCAGCCAGGTGGAAACCGGCTTTCTGATGACACCGTGGTCGGTCGTCGTCGCGCTCGCGGCGCCGTTCGCGGGCCGCCTGTCCGATCGTTATCCGCCTGGGCTGCTGGGCGGCATCGGCCTCGCCGTGCTGTGCGTGGGCATGGTGTCGCTCGCGCTGCTGCCGCCGCACCCGTCGGTGCTCGCGATCACGCTGCGCATGTCGATATGCGGCGCGGGCTTCGGTTTTTTCCAGTCGCCCAATCTGAAGGCGATCATGGCGAGCGCGCCACGCGAGCGCAGCGGCGGCGCAAGCGGCATCATCGCGACCGCGCGGCTGCTCGGCCAGACCACCGGCGCGGCGTTAGTCGCGCTGAGCTTTGGCATTGCCGGCCGTCATGGGCCGACTTTGGCGCTCGCCACCGGCGCGGTGTTCGCCGGCGCGGCCAGCATTGTCAGCGGGCTGCGGATGTTTGCGCCGTCGCATCGCGGCAACCCGCACGACGGTGGCGTCATGCATGCCGCGGCGAGCCCTGCCGAGGCACCCGCCGCGTCTGATCAAGCCGCCGCTCAGCGCACGAAGTAGCCCTTCACTGCGGCAACGAACGTATCGATATCGGCGCGCGACACGTCCATGTGCGTGACGAAGCGCGACGCGTAAAGCATCTGCGTGAGGATGCCGCGCTCCTTCAGGTACGCCTCGAGCGGCGCGCAATGTTGCTGCGGAATCTGCGCGAACACCATGTTGGTGGCGTGCGGTTGCACCTTCAGCGCGTCGATCTGTGCGAGGCCGGCTGCCAGATAGGCGGCGTTGTCGTGATCTTCGGCAAGCCGCCCGACGTTGTGCTCGAGCGCATAGAGGCAAGCCGCCGCCAGCACCCCGGCCTGGCGCATGCCGCCGCCGAGCACCTTGCGCCAGCGATGGGCGACTTCGACCAGCGCATTGCTGCCGACCAGCACTGACCCCACCGGCGCGCCAAGCCCTTTCGAAAAGCAGATCGATACCGTATCGAACGGCGCGCACAGCGTCGCGATCGGCTGCTGCGATGCGACCGCGGCATTGCACACGCGCGCGCCGTCCAGATGCGTCGACAGGCCGCGCTCGCGTGCCAGAGCGGTTGCTTCGGCTACGTAGCTGGCCGGCAGCACCTTGCCGCCGATCGTGTTTTCCAGCGCCAGCAAACGCGTGCGCGCGAAGTGATTGTCGATCGGCTTGATCGCCGCGGCGATCTTGTCGAGCGGCAACGAGCCGTCGGCGGCGTTCTCGAGCGGCTGCGGCTGGATGCTGCCGAGCACCGCGGCGCCGCCGCCTTCGTATTTGTACGTGTGCGCCGCCTGGCCCACGATGTATTCGTCGCCGCGCGCGCAATGCGCCATCAGCGCGGCAAGGTTGCTTTGCGTGCCGCTCGGGAAGAACAGGCCCGCTTCCTTGCCGGCCCGCGCGGCCACCTCGGCTTGCAGACGCAGCACGGTCGGATCGTCGCCCCAGACGTCATCGCCGGTTTCGGCGGACGCCATCGCGGCGAGCATGGCTTTCGACGGACGGGTAACGGTGTCGCTGCGCAAATCGATCATGAGCATTTCCTGTAAGGATGGCGGGAACGCGGCGCGCGAAATGTCACGCGCGGAGCTGAATGCGCGAGTGTATCAACTCTGGGAGAGGCGCAATAAACGAGGGGGCTATGTGGGTGCGGATGCTGTGCTGATGCCGTGCCGTGCCGATGCCAATGCCGATGCCGTGCCGATGCCGTGCCAATGCCGATGCCGTACCGATGCCAGTGCCGGTTGCCAGTACCGATGTCGATGTCGTGCCGCACCGTGCCATGCCGTGCCATGCCATGCCGGTGCCGTCAGCGCCGGCACGGCGGGGCCGGCACCGTCGTCAAACCGCGTTCAGCGCGGCAACCACGCCAGCGGGTCGGCCGGATGCCCGTCCTTGCGTACCTCGAACTGGATCCCCGCCACGCCATTGCCATCCGTGCCGACCTCGCCGACCGGCTGTCCCTGCGTGACCGCCTCGCCCTCCTGCACGAGCAGCTTGCCGTTCTGCCCATAGGCGGTGATCAGCGAATCGCTATGTTTGATGATGACGAGCGGTCCATAAGCCTGAATGCCGGTGCCCGCGTAGACCACGCGCCCCGCGGCCGCCGCCCGCACCGTCTCGCCCGCGCGCGCGCCGATCACGATGCCGTTGGTCTTGCCCGGCACGAAGCTCTTCAGGATCGGGCCGCGCAGCGGCCATGCGAGCAAGCCGGGCTGCGCAGCCGTGGTGGGCGAAGCCGGCGCAATCGGCGCGGCGCCCGGCGGCACCGCGCCGCCCTGTTGCGCAAGCACCGGCGGCGAGACGCGCAGCACCTGCCCGGAGGTTACCGGCGAGCCGGTGATCAGGCCGTTCCATGCGGCGACGTCTTGCGGACGCTGCCCGAACGCGCCGGCAATGCTTTGCAGCGTATCGCCCGGGTTGACGCGATAGAAACCGGCCGGAACGCCGGTGGATGCCGCGCCGCCCATCGAAGTGCGCGCCGTCTGTCCCGTCGACGAAGACTCCCACGGCGGCGTGAACGCACATGCGCCAAGCATCGTCACCAACGAAAGGGAAATTAAAGCCTGCGTGTGTGCGGTATGCCACTTACCTGTCATCTTGCGATCCTCGACGCGGGGAACAAGCAGGGTCGGCGCGTGTCCGGGCTCCATAAGGCCCATCGATCGGCGCCAACCCGCGGGGACTGTGACGGCTTGTTGAAACAGTGCGCAACAATTAACCAACCCGGCCAGCTGCGAACCGACTGTAAAGCGGTGATCGAATCATTATGCCGCCCATTGCGTGTCCGAGTCACGCGCGCCGCCGCACGTACCTTGCAAGCTTCGTGCGTGCTTGGTTGGCATTACAAAGCGATTGGCGCTATACGCTGCCTTCGGTTTCGACGACTAGAATGCGCGCCTCACCCAGTGGATGCGCAACATGTTCGGTACCAATCGATGCATGGAACACATCGCCGGTTTCGAGGATCACCGCGTGCTCGACACCGTTTTCGCGGTAATGCATCTCGACACGGCCATCAAGCACCGCGAATACTTCTTCGCCATTGTTGATATGCCACTTGTATGGCTGATCGGTCCAATGCAGACGCGTCGTGACACCGCGCATGTTGGCGATATCGAGCGCGCCCCACGGGCGCCCGGCGGTAAAGCTCCTGCTGCGGATAATTTTCATGGGAACGTACGCAGTGAGGTGAGCGCAGTCGGGTTACGTTTGCTAGCTGCGTCATTATATCGGGCAGCCCGCCGCGCAAGCCGCATACCCCCGCTGTGCGCACATTCGTGCGACCATTGCCTGGATACGCTGCTCGCCTATACTGGGATTTGACTGTCGCCGTGCACAGCGGGCGAGCGGGCCTCCGCGGTGTCCTGTCCATGAGGAGTTCAGCATGAACAAAGCCATGTTTCTGGCTGTGCAGTTCAATATCGATGATGTTGCCGCGTCGCCGGGTCTCGTCGAATTGTTGAACACGCACCTGGTCTTCGCCAACGACGTCGCCGAAGCGGCAGACGCGCTGGTTCAGTTGGCAAGCATCGCGAGGCTGTCGAGCGGAGTGCAGCCCACGGTGGAGATTCCGGCACTCGCAGTGCAACGTCTGCGCGACGCGCTCGACACCTTGAGCGGCTACGACGAATCGTGGCTCTTCGCACTCGAGCCGAGCCACGCATTGTTCGACGAGATTGCGCGCCCGCGGCGCACGTTGCACTAACCAGCCGCGCGGAGCCGCCAGGGAAAGTCTACTGACGTTGCGGCTCGAACCAGATAGTTAGCTCACCGCATGAACTTTGCAAACCCGAAAATGCATTGTGTAGCGCGTTGATGCCGGGGAACTTCAGCGCATCGATCAGGAGTTGCTGACGTGAAAACTCTGCTGAACCGGCGCCGCACGGCGCCTGCCAACGGCATCGCGCATCTGGTGCGTATCGATCAAGACCCGTCCGGGCCGGCCACTGACGAAACCGCGCGAGACGCATCATCCGATTCTAGCGACCCGCCGGCCCAGCCCGTCGCGCGCCCGGTGCGCCCCGTGGCCACGCTGCACCCGGTGCACGCGGTACCGTCACAGTCGGGCGGGCGCGCCGCGCAGTTCTCCGATCCGGCGGAAGTCGAACTGCTGATGGCTCAGGAAGCGCTGACGCCGTTGCGCGCGTTTCGCACGTTCGAATATTCTGCGAGCCTGCTATTCCACGCGAAGGAGTTGAAGTATTACATTGTGCTGTACCACGACGGCACGCCGTGGCGAGCGTTGAAAGCGCAGGAGCTCGATGCCGCGCAGGCAATCTTCCATCAGTTCGAATTGCAAGCCACACGATTGTCGGACGGACAGGTACGCCGCCTGCAACTCGACGCACAGAACGAACAGCTGACCAAACTGATCGCGCAAGCTGAAGTACAAGCCGAGCGGCTACGCAAGGCACTGCAGCGCTCGACCACGCAAGAGCAGGCCGTCACGACGCGCCAGCACCAGGTGCGCCGGGAAGTCGCGCAACTCGAGGCGCAGCGCGCTGCTGCACAGGCTCAATTGAACAAGGTGCAGCGCCAGACCCATCAACTCGATCTCGCCGCGCACGACGGCATTCCGCACCTGACGCATCAATAGCGGACGCAGCACGCATTCGCTGCACCAAAGAAAAAACGCCGGCGAAGACTTCTTGCCGGCGTTTTTTTCGTCACTGCTTTACCGCAACTACGTTACTGCGTACTGCCGTACTACGCACTGCATCCTTCGGTATTGCCTACTACGCTTCGGTACTGCTCACTACCCTACTGCGTACTTCCGATGCTGCGGACTGCCGTACTACATACTGCGGTGCTGCGTGCTTCGGTACTGCCCTAACCTGAACTGCTTGCTGCTGAACTGCGTGATGCCGTACTGCGTGATGCTTTACTGCCACTGCGTGCTTTCGTACTGCCTTACCAACAGACTCGCAACAAACTAAACAAACTTCGCAACAACTGCACATCAACAACGCACTAACTAACGCCACTCTCGTACTGCCTGACATCAACTGCGCTACTGCATGCTTCGCTACTGCTTCTACTGCAGGCCGCCCAATTACACGACGGCACGGTACTACGGTCACACCCCTCACTGCCTACAGTTCGACCGGCGACAGGGGGACGCCGGGCAAGCCGTATTACTTACTGAGCTGCGCTGCCTGCCTGCGACGAGCCAGCAGCTTGCGCACCGTAGCCGGTGTCGCCCTGCGCCTTTTGCGCGGCGAGGCGGGCTTCAGCGCGCTGAATGTTGCGCGGATATTCCTGACGGTCGGCCAGCGGGTCGTAACCAGCCTTTTCCAGATCGACCAGATCCTGGCGCACTTGAGCGCGCGTCAACGGCTGGTTCGATTGGGAAGCTTGTGCGAACGAAGCCACCGGAGCGGCGAGTAGCGTGGCGACCAGCAGTGCAGGAATCAGCGTTTTCATGGTTACTACCTCCGAGACTTTCTTTTTTGGGTTTTTCGCCGGACCGATGTCCGATGCGTTGATTGAAGTCTACGGAAATACCCCATTAGGGTAAATACCTATCACCGCGAAACACCATTTCAGATTCCGCAATAATCGGTTTTTCTTACATCAGATTTCAATATCTTATAATGTGGGATGTAATAATCGAAAGGGAAATGCGGCGATGCCCCGGGCAGGCACCGCCGCATTTTCGTAAACCGCGAAAAAGGGCCCGAAGGCCCGTCGCTCAAGACCAGTTCGCGTGGAAGCTGCCGCTCTTGTCGATCCGCTCGAACGTGTGCGCACCGAAGAAGTCGCGCTGCGCCTGCACGAGGTTTGCCGGCAGCCGTTCAGACCGGTAGCCGTCGAAGTAGGCAATCGCCGACGAGAACGTCGGCACGGGCACGCCGGCCGCAACCGCGGCGGTCACCACGTCGCGCAGCGCCCCCTGGTAGTTCGCCGCGATATCGCGAAAGTACGGATCCAGCAACAGGTTGGCGAGCGCCTTGTCCTTCGTATAGGCGTCGGTGATTTTCTGCAGGAAGCGCGCGCGGATGATGCAGCCCGCGCGGAAGATCTTCGCGATCGTGCCGTAGTCGAGATCCCATTTGTACTCGTCGGAGGCCGCGCGCAGTTGCGCGAAGCCCTGCGCGTACGAAATCACCTTGCTGAAGTACAACGCGCGGCGCACCGCTTCGACAAACGCGTCGCGATCGCCGCTGAACGGCTTGACCGCCGGCCCCGCGAGCACCTTGCTCGCCGCCACGCGCTGATCCTTCAGCGACGACAGCACGCGCGCAAACACCGATTCGGTAATCAGCGGCAGCGGCACGCCGAGATCGAGCGCATTCTGGCTCGTCCACTTGCCGGTGCCCTTTTGCGCCGCGCGGTCAAGAATGATGTCGACCAGATCCTTGCCGGTCTCGTCATCCTTCTTGCTGAAGATCTTCGACGTGATCTCGATCAGGTAACTATCGAGCTCGCCCTTGTTCCATTCGGTGTAGACGCCGCCGAGTTCCTTGTTCGACAGTCCGAGCACCTGCTTCAACACCGCGTAGCTCTCGGCGATCAGCTGCATGTCGCCGTATTCGATGCCGTTGTGCACCATTTTCACGAAGTGGCCCGCGCCGTCCGGGCCCATGTACGCAACGCACGGTTCGCCGTCGTCCGGCGCCTTGGCGGCGATTTCGGTGAGGATCGGCGCGACCAGATCGTACGCGTCGCGCTGGCCGCCCGGCATGATCGACGGGCCCTTCAGCGCGCCCTCTTCGCCGCCCGAGACGCCGGTGCCGATGAAATGCAGCCCGGATTTCGCCAGTTCCTGATTGCGGCGGATCGTATCGGTGAAGTGCGTATTGCCGCCGTCGATCAGAATGTCGCCGGCTTCCAGCAGCGGCTTCAATGCGGCGATGGTTGCATCGGTGCCGGCGCCGGCCTTCACCATCATCAGAATGCGGCGCGGTTTTTCCAGCGAGTCGACGAACTCTTCCATCGTGTAGGTCGGCACCAGCTTGCGGTCTGGATACTCGGCCATCAGCTCATCGGTTTTTTCGCGGGTTCGATTGAACACGGAGACCGCGTGACCGCGGCTTTCGATGTTGAGCGCCAGATTGCGGCCCATGACCGCTAGCCCCACTACGCCGATTGCCTGTTTGCCCATCTGAGTTCTCCAGATTCGTGAGTGACGGATGCCGCGAGAGACCGCTGCAACGACGCGGCGTCGAGGATGAAAGAATAAAAGAAATGCCGCGACACCGCATGTATACCGTGTGCGGCACGAACCGGCGGGCGCTTGCAGCGGGCCGGACGCGCCGCTGTATGACGTACGCGGCGGTGCGCCGGCTCGCCTCGCCTGAGCGGCTCGCTATACGCCACGCGCCGCTCGCCGCCCCTTCAGACCCAGCACTTCGCTCAACGTTTCCGGAACACGAGACTGAAATTGTTCGCGGGCATCGCAAGCGGCTCATCGCACGTCAAGCCCGCGGCATCGCCGAGCTGCTGCACGGCTTCCATATCGCGCACGCCCCATTCCGGATTGCGGCTGCGCAATTGCTGATCGAACATTTCGTTGCTCGGTGCGGTATGCGCACCACCGCGCCGGTACGGCCCATACAGATACAACACGCCGCCACTCGGCAAAATCCGGCGCGCGCCGTCGAACAGCGCTTGCGACGCAGCCCACGGCGAAATATGGACCATATTGATGCACACCATCGCGTCGGCAGCGTCGATGCCCCACGGCTGACGACGCACGTCGATATCGAGCGGCGCGCGCACATTCGTCAGACCGGCATGCGCGATCCACGCGCCGATCGACGCACGCGCGGCCGCTTCCGGATCGCTTGGTTGCCAGTCGAGCGCGCCGAGCGCCGCAGCGAAGTGCAGCGTGTGCTGCCCGGTGCCGCTGGCGATTTCGAGCACCGTGCCGACGCGCGGCAGCACGTGCTGCAGTACCGCAAGGATCGGTTCGCGATTGCGCTCGGCCGAAGGCGAGCGCTCGCGCAAATCGGGGTTGGCAGGTTGGGTCATCGAGAGGGGCTCACAGGTTCAATAGAGGCTGGTGCGCAAACGTTCGGCGAGATCGCGATCGTACGCTTCTACGTCGAAGCTTGCGCCATTGATACGCCGATGGATCTCGCCCGCGCTCGGCAGCCGCGCGCGCTCGACGTGGCGCGACGCATCCCACAGTTGCGAGCGCACCAGCGCCTTCGAGCAGTGGTAGTAGACCGCATCCACGTCGACCAGCAGCACGGTGCGCGGCCACTTGTCGTTCACCGCGAAGCGCTCGAGCAGTTCGGGCTGCGCGCTGATGCGGCCGCGCCCGTTGACACGCAAGGTCTCGCCGACGCCCGGCACGATGAACAGCAGCCCGACATGCGGATTGACGATGACGTTGCGCAAACTATCGATGCGGTTATTGCCGACGCGATCCGGAATTGCCAGCGTGCGCTCGTCGACGATACGCACGAAGCCCGGCGCATCGCCGCGCGGCGAGCAGTCGAGACCTTCCGGGCCGGCCGTTGCAAGCACGACCAGCGGCGCGTTTTCGATGAACGCGCGGTAGTCTTCGTTGATGAACGGCAGTTCCTTGCGCACCGAGCGCTGGTGCGGCTGGCCGTATATCGCTTCGAGTTCTTCGAAGGTGGTCAGCACCGGCATCGGATCGGTCTCGCTCGGCGCGCAAGCGGGAACGGGGGCGCTCAAGGTATCAAGCTGCATGTTGCGGCCTCAATGAGTATCAACGGATATCAAAACGCGCAGCCAGCGCAGTCAGCACTTCGCCGCAAGGCGCGGCGACTTTCAGCGACAGCAGCGGGTCGGCACGCGTGCGTCCAAGATTGATCGCCGCAATCGGTTTGCCGAGCTTGTTCGCATGCACGCAAAAGCGGTACCCCGAATAAACCATCAACGACGAGCCGACCACCAGCAGTGCGTCGGCCGCTTCAAGCGCGTGCATCGCCGTCTCGACCCGCACACGCGGCACATTTTCGCCGAAGAACACCACCGACGGCTTGAGCATCCCACCACAGCGCGTGCAAGCCGGAATGCGGAACGTATCGAGCGCATGCCATTCGAGATGCGCATCGCCATCGGCTGCGGGCTCCGCGCTTGCGTGCAGCAACTCGGGGTTGTCCGCTTCGAGCGTCTGCTGCACCGATGCGCGCGTGTGCTGCATCCCACAGGCGAGACAAACCGCCTCGGCGATACTGCCGTGCAGTTCGATCACGTCGCTGCTGCCCGCGCGCTGATGCAAACCATCGACATTCTGCGTGACCAGCGTATCGACATAGCCAGCCGCTTCGAGGCGCGCCAATGCGAAATGCGCGGCATTCGGCTGTGCCTTTGCAACCACTGGCCAGCCCACCGTGCTGCGCGCCCAATAGCGCCGCCGCGACGCGTCCGAGCCGAGAAACTCCTGCAGCGTGATCGGCGGCGAACGCTTCCATTCGCCGTTGTCGTCGCGATAGCCGGGAATGCCGGAGTCGGCGCTGATGCCCGCGCCGGTCAGCACGAAAAGACGTGGATAACGCGTAACGAATTCGTGCAGCGCATCGAGCGCCTGCGATTCAGTCTGGGCAGGTGTGGCGAGCAAGGTCATCGGGCGGCCCGTCGAGGTTTGCGAGCTTGCGCGCCGTGGCGAGCCTCCCACTCGGCCAATGCACTGCGATAGCCTTCGAGTTCGTCGTTGTACAGATCGAACACGCACGGGTCGCAGCCGCTGCGGCAGCAGTCGTCGGCGGCCGGCGGCGTGGGCGGCACGGGCCGCACGTCGTGGTCGAGCGCGCGGCACGCCTCGCGGCCTGATGCGTCGCGTGATTCGTTACGTGAGTGACATGGAGCGTGGCGCACGTATCGGTCGGCTTGAGCGGGGCGAAGGCACCCAGTATAAGGGATCGCGCCATCCAGGCGCCCCGCCCTCGCCGCTCAACCTCGCCCGACGAACGGCATCTTGCTTGCCATGATCGTCATGAACTGCACGTTCGCCGACAACGGCAGGTTCGCCATATGCAGTACCGCATCGGCGACGTGCTCGACATCCATCAGCGGTTCGATCGCGATCTCGCCGTTTGCCTGCGGCACGCCTTTGGCCATGCGCGCGGCCATCTCGGTTGCCGCATTGCCGATGTCGATCTGTCCGCACACGATATCGTACGGGCGGCCATCGAGCGACACCGATTTGGTCAACCCGGTGATCGCATGTTTGGTCGCCGTGTACGCAATGCTGTACGGCCGCGGCGCATGCGCGGAGATCGAGCCGTTGTTGATAATGCGTCCGCCGCGCGGCAACTGCGCCTTCATCATCGCGAACGCGGCACGCGTGCATAGAAACACGCCGGTCAGATTGGTATCGACCACCGCGCGCCAGTCGGCGATATCGAGCGCATCGATCTCGACAGCCGGCGCACCGCGGCCCGCGTTGTTGAACAGCACGTCGATCCGGCCATAGCGCAGCCGGATCGCGTCGAACAGCGCGGCGACGCTGTCCGGGTCGGCCACGTCGCAAGCCTGCGCGAATGCCTCGGTGCCGCGCGTGCGTGCTTCGTCGGCCAGTTCGTCCAGCAGCTCCTGCCGGCGGCCGGTCAGCACCACGCTGTAGCCATGTTCGAGCAGCTTGCGCGCCGTCGCACGGCCGATGCCGCTGCCGGCGCCGGTCACCAGCGCGACCTTGCGCGCGAGCGTTGTCTGCGCGGCCGCTTGTGTGTGGTCCGCTTGTACCTGTTGCACGTCCTGTTCAGCCACCCGGCACCTCCATTGATCGTTTTGCGACGGTTATCGCCAACCCCGCGCGCCGCATGCGCATGCGCTGCTCTATGCATGATGCAACACAAGGATGGTATCGTTTAGCGTTGCGTCCTCACCTTTTTTGACGATTAGCTTTCCGCCAATCGAGGAGTCCGCAGAGGAAGCATGATGACTGAATCGAAACCCGCGCGCAGCCGCGCGGCCGCGCCAGCCGGCAATCCGGCCGCGCGCCGCTGGCCTCGCGCACGCTATTCCGCACTGGTAACCGGTACCGCCGCGTGGCACGTCGCGCTTGCCGCTGCCGCGCTGCTCAGGCCCTCCGCATGGCTGTGGTGGCTCGCCGCGATGTTCGCGAATCACCTCGCCATTACGGTGCTCGGCCTGTGGCCGCGCTCGTCGCTGCTCGGCCCGAACTGGACGCAGTTGCCCGACACCGCGCGCAACGCGGACGCGCTCGCGCTGACGATCGACGACGGCCCGGACCCGCTGGTCACGCCACACGTGCTCGACCTGCTCGACCGCTACCACGTGCGCGCGACGTTTTTCTGCATCGGCGCGCGCGCGCAACGCTATCCGGCGCTAACCCGCGAGATCGCGGCGCGCGGCCATGCGGTGGAAAACCATTCGCAGGTGCACATACACACGTTTTCCGTCACGCTGCCGGGCGCGCTGACGCGCGAAATCGCCGCCGCACAACGCACGCTAACGGAACTGACCGGCGAGCGGCCGGTGTTTTTCCGCGCGCCGGCCGGCTTGCGCAATCTGTTTCTGGAACCGGTGCTGCAAAAACTCGATCTGCGTCTCGCCGCATGGACGCGACGTGGTTTCGACACCCGCGAGCGCGACCCGGAGCGCGTCGCCCAGCGCCTGCTCGACGGCCTTGCGGCACGCGACATCCTGCTGCTGCACGACGGCAATGCGGCCCGCACCGCGAGCGGCGAGCCGGCCATCGTCGCGGTGCTGCCGCGCGTGCTGGAAGCCGCGCATGCGCGCGGCTTGCGGTTCGTGACGCTGCGCGAAGCGCGCGAGCAGACGAAGCCAGCGGAAGCCGGCGCGCGTTCGGTGCAGCGCGTGTCGGCGCAAACGCGATAAAGCGGCGAAGCGGCGCCTGCTTACGCCGGCCGCCTCACACGTCACGCTTCAATGCGCGGACGGCACCGGCGAGGGTGCCATCCGCCACGCCCACCACAGCGTCGACAGCAACAACCCTCAGACACGCCTTCTGATCAACCCGTAAATCACCAGCAGCACGATCGCGCCGATGATCGACGCGATCCACCCCGCCGCCTGCCCCGGCTGATACCAGCCGAGCGCGTGCCCGACATAACCTGCGATCAGCGAACCCGCAATACCGAGCAGGATGGTCATGATGATGCCCATCTTGTCGTCGCCGGGTTTGAGCGCGCGCGCGATCAAACCGACAACCAGGCCGACGATAATCGTACCGATGAACGAAAGCATATGCACCTCCCAGGTCAGTGATGCCACGCGTCGTGGCCAAACGGCACAGAGTGCCCCTATCGCGCTTCACATCCGCACTCAGGCGCGGATTCACACGCGGAAATCGGCTGCAAGGTCTTCGTCGGTGCGCGCTTCGAGCTTGCCGCTGCGGCAGGCGGCGAGAAATACGTCATAGTCGCGCTCGACCTGGTCCGCATACGTGGCCGCATAGTCGGCCAGCGCCTCGGCGAACTGGTCGCTGCCGCCAATGTACGCGCTAATCTCGATCGCCTTGCCACCCGCTTTTGCATGCGCACGGGCGAGCGCCCAGCCGCAGATGCGCGCATAACCGGTCAGCAATTCGGTGTCGACCAGTTCGAGGTTGGCCGACAGCTTCATATCGCGCAACTGGCGCACATAGAACTGGCGGCCATGCGGGCCGCTCGCCCAGCCAAGGAACATGTCGCTGGCCGCCTGCAGCAACTGCTGGCCGCGCACCACGCGCTCGCCCTCATGCTGCGGCGCCGGCGACTTGAAATAGCGCGCCACCACCGAGCGGCTCGCTTCCTTCAACTGCAGGAACAGCGGTTTGCCGAGCGTATCCATCGCGAGCAGCACGAGGCAGCGCGTGCCGACACTGCCCACGCCCACCACCTTGAAGGCGAGATCCTGCGGCACGAACTGCGCGAGCAGCGCGCGCCGGTCCGGCGCCAGCGACTTCTGATATTCGCCGTACATGCCGTCCATCAGCTTGTGCCAGTCGCGGGTCTTGAACCAGTCGTCGTCAGGAGAGAACAGCGTGTTCGCGCCATGCACGTGGAACAGGCCCGGCGGCATGTCGCGCAACTCGTAGTGGTCGCCGACACGCTCGGCGATCTTGTCGAGCATGCTCTCGTGCGTGCGGGTCGCGGCCTTTTCCATGCCGCGGCGAATCCGGCGCCGGCCTTCGGGCGTCAGCGCCGCATCGATCATGCGGTCGAACGTGATGCGCTCGTACCACAGCTCGAGCGCGCCGCACTCGGCATACTGCGCCATCCGGTCGCGGTATTGCAGCACCGCGGCCATCGCCATGTCGCGCGCCGCGCCGCGGCTAAAGCGCAGATCGCGCGCGGCCACCACAAAGCTCGCCACGAGGCGCTTCAGGTCCCATTCGAACGGGCCCGGCGCCACTTCGTCGAAATCGTTCAGATCGAAGATCAGTTGCCGCTCCGGCGTGGCGAAGCCGCCGAAGTTCATCAGGTGGCAATCGCCGCAGATCGGCTGGATCAGTTCGGTATGCGGCAAACGGCCGAGATCGTGCGCCTGCAGGATCGCGCTGCCGCGCAGGAAGGCGAAGGGCGAAGCCATCATGCGGCCGTAGCGCAGCGGCACCAGCCGCTCGACGCGGCCTTCGCTGCTTAGCGCCAGCAGTTCGAGCGGGTCGCGATGCAATTCGCCGACCACCCGATGGCTCGAGCGTTTCGAATGCTCACGCGCCGCCCGACCCGCTGCTTCGCGTTCCGCAAGGGTGCTGCTCTTCATGCGCGCTCCGTTGTTGTCGATCGTTGTTCAAGCGGATTTTCAGCGAGTCTGCAGCGGATAGCCAGTGAAATTCTAGCAACAATCGCCGCTGCGGCAGCATAACCGGGCAATCCAGCGCCGGTTGGCAGACATTTGCGGCGGCCGCCCTGGGTTACGATGCAACAGCAATGCATGGAGATCAACATCATGTCGATCGCAGTAGGTACCGCGTCGTGGACGGATGCATCGCTGCTGAAGTCCGGGCGGTTTTATCCGAAGGGCTGCACCAGCGCGGAAGCGCGGCTGCGCTTTTACGCCGCCAACTTTCCGATGGTCGAAGTCGATGCGTCGTACTACGCGATGCCGAGTGCATCGAACAGCGTGTTGTGGGCCGAACGCACGCCTGCCGGATTCACCTTCAACATGAAGGCGTTCCGGCTCTTCACGGGGCACCAGACGGAACCGCGCTTTTTCCCATCCGATATCCAGCAGGCATTGCCGCAAACCGGCAAGAAGAATCTCTACTATCGCGACCTTCCGCCCGAACTTGCCGACGAGTTGTGGCGGCGCTTTTTCGAAGCACTGGAGCCGCTGCGCGCGGCCGGCAAGCTCGGCGCGGTGCTGTTCCAGTTCGCACCATGGATCGGCTCGACGCCGCGCGACCGGGCTCACATCGCGCATTGCGCGGACCGCATGGCGCCGTATCTGACTGCGTTCGAATTCCGCCATCCGAGCTGGTTCGACGAGCGGCACCGTCAAGCGACGCTCGCGTTTGAGCGTGAGCGTGGGCTGGTGCATGTGGTGATGGATGCGCCTGACGTGACGACACGCGCGCATACGGTGTGGGAAGCGACTTCACCGCGGTTGTCGATCGTGCGGCTGCATGGACGTAATGCTCAGACGTGGAGTGGCAGCACGACGGCGGCCGGACGTTTCAACTACGACTACAGCGATGAAGAACTCGAAACGCTGACGATCCCGATTCGCGAGATCGCGCGCCGGGTGGACCGCACGGATGTGGTGTTCAACAATTGCTACGAAGATGCTGCGCAACGCAATGCGGCGACGATGATCCGTCTGCTGAATCAGGTGGACGAGGAGCGCGAGGGGTGATGGGTTGCGGGGGGCGGCGCCGCCCGCTCGCTGCACAGCGCTACCCGCCTGTTACTGTGCAGGCGCTGTCGCTGAACTGGCCGCGACAGACGGCGCGCCTGAGTCGCCAACACCGCCCGGCGCGCCGATGATCGGCGGCACCGGCGCAGCCTGCCCGCCAACCGCAGCCCCCGCACTGGCTGCCGCTGCCGCCCCATCCTGGGCACCCGGCGGTGCAAGCAACGGCGGCTGCGCAGCAGCCCGGCCATCAGGCGCGAAAATTTGCGGCGGCTCCACGTCGCCTGGTTCAACGGCCTGCGGTGCCGGCGCCGCTGCAGATACCACCGCAGGCGCAGCATGCCGCGACGTACGCACGACTTTCTTCCCCGATGCCGGCGCCGGCACCCCATCAGACTTCGCCCCAAACAGCGCGTCGCGCCAGGCCTGAAGCTTCGTACGCAACGCATCGAAGAACCCCGTCTGCGGCTCCTCGACAAATTTCGCGCGCCCATCCACTAACCGCGAACGCTGCGCCCGCTGGAAGAAATCGCCGACGATCGGCAGCGCACTGTGCGCGCCCTGCCCCCAGTAGTCGCTGCGCAGCGTGATGCGGCTGTCGTTGAACCCAACCCACGCCCCCGCCACCAGTTGCGGATGCATCAAAATGAACCAGCCATCTGCATCGTCCTGGGTCGTACCGGTCTTGCCGGCCACGTCGCCGCGAATCCCGAAGCGGCTGCGGATGCTCGAGCCGGTGCCGCGATCCACCACATCGCGCATCACATCGAGCAGCGTCTGCGCAGCGCCGGCAGGCAGCGCCTGCTGCGGCGGCGCGGGCTGAAATTCCGCCAGCACGTTGCCATCACGATCTTCGATACGCGTGACCAGCATCGGCGCGATATATGCGCCGCGCGCGGCAATCGTGCTGTACGCCGACACCATCTCTTTCAGCGACACTGGGCTCGTGCCGAGCGCCAGCGACGGCACCGCATCGAGCGGGCTATCGCGCACGCCCATCTCGCGCGCAAGCCGCGCGACGCGCGCCGGCCCGACCTGTTCCATCAACTGCGCGGTGATGCGGTTCTTCGAATATGCGAGCGCATCGCGCAGCGTGACCGGCTTGCCGCTTGGCGGCGTATCGTCCTCGGGCTTCCAGATCTCGCCGCCAGTCAGTGTGATCGCTACCGGCTGATCGACGAAGGTGTCGTCAGGCTTCGCGCCCTGCTCGAACGCCGCGCCGTACACGAACGGCTTGAACGTCGAACCCGGCTGGCGCCGCGCCTGCTGCACGTGGTCGTACGGATCGTCGCTGAAGTCGCGGCTGCCGACCCACGCGCGGATCTGCCCATTGCGCGGATCGATGGCCACGAAGCCGGCCTGCACACGCGTCTTGGCGTCGCACAGCTGCTGCATGAAACGCTTATCCGATTCGAGCTGCTGCAGCGCATCCGCATCGGCCACGCCGGACTGCTTCGCCGTGCGATATTGCGCGGTTTCGCGCACCAGCGCGTTGAACACATCCTTATGCGCGCTGCACGCGCCGCGCGTACCCCACACCGAATTGGCGATGCCCTGCAGCTGATTGCCCTGCCAGATCACGGCCTGGGTCGCCATCGTCTGCAGCCGCGAATCGATCGTCGTGCGCACCACCAGGCCATCCGAATAGATGTTGTAGTCGTGGTTATCGGCCCATTCGATCAGCCATTTGCGCAATTGCTGCGAGAAGTGCGGCGCCGGGCCCGGCGGCTCGGTTTGCCGCTCGAAGTCGACACTCAGCGCGCGGCGCTGCAGCGTCTGATACGAAGCGGTGGTGAGGCGCTGATACTTGACCATCTGCGCGAGCACGATATTGCGACGCTGCAGCGCGCGGTCCGGATTGAGCACCGGGTTGTAGTAGCTGTTGCCCTTCAGCATGCCGATCAGCGTCGCGCTTTCGAGCACGGTCAGATCGTGCGCGGATTTATCGAAGTAGGTGCGCGCCGCCATTTCGATGCCGTACGCGTTGTACAGGAACGGCACCGTGTTCAGATAGGTTTCGAGAATTTCGGCCTTGGTATAAACCGCTTCGATCTTGAATGCGGTGATCGCTTCTTTCAGCTTGCGCGTGAGCGTCGGCGCGCGGCCGATGTCATCAGGGTAAAGATTGCGTGCGAGCTGCTGCGTGATCGTCGAGCCGCCCTGACGGTTGCCGGAAAACGTATGCAACGCAGCAGACGCCGTGCGTTTCAGATCGATGCCGTGGTGTTCGTAGAAGCGATGGTCTTCGGTGGAAATCAGCGCGTCGACCACATGCGGCGAGATATCGGACAGCTTGACCCATACGCGGTTCGCCGGCTTGAATTCTGCAAGCAGCTTGCCGTCCGCGGAGAACACGCGAGCCGGCTGCTCCACTTTCGCCTTGCGGATATCGCCGATGCCGGGCGTGAACGGAATCAGCACCAGCACATACAGCAGGAACAGCGCAGGTATCGCGACGAGCGTGCGGATGATGCCGCGCCGCGTCGGATGGCGGACGCGCTCGAGCGCTTCGACGGCGATGGGTTTGAGCAGAGCGCTCGCCGTTGCGAACAATTCGCGGAATGCGCGGACGAAGGGCACGATCGGGCGTTTCACACTGACATACCACGGAGTGAAAAGGCTGCATCGTACCAAACCGACAGCCGGATGAAGGCTTTTTGTGCGCACACGCTGCGCGCGCAAATGAAAACAGCCGCCCGAGGGCGGCTGTTTCGAACCCGCTCGACAAACCGGCTACGCGCCGGCGTATCGACAACCTGGTGTGCGATGCACGGCTTTAAGCAGCAGCGCGCTTAGGCGTCACAGCCGACACGACGAACGTCACGACGACATTCGCCGCCAGCGCGATCAGCCCGATATAAATCGGCCAGCTCGCGTCACCGACGTGCAGCGTGAACACCGGCTTCAGGCCCATTTCGATCGCGAGGCTGGTGCCAAGCACGATACCGACCAGCCAGCCCAGGAACAGCCCCGGCGTATTCAGGCGCCGCGTGTACAGCGAGAACACGATAGCCGGGAAAATCTGCAGGATCCACACGCCGCCGAGCAGCTGCAGGTCGATCGCATACTGCGTCGGCAGGAACACGATGAACAGCAGCGCACCGAACTTCACCACCAGCGAAACGATCTTCGCCGTCGACGCTTCCTGTGCACCGGCCATATTCGGCGATACCAGCGGACGCCACAGGTTGCGCGTGAACAGGTTCGCGGCGCCGATCGACATGATCGCAGCCGGCACCAGCGCGCTGATTGCAATCGCCGCCGCCGAGAAGCCGACGAACCACGACGGGAACAGCGTACCGAGCAGGGTCGGCACGACGTCCGAAGCGGACTTCACGTGCACGCCGGCGGCAATCGCCATATAACCGAGCAGTGCGATCAAACCGAGCAGCAGCGTGTACGCCGGCAGGAAGATCGCGTTCTTGCGCACCGTCGCAGCCGACGACGACGACAGCACGCCGGTCATCGTATGCGGATACATGAACGCCGCGAGCGCCGAGCCGAGCGCGAGCGATGCATACGCGGTGAACTGCGACGGCTTCAAAATGATGCCGGTCGCGCCGCCCTTCGCCTTGAAGTACTGATCCGCCGCATCGAACACATGCGCGTAGCCGCCGAGTTTCGACGGAATCAGCCACACCGCCGCGATCACGACGATGTAGATCATGATGTCCTTGACGAACGCGATCATCGCCGGCGCGCGCAAGCCGCTGGTGTACGTATAGAGCGCGAGAATCACGAACGCGACGATCAGCGGCAGTTCGCCGCTCACACCAAGCCCCTTGATCACCACCTGCATACCGACCAGCTGCAGCGCGATATACGGCATCGTCGCGACGATACCGGTCAGCGCGACGGCTGCCGGGAACCACTTGCCGCCGTATTCGCCATGCACGTAGTCGGCTGCCGTGATGTGGTTCTTTGCATGCGCAACCTTCCACAGCTTCGGCATCACCGCGAACACGAACGGATACACGATGATCGTATAAGGCAGCGCGAAGAAGCCGTACGCCCCCACCGAATACACCAGCGCCGGCACCGCGATCACGGTATAGGCGGTATAGAAATCGCCGCCGACGAGGAACCACGAGATGACCGTACCGAACTGGCGGCCACCCAGACCCCACTCATGCAACTGGGTCAGATCGCCGGCCTTCCAGCGCGACGCGAGAAAGCCCACTACGGTAACCAGCAGGAAGAAAGCGATGAAGACGGTCATCGCGACCGGATTGACGGGATTCAGATCGCTCACTTGATGCCCCGATAAACGATGTAGATCAGCAGCGACGTGAGCGGAACCCACAGAAACTGATACCAGTAGAAAAATGGAAATCCGGCGAACGATGGGCGCGTGTCGTTATAGAAAGGCAGCCACAGCAGCGCGATGAAGGGGAGCAGCAAAATGAGCCAGAGCCATGAACGGCCGGCCCGGTTCGAATCTGTTGGTTCCACGGTTGTCCCTCTTGGTATGTATTGGATTGACAGAACTCTGCGCGGCAGCCCGATTCGCCCGCTTGGTCTCAAATGAGCCGCCTTACACTTGCGCAAAGTACGCGCATTATCCAGTAATTCGTCAAAAATGGCTGCGCCTGCGCGAGAATCTTCGCGTTGTCATGTATCTGTGGTTTGTCCCGGGTTTGTCCGGCTACGGCAGCTTTGTACGTTGCCTGGCAGGTGGCGTTGCAACGCGGACACACGCGCACCGCACGATGCATTTTGCTTCTTCAGCAACGATCAGAAGAGCCAGGCGCTTTCAGCTGCGCGCGCAGCATCATGCATCAGGGGTTTGCGCGAAACGCTCGCGCAGAAACTGTGTGAATGCACGGATCGTCACCGAACTTTGCCGATGCTGCGGATATACCGCGTACAACGTCAACGGCGGCGATACGAACGGCGCGAGCACTTCGATCAGACGCCCATTCGCCAGCGCGTCGGCAACGATGAATTCCGGCAGCAGCGCGATCCCGATGCCGGCCATCGCCGCATCGCGCAGCACCTCGCCGTTGTTCGCGCGCAGCGGCCCGTGCACCTCGATGCTGTGCACCGTGCCCTCCACTTCGAAACGCCACCCACTGCGCCCTTCTTCTCCATATAGCAGACACGGATGGCGCGCGAGGTCCGCAGGCGTCATCGGCAGGCGACGCGTATCGCGATACACCGGGCTGCAGCACGCAACCATGCGCACCTCGGCAAGCTTTTGCGCGATCAGCGTCGAATCGGCCAGCGTGCCGATGCGCAGCGCCATGTCGTAGCCCTCGCCGACCACGTCGACCACGCGGTCGCTCAGTTCGATATCGATGCGCACCTCGGGGTTCGAACTCAGAAACGCGCCCACCAGCGGCGATAGATGAACCATGCCGAACGACAGCGGCGCGCTGACGCGCAACAGCCCGCGCGGATAGGCGCGCCGCGACGACATCGCCTGTTCGGCGTCGGCGAGCTCCGCGAGGATGCGACTCGCGCGCTCGTAGAACTCGTAGCCGAGATCGGTGACAGCGAGCTTGCGCGTATTGCGCACCAGCAAACGCACGTCGAGGCTCGCTTCGAGCGCCATCACGCGGCGGCTTACAAACTGCTTGGACAGCTGCAGACGCTCGGCTGCGGCCGTGAAATTGCGCGCGTCGACGGTCGCGACGAAGATTTTCAGGTCGTCGAGCTGCATGGTCCCGTCACCTCGATTGTCAACATGGATAGGACAGTCATTCGCATTTGACGGCGATTATAGCCTCTCGAATTGACCTAAACTTCCATTCAACGCGTCAGGCAAACGAATCTTTCGCAGCCGACGCCAACCTCACCGGAGAATGGACATGATCGAAATCAGACACGCCAGCGAACGCGGCCGCGCAGAACATGGCTGGCTCAGCTCGCGTCACACGTTCTCGTTTGCGAATTACTACGATGCGCAGCAAGTCGGCTTCTCCGACCTGCTCGTGATCAACGACGACCGGGTCGCACCGGGCCGCGGCTTCGGCAAGCACCCGCATCGCGACATGGAAATCTTTTCGTACGTGCTGGAAGGACAGCTCGAGCACAAGGATTCGATGGGCACCGGCTCGGTGATCGTGCCCGGCGACATTCAGGTGATGAGCGCCGGCACCGGCGTCGCGCATAGCGAATTCAATCCGTCGGCGAGCGACCCGGTGCACTTCCTGCAAATCTGGATTGCACCGTCGGTGAAGGGCGCGACGCCGCGCTATCAGCAGCAGCACTTCAGCGCGGAGCAAAAGCGCGGCGCGCTGCGGCTCGTGATGTCGCCGGAAGGCACCGAAGGTTCGCTGCAGCTGCGCCAGGACGCACGCGTTTATGCAGGTTTGCTCGATGGCGCTGAAACCGCCAGCGTCGAACTGGCTGCTGACCGCTTTGCGTATGTGCATGTCGCGCGCGGCTCGGTGACGGTAAACGGTGTGCGTCTTGGCGAAGGCGACGGTGCGCGGATTCGTAACGAGCGCTCGCTTGCATTCAGCGAAGGCGACGACGCGGAAGTACTGGTGTTCGACCTGCGTAATAACGAAGTATCGGAGCTGTGGTCCTGAGCGGCCCGCGGCGCAACCTGAACGCGTTCAACGAGGCATAACAAATGAAGACTTTGATCGACTCACGCCGCGACACGATCCTGCTAGTGGCCCGTGTGCTGCTGATGGTGCTGTTCGTGATGTTCGGCTGGACCAAGCTGACCGGCTTCTCCGCAACCGAAGCGTATATGGCGACCACCGGCGCGCCGGTGCCGGTGGTGGCTGCGGCCATCGCGGTGGTGATGGAACTGGTCGTGGGCCTCGCGATCGTGGTCGGCGTGTTCACGCGGCCGCTCGCGCTGCTGCTTGCGCTATACACGCTGGGCACGGCGCTGATCGGCCACCACTACTGGACGCAGACCGGCATGGAGCAGTACGTGAACATGGTCAACTTCTACAAGAACATCAGCATCATCGGCGGGCTGCTGTTGCTGGCCGTGACCGGGCCGGGGCGTTACTCGATCGATCGAAGCTGAGCCACGTTTTGCGCCGCACGTGGAGTGCGTGTTGAAAGCAAATGGGGCAGCCAGACGGCTGCCCCATTTTTTTGCGTGTTGCATCGAGTTGCGTTGCGTCGAGTTGCGATGCCACGTACGTATCGATCCGTACGCGGCACTCAAGCCCGATGCTTAGAACTTGTGACGCAGACCCAGGTTGACCATCTCCTGCGTGCTGGTGCCCGCATAGCCATACGAACCGATCGATGCCTGCGCCGCGACCGAGCCGCCGGTACCGTTGCCGGTTTCGCCGCTTGCGTGCTGATACGCAGCGGTCATGTACACGTCGGTGCGCTTGGACAGCGAGTAGTCCGCGCCGATCGACACCTGGTGATAGGTCGCCGACGTATCGCCAGTCGACTTCGTGTAGCTATAGCCGACGCCAAGCAGCATCGCCGGCGAAGCCTGCCAGTTGAAGAAGCCCTGCCCCGTATTGAACTTCTCGTCGTTGGCGAACGCCGAGCTCGCGTCGCGGCGATATTGCGCGTTGCTGTAGCCCGCGCCGACCGTGAACGGTCCGATCGTGTACTGGCCGGCAATACGTCCGATCGCGAGCGAGTGAGCCGTGTCGTAGCCGAGATTGATCGGGCCGTCGAACGTGCCGTCCGACGTGCTGGTGAAGCCGGCACCCGGCGTCACGCTACGCGCGCCGGCAGAAGCCGGGCTGTTCGATGCGTAGAAGTAGCCGCCCGCGACTGCGAGGCCACCGTTCGTGTACGCCACTGCCGCCGCGTACGACTGCTGCGAGCCGACCGTGCCGGCCACGCCGCCGAACGCGTACATCGTTTCGAATTGCAGACCGTTCCACACCGGCGACGCATACTTCACCGCGTTGCTGACGCGGAAGCTGTTGTCGTAGTTGTCGACGTCGCCCGCCGTTGCGAACGCGCTGCCGAAGTAGTTGTCTTCGGTGATGCCTTGCACCAGGTCGATCAGCGGATCGTACTGACGGCCAAGCGTCACGGTACCGAACTGGTTGCTGGTCACGCCGACATAAGCCTGACGACCGAACAGGCGGCCGCCCTGGCCGAGCTTGCCGGTGCTCGGATCAAAACCGTTTTCCAACTGGAAGATCGCCGCGAGACCGCCGCCCAGATCTTCGGTGCCCTTGATACCCCAGCGCGTGCCCGACAGGTTACCCGCGCTGCTATTGCCGAGCGCCCACAGATTCTGATTGCCGGCGGCGTTGTGCACATAGGTGATCGACGTATCGATCGTGCCGTAAAGCGTAACGCTGCTTTGCGCGTGAGCGGCTCCAGCACATGCGAGCGTTGCCAATGAGATGACCGAAAGGGAGGTACTGCGTTTCATTTATCTGCTCCTTGCGCTTTTAGTTTGGTGGACGCGAAGCGGAGACTACCTGCGCAAGAACTCGCTGTAAAAAATGCCAAAAAAGCGCGTCTCGCTGATGCGACACGTGCAAAACGAGCATTATTCGATGTTCAACAAAAGATTTTCACGGGATTCGCAACAATGGCGGTATTTTCTGGAGACATCGGCGACTGTCCAGGCGAAAACGGACAAATCTTACGATGCTAACGCGCTGTGGCGTGCATTCTTGCGAAAAACAGAATAAGTAATTTCGGCCGTCGAATAGCCGCTGAAAATCGAAGCAGATAAAGTGCAAGCGCTTCACAGTATCCGTAGACAGCGGATATCCACGCATTGCGCGGCTTAGGCCGCGCTTTTTTCTTTTCAGGGCCGTGGCGATAGAAGCTGAATAAAGCCTGACAGCTTCGCTGCAAAACGCTTTTTAAGCGATACGATTCGCCTCTTATGTAAGCAGAAGCGCATGCTCTTTAAATGGTCTTTAAAGGCTATTTGAAGGATTGGTGTCGCCCGATTTAATTCACGCGTCGCCAACCGGCGCGACGCGTGCGACTCCACCTCTTGCTCAGCCCGCCAGCACCACGTTGACGTTCTTCACCTTGGTGAACTGCAGCAGTTCGTCCTTCGACTCCTCACGCCCCATCCCCGACTGTTTGTAGCCGCCGAACGGCGCGCCGGTAATGTGCGTCGACGTGTCGTTGACCCACACGTAGCCCGCTTCGAGCGCGGCCGCCACACGGTGCGCGGTGTTCAGGTTTTGCGTCCACACCGCACCGGTCAGGCCGAGATCGAGCCCGTTGACCGCGGCGAGCATGTCGCGCTCATCGCGCCAGCTCAGCACCGACAGCACCGGACCGAAGATTTCCTCGCGCGCGATCGCCATTTCCGGACGCACGTCGACGAACACCGTCGGCTCGACGAAGAAGCCCGCTGCCAGCTTCGGATCGTCAGGATGCTTGCCGCCGTATGCAAGCGTTGCACCCTCGGCGCGGCCGCGCTCGATGTAGTGCAGCGAGCGCTCGTACTGCGCGCGGCTGGCGAGCGCGCCCATTGTCGTGCGCAGGTCGGTCGCGATGCCCGGGCGGTAGGCCACGGATAATTGCGCGAGCAACGCATCGACAAAGCGGTCATGCAGCGATTCGTGCACGAACAGCCGGCTCGTCGAGCCGCACGACTGGCCGCACCAAGCGAAATTCATGCCCTTGATCGCACCGGCGACGGCCTTGTCGAAGTCCGCATCCGGATACACGATCATCGCGTTCTTGCCGCCCAGCTCGAGCAGCGCGGGCTTCATCGTGTCGGCTGCCGCGCGCAGCACCGCCTTGCCCGCCTGCACACTGCCGACGAGGCCGATCGCATGCACGCCCGGGTCGCTCGCCAGCGCGGCGCCGGTGTCGCGGCCGCCCGCGACGCAGTTGAGCACGCCGGGCGGGAACACGTCTTCGAGCAGTTCCATCAGCCGGATCGTCGACAGCGGTGCCTGCTCAGGCGGTTTCATCACTACGGTGTTACCCGCGGCGAGCGGCGCGGCCATCTTGGCGGCCGCGAACATGAACGGATGGTTGAAAGGAAAAATCCGCGCGACGACACCAACCGGTTCGCGCAACGTGTAGTTCAGCGCGCCGTTCGCGGTCGGTAGCGTTTCGCCTTTGATCTCGAGCACAAGGCCCGCGAAATATTCGAGCTGGGTCGCGGCGATCTGCGCGTCGACGCGCATCGCCTTCACCGGGTTGCCGCAGTCTGCCGCGTCGATCAGCGCGAGTTCGTCGGCATGCGCGCGTACGCGTTGCGCGGTTTCGCGCAGGCAGCGCGCGCGTTCGAGTGGCGGCGTGGCGGCCCAGCTGCGGCGCGCCTGATTGGCCGCGCGCACCGCGGCGGCCACCTCGTCCGGGCCGGCGCACGATACTTCGCGCAGCGTTTCGCCGGTGGATGGATTGATTGAAGTCAGCGTGGCCGCGTTCGCCGACGTATGCCATTGGCCACCCCAATACAATCCGCTGGACTTCGGCAGACAACCCGTGACCTGTTCAGACAGGTCGTCTTGTTGTGACGCGCCTGGCGTCGATGCTTCACTCATGTCGATCCTCCGTGCTTTGCTGGTTGGACGTATGTAGTACGCGCAGCACTGCATAAACATTCCATCCGCAAGACACACGAAAGAAGCGGCGAGGTTTTGCGCGCACGCAGAATCTCCGCGCACCACATGCCCCGCTACATGCGTGATGCCGTGCTTACAAACGCCGCCGCGGCGGCACCAGCCGCCACGTCAGCAACACCAGCGCTGCGAACGCCGCATAGGCAAGCGTGAACACCCATAGGGGCAACCGGTAGTACAGCAAGCGCCCCACCCAGCGCTGCACGAACCCCTGCGTCGCGCCCTGCTCGTTGCGCAGCGCATCTTCGAGTACGGTCAGCGGACAGGCGACGCCGGCAAGCGCGAGCACCGCCACCACCACGATCGCGCACAGATGCACGCTGCGAAAAATGCGGTGATGCACCCAGCGCCAATGCAACCACGCGCCCAGCCAGATCGCCATCAACCCGCCGACGATGAACAGCACCAGCGCCGCATGCACGACGAGTACTCCGTCTGCCAGCCAGTTCGTGGTTGTACTCATGTCTCGCCCAATGCCGCTCGTGTCGTCACAGGTGGTGCGTCATGTTGAAGGGCATGCGATCTGATTGCGCCGCGACGTGTGCGTCCGCTGGTTCCACAAAAGATCGCGGACGCTGCGACGCTTTCAGCCATGCCGTATGATCCTTTCGACGCAGCAAGGCGTGCGGACTTTTTGCGCGATCGCCGCGCGCCGCAAATCGGCAACGACCTCGGCCCGCAGCACACCGCACCGGCCCGGTCATTCTGGTCCGGCGATGTCTGCCGCGCAACTCGATGCCGTACGAACCACCCAAGCAAGGCTGTCCGAGCGAATCCGCATGCTGACCCTGTCCAACGTATCGAAGAGCTACCCGGGCCATCCGCCGCGCAACCTGTTCACCGGCGTGAACCTTGAACTGCGCGAGGGCGAATGCGTCGCGATCATGGGCGAATCGGGCACCGGCAAATCGACGCTGCTCAATCTCGCGGCCGGCCTCGACCGCGCCGACGGCGGCCAGATCGTATTCGAGGGCCGCGACCTCGCGAGCCTCGACGACGACGGCGCAACGCTGCTGCGCCGCGCGCGGATGGGTTTCGTGTTCCAGGCTTTCCATGTGCTGCCGAATCTGAGCGCTGCGCAAAACGTCGGCTTGCCGCTGTTGCTCAACGGCGTCGCAGCGGCCGACGTGCAAACGCGGGTCGCCGCGGCGCTCGCTTCGGTGGGCCTCGCGGCGCGCGCACAGACGCTGCCGCGCGAGCTGTCCGGCGGGGAACTGCAGCGCATCGCGCTGGCGCGCGCGCTGGTGCACCGGCCGGCGCTGCTGCTGGCCGACGAACCGACCGGCAATCTCGATCACGACAGCGCCGAACGCGTGTTGCAGCTGCTGCGCGAGACGACCCGCACGGCGCGCGCCGCGGTGTTGCTCGTCACGCACTCGGCCGCCGCGGCGGCGAGCGCGGACCGCGTGCTGCGGCTGACGCCCGAAGGTCTCGCGCCGTACGTGCCGCCGCTCGAGCGCACGCTATGAGCGCCGCGACGATGTCGACTACCGCGCTGACAACCGGACCTGCGATGGCTGCGATGCAGACAATGACCGCGACGTCCGCGACACCCACAATGCGCGCCGCTCTCCAAACCGCGCCGCACCCATCATGACAACCGCCGCGCCCCCGCCCCCCGCCTCCACCTGGCGACGCGCCATCGCGCTGGCCGCCGTACTACTCGGCAGCGAAGCGCGCAGCCATCCGTTGCGCGCCGCCGTGGCAGTGCTGGCCATCGCCGCCGGCGTCGCGATGGGCTACGCGGTGCAGCTGATCAACCACGCAGCGCTCACCGAACTGGCCTCGACCGTCAATTCGCTGATGGGCGACGCCGATCTGGAAATCCGCGGCCCGCGCGCCGGTTTCGACGAGGCGTTGTATCCGCGTATCGCGCGCCTGACCGAAGTCGCGACCGCGAGCCCCGTAGTCGAAGTCGACGCGCGCGTGTCCGGACAAACCGAGCCGTTAAAGCTGCTCGGCGTCGACGTCTTCCACGCCAGCCGCGTGACGCGGGATCTGGTCGGACGCGTCGACGATCCGCAAACCGGCCGGCTCGACCTGCTCGCGCCCGACACGGTCTTCCTGTCGCCCGCTGCGCTCGCGTGGAGCGGCCTGAAGGTCGGCGATACGCTGACCGTACAGGCCGGCCTGCAAAGCGTCGTATTGCGCGTCGCCGGCACGCTGCCCGCGTCCGGCACCAGCGTGCGCGTCGGCGTACTCGATATCGGCGCCGCGCAATGGCAGCTGCAGCGCCTCGGCACATTGCAGCGGATCGACCTGAAGCTGCGGCCCGGCGTCGATGCCGATGCGTTCGTGCGCACGCTCGCCCCGCTGCTGCCGGCAGGCGTCGCCGCGGTCTCGCCGCACGACAATACGCGCCGCACCTCGCAGCTGTCGCGCGCGTATCGGGCGAACCTGAACGTGCTGGCGCTGGTGGCGCTCTTCACCGGCGCGTTCCTCGTGTTCACGATCGAGGCGCTCGCCGTGCTGCGGCGGCGCACGCAATTCGCGCTGCTGCGCGCGCTCGGGCTCACGCGCCGCGGCGTGCTCGGGCTGGTGGTCACCGAAGGCGCCGTGCAAGGCGTGCTCGGCGCGGGCATCGGCCTCGCGCTCGGCTACGCGGTCGCGGCGGCGGTCCTGCATTTCGCCGGCGGCGATCTGGGCGGCGGCTACTTCGATGGCGTGCGGCCGCAGGTCCATTTCGATGCGGCCAGCACCGCCCTGTTCTTCGTACTCGGCGTGGCGGCCGCGGTACTCGGCAGCGCCGCGCCGGCCTTCGAAGCGGCGCATGCGCGGCCCGCTCAGGCACTCAAGGCCGGCGACGAGGAAACCCCGCTCAAACGTCTGAACCGTGCCCGCTCGCTGATCGGCGCGGCGCTCGCGCTGGCCCTCGGCATCGCGGCCACCCAGTTGCCGCCGGTCAACGGCCTGCCGCTATTCGGCTACGTAGCCGTGGCGCTGCTGCTGATCGGCGGCGTGATGGCGATGCCGTTCGTCGCGCGCACCGTGTTCGATGCGCTACCGGTTGCGCGGCGCGCCGTGCCGCAGCTCGCGCTCGCGCAGCTGGCGCATGCGCCGGGACGCGCGGCGATCGGCCTGTCCGGCATCGTCACCAGCTTCAGCCTGATGATGGCGATGGCGATCATGGTGTCGAGCTTCCGGATCGCCGTCGACGACTGGCTGCAGCTGATCCTGCCCGCGCCGCTCTATCTGCGCGCGGCGCCCGCCGGCGACAGCGGCTTTCTGTCCGAGGCCGAGCAGCAGATGATCGCCACGACACCCGGCATCGCACGCGCGGAGTTTCTGCGCGCCACGCAAATCTCGCTCGATGCGCGTCTGCCGCCGGTGGCGCTGCTCGCGCGGCCGATCGACCCTAACGATCCGGGCGCGCGCCTGCCACTGGCCGGCTCGGCGCTCGTGCCGCGCGACGGCGAGCCGCCGCCGGTGTGGGTCAGCGAAGCGATGGCCGATCTATACCGTCTGCACGTCGGCGGCCGGATCACGCTGCCGGTAGGCGGGAAACAGGTCGCCTTCACGGTGGCCGGCATCTGGCGCGACTACGCGCGCCAGTTCGGAGCGGTAGCGATCGACGCGGCGCAATACCGCAAGCTGGCCGGCGACACGCGCGCCACCGACGCCGCGCTATGGCTTGCCCCGCAAGTCACGCCCGCACAAGCGATCGCCCGCATCCGCGAGCGTCTGCCGGGCGGCGCGCGGCTCGCGTTCTCCGAACCCGGAGAGATTCGCGCCGCAAGCCTGAAGATTTTCGACCGCAGCTTCGCGGTCACTTACCTGCTCGAAGCGGTCGCGGTGCTGATCGGCCTGTTCGGCATCGGTGCGAGCTTCGGCTCGCAGGCGCTCGCGCGCACCCGCGAGTTCGGCGTGCTGCGCCATCTGGGCGTCACGCGCGGCCAGATCGGCGCGATGCTGGTGCTCGAGGGCGCGCTGGTCGCCTTGCTCGGCGTCGTGGCGGGGCTCACGCTCGGCGTGGTGATTGCGGCGGTGCTGGTGTTCGTGGTGAATCCGCAGTCGTTTCACTGGACCATGAGCCTGCATATGCCATGGGCGCTGTGCGCCGTACTGGCTGCCGCGGTGGTCGCTGCCGCCGCGCTGACCGCGCTGTGGAGCGCCCGCTCGGCGCTGTCGGTCGATGCGGTGCGCGCCGTGCGCGACGACTGGTGACGCATACGATGAAACGACGCTACTTCCTCACGCTGCCGGTTGCACTCGCGCCATTCGCGTTGCCGTGGCCCGCACGCGCGGCCGGCACAAACCATCCGGACTATCCGCCCGTCACGAGCGGCCATCCGCTGGTGTTTCCGCGCGACTTCGGCGCACACCTGCCGTTTCGCACCGAGTGGTGGTACGCGACCGGCTGGCTCCATACCGCCGATGGCGCCGAGCTCGGCTTTCAGGTGACGTTTTTCCGCTCGCGCCCGGACCTGGACGAAGCGAACCCGAGCCCGTTCGCGCCGCGCCAGCTGCTGTTCGCCAACGTCGCCCTCAGCGATCCGCGCGCGGGCGCGGTGCAACTCGACCAGCGTTCGGCGCGCAGCGGTTTCGGTCTGGCCGACGCGAGCGAAGCCGACACCGACGTGCATCTGGGCGACTGGGCATTGCGACGTACCGCGGCAGCAAACGGCGGCAGCGTCTATCGCGTGGAGATCGCCGCCGCAGACTTCGCGTTCGCGTTCACGATGCAGGCTACCCAGCCCGTACTGCTAAACGGCACGCAAGGCGTGAGCCGCAAAGGCCCGCTGCCTGATCAGGCGAGCTTCTACTACAGCGAACCCGCACTGCGCGTGGCAGGCACGCTGACGCGCAACCGCCGCGCAGGCGGCAAGCCGGAGCCGATCAGCGGCAGCGCGTGGCTCGACCATGAGTGGTCGTCGGCCTTGCTTGCCGAACAGGCGGTAGGCTGGGACTGGGTCGGCCTCAATCTCGACGACGGCAGCGCGCTGATGGCCATCCGCATTCGCGACAAGGCCGGCCATACGTTTTGGGGCGGCGGCACGCTGCGCGATGCGCACGGTGCGACGCGCGAACTCGCGCAGCACGAAGTGAGCTTTACGCCGCTGCGCTGGTGGCGCTCGCCGCATACGGATGCACGCTATCCGGTGGCGATGCGCGTCGATGCGGGCGGCTTGCAGCTGGTGCTGACGCCGCTGTTCGACGATCAGGAAGTGGACAGCCGCGCGAGCACCGGTGCGGTGTATTGGGAAGGCGCGGTGACGGTGGCACGGCCGGCGAGCGATGGCCGCAGCGCGGCGCAGAAAATCGGGCGCGGTTATCTCGAGTTGACGGGGTACGTGGAGAAGCTGGAGTTTTAGTAGTGGCGCGGTCCCGTTGCTCAACGCTCGGGCGTCACCGCTGTCGCGGTCTCCACGCGCGTCGCAGCGGCACGCACAGAAGCCACGCGGTGTTCATTGACACCGCTGTCATCAATGCAATGTTCGCCCACGCGCTTTTCACCCACGCGTCGCCACAACTCCGCACACTGCCAAGAGATCAGTGCCAGACAGCCGAAGCTCACTTCGCGCATCCGCTTGATAAACGCCAGCGACAACGCCGCATTGTGGTCGACGCCGAACAGCCGCGCGAGCAGCACGACCGCTGCTTCCTGCACGCCGAGCCCGGCCGGCACGAAGAACGCCACATGCCGCACCGCCTGCGTGATCGCCTCGATCGCGACAGCGCCGCCCACCGACACCGGATGCCGCAGCAGCGCAAGCGCAATCCAGGTCTCCAGCGCGCCGGCCACGTAGCCCGCGAGCTGCCACGAGAACACGCGCAGTAGCATGCCGGTGCGCAGCATCAGCGCGTTGATATCGGCATCGAGCCGCTCGCCGTCGATCCGCTGCAACACCGGGTGCGATGTGCCGAACAGCCGCTTCGCGAAGCGCTCGACGGTCGCGAACACGCCGCCACGCCGCATCAGCACGATCAAGGTCACCGGTACCGGCAGCGCCAGCACGAGGCCGAGCACGATCGCCATCCATGCGTCGCCGCTTTGCGCCGAGGCAACGATCAACACCACGCCGATAGCAGAGAACACATACTGCACGGCGAGCGTCACGACCACCTCGACGATCACCGAAGCAGCCACGCCGCTGCTGTCCGGCACACGCCATTGTGCAAGACGAATGCCGACCACTTCGCCGCCGATGCCCGCCACCGGCAGCAGCCGGTTCACCGCTTCGCGCACCGTCGCGACCCACCATAAAAAAACCAGCGAAGCGCGCCGCCCGAGCAGTACATGCCAACCCCGCGCATCGAGCAGCAATGGCAACGCATGCAGCGGAATCAGCAGCAGCAGTGCAAAACCGGCCTGCCCGATCATCTGCAGCGCGTCGCCAAGCTTCACGTTGAGCGTCATCGCCACCAGAATCGCGATGCCGACCGGCAGGCCCAGCCAGCGCAGCCACTTCATGACAGCACTGTGCCTCGCGCAAACACGTCGCAAAAGCCACCGCGCCGCGCCCCCGCCGCACGCAACGCCGACGCGACGCGCGGCGACAGCAGCGCATCCAGTTCATCGGCATGGCGGTAGGTGCGCATCCCTTCGGTAAGCACGCCTTCACCCGGCGTCGCCGGATGGCAATAAATCTCGCCGACGCCGTCCGGCAGACGCGCGATTGTATCGAGCAGCACCGCCTCATCCATGCGGCCGGTTTGCGCGATGCCGACCACGTAGTCGTTATGCGCAACGCCCGCGCGCTTTAACCGCGCGCGTACGTTTGCCATCCACGGCTTGATCCATGCCGGCGAATCGGCTTCGTAGGGCAGCCGCATCGCACGCATGCCGTAGTCGCGGCCGATCTCGAGAATCATCGACAGCACGGTCGGGTGCAGATGGAAATGCTTGTGCGTATTCACATGGTCGAGCACGAGACCGGTGCGGCGAAACGCCTCGAATTGCGCGCGGATTTCCTGCGCGAGTTGCTCGCGCACATAGGGCAGAAAGAAAAAACGAAAGCCGTCGCGCACCATCCGGTCGCCGAAACGGCCGTCGGCATCGACCAGCGCGGGAATCGCCTGGTGCGGCAGCGTCGACTCGCCATCGGCGAGCACCAGATGCAGGCCGACGCGCAACTCCGGCAAGCGCCGCGCGCGGTCGATCGCATCGCACGCGGCCGGTGCGCCGACCATCAGGCTCGCCGCGGTCAGAACGCCATGCAGATGCGCGCGCTCGACCGCATCGTTGACGCGTTCATGCAGGCCGAAATCGTCGGCGGTGAAGATCAGCGCGCGGTTCATCTGCTGCGGCGTGACCAGCACGCTGCTCACGCCTCGTGCGCCCTCAGGAAGCGGAAGAACTCAACCCCTTCGCGCAGACGCCGCTTCATCATGTCCCAGCTCAGCAGCATCTCGCTGACGATTTCCCAGATCTTCGCCGGCCGGAAATAAAACTGCTTATAGAAGCGCTCGAGGTCGTGATAAATCTCCTCGCGCGACAGGTGCGGATAGCCGATTGCGGCCAGTTGCACGCCTTCCTTGCTGACGAGGTTGATCACCTTGTTCTCTTCAAGCCAGCCGTTATCGACTGCCTGCTTGTACAGCGTCGTGCCGGGATACGGCGCAGCAAGCGATACCTGGATCGTATGCGGGTTGATGTCTTTCGCGTAGGTGATGGTCTTCTCGATCGTCTCTTTGGTCTCGCCGGGCAGGCCGAGAATAAAGGTACCGTGAATCTTGATGCCAAGCTTGCGGCAGTCTTCGCTAAAGCGCCGCGCGATGTCGGTGCGCAGGCCCTTCTTGATGTTCAGCAGGATCTGGTCGTCGCCGGATTCGTAACCGACCAGCAGCAGGCGCAGGCCGTTTTCCTTCATGATTTTCAGCGTCGAATACGGCACGTTCGCCTTCGCATTGCACGACCACGTGACACCCAGCTTGCCGAGACCGCGTGCGATTTCTTCGACGCGCGGCTTGAAGTCGGTGAAGGTATCGTCGTCGAACATGATCTCCTTTACTTCCGGCATGTTGTCGCGAATCCACTTCACCTCTTCCAGCACGTTGTCGACCGAGCGCGTGCGGTAGCGATGGCCGCCTACCGTTTGCGGCCACAGGCAGAACGTGCAGCGCGAACGGCAACCGCGGCCGGTGTAGATCGACACGTACGGATGCTTCAGATAGCCGATGAAATAATTGTCGATCTTCAGGTCGCGCTGATAAACCGGCGCGACGAACGGCAGCGCGTCCATATCTTCGAGAATCGGCCGCGCTTCGTTGTGTTCGATCGAGCCGTCCGGCGCGCGATAGCTCAAGCCCTGAATCTGCGCGAATGGCTTGCCTTCGGCCACTTCCTTGCAGGTGAAATCGAATTCCTCGCGGCACACGAAATCGATCGCTTCGCTGGCAGTCAGCGAGTTGTGCGGATCGACTGCGACCTTCGCGCCGACCATGCCGATCAGCACGTTCGGCTTGCGCGCCTTCAGGTCTTGCGCGAACAGCGCATCGGTCGGAAACGACGGCGTGCTGGTGTGAATGACGACCAGTTCGTATTGCTGCGCAATGTCGAGCGCCGCCTGCACCGACAGGCCATCGGCTGGGGCATCCAGCACGCGGCTATCCGGCACCAGCGCGGCCGGCTGCGCGAGCCACGTCGGGTACCAGAACGAACGGATCTCACGCTTGGCCTGGTAGCGCGAACCGGCGCCGCCATCGAAGCCGTCATACGACGGCGCTTGCAAGAACAATGTTTTCATCTTCACTCCGACCTGCGTTTAATCGGGTTTTTCAGGTATGTACGCATGGATCGCGCTTTATCTGCCATCGGAAACTTCAAGCACATCGGTAGTGGCGTCGAGTTCGGCTGCGTCGGCTTGCCCGGCATCGAGCGCGACGGGCACGCGCGCGCCGCGCCAGATCACATACGAGCCGAAACCGCTAGCCAGCCACTGCAGCGACAGCAATGCATCGCGTAGCGGCAGCAGCGGAAGATCGCGCCAGAAAGCACGCAGACTGTGCGAGCTATTGGCATGCATCAACACACGCGCCGCCACGCCGATCAGCGCGACGGCCGACATCGTCGCCGCAGCCGTCGCAGATCCCGCATCCGCACGAAAGGATTCCCCAAGACGGGCGCCCAGCACGATCCACGGCGACGTGAACGTAACAAACAGGAACGCGAAGCCCACCGGGTTGACCGAGCGGATCGTGCGCAGCCAGCGCGTTTCGCGCTGCCAGAGCGCGGCAAAGCCGGTTTCGATCACGTCGGTGGCGACGACCACATCGGACAGCACGGTCTGCAGGCCGAGGCGGCGCACCTGTTCGGTCAGCCGGTAATCGTCCGCAAGGCAGTTCTTTAGCGACTCGAAACCGCCGATCTGTTCGAACGTCGCGAGCCACAGCGCGAGCGTCGCGCCGAAGCCGAACTTGCGCGAACCCGACGCGTGCGCAACCAGTACCGAAGGCAGAAACCATTCGTTGACGAACAGCGCGCCGACCCGCGACCAGAAGCCGGCGACGCCGCTTGCACGATACAGGCAGGTCACTACGCCGACTCGCGGATCGGCGAGCGGTGCACAGACGCGCTGCAGATAATCGGGTTCGACGGCGATGTCGCTGTCGGCAATCACAAGCAGGTCGTAGCGCGCGCGTTCGGCCAGATTGATCAGGTTACTGACTTTCAGATTGCTGCCATGTACGCGCGCATCGATCACGAGATCGATATCGCAATGCGGGTAAGCGGCCTGCAAGCGTTCGACGATCGCGATCGCAGGATCGTGCGGCGACGATACGCCGAACAGCAACTGAAAGCAGGGATGGGTCTGCTCGCAGAAGCTTGCCAGGTTTTCGTAGAGGCGCGGCTCCGCGCCGCACAGCGGCTTCAGGATGCTGATCGCGCCGGGCAGCGGGCGGGCCGGCGCACGTTGCGCGCGGCGCTTGCGTTCGGCCGAATTGCGCTGGCGCATCAGGCCGGACGCAAACGCTGCATAGAGCATCGCGCTCCAGCAGATCGCCATGAGTAGCCACTGCGCACAGGCAGTCCAATGCGTGGTCATTGGCATGACGCCTGTATGAATCGCCGTGTATCGGTAATCGCACGGAGCATCATTGTTGATATGACAAACATCGAAATAGCCTCGTGTTTACCGATCCACGAAAGCGTAAGGTTTGCATGTGAAGCGCAGATGAAGCACCACTAGCGCTAGCCACGGGCAGCTTACCGAAACACGCACGATTTCGCAGCGTGGCCCCGCTCGCGTAGCGTAGTGGTGCTTCTCCGCTGCATCGAAGGCGAGTTGCGCAATGCAGCGCACGACAGCCACGCAGCCCGCGATGAACACCAGGCCCGCGAGCTTGAAAGAAGCATTCTGAAAGCGTTGATCCGCGACGCCGCACAGATGTGCGATCGCCATGCCGAATTCGATGCACACCGCGCATAGCGAAGCGGCCATCAAATGAGCACGCAGCATCTGGATCGTGGTTTGTTTCATGGTCCTTGCAGAATGCGAAGCGCGAGACGTGACGATTCTCTTTCTGCTTTATTGCGTTACGTTGACGGTCGCACACTGCGCTCTTTTTCGCGCATCGCAGCGGCACCGCACATGATCGAGTCATGCTAGCGGCCAAACCTGAAGGGAAGATTAAGCGTTCTGGATAAGGCGGGCGTTTTGCCGGAACAGACATGCGGCAAGACCTGTGGCAGCACGTGTAGCGGAACCTGCGACGCCTCGCTCAGACGCTTGTTTGCTTCGCGTTTAGATTTTTCGCCGCATGTTTTTACGCGAATCTTATGCGGTGGCGACACTGGAAATACTAAGCTTGGGCAGCCCGCGTTTTGCTCAAGGAACGGTGTAGAGGAATGCCGCACCACAAGTCGATTCAATTGCTCGAAATCCAGACCGACAACCGTGTATTCGCGGATATGGCCGACGACGATGCCAACCCCTGCTTGTCCTGCGGTGCGTGCTGCCAGCATTTCCGCGTGTCGATGTATATGGGCGAGATGGCCAGCGCGCCCGGCGGCACCGTGCCCGACGAACTGGTGAGCCGCGTCAACGCGTTCATCGTGTGCATGAAGGGTACCGAAGCAGGTCATGGCCGCTGCATCGCCCTACGCGGCGAAGTCGGGCAGGCCGGCGTGCACTGCGGCATCTATGAGCAGCGACCGACGCCATGCCGTGAGTTTCGCGTGTGGAACGACGACGGTTTGCCTAACCCGGATTGCCAGCGCCTGCGCAGCAAGGCCGGCTTGCCGCTGTTAGACGTACTGCTGGTGTAGGCCAGCTACGTCTAACGTTTCAGGCGTTCGATCAGCGCAACGCCGGCCGCCGGGTTATGCACCTTGTGGCCGCTGATCACGTATAGAAACACGTCGCGCGCTTCGTGCGCCGCCGGGTTCTCTCCAACTGTTTCGAGCCCAGCGGGCGTGCCGCCTGCCGCCCACGTCCGGGCATGCGCCGTCCATCTGCCGAGTGCGGCGGCGTCGTAGCCTTGCTTATGAGCATCGGAAGTGCCCATGATGCGCGCGTAGACGAACGGCGCGGTCACGTCGGCGATCTGCAGGTACTTCGAGTCGCCCGCCATCACGATGGCCACGCGATGTTTGCGTGCGAGCGCAACGAATTCTGGATTGCGAAAGCTTTCGTGCCGCACCTCGACAGCGTGCCGCAGTGCGCGGCCGCCTGCCTGTTGCGGTAATAACGCGAGAAACGCGTCGAAGTCTTGCGCATCGAATTGCTTGGTGGGGGCGAACTGCCAGTTGATCGGACCTAGCTTGTCGCGCAGTTCGAGGATACCGCTTGCGACGAAGCGCTCGATCGATTCGCCAGCTTCCGCGAGTACGCGGCGATGCGTGGCAAAACGCGGCGCCTTTAGCGCGAATACGAAATCGTCCGGCGTTTCGTCGTGCCACTTTGCAAACGATTCGGGCTTTTGCGAACCGTAGAACGTGCCGTTGATCTCGATCGACGTCAGCTGGCGGCTGGCGTATTCGAGTTCGCGCTTTTGCGTCAGACCTTCGGGATAGAACACGCCGCGCCACGGCTCGAAGGTCCAGCCGCCGATGCCGATGCGGATCTCGCCTGCGGTGCTGGTTCGGGTGGTGCGCGCGGCGGTTGGGGTGTCGTGTGGCGGGTTGTGTGTAGGCTTGGGGTGGGCTGTTTTGGGCGACTTGGCTGGTGCGGGGGGAGTTGTGGTCTTGGCTGCGGGGGTCTTCGCTGCGGGGGTCTTCGCCGCAGGAGTCTTTGCCGCAGGGGTCTTCGCTGCAGGGGTCTTCGCTGCAGGGGTCTTCGCTGCAGGGGTCTTCGCTGCAGGGGTCTTCGCTGCAGGGGTCTTCGCTGCAGGGGTCTTCGCTGCGGGGGTCTTCGCTGCAGAGGTCTTTGTCGCAGAGGTCTTCACAGCAGGCGTCTTCGCAGCGCCCGGCTTCTTCACCGATGCCGTCTTCACCGACGCCGTCTTCGCGCCTGCCATCTTGCGTGTTGCCATGATTGCTGTCTCCCCATGGGTGCGATTCGCTCAAGTGTAGCGAATTGCACCGGCGTGCAGCAGCGGGAAAACACGCGTCATCAGAGAATCGAGCCGGTTGCCGACCCGCCCCCACCCTCAATCTTGCGCAATCGGCCGATACACCGCCGGCCGCCGGTCACGCAGCACATGATTGAACGTGTTCAACTGCCGGTTCCGGCGCGCATCGCCAAGGTTCAACTCCGCCATCAGGATCTCCTCGTCGGTCGCGCTGGCAGGTCCCGCAACCGGCCAGCCACACGCATCCACAATCACGCTGCAGCCAAGAAACGGTTGCCCCCGTTCATTGCCCACACGGTCTGCAGCGGCCACGCACAACCCGTTCGAATGCGCACCGCTCATCGCCAGCAGGTTCGCCATCACCGGCAGATGCGCGGGCTGCCCGGGCATCGGCACCCAGTTGGTCGGCACGCACAACAGGTCCGCACCACCGCCCGAAGCCAGACGAAACACTTCGGGGAACCAGATGTCATAGCAGATCGCGCACGCAACGCGCCCGAACGGCGTGTCGAACACCGGCACGCCAAGATCGCCCGGCTCGAAGAAAAGATTCTCGTCGCCCCACAGATGCAGCTTGCGGTAGTTGCCCAACACACGCTGCGGCCCGATCACCGCGGCAGCGTTGTACAGCACGTCGCCGGCACGCTCCGCATAGCCCGCAACAAGCGTCACGTTCAGACGCGCGGCCAGCGCCGCCCAGGCTTCGATCGTCGCACCGCCATCGAACGGCTCCGCGAGCGCAAATGCTTCTTCGCGCGATTCGAACACGTAGCCCGAATTGCACAGCTCGGGCAGCACGATCAGTTGCGCACCGCGCGCATGCGCCTGCATGATCAGCTCGGTCGCATGTGCGACGTTGCGTGCTTTCGCGCCCACCTCCGGCTGCATCTGGATACATGCGACGCTGCACGTCGCCTTGCCCGTCAGCTTGACGCGGCTCTCGTTCCCTGCGCTCATGGTGTCTCGCTCCGTGGCACCGGCGCGCGTCGTTCGTGCCACCGGTGGATGTTTTCATAAGCCTGCGCGACACGCAGCACGGTCGCTTCATCGAACGGCTTGCCCGCAATCTGCAAGCCGACCGGCAAGCCACGCGTGTCGAAGCCGCACGGCAGCGACAGCGCCGGCAAGCCAGTCAGGTTGAACGGATAGGTAAGCCGCCACGACGCCGCCAGCGGGCTCTCTTCGAGGCCGCCAGTCACCACGCTGGCCTGGCCACGCTGCCATGCAGTGACAGGCGACGCCGGCGTCACGATCACATCGACGCCCGCAAACACCGCCTTGAAATCGTCGATCAGAAGCGTGCGCAACTGCTCGGCTTTCAGATAATCGGCTGCCGTCACGAGCCGGCCGATTTCGACCAGCGTACGCACGTCGTCGGCCATCGCTTCGCTCGCGCCACGCTGCAAGCCGAGGTCGTGATACGCGCTCGACGAAGCGAGCTCGATCGCGTAGATTGCGCCGAGACCGTATTGCAGATTCGGCACCTCGAACTCGACGATGGTTGCGCCAAGCGCGGCGAGATCCGCGATCGCCTGTTCGACGCGTGCTTCGACGTCCGCTTCATTCGCGCCGAAGAAGTGATTGCGGCACACACCGATACGCAAGCCCGCGACGCCTGCGCTCAGCTGCGCGGTGAAATCCGGCACCGGTACGTCGGCACTGCCGGGGTCGCGTGCATCGAAGCCGGCCAGCACGTTCAGCAGCAACGCGGCATCGCGCACCGACAGCGCGAGCGGCCCCGCATGATCGAGCGACCAGCTGTGCGGCACGATGCCGACGCGGCTTATGCGGCCGAAGCTCGGCTTGAGTCCGACCACGCCGCACAGGCTGGCCGGAATGCGGATCGAGCCGCCGGTATCGGAACCGAGCGCACCATACGCGAACCCCGCGGCAAGCGCAGCGCCCGAGCCGCCGCTCGAACCACCGGGAATGCGCGACAGGTCCCATGGATTGCGGGTCGGCGGTGTTTCAGTGCCCCACGCGAATTCGTGCGTACGGGTTTTGCCGATCAGCACCGCGCCGGCGGCCCGCAATCGCGCGACCGCCGCCGAGTCTTCACGCGCGAACGTGTAGCCGGGCGCGTGGCTGCCCGCCGTGGTCGGCATCTCGGCGGTCAGGTAGTTGTCCTTGATCGCGATCGGCACGCCATGCAGCGGCCCACGGCGAATGCCGCGCGCGAGCTGGTCCGCACATTGCGCGGCTTGCGCCTGTGCGTCAGGGTTCAGGCATTCGAATGCGAGAATCTGTTCGTCGTGTGCGGCGATGCGCTCGTGCAGCGTTTGCAGCACATCCACCGGAGATTGATCGCCGGCGGCAATGCGAGCGGCCAGTGCGGTCAGATCGTCGTTCATCGAGACTCCGTGCGGCCGGTGTTGAGCGCGTCCGCGCCTGGTTGATTGGCGCCCTGCACTGCGCTATCGCTGCGGCCATAGGCGCGCGCGAGGTCGAACACGATAGCGGGATGCTGCGCGGCAAGATCGAGCGTGCGCAGCTTGCTGATCTCTTCGAAGATCGAACGATAGACCGCAAGGTTGTGCGCGACCCGCTGCGTGGCAAACTCCGCGCCGAGCCAACGGGACAGCACGCGTGCGTCCTGCTGCTCGTTGCCGGGTTGCGCCACTGCTTCGTTATGACCTGGCGCGCCGTCGCTGCCTGGCGCGTAACCGGCGAGCACTTGCGCTTGCAGTTGCGCCCCAGGACGCTGGGCAGGCGATGCAAGCAACATCTGCGCGACTTCCGGCGGCGGCGAGCGGCCCGGGTCGTCGCGTGTCGGCATGCCGGCGATGAACGGTGCGACCTGCAGCCGCGCCACTTCGAATACGCGCCGCAATTCCGCAACCGGATCCGGATGTTCATCGACGCGCAAGTCGACGCTCGCATAGGCTTCGTCGCGCATCACCTTGAGTGCCGCCGACTGTCGGCCGCGCTTGTCGCCGCCCGCCGCCTGGCCGGCTTCGAGCGCGCGCATCAGCCGCTCCTCGAGCGCACAACTATCGCTCGTTTCATACGCGGCCTGCATCGCATCGAGCGTGGCCGCGCCGGTCAGCATGTTGCCCTGGATCGTGTACGCCGCGCCGCTGCGCTGGCCGGCCCACCCGGTGCATTGCGGCCCGGTCCACACCGCCGCGTGCCCGGCGCCGTCGACGATACCGATCTGCCGCAACGCCGCGGCCGGGTCGCTGCGTAACACATCGTCAAGCGCGTGTTGCGCGGTGCCACCCTGCTCGAGCCGCTCGAGTGCATGCAACGCGAGATACGGATTGACCCACGATTGCGTCGATACTGCGCCGACGCCCGGGCGTATGTAGATGCACATCGCACCCACCGCAGGCACCGCAGTGCTCACAGCCACGCCTAACGCGCCGGTTTGCGCACAGCGCGCGACGATGGAAAAAGTCATGACGGATTCCCTCGTTTGCCTACAGCGACAGATATCGCGCGACAGTAGCCTGTGCGGAAGGATCGGTAGTCGATCCCGCAGCCGGAATTTCGCCGAGATCGAGCACTGCATAGCGATTGGCCACCGCGAACGCGAAACGCACATGCTGTTCGACCAGCAACAGCGAGGTGCCCGCGCTGTCGCGTTCGCGCTGCAGAATGCCGGTGAGCCGTTCGATTACCGAAGGCTGCATGCCTTCGGTAATCTCGTCGATCAGGATCAGCCTGGGCCGGCGGATCAACGCGCGCGCCACCAGCAGCATCTTCTGTTCGCCGCCCGACAAGGTACCGGCTTTCTGCCGCAAACGATCCTTCAAAAACGGAAACAGGTCGTCGATGCGTGCAAAAGAAGGCTTGAAATCGCGATCCCGTTCGAGTGCGAGCTTCAGGTTTTCTTCGACGCTCAGGTCCTGAAACAGCGCCTGTTCCTGCGGAATATACGCAACGTCGCGGCGTGCGATGCGGTTCGGCGGCAAGCCTGCACTACGCTCGCCGAACAGCGTGATGTCGCCGCTCTTTGGACGGATGTAGCCCATCAAGGTTTTCAGCAGCGTCGACTTGCCCATGCCGTTCTTGCCGAGCAGCGCGACGGCTTCGCCGCGCGCGAGCGTCAGGTCGATGCCCTTCAACACCATCGCTTCGCCGTAACCGCTTTGCAGCGCATCGATTTTCACTGCAGCCTGCGCGTTCATGCGCCCCCCTCCGTGCTTGCCGCGTCGCTGTGCGATTCGCCCGCATACACGGCGCGCACCAGCTCCGAATTGACCACCTCGTCGACGCCGCCGTCCATCACGATGCGCCCCTGATGCAGCACGATGATGCGCGAGCTGATCTCGCGCACGAAGTCGAGATCGTGCTCGACGAGCAGCAGGCACATCCGGTAGCGCGTCGCCAGCGCGACGAAGATTGCGCCGATCTGCGTGCGCTCCTGTTTGGTCAGGCCCGCGGTGGGTTCGTCGAGCAGGATCGTGCGCGGTTCGAGCGCGAGCACCATCGCCAGTTCGAGAGCCTGTTTCTGCCCGTGCGACAGATAGCGGCATTCGCGCTCAGGAATCTTGTCGAGGCCCGTGAGACGCAACACATCGAGGGCCGGCTGCGGCAGTTCGAGTATCGTGTCGCGCTGCCATTTCGCTGGCGGTGCGAGCCGGTAACGCGCGATGCGCAATGCTTCGGCCACGCTCAGCGATTCGAACACCGTGGCCGTCTGAAACTTGCGGCCAACACCGAGCGCCACGCAATCGTATGGCGCAAGCTTGCGAATCTCCGCGCCGCCGATTTCGACGGTGCCGCCCGAGCGTTGTGCGCCATCGGCGATGCAACGCATCAGCGTGCTCTTGCCTGCGCCGTTCGGGCCGATCAGGCTCAGCAGTTCGCCGGCATGCGCGTCGAAGCTGATGCCGTCGAGCACCTTCAGGCTGCCGAAATGCTTCTGCACGTCGCGCAACGACAGCGACGGCAACGGCGACTGCGCGTCGTCACGTTCGCGTTCGCGCGCCGGCGCGGCGACGAAACTGACCGCAACCGGAGCGATGCGCCGCTTGCGCGGCACTGCACGGCGCAGCGCGTTGGCCGCAAGCGGCGCGAGCCCACGCGGCATCGCGACGATCACGACCACGAATGCGATGCCGACCAGCAGCGTCCAGATATACGGCAGATTGCCGCTCAGATACGCACTGCCGACGTCGATCAGCAATGCGCCGACGATCGGTCCGAGCAGCGAGCCGCGGCCGCCGAGCGCGACCCAGATCACGAGTTCGGTGCCGAACACGAAACCCGCGTATTCCGGTGCGACGACCATCTGCACGCAGGCGAACAGAAAGCCAGCAGCAGCCGCAACCAAGGCGCAGACATCCATCAGCCGCGCCTTGTAGCGCGACACGTCGATGCCCAGGTACTCGCAGCGCGACTCGTTCTCGCGGATCGCCACCAGCAGGCGGCCGGCATCGCTGCGCACGAACAGCCACGCGATGACCGCCACTACTGTCAAGAATGCACCGGCGATAAAGAACCACGCTTCGAGCGGCACGTCGAAGCTGTCGAATCCCGACAGCCCGCTGCTCGAACCGGTGAATTCGCCGCCGGAGTAAATACCCTGCACCAGCACGATCGGCAACACCAGCGTAACCACCGACGCATACAGCGGCGATGCGCCGTGATAAAACGCGAGCCAGCCGATTGCACGCGACACCAGCCACGCGCAGACCAGCCCCGCGGCGAGCGCACCGGCTGCGAGCGGCAGCGAGAAGCCCGCATGCGTGAACACCAGCCCGGCCGCATACGCGCCGATGCCAAAGAACGCCGACTGCCCGAAGGTCAGAATGCCGGTGTAGCCCCACAGCAGATCGACGGTCAGCGCCAGCGCCGCATACAGGAACGCGCGGATCAGGTTGTTGACCAGAAAGGTCGGCAGCACCATGCTGCCGACCGCGAGCACCGCCAGCGCGGCCACGCCAACCACTACCGGCGTGCGCCACGCGGACGCGACGCCACTCTTTAGCGTCATCGTAGAAACAGGTTCAGCCACGCGCGAAGCCCTCCGGACGAATACGCAACAGCAGTGCGGCCAGCACCGCGATCGTCAGGCCGCCGAGCACCGGATTGATAAACGTGCTGACCAGCACCTGCGCGCCGCCCAGCACGGCGCTCGCCAACGCCAGATTCACCAGCGACGACCCCGCCACCAGCACCAGCATGAAGGCGCCGACAATCCACGGCACACCCATGTTCGGATCGACACTGGCGAGCGGTGTAATCAGACAGCCCGCCAGCGACGCGAGCGCCGCGCCGGTACAGAACGTCATGAAGCGCACCCGCGTGCTGCTGATGCCAAGGCCGCGCGCAAGCGCTTCGTTCATGATCACCGCGCGCGTCTGCAGACCGAGACGCGTGCCGTTCAGCAGCCAGCCGAGCGCGAGCGCGATGACGAGTGCGACGCCGACCAGGATCAGCCGGTACGCCGAATACTGCGCACCGTGCAATGCCAGCGCGCCGGTCACCGGGCTCGCCACCATCTGCACACCACGCCCGAATATCAGCGTGATGATCTGACCGACGATGATGCCGAGCCCCCAGGTCGCAAGAATCGCGTCGAGCGGCCGCGCATACAGCGGTCGCACGATAAAGCGCTCGACCGCCATGCCGAGCACGAAACCGATTGCCAGCGCGCACGGTATGCCCCACCACCAGCTGAGCCCCGCCTGCGTGACGATCACGCTTGCATAGCCGCCGGTGGTCAGAAACGCACCGTGCGAGAAGTTGATGATCTTCATCACGCCGAACACGAGCAACAGCCCGGTCGATACGATGAACAAGATCGCCGCCGTAGTGACGACATCGAGCCCGAGGTTCAGCATCGCAGTACCGCCTCCCTACCGCTTACTTCAACGACGGGCACTGCTCGCCCGGGTCGACGTTCTTGAACGATTCGATCACCTTCACCGAGCCGTCCGCCTGCACCTGGCCCAGATACATCGTGAGCGGCGTATGGCGTTGCTTGTCCATCTTGATCGTGCCGCGCGGACCGTCGAACGACACCTGCGCGAGCATCGGAATCACCTTGGCCGAATCGGTCGTGCCGGCTTTTTCGACAGCGGCCTTGTACAGATAGATCGCTTCGTACTGCGGCACCGACAGGTCGTTCGGCGTCTTCAGGTCGGCGCCGAAGCGCTTTTGCATCGCGGCGAGAAACTGCTTGTTGGCCGGCGTATCGATGTTGGTCACGTACGAACCGGAGATGTAGATGCCTTCCGCGTCCGCGCCCATGCTTTTCGCGGTGCCTTCGTCGACCGCCAGATTGCCGTACGGCAGCTTCACGCCCGCTGCGCGCAACTGCTTGGTCAGCGTGACGTTCGGCGCACCGCCTGCAGTCGACGTGATCACCGCGTCGGGTTTGGCGGCCTGCAGCTTGCTGATGATCGGCGTCCAGTCGGAGCCGTCCATCGGCAGGTATTCGTTGCCGACCACCTTGCCGCCATGCTTCTCGATGTAGCTCTTCGTGAAGTCGAGCATGCCGCGGCCGAATGCATAATCGCTGCCGATCAGGAAGAAGGTTTTCGCGTTCTTCTGCTTCATGAAGTAATCGACGATCGGCGCGACCTGCTGGTCGGGCACCCATGCGTCGACGTACATGTAGCGGTTGCACGAACGGCCTTCATAAAACGACGTGTAGATAAACGGCGTCTTGCCGCGCGTGACGATCGGCAGGCCGGCGTTGCGTGCGGCGCTGGTTTCCATCGAGATCAGCGCGTTGACCTTCTTGTCGAAGATCAGCGAATCGAAGGCTTTTTGCGCACCGGCTGCGCCGCTGCCGTCGTCCGCCACTTCGAGCGCGACCTGGCGGCCCAGGATGCCGCCCTTCGCGTTGATCTCCTCGACGGCCAGTTGCGCCGACTGCACGACCGACGGCGCAACCACGCTGTTCGCACCGCTCAAGCCCACCGGCACACCGATCCTGATCGGATCGGCCGCCAGCGCGCCGATGCTGGTGAAGGCTGCGGCCAGCAATGCAGCCGTCATGGTCGCACCGCGCCAGCCGCGCGCGCCCGTAGCGAAGAATGCCTGTTTCATCGTTTTCTCCAGATTGTTCGTTGGATTGGTTTGATTTAAGCGGGTTTGCTGTGTTTAAAGCTGCACGCCGCGCGTCAACGCACCGTCGACCACCACGTTGGTGCCGCTGATAAAGCTCGCTGCGGGGCTCGACACGAACACCACCGCATTGGCCACTTCCTGAGGCCGCGCCATACGGCCCATCGGATTCAGCGCCAGCGAATCGGCGTACAGCTTCGGGTCGTTCTTTTCGATGTGCTCCCACACGCCGCCGGGGAAATACGTGTTGCCCGGCGATACCGCGTTCGCGCGAATACCCTTTGGCGCGAGCTGGAACGCGAGTCCCTGTACGTAATGCAAAACGGCCGCCTTGAAGGTGCCGTACGGGCCCGCGGCAAAGTCGATCTCGCGTGCCGAGACGCTCGAAATCGCGACGATCGACGCGGCCTTGCTCGCCTCGAGAAACGGCAGCGCCGCGCCAACCAGATTGACCGTGCCCATCATGTCGGTCTCGAACTCGCTGCGCCACGACTGCTCGTCGTTGCCGATCGCCAGCGCGCTGACGTTCGCGACCACGATATCGAGGCCGCCGAACGTCTCGGCCGCGCCGCGCGTCCACGCCTGCAAGGCCTCGCGATCCGCGACGTTCACCGCGGCGCCGGTCACGCGCACTGCATTGGCGGCGCGCTTTTGCAGCGCGGCTACGGTCTGCTCGACCAGCGCGCTGTCGCGCGCACAGATCGCCACGTCCGCGCCTTCATCGACAAAGGTCTGCGCAATCGCGAGACCGATACCGCGCGTGCCGCCGGTCACGACGGCTTTTAATCCCTTCAGTTGCAAGTCCATGTTCTCGTCTCCTCAAGGTGTCAGAAACTTCTTGCTGATTGCGCCGACCGGGCCGCCCCCCAGCGCGCGGTACGCGATGCGGCGGTGCATCGTCTTCAAGATCGGGAAGGTACGGAATACGTCGCGAAACGAGCACTGCTTGCTGTGCAGCGGTACATGGTGCTCGCCGGCGTACGCGCCGAGGCGCGGGGTTGGTTCGACGCGCAGCGGATGATGGCTGCTGTAGTACGGGTTGAGCGATGTGATCGACAGCACGCCCGGCGTGCGCCCGCGCAGGCGCGAATGCACCATGTCAGCATAGTTGCGGCCATTACGGACCGCAAGCTTGAGGCCGGCGAGCGACGGCTGCGTCATGTCGATCGTCATTATTCAGTTCACTCCGACATCGATGAGAAAAACGCGAACGCAAAAAGCCCGAAACCAGGCAAGCTGGGTTCGGGCTTTGTTGGCCGGTGTCGCGGGAGACGCCTTTGTCTCGCGCAACGGAATGCGTTCGCAGATCCCGCCGTGCACAACGGGTCGGCGCAGGCTTAAAAGCAATCGCTATGCCAATTGCGATCGAGTGGCGCTTGTTTTGCGCGGAAAGCCTGTCGCAGTGCGTTTCGGATATTGAACACTCGCAGCGCGTGTCGCGTGGTGGGTGTGATTGGTAGGCCTGTCAGGTATCGCGCATAAAAGCGCGTCGCACACACACTGTGCGGCAATGCACCAGCAATGCGCGGCGCGCACAGGGTGCGTATCGCGAATGGAGTGCGTGTGCGCAAAGGAGATGTTCTGGCCGCGGCTCGATGCGCACCTGCACCGCTATCGAGCCGCACCACGCTCGCGCCTCGCGCAAGCCTAACGAAACGCCAGGCTAGGCCACACCATCTCGAGTTCCACCGCGATCGATTTCGCCAGCCCGTCCAACCCCGGAAACAACGACGCGTTCGTAATGTTCATCCGGTACAGCCAGCGCATCGCCTCGGCGCGCAACGACGGCGGCAACACGATCTTGCGCAGCAATTCGGCTTCGCTTTCGTAACCGTCGAGAATCTCATGCAGCGGCCGGTCGATCACGCCCGGCACGACAAAGGTGCCCGACTGCGCGATCAGCCGGTCGTCCATCTCGGATGGCTCGCCAAACCAGATCACTTCGTTGTCGCTGCCGAGGAAATACTTGTCGAGATTGCCTTTGACGCGCGGGTCGATCTCGTCGCGCGTCAAGGCCGGCGCCGTCTTCGGGCGCGCGCTGTTGCGCCATAGCGTCGGCGTGTTCAACGCGAAGATCGCCGCTTCCTCAGTGGCGCGCTCCAACGCGAAAAAAGCCGCGACGAAGGGCGACTTCGTGAAATCGAGCAGCCGCGTCGGCGCGCCGTGATGTTGCATCAGGCTCAGGCAGCGCAGGTCGTCGTTCAGCAACTCGGCGTTGGCCAGATAGTTGTGCGCCTTGCGGCGGAACACGCGAATCGCACGCGCTTCGCGCGCCTGCCACTCGGAACGGTCTGCGACGTAGGCGAACAGATAACGCGACAGCGAGCTTTGCAGATCCCAACGCGCATCTTGCTGGCCGCGAAAAGCCCAGCCGTCGAGTTCCGAGCACAGATCGACAAATGAACCCCAGTTCGAGATGACGGATGTTTGCATCGTGCCGCGCTCCTCCCTCAATAACGAATGGCCTCACTGCAAGACGGCGCGCACTGGGCGCGCCGACAGCAAGTATAGAAGGCATTTGTTTCGTTATTGCGTAGCGCGGATGTGCGGCGCGTTTCGTCCCATATACGTGCCGGGCGGCACGTTCGCCGCGAACGGCGCAAGCATTGAAAGCTCATGCGCAGCGATCGATCGCGCTCAACTCCCGTTGCCCACCGGCAAACCACCCGCCGGCACGCCGCCGCTCAACTCGCTGCGATTGCTATCGTGGAAGAACGCATCTTCGGCAGCCTTGTTCAACACGAGGATGCTGATGCGCCGGTTGGTCGGCGCATCGACGACATCGTGATCGAGCGGCAACACATCGGCCAGACCGCGAACCTGCAGTACCTTGTCCGCGTGCATGCCGCCCGTCACCAGCGCCCGTCGTGCCGCGTTCGCGCGCTCCGCCGACAGTTCCCAGTTCGAATAGCCGGCCGGCCCTTGCGAATACGGCATCGCGTCAGTGTGACCCGCGATCGAGATGCGATTGTCGACGTCGTTCAGCGATGCGCCGACCTGCGTCAGGATCGCCAATGCGTAATCTTCGAGGCGGTAGCTGCCGGTCGCGAACATCGGCCGCTTCAACGTATCGACGATCTCGATGCGCAAGCCTTCGTTGACGATCGACACGCGAATCTGATCCTTGAACTCGCGCAGCGTCACGTTCGTATTGATCAGCGCAGTCAGCTTCGATTTGATCTGCTCGAGCCGCGTTGCGTCCGACGTCGCACTCGCCGCCGGCACCGGTTTCGTCGCGGCCGGCTGCGTCTGGCTCTGCGAGCCTTCGCCGGGCCGCGAGTCCGCCAGTTCGCGGCCTCCCCCCTGAATCACGCTCGAACGCGCCGCGCCGTTGCCGTCCTTACCGCCCAGCATGCTCGACAGCGGTGTGTTGAAGTAGTCTTCGATGCCCTGCTTTTCGAATTTCGACGTCGAGCCGAGCAGCCACATCAGCAGGAAGAACGCCATCATCGCGGTAACGAAGTCGGCATAGGCGATCTTCCATGCGCCACCGTGATGACCGCCGTGATCGTCGTGATGCTTCGAGCGGCGCACCACTACCGTCGCGGCCTTTTCGCTCTTTTGCGCGCCTTGTCTTTCCCGTTCGGCCATAGCAGCACCCGCGCGTCAGGCCGACTTCGGCATTTTGGTCGCACGCACCGCGTCATCCAGTTCCTGGAAGCTCGGACGGTCGATCGTGAACAGCACCTTTCTGCCGAATTCGACGGCAACCGGCGGCGCATAGCCGCTCAACGATGCAAGCAGCACGGCCTTCACGCATTGAAACGGTTTGGCCTGTGCGCGTGCCTTGGCGTTGAGCAGATCGGCCAGCGGCCCGACAAAACCGTACGCGAGCAGAATGCCAAGGAAGGTGCCGACCAGCGCACCGGCGATCATTTCGCCGAGCACCGCGGGCGGCGCACCGACCGAGCCCATCGTATGCACGACGCCCATCACCGCCGCGACGATACCGAATGCCGGCAGGCCGTCGGCCATCTTCTGGATCGCGTTTGCAGCCAGCGACGATTCGGCGTGATGGGTCGCGAGCTCTTCGTCCATCAGCTCCTGCATTTCCAGCACGTTCACGTTGCCACTGGACATCATGCGCAGATAGTCGACGATGAAATCAAGCAGATGGTGATCTTCGAGCACGTGCGAATACTTCTGGAACAGCGGGCTTTGTTCCGGCGCGGCAACGTCGGCCTCGAGCGACATCATGCCGTCCTTGCGGGCCTTTTGCAGCAGCTCGTAAAGCAATGCGATCAGTTCGAGATATTGCTGTTTCGTATAGCGGCCGCCTTTAAAACAGGTGGGCAAGCTCTTTAAGGTTTTCTTCAGCGTCGCGACTGGATTGCCAACCACAAACGCGCCAAGCGCCGCACCGAAAATGCACAGCAATTCGAATGGCTGAACCAGCGCGGGAAGATGCCCGCCCACGCCGACGAAACTGCCAATCACGGATCCGATGACCACGACCCAGCCTATTGCAACAAACATACTTCCTCCGTGAAACGGCAATGCGAAAGCCTTGCATCGGTATTGATGCAGGTTTTACCGATGGATTCGCGTGCTAAACCATATGGGCGATATCCCGGTTTACGGCGACGGCACAGCGTTCTTAAGCGCTAAATGCCGGTGTTTATACGGAGGCAGGCGATCCGCGCGCGCGATTAGCCGGTAATTGATACTGATGTGTAAACACCGCCGATTACGTCTTCCTGAACGGTGTGGCTTCTGTCGCGCATCGACAATCAAACCAGTCAGGATCACGGAATAAATCTCGCAAATCGTTATGCCGATTGATTCATACACTACCGCGTGCCGTAACTGATGCGTAAGGATGCGAAATATGCAGGAAGCGTTTTACTGCACTGTCATCGGAAATTCCCTTGCACGCCGCCGATGGATCGCTGAATAATCGCTCCCGGAAACAGCAGGCGTAGTTCGGTTAGTCCCCATTCGTTGCGTCAAAAAGCATGACCAGAATAAGGAGCCGCACAATGTCGAGTCCCACCGGGTCGTCCCCGTCCGCTTCATCCGGCTGCGCAGAAACGCCGATCACGTTGCCGCCGACGCTCCCCCCTTCCCCCTGCTGCTGCGATAGCGATCCGATCGCCGGACTCAAGCAGTTGTTTGTCGATTACTTTCAGGGGCGCGGCATGGCGGCCGGGCGTGATCCCGCCACGCGCCCCGTGTTCCTGCGCCTGCATGGTGTGGCGCATGGCCGCTTTGTGGTCGCGCCGGATCTGCGCCACGACCTGAAGGTCGGCGTATTCGGACAAGCCAGCGAATATGCCGCCTGGGTGCGCTTCTCCGCCGATGTGCAACCTGGCGCCGCCGATCTGAAAGGCACCACCGGGATCGGCATCAAGCTGTTCGGCGTCGACGGGCCCAAGCTGCTCGAGCCCGATCAGCATGCGCGCACGCAGGACTTTATCCTGCAGAACCACGACGTGTTCTTCACCGACACCGCGAAGGACATGTGCGAATTCACCTGCCAGTCGCTGCATGGCAAAGGCGACGAGTATCTGCACGCGCATCCGGTCACCGCGCAGATCCTGAAGGACATGGAGAAGGTGGTTGATTCGGTGCTGACCACGAATTACTGGAGCGTGCTGCCATCGAAGTTCGGGCCGTCGCACTACGTGAAGTACAAACTCGAGCCGCTCGAAGCGGCAGGCACGGACGCGGCGCCGGATTTCGACGATCCGTTTTATCTGCGCGCCGATCTTCACGCGCGGCTGCGTAAAGGGCCAGCGCGCTTTCGCTTCATGGTGCAATTGCGCACCGACGATCAGCAAATGCCGCTCGATGCCGCCACGGTGCGCTGGAGTGAACAGCTCAGTGCGCCGATCGAAGTCGGTATTCTCGAGTTGCCGCAGCAGGATCTCGATGCGCGCGGCCAGTCCGCGTATGGAGAAAATCTCGCTTACAACACGTGGCATTCGTTGCACGCGCATCAACCCGTCGGCAGCCTCGCTGATGCACGCAAGATGGTTTATCGCGCGTCCGCGGCGAATCGCCGCAACGTCAATGGCGTGCCGCTCGGTGAGCCGGTCGAGCCTCGGCCGCCGCAGTATGCGCCGGGCGTCGATACGCCCGGCATCGATTATCCGGCTGGCGTGGACAGCCGCATCGTGCGTGCCGCGATTCATCCGGCCATCGGCCTCGCGCGGGTCGGCAACAGCGAACATGAGTACTACATCGGGCCGCAAGTGATCGAGCCGGCCGCAACGCCGTTGGGCTTTTATCGCGACGCGCAAGGCGCGCTAAAGCGCGAGGCCGCGCAGTTCCGCATCTACGGTTACAACTCGGCGGGCGAAGTCGTGCGCGAGCTGACCTCGGACTGGGCCGAGATCGCGTGGAGCGTGCATCTGGCTAACAGCAAGGCCGCCTGGTACCAGTGGCAGATCGCGATGGATATTCCCGAGGCCGCCGATACCGTGCTGCCGCAACGCAATCCGAAAGTGGCCGCGCGCGAGACGCTGGTGATCGACGCGGGACCGCAGCACATCGCCGGCCGTAATGCGGCGCCGGTCAACTGTTCCGGCTACTTTACCGGCGTGCCGGTCAAGATCGGCGAGCTGCACACCGACGCCGCCGGCCGTCTGCTGGTGCTCGGCGGCCATGGTGTGTCGGCTTCGCCGAACAACGCGCCGATCTTCGATCCCGCCAACGGTAACTCGTTTATCAACGCCGACGACTGGTACGACGACACCTGCGACGGCACTGTCAACGCCACGGTCAACATCGAAGGCCGCGCGATTCCGGTCGAATCGGCGTGGGTCGTGACCGCGCCGCCGAACTACGGCAATAACGTGAAGGCCGTGCGAACGCTGTACGACCTGCTGCACGACCTGTATATCCAGGCAGGCTGGATGCAGCCGCTCGCGACGATCTCGTTTGCGCACGACGTGTATCCGATCCTGCATCGGCTGACCGGCCTGCAGTGGGTCAATCAGGGTTTCGCGGCGGCATTCGGACATCGCGGACGCTTCGATTTCGACGATGCGGAATTGATCGCGCGGCTCGCGAAGCTGCCCGCAAACGGCGGCTTCGACCCGAACGCCGAACTGCGCCGCCAGATTGTGAACAGCTTCCGTCCGCCCGAGCCCGCCGATGGCAACCAGTTGCCGTGGCCGTGGCTGTATGGCGATGCGATGGAAGTGCCGGCCGGCCAGAGCCCGCGGCAAAATGCGTCGGTCAGCGCGACGCAGTATGCAATCCTGCAGCGCTGGGCGAGCGGCGAGTTCGTCGCCGACTGGGACCCGCAGCGCAAGGTGCCGCGCAGCATCGACGAAGTGCCGCTGGCCGAACAGCCGGCAATGCTCGATCGCGCGGCGCTCGATTTCTGTCTGGCCGATGCGTTCCATCCGGGCTGCGAGATGACCTGGCCGATGCGCCATCTGACGCTGTACGACAAACCGTTCCGGATTCGCGTGCGGCCGGCCGGCACGCCGGTGCCGGACTATGGCGCGACGCTCGATCAGGCGGTCACGTTGTCGCTCGCGGGGCCGCTGTATGCGCAGGCGCCGGGCGACATCAACCGCTGGATGGGACTGCCGTGGCAGGCCGATACGGCTTTCTGCCGCGCGGGCTACGACACTGCGTACGATCCGTATGCGCCGACTTTCTGGCCGGCGCGTGTGCCGAACCATGTGCTGAGCGCGGATGACTATGCGATCGTCGTCGATCCGAAACAGCCGATGGAGCGTCGTATCGATGCGTTCGCGAATCGCACCAGCTGGAACAAGCCGCTGCATGGCACGACCGCGGGGCAGATGGAAGAGATGGTGCGGATCTTCGGCTCGATGGGGCTATTGGAGCAGCGCGAGGCGAAGGGGCTCGAGCCGGAGTTTCCGCCGGTGATGCTGGTGGCTTCGTATGGGCCTGATGTGGCGCCGGCGGATCAGTCGAGCACGAGCAGTGCGGGCGTGCAGCCGAAGGTTGAGCTGCGTGCGGCGGTGGCTGTTGCTGCGGCGGTCGGTACGGTGCCGGCGGGGCATCCGAAGGCGCGGGCGCTGCCTCAAGGAAGCAACTTCGCTTCGCATGATGAGGCGCACGCGGCGCCGCTGCCGGTGCGGCGTGGCAAGCCGCGTGGCTAGGGAGCAGGTGTGGCGTTGGCAGCAGGCAGCTATGACGTGGTGATCGCAGGTGGCGGCCCGGCAGGGGCCGCCACCGCGATTGCGCTCGCGCGTGAAGGGCGGCGGGTGTTGCTGGTCGATGCGGGCGGTAATGGTGGCGGAGACGCGGCGCATGCGCATGAAGGCGCGCGGTTTCGCGTCGGCGAGGGTTTGCCGCCTTCGGCGCGTGCATTGCTACGCGAGCTCGGTGTGCTGGAGCGGTTGCTCAGCGATGGACATCGTGCCAGCGCAGGAACTGTGGCGTTCTGGGGCGCCGCAACGCCGCACTTCAACGATTTCATTACGCAGCTGCACGGCTCGGGTCTGCAGCTCGACCGGGCACGCTTCGATGCTTCATTGCGCGAGGCTGCCGTCGCGGCGGGGGCGGAACTGGTCGAGTCGGCCCGCGTGCGCGTGGTAGCCACGGATACGTCGGTCGTGACTGAGGTGGCGACTGCGGCGCGCGCGTCGCATCAGTTGACCTTGTGTCCTGCCGATGGCGCTCCCAAGCCGATCGAATCGCGTTGGCTGATCGACGCTAGCGGCCGCGCCGCCAGTCTGGCGCGCTCGCTGGGCGCGGCATCGGTGCGCTACGATCGGCTGCTGGCGTTTTATCTGCGCCTGCAAGCGCAAACGCCTGGCGATCAGGATGGCCGCAGTTGGGTCGAGGCTGTCGAGGATGGCTGGTGGTATAGCGTTTTGCTGCCGTCGAATGAGCGCCTCGTTGCGTTCCTGTGCGATCGCGCGACGGCACGGCGCGATGCATTGCTCGATGGCAGCGCGCTATGGGAAGCGCTGCGCGGAGCACCGAATCTGCATGCGTTGTGCAACCAGTATTGCTACCAGCCCGGCGCCGCGAGGCCGCGTGCCGCTGATGCGAGCAGTCGTGCATTGGATAAGGCCGGCGGTAGCCGATGGATGGCCGTCGGCGACGCCGCGCTCGCGTTCGATCCGCTATCGTCGAAGGGAATTTCCAACGCGCTTTATACAGGCCTGCAGGCCGCGCGTACCGTGATCGCAGCGGACCACGGCGACAGCACAGCGGTAGCGCGCTACGTGGCGCACCTGATTGATGTTCACCGTGTGTATCGCGAGCAGCTTCGCGCCTTCTATGCGATGGAACAGCGCTGGCCGGACGCTGCGTTCTGGGCCGCGCGTGTCGCATCTTCGAACGCGTTGCACGACCGCACGGTCGACGTCTGAGCGACGCTAAAACGATGAGAAGATCTGTGCGGACGTCACAGAATCGATATCTTGAATGGGCTCAAAACCCTTGGTGGGCCGGGTCGGATTCGAACCGACGATGTCCTTTCGGAGGCGGATTATGAGTCCGCTGCCTGCAACCAACACGGCGTCCGGCCCAGGAAAGAAAAGACCCGGTCGTAAGGCCGGGCCTGATCGCTGAATGGCCGACATACTACACGAAAATCGGGGCTTCCGGACATGCTCCGCGTACTACACGAAACACGTCTGAAGCCCCGTATCCGCTACGTCAGCCAGCGACGTTAGTGTTGCAACCCGCCCGCTCGATCAGTTGATCAGTTCCCTTCGAGGAACGATTTCAGCTTGTCCGAGCGGCTCGGGTGACGCAGCTTGCGCAGCGCCTTTGCCTCGATCTGACGGATCCGCTCACGCGTCACGTCGAACTGCTTGCCGACTTCTTCCAGCGTGTGATCCGTGCTCATCTCGATACCGAAGCGCATACGCAGCACCTTCGCTTCGCGCGGCGTCAACGAATCGAGCACGTCCTTCACGACGTCGCGCATGCTGGCGTGCAGCGCGGCATCGGCCGGAGCGACCGTGTTCGTATCTTCGATGAAATCGCCGAGATGGGAGTCGTCGTCGTCGCCGATCGGTGTTTCCATCGAAATCGGTTCCTTGGCGATCTTCATGATCTTGCGGATCTTGTCCTCGGGCATTTCCATCTTTTCGGCCAGCGTTGCCGGATCCGGCTCGAGGCCGGTTTCCTGCAGAATCTGACGCGAAATACGGTTCATCTTGTTGATCGTTTCGATCATGTGAACCGGAATCCGGATCGTGCGCGCCTGGTCCGCGATCGAGCGCGTGATGGCCTGACGGATCCACCATGTTGCGTACGTCGAGAACTTGTAGCCGCGGCGATATTCGAACTTGTCCACCGCTTTCATCAGGCCGATGTTGCCTTCCTGGATCAGGTCGAGGAACTGCAGGCCGCGGTTCGTGTACTTCTTCGCGATCGAGATCACCAGACGCAAGTTCGCTTCCGTCATCTCGCGCTTGGCCTGACGCGCCTTCAGTTCGCCGGCCGCCATCTGACGGTTGGTTTCCTTCAGGTCCTTCAGCGGCAGTACCACGCGCGCCTGCAGGTCCAACAGACGCTGCTGCTGTTCGCGGATCGCCGGGATGTTACGCGTCAGGATCGCGCTGTACGCGTGCCCTTCGGCGACGATCTTCTCGGCCCATTCGAGGTCGGTCTCGCTGCCCGGGAAACGCGCGATGAACTCGGCACGCGGCATGCCGCACTTGTCGACCACCGTATGCAGGATCTGACGCTCGACCTGACGCACTTCGTCCACCTGCGCACGCAACGTGTCGCACAGACGCTCGACCGTACGCGCGGTGAAGCGGATCGACATCAGTTCGTTCTGGATGGTTTCCTGCGCCTTCAGGTACGACTTCGACTTGTAGCCTTCCTTCTCGAACGCGCGACGCATCTTGTCGAACCATTCGCTGATCATCGCGAACTTTTCGAGCGACATGCGTTTCAACGCTTCGAGCTGCGCTGCATTGGCCGTAGCCTGCGCCGCGCCGTCGTCGTCTTCTTCCTCTTCTTCTTCGGCTTCTTCCGCTTCTTCGGTTTCGTTCTCGATCGCTTCGGCTTCCTGTTCGGAGAAGCCATCGGCGTCTTGCGCGTTCTCGTCGATCAGACCGTCGACCAGTTCGTCGATGCGGATCTCGTCGTTCGCCACGCGCTCAGCCATCGCGAGGATGTCCGCGATCGTGGTCGGGCACGCCGAGATGGCCATCACCATGTGCTTCAGGCCGTCTTCGATACGCTTGGCGATCTCGATTTCGCCTTCGCGCGTCAGCAGTTCGACCGTGCCCATTTCGCGCATGTACATCCGCACCGGGTCGGTCGTACGGCCGAATTCGGAATCGACGGTGGACAGCGCGACTTCCGCTTCTTCTTCCACTTCGTCGTCCGACGACGCGGCCGGCGCATTGTCGTTCAGCAGCAGCGTTTCGGCATCGGGCGCCTGCTCGTACACAGCCACGCCCATGTCGTTGAACGTGCTGATGATGCCTTCGATCGCTTCCGTTTCCGCGAAATTATCCGGGAGATGGTCGTTGATTTCGGCGTACGTCAGGAAGCCGCGCTCCTTGCCGAGCTTGATCAGCGCGCGCAGTTTCGAGCGACGCTCTTCGAGTTCTTCCGCGGTGCCCGGCTGCGTGGATGCGAAAGCATCTTTCAGCAGCGCTTTTTCCTTCGCGCGGCGGTCGCGTGCCTTGGCCTTTTCGCCTTTGCCCGGAACGGGAGCTGCTGCCTCTTCGCTCTGGGTTGCGTCGTCATCGACGGATACTTCGTTCAGCTTTTTCGTCATGGAGTTCGCCGTACCGGCTGTAGTCTCGACTCGCGGCTGGTGGACAACAGCCGGTTGAACCGTGGATACTGGAGCTTCGCGCACTACCGCATCGTCCTGCGCGGCAGCCGCTTCCCTTGCGCTTTCATCATTCGCGCCTGCAGAACCCGGCTGTTTCCCAACCGGCGCAACGGCTTTCGCCGCCGTTACCGGCGCCGCTCGCGCGGCCGAAACAGTCGTGGCTCTTTTCCTGGCGGGCGTGGCGCTGTCGGTAGACGTTGTTCCGGCGGAACCTGCGGACCTGGCCTGTGCCACCTTGGTGGTTGGCTGCTCTGAGCCCTTGCCTGCCGCCTTTTTTCCGCCTGTAGTCTTTACCATTGCAATCGCCTTTCGCCTTTGCCTGGAAATAAACCCGCTGAAAACCTTTTATTATAGCACCTGCGTTTCAGCCCTTCCGTTTTTACGACCTGAGCTGGCGCTTCATATCAGCACACCGTTGGCTCAGATCGTTGAATTCCGCCAGTTCTTCCGGGGTATGTCTGGATTGACGCGCCAACTGGTCGAGACGTTCGCGCGACGCGTCGTAGCGCATCTGCAGAACCGCCGCCTTCAATTCTTCGCCCGCGAGCCGTTCATGCTCACGGCGCTCCTCGGCGACGGCTGCATCTTCGGAATTCTTGAGCAGCAAATCCCGAACGTTTTCATCATAGTCCAGAATTTCGCGAAAAATTTCCTCGAAGGTGGGGGCATTCGCCCCGTTGCGCAACAAATCGGACAGCAACTGAAACTCGGCTGCATCGCCCAATGCACGCGCATGCGTCGTCACCTCTTCAAACAGTTCGCCGTGCCGGGTGACCGCCAGCAGGGCGTGTTCAGCCTCTTCATCAAGCGTCCCGACGATGCGCGGATGCATCACCAGATTGCGTAGCGCCCGCTGTTCGATGCCGGTCACGCTGCGCCGGTCTTTGCGCGGCGGCGCGCTGCGCGCAGCCGCCGCGATCCGCGCGTCGACCTCGCAAAGCGCCGCGACCTCTTCGAACGGCACGTCCAGCCGGTCCGCGAACATATGCATGATCTGCGCGCGCAACGCATTGGCCGGCAGCGCCTGCAACAACGGTTTCGCATCGAACAGCGCACGCGCGCGGCCTTCCGGCTGGTCCAGCTCCTTGCCCGCCAATACCTCGTTCAGCATGAACTGCGACAGCGGCATCGCCCGCTTGACCTCGGTCGCAAACGCATCGGTGCCGAACTCGCGTACATAGCTGTCCGGATCGTGCTCGGTGGGCAAGAACAGGAAGCGGATCGTGCGGTTGTCCGCGGCGTGCGGCAGGCATGCATCCAACGCCCGGCGTGCCGCCCGGCGGCCCGCGCCATCGCCATCGAAACTGAAAATAACCGTGTCCGTCTGACGCAGCAGTTTCTGCACATGAATCGGCGTGCAGGCCGTGCCCAGCGTCGCCACCGCGTTCTGGAACCCCAACTGGGCCAGCGCGACGACATCCATATACCCTTCCACCACCAGCACGTAGTGCATCTCGCGAATCGCGAGCCGCGCTTCGAACAGCCCGTAAAGCTCGCTGCCCTTGCTAAATAGAGGCGTTTCCGGCGAATTCAAATATTTAGGTTCGCCTCCGTCCAACACGCGGCCGCCGAAGCCGATCACCTGCCCCTTCACGCTGCGGATCGGGAACATCACCCGTTCGCGGAAGCGGTCATAACGGCGGTTCTGACCCTGCGCGTCCGCCTTCTCGCTGACGATCACGAGCCCCGATTCCACCAGCGCGTCGTCCCGATAATCGGGAAATGCGGTCTCGAGGTTCTGCCAGCCATCCGGCGCATAACCCAGACCGAAACGTTGCGCGATCTCGCCTGTCAGCCCGCGCTTCTTTAGGTACTGGATCGCATTTGGCGCGCCGCGCAGCTGCTTGCGGTAGAAATCGCACGCCACCTGCATCACGTCCGACAGCGCCGTGGTCACCGCCTTCGATACCGGCGGCGCATAGCCTTCGCCGCTGCCGCCCACCCCGCCGCGCAGGCCGGTGGACTCGTGCGGAACGCTCAGGCCTACCGATTGCGCGAGTTCGTTGACCGCTTCCGGGAACGTCACCCCGGCGTGCTCCATCAGAAAACCGATCGCAGTGCCATGCGCCCCACATCCGAAGCAGTGATAGAACTGCTTAGTCGGGCTAACCGTGAACGAGGGGCTCTTCTCGTTGTGGAACGGACAGAGCCCCATGAAATTCGCACCGCCCTTCTTCAACTGCACGTACTTGCCGACCACGTCGACGATATCGACGCGGTTCAGCAGATCCTGCAGGAACGAATGCGGAATCACGTAAGACGCGCTGCCTTGAGAATCATCGGGTATTAGCAGCCGCGCGCTCAGTACAGAGCAGAACGCGCGGGCGGAAATGGGGCGTTATTTCGCGGACGCCGGCTCGCGCGTTACTTCGAAAGCGCGGCCTTGACCTGCGCCGACACGGCGGTCATATCGGCGCGGCCAGCCAGCTTCGGCTTCAGCACGCCCATCACCTTGCCCATGTCCTGCGGTCCTGCCGCGCCCACTTGTGCCACCGCGGCCTGCACTTCGGCGGCGATTTCCGCGTCGGACAACTGCGCCGGCATATAGGCAGACAACACTGCCAACTCAGCGCTTTCCTTCTCGACCAGATCCGTGCGCCCAGCGGCCTCGAACTGGCTGATCGAGTCTTTGCGCTGCTTGATCATCTTGTCGATGACGGCCGTCACGCTCGCGTCGTCGAGTTCGGTACGATCGTCGACCTCGCGTTGCTTGATCGCCGCGAGCAGCAGCCGGATCGTGCCCAGCTTCTCTGTTTCACGCGCGCGCATCGCGGCTTTCATGTCGTCGCTGATCTGTACCTTGAGACTCATCGTTCACCTGCATACGTTGGATTTAAACAGACCAGGTCAACAGACAAGGCCAGGCAATGCGCACAACACAAAAACCCGCTTAACGCGGGTTTCTCAAGCGGGCTTATGCCAATTCACGATAATTGCCGCCTCGCCGCCCGCTAACCGCCCTTGCCTGAATGCGTAAGCCCCGCGGGTAGTACTCGACAGTACTCGAATCGTTGCGGAATCAGTAGAGCTTCTTTGGGAGCATCTGGCCGCGCAGCCGTTTGAAGTGCCGCTTCACCGCGGCCGCCTTCTTGCGCTTGCGCTCGGACGTAGGCTTTTCGTAAAATTCGCGCGCACGAAGTTCGGTCAACAACCCGTTCTTCTCGATCGTGCGCTTGAAGCGGCGCATGGCGACTTCGAAGGGCTCGTTTTCTTTTACGCGGATAGTCGTCATCTTTCAATAACGGATCTTTGGCAAAGGGTTGGAAGTATAGCAGAGCTTCTCCACAAAAGCACCAATCCGTCAAGCCCCTGGCATCGCATTCACATAGTCGGCCGCGGCCTGCCCCGCCGCGACGCCGGAAGCCCACGCCCACTGGAAGTTGTAGCCACCCAGCCAACCCGTCACGTCGACCGCTTCGCCGATGAAGTAGAGTCCAGGCATGCGCGCACTCATCATCGTCGCGGACGACAGCTCGCGCGTGTCGACACCGCCGCGCGTCACTTCGGCCTTGCGATAGCCCTCGGTGCCGTTCGGCACCAGCGTCCAGCTCGACAGCGCCTCGCCGATCTTGCGCAGCGTCTTGTCCGGTAGATCGGCAAGACGAGCTTCGGCGGATACGCCATGGGTTTCGAGCCACACATGCGCGAGCCGCGCCGGCACCCACTCCGCGAGCAGATTCGCGATCTGCCGTTTACTGCTGGCCTTGGCGTCGAGCAGCGCTTCCGACGCATCGCGCTCGCCTAACAGATTGATGCGGATCGGGTCGCCCGGCTGCCAGTAGCTCGATATTTGCAGTACCGCCGGCCCGGACAGCCCACGGTGCGTGAGCAGCAGATCTTCGATGAATTCGCCGCCCGCCTTTTTGCCGCCGGTCGCGAGATGTACTTCGAGCGACGCGCCCGACAGCGCGGCGAACGGTGCCCAGTCGGTTGCGGAGAAGGTTAGCGGCACCAGCGCCGGGCGTGTGTCGATCAGCTTGTGGCCGAACTGCTTGGCGAGCCGATAAGCGAAATCGGTCGCACCGATTTTCGGGATGGACAGTCCACCGGTCGCCACCACCAGCGCGCGGGCCGCGATCTCGCCTGCCTGGGTGCCGAGGATAAAACCGCCGTCCGCTGCGCGATTCACCTGCTCGACCACCAGCGGCCGCCGCCACGCGACGCCGCCCGCATCGCACTCGCGCTTCAGCACATCGATGACCGCATCGCTCGACTGATCGCAAAACAGCTGCCCTTTGTGCTTCTCGTGCCACGTAACGCGATGGCGCTTGAGCAGCGCCATGAAGTCACGTGGCGTGTAGCGGGCGAGCGCCGAGCGGCAAAAATGCGGATTCGCGGACAGGTAATTGCCCGGCCCCGCGTACAGATTCGTGAAGTTGCAGCGGCCGCCGCCTGAGATGCGGATTTTCTCGGCAAGCCGCGGCGCATGGTCGATGAGCGCGACGCGCCGCCCGAGTTGCCCGGCCACCGACGCGCACATCATGCCGGCCGCGCCCGCGCCGATCACGGCGATGTCGAAGGATTCCATGGCGCGCATTGTAACCGCGGTGGCCACGGCCGGCGGGCGGCCCTATGCTTGCGCTGCTATACTTTGAGGTTCAATTTTTGATGGAATCCCGGCGCGGCCGCGCGGCAATTGCTCGCATGTTTGTCTAACCGCGAGCCAATCGCAAGCCAACCGCGCCACTCTCAATCGATGCTCGTTCTCGGCATAGAAAGCTCCTGCGACGAAACCGGCCTCGCGCTCTACGACACCGAGCGCGGCCTGCTCGCGCACGCGCTGCATTCGCAGATCGCGATGCACCGCGAGTACGGCGGCGTGGTGCCGGAGCTGGCCTCGCGCGACCATATCCGGCGCGCGCTGCCGCTTCTGGAGGAAGTGCTGGAGCGTGCCGGCTCGGCGCGTTCCGACATCGACGCGATCGCCTATACGCAAGGTCCCGGCCTCGCCGGTGCGCTGCTGGTCGGCGCGAGCATCGCGAACGGCCTCGCGATGGCGTGGGGCAAGCCGACCATCGGCATCCACCATCTCGAAGGGCATTTGCTGTCGCCGCTGCTGGTGGACGAGCCGCCGCCGTTTCCGTTCGTCGCGCTGCTGGTGTCCGGCGGCCATACGCAACTGATGCGTGTGTCGGACGTGGGCATCTACGAAACGCTAGGCGAAACGCTCGACGACGCAGCCGGCGAAGCCTTCGACAAAACCGCCAAGCTGCTCGGCCTCGGCTATCCGGGCGGCCCTGAAGTGTCGCGGCTTGCGGCGTTCGGCACGCCTGGCGCCATAACGTTGCCGCGCCCGATGCTGCATTCCGGCGACCTCGATTTCAGCTTCAGCGGCCTCAAGACCGCCGTGCTCACGCAGACCAAAAAGCTCGGCTCGAACGTCTGCGAGCAGAGCAAGGCGGATCTGGCGCGCGGTTTCGTCGATGCGGCCGTCGAAGTGCTGGCGGCGAAATCGCTGGCCGCGTTAAAGCGCACGAAGCTCAAGCGTCTGGTGGTGGCGGGCGGTGTCGGTGCGAACCAGCAGTTGCGTGAAGCGCTGTCGGCTGCGGCGCAAAAGCGGGGGTTCGCGGTGCACTATCCGGACCTTTCGCTGTGCACGGACAACGGCGCAATGATCGCGCTAGCCGGCGCATTGCGGTTGCAACGCTGGCCGGCACAGGCTGGCAGCGACTATGCGTTCACGGTTAAGCCGCGCTGGGATCTGGCTTCGCTCGCGCGCTGAAGCTGAAGGCTTTCGAGGGCTGCGAGGCGAGGCAAGACAAGGCGCTGCACCGCGCATAGGCGCATAACAAAACGGCCGCATCCAGCGGCCGGTTGCACATCTAGCAGCAGCGCAGCGTGCTGCGCTCCCCGCTCAACCCCACTACCGCGCCACGCGCTTGTCGTTCTCGATCAACGCATACGCGCTGTGGTTATGGATCGACTCGAAGTTTTCCGCCTCGAGCACATAAGCGACAACCCGTTCATCGGCATTCAACCGCTGCGCGACATCGCGCACGAGGTCTTCGACGAACTTCGGATTCTCGTAAGCGCGCTCCGTCACCGCCTTCTCATCCGGCCGCTTCAGCAAGCCCCACAGCTCGCACGACGCTTCCTCTTCGGCCATCCGGATCAGCTCTTCAACCGCCACGTCACCGGCCAGCTCCGCATCGATCGTCACGTGCGAGCGCTGATTATGCGCGCCGTACTGCGAGATCTTCTTCGAGCACGGGCACAGGCTCGTCACCGGCACCAGCACTTTCAGGAACAGACGCGTCGCGCCGTTGCGCGTATCGCCGGTCAACGTGACTTCATAATCCAGCAAGCTCTGCACGCCCGACACCGGCGCGGTCTTGTTCACGAAATACGGGAAGCTCACTTCGATGCGGCCAGCCGGTGCCTCGAGCTTCTCGAGCATCGCGGCCAGCATGGCGCGGAACGTCGCGGGCTCGAGCGCGACATGGCGATGCTCTTCGAGCAGCGCGACGAAGCGCGACATATGCGTGCCCTTCTGGTCCGCCGGCAGATGCACGTCGAGGTTCCACATGCCGATGGTCGGCTGCGCCGAGCCGTCCTGCGTGCGAACCGTCAATGGATGACGCACCGCCTTGACGCCCACCCGCTGGATCGGAATCTGCCGCGTATCCGGCGTGGCTTGCACGTCGGGCATCACGAAGGCAGGGTTCATCTGGTTCATCTTCTTGTCCTCACGAGACACGCACGACACCGCACGCGCAATGGAAACCGCCGGCCTAAGCCGGCGGTTCGCGACGGGCTCGCGCCCGTCCGGTCAATCTGGAGTCTGTCGCGGCAGGACCGGGTGCACGCCGCCAGGACAACTGCGACAACTTGTAGCACCTACGCCCCACCACCGCTCAGGCAACCCGCATCACCGATTTGCCGGCCGCGCCGACGTGATCGATAAACCGCTCGCGAATCGACCTTGCGATACCCGCGCCATCGAGCCCGCACTCTGCGAGCAGCTTGGCCGGATCGCCGTGATCGATGAAGCGATCAGGGAGGCCCAATTGTAGTACCGGGCGAATAACCCCGTTGCTGAGCAGGGCTTCGACGCACGCAGAGCCGGCGCCGCCCATCACGCAGCCTTCTTCGACGGTGACGAGCGCATCGTGCGTTTCGGCCAGCTGACGGATCAGTTCCTCGTCGACCGGCTTCACGAAGCGCATGTTGGCGACGGTGGCATCGAGTTGCTCGGCTGCAGCCAGCGACGGTGCGACCATCGTGCCGAACGCGAGAATCGCGATGCGCTTGCCTGCCGGCTGCGACGATTCGCGGCGGATCTCACCCTTGCCGACCGGCAGCGCAGCCATCTGCTTGACGGTCGCCACGCCGGTGCCCGCGCCGCGCGGATAGCGCACCGCCGTCGGGTTCGGCTGCTGCAGCGCGGTGTACAGCATCTGGCGGCATTCGTTTTCGTCCGAAGCGGCCATCACCGTCATGTTCGGGATACAGCGCAGGAACGCCAGATCATATGCTCCAGCGTGGGTCGCGCCGTCCGCGCCGACGAGGCCCGCGCGGTCGATCGCGAACACCACCGGCAGGTTCTGCAACGCGACGTCGTGAATCAGCTGGTCGTAGCCGCGCTGCAGGAACGTCGAATAGATCGCGACGACCGGCTTCATGCCTTCGGCTGCGAGGCCGCCCGCGAAGGTCACCGCGTGCTGCTCGGCGATGCCGACGTCGTAGTAGCGGTCCGGGAAGCGCTTCTCGAACTCGACCATGCCCGAGCCTTCGCGCATCGCCGGCGTGATGCCGACCACGCGTGCATCGAGCTCGGCCGCATCGCACAGCCACTCGCCGAACACCTGCGTATAGGTCTTCTTGCTGGGCGCGGTCGACGGCTTGATGCCTTCAGCCGGATTGAACTTGCCCGGCCCGTGGTACAGCACCGGATCCGCTTCGGCAAGCTTGTAGCCCTGGCCCTTCTTGGTCACGACGTGCAGGAACTGCGGACCGCGCAGTTCCTTGATGTTCTGCAGCGTCGGGATCAGCGAATCGAGATCGTGGCCGTCGATCGGCCCGATGTAGTTGAAGCCGAACTCCTCGAACAACGTGGCCGGCACGATCATGCCCTTCGCGTGCTCTTCGAGCTTGCGGGCGAGATCAAGCATCGGCGGCGCGACGCGCAGTACGCGTTCGACACCGGCCCGCGCGGCCGCATAGAAGCGGCCCGACATCAGGCGCGCGAGGTGGCGGTTCAACGCGCCGACCGGCGGCGAGATCGACATGTCGTTGTCGTTCAGGATCACGAGCAGCGGCACGTCGTCGGCGACACCGGCGTTGTTCATCGCCTCGAACGCCATACCGGCGGTCATCGCGCCGTCGCCGATCACCGCGATCGCGAAGCGGTCGTCGCCTTGCAGCTTGCTGCCGATCGCCATGCCCAGCGCGGCCGAGATCGACGTGCTCGAATGCGCGGTGCCGAACGTGTCGTACTCCGACTCCGAGCGGCGCGGAAAGCCCGAGATGCCGCCCAGTTGCCGCAGCGAATGCATCTGGTCGCGGCGTCCGGTCAGGATCTTGTGCGGATAGGTCTGGTGGCCGACGTCCCACACGATGCGGTCGCGCGGCGTATCGAACACATAGTGCAGCGCGATCGTCAGTTCGACGGTACCGAGGTTGGACGAAAGATGTCCGCCTGTCTGAGACACGCTGTCGATCACGAACGCCCGCAGCTCATCGGCGAGCGGTTGCAACTGGCGGCGATCGAGGCGGCGCAGCACGGCCGGGTCGTCAATGGTTTTCAGCAAGTCGTACATCGTCGTTCCATGAAAGGAAAACTTACGCGCCCGCACTGCCTGCGCTACCCCTTGGTCTCTCGCGTGGGGCGGGCTTTCGCGTTGTTTTTTGGCTTCTTGTTCAGCTGACCCGGTTCACCACCAGGTCCGCAAGTTCGGCAAGACGCTGCGCGCGTGCGCCAAACGGCGCGAGCGCGGCATGCGCGTCGCTGCGCAATTGCGCAGCGAGCTCACGCGATGCATCCAGCCCGATGATCGAAACATAGGTCGGTTTGCCGTCCTTTGCATCTTTGCCCGCGGTCTTGCCGAGCGTCGCGGAATCGGTGGTTACGTCGAGGATGTCGTCGACCACCTGGAACGCGAGGCCGACCGCCGCCGCATACGCATCGAGCGCCTGCAGCGCGGCCGCATCGGGCGTTTCGCCGGCCAGCGCGCCCATGCGCACCGCGGCACGCAGCAGCGCGCCGGTCTTCATCCGGTGCATCGTTTCGAGCTGCGGCCGCGTGAGCTTCTGGCCGACGCTCGCGAGGTCGATCGCCTGGCCGCCGGCCATGCCGAGCGAGCCGATCGCAAGGGCCAGCTCGCGCGTGAGCGATGCCTGCTGGAGCGGCGCAAGCGTGCCCGCAGCCTCGGTGATCGCGACGAACGCCTGCGATTGCAGCGCGTCGCCTACCAGCAGCGCCGTCGCTTCGTCGTATTGAACGTGTACCGTGGGCTTGCCGCGGCGCAGTGCGTCGTCGTCCATGCACGGCATGTCGTCGTGCACCAGCGAGTACACATGGACCATCTCGAGCGCCGCCGAAGCCGCCTCGACTGCTTCGGCCCGCGCGCCGGTCAGCTCACCCGCGGCATGGCACAGCAATGGACGGACCCGTTTGCCGCCGCCCAGCACTGCATAGCGCATCGCCTCGTGCAAGCGCGCCGGAGCGGTCGATACGGGCGGCAAATACTGCTCGAGAGCGTGTTCGACGCGCTCGAGCACCGCGCGCATCCATTGTTCGAAAGTCATAGATCGTCGTCTCCGCTATCAGCGGCTGTAGTGGGGAGCGGTTTCAACGTCTCGCCATCGAGAACGCGTACCTGCTGTTCAACTTTTTCTAACTGCTGCTGGCAAAATGCCACGAGCGACGCGCCGCGCCGATACGCGGTGAGCGACTCCTCGAGGCTCAGGCTGCCGCCTTCCATCCGTCCGACCAGTCCTTCCAGTTCGGCGAGCGCTGCCTCATACGTATCGGGCAGCGGCGCGCCGCCGGCGCCCTCGGCCAACGCTTCAGCGTTCTCGTTCGGTGCGGTCTTCGCCATGAATCCGTCGCAAAATTAAAACAAGTCGGACATTCTACGGCAAAAGCGACATTTCCGATCCGCCCACCCCTTTCAGGGCCGTTGCGCAATCGGCACACCGCGCGCCGCGCAGGCCGCCCGCAAGCACGGCGGGCCGGGCGTAAAGCGGCGCTTCACCGTAAGCTTCGCGCCGCGAAAATCTGCAGCGCGTGCGAACTTCCGCCACATTTTTGACCCAAATCAGTCACTTACTGTCCCCTTGGAGGGGGAAACGGGTATAATCGCGGGCTCCCTAAATCGAATCTATCGATGGTTGGGTTGTTCACTGCTTTCACGTCTAATCGGGAGTGGGAATGTCCAATCTGAGCAATGCATTGCAGCTGCGAGCTATTCATAGCCAGCTGCCAGTCACGGCTTACTTTGACGAAGCGCTTCTTACGCGCGAAATCGACACCCTTTTCAACAAAGGTCCTCGCTACGTCGGGCACGAACTGATGGTGCCCGAAGCAGGGAATTATTTTGCTTTGCCGAGCGAAAGCGAAGGGCGTGTGCTCGTTCGCAACCAGCAATCGCAAGTCGAACTGCTGTCGAACGTGTGCCGCCATCGCCAGGCGATCATGCTCAACGGGCGCGGCCAGACCGAGAACATCGTCTGCCCGCTGCATCGCTGGACGTACGATCTGAACGGCCAGTTGCTCGGCGCGCCGCACTTCGCAGACAACCCCTGCCTGAACCTCGGCAACTCGCCGCTACAGAACTGGCATGGGCTGCTGTTCGAAGCACAGGGGCGCAACGTCGCGAAAGACCTCGCCCGGCTCGGCCCGCGGCAACACTTCGACTTCGCCGACTACATGTTCGATCGCGTCGAAGTCCACGAGTGCAACTACAACTGGAAGACCTTCATCGAGGTCTATCTGGAGGACTACCACGTCGTGCCGTTCCACCCGGGCCTCGGCAGTTTCGTCAACTGCGACGACCTGAAGTGGGAGTTCGGCGACTGGTACAGCGTGCAAACAGTGGGCGTGCACAACGGCCTCGCGCGCGCGGGCAGCCCGACGTACCGCAAGTGGCACGACGAAGTCCTGCGCTTTCGCGACGGCAAGCCCCCTGAATTCGGCGCGATCTGGATGGTGTACTACCCGGGCATCATGATCGAGTGGTATCCGCATGTGCTCGTGGTGTCGTGGTTGATCCCGCGTGGCCCGCAAAAAACCACCAACGTCGTCGAGTTCTATTACCCCGAAGAAATCGCGCTGTTCGAGCGGGATTTCGTCGAAGCCGAGCGCGCCGCCTATATGGAAACAGCCCGCGAAGACGACGAGATCGCCGAGCGGATGGACGCCGGCCGCCGTGCGCTGATGCAGCGCGGCGAATCGCAGGTCGGCCCGTATCAAAGCCCGATGGAAGACGGCATGCAGCACTTCCATGAGTTCCTGCGCCGCGAGCTCGGCACGATCTGACGGCACGCCGCGCGCAGACAGGCGCCTTGCAACGATACGAAGACGGGCTTAGGCCCGTCTTTTTTGTTTAGACTGTCTAGACTCAATGCATCGTTCGGCGCAGCCGACACCGTCTGCCTCAGGAGCCGCCATGCCTCACACCCACTACACCACGCTGATCGCCGCCGCCAATCTCGCCGAACGGCTGGCTGCGGCGCCCGATAGCGTGTTCATCGCCGATTGCCGCTTCGACCTGATCGATACCGAAGCCGGCGAAAAGGCTTATGCGGCGGGCCACCTGCCGCATGCGCATTATTTTCATCTCGATCGCGACCTGTCCGGCGCGAAGACCGGCAGCAATGGGCGTCATCCGTTGCCGCAACGCCAGCAGCTGGTCGACCGGCTGGCGGCGCTCGGCCTGAAGCACGGCCAGCAGGTGGTCGTGTACGACGCGCAAGGCGGCATGTATGCGGCGCGTCTATGGTGGCTGCTGCGCTGGCTGGGGCATGACTCGGTCGCACTGCTCGACGGCGGCCTGCAGGCGTGGGAGGCGGCCGGCCAGCCGCTGACACAAGACGTGCCGCAAACCGCGCGCGGCGACTTCAAGGCAGGTGCGCCGCTCGCGGTCACGATGGACGCACCGGCCGTCGAACGCAATCTGAACACGCACGTTCATGTGCTGCTCGATGCGCGCGCCGCGGACCGCTATCGTGGCGAGAACGAAACGCTCGACCGCGTCGGCGGACACATTCCGGGCGCGCTCAATCGCTTCTTCAAAGACAACCTGGCACCGGACGGCCGCTTCAAGTCCGCGCATACGCTGCGCGACGAGTTCAACGCGGTAATGCCCGGCGTGGCCGCCGAGCAGGTGGTGCTGCAATGCGGCTCAGGCGTAACCGCCTGCCATAACGCGCTGGCGATGGAGATCGCCGGCCTGCACGGCGCGGCACTTTACCCGGGTTCGTGGAGCGAATGGAGCTCGGATCCGAAGCGGCCGGTCGCGACGGGCGCCAAGCCCTGAACACGCCGGCCATTCACTGAGCCTTACCGTCCGCCGCCCGCCCGCGCTGCGATCAAGCGACGCCGTGCTGCTTGAACCACGCTAGCGTGCGACGCCAGCCGTCTTCGGCATCGGCCTTCTTATAGCTCGGCCGATAGTCGGCAAAGAACGCGTGGCCCGCATCGTCGTAGACGACGAACTGCGAGCCGCGCGCCGGCTGCGGACCTTGCGCGATCAACGCTTTCATCTTTTCAAGCGTGTCCTGCGGGATGCTCTGGTCCTGCCGCCCGTAGAGCCCGAGCATCGGTACTTTCAGTTCGCTGACGTGATCGATCGGGTTCGACGGTTGCAGCGGCGACGGGTTGCCGACCACACGGCCATAAAAGGCCACGCCGGCCTTCAGCCGCGGGTTGTGCTCCGCATACAGCCACGCGATCCGCCCGCCCCAGCAAAAGCCGGTGATACCCACGCGCTTCAGATCGCCGCCGTGCTCGCCGGCCCATGCGTAGGTCGCATCGAGATCGAGCAGCACCTGCTCGTCGGGTACCTTGCTGACCAGTTGTTCGTTCAATTGCTGCATGCTGGTGTAGGCACCCGCATCGCCCTGACGCGTGTAAAGGTCTGGCGCGATCGCCAGATAGCCGGCCTTCGCGAAGCGCCGGCACACGTCGGAGATATGCTCGTGCACGCCGAAAATCTCATGCACGACGATGATCACCGGCAGATGCGTCTTGCCCTTAGGCTGCGCGCGATACGCGGGCACCAGCGTATCGCCCGAATGAATCCCGACCTCGCCAGCCTCGAGGCCATCGCTGTCGGTATGAATGGTTTGCGCGGACACCGGCAGCACCGAAGCGGCGAAACCGGTGCCGAGAGCGGCCTTGATAAACGTGCGGCGATCGAACGGGACGTGCGGGATCAGACTGTCGACGTCAGGATTCAGCATGCTGCGCTCCTTGAATGGACGGCAAGATTGAACAGCCACAGAGTAACCGGCGATGATTGAGCGGGAGGCGGAAAAGGCAACAGGATACGCCTGTCGCGTATCCTGTTGCAGCGGTGTCGGCAAGGTGGTGCGAAGGCGCGTGGCGTGTGCTTCAGCGCAGATGCAAAGCCGCCTCGGTGCGGGCCCGATGCAGCCTCAATGCAGATGATGCAGGGCAACTTCCGTGCAGACTCTGCGCACGCTCAATGCAGCTTCACGCGCGGCATCGTCGTGCGATGCAGCCAGTGCGCGAACGTATCGAGCACCATGCGCGGATAGCCGTGCAACGCGGCGATATGCAAGCGGTATAGCGACATGTACATGAAGCGCGCGAACAGCCCTTCGATCAGCATATTGCCGCCGATCACGCCGCCCATCAGGTTGCCGACCGCGCTGAAATGCCCGAGCGACACCAGCGAGCCGAAGTCGCGATACGTGAACTCCTGCAGCGGCCGGCCGGCAAGCCGGTCCGCGACCGCCTTCAGCAGAAAGCTCGCCTGCTGGTGCGCCGCCTGTGCGCGCGGCGGCACGTTGCGTTCGTTACCGGGCCACTGGCACGCGGCGCAATCGCCGAGCGCGAAGATGTTGTCGTCGGTTTCGGTTTGCAGCGTGCGACGCACCACCAGTTGACCCAGCCGGTTCACGGCGAGGCCATCAAGTTCGCTCAGCACGCGCGGCGCCTTGATGCCGGCCGCCCATACCGTCAGATCGGCGCGCACCGACTTGCCGCTCGCGGTGCGCACCACGCCGGGTGCGACTTCCGCCACCGTTTCGCCGACCATCAGCCGCACCCCGAGCTTGGCCAGCAACTCGGCGGTCGCGGTCGACACGCGCTCCTGCAGCGCAGGCAAAATGCGCGGCCCGGCCTCGATCAGCACGATGCCGACGTCGTGACGCGGATCGAGCTTGTGCAGGCCATACGCGGACAGCACCTGCGCGGTATTGCGCAGCTCCGCGGACAATTCGACGCCGGTCGCGCCGCCGCCGACGATCGCCACCTGAATGCGCGGCTCACGCGTGGCCACCGCGCCCTGCGCAACATCGCCCGCGCTGCCCACACTGGCCGCTTCGGGCTGCTGATGCTCGGCGCGCACGCACGCGGCGATCAGCCGTTTGCGGAAGCGCTCCGCCTGGCCGACCGTATCGAGTGCTAGCGAATATTCGAGCGCGCCCGGCACGCCGAAAAAGTGCGTGGTGCTGCCGATCGCGATCACCAGCGTGTCGTACTCGAGTTCACGTTGCGGCAGCATCTCGGCGCCGTCTTCGTCGGGCACCGGCGCGAGCGTGATGCGCCTGCTCGCGCGATCGAGATGCGCGAGCTCGCCCTGCTGGAATTCGAAGCCATGCCAGCGCGCCTGCGCGGCATAGGCCAGCTCCTGCGTGAACGGATCCATGCTGCCGGCGGCCACTTCATGCAGCAGCGGCTTCCAGATATGCGTGGAGTAACGATCGACTAGCGTAACGCTGACTGACGCCGCGCCATTGCTCTTGCGCGACCCGTAGCGGTCACCGAGACGCGTGGCTAGCTCCAGCCCGCCGGCGCCCCCACCAACGACGACAATACGATGCATCGAGACTCTCCGTATCAAACATGAATTCGGCGTCGCAGCCGCAAGCGCGACACGCTTGCGGCTGCCTTTCATCGATTGTCGCGAGTCTGGCAGCGCGCGGCAAGTCGCACGCGCTGCGGCCGCATCAGTGCGCTTCGTCCCAGTTCGCGCCGACGCCGCATTCGGCAATCAGCGGCACGTTCAGCGCCGCGACATTGCACATCAGCTCGGGCAGGCGCTTGCGCACTTCGGACAGCTCTGCATCAGGTACTTCGAGAATCAGTTCGTCGTGCACCTGCATGATCATCTTCGTGCCGATGCGCGCGTCGTCGAGCCAGTTCTGCACGGCGATCATCGACAGCTTGATCAGATCGGCCGCGGTGCCTTGCATCGGCGCGTTGATCGCCGCGCGCTCGGCCGCCTGACGGCGCGGCCCGTTGCCGCCGTTGATTTCGGGCAGCCACAGGCGGCGCCCGAACACGGTTTCCACGTAACCTTTCTGTTTCGCGCTCGCGCGGGTCTCGTCCATATAGCGCGCGACGCCCGGATAGCGCGCGAAATAGCGGTCGATATACAGCTTCGCCGCGTCGCGCGTAATGCCGAGGTTGCCCGCGAGACCAAACGCGCTCATACCGTAGATCAGCCCGAAGTTGATCACCTTCGCGATACGCCGCTGGTCCGACGACACTTCGATCGGCGTCACGCTGAACACCTCGGCGGCGGTCGCGCGGTGGATGTCCTCGCCCTGCGCGAATGCACGCACCAGCGATTCGTCGCCGGAGATGTGCGCCATGATGCGCAGCTCGATCTGCGAGTAGTCGGCCGAGACGATCTTGTGGCCGGGCGGCGCGATAAAGGCCTCGCGGATGCGCCGGCCTTCGCCGGTGCGCACCGGAATGTTCTGCAGGTTCGGATCGTTCGACGCGAGCCGGCCGGTCACCGCCACCGCCTGCGCGTAGTTCGTATGCACGCGGCCGGTTTCTGTGTTGACCATGCGCGGCAGCTTGTCCGTATAGGTGGACTTCAGCTTCGACAAGCCGCGATGTTCGAGCAGCAGCTTGGGCAGCGGATAATCTTCGGCGAGTTTCTGCAGCACTTCTTCGTCGGTGGACGGCGCGCCGCTCGGCGTTTTCTTGATCACCGGCAACTGCAGTTTTTCGAAGAAAATCTGGCCGATCTGCTTGGGCGAACCGAGATTGAATTCGCCGCCCGCGAGTTCGTAGGCGCCCTTTTCAAGCTCGATGAGCCGCACCGCGATTTCATTGCTCTGCGCCTGCAGCTTCGCGGCGTCGATCAGCACGCCATTGCGCTCCATCTTGCGCAGCACGCGCGCAGTCGGCAGTTCGATCTGACGGTACACGAATTCAAGGCCCGCATCTGCCGCGACCTGCGGATACAACGCCTGATGCAGACGCAGCGTGATGTCCGCATCTTCCGCGGCATATTCGGCTGCCTGGTCGAGCGCGACTTCGTCGAAGCCGATCTGCTGCGCGCCCTTGCCCGCGACGTCTTCGTATTTGATCGTCTTCAGGCCGAGATGGCGCAGCGCGAGGCTGTCCATGTCGTGCGTGCGGTGCGATTCGACCACATACGATTCGAGCAGCGTGTCGTGCTCGACGCCTTGCATCGCAATGCCGTAATTCGCGAGCACCTGCTCGTCGTACTTCAGATGCTGGCCGACCTTCTTCTTGCTCGCGTCTTCCAGCCATGGCTTGAGCTTCGCGAGCACTTCGTCGAACGGCAGTTGCACGGGCATGTCGGGGCCGCGATGCGCAAGCGGAATATAGGCAGCACGGCCCGGCTCGACCGACACCGAAATGCCGACGAGGCGCGCCGTCATCGGATCGAGCGACGTGGTTTCGGTATCGAATGCGGTGAGTTCGGCCGCATCGATCTTTGCGAGCCACTCGTCGAGCTTTTCCCAGCTCTGCACGGTGTCGTAGTGACGTTCGAGGTCGATCATCGGCGCAGGCGTCTCGCCGGCGCCCGGACCTTCGACTACCTCGGCGATCTCCACTTCGCGCAGCCACGTCTTGAAGCCATGACGCGCGAACACGTCGCGCAACTCATCGCGCGCTTCTTCGCGCGTGACCAGTGTTTCTTCAAACGACGTAATGTGCTGCGTCAGATCGCAAGCGGTATCCACCGTAACGAGCTTGCGCGCCATCGGCAGGAAATCGAGCGCGCGGCGCAGATTGTCTCCTACCGCACCTTTGATCTCGTTTGCATGTGCGACGATGCCATCAAGCGTCCCGAATTGCGCGAGCCACTTGACCGCCGTCTTCGGCCCGCACTTCTCGACGCCCGGCACGTTGTCGACGGTATCGCCGATCAACGACAGATAATCGACGATCAGCTCAGGCGGCACGCCGAACTTGGCGATCACGCCGTCGCGGTCGAGCACCTCGTTCGTCATCGTATTGATGAGGCTGACATGGTCTGTGACGAGCTGCGCCAGGTCTTTGTCACCGGTGGAGACAATCACCTTCATGCCGCGCCGTTCCGCCTCTTTCGCGAGCGTGCCGATCACATCGTCCGCTTCGACGCCTTCGATCATCAACAGCGGCCAGCCGAGCGAGCGCACCGCGACGTGAATCGGCTCGATCTGGCGCGACAGATCGTCCGGCATCGAAGGCCGGTTGGCCTTGTACTCCGGGTACCAGTCGTCGCGGAACGTCTTGCCCTTGGCATCGAACACGCACGCGCTATACTCTGCGGTGACTTCCTTGCGCATGCGGCGCAGCATGTTGATGATGCCGTACAGCGCGCCCGTCGGCGCACCGTCGGGACCGCGCAGATCAGGCATCGCGTGATAGGCCCGGTACAGATAACTCGAACCGTCGACCAATAGCAGGGTCTTACCTTCCAGCGCGTGACCGGTGGCATGTTTCGATTGCGCAGCCGGTTGCGCTTGCGGGCCGGTTTTTACCCCAGCTTCAAGATCTCGTTCTTCAGGCATTATGACTAAGAGAAAAGTGATTCCGAGTCTGCGTTCACTCGCAGATCAAGAGCGCGCAACGGCCAAGAAGGCGCGCGCGTCGTGGCAGATGTTCACGATTATGGCAGAGTTTATCGAGGCGACCGAGTACCTGTCGGAGATCCGGCCGGCCGTCAGCATCTATGGTTCGGCGCGCCTGAAACCGAACTCGCCGTACTACAAGCTCGCCATGCAGATCGCCCGCAAACTGTCGGATGCCGGCTTCGCGGTGATCTCCGGCGGCGGCCCCGGCATCATGGAAGCGGCCAACAAAGGTGCGCATGCGGGCAAGGCACCTTCGGTGGGCCTGAACATCGAATTGCCGCACGAGCAATCGGGCAACCAGTGGCAGGATATCTCGCTGCGCTTCCGGCATTTCTTCACGCGCAAGGTGACCTTCGTGAAGAACTCGGACGCGGTGATCGTAATGCCCGGCGGCTTCGGCACGCTCGACGAACTCGCTGAAGTGCTGACCTTGATTCAAACCAAGAAGTCGCGCCATGTGCCGATCATTCTGGTCGGCGCGGAGTTCTGGAAGGGCTTGCTGGGCTGGTTCCGCGAATCGCTGGTGCCGATGGGTTTGATCAACCCGGAAGATATGGATCTGATGCAGGTGATCGACGAACCCGATCAGGTGCTTGAAGCGGTGCTGGCATTCTATGAAGAACGCGAGGAACCAGAACCGCAGGCACAGGCGAAGTCGGACGAAGACCGGATGTTCTATCTGTAGCGTGGGGTTTGTATCGCGGACGTGAAGGCAGCGCTTGCTGCCTTTGCGTTTGTGTTGGCATTCGTGATGGCGTTTGTCTTTGCGCTGCCTTCGCGTTTTGCCTTTGCGCTTACGCCACAGCGCCCGGTGCGGGTCGTTGTATCGATTGCTCCGTTGCCTGCTGCATCGATTGTGCCTCCAGCCAGCGGCAGAACTGCACCACGAGCGGCGCCTGCGCCACTTCGCGCCGCGCGACCCACCAATAGCCGAGCATATCGATGCGCGGCCCTTCGAGCGGCATCACGAGACGACCCGAAGCAAGCTCTTCATCGAGCAGCGGCACCGGCCCAAGCGCGACACCCAAACCGTCGACCGCCGCCTGCAGCGCCAGATAGAAGTGATCGAACGACTGCTTCTTGCGGCACTTCGCCTTCGCGCCCGCCGCCGCGAGCCATTGACGCCACGCATCCGGACGCGTGTCCGAATGCAGCAGCACATGACGCGCGAGATCATCGGCAACACGGATCGGTGCACGCTGCAACAACGCTGGGCTGCACACCGGCAATTCGATCTCGCCGAGAAAATGGCCGCTCACGCAATTCGGCCAATGCGCCGGGCCACGCCTGACCGCCACATCGAAACTGTCGATCGACTCGACCGGCGCATTCGACGTGGAAAGCCGCAACTCGACGTTCGGCGCCATCCGCTGGAACTGGCTGAGCCGCGGCAGCAACCACTTCATCGCGAAGGTAGGCAGCGCATTGACGCGCAGCACATGCACGACACCCGAATCGCGCAACTGCTCGGTGGCCACCGCGATATTGTCGAAGGCGATCTGCACGGTGGCCAGATAACGGCGCCCGGCATCGGTGAGCCGCACGCGCTTGCCGACGCGGTCGAACACCTGCAGGCCGACCCATGCCTCGAGCGCGGCGACCTGGCGGCTGATTGCACCGTGCGTCACATGCAGCTCGTCGCCCGCGGCACTGAAACTGTTATGCCGTGCCGCGGCTTCGAACGCGCGCAGCGCGGGAAAGGGAGGCAGCTTGCGGTTCATGCTTGTGATTGTAAGTCACAAGCAAGCTCCATAAAAATCGTTTTGCACCGCCCGCGAACAGCGCTACTCTGCGAAGCCTGTACCGAAGGGCCATCGCGATGAATCGACACTCTCCTCCTCCGGCTTCCGCTCCCCGGGCTTGCGCGCCCGCGGCCCCGTCCGTACAGCCGGACACCCCACCCACGCCGAGTTGCGGCGAGATCTTCAAAGGTTTCCTCGGCCTCGGCCTGACTTCGTTCGGCGGCGCGCTGCCACTGGTGCGGCGCACCGTCGTCGAGCGCCACCGCTGGCTGAGCGGCACGGAATTCACCGATCTGCTCGGGCTATGCCAGTTTCTGCCGGGCGGCAACGTAATCAATTTGTCGGTGGCGATCGGCATGCGCTTTCGCGGCTGGCGCGGCGCGCTGGCCGGCATCCTTGGGCTGATCGCCGGGCCTTCGCTGGTGGTGATCGCACTCGGTGTGCTCTACGAACATACGCAGAACGACCCGCGCGTGCAGCATCTGTTCGCCGGGCTCGCCGCCGCCGCTGCCGGCCTGTTGATCGCGATGGCCGCGAAAATGCTGCTGCCGCTGCGGCGCGATCCGCTCGCGGCCGGCATCGCGGCGCTCGGCTTTATCGCGATTGCGGTGCTGCGCGTGCCGCTGCTGCCAACCATGCTGGTGCTGACGCCAGCAAGTATCGCGCTCGCGTCACTGCATGCGCGAAGAGCCGGAGCGCGCCGATGATCGCAACGCTGGTCGTACTCGCGCTGATCTTCGGGCAGCTGTCGCTGCTCGCGTTCGGTGGCGGCAACACGATCTTGCCGGAGATGCAGCGGCAAGTGGTCGACGTGCATCACTGGATGCCGGCCAGCGAGTTCAGTGCGCTGTTCGCGCTCGCGCAGGCCGCCCCCGGGCCGAACATGATGATCGTCACGCTGATCGGCTGGCATGTGGCCGGCTGGTCCGGCATGCTCGTCACGTCGCTGGCGAAGTTCGGGCCGTCGTCGCTGGTGACGGTGGCCGCGCTGCACGCATGGGATCGCTTCAAGGATCGGCCATGGCGAGCCATCGCGCAGAAGGGGCTGGCGCCGGTGACCGCGGGGCTGGTGGCAGCAAGTGCGGTGCTGATCGCGCAGGCGTCCGATACGACGTGGCTCGCGTGGAACATCACCGGCGTGTGCGCGGCGCTGGCATTTACGACGCGGATTCATCCGCTATGGCTGCTGGGCGCGGGTAGTGTGATCGGGTTGGTCGGGCTTGGGTTCTTTTAGCCGACGCTGACCGCGAGCAGCGCCGCCGACACGTAGCGGCGCCCTCTTCCCACTTACTGGAACGCCACTTCCGCAAAGCTGCGCAACTTGCGGCTATGCAGCCGATGCAGTCCATCGGCACGCAACAGCTCCATCGCCGCCACACCGATCTGCAAATGCTGATCGACCTGCGCGCGATAAAACTGGTCAGCCATGCCCGGCAGCTTCAACTCGCCATGCAGCGGTTTATCGGACACGCACAACAACGTGCCGTAAGGCACGCGAAACCGGAAGCCATTCGCCGCGATCGTCGCGCTTTCCATATCGAGCGCGACCGCGCGGCTTTGCGACAACCGCTGCACCGGCTCGCGATGATCGCGCAGCTCCCAGTTGCGGTTATCGACGCTCGCCACCGTGCCGGTGCGCATCACGCGCTTGAGCTCCACGCCTTCGAGCCGCGTGACCTGCGCCACTGCGCGCTCCAGCGCGACCTGCACTTCGGCGAGCGCCGGAATCGGCACCCACAGCGGCAGATCGTCGTCGAGCACGTGATCCTCGCGCACATAGCCGTGTGCGAGCACGTAGTCGCCGAGGCGCTGCGTGTTGCGCAGGCCCGCGCAATGGCCGAGCATGATCCACGCATGCGGGCGCAGCACTGCGATATGGTCGGTGATGGTCTTCGCATTCGACGGTCCGACGCCGATATTGACCATCGTGATGCCGCCGCCATCGGCGCGCTTCAGGTGATAAGCGGGCATCTGCGGCAGCCGCGGCGGCGCCGTGCCTTCGCTCTGCTCTTCGCCGAGATTGGCGTTGTACGTGACCACGTCGCCTGGTTCGACGAACGATGTGTACTCGCTGCGATATGCGCGCACCTCGGCGTCGTCGGTGTGAGACATCATCGTGCGGCCGAGCTTCACGAACTCGTCGATGTAGAACTGGTAGTTCGTGTACAACACGTAGTTCTGGAAGTGCGTTGGCGAGGTCGCCGTGTAGTGGCGCAGCCGGTGCAGCGAAAAGTCGACACGCGCACCCGTGAACAGCGCAAGCGGATGCGGCTCGCCGGGCAGCGGCTCATACGTGCCGTTGACGATGCGGTCGTCGAGCAGTGCGAGATCGGGCGTATCGAACACGTCGCGCATCATCAGCAGACGGTCGCGGTCGAGATCGCCTTCGAGGTGAATGCCCTCGGCGAACGCGAAGTGAATCGGCACCGGCTGGTCCGATACGCCGACTTCGATCGCCACATGATGGTTCTTCGCCAGCAGACGCAACTGTTCGCGATAGTAGTTGCCGAACAGGTCGGGCCGTGTCACGGTGGTTTCGAACACGCCCGGCCCCGCGACAAAACCATACGAGCGGCGCGAATCGATTTGCGTGTTGACCTCGGTACGCACCCGCACGAACGGATAGCACGCGCGCACGCGTTGCGCGAACGGTTCGTTGCGCCGATAGCGCGCGAAAGCGTCGCGCAGGAACGATGTATTGGCTTCGTAAATGGCTGACAGGTGTGTGACGGCCGCGGCGGCGTCATCGAATGCTTCGGTCTTGTACGCGCTGGTGGGCGTTTGCACCAGGCGCTGGTTGGTCTGGTCGTTCATTTTGGCGTGCCTCAGTTGATGAAAGGACATTACCACGGAACCCGCGTGGTCCGATCACCCGCTAGAGCGGCAGTGCGCTCGTGCGAACGCACCGGGCAGAGTCGGCTGAAGCGGCGCAAAATAAGGCGCACACGCCCGTTCGTAAGACCGGATTTGCTAGAATTGCGCCACCTTATCGGAGAAACACCATGAAGCCGCTTCTATCCGTCGTCGTTGCGCTGAGTTTTGCCGTGTGCGGCACCGCGCTGGCCGCCGGTCCCGCGCAGTCAGCCGCGGACGCGCAGCCCGCCCCGCCCCCGCAATCCGCCAACGAACGGGCCGGCTTGCCCGATCTGGACGCAATCAACCGCCCGGCCGCCGAAGTCAGCTCGAAAGTCGAGATCAACGTGCCGCGCACGCCGAGCTTCTACGAACGCAGCGGCAATGGCACCGAGATCACCGAATACCGCGATCGCGGCAAGCCGGTCGAGATCGACGTGCGCTCGAACTTCGGCACGCGCTACCAGATGAGCGCGCCGCTGGATACCTCGCCGCAGGTGCACGACAGCTCGCACCCGACCACCCGCCTGCCTTCGTGGAACCTGCATTACTGATCTGATCGCACCGCGCGCGGCGCGCCACTTTGCTGGACGAGCCGCGCGTCATCAACGCCCCCGCGCGAGCGCAACCACGCACCAGCCCCATCAGCCTGTCATTCCCGATTCGCGCCACTGGCCGCCTCACCGCGCCAGCCGACCAACCCGATCCGACGTATTCCGCATGGCCGTTTTCACCCCTGTCACCGAAGCCCATCTCGCGCAATGGCTGCGCCACTACGATCTCGGCGACGTCGTCGAGTTTCGCGGTATCACGTCCGGTATCGAGAACAGCAACTTCTTCCTGACCACGACGCGCGGCGAGTACGTGCTGACCATCTTCGAGAAACTGAGCGCCGCGCAGCTGCCGTTCTATCTCGACCTGATGCGGCATCTGGCCGCGCACCGCGTGCCGGTACCGGACCCGGTGCCGCGCGACGACGGCGCGCTGTTCGGCATGCTGCACGGCAAGCCGGCGGCGATCGTCACGAAGCTCGAAGGCGCGCCGGAACTCGCGCCGCAAGTCGAGCATTGCGTCGAAGTCGGGCAGATGCTCGCGCGCATGCACCTGGCGGGCCGCGACTTTCCGCATGGTCAGCCGAACCTGCGCAGCCTGCCATGGTGGCAAGAGACGGTGCCCGCCCTGCTGCCGTTCGTCGACGCCGCCCAGCGTGCGCTGCTGACCGATGAGCTCACGCACCAGCAGCAGTTCTTCGCCTCGAGCGACTATGCGGCGCTGCCCGGCGGCCCGTGCCACTGCGACCTGTTCCGCGACAACGCGCTGTTCGCGCACGCCGCGCCCGACACCGGCCACGAGGTGCGCCTCGGCGGCTTTTTCGATTTCTATTTCGCCGGCTGCGACAAGTGGCTGTTCGACGTCGCGGTCACCGTCAACGACTGGTGCGTCGATCTGGCGAGCGGCCGGCTCGATCAGGCGCGCGTCGATGCGCTGCTGCGCGCCTACCAGACCGTACGCCCGTTCACACCCGAGGAAACCCGCCACTGGGGCGACATGCTGCGTGCGGGTGCGTACCGTTTCTGGGTATCGCGCCTGTATGATTTCCATATGCCGCGTGCGGCCGAGTTGCTCAAGCCACACGACCCCGGCCATTTCGAGCGTATTCTGCGCGAACGCCTGCAAGGCGTCGCACTCCCTGGCTTCCATACCTCATGCAACTAATCGAAGTTCCCGCGAAGACCGGCTATGTCTGGTTCCGGCAAGGCATCTGGCTGTTTCGCAAGAACCCGCTCGCATTCCTGACGCTGTTCTTCTCCTATCTGCTGGCGATGACGCTGATCTCGCTGGTACCGGTGGTCGGCGGCGTGCTGCCGCTGGTGCTGATACCGGGCGTCGCGGTCGGCTTTATGGCCGCGTGCCGCGACACGATCGCCGGCAAACCGGTGTTTCCGACCATTCTGGTCGACGGCTTCCGCTCATACGGCTCGATCGTCGCCAAGCGGCTGTTGCTGCTGGGCGCGCTGTACATCGTCGCGATGGCGCTGGTGCTGGCGGGCTCCGCGCTCGCCGACGGCGGTGTGCTGCTGCGCCTGATGCTGAGCGGCGAAGGAATGCAGCAAGATGCGATCGCGACCAGCAATATCCCGTTCGCGGTGCTGACCGCGCTCGCGTTCTATGTGCCGGTGGCCATGCTGTTCTGGTTCTCGCCGGTGCTGTCCGCATGGCACGACGTGCCGCCGGTCAAGGCGATGTTCTTCAGCATCGTCAGTTGCTGGCGCAACCGCGGCGCGTTCGTCGTGTATGGCGCACTGTGGTTCGCGGTCGCGCTGACCGTATCGCTCGGCCTGTCGACGCTGCTGCAGGCGCTCGGCGCCGGCGAGCTTGCGCTGGTGGTGCTAATGCCGGCCTCGATCCTCGTGACGACCATGCTCTATTGTTCGTTCTACGCGACGTATCGCGGCTGCTTCGGCGTGCCGGCGCCCGAGCAGCCCGCTGCCCCGCCCGCGGCCTGATTCCCTTCCCAGCCGGCTGAACCAGCCGAACGGCGAGCCGAACCTGCTTGCCGAATTGGCTAGCCGTTCGGCCTTGCGCGGACACTCACCGCGCGAAGCCGGCGTCGCGGGCCCGCTCGCCAGCGCCGGCGAGTTGCGGCACAATACTTTGCACGCAAGCGATTTGCACGCTCGCTTGATGCACCGCAAGCGCGGTCACCCTGATTTGCGCTGATTTGCCCGATTCGCCTGCACCCACCGTCGAGACGCCCCATGACCCAGCGCCCTGTGTACCCGTTCACACTTGACGAACAGCTTTGCTTCGCGCTGTATTCGACGTCGCTCGCGATGACGAAGGCCTACAAACCGCTGCTCGACGAACTGGGTTTGACCTATCCTCAATACCTGACGATGCTCGTGCTGTGGGAAAGCGACGACCTGACGGTGAAAGACATCGCCGGCCGTCTGAATCTGGACTCGGCCACGGTCACGCCGCTGCTCAAGCGTCTCGAAGCGCAAGGCTACATCGAGCGAACGCGCGGCACCGACGACGAGCGGCTGGTCTACATCCGCCTGAGCAAGGCGGGCGTATCGCTGAAGCGCGCGGCCCGCGAGGTGCCTGCGGAAATCTTTTGTGCGACCCAGCAGACGCCCGAGTTTCTGGTACGCCTGCGCAACGACCTGATGCAGTTGCGCGGCACGCTTAACGAGCATCTCGAACGTTCCTGAAAGAAACGCGGTAAGCGTGTCTGACCTCGACATCGAAATTTCATTTGCACGCTAATGATTTGTACGCTATCTTTACTGCACTGCCGGAGCAACGGCGAGCGCCGCACCGCGCGGCACCATTTACCAACCTGGATTCGACCCAAGGAGAAGTGAAATGAGCGTACTTTACAAAGCAACGGCAGCAAGCACCGGTGGCCGCGACGGCCGCGCCATCTCGTCGGACAACGCGCTCGACGTCAAGCTGACCACGCCGCGCGAACTGGGTGGCAATGGCGCCGCAGGCACCAATCCGGAGCAGCTGTTCGCGGCAGGCTATTCGGCCTGTTTCCTGAGCGCGATGAAGTTCGTGGCCGGCCAGCGCAAGCAGGCCGTGCCGGCCGACACGAAGGTGACGGCAGACGTCGGCGTCGGCCCGAACGACAACGGCGGCTTTGCGCTGGACGTCGAACTGCGCGTGTCGCTGCCGGGCCTCGATGCGGCTGCAGCGCAAGAACTCGTGGATGCGGCTCACCAGGTTTGCCCGTACTCGAACGCGACGCGCGGCAATGTCGACGTGCGCGTGAAGCTGGTGTAAGTTCGCTGGCCGGGTGGCGCGGCAGGTACTGCAAAGCGCTGCAAGCACCACGGGCCGTCGTACGAACAGCGCCCGCTCCTGCCAGGAGCGGGCGCTGTTTTTGCGTGCACGGTCAGTCGGGCACCGGCAGTTGCCCGAAACTACCGGCCGGCTGATGCTGTCTTCGCCGGTCGTGCACGGCCCGCGTGGCGCACTCTGGATAAACCCCTTCACCAACCAATCGATATCGACATGACCCAAGCGCGCAAGCTCGACGCCCACTACGACAAAGGTCTGATGTGGTTCCGCCGCGATCTGCGCAGCGGCGACAACGCCGCGCTGTACTACGCACTGAAACACTGCGAACAGGTGTGGTGCGTGTTCGTGCTCGATACGACGATCCTGCAACCGCTGGTCGACAGCGCCCGCGCGCGCGGTGTGCGCGGTGCCCCAGCCGACCGGCGCATCGACTTCATTCTGGCGTCGCTGGCCGAGCTGGATCAATCGCTCCGGGAAGGCGGCGGCGGTCTGATCGTCGTGCACGACGACCCGCGCAACGCGATCCCCCAGCTTGCCGAAAAGCTGCACGTAGAAGCCGTATTTGCCAACCACGACTACGAGCCGTCAGCCATCCGGCGCGACGCTGCGGTTGCCGAACAACTACGCGATGCAGGCCGCGAACTGCTGACCTTCAAGGATCAGGCGATCTTCGAGCGCGACGAAGTTCTGACCGGCCAAGGCAAGCCGTTCAGCGTCTTCACGCCATACAAGAACGCATGGCTGAAGCAGCTGACGCCATTCGACCTGAAGCCCTATCCGGTCGAGCGCTACGGCGAGCACCTCGCGGCACCGCCGAAATCGCTGGACCACGCGCTACCGGGCTGTGAGCAACTCGGCTTCGCACCAAGCAACCTGGCCGACCTGAAACTGCCGCCCGGCATGAGCGGCGCGCAACAGTTGCTCGAAGACTTCCTGACTCGCATCGACAGCTACGTCGAGCGCCGCAATTTTCCCGCCGCGCTGGGGGCGAGCTATCTGTCGGTTCATCAGCGTTTCGGCACCGTGTCGATCCGCGCACTGGCGCGGCTCGCGCACGACCTGTCGCTGCAACCGGATGGCGGCGGCGCAGCGACGTGGCTGTCGGAACTGATCTGGCGAGACTTCTTCTTTATGATCCTCGCGCATCATCCGCGCCTCGAGAGCGGCGCGCCGTTTCGCGAGGAATTCGCGGCGCTGCGCTGGGAGAAAGGCCGCGACGCCGATGCAGCGTATGCCGCATGGTGCGAAGCCCGCACCGGCTACCCGCTGGTGGATGCGGCGATGCTGCAGATCAACCAGTCCGGCTATATGCACAATCGCCTGCGGATGGTGGCCGCCAGCTTCCTCGTGAAGGACCTCGGCATCGACTGGCGCCTCGGTGAACGCTACTTCGCCGAGCAGCTGAACGACTTCGATTTTTCGGCGAACAACGGTAACTGGCAATGGGCGGCATCGACGGGTTGCGATGCGCAGCCGTGGTTTCGCATTTTCAATCCGGTCACGCAGTCGGAGAAATTCGACCCGCAAGGCCGCTTTATCAAGCGTTACCTGCCGCAACTGGAAAAAGTGCCGGCGAAATGGATTCACGCGCCGTGGCTTGCCGGCGACGAGCAATTGGCCGAATGGGGCGTCAAGTTAGGGGAAAACTATCCGCGGCCGATCGTCGATCACGCACAGGCGCGAGAGTTGACGCTGGCGCGCTTCGGCCTGCTGAAGGCGCGGCGCGACTGACGCGCGTCGCACATTAAACACCGCAAAAAAAGCACGAAAAAAAGCGGACGACCCACATGGATCGCCCGCTTCAGCATATTTCGGTTACCAGCTTAGTGCTGGCTCATCCACGCCGGCTGACGGCGTTGCGCTTCGCGATCGAGCTTGCGCATGCGGAATTCGAGATCGTACAGATCGGTGGCTTCGTTCAGGTAAGCGTCGCTGCGCTCTTTTTCGTGTTCGTCGGCGGACTTGGTCAGCAACAGCAGGAGGCGGCTCAGCAGGTACATGGTTTAAACCCTCGGCATATAGAACTAAGGGATAACCCTTAGCGAATGTCCGGATTATAAGGGAAAACCCTAGATCGAAGCCAGCTTTTCTTTAATGCCCCCGAAATTTGAGCATTTACCGCGCTGCGGCCCTGCTGACGGGGTCCGCCGCCTGTGCGCGGCGTTGATAGCGGAAGAATTCCCACAGCATGCTGGTGGCGTCGGGCCCCTTCGCCGAGTGGAACGGCACCGCCTCGTCGCCGCCGCTCCACGCGTGGCCGAGGCCTTGCACGCGGCACAGACGCACCACACGGCGCCCGCCGCGCACGTAGTCGCGCGTGAGCACGGCCGCCTTGCGCTCTTCCTTGACGTCACCCGCCTTGCGCGCGCCGTTCGCGTCGATCAGACCGTTCAGCCGCAGGAATTGCGTCGCCAGCTGGTCGGCATTCACCGGCGCGACGACGTGGTCCGTTTCGCCTTGCAGGATGATCGCGGGCATGCCCGGATAGGCCGCCACGTCGGCAACGCTGTCGACCAGTTGCACCGGATCTCGCCGTGCCCCGCGCCGCATTACGTCCATTGCGGTGATGCCCGAATGCGCCTCGCCGAAAGCGGGTCCGGAATGCAGCGCAACCGCGGCAAAACGATCCGGATACTGCAGCGCGAGCAGCGCAGTCAATCCGGCCCCGGCCGACAGCCCGGCTACATAGACACGTTCGGCATCGAAGCCATGCTCCGCGACCAGCGCATCGACCAGCGACACCACCGCTCGCGCTTCCGCGCCGCCCGCGCTATCGGACGTGTCATACCAATGCCAGCAGCGATGCGAATGGGCATGCTTCGACTGCTCCGGATACACCACCGCGAAGCCGAAGCGATCGGCCAGCAGATTCATCCGCGTACCTTCCGCGAATTCGTCGATCGACTGGCTGCAGCCGTGCAGCATCACGACCAGCGGCGCGCCTTGCAGCGTTTTGCCGGCCGGCAGATACAAACCGTACTGCAGATGATTGACGAGCCGGCCCGGCGCCGCCGGCGCCGAGTGAAACGAGCGGGTCCACGAGCCGGAGGCCCACGCCGCCGCACGCGGCCGCACGCGCGATTCGCGCGCCGCCGGGCGCAGCGGGTCGCGCACCTTGGCCTTGCGCACGCCGCTAGTGGGCGCCGGCTTGGCCTTCGCCTTGAGCGGCCGGGTTGCGCTGCGCTTCAAGGTGGCGTGCGTATGTTCTTTCTGGATGGCGATCAGACGCTTCAGGCCGCCAAGCCATATTTTTGTCAGGCTTTTTGCCATGAACACCTCGCAAAAAGGGTCGATGCTTGCTTAGCTGAGGGCGATTGTGCATTGCACAATAACATCAATCCCGCTGCGATGTTGATAGCCGGTCATCACTTTTGATGCCGGATCATGAAAAACCGCGCACGACCGCGCCGGCTGCCGCGTCGCGCGGGCCGGTCGCCGTACATAAGTAGAAAGATCGCGCTTTTATACTTATAAAATACGCGCTCGCCGAATGCGGCAGCGGCCCGACAATTTGCCTGCGGGCCGCGCACCGGTTCCATCCCGTTCGTTTTGTGCCGATTTTGGTTTGCCCTGTAACCATGCCCGACTTTCCGCTTCATTATTGGTACCTGACCAGCAGCATCGGTGGCGCAAGCGTGACCCTTCCGCTCACGCTCGCCATCGCGCTATGGCTGGCGCTCGGCTATTCGACGCGGCTTGCGTTCGGCTGGGTGGCGCTGGTGGCCGCGGCCGCGTCGATCGTCACGCTGACCAAGCTGGCCTTTCTCGGCTGGGGCATCGGCGTGCGCGCGCTGGACTTCACCGGCCTCAGCGGCCACGCGATGATGTCGACGGCCGTCTACCCGGTCGCCTGCTTCCTCGTATTGCTGCCGGCACGGGCAAAGGCGCGCATCGCAGGTCTGGCGGTGGGGTTTTGCATCGGCATCGCGATCAGCTTCTCGCGGGTGGTGGTCGAAGCGCATTCGCCGTCAGAGGCGATTGCCGGCTGCCTGATGGGCGCCGTCGTCGCGCTGCTGTTCGTGTGCATCGCGTGGCAGGCAACGCCGCGCCGCAGCGCGCTGTCGGCATTGCCGGTGTCGATGAGCCTGGTGGTGCTGGTCGCGGCTTTCCACAACGTGCACGTACCGACGCATCTGTGGGTCGAGAACATCGCGCTGAAGGTATCCGGCCATGTGCGGCCGTTCGTCCGGGCGCGCTGGAAAGCGTCGCACGAAAGACGCAGCAGTGTGCTCCATACGCCCGTGACGCGCACTCCCGACGTCTTCGCGGCCCCGCAGATACCGGGCGCCTGAATCCGTAAGCCTGATCTCGAGCAAGCGTTGACAGACCAATTGCACGCACCGTTATAACCCCGGATATATTACGATAACGTTTCATCCCCCTTTCCGGAAACCCGCTCATGTCACTGTCCCGCCGCCTGTCGAAGCACGCGCTCGTCGCTACCCTCGTGTCGTTTGCCGTTTGCGCGCAGGCGCGCGCCGACGAGCTGATCGTCTCGGCCGCCGCGAGTCTGACCAACGCGTTCAAGGCAGTCGGCGACGCGTACGAGAAGGCGCATCCGGGCACCAAACTGCTGTTCAACTTCGGCGCCTCCGACGTGCTGATGCAGCAGATCGTCAAGGGCGCACCGGCCGATGTGTTCGCTTCCGCAGACCAGAAGGCGATGGACAAGGCAGCCGCCGAAAAGGTGATCGTGCCGGCCACGCGCAAGGATTTCGCCGCGAACTCGCTGGTGCTGATCGTGCCGAACGACAGCCATTTCGCGCCCACCACGCTCAACGACCTGACCGCGGCGAGCGTCAAGCGCGTCGCCTACGGCGATCCGGCTTCGGTGCCGGTCGGCCGCTACACGCAAGGCGCGCTGCAAAGCGCGGGCGTTTGGGATGCAGTCAGCGCGAAGGGCGTGCTGGCCAGCAACGTGCGCCAGAGCCTCGACTACGTATCGCGCGGCGAAGTCGATGCGGGCTTCGTATTCGGCACCGACGCGGCGATCATGCCGGAGCAGGTGAAGGTCGCGCTGACCGTGCCGACGCAGACGCCGATCACCTATCCGATCGCCCAGGTGGAAGGCAGCAAGCACGCCGCGGACGCGCAATCGTTCATCTCGTACGTGTTATCGCCGGCCGGTCAGGCGGTGCTGGCGAAGTACGGCTTCAAACCGGCCCGCGCACAGTAACGCGCGTCTCGCCTGCAAGCTTTCCGACTCACTTTCCCCGAAGCCGCCATGGAACACGCCTGGGTACCGCTGCTGCTATCGCTGAAAGTAGCGGGTTGGGCGACTGCGCTGAACCTCGTGTTCGGCGTCGCGGCGGGCCTCGGGCTCGCGCGCTGGCGCTCGGGCGCACGCGACGTCGTCGATTCGCTGCTGACGCTGCCGCTGGTGATGCCGCCCACCGTGCTCGGCTACTACCTGCTGGTGCTGCTCGGCCGGCGCGGCGTGGTCGGCGGATGGCTCGACCGGCTCGGCATCCAGCTGGTGTTCACGTGGCAAGGCGCGGTGATCGCATCGATGATCGTGGCCTTTCCGCTGGTGCTGAAATCGGCGCGCGCGGCGTTCGAGTCGGTCGACCCGCAACTCGAACGCGCCGCCCGCACGCTCGGTATCAGCGAGACCGCGATTTTCTTTCGCGTAACCTTGCCGCTCGCGACGCGCGGCATTCTGGCCGGCACGCTGCTGTCGTTTGCGCGCGCGCTCGGCGAATTCGGCGCGACGCTGATGATCGCGGGCAACCTGCCGGGCCGCACGCAGACGCTTTCGGTGGCGGTCTACGCCGCGGTGCAGGCGGGCGACGACAGCACCGCGAACTTCCTCGTGCTGGTCACGTCGGTGACCTGCGTCGTGGTGCTGCTGCTCGCCGGGCGCCTCGTGCCGCAACATTCGCTGATGACTTCCCGCTGACATGCCGCTCACCGTTGATATCCGCAAAACGCTGCACAGCGCCGAGCGCCGCTTCACGCTGGACGTGTCGTTCACCACGACGGCCAAACGCGTCGTGCTGTTCGGCCCGTCGGGCGCGGGCAAGAGCCTGACGCTGCAGGCGATCGCCGGTTTGCTGCGTCCCGACGAAGGCGTCATCGCGTTGGCCGGCGAAACGCTGTTCGACAGCGCGCGCGGCATCGACCAGAAACCGCAGGCGCGCAAGCTTGCGTATCTGTTTCAGGATTACGCGCTGTTCCCGCATCTGAACGTGCGGCAGAACATCGCGTTCGGGCTGCATGAAGGCTGGCTCAATCCGCGGCGGCATGTGACGCACCCGGACGTCGATTACTGGCTGAATGCGCTGGATCTGGTGAGCCTGGCGGGCAATCATCCGGCGCAGTTGTCGGGCGGACAGAAACAGCGCGTCGCGCTGGCCCGCGCGCTGGTGGCCAAGCCGCGGCTGTTGCTGCTGGACGAGCCGTTTTCCGCACTCGACGGCCGGCTGCGCGAGCGGATGCGCCGCGAGTTATCGGAACTGCAGCAGCGCCTCGACATTCCGATGCTGCTGATCACGCACGATGCCGACGATGTCGCCGCGTTCGGCGACCAGGTCGTGCAGGTGAACGATGGCGGGGTGCGCGAGCAGCAGCTGTTTACGGGCTACGCGGCGCGCGGCGCTTTGTGAAGCGTGCGGCGCCATGCGTGATGCGCGCCAGCCACGCGCACCGCGTACGCATCGCCTCGAATCTCACGCCCCAACCGCCTAGCTCAATCGCGCACACCAAGAATCACACTCGAAGCCTTGAACGCAGCGATCACCGGCTGCCCTTCCTCGAGCGCAAGCGTGTCGACACTGTCATTGGTGACGACCGCAGTCACGACCGTGGTCGCATCGAGCGCTACCGACACCTCCGCGTTGACCGCCCCGCGCTTCACCGCGCAAACCGTGCCGCGCAACTGGTTGCGCGCCGATAGCCGTACCGGTGCGCCACTGTCGTCGGCAAGCAGGATCACCCACGACGCCTTGATCAGCGCAACCGCCGGTGCACCGACAGCCAGCTCCAGCGTCTCAGTACTCTCACGCGTGACCACCGCGACGATCGTCTGACCGCCCGGCAGCGCCAGCGCGACTTCATCGTTCACCGCGCCGCGCGTCAGCGCCGCGATCTTGCCGTAAAGCTGGTTGCGCGCACTGGTCTTCATGCCGATGCGGCCAATCAGTTCCCAGTCGCCCGCAAAGCCTTCGATCGCCGCGCCGGCGCGCTCGAGAAACTTCGAGTGTTCCCGCTCGACTGCGCGAAACGTGTCGATCAGCGACAGCGCGCGCGGCGTGAGCGTCGTGCCGCCACCGCCCTTGCCGCCGGTCGAACGCCGCACCAGCGGCTCGCCGGCGAGATTGTTCATCGTGTCGATCGCGTCCCACGCGGCCTTGTAACTGAGTCCGACCGCCTTGGCGCCGCTGGTGATCGAGCCGGTCTCGTGAATCGCCGCCAGCAGCGCGATCCGCGCCGCGCCGCCGAGCGTCTGCGCACCGGACTTGAACCACACCGAACCGGCCAGTTCGAGCGGTGCGCGGGGAGTGTCGTCGGCGGTAGAGGTCATGGATATGGGTACAGCGAGAGGTTTAGAGGCAAAGGGTTAAAAGGCTAGCGCATTATCGCGCCACGGCGAGCGACGTGCGACACCGCCACACACCATCAACCGCCGTTGCCGCTGACGATCTTCGGCGTGCGCAGTGTGCCGAGCAGGCGCTCGCCTTCCTGTGCGGTGTGGCGCTTCAGCGCCTCGCACCAGCCGCGCACGAAACCAAGCTGATAGGGTTCAACCTGCAGCTGTTCGAGAAACCGCAGCGCGACAGCCGCGTCATTGCCCGCGCCGAGCACGCCCTGCATGCGTGACAGCACCTTCGCCACGTCGCGGCGCGTGCGGTGCGAGGCCAGCGGCTCGAAAAACTCCAGCATGTAGCGCAGCCGCTTCGCGTGAATCCGCACCTTGTGCCGCGCTGCTGCGTCGAGCGCGGTCAGCTTCGGCTCGCGCGTCACCCGTTGATAGTGTTTTGCGACGCGCTTTCTCACATAGCTGCGCAGCGAACGGCCGCGCGCCTGGTCGGGCGCGCCGCGCACCGCCAGCTCGCTCATCCAGGCAAGCCACGCGAGCGCGAGCCCCGCGTAGGCAGGCGAGCGCAACGCCTGCTGCACCTGCGAACGCGCTTCGAGACGCCGCTGGTCGGCAGCGGCGCGCGTCGCATTCCATGCTTGCGCGTCGACGTCTGCCTGAGCGAGGCCGGGCAGCGTTTCGTCGGTGAACACATCCCAGTCGCGCGCTTGCCCGAGCAGATCGCTCAGCCATTTCAGGCGCGGCTCGACCTGCGCGCTCCACGCGCGATCGATCCATGCGGGAAAAATCCGCGTCGCGGTTTTCAGGCGCCGCTGCGCGACCCGCAATTGATGAACGAACTCGACATCCGGCTCATCGCGCAACACCGCCTCGTTGCCGAACCACTGCTGCGCGACATTGCAGCCGATCACCTGCAGCGCCTGATGTGGCGTGTGCACGCCGTCGAGCTCGATCGGCCGCGCGCGCACCGGCTTGCGCTCGCGCTCGACGTCGGTGCGGCAAACGCGGTCGATCGCATCGGCGAGCACGGGAAAGGCCGGCAGCGCGGCGACCAGTTCGTGCGCCACGGTGAAGAGCGTGGCGAGGGCGGTGTCGAAGGGGGTGGGCGACGCGTGTTGTGCGTGTTGTGCGTGTTGTGCGTGTTGTGCGTGTTGTGCGTGTTGTGCGTGTTGTGCGTGTTGTGCGTGTTGTGCGTGTTGTGCGTGTTGTGCGTGTTGTACATTTGGCGCGACTGGCGCGTTGCCACCTCGTGCCGCCTGTGCGCCTTGTGTGCCCTCGCCTTCCGCACGTTGCACCGTTTCGGCTTGCACATCTTCGTCCTGCTCCACAGGCTCCGCCACCTGCACAGTGACGCGCAATTCGCGCAGCGTCCCCGTTGCAGCGGCATCCTCTGTGCCGCAACGCGCGATGTTCAGTTCGATATCGACTGTGGCCATCGCATGCGCTGAATCCGGCGCGTACCGTTGCCAACGTAAGCGCCGGCGTTCAAGCGTTGCGACTGCCTTGAGCTCACGTACCTGCGCAAGCGCATGCGCCAACGCGGCCGGCGCATGCTCGAATGCCGCATCGACCGGTGCGTGCTCTTCGAGCGCGACGTCGCAGGCGGTCTCACACACGGTCACCCCCGGCGCATGCGTCGTACGACGCATCGCGATCACGCGCCGCTGCTGCTGCGGGTGCCGCGACACCTCCGCAGTTACGCGCCAGCCGCCCCGCACAAGCTTGCGGGCACCATCGAAACAGGTCAGCGCGCAGGATGCATCAGTTGCATCCGCATCGCCGGCACGCTCAAAGCCGTGCAGCGCATCGAGCGTTTCCGCCAGCGTCGCATCGCCGCGCTCGTGCGGCTGCCCTTTCTGGTCCAGCCACACAAGCAGCGTCGGCTCAGGGAGATTCAGCACGATTTCCAGCACACGATCCATGAAGGCTCCAGGCGTGGTGCGCGGCAGCCACACCGCACACGTGACGGACAGTGCAGAACGTCGCGAAGTTCGTTTTCGATGGTACACGCGCGCAGTCGGCACCGTCACGCCGCATTGCACGGCTTTGACGGCAGCTCACCGCCTGCGGTCATAGAATGAACGTCGCCCCCAACCGGGACGGTATCGCCCCATCACCCAACGCATCGTCTTTTCAAAGGAGTTGCAACCGTGAAACTCGATCTCTCCGGCAAGCGTGCAGTCGTTACCGCGTCGACAGGTGGCCTTGGCCTCACGATCGCCACTGGCCTTGCAGAGGCTGGCGCCGAAGTCGTGCTGAACGGCCGCAAGCAGGATGCCATCGACGCAGCCAGCGCGCAGATCCGCCAGACCGTGCCCGACGCGAAGCTGCGCAGTTGTGCTGCGGACGCCGGCACGCGCGCCGGTTGCGATGCACTGATCGCCGCCGTGCCCGAAGCGGACATCCTCGTCAACAATCTCGGTGTGTATGGCCCAAGCGACATCCTCAGCACGCAGGACGACGAGTGGGAGCGCTACTTCCAGATCAACGTGATGTCCGGCGTGCGCATGACGCGCGCGTATCTGCAACGAATGATAGACCGCAAGTGGGGGCGGGTCGTGTTCGTGTCGTCGGAATCGGGGTTGAACATTCCGCCGGACATGCTCGCATACGGCTTCTCGAAGACCTCGCAGCTGAGCATTGCGCGCGGCATCGCGAAGTTCGCGGCGGGCACTGGCGTGACGGTCAACTCGGTGCTGCCCGGCCCGACGATGACGGACGGCTTGCGCGAGATGCTGCGCGAATCCGCGCAAAAGCAAAACAAGTCGATCGAGCAGACCGCCGCCGAATTCGTCATGGCAACCCGTGGGACCTCGATCATCCGGCGCGCAGCGCAACCGGAAGAAGTGGCGAATCTGGTCGTGTATCTGTGTTCGCCGCAGGCTTCGGCGACGACCGGTGCGGCCGTGCGCGTGGACGGCGGCATCGTCGATACGATTGCCTGAGGTGCGGCGCGCGGCGTGATGCTTACTTGAGGATCGGCGGCAATGCGCGCGGCGGGGCGATGGTGGGCGTGGGCGCGGTCATCGAGGTGGGCGTGGTGGCGGACGGCGCGGCAGTGGACGGCGGCGGCGTGAGCGAGTTAGCGGCTTCGGCGCGCTTGCTGCCGGCCGCCACCGTCGCCGGTTGTGCCGCGACCGACCTGGCTGCCGCCGTTTTTGCCACGGAAGTCTTCGCCAGCGTTTTTGCAGTCGTGGCCTTCGCGGTCGTAGCCTTCGCCTTCGCGGGTTTTACTGCCGAAGCCGTCCGCGGCGCGGAGCCCTTGTTGGTCGCATGCGACGTCGCCGTAGCCTGTTTCGCAGCCGGCCTGCTCGCCGCCGCACTTGTCGCCGGCCGCTTCGCGCCAGCCTTCGAGGACGTCCCGGCAACCGGCACGCTCGTCTTTCCCGCGCGCTGCGTCGCAGCCGGTTTTTTCGCCGGCGCACCAGCGGACGCGGACTTGCCATGCGCCGCATGCGCGTTCGCCTCGGGCGGATTCCACACTTCCTTATATTCAGCAACAGCGGCTGCGGACCCGCTCATCACCCCGACCACCACCAGCAACACGGTTCGCAAAAACGCCACTTTCGTCCCCTTGCACACGACAAAAACGGCGATTCTCGCACGGCACGGCGGCGCGCCAAACGCTTTCGCAAGATCGGAATATTCCGCACCGGTGGCAAGCCCGTCATCTAGCCCGCTTGCATAAATCCAAAAGTAGACTATTATCTCTACATAGTTCATCGGAGGACTACCACATCATGTCCCCATCTGCCCATATCGCGGGCGCTGCACGTTCACCGCGGCGCGGTCAATCAGAGCCATCGCTCGCCAGCATGTCGGCGGCGGGCTTACGCGCGTTCTTCAGAATTGCCCAGGACTGGGACCTGAGCGTCGACGAACAGATCACCCTGCTGGGCTCGCCGGGCCGCTCAACCCTCTTCAAATGGAAAGCCGAGCCAGAAACCGCGCGCCTTGCGCGCGACACGCTCGAGCGGCTGTCGCTATTACTCGGCATCTACAAGGCACTGCAGATCCTGCTGCCGCAACCCGCCGCCGCAGACGCGTGGATCAAGCGTCCCAACAGCGCCCCGCCGTTCGGCGGCGGCCGAGCGTTGGACCGCATGCTGGCAGGCAACATCAGCGATCTGGTCGCGGTGCGCCAATATCTCGACGCAATGCGAGGCGGCTGGGCGTGACGGAACCGCAATTGCAGTGGCACAAGCGCTGGCCTACGGCGTCGCTGGTCTGGTCACCGGCGTACCGGGTCGTGCCGACGCGCTTTCCTGCCGTGAACCTGTTCGACCGCGTCGCGTCGCCCGAAGACTTCGAAGCGCTGTACATGCTCGAAGCGATGACCAACGACCGCCTGCGCACCGAAGTCGGCGATCTCGATCTGGTACCGCGCGACGAACGGCGCTTCGGTCCCGGCTGGGGGCCGATCATGGCCGCCTTCACGCATCTGAATCCGCTCGGCAGCCGCTTTTCGGACGGCAGCTACGGCGTGTTCTACTGCGCGCAATCGCGCGCCACGGCGATTGCCGAAACGCGCTATCACTCGGCGCTGTTTCTCGCGGCCACGCAAGAACCGCCGCTGCGCCAGCAGATGCGGCTGTACACGGCGTTTGCAGAAGGTGAAGTGGTGGATCTGCGCAGCGGCAGCGGCAGCGGCAGCGGCAGCGATGATAGTCACGCAGCGGAGCGTGCGACAAGCGAGCCGACACAGCCCGAGTACACAGCGTTTAACCCCGCGGTGCTGTCGCCGAGCGACTACAGCGCCGGCCAGGCGCTCGGCCGCGCGGTGCGCGCAGCGGGCGCACCGGGCATTGTGTACCCGTCGGTACGCGATGCGGGCGGCGAATGCCTCGCTGCGTTCAGAACCCTGCTCTTGCGCGATTGCCACCACGCGGCGTACCTCGAATACAACTGGAACGGCCGCGAAATCGACGTGGTGTTTGAACTGAATCAGGTGGGATGACAGCCGCGCTCAAGCGCGGCTAAAGCGAAGACCGCACTGCCGTGGATTGGGTCCACGGACTGCGCGCAGATTGCACATGGGTTGAACGCGATTTTTGTCCACGATTGCACGCGGATTGCCCGCACGCATTGCACAAAAACCGCCTTAAAAAAATATTCAAAAATCGCCGCTCAAGGCAACCTCAAGGCAACCCCAACGCAGCCTCAAGGCAGCGCAAACGCCGCCGCGCCTTCGGCGCGCGCAATATCCACGCTGACCGACCAGCGGCGTTCCGTCAACGCTTCGATGATCGTCAGTTTGCCGCCCGGTCCAAACGCGCCGGTATCGACAAATACTTGCGCGCCAAGCTGCATGACCTTGCGCACCGGCGTATGACCGCAGTAAGTCATCGATAAATCGCGCTGCTTCGACGGCTTGTGATTGCCGAGCGCGAGGTCGCGTCCCCACAGCATGCGCTGGCGCACACTGCTCGAAAATTCGCCGCGATCGAGATCGGCGTCGGTGCCGAAAAACTCGGCATGCAGAATATTGAAGCGTTCGCTGCCGCTGCCGATCACGCGTACGAGCGGCAACAGCCGCAACCGGTGCGCGTAGTCGCGCAGCCTTTCGTCGGACAAGCTCTCGCCCCACGAGCCGCCGATGTCGTACCACCACTTGCGGCGCAGCCGCCCTTCGGCCACACCGCACAACGTATCTTCATGATTGCCGAGCACGGCATAAAACCACGGCTTGTCGAGCAGCGCGAGTGCCGCTTCCGATTGCATCCCGCGGTCGACCAGATCGCCGACCGAAAAAAGCCTGTCACGAGCCGGATCGAACACGACCTCGCGCAGCAGATAACGCAGCGCATCGACGCAGCCGTGCAGATCGCCGATGACAAAGTCCCGGCCGACCCGGTTCGCCGGGTGATGTTGAACGGTAGTGACCAGATTGGGCTCCATCTCACGATGATAGGTGCGACGACACACAGGCGTATGCGCGGTGTCGATCGTTCGAGAGTTTTTGACGCGCAGCGCGACGCCGAGTTGCACGCCATCTCCCTATGCTACCGGCAAATAATGCTGGGCTTTCCTTATCGCCAAATTAATTACGGTTATTGTTTCTTGCGTAATTGCGCGACCTGTGCAGAGGAAGGCTCCGCTTGCGCTTAGTTGGCTGGCTTTGCTGCACCGTTGACCGGAATCGCGACCGGAACCGTAGTCTGGCCGTCAGCGAATTGCTTGCCAAATGACGGCATTCGCACTTCGTTCTGGTGCAACGCGCTTCGCTCGCGCGGCGCGCGCAGTCCGCCATGCACCGGCGGCAGCGAACGCAGATAGACGGCAATCGAGCGCAGGTCTTCGCGGTTCAGAAACTGCGTGCTCTGTGCCACCACCTGCGCCATCGGCCCGGCTGCATGCGCGCGGTCAGGCGCGCTGCCGGTTGCCAGATAGGCAACCACGTCGTCGACGCTCCAGCTGCCGATGCCGCTCGTCTGGTCGGGCGTGATGTTGAACGCCCGCCAGCCGTTCTGTTGCGCGCCGCTAAAGCGTGCGTGCGTCTGCAGGCCCTGCGTCGCATTGCGCGGCGTATGGCATTGACCGCAGTGTGCAAGCCCTTCCACCAGATACGCACCGCGATTCCATTCCGGACTCTGTTTCGGGTCGGGCACGAAGCGGCCCTCGTCGAAATTGAACAGATTCCAGAACGGCATCAGCCAGCGCTGATTGAATGGAAATGCAAGGCCGTTGCGCGGCGGCTGATAACGAATCGGCGCGAGCGTTTTCAGATACGCGCGGATTGCCAGCACATCACGCTCGGCGAGCTTCGTATACGCCGTATACGGAAACGCCGGGAACAGCCGTTCGCCCGCCTTGCCGATGCCTTCGTGCATGGCGCGCAGAAAATCGTCGTCGCTCCACAGACCGATGCCGGTCTCGGCATCCGGCGTGAGGTTCGGCGTATAGATCGTGCCTAACGGCGTATTCAGCGCCACCCCACCCGCGAACGGCCGGCTCTTGTCAGCCGTGTGACAGCCCATGCAATCGCCGGCCCGCGCGAGGTATTCGCCGCGTTTGACGAGGTCCGCGCCGCTTGCACTGCCGGACAGCCCAGGGCCGCGCGCCGCCACCTCGGCAAGCGGCGCGTCGTCGCTACGCTGCGCATCGATGCGTTGCACTTCGAGCCACGCGATATACAGCGCGAACACGGAAAAGACCGCGGCCAGCGTGGCCATGCTGATCATGCGGTGCCGCTGCCCGAGGCGCGCGGCGCGCACTGCTTCACCGGGCACGGCAGACCGCGCCCGGGACGTCGAATTCGTCATGGTGTCTCCGTCGGCCTCGCTCACTGTTCGCGCGGCAACGGGCTGGCAGACTTCAATGCGAGCGCTGCCAGCGCCCCCCTCTGCATGCCATTCGCGTATCGCGTGCCGGGCATCGTGCGATTGCCGGCAACAGACGGATTTGCGCACTCAGGCGCTGCGCGTGCGCACGCGCACGACCCACCGATTGAGTCACGCATAGGCAACTTGCTTCGACTTGTAGAGCCGCGCGCCGCGGCAATCCGACGGCACGGCCTGTCGGTTTTTCACGGGTTTGAACGGCAACGCGCACTGAGCGCATTGAGCGCCCCGCGCATAAACGGCAACCAAGGCAGCCACGCCCGGCCATCCTGCCAGGCGGTTTGCGAAACGCGCCGCGTGCATCGCTTGTGGCATTCGCACACGCACATTCCGACATTGGGCTTCTGTCATAGGGGCTCCGATGAAGTTCATAATCGGCCGGCGCCATGCGCTGCTGCTTGCGCTGCGTGGATTGCACGCCTGTCCGGTCCGTCTGTGCCCCAAACTTTGTGTTTCAAACGGGTCTCGCGCCGCATAAGCTTGCGGTCTCTGATCGTTGCCACGCTTGCAGGCCTTGTTTGAAAGGCCGTCGCAAGGCGGTTGAACTGCTGTGCCGCAGAATATAACGTCACTGCCGCCGTTCGACAATCTCGCCGGTTAAAAAGCCTCACACAGCGCGGTAGAATCGCCGCTGCGCAGATACCCTCGCGCACCGCGCATCGATGCGGAACCAGCGGCGCCGCGCCGCGACGAACCACTTGCCTATTCAACCACACGACAACAATGACGCTCTATCCGCAAGTGCTCCGCAACCGGCCGCGCATGGTCGCCGGTGCCATCGCCGGCGTGCTGGTCTCGCTGCTGCTTCTGCCGTCCCCCGTGCGCCCGATGATACGCGCGCTGATCGGCTGGGACGCTGCCGTATGGATCTACCTCGTGCTGATCTGGTTGCACATGGCGCGCGCGGATCACGGCAGCGTGCGCGACCTGGCCGAGCGCGAGGACGAGAACGCCGGCGTAGTGCTTGCGGTCATCTGCGTGGCGACACTAGCCAGCATTGCCGCCATCGTACTCGAACTCGCCAGCGCGAAAGGTTCGACCGGCGCCGCGCATTACGTGCTCACCGCGCTCACGCTGCTCGGCGCGTGGTTTCTGATTCCAACCATCTTTACGCTGCACTACGCGCGCCTGTACTTCAGCGGCAGCCCCAAGGAAACGCCGCTGCAATTTCCCGATCACCGGCTCGACCCGAACTATTGGGATTTTCTGTATTTCTCGTTCACGATCGCGGTTGCGTCGCAAACATCGGACGTGGTGCTGCGCTCGCGCTCAGTGCGGCGCGCGGCGCTCGCGCAATCGATCCTGTCGTTCTATTTCAACGTCGCCGTGTTGGGCCTGTGCATCAACATGGCGGCCGGCCTGCTCGGCTCGTGACACTCTGGCATCACAGATTCGACTGTTGGTGCGGCTGCGGCCGCATCGCCTCGGCACACGCAGGTAAGAGTCGGCCCACGCCGCCACGAATTACACACGCATAGCCTGCGCAACCACGCGCGCGCCGGCGCTAACGGTCGTGCGCGACCCGGCGGCAGCTCCGCAGCAAACGCCACAGAAGCCATACCCCGCACGCACGCCACCGCTATCGAAGCCCACCTGGCCTGCATCAACCGCTCGCGGCCTGTCGCTTTGGCACAACGCTTGCTCCCGTTCGTCTGCCGCTTCACTTTGCGTCGCACACCTGGCCCGTGCGGATGCGCAAAGGCTTGGTGAATCCTCCAGGCGGCATCCCGCTCGATGCACTACATTGTGACGAGTACGCGCCGGCGCTATGGCAGTGCGCGCGGCATCCGGCTCTGAAAGCCTAATGAGCGGCTGTGATCGCACCATCGTGGATCCACGCCGCGGCACGACGAATCTGGACACGACCGATGCAAGCTCCCCACGCCTATGCGCCGCGGATCTATTTCATTCATGCATTGCTCGCCGGCCCGCTCGAGACATGGCCGGCACACTTCGAACACGCTGCCACGCTCGGTTTCGACCATGTGCTGATCGGCTCGCTGTTCCGGCCGGGTTCAGCCGGACACACGCAGATCATCAGCGATCATTCGCAATTGCATCCGGTGCTGGGCGCCGGCCAGCCAGCCGTCGAAGTGCTGCAGCGGCTGGCCGAAACCGCGCGCCAGCACGGCCTCACGTTGCTGGTCGATCTGGTGATCGACCGGGTCGCGGCCGATGGCGCGCTGTTCCATCAGCATCGCGAGTGGTTTCATCCGTTCGAGCCCGAAGAAGCGCGGCTCGACCCGCGCCACGCGCGGCACGAAGATAAAGTCGCGTATGCCAACTTCAGCAACGAGCACACAGCGCAGCTGGTCGACTGGTGGATCGAGGTTCTGAATGGTCTTTCCGAAGCGGGCATCGGCGGATTCCGCTTCGACTCGCCGCATCGCGTGCCGAATCATGTATGGCGCAGGTTCGGCGAGACCGTACGTGCAAAGCATCCTGCAGTGCGTTTTCTGGCTGCAACGCCAGGGCTTGCGCGCAACGACGTAACCGGACTTGAAGGCGCCGGCTTTGATGCGGTGTTTACATCGTCGCGCTGGTGGGACTTCCGCTCGTCGTGGATCGTCGACGAACACGCGACGCTGCTGCGCATCGGCGCGCCGCTCGCGTTTCCCGAGGCGCCCTATGACACGCGCCTCGTGCACGACCTGAGCGACACGCACGACGCCACCATCGTCGAGCGCGCATATCGTCGCGCACTGGCCGCCGCGACCGCGATCGGCACCGGCTGGCTAATGCCGATGGGCTTCGAATACGGTGTCGGCGAAGCAATGTCCTATCTGCACGGCGACGCGCATGCGTTCGCCGAGCAATGCCGCGCACGGCGCTTCGATCTGAGCGAGCGCATCAAGTACGCGAATGCGTTGCAACGCGACACGTCGACACTGCGCAGTGCCGGCGAACTACGCATGCTAAGCGGCCCCGACGCACCGGTGGCAGTGCTGTTGCGCGGCGACCGCCGCGACCTGCGCGATGCACAGGAAGCGGTGCTGAGCACCTTCAACCCCGATCTCGGCAGCGCCGTGCGCGTCGACCCGGCGCGCTTTCTCGACGGCGTGCCCGGCAACTTCACGCGCTTTGCGCCGCTTGTCGCCGGCGAGCAAACACCGCCTGCCGCGCTCGATCCATTCACGCTCGCGCCAGGCGCGTTCCGGCTGATCGGCGCGCTTGCCGACAAGCCGGTACGGCTCGCGCCGCCGCTCGACAAACGCAACAGCAAGCAGTCCGGCCACAAGACCGTGCTCGACGCGCTTACTGCACCCCGCGTCGCGATCGAAAGCGTGACGCCATCGGTCGACAACGGCCGCTTCCCGGCCAAGCGGATCGTCGGCGAGCGGGTGCCGGTCAGCGCGGCGATCTTCGCGGAAGGCCACGACAAGATCGCGGCCGCGGTGATCTGGCGCGCCGCCGACCAGACGCACTGGCACGAAGTGCCGATGAAGCCCGTGCAGCCCGCCGGCAACGACCTATGGGAAGCGCGCATTCCGCTCGAGCGAATGGGCCGACACGAATTCACGGTGATCGCATGGCGCGACGACTTCGCGTCGCTGGTCGATCACATGCAGAAAAAGCTGAAAGCGAGCCAGACCGTCGAGCTCGAACTGGAAGAAGCGAAGCATCTGTTCGCGCTGATGCTGGCCGAAGTGGAAACCGCCGACAGCGCAGACCCAAAACCGCTCGAACAGGTGGTCAAGCAGTTCACCAAGGCCGATGCCGCCACGCGCCTTGCGATCGTGCTCGCACCCGAGACCGCACAGGCGGTGGCTGCGGCGCGCCACCGCCCCGGGCTATCGCGCGACGGCGCGGTCTACAGGATCGATGCGGAACGCGCGGCGGCGCGCTTTGCGAGCTGGTACGAGATCTTCCCGCGCTCGATGAGCGACGACGAGCATCGGCACGGCAACTTCGACGACGTAATCGGCAAACTGCCGCGCATTCGCGAGATGGGCTTCGACGTGCTGTATTTCCCGCCGATTCACCCGATCGGTCTCGCGAACCGCAAGGGCCGCAACAACACGCTGACCGCCTATGAAAATGATGTCGGCAGCCCCTACGCGATCGGCGCCGAAAGCGGCGGCCATACCGCCGTGCATCCGCAGCTAGGCACCCTCGACGACTTTCGCCGCATGCTGGCGGCCGCACACGACCACGGCCTCGAAATCGCGCTCGATTTCGCGATTCAATGCTCGCCGGACCACCCGTGGCTCAAGGAACACCCGACGTGGTTCGCATGGCGCCCCGACGGCACACTGCGCTACGCGGAGAATCCGCCGAAGAAGTATCAGGACATCGTGAACCCGGATTTCTACGCGCGCGATGCGAAGCCCGATTTGTGGCTCGCGCTGCGCGACGTGATCCTGTTCTGGATCGAAGCAGGCGTGCGCATCTTTCGCGTCGACAACCCGCACACCAAGCCGCTGCCGTTCTGGGAGTGGATGATCGGCGACGTACGCGCGCGCCACCCGGACGTGATCTTCCTCTCCGAAGCGTTCACGCGCCCGCGCGTGATGGCGCGTCTCGCGAAGGTCGGCTTCTCGCAGTCGTACACGTACTTCACGTGGCGCGAATCGAAGCGCGACTTCACCGAGTATCTGAACGAGATCACGCAAACCAATCTGCGCGATTTCTTCCGGCCGAACTTTTTCGTCAACACACCGGACATCAATCCGCGCCATCTGCAATGGTCCGGGCGTGCAGGCTTTGTGATTCGTGCGGCGCTAGCCGCGACGCTATCCGGATTGTGGGGCGTGTATAGCGGCTTCGAGTTATGCGAAGCCGCCGCCCTGCCCAACAGCGAGGAATACCTCGATTCCGAGAAGTATCAGCTGCGCGCATGGGACTGGCAGCGCCCCGGCAACATCGTCGGCGAGATCACCGCGTTGAACCGCATCCGCCGCACGAACCCGGCGCTGCACTCGCATCTCGGCCTGACCTTCCTGCCGGCGCATAACGATCACATCCTGTTCTTCGAGAAAGCCACCGAATCGCGCGACAACGTGATCGTGGTCGCGATCAATCTCGATTCGTTCAACGAGCAGGGCGCGGATCTCGAGCTTTCGTGGGCTACGTTCAACCACTGGCAGCTGCACGATCACGCAGCGCTCGACGTGGTCGACCAGATCAGCGGCGAGCGTTTCGCGTGGCAAGGCCGCTGGCAGCACGTGCAACTCGACCCTAACACGCGGCCCTTCGCGATCTGGCGCATTGCGCCCGCGGGCGGCTTGCCGCGTGAAGCGATTCCCGATGAAACGGCCCACGGCGCGAGCGCCGATCCCTTTTCCGAATGAAGGTGCGACATGAAACGTGACGATCCTTCCGATAACGCAGTGCAGGCCACCATCGCCGACCCGACCGCGGAAGCGCCGGCCAGCGAACAGCCTTCGCGGCGGCGCAAACAGTCGACGCTGTCCGACGATCCGCTGTGGTACAAGGACGCGATCATCTACCAGGTGCATGTGAAGTCGTTCTTCGACGCGAACAACGATGGCGTCGGCGACTTTGCCGGGCTGATGGCGAAGCTCGACTACATCGCGGAACTGGGCATCAACGCGATCTGGCTGCTGCCGTTCTATCCGTCGCCGCGCCGCGACGACGGCTACGACATCGCCGACTATCGCAACGTGCACGAAGACTACGGCACGCTCGGCGACGTCAAGCGCTTTATCCAGGCCGCGCATGCGCGCGGCATCCGCGTGATCACCGAGCTGGTAATCAACCACACGTCGGACCAGCACCCGTGGTTTCAGCGCGCGCGGCGCGCGAAGCCCGGTTCGAACCATCGCAACTACTACGTGTGGTCGGAGAACGACCAGAAGTACACCGGCACGCGCGTGATCTTTATCGATACCGAACCGTCCAACTGGACGCATGACCCGGTAGCCGGCGCGTACTTCTGGCACCGCTTCTATTCGCACCAGCCGGACCTGAACTTCGACAATCCCGCGGTGCTGCGCGAAGTGCTGCAGGTGATGCGTTTCTGGCTCGACATGGGCATCGACGGGCTGCGGCTCGACGCGGTGCCATACCTCGTCGAACGCGAAGGCACCAACAACGAGAACCTGCCGGAAACGCACGCGGTACTGAAGAAAATCCGCGCGACCATCGACGCCGAGTATCCGAACCGGATGCTGCTCGCCGAAGCGAACCAGTGGCCGGAAGACGTGCAGGAATACTTCGGCGACGAAGACGAATGCCATATGGCGTTCCACTTCCCGCTGATGCCGCGCATCTACATGGCGATCGCCAGCGAAGACCGCTTCCCGATCACCGACATCATGAAGCAGACGCCGGATCTCGCGGAAAGCTGCCAGTGGGCGATCTTCCTGCGCAATCACGACGAGCTGACGCTCGAGATGGTCACCGATTCCGAGCGCGACTATCTGTGGAACACCTACGCCAGCGACCGCCGCGCGCGTCTGAATCTCGGCATCCGCCGGCGTCTGGCGCCGCTGATGGAACGCGACCGCCGCCGCATCGAACTGATCAACTCGCTGCTGCTGTCGATGCCGGGCACGCCGGTGATCTACTACGGCGACGAGCTCGGCATGGGCGACAACATTCACCTGGGCGACCGCGACGGCGTGCGCACGCCGATGCAATGGTCGTCGGACCGCAACGGCGGTTTCTCGCGCGCCGACCCTGAGCAACTGGTACTGCCGCCGGTGATGGGCTCACTCTACGGCTTCGACGCGGTGAACGTCGAAGCGCAAAGCCGCGACCCGCACTCGCTGCTGAACTGGACGCGCCGGATGCTCGCGACGCGCCGCTCGAAACACGCGTTCGGGCGCGGCTCGATCCGCTTCCTGAAGCCGGACAACCGCAAGATTCTTGCGTATCTGCGCGAGATGCCGGGCGAACCGGCGATCCTGTGCGTGGCCAATCTGTCGCGCGCGCCGCAGGCGGTCGAACTCGATCTATCCGAATTCGCCGGCACCGTACCGGTGGAAATGACATCCGATTCGGTGTTCCCGGCGATCGGCCAGCTGACCTATCTGCTGACCTTCCCGCCGTACGGCTTCCTGTGGTTCCTGCTGTGCTCGAGCAACCAGCGCCCGACATGGAGCCAGGCGCCGTCCGAACCGCTGCCCGATTTCGTGACGATCGTGATCCGCGAAGGCCAGGTTGGCCCGACACCGGAAAACGTGCGGCTGCTCGAATCCGAAGTGCTGCCGTCGTGGCTGGTGCGGCGCCGCTGGTTTGCGTCGAAGGACCAGAAGCTGCATGCGGTGCGCCTCGCCGCGCTGACGACGATTCCCGACGCAGGCTTCGCGTTCACCGAAATCGAAGCCGACGTCGGCAACCACACCGAGCGCTACGTGCTGCCGCTGGCCATCACGTGGGGCTCCGATACGACCAACCCGCTGTTCATGCAGCTCGCGCTCGCCCGTGTGCGCCGCGTGCGCAACATCGGCACGCTGACCGATGGCTTCGCGCTGCCGCAATTCGCGTACGGCATTTTGCGCAAGCTGCATGAGCGCGCCGTGGTGCCGACCGTGCAGAAGAGCGAGATCCGCTTCGTGCCGACTGCGCGTTTCGATGAACTCGAACTCGGCGAGCAACCGGAAATTCGCTGGCTGGCAGCCGAACAAAGCAACAGCTCGCTGGTGGTCGCCGACACCATCGTGCTGAAGCTGGTGCGGCGCCTGTTGAACGGCGTGCATCCGGAAGCCGAGATGAGCCGCTACCTGACCCAGCTCGGCTACGCGAACACCGCGCCGCTGTACGGCGAAGTGGTGCGCGTCGATCCACAAGGCATTCCGCACACGCTGTGCATTCTGCAGGGCTTTATCGACAACCAGGGCGATGCGTGGAACTGGGCGCTCGATTACCTGCGCCGCGCGGTCGACGAACTCGCGCTCGCGGTGGACGGCGGCGAGGGCGAGCAAGACCGCATCAACGAAGCAGATGCGATGCTCGGCTATCAGAATTTTGTCGGCATCATCGGGCGGCGGCTGGGCGAGCTGCATGTCGCGCTCGCCTCGCCGTCGGAAGACGCCGCGTTCGCGCCGGAACCGGCCGACGCCGAACAGGTGCGCGAGTGGATCGACGGCACACAAGCGATGCTCACCACCGCGCTCGACGTGCTGAACAAGAACATCGACCACCTGACCGACGACACCTTGCTGCTCGCGCGCAGCGTTCTCGACCGGCGCGAGCAACTGGTCGAAGCGGTGAAGAACCTCGTCAAGCCCGGCGCACACGCGTTGCGCACGCGCATTCACGGTGACTTCCATCTGGGCCAGGTGCTGGTCTCGCAAGGCGATGCGTTCCTGATCGACTTCGAGGGCGAGCCCGCGCGCGAACTCGAAGAACGGCGCGCGAAATCCAGCCCGCTGCGCGACGTCGCCGGTTTGCTGCGCTCGCTGTCGTACGCAAGCGCCGCCGCGCAGTCCACCACCGAAGCCGCACCGCAGCCCACCGCGGACCGCAAGCGCGCGCTGTTCGAACGGTTCCGCGGCCACGCAGCCGAAACCTTCCTCGCCGAGTACCGTGCAGCCACCGAGCAGGCGGCGCAACCGCTGGTCGCGCCTGCCGACGAACAGGCCTTCCTCGATCTGTTCCTGATCGAGAAAGCCGCCTATGAGATCCGCTACGAGGCCGCCAACCGGCCCACGTGGCTCAGCCTGCCGGTGCGCGGCCTCGCAGCCTTGACGAGCCGTCTGCTCGGCGATACCGGCGCGCCTCATTCACCCGGCGGCGGCAGTCAGCCGCCGCATGTTGCAGAGAACGATCATGAGTGAGCAAAGTAGCGTTCATCACGCAGCAGCAGGACTTCATCCGATCGATATCAACGCACTGGTCGATGGGCGGCACCCCGATCCGTTCGCGCAACTCGGCCTGCATCACACCGATGCCGGGCCGGTCGTGCGCGCGATGCTGCCGAATGCGGCACGCGTCGCCGTGGTCGCGCGCGATAACGGTCGCGCGCTCGGCGAACTGCATCCGCTGCATCAGGGCGGCCTGTTTGCCGGCCCGGTCAGCGAAGCGGTGCCGTACCGCTTGCGGATCGACTGGCACGGCCCGGTGCAGGAAATCGAAGACCCCTACTCGTTCGGCCCGACGCTCGGCGATGAGCCGCTGCAGCGCGTCGCGTGGGGCGACCCGTACGCGATACTCGAATGCCTCGGGTCGCGGCCGGTCGAAATCGATGGCGTGCCCGGCGTACGCTTCGCGGTATGGGCGCCGAATGCGCGGCGCGTGTCGGTGGTCGGCGATTTCAATTCATGGGACGGCCGCCGGCATCCGATGCGGCTGCGCCATCAGGCCGGCGTGTGGGAACTGTTCGTGCCGCGGATCGGCGCCGGCACACGCTACAAGTACGAGATGCTGACGCGCGACGGCCATCCGCTGCCGCTAAAGGCCGACCCTTGCGCGATGCAGACCGAAAAGCCGCCGGCCACCGCATCGGTGGTCGCGCACGTCGACGCGATCGAGCAGTTCCAGTGGAGCGATAGCGAATGGATGGCCGCGCGTGGCGACCAGCAGACGCCGCGCGCGCCGCTGTCGATCTACGAGGTGCACGCCGAATCGTGGCTGCGCGTCGCCGAACAAGGACATCGCGGCCTCGACTGGGCCGAACTCGCGGACCGGCTGATTCCCTATGCGAAGGAGATGGGCTTCACGCACATCGAGTTCATGCCGATCGCCGAACATCCGTTCGGCGGCTCGTGGGGCTATCAGCCGCTCGGGCAGTTCGCGCCTTCGGCGCGCTTCGGCTCGCCCGAGCAGTTCGCGCATTTCGTGAACCGCGCGCATGAAGCAGGCCTGGGCGTAATTCTCGACTGGGTGCCCGCGCACTTCCCGAACGATGCGCACGGCCTCGTGCAATTCGACGGCACGCCGTTGTACGAACATGCGGACCCGCGCGAAGGCTATCACCAGGACTGGAACACGATGATCTACAACCTCGGCCGTAACGAGGTTAGCGCGTTCCTGATCGCCTCTGCGCTCGCGTGGCTGATGCGTTATCACGTCGATGCGTTGCGCGTCGATGCGGTCGCATCGATGCTGTATCGCGACTATTCGCGCGCGGCCGGCGAGTGGGTGCCGAACGTCTATGGCGGACGCGAGAATCTCGAATCGATCGCGTTTCTGAAGCGCCTGAATCACGAAGTGCAAAACATGCCGGGCGTGCGCGGTGCGATCACGATTGCCGAGGAATCGACCGCCTGGCCGGGCGTCACCGCGCCGGTCGACAGCGGCGGCCTCGGCTTCCAGTTCAAATGGAACATGGGCTGGATGCACGACACGCTGCACTACATGCAGGAAGATCCGATCAATCGCCGCTGGCACCACCACACGATGACCTTCGGCATGGTGTACGCGTATTCGGAGCGCTTCGTGCTGCCGCTTTCGCACGACGAAGTGGTACACGGCAAGGGCTCGCTGCTCGGCAAGATGCCCGGCGACCGCTGGCAGCGCTTCGCGAATCTGCGCGCGTACTTCGCGTTTATGTGGACCCATCCCGGCAAGAAACTGATGTTTATGGGCGGCGAATTCGGGCAGATGGCCGAGTTCGATCACGACGGTTCGCCGCACTGGCATCTGCTCGATGACGAATTGCACCACGGCGTGCAGAAGCTGGTGCGCGACCTGAACCGCGTGTACCGCAGCGAGCCCGCGCTGCATCAGCTGGATAGCGAGCCTGGCGGCTTCGAGTGGATCGTCGGCGACGACGCGGACAACAGCGTATTTGCGTATCGACGCATGGACGGCAGCGGCCGCGAAGTCGTCATGGTGTGCAATATGACGCCGGTGCCGCGTCAGGGATACCGGATCGGAATGGCGCGGCCAGGCCGCTGGAGCGAGATCCTGAACAGCGATGCGGCGGTGTACGGCGGTTCGAATCTCGGCAATGGTGGCCTGATTCATACCGAGGATGTACCGAGCCACGGGCGGCCGCATTCGGCCGCGCTGATTCTGCCGCCGCTTGCGACTATCGTGCTGCGCGCGGATTGAGCATGTGCGGCACACGCCGCACCATAGTGCGTCCCGCCGATGCGGCGTATGCTGGCCCAAGCTGCCCCGATCGTCGCTAAACCAGAACAAGGAACGGGAACCATGTCGCATGTATTGCCCGACCGGCTGCTGCCGGGCTCGCCCTATCCGCTCGGGGCGAGCTGGGATGGCCTGGGAGTCAATTTCGCGGTGTTCTCCGCCAACGCGCAGCGCATCGAGCTGTGTCTGTTCGAACCCAGCGGCCGCAAGGAGCTGAAGCGCTACCCGCTGCCCGAATGCACCGATGAAATCTGGCACGGCTATCTGCCGCACGCGCATCCGGGCACCGTCTACGCGTTTCGCGCGCATGGGCCGTATCAGCCGCAAAACGGTCATCGCTTCAATCCGCACAAGCTGCTGCTCGACCCATATGCGCGCAAGCTGACCGGGCAGTTCCGCTGGTCCGATGCGTTGTTCAGCTACCGGATGCATTCGAACCGGCTCGACCTGTCGATCGACCGGCGCGACTCGGCGCCGGCGATGCCCAAATGCGTGGTGGTGGACGAAGCCTTCGACTGGTCGCACGACCGGCGCCCGAACGTGCCGTGGGGCGATACGGTGATCTACGAAACCCATGTGCGCGGCGCGTCGATGATGCGCAGCGATCTGCGGCCGCCGGAACGCGGCACCTTTTCGGCGCTCGCTTCGCCGGAATTCATCGATCACCTGCTGAAGCTCGGTGTGACCGCTGTCGAACTGCTGCCGGTGCATGCGTTCCTGAACGACCGTTTTCTGGTCGAGCGCGGCTTGCGTAACTACTGGGGCTACAACACCGCGGCGTTTTTCGCGCCCGAACCTTCCTATCTGACCTCGCACCGGCTCGACGAAATGCGCATTGCGGTGCGGCAGTTGCACGCGGCCGGCATCGAGGTGATTCTCGACGTGGTGTACAACCACACCTGCGAAGGCAGCGAGACCGGCCCGACCGTATCGTGGCGCGGCCTCGACAACGCCAGCTATTACCGGCTGATTCCCGGCGACGAGCGTCATCACATCAACGACACCGGCTGCGGCAACACGCTGAATCTGCCGCATCCGCGCGTGCTGCAGATGGTGATGGATTCGCTGCGCTACTGGTCGACTGCGTTCAACATCGACGGCTTCCGTTTCGATCTCGGCGTGACGCTTGGCCGCGAGCATGCCGGCTTCGATCCAGGTTCGGGCTTTTTCGATGCGATCCGCCAGGACCCGGTGCTGTCGCAACGCAAGCTGATCTCCGAGCCGTGGGATATCGGGCCGGGCGGCTATCAGCTGGGCAATCATCCGCCCGGCTTCAGCGAATGGAACGACCGTTTTCGCGACTGCGTGCGCCGTTTCTGGCGCGGCGACGCGGGCCTGCGTCCCGACCTCGCCGCGCGCCTGACCGGCTCTTCCGACCTGTTCAACCGGCGCTTCAGAAAGCCGACCGCGTCGATCAATTTCGTCGCGTCGCACGACGGCTTTACGCTCGCCGACCTCACGTCGTATGAACAGAAGCACAACGAGATCAACGGCGAAAACAACAACGACGGCCACAACGAAAACTGCAGCTCGAACTGGGGCATCGAAGGGCCGAGCGACGATCCGATCATCAACGAAACGCGCGAGCGCGTCGCGCGTTCGCTGATCGGCACGCTGCTGATCGCACTCGGCACGCCGATGCTGTTGGCCGGCGACGAAGCGGGCCGCACGCAGAACGGCAACAACAATGCGTATTGCCAGGACAACGAAATCTCATGGATCGACTGGCAGCGCGCGGCGTCGGCGAGCGGCCAGAAGATGACCGCCTTCGTCACGCGCATGGTCGCGCTGCGCAGGGACCACCCGCTGCTGCGCGAAACGCGTTTTCTGGTCGGCGACCGCGAGGTGCTGCCGGGGCTGTTCGATGTCGGCTGGTTCGATGAACGCGGCGAGTCGCTGACGATCGAAGCATGGCAGGACCCCGAAGGGCGCGCGTTTACGCTGCGTCGCGCAGGGCCGGGACGCAGCGGCGAAACGGAAGTATTGTTGATGATGTTGAACGCATCCGCAGACATGCTGCGTTTTACGCCACCGCCACCGTACCTGGAATGGCACGTGCTGGTGGATTCGGCGGACCCGGATGCGCCACCGCATCGGCTTGCGCAGCCTGAGGTGAATGTAGCGGCACATGCGCTGGTCGTGCTGGCGGCGCAACCGGTCGGCGCAGCGGACTGGCCGACTGGCTCGACCGCCGGCCCGCAGCATGGCGCGGGTCTGCAGAGCGCGCGGCCGCTGCGGCCAGGTGGTACATAAGGGCACATAACGCAACGTAACGTACATAGGGGCACGTGAGCTTGCGTGTTGGCGCGTGCAGCAACGCCGCGAACCATCCGCAAGCAGGCGTGTGCAAATGGCCGTGTACGACTAGCCGTTTGCTACACAAGTCAGTGACGAAAGGTGAAGATCATGCATGACAGCCCGATTGACCCCCACGCGCATCATCACGCGCACTGCCTGCCGTTTGGCGCGCAAGTGCTCGGCGCGCGCGGCGCGAAACCGCGCACGCGTTTCCGTTTCTGGGCGCCGTCGTGCAACAAGGTGCAGCTCGTGTTCGAGGGCGGCGCCTGCAGCGGCGAGCGCGACATGAGCGCGAGCGGCAACGGCTGGTTCGAACTCGAGACCGAATGCGGCGCGGGCACGCTCTATCGTTACCGGCTGGACGGCGAGTTGACGGTACCCGATCCGGCATCGCGCTTTCAGCCGCACGACGTGCATGGCCCAAGCGAAGTGATCGATCCGCGCGCCTATCGCTGGCAACATACGGACTGGCACGGCCGGCCATGGGAAGAAGCCGTGCTGTACGAAGTGCACGTCGGCGCGCTCGGCGGCTACGCGGGCGTAATGCAACGGCTGCCCGCGCTGGTCGAACTCGGCGTAACCGCGCTCGAACTGATGCCGCTCAACGATTTTCCCGGCGCACGCAACTGGGGCTACGACGGCGTACTGCCGTACGCGCCCGATTCCGCGTATGGCCGCCCGGATGAACTAAAGGCGTTAGTCGATGCCGCACATGGCCTCGGCCTGATGGTGTTTCTCGATGTCGTGTACAACCATTTCGGACCCGACGGCAATTACCTGCATCAATACGCGCGGCCGTTTTTCCGCGAAGGCACGCACACGCCGTGGGGGCCGGCGATCGATTTCGAACGCGTGGAAGTACGCGAGTTCTTCTTCGACAACGCGCTTTACTGGCTCAACGAATTCCGTTTTGACGGGCTGCGACTGGACGCCGTGCATGCGATCAACAACGATGGCTGGCTGCGCGAACTGGCCGACCATATCCGCGCGAAAGTACAGCACGGCCGGCACGTGCATCTGGTGCTCGAGAACGAGCGCAACACGGCAAACCTGCTCGACACGCATTTCACCGCGCAATGGAACGACGACGCGCACAACGCGCTGCACGTGCTGCTGACCGGCGAAACAGAAGGCTATTACCACGCCTATGCGCGGCAACCGATCCGCAAGCTCGCGCGCGTGCTGTCGAGCGGTTTTGCGTACCAGGGCGAAGCATCGCCGATCCATGAAGGCAAGCCGCGCGGCGAGCCGAGCGGGCATCTGCGCCCGAGCGCGTTCGTGATGTTCCTGCAGAACCACGACCAGATCGGCAACCGCGCGTTAGGCGAACGGCTGCGCTCGCTGTGCTCCGACGACGCGCTGCGCGCCGCGACCGGCCTGCTGCTGCTGTCGCCGCAAATTCCGCTGCTGTTTATGGACGAAGAGTACGGCTCCGAGCAGCCATTCCAGTTTTTCACCGACTACACCGGCGATCTCGCCGATGCGGTGCACGAAGGCCGGCGCCGCGAATTCGCGCGCTTTTCGGCCTTCGCGGATGAACAGCGCCGCGCGCAGATTCCCGATCCGAACGATCCGCGCACGCTCGTCACGTCGTCGCCACGGCTCGAAGAAGACGCGTCATCCGAGAGGCTCGAATGGATGCATTTCTACAAATCCGCGCTAGCTGTACGTGCAAAATTGCTGATGCCGCGTCTGAAACATGCAAAGCCTTTGGGCGCCAGCGTGCTGCACGCACAGGACGGCAGCGAAGCGAATGCCTTGGCCGCGCGCTGGAAACTCGACGACGGGCAAACGCTATCGATCGTGCTGAATCTTCAGCAAGGCGCGGTGACGCTCGCCGAATTGCCGCCCGGTAAAGTGATATTCGAAACGCCGCCGCGCGTGCGCGAGCGCATTGGTGCGGGCGAATTACCAGGCTATACGTACGTCGCGTGGCTGACCGGCGACGTCAGCGAATACGCCAAGGCACACGATGCGCGCGAATGCGCAAAACAGGAGTCACACGCGTGAGTGCAAAACGCGCCAGCAGTAGCGAATCGATTCAAACCCTCGCGTCGCGCGCGGGCTTCGAGATTGAATGGCAGAACGCGCATCAGATGATGCAGCGCGTCCCCGACAGCACGCTCGCCGCGCTGCTCGAACGCATGGGCCTGACCTGCGGCACGGCCACCCAGATGCGTCATAGCGCGGCCGCGCTCGAAGCGGAACTGTCCGGCCGCAAGCTGCCGCCGCTGATGACCGCCGAGTGCGGGCGCGGCATCGCGTTGCCGGCTGCGTCGATCAAGTCGGGCAGCCGCTACCGGGTCGAACTGGAGAGCGGCGCGCTGATCGATGGCCGCTTCACCGCGCCGAAAGGCGAAGCAGCGCTGCTGTCGCCGGTCGACGAAGCCGGTTATCACACGCTCGTGATCAACGACCACCGGATCACGCTCGCGGTCGCACCGGCGCGTTGTTATACCGTGGCCGATGCGTGGCGCACGATGGACACGAACGGCAAACCGATGCCGCCGCTGTGGAGCATCGCCGCGCAGATCTACGGGCTGCGGCGGCCGGGCGACGGCGGGATCGGCGATTATTCCGCGCTCGCCGCGCTGGCGATCGGCAGCGCGAAGCACGGCGCGCATGCGCTCGCGGTCAGCCCGACACATGCGATGTTCAGCGCGCAACCCGAGCGCTTCAGTCCGTATGCGCCGTCGTCGCGCTTGTGGCTGAATGTCGCGCATATCGACCCGGCGGCGGTATTCGGCGCCGAAGCGGCACGTCAGGCGATCGACGCGGCGCAAGCCGGCGCCGCGTGGGACCGGCTCGAAACGCTACCGCTGATCGACTGGCCGAACGCCGTGCCGCTCAAGCTGAAGGTGCTGCGCGTGCTGTTCGAGCGCTTCTGTGCGCACGACGTCGCGCAAGGCTTGCCGCGCGCGCTGGAATTCCACGGTTTCTGCGAGCGCGGCGGCCGCGCGCTCGAAGACCACGCACGTTTCGAAGCGCTGCACGCGTACTGGCTCGCGCAGCCGGAACGCGAAGGCTACTGGCGCAAATGGCCGGAAGCACTGCGCGACCCGCGCAGTGCGGAAGTCGAAGCGTTCGCCAGCGAGCATCGTCATGAGGTGGAGTTTCATCTGTTCCTGCAATGGCTCGCGGCCAAAGGCCTGTCGCACGCGCAGCATGCGGCGCGCGACGCCGGCATGGCGGTGGGCCTGATCGCCGACCTCGCGGTCGGCTGCGACAGCGCGGGCAGCCACGCATGGTCGTACTGCGACGACATGTTGCACGGCGTATCGGTCGGTGCACCGCCCGACCTGTTCAACCAGGCCGGCCAGTCGTGGGGCCTGACGACCTTCTCGCCGCGCGCGATGCGCAACCAGGGCTTCTCGGCGTTTATCGACATGTTGCGCACCGTGTTCGCGCACGCGGGCGGCGTGCGCATCGATCACATCCTTGGCTTGCGCCGCCTGTGGCTCGTGCCCGAAGGCGAACGCGCGAAGGACGGTGCGTATCTGCGCTATCCGCTCGACGACCTGCTGCGTCTGATCGCACTCGAATCGTGGCGGCATCGCGCGATCGTCATCGGCGAAGATCTCGGCACGGTGCCGCCCGGGTTTCGCGAGCGGCTCGAAGATCACGGCCTGTCCGGCATCCGCGTACTGTGGTTCGAACGCACGCCGAAGGGCAATGGCTTTACCGCGCCGTCCGCATGGGACCGCAGCGCCGTGGCGACCACTACGACGCACGATCTGCCGACCGTCAAAGGCTGGTGGCGTGGCGAAGACATCATGTGGCGCAACAAGATCGGCCAGACCATGCCGCGCAGCGACGGCCGCGATGCCGTCGAGGCGGCACAGGCCGAGCGCGCCGACGATCGCGCCGCACTGTGGCAGGCGTTCCAGCAAGCCGGTGTGGCGGCGCCCGGCGTGGCCGCGCCGCCGATCGAACAGGCACCCGTCGACGAAGCACTGGCGTTCGTCGCCGCGACACCGGCGACGCTCGTCACCTATCCGCTCGAAGATCTGCTCGCGCTCGACGAACAGCCGAACTTGCCGGGCTCGATCGACCAACATCCGAACTGGCGCCGCCGCACGCCACAGCCGGTCGACGAACTGTTTGCGAACGCGAGCTTCTGCGACCGTCTGCGCGCGGTAGACGAGGCGCGTATCGCAGCTGCCACGTCGAACGCTTCTGCGTCCGCCTCTGCTTCCGCTTCCGCTTCTTCGCTGCCGGATACGCCATGACCGTCCCGCGCTCCACGCTCAGACTCCAGTTCCACCGGGGCTTCACGTTCGACGATGCGCTCGCGCATCTCGACTACTTCGCCGCGCTCGGCGTGAGCCATCTGTATGCGTCGCCGGTGACCACCGCGACGCCCGGCTCGACGCACGGCTACGATACCGTCGACTACAGCCAGGTCAGCGCCGAATGCGGCGGCGAAGCGGGCCTGAAGCGCCTCGCGGACAAGCTGCACGAACGCAGCATGGGGCTGATCGTCGACGTGGTGCCGAACCACATGGGCATCGCCGGCTCGCACAACAGCTGGTGGCTCGACATTCTCGAATGGGGGCGGCACAGCGCGTTTGCGCGGCATTTCGATGTCGACTGGCATTCGCCGGACCCGGCGTTGCGAGGCAAGGTGCTGCTGCCGTGTCTGGGCGCGCCGTATGGCGATGAACTCGCCGCCGGCCGCATCAAGCTGCGTTACGTCGCTGACGGCGGCGCGTTTGACAATGGCCGCTTCCAGATCGAATACGGCGAGCATGTGTGCCCTGTGTGCCCGGTCGACTACGCGGCGATTCTGGAGTCCGCGGATCGCGCCGATCTGAGCGCGCTTGCCGAAGGGTTCAAAGGGCTCACCACGCAACCAGCCGACCATCCGCGCGCCGCACAAGCATGCACCGCGTTGCGCGAATTCGTGAAGCAGAACAACGCCGCCGCAATCGAGTTCGTGCTGCAGGCGTATTCGCCCGCAGACCCGGTCACGCGCGACCGGCTGCATCGGCTGCTCGAGCGCCAGCACTATCGGCTCGCGTGGTGGCGCACGGCCGCGGATGAAGTGAACTGGCGGCGCTTCTTCGACATCAGCACGCTGGCCGCGATGCGCGTCGAGCGCCCTGAGGTATTCGAGGCAGTGCATGCGCTGACCTTCCGGCTGTATGAGCAAGGCGTGATCGACGGCGTGCGCATCGATCACATCGACGGGCTCGCCGAACCGCGCGAATACTGCCAGCGCCTGCGGCAGCGTTTGTCGGAGCTGCGCGAAGGCGCACCGTATATCGTCGTCGAGAAGATTCTCGCGCGCGGTGAAGCGCTGCGCGACGACTGGCCGGTAGACGGCACCACCGGCTACGACTTCATGAACGATGTCGGCGCGCTGCTGCACGACCCGCGTGGCGCCGAACCGCTGGCCGCGTTGTGGGCGGAACTGAGCGGCTGCAGCGCCGCGTTCGCCGACGAAGCGCTCGCCGCGCGTCGCAAGATTCTGGCGGAGAACCTTTCGGCGGAACTGGACCGCGCGGCGCGCGCGCTGCATCGCATTGCACGCGATGGCTTGAGCACGCGCGACTTCACATACACGTCGATCCGTCGCGTAGTGGCGGAGCTGGCCACGCATTTCAGCGTGTATCGGGTCTATCCGCAAAACGGCTTGCGCAGCGCAGCTGACAACGTTTATTTCGAGCCTGCGCTCGACGCCGCGAAACGCTCGCTGTCGCGCGCGGACCGGGCGGTACTCGAACGGGTCGACGCGTGGCTGGGCAGCGGCGCGGACGAACCCGCCGTCACGCATCCGCGCGCTGCGGCGCCGGCGCCGCAGAGTGCCGCCGCCAACGCGTTCAATCACGCGGCCGCCGCGCGGCGCACGGTGCAAACCTTGTTCGCGCAACTGACCGCGCCGGTCGCCGCCAAATCGATCGAAGATACCGCGTGCTATCGCTACGGACGGCTGCTGTCGCGCAACGAAGTCGGCGCGGACCCGGGCGAATTCTCGCTATCGGTCGAACAGTTTCATGCGAGCAACCAGGAGCGCGCACGACGCTTTCCGCACGCGATGCTGGTGACTGCGACGCACGACCACAAGCGCGGCGAAGACGTGCGCGCGCGCCTCGCGGTGCTAAGCGAAATCGCCGACGAGTGGAGCACCGTCGTGCGCGCCTGGTCGACGCTGAATGCGCCGCAGCGGCGCGCGCTCGATGACGCCGGCACAGTAGACGGTCTCGCCGACGCATGGGCGCCCGGTGCGGCCAACGAAGCGATGCTGTATCAGACGCTGGTCGGTTGCTGGCCGCCGGAACTGCGCGCCGACGACGAAGCCGGCATCGCGGCGCTGGCCGAGCGCGTTGCGCAATGGCAGTTGAAGGCGCTGCGCGAAGCGAAGCTGCACACGACGTGGTTCGCGCCCGACGAAGCCTACGAAAATGCGTGTCGCACGTTCCTGTTCGACATCCTCGCGCCGCAGCGGCGCGACGGTTTTTTGCGCGAGCTGTGCGGCTTTGTTGCGCGCATCGGTCAGGCGGGAGCAATCAACAGCCTGCAGCAAACAATCTTGCGGCTCGCGTCGCCGGGCGTACCGGACCTGTATCAAGGCACCGAGCTGTGGGACTTCAGTCTGGTCGACCCGGACAACCGGCGGCCCGTCGATTTTGCCGGGCGCGCCGCATTGCTTGTCGAAAAACCGCCATCCGAATTTCTCGGTAACTGGCGCGACGGACGCGTCAAGCTTGCGATGGTGCAGCGGATGCTTGCGTTGCGCACGCATCTGCCGGAATTGCTGAGCCAGGGATCCTATTTGCCGCTGACCGTGCAAGGACCGCATGCGGAGCGCGCAATTGCGTTTGCGCGGCGGCACGGCAATGCGTGGGCAGTCGTGATTGCGACGCGGCTGGCGGTGCCGCTGCTCGATCAACATGACGATGTGCCGCTGGTCGAGCCGCTGCGTTGGGACGATACCGCCGTGCAGATGCCGGAAGAACTGTTCTCGCGTTCGATGTTCGACTGGCTGAGCCCTTCTGCGCCGAAAGTTGAAGACAGCGGCTTGCTGTATCTGCGCGATGCGTTGACGTCGATGCCGGTCGCGGTGCTGGTGGAGGAAGGCGTGCCGCGAGTGTGAAGGCGCGCTGAGCGTGAGCATGAGCGCGAGTCTCAGCGTCAACGTCAGCGGGACTTGCCCGGGCTACTGCGCTTGCGGGGCGCAGCACCGCCCTCCTGCTGATCCGTCACGCCACGCAGATAATCGCCGAGAAAATCGACGAAGGTTCTCAGCTTCACCGAAAGCTGGTTGCGCTCCAGATAGATCGCATGAATGTCCGCGTCCGGCAGCGCCCAATCGACCAGCAAAGGCTCGAGCTCGCCGCGCGCGAGATGGCTTTCGATCTCCCATTGCGAGCGCACCACAATCCCGCGCCCTTCCAGTGCCCAACGCAGCACCACGCTGCCGTCATTGCTCGATAGCGAGCCGTCGACCTTGATCGTCTCGGTACGCTTGCCGCGCGTGAAGTGCCACGTGCCGTACGCCGACTCGTTCTCGCGCAGCACGATACACGCGTGATGCGTCAGCTCCTGAGGCGTCGACGGCCTGCCATGCCGTTCGAGATAAGCCGGCGCAGCACACGCGATGCGCCGGTTCTTCAATAGCAGACGCGCATTGATGCGCGCATCGGGCACCTGGCCGAAGCGGATGCCCACATCGAAGCCCTCTTCCTGCAAGCTCATCGGCCGGTCGGTCAGATGCAACTGGATCTTCATCGCCGGATAGCGCGCGGTGAATTCCGACACCGCCGGCGCGATGCGCGCCCGCCCGAAACCGAACGACGCATTCACGCGCAGCAGGCCAGTCGGCTCGCCGCGGCTACGCGTGACGAGTTGCTCCAGTTCCGACAGGTCGTCGAGAATCCGCGAGCCGTTCGCGAGGTAAAGCTCGCCCTCCGGCGTGAGGCTCAGCCGCCGCGTCGTGCGGTTCATCAGGCGCACCCCGAGACGCCGCTCCAGTTGCGCGAGCCGTTTGCTGACGGCCGGCGGCGTCACGCCGAGTTCGCGCGCGGCGGCCGCCAGATTGCGATGCCGCGCGACCAGCACGAACAGATTGAGGTCAGAAAAGCCGTCCATCGCCGATGCTCCCCGCGTTGCGCATGGTTGCGCGTGATTCGTTCCTTGAAGTTACGACTAGATTGCTTTTTCGGAAACCCAATCGCCAATGTCATCAATTAGACTCGAATCAATCTTGGGAGACAACCATGTTCGAAGGCTTTACCGATGCATCGGCCACGGTCGACGGCATCCGGATTCGCGCGGTGACGGGCGGACGCGGACCTGCGCTGCTGCTGCTGCACGGGCATCCGCAAACCAGCGCGATCTGGCACAAGGTCGCGCCCACGCTCGCCGAACGCTTTACGGTGGTCGCCGCCGACCTGCGCGGTTACGGCGATAGCAGCAAGCCGCAAGGCGCCGCCGACCACTCGAACTACGCGAAGCGCCGCATGGCGCTCGACCAGCTCGAGCTGATGCGCGGGCTCGGCCACACATCGTTCGCGGTGCTCGCTCACGATCGCGGCGGCCGCGTCGCCGTGCGCATGGCGCTCGATCATCCGGAGGCGGTCACGCGGCTCGTCACGCTCGATGTCGCACCGACGCTCGCGATGTACGAAAAGACCTCGTTCGATTTCGCGCGCGCCTACTGGCACTGGTTCATGCTGGTGCGGCCCGCGCCGTTTCCGGAAACGCTGATCCGCGCAGATCCCGATCTGTATCTGAAGCAGACCATCGGTGCCCGCAGCGCAGGGCTCGCGCCGTTCACTAAAGAAGCGTACGCCGAATATCTGCGTTGCCTGTCCGATCCCGACACCGCGCACGGCATCTGCGAGGACTATCGCGCGAGCGGCACGATCGATCTCGAACACGATCGCGCGACGCTCGCAGCCGGAAGCCATATCGCCTGCCCATTCATGGCGCTGTGGGGCGCGCAAGGCGTCATCGAACAATGTTTCGATCCACTCGCCGAATGGCGGCCCTACGCACCGCAGGTGCAAGGCGGCGCCTTGCCTTGCGGCCACTACATTCCCGAAGAAGCACCGCAACTGCTGCTCGATCACGTATTGCCCTTCCTCACTGCATAACGCCATGTCGAATCGAACCCTGTACCACAAGCTGGTCGAGTCGCACCTCGTGTCGCGCATCGACGAACAGAACGTGCTGTTGTACGCCGATCTGCACCTGATGAACGAGTACACCAGCCCGCAAGCCTTCAGCGCACTGGAAGCGCGCGGCCGCGCGGTGCGCCGGCCGCGTCAGCAACTCGCGGTGGTGAGCCACGTGATCCCGACGCATGCCGAATCGCCGCGCGTGATTCGCGACGCGGCGTCGTTCGCGCAGGCACAAAACCTCGCGCGCAACTGCGAACGCGAGAGCATTCGGCTGCTAGCCGCGAACGATCCGCTGCAAGGCATCGAACATATCGTTGCGCCGGAACTGGGGCTGATCCGTCCCGGCATGGTCGTGCTGTGCGGCGACAGTCACACAACGACGTATGGCGCGTTAGGCGCGTTGGGGTTCGGCATCGGCACATCCGAAGTCGAGCACGTGCTGGCGACGCAAACGCTTGTCTATCGGCTGGCCCGGACCATGCGCATCACGCTCGACGGCACGCTGCCGTACGGCACCTCGTCGAAAGATATGGTGATCTGGCTGATCAGCCGTATCGGCGCGCAAGGCGCGCGCGGCTATGCAGTCGAATACGCGGGCTCGGCGCTCGCCGCGCTGTCCGCCGAGGCGCGCATGACGATGTGCAACATGACCGTCGAAGCCGGCGCGCGCGCCGCGCTGATCGCGCCCGACGACACCACGTTCGACTACGTGCGCGCTCATGCCACGTCGCTTGACGCTGCGCAATGGCAAGCCGCGCTAACCGACTGGCGCGAGCTGTACTCCGATCGCGATGCGCAGTTCGACGCCGAATATCGCTTCGACGCGAGCGACATCGCGCCCTTCGTCACGTGGGGCACGAGTCCCGACCAGGCCATCGCGATCGACGCGCGCATTCCCGATGAAGCCGCCCAGGCCACCCCCGAAGCCGCCGCATCGTTGCGCCGCGCGCTCGACTACATGGGCCTCGCGTCGAACCAGCCGCTCGCGGGCACGCGCATCGACCGCGTGTTTATCGGCTCCTGCACCAACGGACGCATCGAAGATCTGCGCACGGTAGCGGCCATCGTGCGCGGCAAACACATCGCGCCCGGCGTACGGGGGATGGTGGTGCCGGGCTCGGGCAGCGTGCGCCGCGCGGCGGAGCGCGACGGCATTGCGCAGACCTTGATCGATGCCGGTTTCGAGTGGCGCGAGCCGGGCTGCTCGATGTGTCTCGCGATGAACGACGATGTACTCGACGCCGGCGAACGCTGCGCATCGACCACCAACCGCAATTTCGAAGGCCGTCAGGGACGCGGCGGCCGGACTCATTTGATGAGCCCGGCGATGGCCGCGGCCGCCGCGCTGACGGGCTGCATCACCGACGTACGCACGCTGGAGACCCACACAACATGACCCGCCTCACGCTGATCGAAGGCAACGCCGTACCGCTGCCGATCGACAATCTCGACACCGACCAGATCATGCCGAAGCAGTTCCTGCGCATCATCGACAAGGCGGGTCTCGCCGATGGCTTGCTGTACGACCTGCGCTTCGACGAACACGGCGCCACGCGGGCGGATTGTCTGCTCAACCAGCCCGGTTACGCGAACCCGCGCATCCTGCTTGGCGGAGCAAATTTCGGCTGCGGATCGAGCCGCGAACATGCCGTATGGGGTTTGCAACAATATGGTTTTCAGGCGGTGATCGCGCCCGGCTTCGCGGAAATCTTCTACTCGAATGCGATGAATAACCGCTTGCTGCTGGTGCCGCTCGAACGCGATGCGATCGACGCGCTGATTCACGCGTCGCTGCAAACACCCGAAGCGCGCTTGCGTATCGATATCGAAGGCCAGACGGTCACGTCCGCAACGGGCGAGCAATACGCGTTTGCGATCGGCGAGCGTCACAAGCGGATGGTGATCGACGGGATGGACACGGTCGATCTGACGCTCGCCTCCGTCGCCGATATCGAAGCTTTTGAACGCGCGCATTTCGCGCGGCGTCCGTGGGCGCAGGTGATGTAGCCGCCGCCGCTCCAACAACCATTGCACCGTTCGCCTCGCCGAACCCCTCCCGATGAAGAGGGGCAGGCGCCGCTTTGCCTCAAAAAAGGAGGAGACATGAAACGCAAACCGCTCTACACCGTGCTGTACGTGCAGGTGCTGGTCGCTATCGTCGCAGGGGTGCTGCTCGGTCATCTTGCGCCGCAGTTCGCCGTGCAACTGAAACCGCTCGGCGATCTGTTTATCAAACTCGTGCGCATGATCATCGGCCCGGTGATCTTTTGCACTGTGGTCACAGGCATTGCGGGCATGCAGGATATGAAGAAGGTCGGGCGAGTCGGCGGCAAGGCACTGCTCTACTTCGAAGTGGCGTCGACACTGGCACTCGCGATCGGCCTGGTTGCCGCGCATGTGCTCAAGCCCGGCGCCGGCTTCAATGTCGACCCCGCTACGCTCGATATCAAGGCGGTTTCCGGCTATGCGGCGCAGGCCGCTCATGGCGAAGGTATCGTCGGCTTTATCTCGCACGTGATACCCGAGACTTTCCTCAGCGCGCTTGTACAGGGCGACATCCTGCCCGTACTGCTGATCGCGATGCTGTTCGGCACGGCCCTCACGTTGCTGGGCGACTCTGCCGCGCCGGTGACGAGTCTCGTCGAAACGCTGTCCAAAGCGTTCTTCAAAATTGTGCGGATGATCACGAGCCTCGCGCCGATCGGCGCTTTCGGTGCGATGGCGTTCACCATCGGACGCTACGGCATCGTCTCGCTGCTGCCGATGCTCAAACTGATCGGCACGTTCTATCTGACCGCCTTTCTGTTCGTCGCGATCGTGCTTGGGGCGGTCGCGCGTGTGTACGGCTTTAGCATCTGGCGATTTATCGGTTTTATCCGCGATGAACTGCTGATCGTCCTCGGCACATCCACGTCCGAAGCTGCGTTGCCGCAACTGATGGACAAGCTCGAACGGCTAGGCTGCCCGCGCGGCGTGGTGGGCCTCGTCGTGCCGACCGGCTATTCGTTCAACCTCGACGGCACCAATATCTATATGACGCTCGCCGTGCTGTTTCTCGCGCAGGCGACCAACACGCACCTGAGCTTTGCGCAGGAAATTACGCTGCTGCTGGTGACGATGCTAACCTCGAAGGGCTCGACCGGTGTGACGGGTGCGGGCTTCATCACGCTCGCCGCGAGCCTTTCGGTGGTCCCCACCGTGCCGGTCGGCGCGATGGTGCTGATTCTCGGCATCGACCGCTTCATGTCCGAGTGCCGCTCGTTGACGAACATCATCGGCAATGGGGTGGCGGCCATCGTCGTGTCGGCTTCGGAAGGTGGACTGGATCGCAACAGGCTGGCGGTGGCGTTGGGTGCGCGCGCTGCGCAGGTGGGCGCTATGTCAGCTTCCGCGCTTCCTCTTTCAACCATTGCCGAAACGCAACCAGACGCGCAAGACTCGCGTTCTCCGCGCGATACACCACGTAGTACGCCAGCGACGAACTGAACGATACGTCGGGAAACAGGCGAACCAACCGACCCGCAGCGACATCGTCGCGCGCCATCACGCTGCGGGCCAGCGCGATGCCGCGGCCGTCGATGGCCGCTTGCAGCACCGCAGCCGAGTTGTTGATCTTCATGCCGCGCCGCGTCGCCAGTTCGGGCATGCTGAGCGACGCGAACCATGCGTCCCATGTCGCAAAACCGGCACCGCTCTCCACCGAAAGATCGTGAATCAGCGTTGCGCCAGCGAGCTTGCGCGGGTCGCGCCATTTGTTCTTCTTCAGCAACGCAGGCGAGCAGACCGGATAGATTTCCTCCTCCAGCAACTTTTCCGCTGTCAGGCCGGGCCATGACCCGGCGCCGTAACGCACGCCGATATCGATGCCGTGACGCGCGAAATCGAGCAGTTTCAGGCTGGTATCGAGACGTACATCGCTATCCGGATACGCGGCCTGAAAGCGGTCGATACGCGGCAGCAGCCACTTCGCGGCGAAGGCAGGGCTGACGGTCACCGTCAGCACGCTGTTCGCCGCGCCTTCCTTCATGCGTTCGAGCCCGAGACTCAGGCGGTCGAAGCCCGCGCGCACATCGGGCAAGGCCCGTTCGGCAACCTCCGTCAACATCAGCCGCGAGCGGCCGCCGCTGCCTCGCACGAACAGCTGCGCGCCAAGCCACTCTTCCAGACTGCGCACTAGTTGCCCGACGGCCGCAGGCGTCACGTTCAGTTCCGCTGCTGCACCGGAAAAGCTTTGATGACGCGCACTCGCTTCGAATGCGCGCATCGCGTTCAGGTAGATCGGTGTCTTCATGTCTGGAAGTTTTTCTATCGAAAACCGACAGAATATCTGGTTTGAATCTATTCACGTTGATACGCAAAATTAGCATCGATACGGCGATATTTTCTGTTTCTTTTAACGTTTCCAGGAGCGATCATGAACAATAGATTTTCTTCCAAGGTTGCCATCGTCACCGGCGGCGGCTCGGGTATCGGCAAAGAGGTAGCGCTTCGCCTCGTCGAAGACGGTGCGAGCGTAGTGATCGGCGGGCGCGACGAAAACAAGCTCAAACAAACTGCCGCGCAGATCGACCCGCAAGGCACACGGCTACGCTACCTGGCTGGCGACATTGCCCTGCCCGCCACTGCCGGTGCGCTTGTCGCGCTGGCTACGCAGGCGTTCGGCGGCGTCGACATGCTGGTCAACAATGCCGGCGTGTTCCGGCCCAAGCCGTTTCTCGAGCTGAGCGAATCGGAGTACGACGGCTTCGTCGATACGATTCTCAAGGGTAAGTTCTTTATGGCGCAGGCCGCCGCGAAGGCCATGCAACTGCGCGGCGGCGGCGCGATCGTGCAGACCGGCTCGCTGTGGGCGCTACAGGCGATCGGTGCGACACCGTCGGCGGCTTATTCCGCTGCCAATGCCGGCGTTCATGCGCTCACGCGCAATCTCGCGATCGAACTGGCTGCCTCGAATATCCGCATCAATACCGTTGCGCCGGGCGTCGTCGAAACACCGGTCTACAACAGCTTCATGACCGACGAGCAGGTGAAGGCAACCCTGCCGGCGTTCAACGCGTTCCATCCGCTTGGCCGCAACGGTCAACCAGCCGACGTGGCACAAGCCATTTTATTTTTGCTGTCGTCGCAGGCTGCGTGGATGACCGGCACCGTGATTCCGGTCGATGGCGGCGTGATGGCGGGACGCCCCGCATAGACGCTTTAATGGACGCTCAACCGCCGTCGTCGTCGAACACCTTCGGATACACGCGCACCAGCACGATACGCGGCCCGCTCATGCGCTTCACGACGATGTCGAAATGATCGAACTCGATGCGCTGCCCTTCGGTGGGCAGCTCGCGCAATGTTTGGAGTACCAGCCCGCCAACCGATTCCGCGCGCCCTTCGTCGATGTCGATGCCAAGCGCGCGTTCAAGCGAAACGACCGGCAGACTGCCCTTGCCCATTAGCGTGCCGTCGTCCATCCGCGTCCAGTCCTGGTCGCTCTGGCGAAACTCATCGTGAATCTGCCCGACCAGTGCGCCGAGCAGATTGTCGAGCGTCAGAAAGCCGATCGGCTTGGCCGCCTTGCGGCCCACCAGCGCGAGGTGCGGCGCGCCCTTGCGAAAGCGCCGGAACAGTTCGAGCGCAGGCATGTCGGGCTTTACATACTGCACCGGGCGCACGTACTTCGACAGATCGTCGAGCGAGCGGCCGACCTGACGCTCCAGCAGCAGATCTTTCAAGTGAATCATGCCGGCCACGCGTTCGCCCGATGCGTCTTCGAGCAGCGGATAGCGGCTAAAGCGATGCCGCGCGACAGTCTGCATGTTGTCGCGCCACGGCAGATCGCGCCGCAAGCCGATCAGTTCATGCGCGGGCCGCATCAGGTCGGAGACCGTCATCCGCGAAAAATCGAGCGAATGCGCGATCGTGTTCCATTCGTCCTGGCTGTATGCGCGTTCCGGGTGTTCGATGTTGTCGGCCACGCTGGTGCGGCGCGCGCGCAGGATCAGCTTCAGTTCTTCGTTCGAGTAATGCGTGTCGCCGCCGTGGTCCGCCGACAGGCCCGCCATGCGCAACACCGCGTTCGCGCTGCTGTTGAGCACCCAGATTGCCGGGTACATGCCCCAGTAGAACGCATACAGCGGCGGCGCGGCCCATAGCGATACCTTCTCCGACTGGCGGATCGCCATCGACTTCGGCGCGAGTTCGCCGACCACGATATGCAGGAACGAGATTACCGAGAACGCGAAGAACAGCGAGATGCCGTGCATCATCGGCTCGGACTGGATGCCGAGCAGTCTGAACAACGGCATCAGCAGATCCGCGAAGGCCGGTTCGCCGACCCAGCCCAGACCGAGCGACGCGAGCGTGATGCCGAGCTGGCAGGCGGACAGATACGCGTCGAGCCTGCCGTGTACCTTGGCCAGCAGCTTGCCGCGCACGCCGTGTCTTTGCGCCAGCGTTTGCACGCGCGTTTGCCGCAGCTTGACCAGGCCGAATTCGGCGGCGACGAAAAATCCGTTCAGTGCGACAAGCAGCAACGCACCGATGAGGGCGACCAGCTGGATCAAAGCGATGGGCTCCGGCGACAAAAGTCGTCAGTATAGAGCGTGCAAGGAACGCGAAAGATGAGGCGACGCCGTTCAGCCCGCCGACAGCGGTATCCGTAGCGACAGTTTCGCCGGCAAGCCGTCGCTGCATTCACCCTGATCGAAAGCGCCTTCGTGTGCTTCGGCCACGCGCTTGCATAGCGATAGCACCCATGAAATACGGTTCGCCTCGCGCGGCTCGCAGGCTTGCTTGCGCGCGAACGCTTCGAGCAGATGCGGGAGTTGTGCATCCGTCAGCGCGTTGAACGCGGCATCGAATCTGACGCTTGCATGCCACGCCGAAGTATCCGCGTGTGTCTCGAGCGTCACGGTCGTGCCGCGTGCGCTTGCCTCGACAGCGAACGTCAACATCAGCCACAGCGTCGCGGCAAGCCGCTCGCGATCGCCGTCGAGTTCTTCGGCAGCCAGCGGCGTGTTCAGCACGAGGGCTACGCCACGCGGTTCGGCAAGCATGTCGCGCACGTCGATCACGGTCTCGTCGACCAGCGGCCGCAGTTCGAACCGCGTGCGCAACAACGCGAGCGTTTTGGTTTCGGCGCGCGTGGTGTCGACGATCGCTTCGAGCAATTGCACCTGCTGCTCGACACCGCTGCGAATGCCGGCCAGCGCGCGCTGCGCGGTCGCATCGGTGCCGTCCACCTTGCGCTCGAGCACGTAGGCCCAGCTATGGATTGCATTGAGCGGGCTGCGCAAATCATGCGAGACCAGCGACAGCACGTGGTCGCGCATGAACAGCGCAACCTGTGCAGACAGACGGGCAGTACGTTCAGATACAGCGGAGCCGGCATGTTCCGGCCGGGGCATGCTTGTTGGGGAAAACGCAGTCACAGTCGACATCCTCGCAAGCAGTTCGTGGTTCGAATGGCTAGCCCACATTATAGGCAAGGCGCTTGCGTCTTGACCGCGTGTCCAGCGCCATTCGCGATGCTTGTGTATCCCGCCTACAATAGCGGTTTTGATCGACTTGAAAAGGGAGCAAGTTATGCCGACCGTCACCACCGAATCCGGCCTGCAATACGAAGATTTGACCGAAGGCACGGGTGCCGAAGCACGCGCCGGACAAACCGTCAGCGTTCACTACACCGGCTGGCTCACCGACGGCCAGAAATTCGACTCCAGCAAAGACCGCAACGATCCGTTCGCTTTCGTGCTGGGCGGCGGCATGGTCATCAAGGGCTGGGATGAAGGCGTGCAGGGCATGAAGGTCGGCGGCACGCGCCGTCTGACGATTCCGCCGCAACTCGGTTATGGCGTACGCGGCGCAGGCGGCGTGATTCCGCCGAATGCGACGCTGGTGTTCGAAGTGGAACTGCTCGACGTTTGAGCTTAGGCAATGCGGGCGCGGCTGCGTTGACGCTGGCCGCGTTCGTGTTCGCTGCAATGCAAGATCATGTCGCGCTTATCCGCCCTTGCCGCTCCCACCGTTTCGGTGCGTCGTTATGACACCAGCGAAGCGTCGGATGTGCACGACTTCCATCAGATCGTGCTCGGCCTCGACGGCACGATGGTGATGGCCGTCGACGGTGTCGCGCGGCAGATCGATAAACGCTCGGCGTGGCTGATCCCGGCTGGTGCGCGGCACGACTATGCGGGGCTCGGCGAGAACCGGCAACTCGTGCTCGATCTGCCGCGCACGTCGCTGGCGGTGCCCGAGCGGCTGTTCGAGCGGGCGCGTGCAGTCGATGTAGATAGCCGGTTGACGCAGCTCGTTGGTCATATCGCTGCGAGCGCCGCCGCGGGTGGCCCGGTTCGCGCCGCAGTTGCCTCATTGGACGGCAATGACGCTTTGCTGCGGCGCTTCCATTGGGATGCTGCGGCGCGTCTGTGCGAAGCGCTGGTGCAGGATACGGGCGCCACGCACGCGCAGCACACGGGCATCGCCGGCCTCGACTTCGCGCGTATCGACCGCTGGCTGCGTGCGCATCTCGCGCACCCGCTGCGCATCGCAGACCTGGCCGCCCATTGCGGCTTCGGGATGCGGCGCTTTCATCAGTTGTTCATCGAAGCGTTCGGCGAAACGCCGCATCGCTATTTGCAGCGCTTGCGGCTCGATACGTCGCTTGGTTTGCTGGCCGATCCGCGACGCTCGTTGACCGATATCGCACTCGATGTCGGGTTCGGCGATCAGAGCGCGTACACCCATGCATTCACGCGCCGCTTTGGCCTGGCTCCTGGGCAGTGGCGCGCGTTGCGTCATTGAACCTGTTGGGTTGAGCAACGCATGCACGACGCACGCACGACGTACGCCCGACGCGTGCCGGACCCACGACCTACACACGCCTGAAGCGCGACCCACGCACGGTCGACGCACGCAGTCCATGCCACGCGCGCCAACCGCATTCCATCAAGCCGCGCCGCTCAACCCGCGGTCGAGATCCGCGCGAATGTCGCCCGCGTTTTCCAGCCCCACCGCAAGACGCAGCAGGCCTTCCTTGATGCCCGCCGCCGCACGCGCTTCCGGCGTAATACGGCCGTGCGTCGTGGTGGCCGGATGCGTGATCGTCGTGCGCGTATCGCCGAGATTGGCCGTGATCGAGCAGATCTTCGTGCTGTCGATCACGCGCCATGCATTCGCACGCTGCGCTTCGGGCGTGTCGCCCTTCAGTTCGAACGACACGATCGCGCCACCCGACTTCTGCTGACGCTTCGCGATCGCATACTGCGGATGCGATTCGAGGCCCGGATAAAACACCCGGCCCACGGCCGGATGCGTCTCGAGCCAGCGAGCGATTTCAAGCGCATTCGCCGACTGCCTGTCGACCCGCAGCGACAGCGTTTCCATCCCCTTCAGCAGCACCCACGCGTTGAACGCCGACAGCGTCGGCCCCGCGCTGCGCACGAACGGAAACACCTTTTCCATGATGAACTGCTTCGAGCCGACCAGCGCGCCGCCCAGCACGCGGCCCTGGCCGTCGAGGAACTTGGTGGCCGAATGCATGACCACGTCCGCGCCGAGTTTCAACGGCTGCTGCAACGCGGGGCTGCAAAAGCAGTTGTCGACCACGAACAGCGCATTGGCAGCCTTCGAGATCTTGCTGATCGCTTCGATATCGGCGATTTCGGTCAGCGGGTTCGACGGCGTTTCGAGGAAGAACATCTTCGTCTCGGGGCGCACGGCGTTTTTCCACGCGTCGAGATCGGTCGGATCGACGAAGGTGGTCGTGATGCCGAACTTGCTGAAGATCTGCGAGAACATGCCGAGCGTCGAGCCGAAAATGCTTTGCGAGCTCACCAGATGATCGCCCGCCTGCATCGCCGACATCACCACCGACAGGATCGCGCTCATGCCCGAAGCGGTCGCCATGCAGGCCTCGCCGCCTTCCAGTGCCGCGAGCCGGTTCTGGAACATCGTCACGGTCGGGTTCGTGAAGCGCGAATACGTGTACGAGTCTTCCGAGTTCTTGAAGCGCTCGGCCGCTTCGGCCGCGCTCGAGAACACGAAGCTCGACGTCAGATAAAGCGCTTCCGAGTGCTCGCCGAACTCGCTGCGCAGCGTGCCCGAACGGACCGCGAGGGTATCGAAATTGAAGTCGTCCATGTTCGTTCTGTTTCCGTTTATTCAGGCCGGCGGCCATGTCGGTTGATGCGATGCGCGCCGCACCGGCAACAAAAAAGCCCGCTTTGCGTCGGCATAAGCGGGCTTCGTGTGCGGCAGCTGGAGCGTCAGGCAGCGTGCTGTGCACGACCACCGTTCACTTTAGCTGTTTCGGGTGGCCTTGATCAGGCTGTCCCGCGTCCGCAAGCTGAACTCAAATCGACGCAAGCTGCGATTCTAACACCAGGTCATTCCACCGACAGTTGCAAGTGCAGTTGCGAACGCGTCACACCGCCGTCGATCGCATCGCTTGCCGCATCGCGGTCGGACTGCGCCGACGGCGAAAGACGCGCCAGTTCGATGCCGTCGAGGTATTCGCTGGTCACGTCGCCGGTCACGTAGTTGCCGTCGAAGCACGAACAGTCGAACTCCTTCAGCGCCGGGTTGATGTCGCGCACTGCCTGCTTGAGTGCCGCGACGTCCTGGTACACGAGGTAATCGGCGCCGATCATGCGCGCGACTTCGTCGTCGGTGCGACCGTGCGCCACCAGTTCACCGCGCGTCGGCATGTCGATGCCGTACACGTTCGGGAATTTCACCGGCGGCGCCGCCGACGCGAAAATCACCTTGTTCGCGCCCGCATCGCGTGCCATCTGCACGATTTCATGCGACGTGGTGCCGCGCACGATCGAATCGTCGACGATCAACACGTTCTTGCCTTTGAACTCGATACCCATCGCGTTCAGCTTCTGGCGCACCGACTTCTTGCGCACTGCCTGGCCCGGCATGATGAAGGTCCGGCCGACATAGCGGTTCTTGAAGAAGCCTTCGCGGTACTCGATGCCGAGCTTGGCGGCCACCTGCATCGCCGCGGGGCGCGACGAATCGGGAATCGGCATCACGACGTCGATTTTCAGATCGGCCGGCAGCACGCGCTTGATCTTCTCGGCGAGGTAGTCGCCCATGCGCAGACGCGCGTTGTAGACCGGCACGCCGTCGAGCACCGAATCCGGACGCGCCAGATACACGAGCTCGAAGATGCACGGGTTCAGGCTTGCGTTCGTCGCACATTGCTGCGAGTGGAAATTGCCTTCGAAGTCGATGAACACCGCTTCGCCCGGCTGCACGTCGCGCACGAATTCGAAACCAATGCCTTCCAGCGCGACCGATTCCGACGCCAGCATCCATTCGGTGCCGTGCGACGTTTCGAGCTTGCCGATGCACAGCGGGCGGATGCCGTACGGGTCGCGGAAACCGACGAGGCCGTAGTCCGCGATCAGCGACACGATCGCATACGAGCCGCGCACGCGGCGGTGCACGCCGGACACCGCCTTGAACAACGCCGCGGTATCGAGCTGCAGGCCAGAGCTGGCGAGCTGCAACTCGTGCGCGAACACGTTGAGCATCACTTCGGTGTCGGAATTGGTGTTGATGTGGCGGCGGTCGACGCGGAACATCTCGTCCTTCAGCTGCCGCCAGTTGGTCAGGTTGCCGTTGTGCGCGAGGATGATGCCGAACGGCGCGTTCACGTAGAACGGCTGCGCTTCTTCTTCGCTCGACGCGGAACCTGCGGTCGGGTAACGCACCTGGCCGATGCCGATCGTGCCAGGCAGGCTACGCATGTTGCGCGTGCGGAACACGTCGCGCACCATGCCGTTGGCCTTGTGCATATGGAAGTTACTGCCGTTCGCGGTTGCGATGCCGGCGGCGTCCTGACCGCGGTGCTGCAAAAGCAGCAGGCTGTCATAAATCAGCTGGTTGACCGGGGATTGGGAAACTACGCCTACGACGCCGCACATGGCATGTCCTTCAAAGGTACGAAATTCATCACGGCGACAGGGCTGCCACCGCTGCGCGGCACACGCACCTGGCGTGCACCGCCCGACCGCCGTTGCTTCGCGCTACACGTGCACGTATGCCGCAAGTGCATCGGGAAGCAATGGCTTCAACTCTCGCACGCCCTGCTCCGCATACGGTCGCAGCAGCGCGTTGCGCCAGAATTCCTGCTGGGGCAATTCGGTCAATCCTGCCAGCGCGACCAGAATCAGCACCAGAATGACCCCGCGGACGAGGCCGAACATCAATCCAAGCGAGCGGTCCACACCGCTCAGGCCGGACACTTGCACGAGGCGAACCAGCAACGCATTCGCCACGCTCGCCACCAGCATCACCGCGATCACGATCACCGCGAAAGCCAGCAGCCACTGGGTGAGCGTGCCACCGGGCCAATGCTCCGGCATATACGGCACGACCCGCCCAACGAAGCGGCATGCAATCAGAAACGCCGCGATCCAGCCGATCAGCCCAAATACCTCGGACAGAAAGCCGCGCCACGTGCCGCGTAGCGCCGACAGGCCGATCACCGCCATAACAGCGTAGTCGAACGCAGTGAACATCGCCGGCTTACTGCGCCGAACCGTTGTTCGCGCCCGACGTCAAGCCGGCCTCGCGAACCTTCGCGATCGCCGCCGAGGCTGCCGACCGGTCCGCGAACGGACCGGCACGCAACAACGTGCGCACCGATCCGTCGGTTTGCTTGCGCTTTTCGGTATATGCGGGGACTCCCGCCGCTTTCAACTTGCTCTCCCATGCGCGTGCGCTTGAATCGTCCGGAAACGAGCCGAGCTGGACGGCGAAACGGCTGCCGGGCGGCACGGCCGCCGGCGTGGCGGGCTCGGTTTGCGCGGCTGCCGCGGTGCTCTGTGCGGATGGAGATGATGTCGTGGACGATCGGGAAGACGCTGCTGCCGAGGGGTTCTGCGGCGTGTTGGCGGCCGTGTTTGCCGCGCTGCTGTTCTTGACCGGCGGTTTCGTGGCCGGGGTGGCCGACATCGTCGAGGTCGCCGCGTTATTCGCGCTCGCGGTTGCCGCCTGCTGCTGTGTCTTTCCGGAAGTGCCCGATGTGGAGCGTTGCGCGGCCGCGGTGTCGGCTTGCTGCGCGCCCGCCGCTTGCGGCGCCGTGCCGCTACGGCCAGGCGCCTGGGCTGCCGCGGCCGTCGGCGGTGCAGCCGGCACCAGGTTCGACGCGCCCGTGGCGTTCTCCGGCGCAGCCGGATTGTCCGGTGCTACGCCAGCCTGGGTGTCTTCGGGATTTTGCACGCGCGCCCGCGACACGGGGCGGCTGGGAATATCGATCGAAATATCGTCGGTGACCGGTTTCGGGTGCGAGTCGAGCACCATCGGCAGGATCACCACCGCGGCCACCACCAGCGCAATCGCGCCGACGAGGCGCCGCCGCGCGCGCTGCTTCTCGGGCAACGTGGGGTCGAGCAGCATTGCATCTGCGTCGCCTGCGGGCCGTTCGGCGCGCCGGGTTCGCCTTTCCACGCGCTCCGCGCGTTCGCTACGACTGCTTCGGCTAGAAGTGGAATTTGCGCCGCGCCGGTTCGGTGCGTCGTCTTTTTTGCCGAACGAGAAAATTCCCATGGATGCCTTGGTTGGAGGCGGCTCGCGTTCAGTGTTGCCGCGATTTCCGGTAAGCCATCACGCCCGCAACGGTGAAGAAACTGCCGAAAACCACGATTCTATCATTGTCGGACGCCCGTTTTAGCGCATCCTGAAATGCTTCGGCAGGCGAATCGAAACGCGTGATGCTGCTGTCCGCGTTGTCGTTCACGCCTGCCTCATGCAACGCGTCGGCCAGCTGCTGCGTTGACGCGCCGCGCGGCGTGGGCAGACCGGTCACACACCAGTGGTCGATCTCGCCCTTCAGGTGGCCGATCACGCCGGCAATGTCCTTGTCGCGCATCGAGCCGAATACCGCGTAAGTGTACGGAAAATAGCCCATATTGCCGAGATTTTGTGCGAGTACCGCGGCCGCGTGTGGGTTGTGGCCAACGTCGAGCACGATTGCGGGTTTGCCTGGCAGCACCTGGAAACGCCCCGGCAGTTCGACGTTCGCAAGGCCGAGGCGAATGTCCTGCGCGGAAACCGGCAGCCGCTCGCGCAGCGCTTCGAGACCGGCGAGCGCCGCCGAGGTATTGATCAGCTGATTGGCGCCGCGCAGCGCCGGGTAAGCCAGCGCCGAGCGTCGCAGCGTGCGGCCGATATAGCTCCACTGCTGCCGCTCGCTGCCGGCCTGCCCTTCGTAACGGAAATCGCGGCCGAATAGCCACAGATCCGCTCCGATAGAGGTCGCATGATCGATCAGGGTTTGCGGCGGCAGCGGGTCTGCGCAGATCGCCGGCGTGCCGGCGCGGAAGATGCCCGCTTTCTCGAGCGCGATTTTTTCGCGCGTGTCGCCCAGATACTCGGTGTGATCGATGTCGATGCTGGTGATGATCGCGCAGTCGGTATCGAGAATATTGACCGCGTCGAGCCGGCCGCCGAGACCCACTTCCATGATCACCGCGTCGAGCCCGCGCGACGCGAACAGATGCATGATCGCCAGCGTCGTGAATTCGAAGTAGGTCAGCGACGGCGCGTCAGGCAGGCTCACGCGCGCCTGTTCGACGGCTTCGAAATGCGGCAGCAGATCGGCGTCGCTTGCGTTCACGCCGTTCAGGCGCGCCCGTTCGTTGAACGACAGCAGGTGCGGCGACGTATGGCAGCCGACCGCATAGCCGGCGCGCAGCAGGATCGACTCCAGAATCGCGCAGGTCGAGCCCTTGCCGTTGGTGCCGCCAACCGTGATTACCGGGCAGGCGAACGACAGCTGCAGCGCGTCGCGGACCCGGCTGATTCGCGCGAGCCCCATGTCGATACCGACCGGGTGCGCGGTTTCCAGATGCGTGAGCCACGCGTCGAGGGTGGGGAAAGTGGTCATCGATGCGAAATGCAAGTGAAGCGCGGGTGAGGGTCGCAATTATCCCGGAAACGACAACGCGCCGCTTGGAGAACTGCAGGCGGCGCGTTGCGTTTGTGCGTGCTTGTACGTGCTGGTGCGCGATTGCGCGCGTGGACCCGCGCTTGAGCAGGGCGCGAACCCGCCCGCCCTCTTCCCGCCCGCTATAGGGCGACTGCGTCGGCCGGCTGACGCGTCAGCAGTGCCATCAGGCGCGCCAGCTCCTCGCGCAGCTTGCGGCGATCGACGATCATGTCGACCGCGCCCTTTTGCAGCAGGAATTCCGCGCGCTGGAAGCCTTCAGGCAGCTTTTCGCGCACCGTCTGTTCGATCACGCGCGGGCCGGCGAAGCCGATCAGCGCCTTCGGCTCGGCAATCACCACGTCGCCGAGGAACGCGAAACTCGCCGATACGCCGCCCATCGTCGGATCGGTCAGTACCGAGATAAACGGCAGCTTCGCTTCGGCGAGGCGCGTCAGCATCGCGGTGGTTTTGGCCATCTGCATCAGCGACAGCAGGCTTTCCTGCATCCGTGCGCCGCCCGAAGCGGTAAAGCAGATGAACGGCACCTGCTGCTCGAGCGCGTTCTGTGCGCCGCGCGCGAAACGCTCGCCGACCACCGAGCCCATCGAGCCGCCCATGAACGAGAATTCGAAGCAGGCCACCACCACCGGCAACGTATGGATCGCACCGCCCATCACGACCATCGCGTCGGTTTCGTCGGTTTCGTCGATGGCTTCTTTCAGGCGGTCCGGATACTTGCGGCTGTCCTTGAACTTCAGCGCGTCGACCGGCACGATTTCCTGGCCGATTTCATAGCGGCCTTCCGCGTCCAGCAACCCGTCGAGCCGCTCGCGCGCGCCGATCCGCATATGGTGGTCGCACTTCGGGCATACGTGCAGGTTCGCCTCGACGTCGTTGCGGTACAACACCGCTTCGCACGACGGGCACTTGATCCACAGGCCTTCCGGAATACCTTTGCGGTTTTTCGGATCGGTTTGCTTGATCTTCGGCGGCAACAGTTTGTCGAGCCAGCTCATTCTGATTTTCTCCAGGTCTTCGGTGCGGGCGGCCGCCACTGCGGCCGCCGTTGCACTGACGACGAATTGGTGTTGAATCGGCAGCGCGCCGCCAGCATTTGACGCGTTTTACCGCATTCTTACCAGGTTTCTGCCGGGTTTTATCGCTTGCCGGCGCCGATGCTGTCGATGGCCTCGCGAATTTCGCTGATGAAGCGCGTCAGCGCGTCGACAGCTGCTTCGGGCGCCGCTTCTTCCAGCAGGTTCACGATCCGGCTGCCGATCACCACCGCATCGGCCACTTCAGCCACGGCGCGCGCCGACTGGGCGTCCCGAATACCGAAACCGACACCGACCGGCAGCGCAACCTTCGACTTGATCGCCGGCATTTTACCTGCGATGTCGACTACGTCCAGATTTCCAGCGCCGGTAACGCCCTTCAAAGATACATAGTAGACATAGCCGCTCGCTACTGCTCCAACCGCGGCGATGCGCGCCTCGGTGGAGGTCGGCGCCAGCAGGAAAATCGGATCGATGCCCGAACTTTTCATTGTTTCGGCGAAATTAGCCGATTCTTCGGGCGGATAGTCGACCACCAGCACACCGTCGACGCCCGCTTCGGTCGCCGCTTTTGCGAACGCGTCGGCACCCATCCGCTCGATCGGATTCGCATAGCCCATCAGCACGACCGGGGTCGTGCTGTTGCGCTCGCGAAAGCGCTTCACGTCGGCAAGCACATCGCGCAGCGTCACGCCTTTGGCTAGCGCACGCTCCGACGAGCGCTGGATCACCGGGCCGTCGGCCATCGGGTCCGAAAACGGCACGCCAAGCTCGATGACGTCGGCGCCGCCCGCGACCAGCGCGTGCATCAGATCGACGGTGCGCGCCGGATCGGGGTCACCGGCGGTGATGAACGGGATCAGACCTTTTTTGTTCTGCTCGGCCAGTGCCGCAAAAGTACTTTTGATTCGGGACATGTTGAATTCTCTCGAAGTCGACTACTGCGCGAATGCCGCGCCGGCGCTTTCTCTTTCTGCTAAGCGCCGGCCGTGGCAACCGGTGCGGACGCGGCTAAACTGACGCGTTCGCGCGCTATCGCGCAGTAACTTTCATTGATCTCATAGCCGACGAACTGGCGCTGCTGACGCGCGCAAGCAACCGCGGTGGTGCCGCTACCCATGAACGGATCGAGCACGCGGCCGCCCGACGGGCAACTCGCCAGCACCATCCGTTCGACGATTTCCAGCGGCTTCTGGGTCGGATGATCGACCCGCTCCGCATGCTGGCGGTGCAGACGCGACACCGACCAGACGTCCTTGGGGTTGTAGCCCATCTCCAGCCACTTGCTGCCTTCGAACAACTTGCGCGAACGCGCCTTCTTCGTGACGGCATCGTAAGGGATGCGGACGGGATCGAGATCGAAGTAATAATCCTTCGACACCGCGAACAGACCGATGTTGTCGTGCACCGACGTGAAACGCCGGGTCGTACCGCCCATGCTCGGCACGCGCCGGTCCCAGATGATCTCGTTGACCATCGTGAGACGCGACTTCAGAAACACGAAGATTTCCGGCGCGTACTGCCATGTGCAAAAAATGTACAGCGAACCGCTCGGCTTGAGCTTCGGAATGGCCAGTTCCAGCCATTCGCGCGTCCACCCGAGAAAATCGTCGCCGGAACGCATGTCCGAGTCGTTGCCGTAATCCTTGCCGAGCCCGTACGGCGGGTCGGCAAGGATCAGGTCGATCGATTGGTCCGGCAGATTCGCTGCATCGGTCAGGAAATCGCGGTTGTGCAGTTCGATGCCGGGAGGCAACGACAGCAGCGGCGCGTGGTGGGGCGTGACGATAGCGGGCGGCGCCTCGACGGCGGCGTCCACTGTTGCCACGTTCACTTGCGCCGCAGCTTCCGCTGCCGGCACGGCCGCGTCGGCCGGGTCGGCCGACGCTGTCGTATCCAGCGTCGACTGCGGCTCGTCGAACTCGTCGCGCATCGCGGCGGCGCTCAGAACGTGATGCCCGATCGCTCGGCGACCGTATGCATGTCCTTGTCGCCGCGGCCCGACAGATTCACCAGCAGGACCTTGTCCTTCGGCAACGTCGGCGCGAGCCTGGTCGCATAGGCGATCGCGTGGCTCGACTCGAGTGCCGGAATGATGCCCTCGATGCGGCAGCATTCATGGAACGCCTTCAGCGCCTCTTCGTCGGTGATCGACACGTATTGCGCGCGGCCGCTGTCCTTCAGCCACGCGTGTTCCGGCCCGACACCCGGGTAGTCGAGGCCGGCGGAGATCGAATGCGTTTCGATGATCTGGCCGTTGTCGTCCTGCAACAGGTAAGTGCGGTTGCCGTGCAGCACACCCGGTGTGCCAGCGGTCAGCGAGGCCGCGTGGTGGCCGGTATCGATCCCATCACCAGCCGCTTCGACGCCAATCAACTGCACCGAAGTGTCCTCAACGTACGGGTAAAAGATACCCATCGCATTCGAACCACCGCCAATACACGCGATGACCGCGTCCGGCTGGCGGCCCGTCAGCTCCGGCATCTGCACCTTGCATTCGTCGCCGATCACGCGCTGGAAGTCGCGCACCATCATCGGGTACGGATGCGGGCCCGCCACCGTACCGATGATGTAGAACGTGTTCTCGACGTTGGTCACCCAGTCGCGCATCGCTTCGTTCAGCGCGTCCTTCAGCGTGCGCGAGCCGGATTCCACCGGCACCACCGTCGCGCCGAGCAACTTCATCCGGTACACGTTGGCCGCCTGGCGCTTGATGTCTTCGGCGCCCATGTAGACCACGCACTCCATGCCGAAGCGCGCGGCGATCGTCGCCGTGGCGACGCCGTGCTGGCCGGCGCCCGTTTCCGCGATCACGCGCGGCTTGCCCATGCGTTTTGCCAGCAGCGCCTGGCCGATCACGTTGTTGATCTTGTGCGCGCCCGTGTGATTCAGGTCTTCGCGCTTCAGATAGATCTGCGCGCCGCCGAGCAGCTGGCTCCAGCGTTGTGCGTGGTAAATCGGGGAAGGACGACCTACGAAATGCTTCAGTTCGCGCTGATATTCGGCGATGAAATCAGCGTCTTGCTGGGATTTTTCGTATGCGATGCGCAGTTCGTCGATTGCCTGAAACAGCGTTTCGGCCACGAACACGCCACCATACTGGCCGAAATGGCCACGTTCATCGGGTAAATTGTACATATCGTCACTCGTTTCAGTTTGCGGGCACAGCGTTGGATAAAACGCCTGTGCCGTCTGAATCATCCAGCGTCCGCTTCTCGCACTGCGCGCACGAACGCCGCCATCCGGGCGTGATCCTTCACGCCCTTCGCGCCCGGTACTTCGATGCCGCTTGAGACATCGACCGCGTACGGGCGCACGCGACGTATGGCGTCACTGACGTTTTGCGCGTTCAACCCACCACTCAAAACGGCCCGACGCGCGAGCTCTGCTGGAATAAGTGACCAATCGAAAACCTTCCCGCCGCCGCCATAGCCTTCGACATGGGTGTCGAATAGAAAGCCACTGGCAGCCGAATAGTTAAGCGCCGATTCTAACAAATCGGCCGGATTAGTATCGGCTTGCACGCGCAACGCCCGCAACCATGACAAACCCGCGATGCCGGCGAGCGCTTCGCACTGCTCCGGCGTCTCGTCGCCATGGAACTGCAGCAGCGTGAGCGATACGTTGCTGGCCACCTCACGCATCCAGTCCGGCGTCGCGTTGACGAACAGCCCGACCACCGAAACGAACGGCGGCACGTCGCGGGTCAGTTCGACCGCTTGCGCGACGCTCAGCGCGCGCGGGCTCGGCGGATAGAACACCAGGCCGATCGCGTCGGCGCCGAGGTCGACCGCGCATTCCACGTCGGACGGTTTCGACAGGCCACACAACTTGATGCGGGTGCGGCGCGCTAGGGTGTTGCCGGCTTCCGCCGGCTGGTTCGAGGTTGTGTTCATGATCAGGATTCGTCGTTCCAGACGCTGCTCCACGGCACGCTGCCGGTCTGCGCGGCAGGCACCGCAAATTCGGCCGGATAACCCACCTTCGCGAGATAGAGGCCATCGGGCATGAAGGTCGGCGCAGCGCGGTTGCGCTCGCGGCTCGCCAGCACCTCGGCGAGCCAGTCGACAGGATAACGCCCGCGGCCGATCGCCACGAGGCAACCCATCAGATTGCGAACCATGTGGTGCAAGAACGCATTGGCGCGAAACCGCAGGTGGATAAAGTCGCCTTGCGTGCGCACGTCGATCTGATGCAGATGCTTGACCGGCGTTTTCGCCTGGCAATCCGACGAGCGGAACGCAGAAAAATCGTGCTCGCCGATCAGGCAGGCGGCCGCGGCGCGCATCGCGTCGACGTCGAGCGGGGTGTGCACCCAGCCCGCGCGGCCCGACAGCATCGGCGAACGCACCGGGTGCACGTACAGCGCGTAGTAGTAGGTCCGCTCGAACGCGGAGAAGCGCGCGTGAAACGTGTCGGGCATCGGCTTGGCCCATTGCACCGCGACCGTCGACGGCAAGAACGCGTTAGTGCCGCGCACCCATGAAAAATCGGTGCGCTCGAGTTCCGTGTCGAAGTGGACCACCTGGCCCAAGCCATGCACGCCAGTATCGGTGCGGCCTGCTACCACCGTCTGCAGCGGCGTCTGCGCGAATTCACGCAGCGCGCGCTCCAGTTCGTCCTGCACCGTTTTGCCGTGCGGCTGCGACTGCCAGCCGCAAAACGCCGTCCCGTCGTACTGCAGACCGAGTGCGATGCGCATTACGAAAGCGGCGCGAGCGTCGACAGCAACGCGCGGGCGTCGTTGCGCGTGGCCGCGTCATTCGATTCGATCACTTCGTTGATCAGCGTGCGCGCGCCGGCCACATCGCCGAGCTGGATATATTCGGCGGCCAGATCGAGCTTGTTGCGTGCGATACGTGCGAGCTCTTCCGGCGTGAAAGTCGGCAACGGCTCGGCAGCGGCGCCGGACGGCAGTTCGAGGTCGAAATCGAGCTTCAGCGGACCGTAGTTCGCGGCGCCCATGCCGGCGATCGCACCGGCGCCGGCGGTGCCGGCCTCGATTTCATCGCCGACGCGCGGCGCTTGCGGTTCGTGCTGCGGTATCGCTTGCCGTGCGGTGATTTCGGGTTCGACTACCGGCTGCGTGCTGAGTGAGGCCGGTGGCGTGATCGGCGTGCCTGGCGCGGCTTCGGCGCGCGGCGGCAGCGTCATGTCGAGGCTGTTCAGTGCATCGAGCGCGGCGCGTGGGAAGGGCAGCGGAGCGTTGGGGGTTGTGTCGGCTTCGGTTCGCTCCGGGTGCGGTACGTCGGGCGTGGTGGAGGCTTCGGCTATGTCTTCGTGCGATGGCGCGGCAGCGGCTGTGGTGCTGGCAGGCGGATGGACTGACGTTGACGGTTGCAGGTCTGCATCTGCCCACGCGTCCGGGTGATCTGCCAAGAGCGGTGTCTCGGTCGCTGCGGTCGACGGCGGTGCCGGATGAGCGTGTGACCGTGCTTCGTCTTCGAGGATTTGCGGCGACTCTTCAGCCAACGACGGCAACTCCGCGCGTTCGTCATCGACTGTCGGTTCTTCCTCTTCTGCTTCTTCTGCGAACGGTTGCTGCGGCGCCGACGCCGCAGCGACGTGAGGTAGATCCAAGGTCAAGTCCGGCACTTCGTGTGCGGGAGTCGCAGCGGCAGGATGCGCAGCTTCCGGCGGTTCGTGCAGTTCCGGGCCGCTGTCTCGTGACGGCGTCGTAGCGCGTGCTTCGTCCGTGGCGTCCGCCGCTGGAGCCTGCAAATCCGGCTCGTGGTACGCGTGCTGTGTCTGTGCGTCCGCGTCGTCGTTGCGATCTTCTTGTGGCGTTTTGGGCTGACCGACGTGTGCAGTTGCGGCGTCCGGGTCGCGCGCGCCGATCGCGGCCGCGCCGAGGCCGGCAGCCGCCGCAGCAGCCGCTGCCTGGCCGACAACCGATGCCCCTGCCAGCGGCATCTCAACCGTCCGGTGCGCGGAAGCCGCCTGCCCAAATGTCACGTCCTGTTCGCCTGCTGGCGAATCGGGTGCTGCCGTGGGCTTTTGGCTTACTTCGCCGGATGCCGACCGATCCCGCGCGTGCGGGTCGGTGTCGTCATCGCGCGCCATCTCGCCATACGCACTCGTTGCAGCCTGCCCGCTGTGCGGCGGCGCGACGGGCGCATCTTCTTGGGTCGCAGCGCGCGCTGCATCATCCGCCGCAGCAGCCTGCTTGCGGCGCCGCATCGCAAAGCCAGCGACCACGGCCGCGAGCACAGCGCCGATCAGCGCCGCCACGCCGACATACCCTTCCTTCGGCATCGAAGACGATGCAGCGACGCCCTGCGCCGCCGTCGGCGCCGGTGCGCGATTCGTCGCAGCTGCCGATGCCCCCGTCGGACCCGACACGCCCGACGGCGGCACCGCCGCCTGACCACCCGCTGCCGCAGCCCCACTCGTCGCTTGCGGCGCAGCCGGCGGCTTGCCGCCGATACCGTGCTTCTGCAATTCCATCAGCACGCGGTTTTTCAACGCGAGCAGTTGCTGCAGGCTGGAAACCTGTGCACGCGGTTGCGATGCTGCCGGCGCCGCGCCAGCCGCGCTTGCCGATCCGTTAGCCGCGGCCGCGCTGCCGCCCGCCGCTGGCGTCGCCTGAATCGAGCCGGTCCACACGTGCTCGCCGCTCGCCGCAGCGTTTTGCGCGGCGGTGGCACTAGCGCTAGCGCCCGCGGCCTGCGCAGCAGACGCTCCCGCCGCAGCCGGATTCGCGGACTGAGCCGAACTTGCCGCGGCATTCGCCGCAGAGGCCGCTAAAGGTGCGCTGGCCGCTGCGCTCACCGGCGCTGAAGCCGTTGTTGCTGACGTTGCCACAGCAGTTGCCGCAGCGGCAGCCGAACCTGCCTGCGCCGCTGCACCGCCAGGCGCACTCGCGGACGTCGCGGCCGCGGAAGCCGGAGCAGTTGCACCCACAGCTGCTGTCGGACCGTGCGCTGCCCCCGCGCCAGTCCCCGAAGCAGGCGCAACAGCAGCCGGTGCGCCGCCCACACCGCCAGCGGAAGCCGCCGCGCCCGCTACGGCTGCACCACTTGCCGGCGCAGCCGCACTGCCGTTCGGCGCAGAAGCGCCACCCGCCGTCGCGGCCCCAACCACCGCGCCGGTCGAATCGAGTTGCGGCACGTTCAACGTCGCACCCAGCCTCAGCAAGCTTGGATCGTTGCGCATAAACGCGCCGGGATTCGCCTCGAACAGCGCACGCGCCGCCCGCGCGAGCACGGCCTTCTCGTGCGATTGCGTGACTGCAACCGCGATGTCGTTCAGCGATTGCCCGGGCTTGACGGTCACCTGGCTAGCCGCACCACTGGCACCACTAGCACCGCTGGCACCACTCGCGCCGCTCACCGCAGCGGCACTAGACGCCGCTGTGCCAGCGCCACTCGCCGCCGCACCCTGCGCGACGCACGGCCCCGCCGACACCAGCAGTGCCGCAGCCACCACCATTGCGCGCAGCTGCACGCGCTCACCTGTTGCGGCTGACGTTGCGGCTGACAGCATCGACAGTCGGACGATCATCGGATCCTTTAGCGCGCCATTGCGCAGTTTTTGTTTGCGATGCCTGTTGGCGATGAACGAAGACAAGATTGGGAACACACAATGAAAAAAGCGCCGCGAGAACCGCGACGCCTTTGGATTACGCTTCGATTAATACGCGTCGGAAGCGCGTAGTTTACTTTACTTGTCGAGCAGAATGCGCAGCATGCGGCGCAGCGGTTCGGCGGCACCCCACAACAACTGGTCGCCAACCGTGAACGCCGACAGATACTCGCCGCCCATCGCCAGCTTGCGCACCCGGCCGACCGGCACCGTCAGCGTACCGGTAACCACCGCCGGCGACAGATCGCGGATCGACGCTTCGCGCTCGTTCGGCACGACCTTCACCCAGTCGTTTGCCGACGCGAGAATCTCGTTCACTTCGTCGAGCGGCACGTCCTTCTTCAGCTTGATGGTCAGCGCCTGCGAGTGGCAGCGCATCGCGCCGATGCGCACACACAGGCCATCTACCGGAATCGAGCCCGGCTCGCCCATCGCCGGCTTGCCGAGAATCTTGTTCGATTCGGCGCCGCCCTTCCACTCTTCCTTCGACATGCCGTTGCCGAGATCCTTGTCGATCCACGGAATCAGCGAGCCCGCGAGCGGCACGCCGAAATGCTCAGTTGGCATGCCGTCGCCATTCATCGTGGCGAGCACCTTGCGGTCGATGTCGAGAATTGCCGAAGCCGGATTCGCCAGATCGGCTTGCACCGCACCGTGCAGCGTGCCCATCTGCGACAGCAGTTCGCGCATGTTCTGCGCACCCGCGCCCGATGCGGCCTGATACGTCATCGCCGTCATCCAGTCGATCAGGTTTTCGCGGAACAGGCCGCCCAGCGCCATCAGCATCAGGCTGACCGTGCAGTTGCCGCCGATAAAGTTTTTCTGCCCCTTCACCAGCGCGTTCTTGATGACATCGAGGTTGACCGGATCGAGCACGATCACCGCGTCGTCCTTCATGCGCAGCGACGATGCCGCATCGATCCAGTAGCCGCTCCAGCCGGCCGCGCGCAGCTTCGGGAAGATTTCGTTGGTGTAGTCGCCGCCCTGGCAGGAGATGATCGCATCGCACTTCTTCAGGTCGTCGATGCTATTGGCGTCTTTGAGTGTGGTCTCGTTTTTCGCAAACGACGGCGCTTTGCCGCCCGCGTTGCTGGTGCTGAAGAACACCGGTTCGATCAGATCGAAATCGCCTTCCTGTTGCATACGTTGCATCAGGACGCTGCCGACCATGCCGCGCCAACCTACGAGACCTACGTTCATGACTTGATACCCTTGGAAAGGACGCTTCCCCGCAACTTTACCCGGCGTGACCGCGCGGGGAAGACGGGCGGGCACGGCGGACGATCAGCGCTTCGTGATCGTTTTCGGGGTAATCGTTTTAATGGCGGTAATGGCGAGTTCGATCGCACGGGCCGTTGTGCCGTGCTTGCTCGAAACCGTAACGATTTGAGGAATCTGCGCCATCCCGTGAATATACACGAAAACCCTATGCGGGCACGTTGCCCGGCACGTTTTGCGCATGAAAATGGCGGCAAACGCGGCCCATTCATGCAGCACGTTATAAAACCGTAAGCAAAAAACCAGGGCTGAAAAAAAGCCGGCTCAGCGCCGGCTTCGTTCAGCTTTGCATCAAAGGGCTGCGACCACCGCGTCACCCATTGCCGCGGTGCCGACCTGCTGGCAACCCGGCGTCAGGATGTCGCCGGTGCGGTAGCCCTGCTCGAGCACCTGCTTCACCGCGTTCTCGATGCGCTCGGCCTGATCCGCCTTGTTCAGCGAATAGCGCAGCATCATCGCTGCCGACAGGATGGTTGCGAGCGGATTGGCCACGCCCTTGCCCGCGATATCCGGCGCCGAACCGTGCGACGGCTCGTACAAGCCCTTGTTGCTCTTGTCGAGCGACGCCGACGGCAGCATGCCGATCGAACCGGTCAGCATCGCCGCTTCGTCGGACAGGATGTCGCCGAACATGTTGCCGGTGACGACCACGTCAAACGCCTTCGGCGCCTTCACGAGCTGCATCGCTGCGTTGTCGACATACATGTGCGACAGCTCGACGTCCGTGTATTCCTTCGCGACGTCGATCATCACGTCGCGCCAGAACTGCGACGTTTCGAGCACGTTCGACTTGTCGACCGAGCACAGCTTCTTGCCGCGCTTTTGCGCTGCCTGGAACGCGACGTGTGCGATGCGGCGCACTTCCGGCTCCGAATAACGCATCGTGTCGAAGCCTTCCTTTGCGCCCGCGAACGGGCCGTCCGGTGCGTCGCGCAGGCCGCGCGGCGCGCCGAAATAAATGTCGCCGTTCAACTCGCGCACGATCAGGATGTCGAGACCCGAAACGATTTCCGGCTTCAGCGACGAAGCACCCGTCAGCTGCGGATAGCAGATCGCCGGACGGAAGTTCGCGAACAGCTGCAGATGCTTGCGCAGGCCGAGAATTGCCTGCTCCGGGCGCAGCGCGCGCTCGAGCTTGTCGTACTTCCAGTCGCCGACCGCGCCGAACAGGATCGCATCGGCTTCCTTCGCGAGCTTCAGCGTCGCGTCCGGCAGCGGATGGCCCGATGCTTCGTAGCCCGCGCCACCCACCGGCGCTTCTTCGAGTTCGAATTTTTCGCCAAGCTTGTGCAGAACCTTGACGGCTTCCTTGACGATCTCCGGGCCGATCCCGTCGCCGGGCAATACAGCAATCTTCATGCGGATTCCTTGTGGATTGTTCCGAAAGCGGCGCTTAACGCACCAGCCGGTTGTTCAACCACGGCTGCTTCGTGAGCCGCTCTGCTTCGTACTGACGAATGAGGTCCGACTGGCGCAGCGTGAGGGCGATATCGTCGAAGCCGTTCAGCAGGCAGTACTTGCGGAACGCGTCCACTTCGAACGGATACTCGGCGCTGCCGTCGGTCGTGCGCACGACCTGCTTGTCCAGATCGATGATCAGATTGAAGCCGACGAACGCGTTGGTCTCGTTGAACAGATGATCGACCTGCTGTTCGGTCAACACGACCGGCAGCAGGCCGTTCTTGAAGCAGTTGTTATAGAAAATATCTGCGAAGCTCGGCGCGATGATCGCGCGAAAGCCGTACTGCTGCAGCGCCCACGGCGCGTGCTCGCGCGAGCTGCCGCAGCCGAAGTTCTGGCGCGCGAGCAGCACTGATGCACCTTGATAACGCTGCTGGTTCAACACGAAGTCCGGATTCAGCGGACGCTTCGAGTTGTCCTTGCCCGGTTCGCCGTGATCGAGGTAACGCCACTCGTCGAATGCGTTCGGGCCGAAGCCGGTGCGCTTGATCGACTTCAGGAACTGCTTCGGGATGATCGCATCGGTGTCGACGTTTTCGCGGTCGAGCGGCGCGACGAGGCCGGTATGTACGGTGAATTTATCCATGACGCTCTATGCCTGTTCAAGGCCGCGGCGCACGCCCCGCGCGTTTCGCAAAACGCACGTGAAAGCAGTTGCGCCGGCGGCGATTCGGGATCCGCTTACTTGGAAGCCTTGTTGCTGATCGACCCACCGAGATGCTGCAGGTCTTCACCGAAGCCGTTCACCGTGTTGCAGCCGGCGAGGCCGAGCAGCAGCCCGGCCAGCGTTGCCAGTGCGAAGCGGCGCAGTATCACGACGTGATCGATGTGTTTCATGGTGCCTGTTATCCCAGCTTGCGAATATCGACGAAATGCCCTTCGATGGCAGCCGCGGCAGCCATCGCGGGGCTCACGAGGTGCGTGCGTCCGCCCGCACCCTGGCGGCCTTCGAAGTTACGGTTCGATGTCGATGCGCAACGTTCGCCCGGCTCCAGACGATCCGAGTTCATCGCGAGGCACATCGAGCAGCCCGGCTCACGCCATTCGAAACCGGCGTCGGTGAACACCTTGTCGAGGCCTTCGCGTTCGGCTTGCGCCTTGACCAGGCCCGAGCCCGGCACGACCATCGCCAGACGGATATTCGGCGCAACGCGGCGGCCCAGTTTCCGCACGACCCATGCGGCCGCGCGCAGATCTTCGATACGCGCGTTGGTGCACGAACCGATGAAGATCTTGTCCGGCTGGATGGCTTCGATCGGCTGGTTCGGTTCGAGCGCCATGTAACGCAGCGCGCGTTCGATTGCATCGCGCTTGACCGGATCTTTTTCGCGCTCAGGATCAGGCACGCGGCCATCGACCGACGTGACCATTTCCGGCGACGTGCCCCACGTGACCTGCGGCACGATCTCGGCCGCGTTCAGTTCGACCACGCGGTCGAAGTGCGCGCCCGGATCCGACGTGAACTGCTTCCAGTACGTGACGGCCTGATCCCACTCGACGCCGGTCGGCGAGAACGGGCGGCCTTTCAGGTACTCGACGGTCGTATCGTCGACAGCGACCATGCCGGCGCGCGCGCCCGCTTCGATCGCCATATTGCACACCGTCATGCGGCCTTCCATCGACAATGCGCGCATCGTCGAGCCGCCGAATTCGATCGCGTAACCGGTGCCGCCCGCTGTACCGATCTTGCCGATGATCGCCAGCACGATGTCCTTCGCGGTACAACCGCGCGGCAGCGGGCCTTCGACCTTCACCAGCATGTTCTTGCTCTTCTTTTGCAGCAGCGTCTGCGTGGCCAGCACGTGCTCGACTTCCGAGGTGCCGATGCCGTGCGCCAGCGCGCCGAATGCGCCGTGCGTAGACGTATGCGAATCGCCGCAGACGATCGTCATGCCCGGCAGCGTCGCGCCCTGCTCCGGCCCGATGATGTGCACGATACCCTGACGCATATCGTTCATCTTGAACTGCGTGATGCCGAACGCGTCGCAGTTCGCGTCGAGCGTGTCGACCTGCAGCTTCGACACCGGATCGGCAATGCCGTGGCTGCGGTCGGTGGTCGGCACGTTGTGATCGGACACCGCCAGATTCGCGCTGATGCGCCACACCGGGCGCTCGTGCAGCTTCAGGCCTTCGAACGCCTGCGGGCTGGTGACTTCATGCAGCAGATGGCGGTCGATATACAACAACGTCGTACCGTCTTCTTCGGTGTGGACCACGTGGGTGTTCCACAATTTGTCGTAAAGAGTCTGTGCCATGGTATGCGGGGTCGTTATAACTACGGGGCAAAACTACGGGCCATGCGGGTCGGTCAATTATGCCACGCAAATCTGGGGCTTTGCGCACAAAACTCAAGAAAAGCGATAAGAAACAAGGGGTTAAGCTGGTAGTTCCAGTACCTGTATCGGCGTTACCCGGCAGCGGGCCGCAAACGCCGGGCAACGCATCGCGTGCGTCACTTTCCGCAGGCGGCTATGGGATAATCGCCGTTTGCCCGCCGTGCGGCTCGACCACGCATCGCTGCGGGCAAGTGTGGGCCTTGCTTCGATGGCCCGCTTCCTTTCGGCAATCTTTCTCGAACCAGCACAATGCCCACATACCGTTCCAAGACCTCCACCGCCGGCCGCAACATGGCGGGCGCGCGCTCGCTGTGGCGCGCCACCGGCATGAAAGACGAAGACTTCTCGAAGCCGATCATCGCGGTGGTCAATTCGTTCACCCAGTTCGTGCCGGGCCACGTGCACCTGAAAGACCTCGGGCAACTGGTCGCGCGCGAGATTGAGGCGGCGGGCGGCGTAGCAAAAGAATTCAACACGATCGCCGTCGACGACGGCATTGCGATGGGCCACGACGGCATGCTGTATTCGCTGCCGAGCCGCGACATCATTGCGGATTCGGTCGAGTACATGGTCAACGCGCACTGCGCCGACGCGATGGTGTGCATCTCGAACTGCGACAAGATCACGCCGGGCATGCTGATGGCCGCGATGCGCCTGGACATTCCGGTGATCTTCGTGTCCGGCGGCCCGATGGAAGCCGGCAAGACGCGTCTGGCGAACCCCGTCACCAAGGCGATCGAAATCCGCAAGGTCGACCTGATCGACGCGATGGTGATCGCGGCCGACGACAAGTATTCCGACGCCGACGTGGCCGAAGTCGAACGCTCCGCGTGCCCGACTTGCGGCTCGTGCTCGGGCATGTTCACCGCCAACTCGATGAACTGCCTGACTGAAGCGCTGGGCTTGTCGTTGCCGGGTAACGGCACGGTAGTGGCCACGCACGCAGACCGCGAGCAACTGTTCAAGCGCGCCGGGCGCCGCATCGTCGAGCTGGCCCGCCAGTACTACGAGCAGGACGATGCGCGCGTGTTGCCGCGTTCGGTCGGCTTCAACGCGTTCGAAAACGCGATGACGCTCGACATCGCGATGGGCGGTTCGACCAACACGATCCTGCACTTGCTGGCGATTGCGCGCGAAGCCGGCATCGACTTCACGATGGCCGACATCGACCGCCTGTCGCGCACCGTGCCGCAGTTGTGTAAGGTGGCGCCGAACACCAACAAGTACCACATCGAAGACGTGCATCGCGCGGGCGGCATCATGGCGATCCTCGGCGAGCTCGATCGCGCCGGCAAGCTGCACACCGATGCGCCCACCGTGCACGCGCCGACGCTGAAAGATGCGCTGGATCAATGGGACATCGTGCGCACCGAAGACGCAGCGGTGCGCAAGTTCTACATGGCGGGTCCGGCCGGCGTGCCGACGCAGATCGCGTTCAGCCAGGACACGCGCTGGCCGAGCCTCGATCTCGACCGTGCCGACGGCTGCATCCGCTCGTACGAACATGCGTTCTCGAAGCAAGGCGGTCTTGCGGTGCTGACCGGCAATATCGCGCTCGACGGCTGCGTGGTGAAGACCGCCGGTGTCGACGAAAGCAATTTCCTGTTCGAAGGCACCGCGCATGTAACCGAATCGCAGGATGAAGCAGTGGAAAACATCCTGAACGACAAGGTCAAGGCCGGCGATGTGGTGATCGTGCGTTACGAAGGCCCGCGCGGCGGCCCCGGCATGCAGGAGATGCTGTATCCGACCAGCTACATCAAGTCGAAAGGCCTCGGCAAAGCCTGCGCGCTGCTGACCGATGGGCGTTTCTCGGGTGGCACGTCGGGCCTGTCGATCGGCCATTGCTCGCCGGAGGCGGCAGCCGGTGGCGCGATCGGCCTCGTGCGCAACGGCGACAAGATCCGCATCGACATTCCGAATCGCACGATCGACGTGCTGGTGTCCGATGAAGAACTCGCGCGTCGCCGCGAAGAGCAGAACGCGCTTGGCTGGAAGCCTGCCAAGCCGCGGCCGCGCAAGGTGTCCGGCGCGCTGAAGGCCTATGCGAAGCTGGTGATGTCCGCTGACAAGGGCGCTGTGCGTGATCTGTCCTTGCTGGACGATTGATCGGTTGATCGGCGGTGTGTTGCGTGCCGGTTGATATCGACATGCAACACACCGCCCGTTGCACACGAAGCTCAGGAGTTCAACGTACGCAGCGTACGCAACGTATGTTCAACCCGCACGTTTCGCAATCCTCGCGATCAGTTCATCCACGCGCGCCAGGAATAGCTTCAGGATCGGCGACGTATTGCTCGCGCTATACCCCACCATCAGTTCGATAGTCGGCACATCGCCCGCTAAAGACCGGCTGACCACCGACCACGGCATCAGGTTCTGCACGTAAGCCGGTATCAGCGTCACCCCTCGCAGCGAAGCGATCAACGACATCACCATCGCCGGGTTGTCGACGCTTTGCACCACGTCGACTTCGACACCCGCTCCGGCCAGATAGCCATCGACAAGCTGCCGCAGCACCTTGGCCTTGTCCGCCATCGCAATGAACGGCTCATGCCGAAGGTCTTCAGGACGCACCACCTGGCGCGCCGTCAGCGGATGGTCGCTCGGCATCAGCACGACCAGCGGCTCCTCGATCACCGCCTTGTATTCGAGGCCGTAGCCGGGTTCGGCGCGCATGAAGGCCACATCGAGCTTGCCGTGTGCCAACGCACTGGCCAGCTCCGTCGAGTAGTCGCTCGACACCGTCACTTCGATATTCGGCAATTCCTCGCGCAGCAGATGCATCGCGTCGGTCAGCCACGTCATCTCCTGCCCGGTCAGAAAGCCCAGCGCGAAACGCGGCTTGGCCGGCAGCGCCGCGCGCCGCGCCGCTGCCACCGCGGCGTCGACCTGAGCGATCGCAAGCCGCGCGTGATCGATAAAGGCCTGGCCCGCCTCGGTCAGATCGACGCCGCGCGCGCTGCGGCGTAGCAGTTCCACGCCGACCTGATCTTCCAGATCGCGTATCTGCCGGCTCAGCGACGGTTGCGACGTGTGCAGCCGTTTCTCCGCGGCCTCGGTGAGGCTGCCGGTCTCGGCGACCGCAATGAAATACCGCAAATGGCGTAGCTCCATCGACCCCTCCCATGCCTGCGAGGCACGGCGGCCCGCACACCGATCCCGAGTGGGTGACGTTTAACTAGGACGAGAAGCGCTTCGAACTGGTGTCGGACAAGGCCAATGCTACGCGGCGCATGATCGAGCTTTACTGTGAAGGTTATGGAGCGATGGCGCTTACACGCGTCATGCGCGATGAAGGATATGAGTTCGGCGGGCGCTTCCCGACGAACCGTGTGAGCCGTCTGGTTTCCTATCGGGCCCTCATTGGTGAGAAGGTGGTCACTGCCAAAGGCCAGCCCTTCGTGTTGGAGGGATACTATGGCGACGCCGTGTTGATCTCGGCAGAGAAGTTCGAGGAGTTGCAGCACGTCGTGTCGAAACGCGGGACGCGGAAGGTCAAAAGCGAACTACCGGGTGTCGTGACGGGGCTACGCCTGCTGTGGTGTGGTCACTGCCAGCAGATGATGGTTGGCCAGAATCAGCTGAAGGAAGAGAACCGGCTGGCGGACGGCACGTTCCGGATCGGCGCGCGACGGCTGCGTTGCGGAAGCTACTATCGGCTTGCGGTGAAGTGTAAAGGTGGCGAGTCCTGTTCGGCGGTACCCGTCGAGCACGCCATCATGAAGTACTGCTCGGACCAGATGAACCTCGACCGGCTACTGGCCACCAAAGGCAAACCCGACGCGCGCATCGCTGCGCTCACCAAACAGCGGGCCGAGCTTGCAAAAGTCGAGTCACGGCTCGCAGAGGTTCAGCAGGCGATAGAAAGCGGCAGCAGCAGCGTTATCACGCTCATCAGGGCGGCGGAAACGCTGGAGGAACAACAGCGCCAGCAGCGCGAGCGCGTGGCGACGCTCGAGCGCGAGATCGCGGTCGACCAACGCGGCAAACGGTCGACCGCCGAGGCATGGGCGGCGTTGAAGGAGGACGTCCGGCTGCTCGATTATGATGCGCGTATGAAGGCACGCCAGCTTGTGGTCGATACGTTCGATCGTATCGAGGTCTACATAAAGGGAGCGGCGGCCGACCAGCCGAACGTCCTTCGCCTGCATCTCACCTCCAAGAGCGGAATCGTCCAGGAGATCGAGATCGACTCCCTCAGCGGTGAGCGAATCGATGAGCAACGTTTCAAATTAAAGGATATCGAAGGCAGGGAAAAGCCGGCTCGGGCGCCACGCCCACGCATGCTCAAATCGCCAGTCGCGTAGCTTTGAGGTGCAAGACTAGAGGATAATTCGTGTCACGGCGAAGCGAGTAACCAGCGATGCTCGATGCACGGCAACTTGCCGAAGGGATGAACCACACTACAGTGATGGCCAGCCTGATTTGCGCCGGTTAGGGATTCTTCAATGTTCGCAGCTTTAAGTGTTCGCGCTTCGGCACTGTTCGAGCAAACGCTACGCGATTTGCATAATCACACACCGCTATGGAACAAAGGCCGCGACGTGTTTCCATGGAGAAGCAGAGCGGGCAATTTTGATGCCTTAGATTAAGAGAACGTGGTTTCGTCGCAATGTCATTGTGATTCTAAACGTCACCACTCGTTATAGAATCGCCACCGAATTGCTATGGAAAATTACGCCGCTGTGCCACTCCGGTGCAACGAAAAAAACTAAAGATAGGGTCTCGTCATGGGGAAAAAAATCGCGATTCTTGCAGGCGTTGCCGACTACAAACGCGACGAGGATAAGCTGGCCTTTTGTAAGATCGACGTCGATCTCATGAAGCAAGCTTTGTCCAGGAAGGCGTTTAATTGTGAGTCAAAAGTCGATCATGATCTACGCCCATTGATCAATGTTCTCAAGAACGTCGCGGCCGACGCCGCAAGTCCCGAAGACACTATCTTATTTTATTTCTCCGGTCACGGCGTAGAAGTCTTGGGCGAGCAATTCTTGTTGGGAAGAGACGGAAGCCTCGCTTCACTCGATCATGCACTTAACTATGGCGACGTCATTCGTCTATCAGAGGTGCTCGATGCCCTATCACCGTCGCAAGCGCTAAAACTTGTTGTTGTTGACGCATGCCGTACTGCGACAGAAATCCGAAAAGACGAGATAGAGAAGTTTGGCCATAACATCCTTGAACAACGTCGCGCTGCCTTTCAACATACTGCAAACTGCGTTGTTGCATTCGCGTCGGCAGATGGACAAAAGTCCAGAGGCGACGACGGACGGGGCAGCCTGTTTACAGTGGAATTGGCACGACAACTCGCGAATTACAACTGTGATTTTCTTCACGCTGTGCAGAAATCGATCACCCATCTTCGAAGCAAGAACGCTGCTCAAATACCTTGGGTGTACGCGTCGACCTATTCGAGTATTGTTCCCGACCGACTGCGTATTCATAAGTCGCCTGTAACGACGCACCAGCGCCACGTCGCAAAAAGATTCATTGGCTTTTCAGTAGGCGAGATACATGGGTTAGCCGAAAATAGATTGGTCAAGTTCATTGGCCAAAAATGGAGCGTCGTGGGGACGATCAAAAACTGCGGAAACATTGTCGCGGCTTCGTTCGCGGAAGCGAATCTTCGGCTGGCCGCGGTGCGAGGCACAACCGCCTATTCGATGGTCCCGCCTATGGTTTCCACTGGTGGGCCTAATGGTCATCACCTAGAACTCCGGAAAGTCGGGGCCTCGAATCTGTCTCAAGCGTTCGGCGTTTCAATGTCTCCGGAGGGAGACCGATTTGCCGTGTATGGCGAACCGAACGCAGGCGCTTTAGGAATTGCGTGTTGGTCCATTGACGACTCATCCAAGTCCAAACGATTACAACTCGAAGGGCTTCCCGATGGTCAATGCAATGCCGCTTTTTGGATAAATTCGACAGAGGGTTTTGCTTCCTTCTCTAGGACTGAATCTGAGCGAAGCTCTATCTACTCCTTCAAGATGGAAGACGAAAGAAAAATTCTCGGATCGATCATTTCGATCATCGAGTCGCGAGTTACTGCCTTGCAATTCGTATCACCAAATGTCGTATGGGCTGGCAATACTACTGGAGCGTTAGTCAAGATCGTTTTGGATGAGTCAGATACGCTCACCTTAAGTCGCGAGCACCCACTAAGTTCCAACCGCCTGCGTTCATTCAAGAAAGGCTGGAAGGGTATCGGCGACGACTACATGGAAACATCGAAAGCCGTTAGCAAACTAGTGCTTCATCCGTCGATTCAGGTCTTGGCAGTAACATATTACGATCAGTCTGTCGCATTCGTCGATCTTGAGTCTGAGACATATATGGATGCGATTCCGGCTGCGGATTACCCACGATATCAACCTGTCGCTCGCACCCACAAGAACTCCTTTTTTGCTCTTCAAGGGTTTGAGGGAACCGAGTTCGAATTTGTGTCGCCTTAGCGGAGGCTTTCAGTCGACTGCTTTGGATCGTCTTTGGATTGACGACGACTGAATATAGTCGGCTCCAACACCCAGACTTGCGGACTAAACGTGCGTTGGGCGTGACCGCCCCGCGCAGGTCCGGCACCCGACAACCAACCGAGACCTTCGACTATCAAAGTCACGGCAGCGGCGGGCTTTTTCTAGCCGCTGTGTATACGCAGGCGGTCGACCAAGATCGTTTCGGTGAGTTGGTCGATTTGTCATTTAATTGCTCGCCGAATCCGTCAAGGACAGTTGCTTCGTCGACATTCGGCAAAATCGACCAGGTCCACGAGATTCGGAGGGTTACGCGAGCCCATAATGCACCTCCAGACTGTAGAAGTGCGCATGAAATGCTTTCTTAGTGTGGGAGGGATGCTGTGTGTGATTATTCACGACACTTACACCCGACCATTAGTCGTTGCGTTTGACGGGGTGCTCGTCCATGAACCAGTCGGCGGCGAGTGAGATCAGCGCGGAGCGATCCAGCCCGCCGCGTCGCCTGCGATACGCATCGATGCGCTCGAGCACCTCGGGCGGAACGGTGGTACTGATCTTGACGCGCGGACAATCGTCCTCTTCGACAGGTACGGACGATCGTTCGGCATTTTTCTTTGCAGTCGTGGGAGCCTCGTAGTGAACACGAGACGGCACTATAGCAACGGCAGAAGCGGTTTTTTCCCAGATTAAGCATTGGATGCTCCCCCTGGCCAAACCGGGTATGCCGACCGACACACCAGCAGCGGCAAAAAATGCGCTTTCGCGCCCCTCGGTCTCCTCTTTGCTTCGTTGTCGTCTATAGCCTTGCGAGTTCGGCCTGCATGCGTGCGAGCCGTTCGCCGCGCGTTCGGTCCTTGTCTCGCTGACGCGACTCCAGTGTAAGCGAGTTCTCAGCACCGTCTGGAACTGAGCATTGAGTTTGGCTACTTTGGTGTCCACCAAATTTTATAGTGGGCGCAATCGTGGACAGACCAGCACAAGC
>NZ_BAAGSQ010000012.1:0-330761 GCF_054782355.1 Paraburkholderia jirisanensis | reverse complement strand
GCCGCGCCCGGCGTGCGCGCCGCTGGCTCCCGCTGCCGCGACGGCCGCCGCGCCCGCCTCGTCCTTGCGCCACGGATGCCAGCGCACCAGCACGACGCCCACCACGCTCACCAGCACCGCCAGCAGCAGCCACCACACCACCCGGCCGCGCTGGCGCGCGCGGGGCGCCACGCGCGGCACGCTAGCCGGAGTCGGTTGGCGGGAAGGTTCCGAATGCTTTTGTTGTTCGTCCATCGGTTCGGTTCTGGTGGCTGGCGTGTGGTTGGGCGGACTCTGCGGCGCAGCGCGACGCGACCTGCGGCAGGCGCGCAAAAACGTGTCATCGGCTGGCGCGACGCCGATGACGGCTGCGATGCGGCGTGAAACGAGGGCAAAGAACGTAATTGCGGAAAGCGTGACTGCGATGCGTACGCCACGCGCAAGTTCCGGCGGCCTGCCGCGCCCGCGCGTGCAAGGCGCCGGCCGCCGACGGGGGAGCGGCAGGCCGCACGCTTCGCGGCAAGCCATCGAGGCTTGCAAAGCGCTTTCGCCGATTGGCATACCCCGCAAGAAAGCATGATGCTACGTCCCGCCCTGGTTACAGTCCAGCGCGGGTTTCTTTCGTCGGGTTACGCAGGTTACAGTTTGAAAACATGCGTGACGTGGCCGCCGCGATGCGGCCACCGGGGGACCCTGCGTCCCCCTGCGCGTGCTTCGCTAGTCGTCCAGCCGTAGTTGCGCGGTGCCGCCGATCTCCCGTGCGATCAGCTCGACACACTTGATGAGCGACGGCGCGCCGCGGTTCTCCAACCAGTCGCGCGGGCATTGCAGCGCCGAGCCGCCGCAGTTGACCGCGTAACGTTCGCCGGACGGACCGACGAAAGCGGTGGCGATGGCGTTCAGGCCTTCGTACCATTCGCCGATCGAGATCGCATAGCCGCGCGTGCAGGTTTCCTGCATCGCGCTTTCAAGACGATTACCGATCGCGGCCCAGTCGTCGCCGGCGGCCGTCTGCAGGCCGGTCAGCAGCTTCTGGCGTTCCGGCACGGCCAGCGCGCACAGGTAGGCGCGGCCCACCGAGGTGCGCGCCATGTCCATCCGCGAGCCGATGTCGAGGCGCGATACCAGCACCGCCGAGCGCGGCTTGATGGCGTCGATCACGACCATTTCGAGCCGGTCGCGCACGGCCAGATGCACCGACAGCGAGGTACGCTCGGCAAGCTCGGTCAGATAGGGCCGGGCCCGTGCGCGGATATCGAAGTTGCGCAGAAAGCCGTTGCTCAGTTCGAGCACCGACGAGGTCAGCACGAAGCGTTCGCTGTCCGGCAGCCTGAACAGAAAGCCGGCACTGACCAGCGTCGCCGTAATGCGCGACACGGTCGGTTTGGGAATGCCGGTTACTTCGGCGAGCTCGCGGTTGGAAAGCGGCGCATGCGCGCCGGCTACTTGCCGCAGAACGGTCAAGCCTCGCGCGAGCGCGGTGACCTCTTCTGCGGAACCGTCTTTTTCACGGGCGGGTTCGGTGAGAGGCGCGGCGATCATCGATTGCCTTTTCATGTAGGTTTTTTGAAACTGGATTTCGGATTAACAACATGCCGTATGGCGGTAAATATTTGGTGAGACGCCCGGCGGAGAAGGCTGCACGTGTTTAAGTGCCTGTTTCATTGTATTTGACATGCATTTTTTCCGGATCCACAGCTGGTCAGTTTTTGCTTGACTTAGTCAGCATAACCGTAAAAAATGGAACTTCATTCCGAAAGTGACTGTTTCAGCATACTGCACCGGCATGGTGTGACAAGCATTACGATTATCTGGTTCTGCCTGTTTCGTGCTGTGCCGGTGTCGTATCAGTGTCGTATCGCAGCAGTATTCTCGGCGCATATCGGGTTTCACAAAGCGCTGAATCAGCTGCCACGCGGTTTTTTCGGATCCCGTCTCTCAGGTTCTAGCACGGCCCTCGGAATGGCTAGAACTTTTTAAGGCGTCACGGTCACGTGACGCCTTTTTTTTCATGGCGGGAAGATTGGCTAGCGCCACGCAGGGCGGCTATTGGTGCGCCTGCGCCGTTACGGGCACGGGGGAGTGAGATGCGTCGCGGCGACGCAGTTTCAATGTCGCGACTTTGAAAGGCGATGTCCAAGTCCGAGATCGGTAGCGATTTGCCACGTATAGACGCGTGAGTAATGCACGCCGAAGCGCGTGCCGATCAGTTCGCGCAGCCGCCCATTGGTCCAGGTATCGCTGGGAAAGCCATGTTCTTTGGCTGAGCCGCGCAGGGCGTCGCCGATCCATTGGCGCGCCGCGTCGTCCAGTACCGATGAGCGTCCGCCGATGCTGACGCGGCGCAATGCATCGAGGCCGCCGTCATCGAGTATCGATTTATAACGTCGCACGGTGTAAGACGATATCTGCAGTGTGGTGGCAACCGTATCGACACTGGCGCCTTCAGTCAGCATCCGGCCTGCCATCATCCGGCGGGCCACGCTCGGCAGATTATCTGTAGTAGAGCGCATAGAGTCCTCGTATATGAAATCCGGTGGCGGCGGGGGGGAGCCGCTGGGCCGGTATGCTTTTTGTGATTTCCGCGCAAAGCGGGCCTTGCCATGAAACTGTTATCGGACATTGCAGCTTCACGGCAATCTTGAAACGAATTGGGCAGGGCGTTTTTTATTATTAATAGCGCTTTTTTACCGATTGTTGCAAGCATCAGCAAAAAAATCATCATTACATGTATGTAATCCGAATTTGCTATCGGCTTTTGATGCGCAGTGCATGGTATTGCGCAATACCTTTGCTAATCAATGATCCGTACGTGGTAAAGTTACCGACTGTATTCCTGCTGCGGCTCGAGCGAACTTGCTGTGTAGTCTGAGGGGCGGCTCGCATGTGATTATGCGCAGCGTTAAAGGTTTATCGTCATAAACCCCCGGTTAACGGTTAATCGCCGGTTTATTGATTTATAAACCGGATTGTTGACGTTTCTGAGAATTGCGAAATAAACACCGGCGCCATTCAGGTGTTTGAAATAATCCGATATTCAGCCGCCATTCCAGCCTCAGGTAAGCGCTGAAAATGGAAGTTCGGTGATCGCTCGCGTGGCCGGCTGTGGATTTCCCAATGCGGAAATCCACAGCCGGCCACTAACCGGCCGATGGCCGAGCGCCGGTGCTCCTAGCGTCCAGCCAGAGCGGGCGGTTGCGCCGGCTTCGGCACGTCACCCCATCCGCCGCCGAGTGCCCGGATCAGGCTGACCGTCGAAGCCGCCTGCACCCCTTCGAGCTGCACCGCGGCGCGGCGCGACTGCAGTACCTCGCGGTCCGCATCGATCACGTCGAGGTAGGCAATCGCGCCTTCGTCATACTGCACGTGCGACAGATGCGCGGCGCGCTGCGATGCCGCCACGGCGCGTGCCTGGGCCTGGGTCTGGTCTTCGAGAATGCGCAGATCCGACAGGTTGTCCTCGACCTGCTGGAACGCGACCAGCACCTGCTCGCGGTAGTTCGCAACCTGCTCGTCGAAGGTGGCGCGCGCGTTCGCGAGGTTGCCCTTGCGGCGGCCGCCGTCGAACAGCGGCACGGTCAGCGCCGTGCCGGCCAACGGTCCGGCGAGGAACGCCCAGCTGCTCGCGCGGAACAGGTCGCCCAGCGTCGCGGCTTCGAAGCCTGCGTTGCCGGTCAAATTCAGTGACGGGAAGTAGGCCGCCTTGGCCACGCCGATGCGCGCATTGGCCGCTGCCATCGCCCGTTCGGCCGCGGCGATGTCGGGCCGGCGCTCGAGCAGCGCGGACGGCAGGCCCGGCGGAATGCGCACTTCGACGGGCGTCAGCGGATTCGCGGCCATCGTGAACTCGGACGCGTTCTTGCCGAGCAGCACCGCCAGCGCATGTTCGGAAGCCGCGCGCTGCCGCTGCACGGTCATCGCATCGGAGCGCGCGCTTTCCAGTTCCGACTTCGCGCGCGCGACATCCAGCTCGCTGATCTCGCCGTCGTCGAAACGATGCTGCACCAGCTTGAGCGCCTGCTCGCGCAGCTCGACGGTGTTGGTGAAGACGTCGGTCTCGGCGTCGAGCTCGCGCAGCGCGAAGTAGTTCTGTGCGACGTCCGCCTGCAGCGCGAGCAGCACCGAGCGCTGCAGCGCCTCGCTTTGCTGCGCGTCGGCCTTGGCCGCGTCGTAGTTCGAATCGACCCGCCCGAACAGGTCGACTTCATACGATGCGCTGGCTTGCGCGCGCCAGATCGTTTGCTCCGGAACCGATGTGCCGTCCGGCTCCAGGAACGACACGGCGGAGATCTGCTGGCGCGTCGGCCCGAAGCCGGCGTTGACCGACGGGAAAAATCCCGCGCGCGCCGCCTCGGTCAGCGAGCGCGATTCCTTCACGCGGGCCAGCGCCGCCTTCAGGTTCTGGTTCGCGTCGTGCGCCTGCTGTTCGAGCGAATCGAGCGTGGCGTCGCCGAAGACTTTCCACCATTCGCCGCGCGTCAGGTATTCGGCCGGCTGCGCGGTTTTCCAGCTGCCGTCGGTGGGCACCTTGATCGCCGTTTCGCTGAAGTCGGGTGCGGTTTCGCGGAACGTCGACGTGATCGGCACGTCCGGCGTCTTGTACTCAGGGGCGAGCGAGCAGCCGGCCACCGCGAACAGCGCAGCCAGCAGCGTCGAGCCTTTTGCCAGGTTGGCCAGGTTAGCCAGGGTTGCTCGCTTTGCGACGTTTGCCCGCGCACCCATCGGAAGTGTGTTTCGCTTCATGTTCGCTTCATTCCTCATAGACGGCTGCGGGGACCTGCACGTGCGGATGATTGCCATGCTTGTCGACCAGATGTTCGTCGCCGCTCAGCTTGCGCAGCACCACGTAGAACACCGGAGTCAGCAGCAGGCCGAACAGCGTCACGCCGAGCATGCCGAAGAACACGGCGATACCCATCGCGCGGCGCATCTCCGCGCCGGCGCCCGACGAGATCACGAGCGGCACCACCCCCATGATGAAAGCGATCGACGTCATCAGGATCGGGCGCAGCCGCAGCCGGCTCGCCTCGATCGCGGCCTCGACGATCGAGCGTCCGTCCATCTCGAGCTCACGCGCGAATTCGACGATCAGGATCGCGTTCTTCGCCGACAAGCCCACCAGCACCATCAGGCCGATCTGCGTGAAGATGTTGTCGTCGCCGTGCGTGGCCCACACGCCGAGCAGCGCGGACAGCAGGCTCATCGGCACGATCATGATCACCGCGAGCGGCAGCGTCAGGCTTTCGTACAGCGCGGCCAGCACGAGGAACACCAGCAACACGCTGATCGGGAAGATCCACAGCGCCGAATCGCCGGCGAGGATCTGCTGATAGGTGAGGTCGGTCCATTCGTACTTGATGCCGCGCGGCAGCACTTCGGCCGCGATGCGCTCAGCCGCTTCCTGCGCCTGGTCGGACGAGTAGCCGGGCGCGGGGCCGCCGTTGATGTCGGCTGCCGTGTAGCCGTTGTAGCGCACCACCATTTCCGGCCCGTAGGTCGGCGTGACCTTCACCAGCGACGACAGCGGCACCATCTCGCCGGCGGCGTTGCGGGTCTTCAGCAGGCCGATATCGGTGGCGCTGGCACGGAACGGCGCATCCGCCTGCGCGCGCACCTGATACACGCGGCCAAAGCGGTTGAAGTCGTTGATGTACAGCGAACCGAGATAGATCTGCATCGTGTCGAACACGTCGGTGACCGACACCCCGAGCTGTTTCGCGCGTACCCGGTCCAGATCGACGTTCAGCTGCGGCGTGTTGATCTGGTAGCTGGAGAACGTGCGACCCAGTTCGGGCGTTTGCGCGGCTTTCGCGAGGAATGCCTGCACCGCGTGGTTGAGCGCTTCGTAGCCGAGCGCGCCGCGGTCTTCGATCTGCATCTTGAAGCCGCCCAGCGTGCCGAGGCCGAGTACCGGCGGCGGCGGGAACACGGCGATGTACGCGCCCTTGATGCCGGCGTACTTCTGGTTCAGCGCGGCGGCGATCTCGTCGCCCGATTCGCCCTTGCCGCGAGTGGCCGACGGCGCCAGCTTCGCGAACATGATGCCGGCGCTCGACGAGTTGGTGAAGCCGTTCACCGACAGGCCGGGGAACTCCACCGCGCGCTGCACGCCCGGCTGCTTCAGCGCGATGTCGGTCATCTCGCGCACCACCTGTTCAGTGCGGTCGAGCGACGCGCCGTTAGGCAGCTGCGCGAAGCAGATCACATAGTCTTTGTCCTGCGCGGGCACGAAGCCGCCCGGCACGACCTTCGACATCAGCACCGCGAGGCCGAGCAGCACCGCGTACAGGCCGAGCATCACCGAACGATGGCCGATCACGCCCTTGATGCCGCGGCTGTAGTTCTCCGAGCCGCGGTTGAAGACGTGATTGAAGCGCCGGAAAAAGCCGCCCAGCACCTTGTCCATCACGCGCGTGAGCCAGTCCTTCGGCTCGTGATGGCCTTTGAGCAGCAGCGCGGACAGCGCCGGCGACAGCGTCAGCGAGTTGAACGCGGAGATCACCGTCGAGATCGCGATGGTCATCGCGAACTGCTTGTAGAACTGGCCGGTGAGGCCGCTCATAAACGCGAGCGGCACGAACACGGCGACCAGCGTCAGCGCGATCGCGACGATCGGTCCGCTCACTTCGCGCATCGCCGCATAGGTTGCTTCGCGCGCGGATAGCCCGTTGCCGATATTGCGCTCGACGTTCTCGACCACCACGATCGCATCATCGACCACGATGCCGATCGCCAGCACCATGCCGAACAGCGACAACGCATTGATCGTGAAACCGAACGCCAGCATCAGCGAGAACGTACCGACGATCGACACCGGCACCGCGAGCAGCGGAATGATCGACGCGCGCCATGTCTGCAGGAACACGATCACGACGATCACCACCAGCACGATCGCTTCGATCAGCGTGTGGATCACCGCCTTGATACTGTCGCGCACGAATTCGGTCGGGTCGTAGGCGATCTGATAGTCGACGCCGTCCGGCATATCGGCTTTCAGCTCTTTCATCGTCTTGTAGACGTTCTGCGCGATCGCCAGCGAATTCGCCCCAGGCTGCTGGTTGATGATCATCATCACCGCTTGCTGGTTGTCGAGCATCGCGCGCAGGCCGTATTCCTGCGCGGCCAGTTCGACGCGCGCGACGTCGCCCAGATGGGTGACCGCGCCGTCCGGCGAGGTTTTCAGCACGATGTCGCGGAACTCTTCGGCCGAGGTCAGGCGGCCGCGCGCATTCACGTTCAGCTGCAGCGCCGCAGTGGACGGCGCACCGCCGACAATGCCCGCCGCCACCTGAATGTTCTGCTCGCGGATCGCGTTGATCACGTCGGTGGCGGTCATGTCGTGCTGCGCGACTTTCTGCGGATCGAGCCAGATCCGCATCGCGTAGTCGCCCGAGCCCCACAGCTGCACTTCGCCGACACCCGGAATCCGCCCGAGCCGGTCCTTCACGTTGATCAGCGCGTAGTTGCGCAGATACGTCATGTCGTAGCGGTTGTTCGGCGACACCAGGTTCACGCCCATCGTGAGTGTGGGCGAGCTTTTGATGGTGGTGACGCCAAGCCGCTGCACTTCCTCCGGCAGACGCGGCAGCGCCTGGTTCACGCGGTTCTGCACCAGCTGCGTGGCGAGGTCCGGGTCCATGCCGAGCTTGAACGTGACGGTAGTCGTCATGTTGCCGTCGCTGTTGGCCTGCGACTGCATGTACAGCATGTTCTCGACGCCGTTGATCTGCTCTTCGATCGGCGACGCGACGGTCTCGGCGATTACCTTCGGATTCGCGCCGGGATATTGCGCCTTGACGACCACCGAGGGCGGAATGATCTCAGGATATTCGGCCATCGGCAGATTCACGAGCGCGATGATGCCGCCTAGCAGGATCAGCATCGACAGCACGCCCGCGAAGATCGGCCGGTCGATGAAGAAGCGGGAAATATTCATGATGGTGTGTCCGTCTGGTGCGGGGCCGTCAGGCGGCGTCGCCGGCGGTGTGCGCGGCGGTCGCCATATCGACGTTGTGCGGGCGGATCAGGTCGCCGGGGCGTGCATGCTCGACACCGTTGACAACGATGCGCTCGCCCGGCTTCAAACCCTGGGTGACCACGCGCAGGCCGTCATGCAGGTTGCCCTGCTGGATCTCGCGGTACTGCACGTGATTGTTGCCGTCGACCACCAGCACGAACTTCTTCGCCTGGTCGGTGCCGATCGCGGCATCGTCGATCAGCACGGCGGGATGCTGCTGGCCGCCGCCGACCTGCACACGCGCGTAGAGGCCCGGCACCAGCGTGCCGTCCGGATTGTCGAAGCGCGCGCGCACGCGAATCGTGCCCGAGCTGGTGTCCAGATGGTTGTCGACGAAGTAGACCGAACCCTTGCGCGGATAGCCGGTTTCATTGGCGAGCTGCAGCGAGACCGGCACCGGATGACCGGTGTCGCGACCGAGGTAGGCGAGGTAGGTCTGCTCGTCGACGTCGAACGCCGCGTAGATCGGCGAGACGGAGACGAGCGTGGTCAGGACCGGTGCGTTGGCTCCGGTCGACACCACGTTGCCGAGCGTCAGCAGCGCGCGCGACACGCGGCCGTCGACCGGTGCGCTGATCTGCGTGTACGCGAGGTTGACCTTGGCGGCTTCGAGCGCGGCCTGCGCGGCCTTCACCGCGGCAGTCGATTCGAGCGCGCGGCTTTGCGTCTCGTCGTAATCGCGTTTGGCGATCGCATTGTCGGGCAGCAGCCGGTCGGCGCGCGCGGCGTCGGCGGACGTGTATTTCGCGTGCGCGACGGCTTGCGCGAGCTGCGCGGCGGCGCGATCGACTTCCGCTACGTAAGGGCGTGGATCGATCGTGAACAGCGGGTCGCCCTTCTTGACCAGCGCGCCATCCTTGAAATGCACCGCGACGATCGTGCCCGGCACCAGCGGACGGATCGACACCGAGTCGATCGCTTCGAGGCGCCCCGAGTATTCCTGCCAGTCGATGATCGGGCGCGAGATGACGGTGGCGACATCCACTTCGGCAGCGGGAGGCGCGGGGTTGTCTGCGGCTACGGCTTGCGAGACGGCGCCGCCGCCGTGATCGCGTAATGCGACGAGCCCCGCGGCTGCACCGATAACGATCAGGGCACCGCATGCCCCAATCAATCGCTTTGATTTTTTCAGCATATTGATAATCTCCGCCGGATCAGAATGGCGCTTGAAAACAAGGCAGATAAGTAATGGGCAAACGAATTGCGCACGTCTATTGCAAGACGCGCCGCGCTGATGCGCACCACCGGGATATCTGCCGCGAAAGAGCGTGACTACATACGCGTGACACCACGCGCGCGCAGTCCACACGAAGCACATAACACCCGACGCGGCGATTCGATGCCGGGCGGATTGGATTCAATGGGAAAAATATTCGATGCCGCGATATCCGCGGTTAATACGGACAATTCGGCGCGCACTTCCGGACACACTGGATGCTTGATCGGCATGCCCGCAACGGTTCGCAGGCAACTGCAAAAGCCGCCGATAAAACGCAGGGATTGTCGCCGTAAGCTGCAAGGTCCGTAAATGCCACTGCATCGACAAAGCTTTTGCGTGAAATGGCGGCTTTGTTTAATGTTTTGCGGGGAATAAAAAGCGCGGATAAACGTTCGCGAAGAGTCCGGGCGATTGCCGGATTGGTTCGCGGCGGCGCGGCGTCGGCGTGAAGCGACGACGTGAAGCGGCGACCGGCCCGACAATTATTCGTCGGTAAGCGGCGCTGTGTCGTGCATGTTGCGCGCGTTGCGATCGGTGCGCCCATCGCGTTCGCTACTCGGCGAGCCCAGCCATTCGCCGAGCGTGCGGCGCGCCCGGGAGATGCGGCTCATCACGGTGCCGGGCGGCACGCCGAGCGTACGTGCCGCTTCATCGTAAGTCATGCCTTCGATGCTGACCAGCAACAGCGTGACACGTTGCGTGTCGGGCAGGCGTGCCACCGCGCGGATCAGTTGCTGGTTCATCAGGTGCATCTCCGGCGTGCCGGCGGCATGATCCACCACGGCTTCGAGCAGGGCGTCGTCCCAGTTCACGCCGGAGCGGCCGCGCACGCTGCGCGCGCGCAGCTCGTTCAGCCATGTCGTATGGATGATCGAAAACATCCAGCTAAGCGGCGCGGTATCGGGCTGCAACTGGTCGGCCCGTTCCAGCGCGCGCACGCAGGCGCGCTGCACCAGATCCTCGGCATCGTGCCGGTCGCCCGTGATGCGCAGCGCGAATGCCCACAGGCGCGGCAGCAGTTCGGGAAGGATGCACGGTAAGTCGGGGCGGCTCATCGCCAGACTCCTTAAATCGCGTTGCCCCGCATAGGGTCTGCGCAACGCTGCGGCGGCGCCTCGATGCCGGATGTCGGGGCCGCGCAGATCATCGTTGACGACGAGCTTGCAGCCCGCTCCAGCCATCTGATGCAGCACATGTTGGCGTGCCGGTGTCGTTTATCAACACTGTCAATGACGGGCCCCGGACAATAGTGCTTTGCGAATCGGCAAACCTTGCACGCCGTGCGGTCTGGGTTTGCGAAGCGTGCATGACGCGCATTCGTACGCGTGTCGCCTGCGCGTTGCCGATGTGTTGCGTACATGTCGCACGACGGGGCGCGCCACACGTCTGCCGCGGCAAGTTTCGCTATCATGTAGCCCGAGTTGTCCGCCATCGTTCCGGAGTTTTCTTGCAGCCGCGTCTGTCCGATTCAGCCAATACCGACCGCAACCGCTTTACCGCGCTCTACGCATTGATGGCGATCGGGCTGTTCGTGGCGGCCGTGATGTTCGTCTATGAAGCGCGCACCATCGTCGCCGATGGCTTGCGCGACGAAGAGGCGTTCGGCGTGCTCGGCGCCGCGAACCGCATGCTGCACGATCTGGAGAATGCGGAGACCGGCCAGCGCGGCTATCTGCTGACCGGCGACGAGCGCTATCTGGTGCCTTACAACGACGGCGTGCGCGATCTCGACGATTCGGTGCTGCTGCTGCAGCAGGCGGTCGGAGACGATGCGAAATCGCTCGAGCTGGTACGTCGTATCGAACACACCAAGACCTTGAAGGTGACCGAGCTGGCGCGCTCCGTCGAACTGGCGAGCCGCGGCGAGCGCAGTGAGGCGATCGCGCTGGTGCAGACCAACGAAGGGCAGCAATACATGGAGACATTGCGCCACGATCTCGGCGAGCTGCTGTCGGACTGGCGCCAGACGCGCGCGCTCGCCGTGCGCGATGCCCATGACAGGCTGGTGTATGGCGCGGCGGCCGCTGCCGTGCTCGCGGTGCTGATCTGCGTGCTGCTGGTGTACACGCTATACGTGCAGCGGCGCGCGTTCGGCAAGATCAGGGCGCATAGCAAGGCGCTCGACCGGGCGGCCGCGCAGGATCCGCTCACCGGGCTGCCGAACCGTCGCAAGTTGCTCACCGAAATTGCCGAGCTCGGCAAACGCGGCGCAGCGGGCGCCGCCGACCTGCCGCGCATTGCGCTGCTGTACCTCGATGTCGACGGCTTCAAGAGTGTCAACGATGCGCTGGGCCACAGTGCCGGCGACGCGCTGTTGCGCAGGCTGGCCGACACCTTGCGCGCGGCGACGCGCCACGAGGAAACGCTCGCGCGCGTCGGCGGCGACGAGTTCGTGCTGCTGCTGCCCGGCTATAGCGACGACGCGCAATTGCGCGAGCTGGCCGGCCGTCTGATCGAACGTGTCCGGGAGATCGGCGAGCGCGACTATGGCGGGCGCTTCGCGCTCGGCGTGAGTATCGGTATCGCAAGCTGGCCGGACCGCGTCGATGCGATCGATCAACTGCTCGATGCGGCCGATGCGGCGATGTACGTGGCCAAACAGTCGGGCCGCTCGACGCATCGCTTTAGCGCAAAGGCCGGCCGGCATGGCGGCAATGTGGTGACGCTGCGCTGAGCGGCGGTTGGCTTGGCCGAAACGCGTAGCCGCTAGCGTGCGACGAGCGCCACCGTGCCGAGCCCGAGCAGTGTCGCGATCACGGAGGTCGAGACGTGGATCGCGATTTCTCCCATCGCCCAACCAAAGCGGCCTTGCTGCAGGTTCTGCACGATTTCGGCGGAGAAGGTCGAGAAGGTCGACAGCCCGCCCATCAAACCGGTGATCACGAACAGCCGCCATTCGGGCGGCAACTGCGCATTGCGTCCGAAATACGCGACCGCTACGCCGATGATGTAGCCCGCGATCACGTTCGCGGCAAGCGTGCCGAGCGGCATCACGGGGAACAGGCCGTTCAGGCGGATGCCGAGAAACCAGCGGAACAGTGAACCGAGTGCGCCGCCGATGCCGACGGCAAGAATGGACAGGAACATGGGAAGCCTGAATAAGTCGGAACCTCGACAAACCCGGCTGAACGACGACGTGATGATGCCGCGTCCGCAGTCATCCGGGCGAAGCAGGCATCATCAGCCACGAAGGCGGCTACCTGGAAAATGCAGTGACATGCGGGAGAATGCCATCTCCAGCGCGCGAGTCTAGCATTGAGCGTGGCACGCGGGGAAGAGCGGGGCAAGCGGCGTGGGCCGCCCTGTCAGCCCCGTCTATGCGCGCTCGCGTGGCGCTTGCCGCCTAGAGTACCGTCTCGCGCTCGGGTGTCGACGAGATCCGGTGAATCGACAGATCGGCGCCGTCGAACTCTTCTTCCTGCCCGAGTCGCAAACCGACCGTCACGCGAATCGCGCCATACACCAGCGTGCCGCCGGCCGTCGCGATCGCAATGCCGCCCAGCGTGCCGATCACCTGCGCGGCGAACGATACGCCGCCGAGGCCGCCCAGCGCGCGCAGTCCGAAGATGCCTGCCGCAATGCCGCCCCACGCGCCGCACAGCCCGTGCAACGGCCAGACCCCGAGCACGTCGTCGATGCGCCAGCGGTTCTGCACGCAGGTGAACATATAAACGAACAGCGCGCCGGCCAGTGCCCCAGTGATCAGCGCGCCGAGCGGATGCATGATGTCCGAACCCGCGCATACCGCGACGAGGCCGGCCAGCGGCCCGTTATAGGTAAAGCCCGGGTCGTTGCGGCCGGCCAGCCATGCGGTCAGCGTGCCGCCGACCATCGCCATCAGCGAGTTGACCGCGACGAGGCCGCTGATCTTGTCGATGGTTTGCGCGCTCATTACGTTAAAGCCGAACCAGCCGACCGCAAGCACCCACGCGCCGAGCGCGAGAAACGGAATGTTCGAAGGCGGATGCGCGGCGATCCGGCCGTCGCGCTGATAGCGGCCGTGGCGCGCGCCGAGCAGCAACACCGCGGGCAGCGCGACCCAGCCGCCGAACGCATGCACGACCACCGAGCCGGCGAAATCGTGGAACGGCGCGCCGAACGCGTGCGTGATCCAGCTCTGTATGCCGTAGCGGTCGTTCCACGCGATGCCTTCGAAGAACGGATAGATAAAGCCGACCAGCACGAAGGTGGCGAACAGTTGCGGATTGAATTTGGAGCGCTCCGCGATGCCGCCCGACACGATCGCCGGAATTGCGGCCGCGAAGGTCAGCAGGAAGAAGAAACGCACCAGCGCATAGCCGTTATGCGCGGCGAGCACCTCGGCGCTGTCGAAGAAGCGCACGCCATAAGCGATCGAATAGCCGATGAAGAAGTACGCGATCGTCGATACCGAAAAATCGACGAGGATCTTCACCAGCGCGTTGACCTGGTTTTTCTTTCGTACCGTGCCCAGTTCGAGAAATGCGAAGCCTGCGTGCATCGCGAGCACCATCGCTGCGCCGAGCAGCAGGAAGAGGGTGTCGGTGCCGGTTTTTAGAGTGTCCATGTGGCCTGAACCTGTCTGCGCAAAAAGCGGGCATGGAACGCAAGAAGCAGGCCAGAGATGAGCCAAGTTGGAGCGAAAAAGCGTTCAGGCGGTGCAGAGCCGCACCGAATTGGGATCTGATTTATCTGGCGAGCGCCAATCAGGTGTGGCGCTCGCACCAGATCGTCCGCATGAATGCACATAAAAAGTGCGAGTGATCCGAAAGTGGGCGTGCGTATGTTCCATGAATGGGCGAAATCTTCCATCCCGCTAACAAATCTCTATTTTGAATAAGAAAGCGGGCGATCTTTGTCATCCCACTCAAACGACGACATAATGTGCCGTTCCGCGTGCACCGCCCGCCGGATTGACGAATTTCCTCCGCGCCTGAATGAGACTGACCACCAAAGGGCTGTTGCTGATCGCGATACCAGCGGTATTCGAGCTGGCGTTGCTGTCGGGCATCGTCAAGGCGCAGGCGGACGCGCGCCTTGCCGAACACTGGAGCGCGCATAGCGAAGACGTGCTGCGCCAGACCACCGGGATTCTCGAGCCCGTGCTGCTCGATTCGCTGCGGCTGCGCGGCGCGGTGGTGGGCGGCGCGCGCGACGTTGCAACGCCGTTGTCGCTATGGGTCGATACCGACCGCCGTATCGACCAGCTCGCCGAGACGGTCTCGAACGATCCGGTGCAGGTCGAGCGCGCGATGCAGATCCGTCAGTCGGTTCAGGCCTACCGGCAATGGTCCGACCGAGTGCAGGACCTGTTGCGTTCAGGCCGGCGTCACGACGTGCTGCAACGCTTTCGCGACCTGTCGAGTGCTGATGTACTCGACAACTTCCGGGTGCAGGTCACCGCGTTCCAGAGCGAAGAGCGCCGCCTCGATACGCTGCGCATCACGGCCGCCGCGGCGGCACGCGAACGGCAGCAGATCCTGACCGTCGCGGCGGTATTCGGCTCGCTCGCCTTCGTCGCGGTCGCCTGCTGGCTGTTCGCGCGTGGCGTCGGCGGCCGGCTCGATCTGCTGACCGACAATGCCAGCCGGCTCGCCAGCAACGAACCGCTCGCGCCACTGTCGGCCGGCACCGACGAAATCGCCCAGCTCGATCACACGCTGCATGAAACCAGCCGGCGGCTGCTCGAAGCCGAACGCTTGCAGGCGCGCTTCCAGTTCGATCTCGCGCGCCGCGCCGGCGAACTGGCGCGCACCAACGAGTCGTTGCGCCAGCAGACCCAGGAAAACGAAACCTTCATCTACAGCGTGTCGCACGATCTGCGCGCGCCGCTGGTGAACCTGCAGGGCTTTTCGAAGGAACTGATCCACGCGTGCGACGACCTGCGTAAAGCGGTGCGGCAATCGTCGCTGACCGATGCGCAGCGCGACCATATCGAGCAGCTGATCGACGGCGACATCAGCGAGGCATTGCACTTTCTGCAGACAGCCGTGCTGCGCGCGTCGCACATCATCGATGCGCTGTTGCGGCTGTCGCGCGTTGGGCGCGTCGAGTACCGGCGTCAGCAGGTCGATGTGCGCGATATCGTGCAGCGGGTGGTCGATGCGATGCAGGTATCGATTCGCGCACGGCGGGCGCGCGTCGTCGTGCAAACGCTGCCGCGCGTATGGGGCGATCCGACCGCGCTCGAGCAGGTGTTTGCGAACCTGATCGGCAATGCGGTCACCTATCTGAATCCGCAGCGCGACGGCATCGTCGAGATCGGTACCGCGCCGTCGCCGCCGGGCGTGCAGTCGCTGCGCATTTTCTATGTGAAGGACAACGGTCTCGGCATCCCCGAGGTGGCGCTGCCGCGGCTGTTCAATGCGTTTCAGCGGCTGCACGGCGACCTCGCCGCGGGCGAGGGCATTGGGCTCGCGATGGTGCGGCGCGTGGTCGAGCGCCACGGCGGGCGCGTGTGGGTCGAATCGATGGAAGACGTCGGCACGACGTTCTTTCTGTCGCTGCCGGATGCCGCCGCGCGGGCGCCGCAGGAAGAAAACACCGCTGCCGAAGCCGACCTCGGCGGCCAGGAACTGGGCTTTGCGATCTGGCCGCTCAGTACCAGGTGAACAGCTTGCGCGGCCTGAGCAGCCGCGCGCCGCGTACGAACCAGTAGCTGCCGAGCGCGAGCAGCAGCAGCGCACCGAACAGCAGCGCCGATGGGGTGTAATGCGGTCCGTATTTTCGCCCAATGAACGGGATAAGGCCGTCCGCGCCATGCACGATGATCAGCAGCGCGCCCCACGACGCCACCACCGCCTGAATGATCAGCCGCGTACCGGTGCGGCGGCGTGCGCGATTTTCAAGCGACCATTCGGAGCGCGTGCGCAGGCAAAAATAGGCAACCCACAGCAATGCGGCTGCCAGCATGATGAGCCAGTTCGTCAGGTCCATTGCAAGGCATTCTGGAAGTCAGCCGTCGACTTTAGAGATGCCGCTGCGCCCGGACTATCAGATAACTCTCAATCGCGCGTTGCCGGGCACTGCAATTGCGCTGCGCATCGACCGCTATGCGCTACAGTTCGATGCGCGTGCCGAGCAGCACAAAGAACTGGCGCAGCCATTCGGGATGCGCGGGCCACGCAGGCGCGGTGACGAACGGCGCATCGGTCACCGCGGAATCGACCGGGATGTCGGCGTAATCGGCGCCTGCCATCCTGATTTCCGGCGCGCAGGCCGGATAGCCGGAAATATGCTTGCCGCGAATCACATCGGCGGCCGCGAGCAGTTGCGCCGCGTGACAGATCGCCGCTACCGGTTTCTGGTTCGACGCGAAATGGCGTATCACGTCGAGCACTTTCTCATTGAGCCGCAAATATTCGGGCGCGCGGCCGCCGGCGATCGCAAGCGCGTCATATCCGGCGGGATCGATTTCGTCGAAGGTCGCGTTCAATGCGAACAGATGGCCGGGCTTCTCGGTGTAGGTCTGGTCGCCTTCGAAGTCGTGAATCGCCGTTTTGATGCGCTCGCCGGCGCGTTTGCCGGGACATATCGCATGAACCGTGTGGCCGACCGCCTGAAGTGCCTGGAATGGCACCATCGTTTCATAGTCTTCGGCAAAATCGCCCGTCAGAAACAGGATTTTCCTTGCTGCCATCGAATGCCTCCAATGAGGATGGAACACGTTGAGCGCTAGCGAGTCTACTCCATCGAATTTGACCGACGCGTTAACGAGGCAGCAATGGCAATCAATCAGATCGAATGGCGAACCTTGCGGGACGGCGACACGCCCGTGCTCGCCCTGCTGTTTCGCGAAGCGGTGATGCAACTTGCCGCTTCGCACTACAACGAAGCCGGACGCGCCGCGTGGGCGCGCTCGGCCGACGACCTCAAGGAGTTCGGTGCGCGGCTCGCGCAGGGCCTGACGCTGGTCGCATGCGCGAACGACGGTATTGCCGCGTTCGGGCAACTGCATCCGAACGATCACGTGTCGATGTTGTATACCGCGCCGGCGTTTGCGGGGCGCGGCATCGCATGGACGCTGCTGGCGCGCTTCGAGGCGGTCGCGCGTGCCGCGGGTACGCCGCTGCTCACTGCGCATGCAAGCGCGAGCGCACGGCGCAGTTTCGAGCGCGCGGGCTTTCACGTGCTGTCGGAAGAGGACGTGGTGCGCAACGGCGTATCATTGAAAAGGTTCCGTATGCAAAAGCCGCTTGTCACGGCGCGAATTCCACAATGATCACTTCTCTTCGCTATCCCCTTGCGCGCCGCGCATTGTTTGCCGTCGCGCTGCTCGGCGGCCTCGCCGCCTGCCAGAAGAACGACGCGTCCGCGGGGCAGAGCGCCAGCAGCAAGCTCAACGACATGAGCCAGCAGGCCGGCCAGAAGCTCGATCAGGCCGCGAGCTACGTCGGCCAGCAGGTCGACACCGCGAAGGCCAATATGCAGGGCGGTATGGCGACGGCGGCGTCGGACGCTTCAAGCCCATCCACCACGATCAGGATCGATCCGAACCAGCTTGCCTCGACTGCGCAAGCCAATCTGCAGAGTGCGGCGAGCGCGACCAATGCGGCGCTCGGCAAGGCTGCGGGCACGGCCGGTGTCGGGCTCGAGTCGGCAGGGCGCAAGCTGCAGCAGTGGTCGAGCGATACCAGCGCGAATTCGGCTGCTGGCGCGTCGTCATCGGGCGATACCAGCGACGCGCAGAAGCAGATGGATAAGTAGCACTCTGAAGATTTTTTGAAGCGCAGGTGAATGGGCGGTTTCGATCGCCCGGCATCGCGTGTTGGTGTGTGTGCTTGTGCTGAATGTGCTGAATGTGCTGAATGTGCTGAATGTGCGATGCAGGATGGGATGTAAAGCGTGACGTGACGCGCGATGTAACACGTGATGTAACGCGTGTTGCTGCGCCGTGGAACCGCTGCCGCGCGGTTGTGCAAGCGCTCTAACAATCCGTTACGCATGCACGCGCCCTTGCACGGCAAGTGCGGCTAAACTTTGGCGTCCGCAGTTTTACACCGATCGTCATGAAGTCAATTCCGCCGCGGCGTAGTGGTCAGTGCGCGCGCCGAACTGCGCCGAATGCCTACGGTCGTTCGGCCAGCTACGCTGTCCTCCCTGTATGCGGCGCACCTGCTGTGCGCCACGCTTCTCTGCGCGCCATGCTCTGCGCGTGGTGCATTTCGCTGCTGATCGCCTGCTGCGCGCTGTCTATGCCGCGCGCCGCGTATGCGGCGGGGCCGGCCGTGCTGCCGGCGTTGCAAAGCCTGATCAATAGCGCCACTGCGGCGCCGGCATCGTCCGCGTCGGCAGCCGATGCGGCGTCCGCGCCGACACCTGCGAGCCAGGCCGAACTGTCGCGTTCGCTCGATAGCGTAATCAGTACCCTCGATAGCGATCGTCAACGCACCGCGCTCGTCACGCAACTCAAGAAGTTGCGCGAAGCGACCCAGACCGTCGGTCCGGTCGCGCCCGCGCAGCCGAGCCCAGGCTTGCTCGGCGCGATTGCGCAAGGCATCGCGTCGTTCGAGTCCGACGTGCATCAGGGCCGCACGCCGATGAACTACTGGTCGGGCCGCATCAATGCGGCGGCCAACGAGTTCTATACAATCGTGTCGAGCCAGGGGCGCGAAAAGTTCGGCCCGATCCTGCTCGACATGTTCGCCATGCTGGCCGGTTGGGGCGCGTGCGCAGCCGGGCTGATCTTCATCCAGCGCAGGGTGTATGCGCGCTATGGCATCGTGGTGCAGCTGAACGCGAATCCAACTACGCGTGAATTGCTGATCTTCGCGTTGCGCCGCGTCGGGCCGTGGATCTTCGCGTTTCTCGCCGCGCTGATGTTCGCGCGCGCAATGCCCGATGCACTCGGTCGCACCATCGCGATGGTGATCGCGTATGCAATCGTCGCGGGTGCGGTGTTTTCGGCGATCTGCCTGATCATGTTTTCGCTGTTCGGCTCCGGGCATCGGCGCGAGGCCGTGCATCTGCTGATCGAGCACGCGCGGCGCATGCTGTTCGCGATCGGCATCTGCAGCGCGCTTGGCGACGCGGCAGTCAACTACGACGTCGCGCATCAGCTCGGCACCAATCTCGCCGCGCTGGTGTCGACGGTGTCGAACATGACGGCCGCTGCGCTGACCGCTTACTTTGCGATCGCGTTCCGGCGGCCGGTCGCGCACCTGATCCGCAACCGTTCGTACGAGCAGCGGCACGGCCACAAGGTGGCGACCGATGCATTCGACGTGCTCGGCTCGCTGTGGCATCTGCCGATGCTGGTGCTCGCGATCGCGTCGGTGGTCGCCACCATCGGCGGCATCGGCAGCGGCGAGAACGTGCTGCAGATTTCGGTGGTCACCGCGCTGCTGCTGGTACTGGCGTTTTTCCTGTCGGCCATCGTGATGCGTGTGACGCGCCCGCAAAGCGCGCGGCGCCGCCGGCGCTCGCCGTATGTGACGCGGCTGCTGCGTTTCGTCGGCACGCTGACGATGCTGTTTATCTGGCTCGCGTATTTCGAGCTGGCCGCGCGGCTGTGGAACATCTCGCTCGCGCGCATTATCGAAGAGAGCGTGACCGCGCAAGGCATCGCGCATGCGACCACCGCGATCATCGTCACGCTGTTCGTGTCGTGGCTCGTGTGGATCCTGGTCGATACCGCGATTCTCGAAGCGCTCAATCCGAGCAGCCCGCGCAACAAGTCGCGCAATCCGAGCATGCGTGCGCGCACCATGCTGCCGCTGTTGCGCAACGTGTTGTTCGTGCTGATCCTGACCATCGCCGGCATCGTGACGGCGGCCAATCTCGGTATCAACGTGACGCCGCTGCTCGCCGGCGCGGGTGTGATCGGGCTTGCGATCGGCTTTGGCGCGCAATCGCTGGTGGCCGATCTGATTACCGGCCTGTTCATCATCATCGAAGATACGATCTCGGTGGGCGACTGGATCGATATCGATGGTGGGCACGCGGGGACCGTCGAGTATCTGTCGATCCGCACCGTGCGGCTGCGCGACGGGCAGGGCGCGATCCACGCAATTCCGTTTTCGCAGATCAAGATCGTGAAGAACCTGTCGCGCGATTTCGCGTATGCGGTGTTCGAGGTGCGTGTGCCGTTTTCCGCCGACGTCGATGAAGTCACGCAATTGATTCGCGCCGTCGGGGCGGATCTGATGGCGGACTTCCGCTATCGGCGCGAAATGCTCGGGCCGGTCGAGGTGTGGGGGCTCGATCGCTTCGATCCGAACTGGATGATCGTCAAAGGGCAGATCAAGACGCGCCCGCTGCAACAGTGGAGCGTCGCGCGGGCGTTCAATCTGCGCGTCAAGCGCAAGATGGACGAGGCCGGCATCGAAATTCCGGTGCCGCAGATGCGCATCTTTACGTCCGGGAAAGAGGCGAGCGAGACGCTGAATGAGGAGCTGGCTGAGGCTGCGGGCGCGGTGGAGCCGCTTGCGGAAGGTGCGGCGGCTTCTGTGCAGCCGATGAAGGGCGCCCGGGCCGCTACCACGCTGCGGCCGATGGCAGGCGCGGCCGTGCCGCCGGCGCGCGATGTGTCGCATGAGCCGCGGCCGGCGCCGCCTTCAACCGGGCAGACGGCTTCGGTGCCGCCGCAGATTCCGACTGCGGGTGACGGTGGGAAGGGGTGAGAGGCGAGGGTTGCCTCGCTTGCGCTTTTGCACTGACGCTTGCGCGAGCACGTGCGGCGAGTTTCAGCGGGCGGTTGGTTTGCTCAGTTGGCTAGCTTGCTGGAAAGGCACAATACATGCGCGCTCAGCCGGTGACGCGCACGCGCCGGGTTGGGTTGATTCTGGCGCGCGGCCGGACGCTCGCCCGGCCGAACGCTTCGCTTCAGGACAGCGTGCCTTCGTCGATGGCCGGGCAGCGCACGATGTCGTTCACATGTGTCGCGAACTGCGTTTCGTGCACGCCATAGACATGCAGTGAGATCGCGAGCGCATCGCTCGCATTGCCGAGCTGATGGATGCAGCCGCGGCCCGCGCGCGTGAACGACACTGCGCCGTGCGGGCGTGGCTGCGCGCGCATGTGCGTCGCACAGTCTTGCGCTTCATTCCAGTCATAGATCGATTCGCTCAGCGTGCCTTCGAGCACGACATAGCCGCACCACGTGTGATGCGCGTGCACGGGGCTCGCCTGGCCGGGCTGCCAGACCAGCGATGCGATCGCATAGCGGCCATCCGGGTCGGCGGCGAGAATGTGGCGCTGATATTTCTGCGGTGCGCTGACGCGTTGTGCAGGCGTCAGCAGGCTGGGGTCGGCGGCGGCTTCGACAAGGGCGATACGCACGCTGCGTGCGAAGCGTGCTTCGCGCGATGGATCGGCGCTGCCGCTGCTGGCGTCGAAGGCGGCGTCGAGCGCGGCGCGCAGGCGTGCGATCGCATCGGCTCGATACGGCGCGGCATCGGCGGATGGTGCGAAATGTTGTGCGCCGGCGGCAAGCGGCGAAGTGACAGGGTGGCGTTCGAAGGCGAGCGGATTGACTTCGTGGCTCATCGCGGGCTCCGGTTATTGCTTGTTTCTGCGTTGATTGGGCAGAAACATTTATACCGGTTTGCGCGGAGAAAGAGTTTTCATATAATTCCCTCTGATCCAGAAAAAGTAGAATATTTTTCTACCTGAAGGCGGGAATAAAAATGGACATTATCGATAGAAAGCTGCTCGAACTGCTGCAGCAGGACGCGACGATGCCGGTCGCGGAGCTCGCGCAGCGCGTGAACCTGTCGCAGACTCCGTGCTGGAAGCGGGTGCAGCGGCTCAAGGAGGCGGGCGTGATTCGCGCGCAGGTGGCACTGTGCGATCCGCGCAAGCTGGGCGTCGGCACGACGGTGTTCGTCGCGGTGCGTACCAACCAGCATACCGAGGCATGGGCGCGCGACTTCACGCGTGCAGTGCAGGACATTCCCGAAGTGGTCGAGGTGTACCGGATGAGCGGCGAGACGGACTATCTGCTGCGCGTGGTGGTGTCGGATATCGACGATTACGACAGGGTGTACAAGCAGCTGATACGGTCGGTGCCGCTGTACGACGTGAGCTCGAGTTTTGCGATGGAGCAGATTAAATATTCGACGGCGCTGCCGGTGCGCGCGGCCGCGGTGACGACGGGCGCGTGATGTGCGCTGCAAGCCGCCCGCAAGGCAGGGCGGCGTAGAATGCCCGCTTTGTTGTCGAATCCAAACCGCAGGCAGAGCTGTCAGATGAACCAACCGAACCAACCGCGCAAGAAGAATCCGACCTTCGGTGTATCGATACTGATCGTTGTCGTGGTGTCGCTGGTGATAGCGACCGTGCTTTACAACGCCATCACCGAAAAGCGCGAGTTCGACCGCGAGAATTCCGGCGATGCTACGGCTGCATCGACATCGGCGCCAGCGCCTTCGCCCTCTGCCGCTACGGCGGGCGCCGCGAGCAACGCGGCGCACTGAACATTGCGCTGCGGCGCATTGCCGCACGCGATGTCCTGTTTGCTCGTGTGCTTGCGTGTTGTCTTGTGTCAATTCTCCGGCAGCCGGATGACGCTTGCATCCTTACGTATCAGATAAGACGCCGCCAGCATCTGCTTGCATTGATGCGCGAGCTGCTTCAGCTCATTGAGCGCGTCGGCCTTGTCCTTGCTCTCCTGCGCTTTCTCGGCTTCGACGACCATCGTGTCAAGCTCGCGCGTCAACAGCTTGCTGATGTCAGCCTGATCGGTTGGCGGTGCGGTGCCGGCTTCGGCCAGCGACAGATTCTCGCGCACGATGCTTAACGCGCGCTGGAGCGGCTGCGGCGCCTTGCCGTCCGCCTGGATCAGCGAGCGCAGCAGCGGCGCGGCCACTGTGATTTCGGACGCCAGCACGTGGCTGCGCACCAGCAGATCGTTCAGTTCGGGAACGAACTTCTGCGCGGACTTCGGCTCGAGCATCATGCGCTGGAACGCCTGGCCGAGGTTCGCGAACGCGACATGCACGTTCTTGCGTGCGAGGCGGTAACGGTAGTCGCGATCGAGCGCGGTAGCGGCTGCCGCGGCGCCCGGTGACGGGCTCGCGGCGCGTGGCCCGGCGGCGCGCTGTGGTGCCGCTGCATCGCGCGCGGGAATCGCATTCGCGGTGGCCGCGGCGAGTGTGGCGACCAGCTCCGCCTGCCGGTTGTCGATGCCGTCGGTATCGTTGCCGCGGGTGGTGGTGGCGAGTTCGGGCGCGCGGCCGTTGGCGGCTGTCGCATCTGCCATCGCTACCGCCGACGCGCGCGCGCCCGCTTCGGTGACGGCCGCCGGCACCACGCCCGCGGTGGCCGGCTTACCACCCCACCACCAGCTTGCCTCGAGGAACTGGCGCGTGGCCGAGATCATGCTGTTCACGAGCGAGCCCATCAGCCGGTATTCCCAGTACGGAAACAGATGGCTCGCGGCAATCGCGATCGCGCCGCCCACCGCGGTGTCGATCGCGCGCTCGCCGATAATGCGCATGCTGCCCGGCGCAAGCAGATGGAACAGCAACAACACGTACGACGAAGTAAACACCACGCTCGCCGCATAGTTGAACAGCAACAGGCTGTAGCTCATCACCATCGAAGCGAACATCACGATGATCAGGATGTGCGGTTCCTTGACGAACATCATCAGCACGATGCTCGCCGCGCAGCCGATCAGCGTGCCGACGATACGCTGCCCGTTGCGCTGCTTGGTCAGCGAGTAGCCGGGCTTCAGGATGATGATGGTGGTCATCACGATCCAGTACGCATTGGTGAGCGGCAACAAACGCCCGAGCCAGAAGCCGATCGCGACCGCGAGCGTCACGCGCAGCGCATGCCGGAAGCTCGGCGAGGCCATGGTCAGGTTGGTGAAAATCTGCCGGAACGGCACACGCCGGCTCGACACGAAACGCGACAGCGCCTGGTCGACGCGCAACTCGGTTTCGGTGGCCGACGCTTCGTTGACAAGACTGTTGCGCATCCGGTCGATCAGCCGGGTTGCGCTCCACAGGCGCCGGAACGATTTGGACACGGCCGCGTAAGCGTCCGGGTTCTGCGTGGGCAGGCCCTGCTTGCGCATCTGTTCGAGCTCGTACTCGATCGCGCGCAGTTCAGCCTTCACGTTGATGCGCATGCGCGGCGCACGGTTTTGCAGCACCGCGAGGCCGATGTCCTCGAGATCGGCTGCCGCCTTGCGGATCAGATCGCGGTAGAAAATCAGCACGTCGGACCCGCCGAACGTATTGCGCACCAGCGGGTAATCGGTATGCGCGCCGACGAACAACTCGTGCAGGTCGACCGCATTGATGAACAGGTTGAACAGCGTAACGCGGTTCGGTTCGAGATGGCCGCTTTTCAGCTTTGGCAAGTTGCGCAGCACGATGTCGCGCGCGGCGTCCTGACGTTCGACTGCGGCGATCTGCTTCGTGACGAGATTGCGATAGCACTCGTCGAGGTTGTTATCCAGATCGAAGAAATCCGCCCGCGCGAGCAGATAGTCCGCGCAGGCGAACACGCTTTCGGCCAGCGCCTGCTGTTCGATCCGATGCATCATCCAGCGGCTCACCAGCGTGGACCAGTACGTGTACCACAGGCCGCCGAGCAGGATCCACGACGCGTTGACGAGCGCCTGCAGCGGCGTGAAATGCTCCTCGAGCGTGAGGGTCATCATGAACAGCGTGGCGAAGCTGATCTGCGGCCAGCGGTTGCCGTACACGACGATTAGCGACAGCACGAAGGTGAGCGGCACCACGGTGCACCACAGCGCAAACGGGTTGACCGTGGCGAGGCCGGTGGCAAGCGCGGACAAAAAGCCGATCACACTGCATGCGAGCATCTCGTTGTGCTTGTACTTCAGCGGCCCGGGCATGTCGACTGCGCATGCGCCGAGCGCGCCGGTGGCGATCGTGAAGCCCAGTTCGCGATCGTGAAACACCGTCAGGCACAGGATGGCCGGCAACGACACGCCGATTGCAATGCGCAGGCCGCCATAAAAATACTGGCTGTACAGAAACTTTTTTATTTCGACCGAATAGCGCATCGACGGACCGGACTCTCGTGCCTGGTGAGTGATTGAAGAACCGGGAAGCATGACAAAACCGCTGACGAGTCTAACTGATTTTGCCGTCGTTCTGACCTCGTCCGATCGGCCAGGTTTCGCGTGTCCGGACACGTTGTTATGCTGTCGCATCGTTTGTCGCACTGTCGGCGTGCGGGGTGCCGGGTCTGTGTGCGCTGGGTCTGTGTACACTGGCGTCCCATCGTTGCTGAGCCAATCATGAGCTGCCGCTATACCATTCCTCCAGGCGAAATCGAGTTGACTGCCGTGCGCGCGCAGGGCGCGGGCGGGCAAAACGTCAACAAGGTATCGAGCGCGATACATCTGCGCTTCGATGTGCATGCTTCTTCGCTGCCTGAAGTGTTGAAGATGCGTTTGCTGGCATTGTCCGATCACCGCATCACGCGCGAAGGTGTGGTGATCATCAAGGCGCAGCAGCACCGTACGCAGGAGATGAATCGTGCCGCGGCGCTAGCGCGGCTCGATGAACTGATCGACAGCGTCAGCGTGACGCGCAAGGCACGCGTCGCGACAAGGCCGACACGCGCGTCGAAGGAGCGCCGGCTCGACGGCAAGGCACGGCGCAGCGATACCAAGTCGGGGCGGCAGAGGGTAAGTGGGGAATGAGCGGGCAGCGAGTTGGGAGTGAACCTCGCAGCCTGCAAGCTTGCGCGTCGGTTTAACGTTCGGCGCCGCCGCGCTTGTGCGGCAGGAAGTCGACGCAAAACACATGCATCTGGCCATCCCGGTGCACCGCGACGGCAGCGGTGTAGCAGTCCTCGCCATCGGTCAGCGAGCAGTGCGGGCCCATCATTGCCACCCGGCCCGGTGCGGCGAGCGCGTGCTTGAAGTACTCGCGGCGCGACCAGTTATTGCGCGTATCGGGAAACAGCGGCGCGAGACGCGGTGACGGCGGTGGCGTATCGCATGCGGTGATCGACGGTTGCGTCTGCTCGCCGCGCTCGTTGAGCAGGAACACGCGGCGCGCGTCGGTGAGGCGGAACACCGGCTGCGCGGCCGCACGCAGATCGCCATTGGCCAGGTAGATTTGCGCGCCTGCCAGCACTGCTTCGGTGAAGCCTTCGAACTCGGGCCGCTCGTAGGGCGCATGGGTGCGTTCGAAGTCGGTAAAGCGCGCCCACATCTGCTCGATCAATTCCGGAATGCGTGCACTCGCGGTGTTGATCGAAGGCTTCGGCTGGCCGAACCAGAAACCCTGGACGAAATCGACATCGGCCTGCATCAGTGTCATCAGTTCGTCTTCGGTTTCGACGCCTTCGGCAAGCACCATCGTGCCGGACTGATGCAGCATCGTGATCAGATGATTGATCAACGCATTGTCGCCGTCGCGTCGACCGGCCCGCGCCACCAGCGAGCGGTCCAGTTTCACGATGTCGGGACGGAACCGCCATACGCGGTCGAAGTTCGAAAAGCCGGTGCCGAAGTCGTCGATCGCAATCAGGAAGTCGCGGGGTTGCGACGCGGCCAGCATGCTCGCTACCGCCGATTCGTCGTCAGCCGGCTGCTCGAGCACTTCGATCACGACGCGCTCCTGCGGCAAGCCGAAGTGCTGCGACAGTTCGTCGATGAACGGCCGTTGCGGCCAACCGGTTTCGAACACCTGGGGCCGTGTATTGAGGAACAGCCAGCCGGTGTCGATGCCCTGTTCCATGAAGTTGGCCACGTGCAGACAGCGCGCAAGCCGATCGAGTGCGCGCGCATCGGTGGTCGAGCGGGTGCCTGAAAACAGGACGGCGGGGGAGATCGGATGGCCGATCGGATCGGACGCGCGCAGCAGCGCTTCATAGCCGACCACACGCTGATGTGTAATCGACACGACCGGTTGAAACACACTGCGCAGGGTAATCGTGCGCCACGGCGCGGCCCAGCCGGTCTCTTCCAGCACCATGTGCTGCAGAAGGCCAGTGAGCGTCGTATCGTCGACGTTTGGCATGGCGTCTAAGTGTCCTATGCAGCGTGCGGCGCGTGGTCAGGCTGAGTGTCGGGATGGCCCCGGGGATGGCCGTCGAACGAAGCGCGCGGCGCGCGACAAGGCGCAGCGCGGAGTTCGCAATCGTGCCGGCCGGATTCGTACTAAGCCAGTTTGACGAAAGCAGTCTAACAGTTCGTATGCTACGCGAATGTTCGGGTTATCACAGACCCGCGGAAGAATTCCAGTCTGTCGAATGGCATGCGGTGAATCGGCTCGATACGCGCGGCGAGATTTTGTCGCGACAGGTATGCTGCTGATTTTGCACAAATCACGGAGGTCGGCAATGAGTGAAATCGCAGTGGTCGCTATCTCGGTTGCAAAGCCGGGTTTCGAAGAGCAATTGCGTGCACAACTCGAAGGCATCGTCGGGCCGTCGCGCAAAGAGCACGGCGCACTGCAATACGATTTGCATCGCGATCTGCGCGAGCCGCGCCGCTTCGTTTTCTATGAACGCTGGGAAAGTGAAAAAGCGCTTGCCGCGCACGCCAAATCCGCGCACATCGCCGTGTATCGGGCGGCCGTGGCGGAGTGGCTCGAGCACTCGGAGATTCGCGTGCTCAACAAGATTGTCTGATCGACCCGGCGCGACGCGCGGCACGCAACACGCGCGCCGTTGCGCGTCAATGCGTAGCTTGCGGGACGTCGAGAATAAGGATGATGGTCCAGTCGGCATCGCCTTCATGATGATACTGGCGCTCTGCGACGATGAACGGCTGTTGTTTGCCGGCCGGGCCGAGGAATAGCACGTCGCCTTCCATCGGCAGGCATTCGACCGGCGGCAATGCGAGGAACGCTTCCTGATTGCCGCGCGGCATCAGCTTTTCGATCTTGCGAGATGCCGCTTCGGTCCATTCGATATCGAGCTGGATGTTGCTCATGCTTGGTCTCCGCACCACAGGTGCGCATGGGTTGAGTTGGAGTCAGGTGCGCGACTTTAGCACACCGTCTACTGGCGCCTGAGCGTACCTGAAAGCAATGCAAAAGGCCGGAACCGTCGGCGACGGTTCCGGCCCTGGACCCTGCGTGTTGCGCTTATTGACTCTCGCCGGACTCGCCTTTCTTCTTGTGATGCATTTGTCCTTTGTGATGGCGCGGCGCCGGCGTGCTCGGCATCGCTTGCTGACGCGATTGCAAATCCTGCGCGCGTTGTTCGATGTCCGCGGCTTTCGATGGGTCGGTGCTCATCGTAATGCCGCTATTGTCGGTTTGCGCGTAAGCCGCGCTGGTCAATGCCGTAAAGGAAACCAGGACTGCGAGGGACACTTTCTTCATCGCGACCTCCGGAGAGAGTGGTTATGGACCCAGGTGTGGCCTGTCCAACTGGAAAGACAGTGCATTCTATCCAGCAATGTCCGCTCCAGCAGGCGAGGTGTAACAGAATTCACAGACCGTTACGTTTGGTTACAATAGCTCGGCGTAGCGGCAAACGCCCGTCCATACACCTTTTCGGCCGCGCACGATTCGTGCCGCGTGTTAAGGTTTAATCTGCTGAAAGGTAAAAATGGGCGATCGTGGGTGACGAATCGCGCACGCGGCTGGCAGGGATGTTAAGGGTCGTTCGCATAAACGCCGCATAAATTGAATCGGATCGCTAAGCAAAATTTTATCGAGACATTTACGCGTTTCGCGCTAGTGTCGATTTTCAACATGTCAAAACCAGCCGAGCGCGCGATACACGTGAAATTGTGCAATGCCGATTAATTCGTGAAGTGCGAGTTCGGCGCCGGCGAGATTGTCGAGGCGCGGCAGCACGCCGCGCCGTGCGTGACGTGTATTCGCTATCGCAGGCTGCGGCGCAAGGCCGAACAGGTGGAAGTCGAGCAGCGCGCGCGGCATATGGTATGCAGAGGTGACGAGCATCAACGAATCGTAATATCCGTGCGGCAGAATGGCCGCTACGTTGCGCGCATTTTCGTAGGTATTGAGGCTGCGGTTCTCGAGAATGACGTCAGTACGTGCGACGCGCTCGCCGAGCAGCCATGGCAGGTACGTGTCGGCTTCCGTCGCTTCGTGTCGCTGCGGATTACCGCCGCTGACGATCACCGTACACACCGCGGCCGTGCGCTTGCATTGCGCGTACAGTTGGGCGCTTTTGTCGATGCGCGCGCGTGCGTCGCGCTTCGGGATCAGGGTGCCGTCGTCGTCGTATTCGGTGCCGCCGCCCAGCAGAATGATCGCGGTGCGCGGCGCGAAGGCGACCGTGACGCTGCTGCCCGGTGCGCCCGGCGGCTGCGCCTTCGCCAGCAGCGGCGCGGCGAGCCAGCCGGCCGCGAGGAGCCAGAACAGCAGTGCCGCGCCGATCGCAATAGCGGCGCGAGCGCGCCTCATCAGCAGAAATGCTGCTAAAAAAAGCGCCAATAAAGTGAAAAGAATCAATTTGATTGGGGTAACGTAATGGTTTCGGAACCTCGGGTTCCGAAGCAGTCGCAAGGGCGGGATCGCGCCGCAACGGCAGCATCACCGCAACGCGAGGTGGGACGTTACCATGCCGGTCAACGGGGTCCGGAATAAATAAACCGCGGCCGGTGCAAGGGCTGCGAGGCGCGCGACACGCTTGACGTGTTTCGTCAGCGTCGCTAGGTGGTAGGCCAGGTGTCGCGCAATATGTGTCATGGCTGCACTTTAAGAAAGAAGTGAGATGACCACTTATTCCAACGAAGCCGTACTTGAAGCGCTGCGGCGGGCGCAATATCGCCAGGTACCGTGGGCTAAACGCCCGGGCGTATTCGAATATCTGCGTGCTCTCGGCATGATGGACACGGTACGACAGCGTACTGTTGCGCCCGCTCCGGGCTTTCATGCTCCCGTCGACATCGCTGTGCTGACCGAGCTCGGCCGGGCCGAGTTTGCGCGGCTCGCGCGTGACGAACAAACGATGGACTGGAGTAATCGCCGGATGAGCGATTACGTTGTCGCGCGCCCGCGTGCGGCTGTGATGTAGCGACGCATTCCGGCTAGTTCCCCGACGCCTGGATTCCTGCGCCGGCCCGTGCCACACGGCGATTGCGCCGAGCGGCGGCGCGAGCGTCCATTGTGCTTCGTGCTTTATGCCGATTCGATGCGCGTGCCCGAACCCGCCATGGCACGCGGTGCCATACCTGCACTGGCGCATGCCCGCAGCCGCTCTGACGAGCGGCAAAAAAAAGCCCGTATCACGAGGATACGGGCGTACCGGATACTTCTGCCACGCTGTGCTTATGGCAAGGAATCAGACTGGCGCAACGAGCGGTGGTTCCCAGCTTCGTCAAAGCGCAAGCCAATCGACATCGACCCCAAGCCAACGTATCGCAAGCGGCGTCACGGATGCGTTTGCTGGGGGCGGCGGCGCGCACCGTCGCCACGCTGTGCTTCGGGGCGCGCGCGCACATTGCTCGCGATGTCGCCGCGCAAGTCACCGCGCGGCGCTGGCGGCGTGAACTCGTGGTTACGCGTTTCAGCCTGCTGCCACGCCTCTACTGTGGCGGGCTGGTCAGGCTTCCAGTTCCAGCCTTGCGGCCGTTGTTGGGCTACGCAAGGCGCGGCAAGCGCAGAAACGACAATGCCGCACAGAAGCAACATTGATCGCATGTGAGAGGGCTCCCGTCAGGCCGTGGAGGTACCGACTGGTTGGCATACCTGTACCGTATGCCTGCCTGAGAAAGCATGCTGTAAATAATAGTAAATGGATGTTTCATCCCCGGGCGTGGCGCCAGGCTGGCTGGCGCACCTTGGCGCGTGCGTCGACGTGGGGATCGGGCGCCTGCTGGCGAACTGCATCGCAATGCGGGCACGGGTGCGCAGAGGAATCTATCGGCCGGGATGGCTCGACGATGCGCATTGCATTTCGGCGACGGGGCTGGCTGATGTCGCCACGCGGCGCGACATCCGATTTACGCAGATACAAATCGGGCGCCGACAGGCGCCCGCGGTCGGATCAACTGGCTGCGCTCAAGCCATCTTGACCGGCGCGCGCCACGATTCCGGATTGGTCCAGAACGCGCCGCGCAGACGGTCGCGGCTGGGCGGTGCAGGCGGCTTGGCGGCGGTGGCGCCGATCCGGCCGCGCAGCGAGATCTGCCGGCCGCTGGTGCCGAGCCGTTTGACTACTTCGGCAAGCGTGCCGTCGGATTGCCACTCGTCGAAGCGGCGGCGGCAGGTCGGCGGCGACGGATAGCGGCCCGGCAGCTTGGACCAGCCTTCGCCCGTCGACAGAACCCACAGCACTGCGTTGACGACAGCGCGCGCTTCCACTCGGGGCCGCCCGCGGCGTTCGCTCCGTGCCGGCTCCGCACAGAACAACGCTTCGACCAGGGCCCACTCGTTGTCTTTCAAATCGTCGAACAGCATCATGTTTCACCTCAGCGAAGCTAACTCCGGTGCGCTGCCCCGCGCCGCGCACTCTCGATGCACTCGAAACGAGTGCCAGGCGGGGGTCGGGCTTGCCGCGGCGGGCATCCGGGTGAACCGGATTCGGCGCCGACCCTTGTGTCAATCGCAACGCATGAAGTGTGCCAATGGGTCGGTTAACGCCTTGAAGCCCCGTGCTAACAGGCCGACACGGGGGCTAGCCAGGCCCGTATGAGAATCCAAAAAGCCCCCGACGGAAATCAGGACTATCACCAATCTTGTGCAATGAAGCCCGCCTGCCGTGCGTTTGCGCCTTATTTTTGAGACGTAGCGAAAGAGGGCACAATGGCTGTCCAGCAGCCGCAAACCTCATACAATGCGCATCAAATACTCGCATTGATGAGGTAGCCAAATGAATGTGACGCTGCGGCAGCTGCGCGTCTTCATCGAAGTCGCGCGGTTGCAGAGCTTCAGCCGCGCCGGCGATGAGATCGGCCTGACCCAGTCGGCGGTAAGCCGTTGCGTGCGCGAACTGGAGGCGGAACTTGGCTTGAAACTGGTCGACCGGACCACCCGCGAGGTGCAACTGACCGACGTCGGCGGCAACCTCGTCGCGAGCGTGTCACGCCTGTTGACCGATCTGGACGACGCACTGCGCGAAATCCGCGAAATCGGCGAGCAGCGGCGCGGGCGCGTGGTGGTGGCGGCGAGTCCGACGATCGCGTGCCGGCTGATGCCGCAGGTGATTGCCGCGTGCGGGCGGCAGTTTCCGTATATCACGCTGGGTTTGCGCGACGACGTGCAAAGCGACGTGGTGCGCAAGGTGAAGTCCGGCGAGGTGGATTTCGGCGTGGTGGTCGGGCCGATTGCCGCCGACGACCTGTTCATGGTGCCGCTGATGACCGACTCGTTTTGCCTCGTGTCGCGCGCCGATCATCCGCTGGCTGCGCGCAAGCAGGTCGAGTGGAAGGCGCTGGAAGGGCAGCGGCTGGTGATGCTGGATCAGGCGTCGGGCAGCCGGCCGATCATCGATGCGGCGCTCGATGCGCATCACGTACGGGTCGACGTGGTGCAGGAGCTGGGACATCCGGCCACCGTGTATGGGCTCGTCGAGGCGGGTATCGGCGTGAGCGTGCTGCCGTGGCTGGCGCTGCCGCTGCCGGCCGACGCCACGCTCGTCGCGCGGCCGTTGACGCCGCGCGCGGAACGCACGGTCGAACTGGTCCGGCGCCGCGACCGCTCGCTGTCGCCGGCGGCCGAGTCGGTATGGAGCCTGATCACGCAGGTTCCGGCGCGCACCGAAGACCTGCTTTGAATTGGTGCGGCCGGTGCCCGGGCGGGCTGAACCGGTGCGGCGGGTTGGTCCCGCGCTCAAGGCCCGCCCAGCGCAACGGGCGGGCGTCGACAGGGCAGCGCGAATTTCGACGCAGCATGCCGCCTGAGCAGGCTGCGGCACACGCTAAACTGTTGCCTTTCGACGACTTTGTCAGGATGCCTTCGATGAGCGAAACGGGCCGGTCTGGTGTGTTCCTGCCGAATGCGCGTGACGCGGTTCGTGCGCTGCGGCCCTCGCAGATTCGCGAAGTGGCGAACGCAGGTCTTGGCGTGGCGGACGTACTGCCGTTCTGGTTCGGCGAATCCGACCGCGTGACGCCGCCATTCATCCGCGATGCCGCGAGCGAAGCGCTTGCGGCCGGCGCAACTTTCTATACGCACAATCTCGGCATCGCACCGTTGCGTGCCGCGCTTGCCGATTATGTGAGCGGCCTGCACGGCGCAACCGCGGTCGAACACATCGCGGTGACGAGTGCCGGCGTGAACGCGCTGATGCTGGCCGCGCAACTGGTGGTCGGCGCCGGCGACCGGGTCGTCGCGGTCACGCCGCTGTGGCCGAATCTCGTCGAGATTCCGAAAATTCTCGGCGCGCAGGTGGAAACCGTCGCGCTCGAATATCGTGCGAACGGCTGGGCGCTCGATCTCGACCATCTGCTGGCGGTCTTGACGCCCGACACGAAGCTGCTGATGGTCAATTCGCCCAACAATCCCACCGGCTGGGTGATGACGCGCGACGAGCAGCGCGCGGTGCTCGAGCATTGCCGCCGTCACGGCATCTGGATCGTCGCGGACGAAGTGTACGAGCGGCTTTACTACGGCGGCCCGCAGCAGGACGCTGCGCGCAGTGCGCCGTCGTTGCTCGATCTCGCGGCGCGCGACGAGCGCGTGATCTGCGTCAATTCCTTTTCGAAGGCCTGGCTGATGACCGGCTGGCGGCTCGGCTGGATCGTCGCGCCGGCTGCGCTGATGGACGATCTCGGCAAGCTGGTCGAATACAACACGTCGTGCGCGCCGGCCTTCGTACAACAGGCGGGCGTGGCCGCGGTACGGCACGGCGAGGCGTTCACGCAACAGCTGATCGGCGAGCTGAAGGCCTCGCGCGATCATCTGGTGCAGGCGTTGTCGACGCTGCCGGGCGTCGATGTGAAGGCGCCGCCCGGCGCGATGTATCTGTTCTTCGCGCTGCCGGGCGCGGCGGCGGGCAGTCTCGAGTTGTGCAAGGCGCTGGTGCGCGAAGTGGGGCTCGGTCTTGCGCCAGGCAGCGCCTTCGGCCCGGAGGGCGAGGGTTTCGTGCGCTGGTGCTACGCGTGTGATCCGGCGCGCCTCGATGAAGGCGTCGCGCGCCTGCGCCGCTTTATTGGGCGGCATGCGCAATGAGTCGCTCGCGGGGCGCTTGCTGCTGCACAGGCGCCCGCTCTGTAGCGCAAGGCGCTGCGACAGGCTGTCGCTCAGTGCATTCTTAACGTTTCTGATCGAAAACGCGTGAAGCTTCCGCGATTCAGCGCTACCGCGCACAAGTGGGTCCGGCCTCGCTTTACGCACGGAATGTTTTTGCGTAATATGGCAGCCAGTCACGCGACTCCTTCCCGGAATATCGCTGTTTCGTCGTCCGGCTGGGATGGCCCGAAAGCCTTTCATGCCTCCCCCCGGTGCGTGCTCCCATCAATATGACCGATCAAAATCGGGCGAGCGCGTCTTCTGTTCTACATCGTCTGCTTGTCGTCTGTTTGATCCGGTTCTTTGACCACAGGGTCTGACCTAGCTGCATGAATACCCAAGAGGCGAAGATCGTCCTCGAGACCGCATTGATCTGCGCGCAGGAGCCATTAAAGCTTGGTGAGTTGCGTAAGCTCTTTGCCGACAACGTGTCGGCTGATACGGTTCGCACGTTGCTTGAAGATCTGAAGCACGACTGGTCGGGACGCGGCGTTGAACTGGTCGCGCTCGCGTCTGGCTGGCGTTTTCAGAGCAAGCCGGCAATGCGCTCGTATCTGGATAGATTGCATCCGGAGAAACCGCCCAAGTATTCGCGCGCCGTGCTCGAGACGCTTGCGATCATTGCGTACCGGCAACCGGTCACGCGCGGCGATATCGAAGAGATTCGCGGCGTGACGGTGAATACGCAGGTGGTCAAGCAGCTCGAAGATCGTGGCTGGATCGAAGTGATCGGGCATCGCGACGTGCCGGGACGCCCGGCGCTGTATGCGACCACCCGGCCGTTTCTCGACGACCTCGGGCTGAAAGCGCTCGACGAACTGCCGCCGCTGGATGATCCATCGGCGCAGGCGAACATCGATCTGCTCGCGCAGCACTCGATCGAGTTTGCGGACGGGGAAGGTGGGACGGCGGCTGGTGCCGGTGCGGCTGGGCATGAGGGGCTAGCGTCGAACCATGTTGAAAGTGCGCCAGCCGATGCAGACGAAGCCGCGCCTGATGCCACATCGGCATTGGCGGCTGGCCTGGCAGTAGCGCCGGACACGGCAACCGGTTTGCAATCGCGCGAGGCGGAGCAAGGTGAAGCAGGCTCGGCGTTTGCGCAGCAGCACGGGGCGGGCGATGCGGATTCGACGTCGACGAGCGTAACGGAGGTAACGGAGCAGGCGCAGACCGGCGCCTTTGCCGATGCGCAGACGTCCGCGGCGAAGCACGCGCACGACGAGTCCGATGGCGGCGTGCCGGCTCAGGCGGATGCCGGCGTCGACTCCGAAGCAGTGGCCGATGCAGCGCACCCGGAACACCTTGCGTACGAGCGCTCTGACGACGAGCCCAGTGCATTACCGGCGACGCCAGCAACAACGCAAGCGGCCGACGAAACAGCGCCGGCACGCGGGAACGCAGCCGCTGCGCAAGAAGAACCAGCAGTTGCAAAGAATATGACCGGAGACGACGAACCTGCACCTACAGTGCAAGCGTCGTCATCCGAACCCGCTGCGCACGAGCCTGAACCGCACGTCGCAGCGAACGCGCAACACGAGCCCCACGCGGGTGCCGCCGGACTGGATCACGAGCCCGGCGCCCAGCCGGGTCTCGCCCCAGCCGCACGCGAGCCGGACGCACTTCGCGCCGACGCGGAGCAGGCGGCCGAGCCGCACTCGACACAGGCGGCGCACGACGGTTCAGAAGACCGTCGCGATGCCGCTCAGGATGATGGCGTGATGACGGACGACGAACCCGAATCGCGCAGCGCCTGACATAAACCGAACCGATGCCGCGTCCGCAATGGGCGCGCGCCACCAGACTTTTTTGAGGTTGTTTTGACAGACATCCACGACACCGATTCGTCTGAATCCGAGCGCGCCGTGCGTGCCGCGCCTGTGGAAGACGCGCGCACCGCGCCCGCCGCGAATGGGGCCGAACGCGCGAGCGACGCGCCTGAAACCGAAGGCGACGAGCGCCCACGCCGCGGTTTGCGCCGCGGCCCGCGCAGCCTGATCGCGCGGCGTCGCGCCGGCGCGAAGGGCAAGCCGGCCGGCGCTGAAGGCGCCGCCGCACAGCCGGCACCGGCTGTGCCGGAAGCGCCTCCGGACGGCGAAGTCGTCGCGCAGGTGCGCATGCCCCGCAAGGATGCGGGCGCGAAGACGCAAGGCGGGCGCCGCAACGGCGCGAAGCGCGACGATGGCCAGGCGGCGCAACCGCGCGACGGCCGGCCGCGCCAGAATCGCCGCGGCGGCGACGACAAGGCGCCGCAGGGTGGTGCGCAGAACGCCGCGCCAAGCCCCGCTCAACAGGATGACCTGTTCTCTTATGTAAGTTCTCCGGCATTCGACGCCGACAACGACGCCGGCGGTGCGCAGGGCGGCGGTGTACGCGCCCCGATGTTGCGCCGCGGCCGTCCGGCCGCGCCCAAGCGCGTGCTGTCGCCGGACGACGACGCGCCGAAGCTGCACAAGGTGCTCGCCGAAGCCGGCATGGGCTCGCGCCGCGAGATGGAAGAGCTGATCGTCGCCGGCCGCGTGTCGGTGAACGGCGAGCCGGCACACATCGGCCAGCGCATCATGCCGACCGATCTGGTGCGCATCAACGGCAAGCCGATCAAGCGCAAATTGGCCAACAAGCCGCCACGCGTGCTGCTGTATCACAAGCCGACTGGTGAGATCGTCAGCCATGCGGATCCGGAAGGCCGCCCGTCGGTATTCGACAAGCTGCCGCCGATGAAGACCGCCAAGTGGCTCGCGGTCGGTCGTCTCGACTTCAACACCGAAGGTCTGCTGATGCTGACGACCTCCGGCGATCTGGCCAACCGCTTTATGCACCCGCGCTATAGCGTCGAGCGCGAATATGCGGTGCGGGTGGTCGGCGAGCTGGCCGAAGGGATGCGCCAGAAGCTCCTGTCCGGCGTCGAGCTGGACGACGGCCCAGCAAATTTTCTGCGCATTCGCGACGGCGGCGGCGAGGGCACCAATCACTGGTATCACGTCGCGTTGGCCGAAGGGCGCAACCGCGAAGTGCGGCGCATGTTCGAAGCAGCTGGCCTGATGGTGAGCCGGCTGATCCGCACGCGGCATGGCCCGATCACGTTGCCGCGCGGCCTGAAGCGCGGCCGCTGGGAAGAACTCGAAGAAAACGACGTGCGCAGCCTGCTGGCATCGGTCGGGCTGAAGGCGCCGGCTGAAGAGAAGGGCGCCCGCAATGCGGCGCCGGAGCGGCGTCAGCCGGACCCGATGCAGACGTCGATGGGCTTTATCAACCGTGAGCCGGTGCTGATGTCGCATGGCCGTTTCGACTCGCAGCCGCGCGGCGGCGCGGGCGGTGGCGGCCGGCGCGGCGCGGCGGGCGGCAGTGCGTTCAACGCGCTGAACGGCGGGCTGGGCGGCGGTCCCGGCGGCCGCAACGGCAATCGCACGGACAGCCGGCGCAGCAACAGCGGCGGCGGTAGCAACGGCACCAATGGCCGCGGCGCACGCGACGGCCGCGAGGTCGACGGCAACCGTGCGCCGACCAGTGGCGGCAATCGTGCGCCGACCGGCGGCGGCGGTCGGCCGGGCGGTGGCAATCGCATGCAGGCGGGTAATCGCGGCAATGCAAACCGCGGCGGCAGTGGCGGCGGCGGTGGCGGCAATCCGAACGCTGGTGGCGGCAATAATCGCGCCCCGCGCGGCCGCACGCGCGGTCGCTAGGCGCAGGCACCACCAGGGCGCACGCGGCGGCAGGTGCTACACAAACTGCCGTCGGCCCATGCGTAACCCGCGCGGCGTCAGATGCGCCGCCGCGGCTTGAGAACGCAGCGGCGCGCAATCAGGTGGCAGATCATGCGCTCCGCGCGTGGCAGGCGGGGTGTCGATACGCGATCCGAAGCGCCAACCTCGCACCCCAACGCGATGCCGACCTGAAAGCCAATTGCGCCCTTGCCGCGATCCTCGACATCGAAGCACTCAAACGCGGGCTTTTGCAGCAAGGATTGGCGCCAAATCGCGCGCGAATGCGCGGGTCCCGCGCGTCGGGTGGTTTGCGTTTGGGCCGAAAAATGGCTACAATCACAAAGTCGCTGGGCGTGCGGTTGGTAAGAAGTTCTTCGCGTGCGGCTCAGGTGCGACCACCGGCAATAAGATGATGGGCGTTTCGCCCATTTTTTTTTGCCGCGCAGGTTCGAATACGGCGAGCTTTTACGGCTCGCTCGCTATATCGGCAGCGGGGTTCGGCATCTTGAGTGGCACGGGCACCGTGCGCCGGCCTGGCGCGCAGCCCGCAGGTGTTCCGATGGCAACCCGGCACAGGCTCGCCGCGCGAACATCTTAGAGGGCACTGTGCAACTGACGGAACTGATTGAAACGACGGTCGTGGGTCTCGGCTACGAGCTGGTCGATCTCGAGCGCACCGGGCGCGGCATGATGACCATCTATATCGACCAGCCTGCCGGCATCGCGATCGAAGACTGTGAAAAAGTCACGCGTCAGCTCCAGCACGTTCTGACGGTCGAGAATATCGATTACGAACGGCTCGAAGTGTCGTCGCCTGGCCTCGATAGGCCGCTCAAGAAACTGGCAGACTTCGAGCGCTTCGCAGGCAGCGAAGCGGTGATCACGTTGAAAAAGCCATTAGACGGTCGGAAATCGTACCGCGGCATTCTGCATGCCCCGCAGGGCGAGACGATCGGTCTTGAATTTGAAGGGAAGGAAGGCGCCGCGTTGCTGGATTTCACGCTCGCGGATATCGATAAAGCACGCCTTGTTCCGAAAGTTGACTTTAGGAGCCGCAAACAATGAGTCGCGAAGTGTTGATGCTGGTGGATGCGCTGGCACGCGAGAAAAACGTCGACAAGGACGTGGTATTTGCCGCGCTCGAAGCGGCGCTCGCGTCGGCATCCAAGAAACTCTTCGACGAGGATGCGGACATCCGCGTCCAGATAGACCGTGAAAGCGGCGAGCACGAAACTTTCCGGCGCTGGCGTGTCGTGCCGGATGAAGCGGGCCTGCAAGAGCCGGATCAGGAAATCCTGCTATTCGAAGCGCGCGAGCAGAAAGCCGATGCGCAGATCGACGATTTTCTGGAAGAGCCGGTGCCGTCGATCGAATTCGGTCGGATCGGCGCACAGGCCGCCAAGCAGGTGATCCTGCAGAAGGTGCGCGACGCGGAACGCGAGCAGATCCTGAACGACTTCCTCGAGCGCGGCGAAAGCATCATGACCGGTACGGTCAAGCGTCTCGACAAGGGCAATTTCATCGTCGAATCGGGTCGCGTCGAAGCGCTGCTGCGCCGCGACCAGCTGATCCCGAAAGAAAACCTGCGCGTGGGCGACCGCGTGCGCGCCTACATCGGCAAGGTCGATCGCACCGCGCGCGGCCCGCAGATCGAGCTGTCGCGTACCGCGCCCGAATTCCTGATGAAGCTGTTCGAGATGGAAGTGCCGGAAATCGAGCAAGGTTTGCTCGAGATCAAGGCCGCCGCTCGCGATCCGGGCGTGCGCGCGAAGATCGGCGTGGTCGCCTATGACAAACGCATCGATCCGATCGGTACATGCGTTGGCATTCGCGGCTCGCGCGTGCAGGCAGTGCGTAACGAGCTCGGTGGCGAAAACGTCGACATCGTGCTATGGTCGGAAGATCCCGCCCAGTTTGTAATCGGCGCGCTCGCGCCGGCAGCCGTCCAGTCGATCGTCGTTGACGAAGAAAAGCATGCGATGGACGTCGTCGTCGACGAAAACGAGCTGGCGGTCGCTATCGGCCGCAGCGGCCAGAACGTGCGTCTTGCCAGCGAATTGACCGGCTGGCAGATCAACATCATGACGCCGGACGAGTCCGCCCAGAAGCAGAATCAGGAACGCGGTATCCTGCGCGACCTGTTCATGGCGCGTCTCGATGTCGACGAAGAAGTAGCCGACATCCTGATCGACGAAGGCTTCACGAGCCTCGAAGAAATCGCCTACGTCCCGCTGAACGAGATGCTCGAGATTGAAGCGTTCGACGAGGACACGGTGCACGAATTGCGCAACCGCGCGCGCGACGCGCTGCTGACGATGGCGATTGCTAACGAGGAGAAGGTCGAGGGTGTTGCGCTCGATCTGAAAAGTCTCGACGGCATGAGCCCGGAATTGTTTGCGACGCTCGGCGAAAAGCAGATTCACACGCGTGACGATCTGGCCGAGCTGGCAGTAGATGAATTGGTCGAAATGACCGGAATTGAAGAGGACGCCGCCAAGGCGTTGATTATGAAGGCCCGTGAACACTGGTTTGAGTGACGACATGACCATGAACCACTGACCTGAACGCGGCCCTTCGATGCCGCCTCGAAGCCTGCGCTTTAACCGTGCGCATTTGCCATGTGTATTTGCAATGTGCATTTGCCACGATTAAAGCCTGCTTTGAAGCCGCCTCGAAGTGATATGGCCGCACGACCCGATGCTAACCGCAAGGAACTGGTCCTTGCACTAAGAGGAATGAATGGCGAGTAACAACGTAGCCCAATTTGCCGCGGAACTGAAAATGCCTGCAGGCGTGCTGCTCGAGCAGCTGCAGGCGGCGGGGGTCGAGAAAGCAAGTGAAGACGACGCTTTGTCCGAAACGGACAAGGCACGTCTGCTCGACCACTTGCGCAAGTCGCACGGCTCGAACGATGCCGACAAGCGCAAGATCACGCTCACGCGACGGCACACGTCGGAAATCAAGCAGTCCGACGCGACGGGTAAGGCTCGAACCATTCAGGTCGAAGTGCGCAAGAAGCGTACTTTCGTGCGTCGGGACGAGGCAGGGGACCAGGAAGCGGCACCCGGTCAGGCGCTTGATCAGGCGCCTGAAGCGGAAGATCTCGAGCTGCAGCGTCGTGAGGAAGAGGCGCGCCACGAGGCCGAACTGCTCGAACAGCAGGCTCTGGAGCTGAAGGAACGCCAGGAGCGTCTGGAGCGCGAAGAGGCGGAACGCCAGGCGCGCGAACAGGCGGCCGAGGCCGAGCGCCGCCGCGCCGAAGAAGAAGCGAAGAAGCGTACCGCGGCATTGGCCGAGGCCGCTGCGCGCGAGCAGGCCGAGCAGCAGGCGACGCAGGCTGCCGAACAGGATGACGAGCGTGCGGCCGCCGAACGCGCCGCGCAACGCGAAGCAGCGAAGAAGGCTGAAGACGCTGCGCGTGCCGCTGCCGACAAGACGCGCGCTGAACAGGAAGAAGTCGCGAAGCGCCGTGCGAAGGCCGAAGCCGAAGCCCGTGCGATTCGCGAAATGATGAATACGCCGCGCAAGGCCGCGCAAGCCAAGACACCGGAACCCGCGCCGGCACCGAAGCCGGTCGAACAGCCGAAGGCGGCCGAAGCGAAGGGCACGCTGCACAAGCCGGCACGTCCGGCTGGCGAAACCGCGCCGGCGCGTCCGGCGGCGAAGAAGCCTGCTGCAGCAACGCCGGCTTCGACCACCACGCCTTCGTCGGCGCCCGGCGCCGACAAGAAGAAGCCCGGCGGCGGCAAGGGCGGCTGGCAGGACGACGCAGCCAAGCGGCGCGGCATCAAGACGCGTGGCGACAGCAGCGGCGGTGTCGACCGCGGCTGGCGCGGCGGCCCGAAGGGGCGCGGCAAGCATCAGGATTCGACCACCTTCCAGGCGCCGGTCGAGCCGATCGTACGTGAAGTGCACGTGCCGGAAACCATTACGGTGGCCGACCTCGCGCACAAGATGTCGGTGAAGGCTTCGGAAGTCATCAAGGTGATGATGAAGCTGGGTCAGATGGTGACCATCAACCAGATGCTCGATCAGGAAACCGCGATGATCATCGTCGAGGAGCTGGGTCACCGCGCAGTGGCGGCGAAGCTCGACGATCCGGAAGCGATGCTGGTCGAAGGCGAGGCAACCGATGCGGAAGCACTGCCGCGTCCGCCGGTCGTCACGGTGATGGGCCACGTCGACCACGGCAAGACCTCGCTGCTCGACTACATCCGGCGCGCCAAGGTGGCGGCCGGCGAAGCGGGCGGCATTACGCAGCATATCGGCGCTTACCACGTCGAAACGCCGCGCGGCGTCATCACGTTCCTCGATACGCCGGGTCACGAAGCGTTCACGGCAATGCGTGCACGTGGTGCAAAAGCAACCGACATCGTGATTCTGGTGGTCGCCGCCGACGACGGTGTGATGCCGCAGACGAAGGAAGCAATCTCGCACGCGAAAGCGGGCGGTGTGCCGCTCGTCGTGGCGATCAACAAGATCGACAAGCCGGATGCGAATCCGGATCGCGTCAAGCAGGAACTGGTGGCCGAAGGCGTGGTGCCGGAAGAATACGGCGGCGATTCGCCGTTCGTGTCAGTGTCGGCGAAAACCGGCGCTGGCATCGACGATCTGCTCGAAAACGTGCTGCTGCAGGCCGAAGTGCTGGAGCTGAAGGCACCGGTCGAAGCACCCGCCAAGGGCCTCGTGATCGAAGCGAAGCTCGACAAGGGTAAGGGTCCGGTTGCGACGATTCTCGTGCAGTCCGGTACGCTGAACCGCGGCGACGTCGTGCTGGCAGGTAGCGCCTACGGTCGCGTGCGGGCCATGCTCGACGAAACCGGCAAGGCCACCAAGTCGGCAGGTCCGTCGATCCCGGTCGAAATCCAGGGTCTGTCGGAAGTGCCGGCGGCCGGCGAAGAAGTCATCGTGATGCCGGACGAGCGCAAGGCTCGCGAAATCGCGCTGTTCCGTCAGGGCAAGTTCCGCGACGTGAAGCTGGCCAAGCAGCAGGCCGCGAAGCTCGAGAACATGCTCGAACAGATGGGCGAAGGCGAAGTGCAGAACCTGCCGCTGATCGTCAAGGCCGACGTGCAGGGTTCGCAGGAAGCGCTGGTGCAGGCGCTGCTGAAGCTGTCCACCGACGAAGTGCGGGTGCAGATCGTGCACGGCGCGGTCGGCGGCATCAGCGAGTCGGACGTCAACCTCGCGACGGCTTCGAAGGCGGTCATCGTCGGCTTCAATACGCGGGCCGATGCGCAGGCGCGCAAGCTGGCGGAAACGAACGGCGTCGACATTCGCTACTACAACATCATCTATGACGCTGTGGATGAGGTTAAGGCTGCGATGTCCGGCATGCTGCCGCCGGAGAAGCGCGAAGTCGTCACCGGTACGGTCGAGGTTCGCCAGGTGTTCAAGGTGCCGAAGGTCGGTTCGGTGGCCGGCTGTATGGTCACGGACGGCGTGGTCAAGCGTACGTCGTCGGTGCGCGTGCTGCGCAACAACGTCGTGATCCACACCGGCGAGCTCGATTCGCTGAAGCGCTTCAAGGACGACGTCAAGGAAGTGCGCCAGGGCTTCGAGTGCGGTATGTCGGTGAAGAACTTCAACGACATCGTCGAAGGCGATCAGTTCGAAGTCTTCGAAGTCACGGAAGTCGCGCGTACGCTGTAAAAACGCGGCGCCGCGCATAAAGGGGCGGAGCGGGCGCAAAGCCGGCTCCGCCCTTTGTTTTATCGAGCCATCACATGCCTAAAAAACGTACTTCCCCGAATCGCAACGTGCAGATCGCCGATCAGATTCAACGCGATCTGTCCGATCTGCTGCGCGAGGTTAAAGATCCGCGCGTCGGTCTCGTGACGATCCAGAGCGTCGAACTGACGCCGGACTATGCGCACGCCAAGGTGTATTTCACGACGCTGACCGGCGACCCGGAGCAAACCCAGGTCGCGCTGAATCATGCGGCCGGCCATCTGCATAATCAGTTGTTCAAGCGCCTGCATATTCACACGGTGCCGACGCTGCACTTCCACTACGACAAGACGATCGAGCGCGCGGTGCAGATGTCGCGTCTGATCGACGAAGCGAACGCCGATCGCGCGAAAGACGACTGACGATTGACGTTCCGCCTGTGCCGATATGACTGAAGCCTCAAAGAAAGAGCAGCGGCCGCGCGTGCCGCGCCGCGCGTTGGATGGCGTACTGCTGCTCGACAAGCCGGTGGGCCTGTCGAGCAACGATGCGCTGATTCGCGCGAAACGTCTGTATCTGGCGAAAAAAGCCGGCCATACGGGCACGCTCGATCCGCTCGCGTCGGGTTTGCTGCCGCTGTGTTTCGGCGAAGCGACCAAGTTTTCGCAGGACCTGCTCGAGGCCGACAAGACCTACGAAGCGACCATGCGCCTGGGCATCACCACCGCCACCGGCGATGCGGAAGGCGAGGCGCTCGAAGTTCGCGAGGTTCAATGCACGCAGGAGCAGGTGGTGCATGCGCTGGCGCGTTTTCGTGGCGACATCGTACAGGTGCCGCCGATGTATTCCGCGCTGAAGCGCGACGGCAAACCGCTGTACGAATACGCGCGTGCCGGGAAGACGGTGGAGCGCGAAGGGCGCCAGGTGACGATACACGCGCTCGAGATGAGCGCGTGCGCGTTGCCGGACGTCACGTTCCGCGTGACCTGCAGCAAAGGCACGTATGTCCGCACGCTGGCTGAAGATGTCGGCGCGGCGCTCGGCTGCGGCGCGCATCTGATCGCGTTGCGGCGCACCGCTGTCGGCGCGCTGACGCTCGAGCACGCGGTGACGCTCGACGCGTTGTCCGACGCCGCCGAAGGCGAGCGAGACCAGTGGCTGCAACCGGTCGACGCGTTGTTGTCGACGTTTCCCGAGGTGCGGCTCGATGCCGAAGCGACGCGCCGTTTTTTGCATGGCCAGCGCTTGCGTCTCGCGGATCTGTCGATCAGCGACGCGGCGCGGCAGGCGCCGCGCGTGCGCGTGTATGCGGCCGAAGACGCGCGTCTGCTCGGCGTTGCAAAACCGGGCGAGGGCGTGCTGGCGCCGGAGCGTCTGGTGGTGAGCGCGGCGTCCTGAGCCGCAGCGACGACAATTGCGACGGGCAACCGCAGCAACCCGCACCAACCGCAACCCGCACCAACCGTAGCATGCTGCACGCACCAACCACCCCACATCGCGGCGCGCTCACAGGCGCCGCCGCCCATCACTTCTTGATATCGTCCGGGTTATACGTGACGTACATCTTCGTATAACCCTTCGTATCGAACGTGCCCGTCCAGCCGCGCGGCAGCGTGACGGCTTCACCCGCATGCACGGTCATTACCGAGCCATCCGCCGACGTCAGCGTGACGCTGCCCGAGATGAAGTACATGAACTCGTTGTACGGGTAGCCACCCGCCATATCGTCTACTTCATGCAGCGGCCCGGACCGGTACATGCCGGTCTGAAACGCATTGTCTTTGGACGTGAACGTCACGACGTCGGTGGTTGCGTTGCCGTTCTTGTTCTCGTGCACCGCATCCTTGCGCTGAAAGAGGTTCCCGGCGATCTCGGTCTGGGTGGCCTTGATCGGTTTGATCACTTCCGCGTGCGCGGCGCCCGACAATACGGCAAAGCCGAGCGTGACGCCCGCTGCAAGCCGGTTCAGAAAACGACTGTTCATAAAGGTTCGGCAAAAAGCCATCGGCAGATATTGAGATAGCCGAATCTACCGTTTCGGCGTGTTCAAGTCACTTGACCGGCGCGGCCGGGTTCGCGTACGTACGGTTCCGTTTCGCGTGCGTACGCGTTGATCGCGTCGATGCCTCGTGCAGCACACTTCAATGCGCCGCCGAGGCAGCCGCGCCCGCATCGCCGCCGCCCGAGCGCTCAGGTTTGGTGATCCAGATCAGCGCAATCAGCGCGAGGAAGATCCCCGCCGAGATATAGAACAGATCGTTCACGCCCAACTGCGCGGCCTGCTGCGTCGCCATCGAATTGAACAGGCCATACGCCTGTTGCTGGCTGAGTCCTAACTGGCCCATCTGTTGCACCGACGCATCGAAGGTCGGGTTATACGGATTCGCCTGCGTGGCGAGCCGCGCATGATGCAGGATCGAGCGATGATCCCACGCGGTCTGGAAGATCGACGTGCCGATGCCGCCGCACATGATCCGCACGAAGTTCGACAACCCCGAAGCAGCAGGAATCCGGCTACCCGGCAGCCCCGACAGCGTCAGAGACACGAGCGGAATAAAGAAGCCGGCCATCGCGACGCCCTGGATCAGCGTCGGCACGGTCAACGCGAACGTGTCGACGCCGGTCGTATAGCGCGAACGCATCCAGAAACACAGCGCGAAGATGATGAACGACGCGGTCGCGATATAGCGCGGGTCGGTGCGCGGCAGTATCTTGCCGGTGACCGGCGAAAGGAGGATCGCGAACAGCCCGACCGGCGCCATCACAATGCCGGCGTCGGTGGCCGTATAGCCGAGGTCGGTCTGCAGCCACAGCGGCAGCAGCACGAGATTGCCGAAATACAAGCCATAGCCAATCGATAGTGCGACCGTGCCGCCGGTAAAATTGCGCAGCTTGAACAGCGACAGGTCGACCACCGGATGCGCGTCGGTCAGTTCCCACACGATAAAGAACGCCAGCGCGATCACCGCGACCAGCGCCAGCACGACGATCGTGGTCGACGAGAACCAGTCGAGGTCCTTGCCTTTGTCGAGCATGATCTGCAGCGAGCCGACCCAGGTGATCAGCAGCGCGAGGCCGACCTTGTCGATCGGCGCTTTTTTGATAATCGAATCGCGCTCACGGAAGATGGCCCATGTCGCGAGCGCCGCGATGATGCCGACCGGAATGTTCACGTAGAAAATCCACGGCCATGAGATGTTGTCCGAAATCCAGCCGCCGAGAATCGGTCCGGCGACCGGCGCGGTCAGTGTCGTCATCGCCCACATCGATAGCGCCATCGGCGCTTTCGCGCGCGGGTAGCTGGCCAGCAGCAAGGTCTGCGACAGCGGAATCATCGGGCCGGCCACCGCGCCCTGGAACACACGCGACGCGAGCAGGAACGGCAGGTTCGGCGCGAGCCCGCACATCCACGACGAAATCACGAACAGCACGATCGACGCCATGAACAGCCGCACCTGGCCGACCCGGTCGGTCAGCCAGCCGGTGAGCGGCACGGAAATCGCATTGGCGACCGCGAACGACGTGATGACCCACGTGCCCTGATCGGATGCCACGCCGAGGTCGCCGGAAATGGACGGAATCGACACGTTGGCAATCGACGTATCGAGCACGTTCATGAACACCGCGAGCGATACCGCAATGGTGCCGATTACCAGCCGTGCGCCTTCCAGCGGTGGATGGGCAACCGGTGCTTGAGCCTGAGCCATGGGCGAGCGTGCCTTATAGCGAGAGTGGAAGAGGCGTCGCGCTTACATGACCGCCGCGTTTTTCGGGCCGCGTCCGGCCGCGGCCTTTTGCGGCGCGTTCGCCGCGGGTCCGGCGTTCTGCGCGATGATGCGGGCGATCTCCGCATCGGCTTCGTCGCCGTACTTCGCGAATACGTCGGTCTGGTAGATGGTGTTCTGCGCGTTGCCGAGCTGGCCGCCGTTTTCGTTCTTGATGTCGACGTCGGCCTGCATCGACAGGCCGATGCGCAGCGGGTGCTGCTCGAGCTCATGCGGGTCGAGCTCGATGCGCACCGGCAGGCGCTGCACTACCTTGATCCAGTTGCCGGTGGCGTTCTGCGCCGGCAGCAAGGAAAAGGCGGAACCGGTACCAGCGGAGAAACCAACAACTTTTCCGTGGTATTCCACCGACGATCCGTACACGTCCGCGGTCAGCTTGACCGGCTGGCCGATGCGCATGTGCTTGAGCTGCACTTCCTTGAAATTGGCGTCGACCCATACCGCGTTGAGCGGCACGATCGCCATCAGCGGGGTGCCGGGCGATACGCGCTGGCCGACCTGCACCGAACGCTTCGCGACATAGCCGGTGACCGGCGCAGGCAGCGTATTGCGCGCGTGGTTCAGATACGCGTCGCGCACCCTGGCCGCTGCCGCCATCACGTTCGGATGGTTGGCGATGGTGGTGTTCGCGGTCAGTGCCTGGTTCGACGCGAGTTGCTGCTGCGCGGCGTCGAGTGCGGCCTGCGCGCTGCGCACCGCGTCGCGTGCGTGCGAGATTTCTTCCTGCGATACCGCGCCGGTTTGCGCCACCTGCATGCGGCGGTGCAAGTCGTCTTCGGCACGCGACAGGTCGCTGCGACGTACCGCTACTTGTGCCATGTACTGGTTGTCGTCGGCGAACAGGCCGCGCACCTGGCGCACCACCTGCGCGAGGTTCGCTTCGGCCTGCTGCAGTGCGACCCGCGCATCGGCCGGATCGAGCACGACTACCGGGTCGCCGATCTTCACGGTCTGGGTGTCGTCGGCGTTCACCGCGATCACGGTGCCGGTCACCTGCGGCGTGATCTGCACGACGTTGCCGTTCACGTACGCGTCGTCGGTCCCCTCGACAAAGCGCGCGACGAGGAAGTAGTACAGACCGTATGCGAGCCCCGCCAGCAGGATCACGATGACGATCAGCGTCATCATGAACTTGCGTTTGCCGTTACCGGCGGGTCGTGCGCTCGGGGCGGGTGGTTGAGGCGTGCTCATGGTGTGCTCCGTATACGTTCGTTTCGTGTAATGGACGCGGACCGGTCGAGCCGGTCAGCGTGCCGCCTGGCCCATGGCGGCAGTGGTGGTATCGGCTTGCATACTTGCGCCGGAGTCGGCGTGGGTGACGGAGTGGTCGGTGCTTGCGCTGGCATTGCCGTTAGCGCCGCCCGGCGCCGCGGCTACCGCCGGCGCGGAAGCGGGCGCCGGCGCCGGCGTGGCAAGCCCAGTCCCGCTCGCGTCGAAGCCGCCGCCCAATGCCTTCACCAGCCCGATCTGCAGATCGCGGCGGCGCATCTTCAGGTTGGTCACCGCCTGCTCGGCGGCGAGCCGGTTGTCGTCGGCGTTCAGCACCTGCAGCTGCGGCGACAGCCCGGCCTTGTAGCGGATTACCGCCAGTTCGTATGCCTTGCTCGACGCATCGAGCGCACGCTGCGCATCGGCGGATTGCCTGTCGTTCGAACGGATCGACGAAACCTGCGTCGCGACTTCGTTCAGCGCATTGATCAGCGTCTGGTTGTAGTTCGCGACGTCGAGGTCGAAGTCGGCGTAGTTGCCTTTCAGTTTCGCGCGCAACGCGCCCGCATCGAAGATCGGCAGATGGACCGCCGGGCCCACCATCACCTGGCGGCTGGACCACGTGAACAGATCGCTCCAGCCGAACGCATCCAGCCCGAAATTGCCCGTCAGGCTGATATCAGGGAAGAACTCCGCCTGGGTGCTCTTCACGTCGTGCAGCATTGCTTCGACCTGCCAGCGCGCCGCGACGAGGTCGGGCCGGCGCGACAGCAGATCGGCCGGCACGTTGTCCGGCAGCGTCACCGCGCCGCCCGGATGGACGATCGGCTCGGCGATCTGCAGACCGCGGTCCGGGCCCTTGCCGAGCAGCGCACCCAGCTGGTAACGCACCACGGTGATCTGGCCGTCGAGCTCGGTCAGGCTCGACTGGCTGGTCGCAATATTGCCGCTCGCGGTCTGCCGTTCGACGTTGGTGTCGAGCCCGGCGGCGACGCGTCCGTTGGTGATCGTGCCGATCGTCTGACGGTTGTGGATTTCGCGCGCGGCGATGTCGCGCAGCGCATAGAGCTGGGCCAACTGGTTGTAGGTGCTCGCCACGCTGGCCGACAGCGTCACGCGGACCTGCTGCACTTCGGCTTGCGCGACCTTTTCGCGCGACACCGCGGCGTTCAGCTTTGCGCGGTTCTTGCCCCACAGGTCGAGGTCCCACGTCGCGCTGGCGAGCAGGTTGTGCTCGCTGTCCCACTTGCCGCCGATCGGCGCGACGAACAGGCCGTTCGGCGAATAGCGCTCGCGGGTCCACGAATAGCTGGCGTTGAGTTGCGGAAACAGCGCCGAGCGCGAGTTCTCGATATACGAAGCCGCCTTCGCGAGACGCGCCTGCGCCTGCGCGATCGACGGGCTGCCTTGCAGCGCCTCGTCGATCAGCCTGGGCAACTGCGGGTCGCCGAACTGCTCGGCCCAATCGAGCGTCGGCCATTGGCCGCCCTCGGACGGCAGGCTTTGCGCGGAGTCGAACTGGCTGGCCGGCGCGAGCTGCTTGTCGCTTTTGATGCCCGCGTAGTTCACGCACCCGGCCAGCGCGAACACGGCCGCGGCCGCGGTTGCCGCTGCAACGACGGCGGCAGCCCGACGCGGCTGGCCGGGCTGCAATGAGAAGTCAGACTTCATCTCTCCCATCCCTTTGTTATCTAGTCGATCCGGATCTGGGTCATGGACACTGCAAGCAATTTCCTACGGCTTCAGCTCGGAATTGATTGCCGTGTCACGGGTTATGCCCGCTGCATCGACGTTGTTGTTGGCCAGTACCCGCCTCAGCAGGCTTTTCAGAAAGCCGGTTTCTTCGGGCGAGAAGCCGGACAGCAGCTTGCCCGTTACGTCGTTGAAAATGGCCGGCAGGCGCGCGGCGATCGCACAGCCCTCGTCGGTCAGCGCGAGCCGCACGACGCGCCGGTCTTCGCTGCTGCGCACCCGCGTGAGCAGCCCGCGTTTCTCGAGCCGGTCGATCAGACGGGTTACCGCGCTGGCGTCGATGCCGTATTCGCGCGCCAGTTCGGCGGCCAGCAGGCATTTGCCGCTTGCCACCATGAACAGGATGCTGGCCTGCGTGCTGGTAATGCCGAGTTCGGTCATCGCGCGCTGCGTGACCATGTTGGACATCGTCGATTTCACGCGGGAAATCAGATAGCCGACGCTTTCCGCGAGTTGGTAGTCGCGAATCTCTTGCGGCGGCGTGGGGGACGGGTCGCTCATGGATTCTCGTGAAACGGCAATGGTTGACTAGGCATGAGTATATGAATGCTTAATTGACATGGCAAGCGTTTTTTGCAGATCGGGGAAAGGTGTGTTGCCGGATGCGGCGCGGCCCAGCTGCGGCGCGATGGCCACATGCTGGCTGTGCGATTGCGTCGATTCGCCGGCGCGGTAGAGAGCAGGGCGAGCGCTTTCCGTAAGGGATTACCAGAAACCCGACATGTGCCCATGCTATAATGTGAGGTTCCCAGAAGCCCGTCCGCTTTTATTCCGGTGTCCATCCAGGCCCGACAGCTGGCGCGCTCATTCGTCCCCAGGTTCCTATGTCCCGCGCTCTTCGCAACATCGCCATCATTGCCCACGTCGACCACGGCAAGACTACCCTCGTCGACCAGCTGCTCCGCCAATCCGGCACCTTCCGCGAGAACCAGCACATCGCTGAACGCGTGATGGATTCGAACGACATCGAAAAGGAGCGCGGCATCACGATTCTTGCGAAGAACTGCGCGGTCGAATACGAAGGCACGCACATCAACATCGTCGACACGCCGGGCCACGCCGACTTCGGCGGCGAAGTGGAGCGCGTGCTGTCGATGGTCGATTCGGTGCTGCTGCTGATCGATGCGGTCGACGGCCCGATGCCGCAAACCCGCTTCGTCACGCGCAAGGCGCTTGCACTCGGCCTGAAGCCGATCGTCGTCGTCAACAAGATCGACCGGCCGAGCGCGCGTCTGGACTGGGTGATCAACCAGACCTTCGATCTGTTCGACAAGCTCGGCGCGACCGAAGAGCAGCTCGACTTCCCGGTGGTGTATGCATCGGCGCTGAACGGCTATGCCGGTCTCGAACCCGACGTGCGCGAAGGCGACATGCGGCCGCTGTTCGATGCGATTCTGCGCCACGTGCCGGTGCGCCCGGCTGACCCGGACGGTCCGCTGCAGCTGCAGATCACGTCGCTTGACTACTCGACCTACGTCGGCCGGATCGGCATTGGCCGTATCAATCGCGGCCGTATCAAGCCGGGCCAGCAGGTGGCGTTGCGCTTCGGCCCGGAAGGCGAGGTGCTGAACCGCAAGATCAATCAGGTGCTGTCGTTCGAGGGTCTCGAGCGCGTGCAGGTGGAAGAGGCGCAGGCCGGCGACATCGTGCTGATCAACGGCATCGAGGAAATCGGCATTGGCGCGACGATCTGCGCGCCGGACAAGCCTGAAGCGCTGCCGATGATCACCGTCGACGAACCGACGCTGACGATGAACTTCCTCGTGAATTCGTCGCCACTGGCGGGCAAGGAAGGCAAGTTCGTCACGAGCCGCCAGATTCGCGACCGTCTGATGAAGGAACTGAACCACAACGTTGCGCTGCGCGTGCGCGATACCGGCGACGAAACGGTCTTCGAAGTGTCGGGCCGCGGCGAGTTGCACCTGACCATCCTGGTCGAAAATATGCGCCGCGAAGGCTTCGAGATGGCAGTGTCGCGTCCGCGCGTGGTGCTGCAGGAAATCGACGGCGTGAAGCACGAGCCGTACGAAATGCTGACGGTGGACGTCGAAGACGGCCACCAGGGCGGCGTGATGGAAGAGCTTGGCCGCCGCAAGGGCGAAATGCTCGACATGGCGTCGGACGCGCGCGGTCGCACGCGCCTCGAGTACCGCATTCCGGCGCGTGGCCTGATCGGCTTCCAGAGCGAATTCCTGACGCTGACGCGCGGCACCGGCCTGATGAGCCACGTGTTCGACGCATACGGCCCGATCCGCGAAGGTTCGGTCGGCGAGCGCCGCAACGGCGTGCTGATTTCGCAAGATGACGGCGCGGCCGTTGCATACGCGCTGTGGAAGCTGCAGGACCGCGGCCGCATGTTCGTGAAGCCGGGCGATCCGCTGTATGAAGGCATGATCATCGGCATTCACAGCCGCGACAACGATCTGGTGGTGAACCCGATCAAGGGCAAGCAGCTGACCAACGTGCGCGCGTCGGGTACCGACGAAGCAGTGCGCCTCGTGCCGCAGATCCAGATGTCGCTCGAATACGCAGTCGAATTCATCGACGACGACGAACTGGTCGAAGTGACGCCGGCTTCGATCCGTCTGCGCAAGCGCCATCTGAAGGAACACGAGCGCCGCCGCGCCAGCCGCGAAACAGCGGAATAAGGTTGTGAGAGAAAGGCGCCCTCGGGCGCCTTTTGTTTTTATGGCGTCAGCCACTGCATCAAGTCGCGATGCAGTGCAGTACGCACACGAAGCGCGGCCGGCTGTTCTTAGTAGCGCACGATTTCGGGGTTCGTCCGGGTGCGATTGCCGTCCTTGTCATAGTCGAACTCGCGATCCCTCACGAGAATTCCGCCATCTCGCACCTGCTGATCGGATTCGTGCGTACGCTTGCCGTTCGTGTCGAAGTCGTACCTGACCGAATTACCGTTTTCGTCCTCCAGATACTCTGATTTCATCGTCTTCTTGTCGGGGTAGTAGCTGGCTCCGCCGGTGACGGTAGTGCCGTAGAAGTCCGGCTTCGGATCCGGCTGCGAGAGTGCAAAAGCGGGGTATGCAGCGCCTTGCTGGGCGGCTCCGGTTTGCGGGGCGGCAGCGGGCGCTTCCGGGTAGTTTTGCAGCGCCGTCGAAGCAGCAAGGGTATTGATATTCATAAAGCTCCTTTCGATCAAAGGTAGTGAGTGCCTGGGCGCGCGACGCCAGATAGGGTGTCGCGGCCGCAGCCCAGCGGCATAACGAATACCGTGGATACGGCACCGGCTGGCTGGGCATCTCGACTATGCGCAAGTCGCGTCATGCGTGGGCAACGCCGTTGCACTACATCCCAATCGCGTTGCCTTGATGCAGAAAGTCCGCCTATACCGCGCTATACCGTCTTTGCGCGGCTATTTCTATTTAAGCAACTGCCTATTGTCTTTACCTTTTGGCAGACTGTTGCAAATGCGCCGAACCCCGCGCACAGGCCCGTCTTGTCAGGCTCCGAGCCCTTTCCCAGAAAGGCTTCGACCCTTGTCAATCGGGCATTCCGCATAGTTCTGTGCTATTCTCCGCGGATGCCAGTTTTAGGTCCTTCCAAGCAAGACTTGATTCGCGCAATCCGCTAAACGGTCAGGCCGTGTCGCGGAAGGTTCAACAACCCGCTATTTCTCGAGAAGCTCGAAGAAAGGTGAGCGTAAACATGATGAAGCAATTCCAGCTGAACTCGTATCTGTTCGGCGGCAATGCTCCGTACGTAGAAGAACTGTACGAAGCGTATCTCGACAATCCGGCGTCAGTGCCCGAGAACTGGCGCAGCTATTTCGACGCGTTGCAGAACACGCCTGCGTCGGATGGCACGAACATCAACGACGTAGCTCACGCTCCGATCGTCGAATCGTTTGCGCAGCGCGCCAAGGCCAACGCCTTTGTGCAGCGCCCCACCGGCGGCGCAGCTGAAGATTCCACCGCGCGCAAGCAGGTGTTCGTCCAGTCGCTGATCGATGCCTATCGCTTCCTGGGCTCGCAATGGGCCAATCTCGATCCGCTCAAGCGTCGCGAACGTCCCGCCATTCCCGAACTCGAACCCGCGTTCTACGACTTCACCGAAGCCGACATGGACCAGGTGTTCAACGCGAACGCGCTGTACTTCGGCGTCGAGCAGGCATCGCTGCGCGATATCGTGAAGAATCTGCGCGACACGTACTGCGGCACGATCGGCGCCGAGTACATGTACATCAGCGACCCCGAGCAGAAGCGCTGGTGGAAAGAGCGTCTGGAGTCGATCCGCTCCACGCCGAATTTCACCAACGACAAGAAGAAGCACATCCTCGGCCGCCTGACCGCGTCCGAAGGCCTCGAGCGCTTCCTGCACACCAAGTACGTCGGCCAGAAGCGCTTCTCGCTGGAAGGCGGCGAGAGCTTCATCGCGTCGATGGACGAAGTCGTGCATCACGCGGGCGCTGCGGGCGTGCAGGAAATCGTCATCGGCATGGCCCACCGCGGCCGTCTGAACGTGCTGGTGAACACGCTGGGCAAGATGCCGGCTGACCTGTTCGCCGAGTTCGAAGGCAAGCACGTCGATGACCTTCCGGCAGGCGATGTGAAGTACCACAAGGGCTTCTCGTCGGACGTCGCGACCGAAGGCGGCCCGGTCCACCTGTCGCTCGCGTTCAACCCGTCGCACCTCGAAATCGTCAACCCGGTGGTCGAAGGTTCGGCGAAGGCTCGGATGGATCGCCGCGGCGACGACATGGGCCTGCAGGTGCTGCCGGTGCAGATCCACGGCGACGCGGCCTTCGCGGGCCAGGGCGTCGTGATGGAAACGCTGAACCTCGCGCAGACGCGCGGTTACGGCACGCACGGCACGCTGCACATCGTCATCAACAACCAGATCGGCTTTACCACGTCGGACCCGCGCGACTCGCGCTCGACGCTGTATTGCACGGACGTGGTCAAGATGATCGAAGCGCCGGTGCTGCACGTGAACGGCGACGATCCGGAAGCGGTCGTGCTGGCCACGCAGATCGCGATCGATTACCGGATGCAGTTCCACAAGGATGTCGTGGTCGACATCATCTGCTTCCGCAAGCTGGGTCACAACGAGCAAGACACGCCGGCGGTCACGCAGCCGCTGATGTACAAGACGATTGCGAAGCACCCGGGCACGCGCGCGCTGTACGCTGAAAAGCTGGTTCAGCAAGGCGTGATCACCGCGGAGCAGGGCGACGAGTTTGTCAAGGCGTACCGTAAGGCGATGGACGAAGGTCACCACACGGTCGACCCGGTACTGTCGAACTACAAGAGCAAGTACGCAGTCGACTGGGTGCCGTTCCTGAACCGCAAGTGGACCGACGCAGCCGATACAGCCGTGCCGCTCGCGGAACTGAAGCGCCTCGCGGAACGCATCACGACGATTCCGGACAACTTCAAGGTGCACCCGCTGGTCGAGCGCGTGATCAACGATCGCCGTGCGATGGGCCGTGGCGAAGCGGCACTCGACTGGGGTATGGGCGAGCATCTGGCATTCGCGTCGCTGGTCGCATCGGGCTACGCGGTGCGTCTGACCGGTCAGGATTCGGGCCGCGGCACGTTCACGCACCGCCATTCGGTGCTGCACGACCAGAACCGCGAGCGCTGGAACGACGGCACCTACGTGCCGCTGCAGAACGTCGCCGAAGGTCAGGCGAAGTTCTCGGTGATCGACTCGGTGCTGTCCGAAGAAGCGGTGCTCGGTTTCGAGTATGGCTACTCGACCGCCGAACCGAACACGTTCGTCGCATGGGAAGGCCAGTTCGGCGACTTCGTCAACGGTGCGCAGGTCGTGATCGACCAGTTCATCTCGTCGGGCGAAGTGAAGTGGGGCCGCGTGTCGGGCCTGACGATGCTGCTGCCGCACGGCTACGAAGGCCAGGGCCCGGAGCACTCGTCGGCGCGTATCGAGCGTTTCCTGCAGCTGTGCGCAGACCACAACATGCAAGTGGTGCAGCCGACCACGCCGGCGCAGATTTTCCACCTGATGCGCCGTCAGATGATCCGCCTGTTCCGCAAGCCGCTGATCGTCTTCACGCCGAAGTCGCTGCTGCGTCACAAGGAAGCGGTGTCGGACCTGTCGGAACTGGCGAAGGGCTCGTTCCAGCCGGTCATCGGCGAAGTCGACGAAGCGATCGAACCGAAGAAGGTCAAGCGCGTGCTGGCCTGCTCGGGCCGCGTGTATTACGACCTGGTCGCCCATCGCCGCGAAGCGAAGGCGAACGACGTCGCGATCTTCCGGATCGAGCAGCTGTATCCGTTCGCGCACAAGCAGTTCGAAGCGGAAATGAAGAAGTACGACAACGCGACCGAAGTGGTGTGGGTGCAGGACGAGCCGCAGAACCAGGGCTCGTGGTTCTACATCGAACACCATCTGAAGGAAGGCATGAAGGAAGGCCAGAAGCTCGCGTACAGCGGCCGTCCGGCATCTGCATCGCCGGCTGTCGGTTACTACGCGAAGCACTACGAGCAGCAGAAGGCGCTGGTCGAAGGCGCATTCGGCCGTCTGAAGAGCGCAGCGATCGTCAAATAACGAGAACACGCGAACCGGGAAAGCGCAGCACGCTTTCCCGCACCGCCTTCAACGGTCCTGCCGCGAGCCATGAACTCATCGACCCCTCGCGACAGCGCCCCGCGGTGCGGCAGGTTCGCCTAAACCGCCGTTACCCATAAGCGCGTCTACGCGCCTATACGAATACCCAGGAAAATCAAATGGCTATTGTAGAAGTCAAGGTTCCCCAGCTGTCCGAGTCCGTCTCGGAAGCCACGATGCTGCAGTGGAAGAAGAAGCCCGGCGAAGCCGTCGCGCAAGACGAAATCCTCATCGAAATCGAGACCGACAAGGTCGTGCTCGAAGTGCCGGCACCCTCGGCCGGCGTGCTCGCACAAGTGATCAAGCATGACGGCGATATCGTGACCGCCGACGAACTGATCGCCAAGATCGACACCGAAGGCAAGGCTGGCGCCGCTGCCGCCGAAGCCGAAGTGAAGCCGGCACCGCAAGCGGCTGCTGCCGCACCGGCTGCTGCTGCACCGGCTGCCGCCGCTGCTAACGCAAATGCCGCTTCGTCGCCTGCCGCGACCAAGCTGATGGCCGAGAAGAACCTGTCGGCTGGCGACGTCGCCGGCACGGGCCGCGACGGCCGCATCACGAAGCAGGACGTGCTGGGCGCGGGCGCTGCTGCGCCGGCACCGGCTGCTGCCAAGGCTGCTCCGGCTGCCGCCCCGAAGGCTGCCAAGCCGTCGCTGCCGGACGTCAAGGCGCCGGGCGCCGACCAGTGGCTGCACGACCGTCCGGAACAACGCGTGCCGATGTCGCGTCTGCGTGCGCGTATCGCCGAGCGTCTGCTCGAGTCGCAGCAGACCAACGCGATCCTGACCACGTTCAACGAAGTGAACATGGCTCCGGTGATGGACCTGCGCAACAAGTACAAAGACCGCTTCGAGAAAGAACATGGCGTGAAGCTCGGCTTCATGTCGTTCTTCGTGAAGGCAGCGGTGCACGCGCTGAAGAAATTCCCGCTGGTGAACGCGTCGATCGACGGTAACGACATCGTCTACCACGGCTACTTCGACATCGGTATCGCAGTCGGTTCGCCGCGCGGCCTCGTGGTGCCGATCCTGCGCAATGCAGATCAGCTGAGCCTCGCCGACATCGAGAAGAAGATCGCCGAATTCGGCCAGAAGGCCAAGGACGGCAAGCTGTCGATCGAAGAAATGACCGGCGGCACGTTCTCGATCTCGAACGGCGGCGTGTTCGGCTCGATGCTGTCGACGCCGATCATCAACCCGCCGCAGTCGGCGATCCTCGGCGTGCACGCGACCAAGGAACGCGCCGTGGTGGAAAACGGCCAGATCGTGATCCGCCCGATGAACTACCTCGCGCTGTCGTACGACCACCGCATCATCGACGGCCGCGAAGCGGTGCTGTCGCTGGTCGCGATGAAGGATGCGCTGGAAGATCCGGCGCGCCTGCTGCTCGACTTGTAATCGTTCGTACCGCACGCCACATACGCGTAGTGCAATGCGCGTAGTCAGTCAGTAACGAAGCGATGCGCGCCACGAAACGTGGCCGCGCATCGCTTCGCCATCGAAAGGATAGTCATGTCCAAAGAATTCGACGTCGTCGTGATCGGTGCCGGTCCCGGCGGCTATATCGCGGCAATCCGTGCCGCGCAGCTCGGCAAATCGGTTGCCTGTATTGAGAAGTGGAAGAACCCGGCCGGCGCGCTGAAGCTCGGCGGCACGTGTCTAAATGTCGGCTGTATTCCGTCGAAGGCGTTGCTTGCTTCGTCGGAAGAGTTCGAGAACGCATCGCACCATCTCGCCGACCACGGCATCAGCGTGGAAAACGTGAAGGTCGACATCGCGAAGATGCTGGCCCGCAAGGAAAGCATCGTCGAGAAGATGACCAAGGGCATCGAGTTCCTGTTCCGCAAGAACAAGATCACGTGGTTGAAGGGCCATGGCAAGTTCACCGGCAAGAGCGACGCCGGCGTGCAGATCGAAGTGAGCGGCGAAGGCGAAACCGAAACCGTCACCGCGAAGAACGTGATCATCGCGACCGGCTCGAAGGCGCGCCATCTGCCGAACGTGCCGGTCGACAACAAGATCGTCGCCGACAACGAAGGCGCACTGACCTTCGATACGGTTCCGAAGAAGCTCGCCGTGATCGGCGCCGGCGTGATCGGTCTGGAACTCGGCTCGGTGTGGCGCCGCCTCGGTGCCGACGTGACGGTGCTCGAAGCGCTGCCGGAATTCCTCGGCGCGGCTGACCAGGCACTCGCGAAGGAAGCCGCCAAGCAGTTCAAGAAGCAGGGCCTCGACATCCACGTCGGCGTGAAGGTCGGCGAGATCAAGACGACCGACAAGAGCGTGTCGATTGCCTACACCGACAAGGACGGCAACGCACAATCGCTCGACGCCGACCGCCTGATCGTGTCGATCGGCCGCGTGCCGAACACCGATAACCTCGGCCTCGAAGCGATCGGCCTGAAGGCCAACGAACGCGGCTTCATCGACGTCGACGACCACTGCGCGACCAGTGTGCCGAACGTGTACGCGATCGGCGACGTGGTGCGCGGCCCGATGCTCGCGCACAAGGCCGAAGACGAAGGCGTGCTGGTGGCCGAAATCATCGACGGCCAGAAGCCGCATATCGACTACAACTGCATTCCGTGGGTGATCTACACCGAACCGGAAATCGCATGGGTCGGCAAGACCGAGCAGCAGCTGAAGGCCGAAGGCCGCGAAGTCAAGACGGGCCAGTTCCCGTTCATGGCGAACGGCCGCGCGCTTGGCATCAACAAGGCGGATGGTTTCGTCAAGATGATCGCCGATGCGAAGACCGACGAACTGCTCGGCGTGCACATCATCTCGGCGAACGCATCGGACCTGATCGCCGAAGCCGTGGTGGCGATGGAATTCAAGGCGGCGTCGGAAGACCTCGGCCGCATCTGCCATCCGCACCCGTCGCTGTCCGAAGTGATGCGCGAAGCGGCGCTCGCCGTCGACAAGCGCGCACTGAACATGTAATTCCGTAAAGCCCGATTCCTCGCATTGGGTATCACGACGAAGGCGGGCAGGGTGACAACCCTCCCGCCTTTGTCATATCTTGCTGCCGCTGCATAAGATGAACGTCACCGAATACTACGAAAACGAACTGCAGACGCGGGGCTACCAGTCCGATCCTGCGCAACGTGCCGCGGTCGATCGCCTGCAGCGCTGCTACGAAGAGTGGCAGGCGTACAAGGCGCGCCGGCCGAATGCGTTCATGAAGCTGATCATGCACCCGGACTTGCCGCGCGGCGTGTACATGTGGGGCGGCGTTGGGCGCGGCAAGAGCTTCCTGATGGACAGCTTCTACAAGATCGTGCCGCTGACGCGCAAGACGCGTCTGCACTTCCACGAGTTCATGCGCGAGGTGCACCGCGAACTCGAGGAACTGAAGGGCCAGGCCGATCCGCTCGACGAGCTCGCGCGCCGCATCGCGAAGCGCTACCGGCTGATCTGCTTCGACGAATTCCACGTGTCGGACATCGCCGACGCGATGATCCTGTACCGCCTGCTCGACCGGCTGTTCAACAACGGCGTGCAGTTCGTGATGACCTCCAACTACGATCCGGACACGCTGTACCCGGACGGCCTGCATCGCGACCGGCTGCTGCCGGCGATCGAGCTGATCAAGAGCAAGCTCGACGTGATCAACGTCGATGCGGGCGTCGACTACCGGCAGCGCACGCTATCGCAGGTCGAGGTGTATCACGCGCCGCTCGGACAGGTTGCAAGCAACGCGCTGCGCGATGCGTATACACGCCTCGCCGCGGTGCCCGACGAAAGCCCGCTGCTGCGCATCGAGAAGCGCGAGCTGAAGGCACTGCGCCGCGCGGACGGCGTCGTATGGTTCGATTTCGCAACGCTGTGCGGCGGCCCGCGCTCGCAGAACGACTACCTGGAGCTGGCGTCGCGCTTCCACGCGGTGATCCTGTCGGACATCCCGCAGATGACGCCGCGCATGCAGTCCGAAGCACGCCGCTTCACGTGGCTGATCGACGTGTTCTACGACCACAAGGTCAAACTGCTGATGTCAGCCGCAGTGCCGCCCGAGCAACTGTACGTCGAAGGCCCGATGGCCAACGAATTTGCGCGCACCGTGTCGCGCATCGTCGAGATGCAGTCGCAGGAATATCTGGATACGCCGCGGCGTATTGTCGACACTTCGCTGACCTGAGCGGCGCGCCGCGCGCGCCAGGCTGAACGGGACAGACAGGCGCCGCCCTATGCCAAATGGCATAGGGCGGCGTCGCATTTTCAAGATTCGGATTGTTCTGATATCCGGGCCAGGGGCGAGTCGATATCTTCGTCGAGGTATCGACAGAGGAGAAAAAGACCTTGACCCCGTACCGTGATATCACTGATGAAGAGTGGCTGCGCGTCGCGCCGCTGCTCCCCGAACTGAGACCGCGTGCCGAATTGCGCGGCCGTCCTTTAGCCAACACCCGCTCCGTCCTCAATGGCGTGCTGTGGGTAATGTTCAGCGGCGCCACCTGGTCCGCCATGCCGCGCAAATACCCGTCCTATCAAACCTGCCACCGGCGCTTCAAGGCGTGGCATCAATCCGGTGTGCTAAAGCGTGTGCTCGAACAGCTGTTCGGCACAGCCGCGCACGACCTGTGCGATTCGATGGAAGCGCGCATGCGCCTGAATGTGCCGGGCCCGGTAAAGGAGATGCCGGCCGTACCGGCCGAAGCACCGTCCGTACCGCTTACCTATACGCCGGCGCAGGGCACGCCGCTGGTGTCTCCGGCCTTCGACTTTGCGCGTTCGTTCAAGCGCGCGGCGTGACGCGGTGTAGGCCGCCATGCCGCGGGTGGCAGCTCGGGTCAGCCTGACGTCGATCGTCGTCAGGCTGCCGGGCTGCCCACGCCATCTGCGCCAGCCGCGCGCGAAACATAAATACACATTTTCTTCTTGCTGTTCGCCATCGCGACGATCAGGGTTTCCATTCGGAAGACCGGAACACGCGTCACCCGATTCTCCTAAGAGGAATACGATGCCGCGCATCCTGTTGCGCAACGCGCTTGCGTGTCGGCGGTGAAGCGGCGGCGAAGCCGACAAGCACAGTCTGATTGAATCACCCCATAATTGGCATGATCTGCGAAGCCAACGGACCATGACCAGAGCGGGAACGATATGGATCGACTCGATGCGATGGGCGCCTTCCTTGCCGTGGTGGACGAGGGCGGGTTCGCTGCCGCCGCCCGCAAACTGAAGATCTCGCCGCCGGTGGTCACGCGTGCGGTCAGCGATCTGGAAGCGGCGATGGGGGTGCGGTTGCTGATCCGCACGACGCGCATCGTGCGGGTCACCGAAATCGGCGCGCGTTACGCCGACGACTGCAGGCGCATCCTTTCCGACATCGCCGCCGCAGAGGAAACCGCGGCCGGTACACACGGCTCGGTGCGCGGCCGTCTGGTCGTGACGGCCTCTGCGCTGTTCGGCAGAATGTACATCGTCAGTATTCTCAACGAATACCTGTTGCGCTATCCGGAAACGGAGATCGACTGCCGCCTGGTGGATCGCGTCGTCAATATGGTCGACGAAGGTGTCGACGTTGCGATCCGCATCGGCCCACTGCAGGACTCCAGCTATCAGGCGATTCGCGTGGGCGAGGTCCGGCGCGTGGTTTGCGCATCGCCGGCGTATCTGGAGCAGCATGGCGCACCCATGTCGCCTGACGAACTGGCGCGGCACACGGTGATTTCCTCCGCCGGCGTGACGCCGTCGAACGACTGGCAGTTCATGCGTGACGGGCAACCCGTTACGGTACGCATTCAACCAAGGCTGAATCTCACCACCAACGACGCCGCACTCGCTGCCGCACTCGACGGCTTCGGCATCGTTCGCACGCTGTCCTACATGGTGGCGCAGGATCTCGCCGCCGGGCGTCTGGTCGAACTGCTGCACGACTTCCGGCCGCCTTCGCTACCTATCCATGTGATGCATCATGAAGGGCGCCATGCGGCGCAGAAAGTGCGCGCCTTCCTCGATATGGCGATCGAGGCGCTGCGCAGCGACCCCGCCTTGCAGTGATCACTCTGCCGAATTCACAATCTCACACCGGCACGCAAGTGGCTGCTTGACCTTCCCGCCACGGGAAGCTTGAACCTTGAGGCGTACCCCAACCTCAAGGAGTCTTGTCATGCAAAGCATCCAGTCCACCTCTGCCTCCGCTTCGATCGAACGCGTCGAGCTCGACATTCAAGGCATGAATTGCGCATCGTGCGTACGCCACGTCGAACATGCGCTGCGTGAAATCACATCGGTCAGGAAGGTCGTCGTCGATCTCGCCTCCGGCCGCGCGAGCATCGATTCGATCGATGCGATTGATCCGGAACAGCTGATCGCCGCCGTAGAAGAAACCGGCTATACGGCCACCGTCGTTCAAGGCACGGCACATGGATGACCCGGTCACGTTCCAGTTTCCGGTCTCAGGCATGACGCACGCAAGCCGTGCGGCCGAAGTCGAGCAGGCACTGCGGAAAGTCGACGGAGCGGGCAAGGTTTGCGTCAGCTTCGTCGATCAGCAGGCTCGTCTGCAGGCTCCGGCCGGCAGCTTGTATGCGTTGCTCGACGCCGTGCATTCGGCGGGCTGTTGCGTACCGGAAAACGCGCTGGAGCTGTCGATCGTCGGCATGACATGGGCCTCGTGCGTCGGCCGGATCGAACGCGCGCTCGGCGAGGTGCCGGCAGTCAAAGGCGCCCGCGTCGATCTCGCCACCGGGCGTGCGCTCGTCAAGATCTGCGGGAGCGTCGATCCCGCCGTGCTTGTCGCTGCCGTCGCGAAGATGGGCTACGCCGCCCGGCTCGTTCAGAACGCCTGAGCCGAACCACTCTACTGCCTGGCCGCAAGGGTCTATTCGCGCTCAGAGCGATTCTCACGATCAGGTAACGAGAGGATATTGAATGCAGCGGAACAATATCGTTCTCCGATGGTTCCGGTCCGACAAGGCAGTACGACTGACTGCATTGATTCCCGACACACCTCACATCAATGGAACTGAAAATGACCCAGCAGGCACTTATCGTCGTAGACATCCAGAACGACTATTTCCCGGGTGGAAAATGGCTACTGGCCGGCGTCGACGCCGCAGCGGATAACGCGGCACGCATCATCGACCACGCGAGAAAGAATGGCGATGCCGTCATTCATGTTCGCCACGAAACGCTCGGCGGCAACGCACGCTTTTTTGTGCCGGGCAGCGAAGGCGCGCAGATTCACCCCAAAGCAAAGAATCTCGCAGACGAACAGGTCATCCTCAAGAACCAGCTGAACCCGTTTCGGGAAACGGCGCTGAAAGAGGTGTTGGACAAGCTGGGCATCGAACGCGTGGTGGTGGTCGGCAACATGAGCCACATGTGCATCGATGCAGTGACCCGCGCCTCCGACGATTTCGGCTATCAGACCACGGTGATTCACGATGCGTGCGCGACGCATGACCTCGAATTCAACGGCGTAAAAGTACCGGCTGCCTACGTGCACGCTGCTTTTATGGCCGCGCTGGAATTCGGTTATGCAAAAGTCGTCTCGACGGATGAGTTTGTGTCGCAGGCGTGATATCGAAGCGCGCGATGACGTGCCGGCGCATCGATAGTCGATGGGCCGGCACGCGCCACGCAGTCTAGAGACATCGCTTTCCCGAGAAAGATATGGACCGCTTCAGGGCAATGGAAACCTTCGTGGCAATCGCCGATGCGGGCAGCTTTACGATTGCCGCCAATAAACTGCAAGTGTCGCCGTCGGTGGCGACCCGGCTCGTGAAAGAACTGGAGAGCCACCTCGGCACCCGCTTGCTGACGCGCTCGACACGGATGTTCAGATTGACCAGTGCGGGCACACAGTATCTGGCGGAGTGCCGCCGGCTGATCGCCGACATCGTCAACGCCGAGGTATCGGCCGCCGACGCGCATGGTTTGCCGCAAGGGCGACTGACGGTGTCCGCACCGGAGTCGTTCGGCAAGTTCTATGTGACGCCGGTGGTTTCGGAGTACCTGTTGCGCTTTCCTGACGTGCAGGTGGTCGCATGGTTCATGAACCGTTCGATGAACCTGTCCGACGACGGAGTCGATGTTGCGTTCCGCATCGGCAAGGTGCCCACCACGAATTTTGCAGCCGCTACGGTAGGCAACGTGCGCCATGTGCTGTGCGCGTCGCCCGGGTATCTCGAACGCTACGGCACGCCTGTGCGCCTCGATCAGCTGACGGAGCATCGCATCATTCATGCGGTGGGCGGGTCGTCATCGCCGGAGTGGCGCTTCTTCGACGGCGTAAACCCGCTCGCGATCCGCTTGCGTCCGCGGCTGACCACCACCAGCGAGTCCGCTATCGATGCCGCTGTCGCGGGCCTGGGCATCACCCGCATGTTGTCGTGCCAGATTGCCGATCAGTTGCGCGACGGTTCGCTGAAGATCGTTCTGGCCGACTTCGAACCGCCCGCGCTGCCGGTTAGCGTGGTCCATCGCGGTGGCCTGTATGTCGGCCGCAAGATCAGCGCCTTTATCGACCTTGCCGTGGATACCTTGCGTTCAGACCGTTCGCTTAACTGAGCGCGCGGTGCACGTATCCGCAGCAGAATTTCTTTGGCAGATGTGATGTGATGGACCGAATCCATGCGATGACCACCTTTGTCTCCGTCGTCGACGGCGGCAGTATTTCTGCCGCCGCGCGCCGGATGAACACGTCGACATCGGGTGTCAGCCGGACCATTTCCATGCTGGAAGCTCGGCTGAACGTCAACCTGATGATCCGCACCACGCGGGCATTGCGCCTGACCGATGCTGGATCCGTGTTCTACGACGAATGCCGTCGCATCCTCACCGACATCGAAAGAATCGAACTGCTGGCAACCGGTACGCACACCGCGCCGCGCGGACCGCTTACGGTGACTGCGCCGGCGCTGCTCGGCAAGATGTATGTGGTGCCCATCCTCACCGAATACCTGCGGCTGTGTCCGGAAGTCGATATCGATTGCCGGCTGGACGACCGCGTGGTCAATCTGATCAGCGAAGGGGTGGACGTGGCGATCCGGGTCGGCGAATTGCCTGATTCGTCGGCACAGGCTATCCAGGTTGGAAAGTTGCGACGCGTGGTGTGCGCGACGCCGGCGTATTTTTCCCAGCACGGCATGCCGCACAAGCCGAAGGATCTTGCCGAGCACGTGACCATTCACGCGGCGGGTTTGCTGGGCTTGCCGGAGTGGCGCTTCCTTGTCGATTCGACGCCGGTCGGCATTCGCTTGCGGCCGCGCCTGACGACCAGCACCACCGAATCCGCGATTGCCGCGGTGAAATCGGGGTTTGGCATTGCGAGCCTGTACGCGTACCAGGTCGACGAGGCCTTGCGCAACGGCGAACTGGAAATCGCGCTTGCGGAATACGAACCGCGACCGTTGCCGATTCATATCGTTCATCGCGAGGGTATGTACGCGGCGCAGAAGGTTCGCGCCTTCATCGATCTCGCGATCAGGCGTTTGCGGTTAGAGGATTCCTTGAATGGCCGCCTGTGACGGCTAGCACTTGCAGCGCGACTCTAGCGATTCTGCGGGAAAGTGCATTCGCCAACGTGAATATTCTAAAGCGGCTGTAACGGGAGGATATTGGTTACAGCAGGACGTGCCTTCCCGTATTTTGGAAACGAAAAATCTCTTTATTGACGATCCGATCGAGCCTTGCCATGACGTCCAGAACTCAAGCTACCCCCACACCCGAGCCGACGCGCGGCATGCCCGGATGGCTGACTTTCCTGCTTGCCGCAGCGTGCGGCCTGATCAGCGCGAATCTGTACTACGCGCAGCCTTTGATCGGCCTGATTGCGGCCGACCTCGGCATGTCGCCTCAACTGGCCGGCTTCATTGTTACCGTCACGCAGCTTGGCTACGCGATCGGCGTGATCCTGATCGTGCCGCTGGCAGACCTGATCGAGAATCGCCGTCTCGCGCTGATCCTGATCGGCGTCAATGTCGTCGCGCTGGCGGGAGCCGCATTCTCGACGGATGCCCAGCTGTTTCTGATAGCCGCATCACTGGTGGGTCTTGGCTCGGCCGCGGTGCAGATTCTGGTGCCGTACGCGTCGCATCTGGCACACGCAAGCGTACGCGGCCGCGCCGTGGGCAGCGTGATGAGCGGCCTGATGCTCGGCATCATGCTGTCGCGTCCGTTTGCGAGTTTTCTGGCCGACCATGCTTCATGGCACACGGTGTTTCTGTGCTCGGCGATTGCGATGGTCTTGCTCGCGATCGCGTTGCGCATCGCGATTCCCAAACGGGAGCCGCACGGCACGCATAGCTACGCAAGCCTGCTGGCGTCGATGCTGACGCTGGCGCGCACAACACCAGTCTTGCAGCGGCGCGCAATCTATCACTCGTTCCAGTTCGCGGCCTTCACGCTGTTCTGGACGGTCACGCCGCTGCTGCTCACCGGCCCCGTGTTCCGTTTGTCGCAAACCGGCGTCGCGCTGTTTGCACTCGCGGGGGTAACCGGTGCGATCGCGGCACCGATCGCCGGCCGGATGGCAGACCGTGGATGGACCCGCCCGGCGACCGGCATCGGCATGCTGGTCGTTGCAATCGCGTTTGCCATCACGCGTTTCGCGACGCACGGTTCGCCGCTGGCGTTAGCGTTGCTGGTGATCGCCGCGGTGCTGGTCGACTTCGGCATCACGACTACGCTTGTCACCGGGCAGCGCGCGATCTTCGCGCTCCGCCAGGAAATACGCGGCCGCCTGAACGCGCTCTATATGACCACCTGGTACATCGCCGGCGCAGCGGCGTCAACGATCGGCGGATGGGCCTACGCCAAGGGGGGTTGGTCACTCGCTTCATGGATCGGGCTGGCACTGCCTGTCGCGGGATTGCTGTACTACTTCACCGAGCAGCGGCAGCGGGTCAGCGACGCGGTGATCGAGTCATGAAACAGACGCCTGTTTCATGTTCGCGGAGTCATCCCGCGCCCCACAGGGAGTGTTAAATGCTTGCGCTCGTCCGTACCGCACTCAAGCGGCCGTATACCTTCGTCGTGCTGGCAATCTTCATTGTGATTGTCGGGCCGCTTGCCGCGCTCAATACGCCGACCGATATCTTCCCGGATATCCGCATTCCGGTGATCAGCGTGGTGTGGCAATACACGGGTCTGCCGCCGGACCAGATGGCCGGCAGAATCCTGTCGCCGTATGAACGGGTGCTGACGACGACCGTCAACGATATCGAGCATATGGAAGCGGAATCGGTCAACGGCTTCGGTATCGTCAAGCTGTTCTTTCAACCCGGTGTGAATATCGCCAGCGCCAACGCGCAGGTGACCGCGGTGTCGCAGACGATGTTGCGCCAGCTGCCGCCGGGCACCACGCCGCCGCTGATCCTGAACTACAACGCGTCCACGGTGCCGATCATCCAGCTTGCGCTGTCGGGGCAGGGGCTGTCCGAACAGAACCTCGGCGACCTTGGGCTCAACCAGTTGCGGCCATCGCTTGTGACGGTGCCCGGTGCGTCGATTCCGTATCCGTTTGGCGGCAAGACCCGCCAGGTGCAGATCGATGTCGACCCGGCCGCGCTGCAGTCGCACGGACTGTCCGCGCAGGATGTCGCGAACGCACTGGCGACGCAAAACCTGATCACGCCGGTCGGCACGCAAAAGATCGGCGATTACGAATACGTGGTGCAGTTGAACGACGCGCCGTCCACCGTAGCAGGACTTGGCGACATGCCGATCAAGGCCGTCAACGGCACAACGATCTATATGCGCGATGTCGCGAGCGTGCGCGACGGCAGTCCGCCTCAGACCAACATCGTGCACGTGAACGGTCGTCGTTCGGTGTTGTTGTCGGTGCTGAAAAACGGCGTGGCGTCCACGCTTGGCATCGTGTCGGGCATCAAGGACCACGTGCAGGACGCGAAGCGCTGGCTGCCGGAACGGCTCGACATCGACGCGATCGGCGATCAATCGGTGTTCGTGCGTGCCGCGATCGGCGGCGTCGCTCGCGAAGGCGTGATCGCCGCGGCACTGACCAGCCTGATGATCCTGCTGTTTCTCGGCAGCTGGCGTTCCACGCTGATTATCGCCACATCGATTCCGCTTGCGATTCTCGGCTCGATCGCAACGCTGTCGGCAGTCGGCGAGACGCTCAACATCATGACGCTGAGCGGGCTGGCGCTGGCGGTCGGCATTCTGGTCGACGACGCCACCGTCACGATCGAGAACATCAACTGGCATCTCGAACAGGGCAAGGAAGTCGAGCCGGCGATTCTCGACGGTGCCGCACAGATCGTCACGCCGGCGTTCGTTTCGCTGCTGTGTATCTGCATCGTGTTCGTGCCGATGTTCTTCCTCAAGGGCGTCGCGCGTTTTCTGTTCGTGCCGATGGCGGAGGCGGTGATCTTCGCGATGATCGCTTCGTTCATCCTGTCGCGCACACTGGTACCGACGATGGCGAAGTATCTGTTGCGCGCGCATCGACACGATCGCGACGCGCCCGAAACCCGCCGCCCGGGTCTGCTCAGCCGCTTTCAACGTGGCTTCGAAGCGCGCTTCGAGCGTGTACGAGGCCGCTATCATGGGCTGCTTCAGTTTGCGCTCGAGCATCGCGCACGCTTCGTGATCGGCTCGTTTGCGTTCGTGGTGATCTCGTTTGCGTTGACACCGATGCTGGGGCGCAATTTCTTCCCGGCTGTCGATGCAGGACAGATCGTGCTGCACGTGCGTGCGCCAGTCGGTTCGCGCGTCGAGAAGAGCGGCGAGATTTTCGCCGGCGTGGAACGTGCGATCCGGCAGATCATCCCGCCGTCGGAGCTGGGTACGGTGGTCGACAACATCGGCTTGCCGGTCAGCGGCATCAACCTCGCGTACAACAATACGGGGACCATCGGCTCGCAAGACGGCGATATCCAGATCGCGTTGAAAGAAGGCCACCGTCCGACCGCCGGCTACGTGCGCGAGATGCGCGAACGTTTGCCGCTCGCTTTCCCTGGCGTGACGTTCTCGTTTCCGCCCGCCGACATCATCAGCCAGATCCTGAACTTCGGCTCGCCGGCACCGATCGACGTGCAGGTGCGCGGCAACGATCTGAGCGCGAATTTTGCGTACGCGAACCAGTTGCTGCGCGACATGCGGCGCGTGCCTGGGGTGGTGGATGCGCGGATTCAACAATCGCAGAACGTGCCGACCCTCGACGTCGACGTCGACCGCACGCGTGCGCAACTGGTCGGCATCACCGAGCGCGACGTGACCAACAGCATGGTGGTCAATCTCGCGGGCTCGAGCCAGGTCCAGCCAACCTACTGGCTGAACGACAAGAACGGCGTGCAGTATCCGATCGTGATCCAGACGCCGCAGTACAGCCTCAATACGCTGGCGTCGTTGCAGAACCTGCCGATCACCGCGGGCACGCAGGGTACGCCGCAGATTCTCGGCGGCCTCGCGTCGCTGCAGCGAACCACCACGAATGCGGTGTTCAGCCAGTACAACATCCAGCCGATGGTCGAAATTTTCGCGACCACGCAGGATCGCGATCTGGGCGCGGTGGCAGCCGATATCCAACGGGTGCTGGCCCGCAACGCGAAGGCCTTGCCCAAAGGATCGTCGGTGGCTGTGCTCGGCCAGGTCCAGACGATGAGCAGCGCCTTCGCCGGCATGTTGTTCGGCCTGCTGGGCGCGGTCGTGCTGATCTATCTGCTGATCGTGGTCAATTTCCAGTCGTGGGCCGATCCGCTGGTGATTGTGTCCGCGCTGCCTGCGGCGCTGGCGGGCATCGTATGGATGCTGTTCGTCACGCACACGCCGCTGTCGGTGCCGGCGCTGACCGGCGCCATCATGTGCATGGGCGTGGCGACCGCCAATTCGATCCTCGTCGTGAGCTTCTGCCGCGAACGTCTGGCCGAGCATGGCGACGCATTTCTCGCTGCCAGCGAAGCCGGCTTCACACGCTTTCGCCCGGTGCTGATGACTGCGCTGTCGATGATCATCGGCATGGTGCCGATGGCACTGGCGCTCGGCGAAGGCGGCGAGCAGAACGCGCCGCTCGGGCGCGCGGTGATCGGCGGGCTGATCTTTGCTACTACCGCATCGCTGTTTCTGGTTCCGGTGGTCTTCTCTATCGTTCACGGACGCCTGCAAAAGGCCGGCATTCCGTCACCCATCACGCGGGGTCCCGACCATGTTGTCTGATACTGCCACTCGCTACGTCGTGCCGCGACGCAAGCTGATTCTGGTTACTGCCGTGGGCGTTGCGATTGCCGTGACGCTGGTGGTCGCGGGCGTCGCGCTGCGCATGGTCGACGCGCGCAACCTGCGCAACTGGACCGATACACAGGCAGTTCCAGCGGTCGAGGTCGTCAAACCCGCTGCGATACCCAGCGGCCCGACGCTCGATCTGCCTTCGCGGCTCGAAGCGTTTTCGCGCGCGCCGATCTTCGCGCGAGTGAACGGCTATCTGAAATCGTGGAGCGTCGATATCGGCACACCGGTGAAAGCCGGCCAGTTTCTCGCCGAGATCGAAACCCCCGAGCTCGATCAGCAATTGCTGCAGGCACGGGCCGACCTCGTGACCGCTCAGGCGAACTACGATCTGTCGGCCACCACCGCCAAACGCTGGCAGGCGCTGGTCGATACCGATTCGGTGTCGCGCCAGGAAGTGGACGATCGCCTTGGCGATTTCGCCGCGAAGAAGGCCACCGTCACTGCGGCGCGCGCGAATGTCGAGCGGCTGGTCGCGATGAAGGGATTTCAGCGCATCGTCGCGCCGTTCGATGGGGTCATCACGTCGCGCAACACCGATGTCGGCGCGCTGATCAATGCCGGCAGCGGCGGCGCCGGACAGCAACTGTTCACGGTCTCCTATGTGAGGCAACTGCGTCTCTACGTGCAGGTGCCGCAGAACTACACGCCGTTGATCCGGGTCGGCACGACTGCGACGCTGACGGTGCCTGAGCATCCGGGCGAGAAATTCACCGCGCGGGTGATCGCGTCTGCGGAGTCCGTCGACGTGAACTCTGGAACCACGCTGGTCCAGCTGCTGGTCGACAACAGCGAAGGGCGCCTGTTGCCGGGCGGCTATGCGAGCCTGCATTTCAGCTTGCCGGTGGACACGAACGCAGTGCAGGTGCCGGCGACGGCGCTGGTATTCGATCGGCGCGGCCTGATGGTCGCGACCTTGACCGCCGACAACCATATCGCTTTCAGGCAGGTCACCATCAGCCGCGATCTTGGCGATGTGGTCGACATTGGCTCAGGCCTTTCCGCTGCGGATCGCGTGATCGATACGCCGCCGGATGGCCTTGCCAATGGCGACGCGGTGCGTGTAGCACCGCGGGCCTCTGCCGCGAACGCGTCGAATGCGACCGCCGCTGCGCCTCGCGCCGCATCGGGTCCGGGCCGGGTGAGCACTGCGAGGAGCCCGAATCATGGCTAACCGTACCGGACCGGTCAGGTCGCGCGGTCGTTACAGGCTGCCGCTGATGCTGGCTGCACTCGCTGTCGTTTCCGCCTGTTCGTTGGCCCCGACCTACGAGGTGCCGCCCGCACCGGTCGCCGCGCAATACCGCACGCTCGGGCCATGGGTGAGCGCGGAGCCCGCCGATCGTTTGGATCGCAACGGCTGGTGGAAGATGTACGCCGATCCGCAGCTCGATCAACTGGAGCAGCAACTGCTCGCCAACAACAGCGATCTTGCCGCGGCTTATTCGCACTATGCGCAGGCCCGTGCATTCGTCGACCAGGTTTCGTCAGCGCTTTATCCGAGCGTATCGGCTTCGGCGGTACCGCAGCGCAGCCGGCAGTCGGACACGCGCCCGTTGCGCGCCGGCGGTCCCGACAACTACAACTCGGTGACGATCGATGCCCGGGTCGACTATGAGCTTGATCTGTGGGGACGCGTGCGCGACTCGGTAGCGGCCAGCAAGGAGGCTGCGCAGGCTTCCGCGGCAGATCTGGCATCCGTCCAGCTGAGCCTGCAAATCGCGCTGGCAGACAACTACATTCAATTGCGCGGCCTCGATCAGCAGACCGACTTGCTGACGCAAACAGTCAGCGCCTACCAACGCGCGCTTCAACTGACGCAGACCCTGCATAACGGCGGCGTCGTTTCGGCACTCGACGAAAAGCGCGCGCAGACGCAGTTATCGTCGGCGCAGTCGCAACTGTCCCAGAACCTCGGGCAGCGCGCGCTGATCGAGCACGCGATCGCCGTACTGGTCGGCGCGTCGGCATCGGAGTTCCAGCTTGCGGAGCAGACCGCGCTTATCAAGCTGCCGGTGGTTCCCGCGGGCATTCCGTCGACGTTGTTGCAGCGGCGGCCCGACATCGCCGCAGCGGAACGCCGCGTGGCCGAGGCCAATTCCAGAATCGGCGTAGCGCGAGCCGCGTACTACCCTTCGATCATTCTGAGCGCGCAGGGCGGCTTGCAGAGCACCGCCTACGCCGGTCTGATCAGCGCACCGAATCTGTTCTGGACCGTCGGTCCGCAAATCGCGCAATACGTATTCGACGGTGGCATGCGCCGCGCGAAGCTGGCGTCGTCAAAGGCCGCGATGGCGGAGGCCGGCGAGCGGTATCGGAGCGTCGTGTTGGGCGCGTTCCAGCAGATCGAAGACAATCTGAGCCTGCTGCAGGACCTCGGAACAGCATGGCAGCAGCAACAGGACGCAAGCGTCGCGGCACAGCAATCGGTGGCACTCGCGCTGAATCGATACAAGGGCGGCGTGGTCGGCTATCTCGACGTGGTGCAGGCACAGACCGCGCAACTGGACGCACAGCGCGCCGTACTCGACATTCAGACCCGGCAGTTGAGCGCCAACGTTCAGCTGATCAAGGCGTTAGGCGGCGGCTGGTCTGCCGACACGCTTGCCGATAGCGACGACAAAGGCCACACGCGCAGCCGCGCGAATTGAGCTCATGGATACCGCCTGCTTCCGGCAGGCGACCATCGCGCCAGGATGCGTCAGGCCGGCCAGCGAGTGTCGCTGGCCGGGCGTACGCATTCACTGGCCCAGCAGCTTGCCAAGCAGCCGGCAAAGTTCGTCAAACTCCATCGCCGAAAACGAACGAAGGCGGCTATTCAGCACACCCGGAACGATTTCGGCAACGCGCAATGCGACTACCCGGCCGGCTTCCGTCAGATGCAGATTGACGGTGCGGCGGTCTTTGCCATCACGCGAGCGTGCCAGCAGCCCCTGTTTTTCGAGGCTGTCGAGCAACCTCGTCATCAGCCCGGAATCCAGCCCGAGATGCCGCGAGATATCTCCGGGCGTTCTCGCCGTGCCGCGAAACAGCGACATCAGGATACCGATATGCCGTGCTTTTACGTTCAGGTCCTTTAGCGCTGCATCGACATCGAGCATGATGACGTTGCGCGCCTTGTTCAGTGAAAATCCGACGCTATCAATCTGGTCGAAATTGTCTTGCGTGTAGTACGACATTTCCAGTCCACTTTATTTAAATACAGTTGCTGATGCGTCAGCTTTAGGCGAGTAAGTCATTGTCTGTGAGGGGCAGCAGGAAACCTGAATACTAAGGCAGTGCGCACGCCTGTGAGCTCGCATGACTTTACTTTTTCACGAAAAGTGATTTCTAGAATGCAGTGAGACGATGCGCAATGAGCCGGAATTTCCTAAGCGCCCGGTGTTTGTGTCGGGCGATATCCGCCTGCATGGGCTGGCACGGCTAGCGGCGATCGCGGGTCTTTCTTCTCCAGGCTGTTGGCGTATCGCCAACCAGACGTTTGAAGGTCGCGCTGAAGTGCGCATGCGAGCGAAAACCGCTGCGAAAAGCGATGTTGATCACGCTGTCGTCGGACTGCAGCAGCAGATATCGCGCGTGTTCAAGCCGCCGGTGCAGCAGGAATTTGTGCGGAGAAAGTCCGGTCGCGGCGCGAAACTGTGCGGCAAAGTGCATACGCGAAAGGCCGATGCTGGCAGCCACGTCGGCCAGACCGATCGGCTCCGGCAAGTGGGCTTCGATATAGTCGATCGCCCGCCTGACACGCGGTGGAGACAACGCATTGGCAGCGCCGACCGGTTCGGTTTGCAGGTGCGTGAATTGACGGGCGAGCAGCCGCGAGGTAATCGCATTGCAGATACTGTCGGCGTAGAGTCTGCCGAACAGCGGGTCGTATTCCTGCACGCTGGCAAGCGCGCTCGCCAGTTTTTCAAGCGCGGGGTCGTGGGTCAGGCGATGGTCGGCGATCACGATGTCACCGGGGTGCGCATGGCCGCATGCTTCCTCATAAAACTCGGAAAGCGTGGCCTGCGGCACGAACAGATGAAGCGAGTCGCAGCCCGAATGAAACACCGCCGCGACGCTGCGCCCCGGGCTCGTGACTTGCGTGGCGCCCGGCCTCGCGTGGCCGTCGAAGACCACCCGGCCGCCGACGCGGAATGTCAGTGTCATCGGCGCGAGGCTCACGCAGACCGTGTGATGATCGGCGCCCGAGCGGACGACTTCGGTCGGATGCGCACCGTCGAGGCTCCAGCGCGAGACGACAATGCCGTGCTCCGGATGCGACGGCTCGGTGCCTGCCGCAACCGGGCAACGCCAGCGCTCTTCCGCACCGACCATGTCGAGGCTGGCACGCTTGACGGCGACGGATTGATCGATGGGCTGGTCGACTTCGGTGTCGACATTATCTTCAAGACATGATGCGCTCATTGCTCGACCCTGCTCGCGGGAAACTCCTGATGCAGCTGGTGATCGGGACATGCTGGTCGGACGATCATAGTGGAAATAACGGCAAACGAGCGCTGACACGAGCGACGGTCATGGCATTCGTTTATCTGTAACGTCAGTTGCTGATCGCGAAGTATGAGGAATCAATTTATCTCGTATTGCAGTTGCGTCGTATATCTTTTGATTAAGGCATTTAAGAAAATCCGCTTCGATGCAATTGTGCGTAAACTGGTAGGTCAACGCTTAAGGATCCGCACGGGAAGCTATTGATATCGCCCGATGTTTGTCGATGCAGTTGTCATCGTTAGTTAGGCTATTCGTGCGTAAGCTAAACTAAAAATCAAAAACCTAAGCGTGGCGGGCAATTCGTCCGTGACAATCAGGTCGGACGATTCACATTGAGCGGCGCGGTCTGGCTAATGAATATGTCGAACCCGATTTTTTTCACCCTACCTTTAGAGATTGCCCATGATGAATCGACGGACCTTCCTTGCAGCTTCCCTCGCGGGCATGTCGGGGCTGTCCGGGTGCGCGGGTGTGAAGTCCGGCGCGACGCAGGCAAATGCAGCGCCAGGCGCGGGTACGGCGCGGCGTCTTATCGTCGACCAGCGTTCGATCGAAGTACGAGGAAAGGCTGCCACCGTGTTCGGCTTGCATCAACCGGACGGCACGCGTGGCGTGCTTCTGAATCCCGGCGAACGGTTCTGGGTCGATCTCGACAATCGCGCGGCCGAGCCGACTTCGGTGCACTGGCATGGCCAGACGCCGCGTCCCGACCAGGATGGCGTCGCTGAATTCGGCGTGTCGGCGATTCAGCCATCCGGGCGCCGCACGTACGACTTCGTGCCGCTGGCCGGCACGCACTGGATGCATTCGCACGAAGGGTTTCAGCACCAGAGCTTGTTGTCGGGGCCGCTGATCGTCCGGACCGACGCGGAGGTGCGGTCGGACTCGCAAGAGGTCGTGATTTTTCTCGAAGACTTCATGTTTGCCGATCCCGCGTCGGTAATGGCGAAGCTCGAGAAGGGGCCGGCGCAAACTGCTGCAACCACACCGAAGCCGAGCCCGGGCCCGATGAAGATGGCGCCGTCCGGCGCGATGCCGGCGGGCGGTATGAAGATGGATATGCCAGGTATGGCCGCAGGCGGCAAGATGGACCTGAACGACGTCGACTACGACGCGTATCTGGCGAATTCACGCACCCTCGACGATCCCGAGATCGTACGCGTGGAGCGCGCGGGGCGGGTGCGCCTGCGGGTGATCAACGGCGCGTCGTCCACTAACTTTCACATCGATCTCGGCGCGTTGAACGGCACCGCGATCGCCGTGGACGGCGATCCGATCCAGCCGATGCAGGGACGGCGCTTCGCGCTCGCGATGGCGCAACGCATCGACATTCTGATCGAGTTGCCACAAGGCGATGGCGCATGGCCGATTCTGGCTTTGCGCGAAGGCTCGCGTGACCAGACCGGCATAGTGCTCGCGACTTCCGCCGCGAATGTCGCCAGGATTCCGGGTCTCGCGGCGCTGGAAGCGGGCCCCGTGGGTTTCGATCAGGAGATCCGTTTATCGGCGCTGCGACCGCTCGCGCCCCGGCCAGTGGACGCGACCTTCATGCTGATGCTGGGCGGCTCGATGCAGCCCTATGCGTGGACCATCAACGGCAAGCGCTGGGAGAACCGCGATCCCGTCCAGGTGCGCGCCGGCCAGCGCGTGGCCCTCACGTTTCACAACCTGACGATGATGTCCCATCCGATGCATCTGCATGGTCACCATTTCCAGGTGGTCAATGTCAACGGACAGGCTTTTTCCGGCGCGCGGCGCGACACCGTGCACGTTCCGCCGCAATCGAAAGTGACGGTCGCGTTCGACGCGGACAACCCGGGCCGCTGGCTGCTTCATTGCCACAACCTCTATCACATGGAAGCCGGCATGATGACCGAAGTCAAATACGTCGCATGACAGGTGCCTCCAATCCGCTGTGTTCGTTTTCCTGAAAGGAGCAACGCATGAATGTCAAAGACTCAGTCGCCTTTGTCACGGGCGCCAACCGGGGCCTTGGCCTCGCCTTCGTCGAAGCGCTGCTGGCTCGCGGCGCGAGAAAAGTATATGCAGGCGTGCGAGATCCGGGTGCCAGCGTATTGCCGGGTGTCGTGCCGGTCAGGATCGATGTAAGCGATACCGCATCCGTCGCAGCAGCGGTCGCGCAATGTACGGACACGACGCTGCTGATCAACAACGCGGGCATCGCACGCGTGATGGGAAGCACGCTGGACCCGGCATTGATCGATGCCGCGCGCGAGATCTTCGAGACCAATTTCTACGGTTTGATCCGCACCACCCAGGCGTTCGCGCCGCTTCTGACTGCGCATGGCAGCGGTGCGGTGGTGAACGTGCTGTCGGACGCGAGCTGGTTCTCGCGGCCGATGCTCGCGGCGTACTCGGCGAGCAAGTCCGCTGCATGGAGCTATACCAATGCATTGCGTGTCGAGTGGCGGGAGCAGGGCATTCAGGTGCTCGGACTGCATGTCGGCTTTATGGATACCGATATGATCCACGGCTTCGACATGAAGAAGACCAGCCCTCAGGCGGTTGCTATGGCCACGCTCGAAGCCCTCGAGCAGGGCCGCGAAGAAGTGCTGGCCGACGCGGGCACGCAAGCGATGAAACAGAGATTGTCCGGCGAACGGCCAGACTATCTGTACCCGCCTGAGATTGCCTGAGTAAAAGGTAAGCGAAGCGGACCTGCACGGTTCGAAGCGCTCGTCGTTCAACGAGTGCCGTTGGGCACTGTTGCGTTCGAAGCGCGAACGCGACGGGCCCGGCCTCGTCCCCGTTTTGTGCGCATCGGTTCAAGCGCGCGCTGCCCGCATCACTACCCACCCTAAGAAACAAACCAGCATGAAACTCTACTATCACAATCTGTCCGGCCATTCGCACCGGGCACGCCTGTTTCTGTCGCTGCTCGACGTGCCGCACGAACTGGTGTTCGTCGATCTGAAACAGCGCGAACAAAAATCGGCAGCGTTTCTCGCGCTGAACCGGTTTGGCCAGGTGCCCGTGCTGCAGGATGGCGAAACCGTGGTCAGCGATTCCATTTCGATCATGGTCTATGTTGCCAAGTCCCTTGGACGAACCGACTGGCTGCCGGAAACCGCGCTTGCCGCGGCCCGCGTGCAGCGTTGGCTGGCAGTCGCGGCCGGCGAGCTTGCGCGTGGTCCGGTGGCGGCGCGGCTGGTGACGGTATTCGGCGCGCCGCTCGACGCCGGGGACGCGATCCGGCGCTCGCATGCGGTGCTGACGCTGGTCAACGAAGAATTGTCCGCGGCCCAGTGGCTCGCAACGGACCATCCGACGATCGCCGACGTCGCGCTCTACAGCTACATCTCGAGCGCGCCGGAGGGCAACGTCGACCTGTCCGGCTATCCGCACGTGCTGGCATGGCTGGCGCGTGTCGAGGCGTTGCCGGGTTTCCTGCCGTTCGACAAGACCGCTGTCGGGCTTGCCGCCTGAGAGGACCCGCATGACGGCGTTACCCGAAGAAGGCAGTCAGTCGCCATGGCATGAAGGGGAGCTCACGTTGCAGCGTAGCGTGGGCGTGGTCGAGCGCATGGTTAGCCCGGGCCTGCGGCAGATGTCGCGCGCCTACATGCCCGACCAGCATCGCGAGTTCTATGCGCAGCTGCCGTTCGTGGTGTTGGGCAGTGTCGACCCGAACGGCGACGTGTGGGCGACCTTGCGTGCCGGGCCGCCCGGCTTCATGCAGTCTTCGATCCCGGAGCGGCTTCGACTGACGCTCGCGCGCGAGCCGGACGATCCGGCGGACGCCGGCATGGAAGAGGGCGACGGCATCGGCATGCTGGGTATCGAACTGCATACGCGCCGTCGCAACCGGCTAAACGGCAACGTGCGGCGCACCGCCGGCGACGGATTCGAGATCGAAGTCACGCAGGCGTACGGCAACTGTCCTCAGTACATCCAGTTGCGCAACGCGTCGTTCGTGAGCGAGCCGCCCGGCAGCGTCACGCATATGACGACGCTTTCGCCGCAAGCGCGGACGATGATCGAAGCGGCCGATTCGTTCTACGTGGCTTCGTATGTGGTGCGCAACGGGGTTCGCCAGGTGGATGCTTCGCACCGCGGCGGCAAGCCCGGCTTTATCGCTGTGAGCGACGACGGCACGCTGACCATCCCCGATTTTTCCGGCAACCTGTTTTTCAACACGCTTGGCAATTTTCTGCTGAATCCGCGTGCGGGGCTGGTGTTCGTGAATTTCCGCAGCGGCGATCTGCTGCAGATGACCGGCAGTGCCGAGGTGGTGCTGGACGCGCCCGAAATCGCCGCGTTCATGGGCGCGGAGCGGATGTGGCGGTTCCGGCCGCGCACGCTGGTGTTCCGGCCGGCGGCCTTGCCGCTGCGCTGGCACGACATCGAGCAGGGTATCTCGCCGAACGTGCTGCTCACCGGCAGCTGGGACGATGCGGCGGCGCGGATGAAGGCCGCCGAGCTCGCGCAGCAATGGCGCCCGTATCGGATCGAGCGGATCGTCGACGAGAGCGTGCTGGTGCGCTCGTTTTATCTGACGCCGTCCGATGGCGCGGGGATGCCGCAATCGCTGGCCGGGCAGCATCTGCCGATCCGGCTGGCCTTGCCTGACTCGCCCAAACCGGTGATCCGCACTTATACGCTGTCGAGCGCGCCTTCCGATCCGCGCTTGCGTATCAGCGTGAAGCGCCAGGGGCCGGTCTCCGCGCACCTGCATACCGTGCTCAACACAGGCGATATCGTCGAGGCGCGTGCGCCTGCCGGCAGTTTTACCATCGATGCGTCGGTACGGCGGCCCGCGGTGCTGATTGCGGCGGGCATCGGCGTGACGCCGTTGCTGTCGATGGCGCGGCACCTGATTCACGAAGGCAAGCGAACGCGTTATCTGAGGCCCGCGTGGCTGTTTCAAGCGGCACGAAACCGGCTGGAACGCGCATTCGACGACGAACTGACGAAGCTGGTAGAGGAAGCCAAAGGTGGCTTGCGCGTGATCCGTGTGCTGACCGACACCAGCGGTGCCGAGGCGGGCAAGGACTATGAAGAGTCCGGACGGATCGACGTGGATGTGCTCAAACGCCACTTACCGTTCGAAGACTACGATTTTTATCTGTGTGGACCGGCCGGATTCATGCAGCAGATGTACGACGCACTGCGCAACATGAGCATCGCAGACAGGCGCATTCATGCGGAAGCGTTCGGTCCGGCGGGTGTGACGCGCACAGTGGACCAGAGCGTGGCCGCTGTTCCGGCCGGCAAGCCTGCGAGCGGTCCGGTGCCGGTCCTGTTCATGCGGTCGGCCAAGGAGGCGCGTTGGGAGCCGGGCGGCGGCACCTTGCTCGAACTGGCGGAACAGCGCGGCCTGTCTCCGGAATCGAGCTGCAGAGGCGGCAGCTGTGGCACGTGTCGAACGCGGATTCTCAAAGGATCGGTTGTCTATACGCTGGTTCCATCGTTTGACGCGCCTGTGGACGAGGCACTGATCTGCTGTTCGCTGCCGGCCGAAGGGTGTACGGCTTTGCATCTCGACCTCTAAGGCTTCGGGCGCCGCGCGGTGGTGTCTGCCTGTTCGCGTTTGCGCAATTATGAATTCTCGCGCGAGCAATGCGATGCCTTTCAGGCGTAACGCGCGCCGCGCTATGTCCAGTCCGATCGCCACGCAGCGGGCCTCTGCGCGATTCGGCACAATCGCGCCCCGTTGTGTCGACCAGGATGGTTGCGGCCACAACCATTCCGGGAACGTCAAAATCGCGCTTGACCTTCCAACAGTGGAAAGCTTGATTCTTGAAGCCATACCACTGAAGGGGAATTGCCATGTTCGGTTTTGATTTTTCCGACCTCGATTCGCTGTACTTGCATTCGATGTACGACAGTGTCGACCGGTGGGTCGACGGGGCGCGCGTCGTTGCCGACATTGACGATCGCGACGCATCCGATGCCGGTCATCGGCACGCCCACACCGATGAGGTTGACCATGTCTGATTCGATCACTTTCGATTTGCCGATCTCGGGTATGACCTGCGCAAGCTGCGCGGGACGGGTCGAGCGTGCGTTGACGCAGGTGAGCGGCGCGTCGGCCGTCAGCGTCAATTTCGCAACGGAAAATGCGCGTGTGCAGGCGCCGGCCGACAGCTTGCCGGCTCTGCTCAAGGCCGTCGACACCGCAGGCTACGCGGTGACCGACGCGCAGGTGGATCTGGAGATTGGCGGCATGACGTGTGCGTCTTGCGTGGGACGCGTCGAGCGCGCAATCGGCAAGCTGCCTTCGGTCAAGAGCGTGAGCGTCAATCTTGCCAACGAGCGTGCGCATATCGCGACGATCGGCAAGGTCGATCCGGCGATCCTGATCGCTGCAATCGAAAAGGCGGGCTATACGGCGAGCGCCGTGAAAGATCGCGCAGCGGGCGCGGACCATCGCGCTCACAATCTTGCGCGGGAGCGTTGGGCGTTGTGGCTGGCGATTGCGCTGTCCGTGCCACTGGTCGTGCCGATGTTGCTGCAGCCGTTCGGCGTGCATTGGATGTTGCCTGCATGGGTGCAGTTTGCGCTGGCTACGCCCGTGCAATTCGTGCTCGGTGCGCGGTTCTATGTCGCGGCATGGAAGGCGGTGCGAGCGCGTGCCGGCAATATGGACCTGCTGGTCGCGTTGGGTACCAGCGCCGGTTATGGGCTGAGCGTATACGGTTGGGCGTTCGCTGAACCCGGCAGCATGCCGCATCTGTATTTCGAAGCATCGGCGGTGGTGATTGCGCTCGTGTTGCTTGGCAAGTACCTCGAGAGCCGCGCGAAACGTCAGACCGCCGGTGCGATCCGGGCGCTTGAAGCCTTGCGTCCGGAACGTGCGACGCAGTGGGTCGATGGCCAGGAGCGCGAGGTTGCGATCGCGGCGCTGCATATCGGCGATATCGTCATCGTCAAGCCGGGCGAGCGCTTTCCAGTGGACGGCGAGGTGCTCGAAGGCCGCAGTCACGCTGACGAGGCACTGATCAGCGGCGAGAGCCTGCCGGTTCCGAAGCAGCCGGGGGACAAGGTCACCAGCGGCGCGATCAACGGCGAAGGGCGCCTGATGGTCAAGACCAATGCTGTCGGCGCAGAGACGGTGCTGGCCCGCATTATCCGCATGGTGGAAGACGCGCAAGCGGCCAAGGCACCGATTCAGAAGCTGGTGGACAAGGTCTCGCAGATCTTCGTTCCGGCCGTGCTCGTGCTGGCTGCTATCACGCTGGTGGGATGGTTGCTTGCCGGCGCGTCGCTGGAGATCGCGGTGATCAACGCTGTCGCTGTGCTGGTGATCGCGTGCCCTTGTGCGTTAGGGCTCGCAACGCCGACGGCGATCATGGCGGGTACCGGTGTCGCAGCGAAGTTCGGTATTTTGATCAAGGATGCAGAGGCGCTTGAACGCGCTCATGAAGTCACTTCGGTGGTGTTCGACAAGACCGGCACACTGACCTCCGGCGCCCCGCGCATCGCACATTTGCACGCGGTCAATGGCGACCAGGACGAATTGCTCAAACTGGCCGGCGCCTTGCAACGCGGTAGCGAGCATCCGTTGGCGAAAGCCGTGCTCGATGCTTGCGACGAGCATCAGTTGAGCTTGCCGCCGGTGCAGGACAGCAGTTCGCTCGCCGGCCGCGGTATCGCGGGCATCGTGCAGGGCCGCGACCTCGTGCTCGGCAATCGGCGTCTGCTGGAAGAAACGGGTTTGACGGCGGGCGCGCTTGCAGATTCAGCACGCGATTGGGAAGCCGAGGGTCGTACCTTGTCGTGGCTGATCGAGCGTGGCGAACACGCTAACGTAGTGGGCCTGTTCGCGTTCGGCGATACGCTTAAATCCGGCGCCGGCGACGCGATTCAGAAGCTCAGGAGCCGCAACATCGGCAGCCATCTGCTGACCGGCGACAACTGGGGCAGCGCTCGCGTGGTGGCAGAGGCGTTGAATATCGACGACGTCTATGCGGAAGTGCTTCCAGAGCAAAAAGCGGCCACCGTAACCGCGTTGAAACGCACGGGTGTGGTGGCGATGGTCGGCGACGGTATCAACGACGCCCCGGCGCTTGCCGCTGCGGACATCGGCATTGCGATGGGCGGCGGCACCGACGTGGCGATGCAGGCAGCCGGCATCACATTGATGCGCGGCGATCCGCGTCTGATTCCGGCCGCGCTGGAGATCAGCCGCAAGACGTACGCGAAGATCCGGCAGAACCTGTTCTGGGCGTTCGTCTACAACCTGATCGGTATTCCGCTGGCCGCCTTCGGTTTGCTGAACCCGGTACTGGCGGGCGCGGCGATGGCGTTGTCGAGCGTGTGTGTCGTGAGCAATGCGCTGTTGCTCAAGTCATGGAAGCCGAAGGACATCGGTTAAACAGACATTGGTTTTGGATATGGACGGAGACGCAACATGAACATCGGACAAGCAGCCATGCGTGCTGGCCTGAGTGCAAAAATGATTCGGTACTATGAGTCGATCGGGTTGCTCGCGATGGCACGTCGCAGCGATAGCGGTTATCGTGTGTACACGGAAGAAGACCTTCACACGTTGGCTTTTATCAAGCGCGCGCGGAATCTGGGATTTTCGCTGGAGGGCGTCGGCAAACTGCTGACGCTCTGGCAGGATCGGGACCGGGCGAGTGCCGAGGTCAAGGCGCTCGCAGCAGAACATATCGCCACGCTCAACCAGAAGATCAGCGAGTTGCGGGCGATGAGCGAGACGTTGGAAGCGCTGATCGAGCATTGTCAGGGCGACACGCGACCCGACTGCCCGATCCTGCTCGATCTGAGCTCGTGCAACGCGTGCGCGCGGTCATAGCCTGCTGTGAAAGCTTAAGCGAAACCCCTCAGCGGATCGCCCGGGCATCCAGCTATTCGCCGGGATATTTGCCAGACGACCGACGAGGCAAGGTCGCGCCGAACCGGCGCGACCGGCACGCGCAAGTCAAACCGCTACCTGTTCAATGTTCCGCGAGCAGTTCGGCGAGCTTCTGGATGTCGACGTTGCCGCCGCTGATCAGGATGCCGACACGCTTGCCCGCAAGCTGATCCTTCAACTGGCGCGCGGCAGCGAACCCGAGACAGCCGGTCGGCTCGACCACCATCTTCATCCGTGCTGCAAAGAAGCGCATGCACTCGACGAGCTCGGCGTCGCTCGCGGTGAGCACATCGCTCACGACGTCGCGAATGATCGGGAAGGTGTGGTTGCCCAGGTGCTGGGTCTGCGCGCCATCGGCGATGGTCTTCGGCGTGTCGATATGAACGATTGCGCCGGAGCGGAACGATTGCTGGCCATCGTTGCCGGCCTCCGGTTCGACGCCGTACAACTTGCAGGCGGGCGACAGCGCCTGGGTGGAAAGCGCCGAGCCGGACAGCAGTCCGCCGCCGCCGAGCGGCACGAAAAACGCATCCAGCGCGCCGACTTCTTCGAACAGTTCTTTTGCCGCGGTGCCCTGGCCCGCGATGACGTCGGCATGATCGTAGGGCGGAATCAGCGTGAGGCCGTGCTTTTCCGCCAGTTCGCGGCCGATCTGCTCACGGTCTTCCTTGTAGCGATCGTAAGTCACGACATTGCCGCCGTAACCCTTCGTTGCAGCGACTTTCATGGCCGGCGCGTCGTGCGGCATGATGATCGTGGCCGGTATGCCGAGCAGCCTTGCGGATAGCGCGACCGCTTGCGCATGATTGCCGGAGGAGAACGCGACGACGCCACGCCGCCGCTGATCGGCATCGAATTTCGACAACGCGTTGAACGCGCCGCGAAACTTGAAGGCGCCCATGCGCTGGAAATTTTCGCATTTGAAGAACACTTCGGCGCCGAATTCCTCGTTGACCGTGCGCGAGGTCAGGACGGGAGTGCGATGGGCGGCACCGGCAATGCGCTGGGCGGCTGCGACGACGTCGTCGAAAGTAGGCAGGGAAAGCATGGCGGAGAGATTCAGTGAGAGTTCGACAGTGTAGCGGCGGCGGTGCAGGAGCATGCATTCCCACGTGTGCGGGGACATGCAGGCAGACATGAACGCGGTATGGTTCAGCGCTGCGGTTCGCCGTCGCTAATAGGCTGATGCGGCCCATGGCGAGCCGACTCTCTACACTTTATTTGGATGATCTGTACACGTCAAGACGATTTGTAAAATCCTGCGTCCTGGCGATTGAGAAGGTGACCTGCGCAATCCGGCAAAGCGAGGCCACCATCGATCGGTCCACGTACACACGTTGCGTGCGTAGCGCGTCACACGTCACATGTCAGTTCTGGCGAATCCAGGTCTGCGACCGTCCCAGCAACGACACACCGATATAACCGCGCACGACGAGCTTCTGGCCGCCATCCTCGGTGTGCATCTTGCACTTGTAGAGCTTGCCGTTTTCCGGATCGAGGATCTGGCCGCCCTCCCAGCTATCGCCGTCCTTCTTCAGGCCGGTGATGATCGTCATGCCGAGAATCAGCTGATCTTTGCGCGCATCCGTGCAGGCAGTGCAGCGTTTGTCGGGGTTGTCGTTCGGGTTGAGCCCTTTGATCACCTTGCCGCTTAACTCGCCGTTTTCGTCTTGCGTGATCTGCACCAGCGCCTTGGGCTGATGCGTGTGATCGTCGATGGTTTGCCACGTGCCGACCGGCGTGCCGGTTTGCGCGAATGCGGCAGCGGCACTTGCGCACAGCAGGCCAGCCAGCGCTACGTGGCGCAGCGCGCGGCCGGCGAGGCCCGTGCGCGCAGAGAGTTGCATCATGTTTGTCCTCCTTGATCAAGATCGTCGCGATACGTAGATGCACAGTGTCATCCGGCTGGATGCATTGTGGACCAGATTCGCTGGGGGCTTCTTGCGGCCGCTTCGCTTGTTTGCGTGTTGCTACGCAAGCTCCGCGCGGTGCTGCAACACATTGATGACGCGCCGTCGCACCGGCATCGGAGTCGGCAGAATACGTGAAAGCGCGCGCGCCGTTTGATAAGAAAACTTCTAATTGCGACGGCGCGCCGGCCCGCTCAGTTCAACTGATACGAGAAGGTCGCATTGATCCGCGGGCTGCGTGACGGGCTTTCGACCGGTGCATCGCCAAGCGCCTTGGCGACCGACAGATCGAGGCTGTAGTACTTCGCATCCGTGATCCGGAAGCCCAGCGCAATCGACGATAACCGCGAAGGCGAAGGCGTACCTGCGTGCAGATACACACGCGCCATGTCGTACGACACGTACGGCGTGATGGTGCGCAGATAAGTAAAGCCCAGCGCGAACGCGCGGTTTACTTCGAACGACGCGGCCCAACCCGAATCACCCGAAGTCTCGCCGGGTTGATAACCCTGCGCGAAGCGCTGCGCGCCGAACGAAATCTGTTCGGAGGTCGGCAGCGAATCGGGGCTGTACTGGCCGGTCGCGGCGACCGTGGTACCGATCCCGAGCGGCCATTGATTGCTTTGCGACACGCTGGCGCCGGTGCGCACGAACGTGATCGATGCGGGATTGACGGGCGGCGCCGCGCCGGCCACGTTGGTATCGCCCGACTTCGACGCACCGAGAATGTTGAACGCCTTGGCGACGTTGACGCTGGCCTTGCGCACCGTGCTGCCGTCGACATCCGCGTAATCCGCCTGCAATTGCAGCACACGCACCTGCGAGCGCAGGCCGACCTGTGCGCCGCTGTTCTGATCGTGATAGCGGTCTTCGTCATGCGACGCGTAGCCGCTGACCGTGCCGGTCAGATTGCGGGTATTCGACAGGATCAGCGGGTAGGCCATCGACAACGCGAGCTTGTCGTTGATCACCGTACGCTGGATGTTCGACGGCAAGCCGGGGTTGTCGCTCGGATTGCCGCGGTAATGCGATGCGTCGACCGCGGTGCTGAGGCCGTCGTTGCCGATCGGCAGTCCGCCGTGCGCGGCGAGGTACGTGACGTTGTCGCGGCCCTTAGGCAACAACGCGGACACGCTCAACTGTTCGCCAAGCGAAGTCAGGCCGTTTTCGCTCGCCGTCAGCAGGCCTTGCACACCCGGCCGGTTGAATTCGATGCCGGCGCTGACGTCCAGCGGCTTATGATCGACGTTCAGTTCGAGCGTGGTCGCGCCATCGGTGCTTTGCGGCGGCGGCACGTTGGCACCGACCTTCACGCCGGGCAGACGTCCCATCAGGTTGATGTAGCGTTCGAAGGTCGCGCGGCGCAGCGGCCGGTCGGCGCTGATGTGATCGGCGAGCGCGCGGATGCGATCTTCCAGCGCGCCGGGCTTGCCGGTCAGCTTGACCTGCGAGACATAGCCTTCGACCACCGTCACGCGTACCACGCCGTCGTCGAAGCTCTGTGCCGGAATGAACGCGAACGACAGCGCGAAGCCACGCTCCTGGTACAGCTTCGTCACGCCATTTGCGACTTCGATCAACTGGCCGATCGTGATGTCCTTGCCGACCAGCGGTGTGAAGCGTTGCGCGACGTCGTCGAACGGCAGCGATTTCACCCCTTCGACCTGCACCTTGGTCGGCGTCAGATGCCGCTCGAGTAACTGCTGCAGGGGCGGCGCCTGCTGCTCGACTTGCACGGTGACGTTCGGCTTGTCCGGTGCCTTGATTTGCGGAAGCGCTTCCAGCGGATTGCCGCTGACCGCGGGCCGCGATTGCGCATACGCACCGCTTGCGAGCGCCGCTGCGACGAGCAGCGCCCAGTGTTTTTGCCCGTATTTCATGGGTCTTTCCTCGTTGGCCGATCTTGTTGTGTGCGCGTGCGTTCTGGCTCAGCGGCCGCGCCCGCTCATTGGCTTGATTGCGCCCGTCGTGCGATGCCGCGGGCGCTTTTGTACTGGCGACTGCTGGTGCTGCTACGGGTGCGACGACTGATGCAACTGCGCTTGCAACCGCTGATGCGACGTCAAAACAGCCTCACGTGCCCCGTCCGGCGTGGAGCACGTGAGAAGCTTGCCTGCTTACTTACGCGCCGCCGGAGCAAGGCCGCCGAGCAGTCCCCCAACTGCCGACGTGAGGCTGGCCAACGGGTTGTTAGCACCGCTGGCGGTATTCGAGGGCGCGGTGGCGTTAGCCGTCGGCCCCGGGTTCGAGTGCGTGCCGCCCGGCGTGCCCTGCGGCGTGACCGCGACCTGCACGCTGCCGGTGATCGCCGGCACGAGACCGGCCACTGCGCCGAGCAGACCCTTGCCGGCGTTTGCGTTGCCGCCGCTATTGCTGGCGCCGCCCGAGCCGGCACTGGCTGGGGGCGCGCCCAGCACGCCGCCGACCAGACCGACGATCGGTGCGAGCAGGCCAGCTGCCGGAGCGCCGCTGCCGCCGCTGCCGCTGTTGCCACCACTGGCGCCGGTGAGTCCACCGAGTCCGCCGAGCCCACCCAGCACGTTGGTCAGCGGTGCCAGCGGGCCGCTGCCGCCGGTGCTGCCGTTGCCACCGGTCAGGCCGCCGAGTGCCGTGGTGAGCGGCGCGAGCGGGTTGCCGCCGCTGCCACCCTGCAACAGGCCGCCGGCTGCGATCACGGTGTTGCCGGCATCGGCGACGACGTTGCCAAGACCTGAGGACACCGCATTGCCGCCCGTCGACGTGCCGAGCGTCGAACCGGTTTTGACGAGGCCGTTGCCGACCGTGGTCAGCAGGTTGTCGAGCGGCTTGCCGAGCCCGGTCACATTGCCGACCGTCTGCGTGGTGGCCGCAACCGTTGCGGTGATCGGCGTGATCAGCGAGCTCACGCCTTGCGTGACCTGCTGCACGGCGCCGGTGGTCAATGCGGTGCCGAGCTGGGTGCCGAGATTGGTCACGCCGCCGCCGACCGCATCGACTACGCCGCCAAGCGCCGTGGTGACCGGAGCGAGCGGCTTGAGCGGGCCGGTGCCGAGGCTCGAGACGAGGTTGCCGGTGCTCGACACGGTCTTGCCGACGTCGCCGACCACACCGCCGAGACTGCCGACCGTGGTGCCGAGCGGATCCTTCGACGCGCCGAGTTGCCCGAGTCCTGCCGCGACGCCGTTGCCGAGCGTCGAGACGGTGTTGCCGAGGTTCTGCACGACGCCGCCGAGCGCCTGCGTCGTTTGCGGGCTGACGATCGGCAGCGGCGCGGAGCCGACCGTGCTGCCGAGACCTGACACGGTGTTGCCGAGATCGGTGACGATGCCGCCTGCATTGCTTGCGACATTGCCGACCTGATTGGCTGCGGTGGGCGTGGTGGTGCCGCCGCCGCCGGGAGGGTTGGTGCCGCCGCCCGGAGGGTTGGTGCCACCACCCGGGTTGTTGCCGCCGCTGGGATTGTTGGTGCCGCCGCCGGTGGTGTCGGTGCCGCCCGTGCCGCCGGTGCCGGTGCTGGCGGTCGTGTCGCCAGCGCCGCCGGTGCCGTGGCTAAGCGAGCCGGAGCCGCCGCATGCGCCGAGTGAAATCATCGTGGTGACGGCTGCGGCCAGCAGCGTGATGCGTAGCGTGTTGCTCGTGATCGTGGTTTTCATGGTCGCCCTCGGAATTGCGTTTGTTGTGGGTGGTCTTGCACACCCACTTCTGCAACACCCATGCCATTGCATGTGCGACACCGCTTGCACGCGACACACGCAGAGGGCCACACGTGTGCTGGCATTGAGGTGCGGGGCTTTTGCGCGAGCTGCCAGGCCGTGCGGGAAATCGCTGGCCACGTGCGTTTGCGAACCGACGTAACGTAACGATCCGTGTGCGCCGTTACGGCGACAGGTGACGCGTAACGGGGGACGTGAGGCCGCACGCAAGAGGAGACATGCGTGCATGCGCGCTGCTTTAAACGGGACATCGAATGCGTTCTGCATTAAACGCGCACCAGGGGTTAACTGCACTGCAGTGCTTTACATTGGCGGTCGTTATCCTGTCAAAGAAAATATGATGCGTGTGCAACGTTTTTGAATATCTGGTTTAGCACGATTGATTATTCGAAATGACCAGGCTATAAACGAGGCACGCTTCATGTTGTCAGCAGGAGGCGCTATCGAATCTATAAAACACTACTGAGAGAATTCTTACGAGACGGGGATGCTGTTTCGTAGGGCGATCCGACACGCTCGTGTCATATCGTTCGTATCGCTAACAGCCGCTGTTCGTGTATGCGAAATGGATGCACCAACATAATGACGAGGGCCGAAATGAAAGTATCAATCAAAAAATTCCTGAGAGAAAACCGGGGCGTGACTGCGCTCGAGTATGGGTTGATTGCCGGATTAATTTCCATCGCAATCGCAACGTCGGTGGGCCAGATCGGCGATCGGCTGTCCGCTCTGTTCACTAGTATCTATACCAACCTGCCCGCTGCTCCCGCAGCAGGCGGAGGTGGTGGTGGCGGCGGCGCGCAACAATAAGCGAAAAAGAAAGTCACCCGAAACGCCTATTGGCGCGAACGTCTCTATGACGTTCGCGCCTTATCGGTACGTTTGGCGGAAACCAAATCGCGCCATCGGTTGTGGCCGAACGCTTTATTTCGTCTGCCGGATTTTCTATGACTGTTCTGGTCGAGTGCATGCTATTCGTCGTTTGGGCGGCGACGGTGGCCGTCTGCGATTTGCGCAGTAGAAGCGTCGGCAATTTGTGGATACTCGCCGGCTTAATTGCGGCGCTGGTTTGCGCGTCGACTGCGCGCGCGCCATTCGGTATCGGCCTTGCGCAGGCGGCGCTCGGCGCAGCGGTTGGTTTTGCCGCGCTACTGCCGTTTTATCTGTTGCGCGTAATGGGCGCAGCCGACATAAAAGTATTCACCGTGCTCGGCGCATGGTGCGGTCTGGCCGTGCTGTTTGAGGTATGGATCGTCGCGAGCATTTTCGCCGGCGTGCATGCCGCATTCATATTGCTTGTCACGCGCACGCGGGTGATGGCCTTGATGCGTCGCGACGGCCCGACATTCGAATTGAATGGCTATCGCGGCACGCCCTATGTGACCTGTCTCGCGGCAGGCGCACTGATCAGCCTCGTTACGCGCGTCATTGGAGGGGCGCCGCTATGACGCGCTATCGTCCACTTGCGCATCATGCGCCGCGCGTACGCTACGCACGCGGCAACACCGCTGTCGAGTTCGCGCTGTTGTTCCCGCTTTTCTTCATGGTCCTCTATGGGATCGTGACGTTCAGCCTGATCTTCGTCGCGCAGCAGAGCCTGACGCTGGCCGCCCAGGAGGGCGCCCGCGCGACGCTGAAATACCAGCCGGCGAAATCCGACGCCGACGCACTCGCCGCGCGCGTAAATGCCGCGTGCCCCGTCGCAAACGGCCTGACGAACTGGCTCGCCGACATCGCGAAATGCACGACGACAACGGTCAATTGCAGCTACGACGCGACGATGACGTGCGTAACGGTCACGCTCAGCTACGACTACGCGTCGAATCCGCTCGTGCCGGAGGTGCCGCTGCTCGACGCGGTGTTGCCGACGCGGCTCACGAGCAGCGCGATGATTCAGCTCAATCCGGGGTATCTGCTATGAACGGGCCACTCGCGATGCGCCCGATTCTCTGCCCGCACGCGTTGCCGCGCCCACGCGCGCACCGCTGCGCCCGCGGCACACCGCCACGCTTTGCAATCGCCAACACCCCATGCAGAACCTGAACCGGATCATCGCCGTGTTATTGATCTGCGCCGCGCTGCTGCTTGGCCTGTTTGCGTGGATGCTCGCACGGCGTCCACCGCCGAAACCTGCCGCGTCAACGGTGGCGCAAGCCACTTATCCAGTGGTGGTGGCGACGCGCGAGTTGCCGGCCGGCAAGCCGATCGCGGTCGATGCGCTGCGTGTCGAGCGTTTGCCGATCAATCCGATCGGCGGCTTCAGCGACCCCGCGCTGCTCGCGGGCCGGGTGCCGGTGACCGCGATCGGCGTGCAAGCGCCGGTGCTCGATACGCAGTTGTCGTCGGGGCTCGCCGAACGCATCGAACCCGGCGAGCGCGCGGTGGCCGTGCGCGTCGACGAAAGCAATGCGGTCGGCAGCCGGCTGCGGCCGGGCAATCTGGTCGACGTGTTTTTCACGCTCAAGCGCGACGGCGCGATGGGCGGCAGCGGCGAAATCGAGCGCAGCCAGGCGCGCCTGCTGCTGTCGCGTGTGCGAGTGCTCGCGTTCGGACAGGGCGGCAGCACGGATGCAGGCGGCGACATCAACCTGGCGGCGCGCACCGCGGTGCTAGCAGTGCCGGTTGCCGATGTCGATCAGCTAACGCTTGCCGAAGGTTCCGGGCGCCTCGTGTTCGCGCTGCGCAACCCACGCGACGACGAGGTGGCCGACAACAGCGCACTCCCTACGCCCGGCCCGCTATTGAAGACCGCGGCCGGCGCGGGTGCGGCACAGGCGTCGCCGTCGACGCGCGCGGCGGCCGGCGTGGCGCTCGACCAGTTATCGGGTAGCGCACGCATGGCGCCAACCGCACCACCAAAAAACAACGCAACGCACGCGCCCGCACGGATCGTCGCGGGCATGCGCAACGATATCGAAGTGATACGGGGAGGACGCGCCGAAACCGTCGCATGGTAGGCAGCGCAGCGGCAACGTGTCCACCTGCGCGACAACGCGCGTTCATGACTACGCCATGAGAAAACAGCTTCTTGCTTTAAGCATGATGGCGGCGCTTTGCGCAGCGTCGCTGGTGCTCGTGCCGGCGACCGGCGAGGCAGCCGGGGCCGCACCTGCATCAGGCGGAACCACCGGCGCAGCCACGGGCGCCATACCGATGCTCGACCTGATGATCGGCGAACAGAAACTGCTGGCCGCCGGCCGCTCGCTGCAGCGGGTCGCCGTCGGCGACCCGTCGGTGGCCGACGTGCTGATCGTCAAGGGCGAGCGGCGCGGCGGCGTGCTGCTGGTCGGCAAGGCCGCGGGCGCGACTAACGTGATGCTGTGGGAGCGCGGCAGCGACACGCCGCTGGTCTATTCGGTGAAAGTGGCATCGGCGGCTGCGCATGCGCTGCTCGGCAGCGACAGCGGTGATGTCGCGGTGCTGGGCGGCAACACGGTGATATCGGGCAGCGCGGCGACGATGGAAGCGCATCAGCGTGCAGTGGCGGTTGCGGGCGATGGCACCGGCGTTGGCAAGGACGGCAAGAGCGCCGCGGTAATCGACACGTCGACCATCGCCACCCGTCCGGTCGTACAGGTCGACGTGCGGGTGGTGGAGTTCAGCCGCTCCGTGCTCAAGGAGATCGGCTTCAACTTTTTCAAGCAGAACGGCTTTTCGTTTGGTTCGTTCGCGCCGTCAGCGCTTGTGTCCACGCCACCCGGCGCGCCGACGGTGGCGACAATGCCGATCTCGTCCGCGTTCAACCTCGTGTTCGGCACGAGCGCGCACGACCTGTTCGCGAACCTGAGCGTGATGGAAAGCAACAACCTCGCACGCGTGCTCGCCGAACCGACGCTCGTCGCGTTGTCCGGACAGAGCGCGAGCTTTCTCGCAGGCGGCGAGATTCCGGTGCCGGTGCCCGAAGCGCTCGGCACCACGTCGATTCAATACAAGCCGTACGGCGTCGGCCTCACGCTGACGCCGACCGTCCTGTCGCCGCAACGCATCGCACTGAAGGTCGCGCCCGAGGCGAGCGAACTGGACTTCGTGCACGCGGTGACGGTGAACGGCGTGTCAGTGCCGGCGATCACGACGCGCCGCGCCGACACGACGGTCGAACTCGGCGACGGCGAAAGCTTCGTGATCGGCGGGCTGATCGACCGCGAGACCGCGTCGAACGTCAACAAGGTGCCGATCCTCGGCGATCTGCCGATCATCGGCGCGTTCTTCAAGCAGTTGAGCTATCAGCAGACTGACAAGGAGCTTGTCATCGTCGTCACGCCGCATCTGGTGGCGCCGCTTGCGAAGGGCGCAGCCGTGCCGGATACGCCGGGCGCGCGCTCCGAACAGCGCGACGGGCCGGTGTGGCGTTCGTTGCTCGGCGGCGTGTTCTCCGTCGATGCGGCGCCGGGTTTTTCGAAATGAAGATGGGCATGCACACGTGATCGATGGTGTTGCAACCGGCTTGCCGCGATCGTGCGGTAGCGCCGCCGCAGCAACGAGGTGAGCAAGATGAACGCGAGAGTGAATGCTTTGACTGAACACGCCGCAGCGGAATATTTCGTGTTTGCGTCGGCCGACGAGCGGCATGCGCAGTGGCTCGCGGGCGCACTAGCCGAAGCCGGCGCGCTCGAACAGGTGGCGCTCGACGCAACTGCATTCGTGCAGCGCATCGCGGCGGTCAACCCATCGCTGGTGTTCGTCGATTTTTCTGGCGGACGCAGTGTGGCCGCAGCCGCGGCCGTGCAGGCGGCGCGCGCGGCGTCGCCGGGTTTGCAGGTGATCGCGGTCGGCTCGGTCGCCGAGCCGGACAGCGCATTGGCCGCACTGCGCGCCGGCGTGCGCGACTTTATCGATCTGTCGGCGTCGCCGCAGGAGGCGCACACGATCGCGCGCCAGGTGATCGACAGCATCGTCGAGCCGATGAGCCGGCAAGGGCGTCTCACGGTGCTGCTCGGTGCGCGCGTCGGCATGGGCGTCACCACGCTCGCGGCGAATCTCGCGGTGCTGCTGCAGCAGCGCGGCGCGGCGCACAAACGCGAGGCGCTGCTGTTCGATCTCGGCCTGCCGGCCAGCGACGGCACGCTGCTGCTCGATACCGAGAGCGAACTGCATTTCGTCGAAGCCGTGCGCAATCTGCGCCGCTTCGATCACACCTTCGTGCACACCGCGCTGTCGCATCACACAAGCGGCCTCGCGGTGACCACGCTGCCACCCGACCTCGCGGAGTTGCGTCAGGTGTCGTACGCGGCCTCGATCGGCTTGCTGAACCGCCTGCGTGCCTTCTTCGACCAGCAGATCGTTGACCTCGGCGGCTTTCCGAACAGCGAATTCATCGGCAACGCCGTGCAGGCCGCCGACGAGACGTGGCTGGTGTGCGATCAGAGCGTGGCGTCGATCGTATCGGCGGCCGCGGTGCTCGAAACGCTCGAAGCGGGTGTAGTGGATCGCGAACGTCTGCGCAGCAAGCTGCGCCTCGTGGTCAGCAAGCACGACCGCGAGCTTGGACTCGACGCGCAGCAGATCGCGCAACGCCTGAACCTCGAACTGCTTGCGACGCTGCCGGAGCGGCGCGTCGCGCTCGGCCGTGCAGCCAACCAGGGGCAACTGCTGGCTGAGACCACACCGCGCGACCCCTACGTGCGTGCGCTCGACGCACTGATGGAGCGGCTCGACGGCATGCCGTCGCGCGCGCCCGCGTCGCGCGGCGCGGCGGGGCCGGCAGATGCGGCACGCGCACGGGCGACGGGGCCCGACGCCGCCGCACCTCGTACGGCGGCATCCGGCACGGCGAGCGGCAACGCCGCGGCGCCCGGAGCTGCGGTGTCCGGCACTTCGACAGCCGCTGCCACGCGCGTGCTCGGCGCGTTGCGGCGCTTCATTCCAACCTCGAACAAGCGGTCATAAACGATGGCAAAAGACCTCGAATTCGCCGACGACGTGCCGGCCTTCGCTCACAGCCAGCAGTTCCAGGACATCAAGAACGCGGCACACGAACATCTGCTCACGCGTATCGAGGAACTGGGCGCGGAGTTTGGCCGCTGGTCGCGCAACGCGATCAACCAGTTCGTCGATCTGGAAATGGACAGCTTCGTGCGGCTGCGGCGCGTGCCGATCAACGAGAGCGAAGTGCGGCTGATCGCGGAATCGTTGACCAAGGAGCTGGCGGGCTTCGGGCCGATCGAGGATCTGCTGAACGACCCGGCGGTCGAGGACATTCTGGTTAACGGCTATAACGACGTGTACGTATCGCGCCACGGCATCCTCGCGAAGATCCCCGTGCGCTTCGTCGACAACGCGCATTTGCTGCGAATCGTGCGACGCATTCTGGCGCCGATCGGCCGGCGCCTCGACGAATCGAACCCGATGGTCGATGCGCGGCTGCCCGATGGCGGACGCGTGAACGTGGTGATCGAGCCGCTGTCGATCGACGGCCCGGTGCTGTCGATCCGCAAGTTCCGCAAGGACCCGCTGCGCCCCGACGATCTGCTCGGCAACGGCACCTACAACGAAGAGGTCGGCGCGCTGCTCGAAGCAGCGGTCGAGGCACGCTGCAATGTGCTGGTGTCGGGCGGCACGAGCTCGGGCAAGACGTCGCTGCTCAACGCGCTGGCGTTTCACATTCCCGAGCGCGAGCGCGTGGTGACGATCGAGGACACCGCCGAGCTGTCGCTGAACCACCCGCACGTGGTGCGGCTCGAGAGCCGCCCCGGCGGCTTCGACGGCACCGGCCTCGTGACGATCCGCGACCTGTTGCGCAACACGCTGCGGATGCGGCCGGATCGCATCATCGTCGGCGAAGTGCGCGGCGGTGAAGTGCTCGAAATGCTGCAGGCGATGAACACCGGCCACGACGGCTCGATGGGCACCGTGCACGCGAGCTCGCCGCGCGAGTGCCTGTACCGGCTCGAGATGCTGGCCGGCTTTGCGGGCTTTCAGGGCGCCGAGTCGAGCCTGCGCCGGCAGATCTCGAATGCGATCGACTTTATCGTGCAGATCGGCCGGCTGTCGAACGGCCGGCGGCGGATTCTTTCGATTACCGAAGTGACCGGCATGTCCGACGAGATCATCGCGACGCAGGAGTTGTATCGCTACGATCCGGTCACGACGCCGGAAGGCGATGAGCTCGATCGCTGGGTCTCGCTCGGTATTCATCCGCATTCGCCGAAGCTCGCGCGGTTCCGGCAGACGCTGGGCGATGTGACGGGCGGCGGTTTTAATGCCTCGTTCCGTGGCGACGGAGGCTTCAATGTCTAGCGCCGCCGTGCTGGCGGCCGCGCTCGCGCTGTTGTGCGTGGCGTCGGCGCTGTGGTTCGCACAGCGCGGCGCGCGCCGCGCGGGACGCACCAGCACCGAGCGTTTCATCGACAGCCATATCGGTGCCGCGGCGGCCGGTGGCCGGGGTGGCGCGATGGCGGCGGCAGGCGTGGGTACGGGCGCGCCGCGTGGCGGCGCGGGCAGTGCGGGTACGGGCAGCGCAACGGGTATCTCGGGTGCCGCGGCCAGATCCGGCGCGACGGCCATCGCAGGAACCGGCCATGCGGCAGCCGCAGGCGCGGCCGGTATGGCCGGGAGCGCGCCCGCTGCCATGCACGGATCTGCCGCGACGGCGCGCCCACCGGCATCGGCTTCATCAGGCGTATCGACCGCATCCGCTGCGTCTGTCGCGCGCGCTTCCGGCTCGCAGCGCAACACGGGATGGCACGCCCGTTGGCACACATGGCAAAGCCGTGCCGCCAACGGCTTGCACAACGTATTGAGCCGCGCAGGCCTGGTTCACGCGCGCCCGCCGTTGTTTATCGCGCTGGCGTGTGCGCTGCTGCTGAGCGTGCTGGCCGGTGGCTACGGTGGCTTGCCGGCGCTCGCTGCCGCGCTCGGCGCCAGCGCGCTCGCGCTGTACGTGCTGGTGTCGTGGCGCACGCGCGCCCGCCGCCGGCGCATCGTGCGGCAGCTGCCGTCGTTTCTCGACGGCATCGTGCGTCTCGTGGTGCTCGGCAACAGCGTGCCGGCCGCTTTCCAGGCCGCGCTGCAGACCACCGAGGCGCCGCTGCGCGAATGTCTCGATCATGTTTCGCGGATGCTGCGCAGCGGTGTCGAGATCGATCGCGCGCTACAGCACGTCAGCGAGTTATATCGCGTCAGCGAATTTGAACTGGTCGGTGCGGTGCTGCGTCTGTCGGTGAAATACGGCGGCCGCGCGGACACGATGCTCGACCGGATGGCGTCGTTCATGCGCGATCTCGAACAGGCCGAGCGCGAACTGATCGCGATGTCGGCGGAAACGCGCATGTCGGCATGGGTGCTCGCGCTACTGCCGATCGGTATCGGCGGCTTTCTGATCGCGTTCAATCCGCACTACTTCGCGTCGATGTGGAACGACGGCAGTGGCCGCACGCTGGCCTATTGGGCGTTCGGCATGCAGGCGCTCGGCGTCCTGCTGCTGTACCGGCTCGCGCGCCTGAGGAACTGACCATGACCTCCGACCAGATCGTCGCTGTCGCGCTGGTGCTCGGCGCACTTGCGTTGTTGCTGCTCGCCGGCGGGCTGCTGCGGCGGATCGCTTCCGGTGAGCGCAGTGCACGCACGCTCGCCGATGCGCTCGAGCGGCGCGGCGCACAGCCGGCCGCGTCGGCTGCCGTTGCGGCGGGTGCCATGCCGCCGGGGCGAGCAGCGGCGGCACCGGCGGGTGACGCTTCGGCGGGCACGCGAGGGGCTGCGCAAACTGAGCCGGGCGGTGGCATGCGCGCAACGGCGGCCGGCGCCGCACCGGGGTTCACCGCGCATGCGCAGGCTGCGCCGCAGGGCGGCACGCCGCCCACGAACTCGCGTAAGCCACAACAACGGGCGCAAGCGGCTCACGGGCCGCGCCGCGGCATGTGGCGCGTGCTGGACCACGTCGCGCGCACCGGCACTGCGTGGCTCGATACGTCGCTCGGCCGCCAGATCGTCGCGAGCGAAGACCGGCGGCTGCTCGAGCAATGCGGCTTCGTCGACGCACGGGCACGCGGTCTCTTCCTGATCGCGCGGCTTGCCTGTGCAGCGCTGCTGCCGCTCGTTGCCGGCCTGCTCGCCAGTGGTCATCTCTCCGGCCTGCGCTTTACGGCGCTGATGGCGGTTGCGCTGGCTGGCGGCTTTATGGTGCCGAAGCTGTTCATCCAGCGGCGCGCATCGGCGCGCCGTGCCGCCGTGGTCGACGAGTTGCCGATGCTGGTGGACCTGCTGCGGTTGCTGCAGGGCGTCGGGTTGTCGCTCGATCAGAGTTTGCAGGTCACGGTCAGCGAATTCCGCCGGATGCTGCCGGTGCTGTCGAGCGAACTCGAAATCGCACAGCGCCAGTTCGTCGCGGGGCGCACGCGCGAGCAGTCGCTGCAGCGCCTCGCGTCGAGTTTCGACAACGAGGACTTGCGTGCGGTGGTGCGCTTGCTGGTGCAGGTCGACCGGCACGGCGGCGCCGTGCAGGAGCCGCTGCGCCAGTTTGGCGACCGGCTGCGCGAAGGGCGCCGCGCGCTGTTGCGTGAACGGATCGGCCATCTGACCGTGAAGATGACGGGTGTGATGGTCGTGACGCTGTTGCCCGCGCTATTGATCGTTACCGCGGGGCCCGGTGTGCTTTCCGTACTGCATGCGTTGTCGCAGCCGCATCAGGGTTTTCAGCATCGCTAAGGAACGTTAATCATGGTCGATCCGATCGGGAATCCCTCCGTAGCCGCACTGCGCCGCCTGCCCGTGCTGCTGGTGCCGCTCGTGTGCGCGCTGATAGGCGCCTGCTCGGTCAACCCGTCGGGCTACGGCGTCGGTCCGCAGGCTGAACGCGCGGCGATGCAGCAGCAAGGTACGCACGAGCCTGCGCCCGACACGCCCGGCATGTATCTCGCGCTGATCGACAGGATGCAGGCGCAGGGCCTCTACTACGCGTCGCTCGCGCATATCGATGCGTACGACAAGCAGTACGGCGTGTCGCCGGACTCGATCCTGCTGCGCGCCGATGCGCTGCGTGCGACCGATCAGTCCGCGGCGAGCGTGGCGGAGTACACGAAGTTGCTGGATACGCCGCTCGCCGCGCGCGCTTATCGCGGACTCGGTCTGCTGGCGGGCAGCGCCGGCGACTTCCGCACCGCGGTCGACGCGCTCGCCCACGCGGCGCAGCTTGCACCGACCGATGCTGCGACGCTGTCCGATCTCGGTTACGCGCGGCTGCGTGCCGGCGACATCGCGGGCGCGCGCGTGCCGCTGATGAAGGCGGCCGAACTCGACAGCCGCAATCCGAAGATCGTCGGCAACGTGGTGCTGTATCTGAACGCAGATGGGCAGGGCAAGCGTGCCCAGGCGTTGATGAACGAGCAGCAGCTGGCGCCCGCGGTGCGCGCGCGGATTCGCGACGAAACGCTGAAGGTGCAGGCCGCGGCGAGCCGCGCGCGGGTCTCGCAAGCGGATGCGCGCACGCCTGCGGTGGCGAGCGCGCGCAATAACGAACTCGTCGAGCCGTTGCTGCAGCGGTTTGCGCAATGAGCGGGCGTCAACGGGTGGGGGGCGAAATCATGACGGGATCCGGATGGCTGGACGGGGGGCGACGCGCGGGCGCAGTGCTGCGCGGCGCGTTGGGCGTTGCGTTTGTGGTTGGGCTGCAAACGCTGGCGGCGCAGGGCGCCGCTGCGCAATCGGCTGGGCCGCAGTCGGCTGGGCCGCAGTCGGCTGGGCCGCAGCAGAACCCGGTCGCGCAAGGACCAGCGGCGGCCGCGCCCGCAGCGTCTGCGCCAAACGGCCGGGCGCGCCGCACGCCGCGCGCCAGCGAAATCGGCCATGCGACCACCGGATGGCTCGACCTGCAACGCAGCGACGCCGAAGCAGGCCGCGAACCGACCACGCTCGGCGCCGAAGCGACACTCGCGTACCAGCGCTATCTCGATTCGTTCAAGAACAAGATTCCGAGTTCGTTCGGCTCGTCGGTGGGCAGCGGCGACGCCGGCAATTCGATGCAGGGCGGCGGCTATGGCAACGGCGGCGGGGCGCAGAACTGATATGCCGCGGCAGGCGCCCATCCGACGCGACGCACGGCCAGGCCGCGTCGCCCATGCGCACCGGCAGCGCGGCGTGGCCGCGGTGGTGGCTGCGCTGTGGCTGGCCGTCGCGGTCGCAGCGCTCGGTGCGCTGGACATCGGCAACGTCTTCATGGTGCGCCGCCAGCTGCAGCGCAGCGCCGACCTGTCCGCGTCGGCGGGCGCGCAGGCGATCGGTGGCGCGAATGCCTGCGATGCGGCACGCACGGCTGCCGGTGCGATCGCGACGGCCAACGGCCTGCCGGACGGTGTGCTCGATGCCAAACCGCCCGCGAGTGCGACGATGACGGTTGTCTGCGGCCGCTGGGATGTACCGTCGGCCGGCAGCGCGCCGGTGTTCAGCACGACCGGCGCGCCGCTGAATGCGGTACAGGTCTCGATCCAGCAGCAGGTTCCGTTCATGTTCCTCGGGCCGGCACGCACCGTGAGCGCGAGCGCCACCGCCAAGGCCATCGACATCGGCACGTTTTCGCTCGCCACCGGCACGGTCGCGCTGAGCGGCGGCATGCTGAACAATCTGTTGAACTCTCTGCTCGGCACCAACCTCGCGTTGGGTGTGCTGACATATCAGGGGCTGGCCACGACCCAGGTGAAACTCGGCGATCTGGCCGCCGCGCTCGGCGTAGGTTCGGTCGATGCATTGCTGAACACCACGGTGAGCATCCAGGACCTGGTCCAGGCGATGATCACCGCCATCACCGCGAACAGCACGGTAAGCGTGGATGTCGCAAGCGCGCTTGCCACCATCAAGGCGACCGTGCCGAAAGGCCTGCAGGTGAAGCTCGGCGACACGGCGACGGGGCATGGCTTGCTTGCGATCGGCCTGGAAAATCCGCAAGGGGCGCTGTCGTCGAAAATCAGCGTGCTCGACGCGCTGCTGGTGTCGGCTGAAATTGCCAACACGCAGTCGGCGATCAACCTTGGCGCCGCGCTGAATCTCGGTGCGCTCGGCGCGGTCAGCACCAAGCTCGCGATCATCCAGCCGCCGGTCATCGCGATCGGCGAAGCGGGTGTCGACGCGAACGGCAATCCGCGCACCAGCGCACATTCCGCGCAGGTGCGGCTGGCGTTGAGCGTCAGCCTGTTGCCCAGCATCGATCTCGGGGTGCTGGCCAATATCAGCGTGCTGAACCTGCCGCTTTACATCGAGGTGGGAGATGCGACGGCGCACCTGCAAACCACCCAGTGCACTGCGTCGCGCGACACCAGCAGCAGCACCATCCTTACGCAGACAGGGGTGGCCGGCATCTGCATCGGCGGCAATGCGGCGGCCAATTTCACCGACAGCACGACGCCGCTCGCGTGTTCGCAGCAGATCGACATCACCAGCGTGCAACTGCTTTTGTCGCTGGTCCAGATTTTCGTATCGGTCGACAGCCTGAACCTGCAGTTGAACAATCCCCAGTCGACGCCACTAACCTTCGACGCCAGGGCCGGCAACAGCGACGACTATCAGTCGATCAATACGAACGGCCTGGGCGGTGCGACTGCCGGGCTGCTTGGGCAGATCCTCACGCAATTGCCGGGCGCGCTGCACGTGCGAGGCAAACTGCTGGGCTTGCCATTCGACTTGAGCACGGAGCCGGACAGCCTGATCAGCAACTTGCTGGCCGGCGTAGTCAATGCGCTCAGCCCCGTCCTCACCGAGCTCGACAAACTCCTCGTGCCGCTGCTCCAGGCCCTCGGCGTCCAGATCGGTGCCGCCACCGTCCACGACATCGCGCTTACCTGCGGTGAAGCACAACTCGTCAACTAAACCGCCCGCCAATGAGAACCCCAGCCAAAATCGATGAAGTCGACCTCTATGTGTGGGAAGGCAAAGCCGACATCATCGACCGCGTCGCACGCTGCATGGCGAGCTTCGACGTCGAGGTGATCCGCGCCGACGGCACGGCGCTGTCGCCGGAGCGGCTCGCCGCGCGGCCGTCGCTGGCGATCATCAGTGTGTCGGCGATCGACTCCGGCGCGTTGATGCCGACAGACTGGCAAGCCGCGCACGGCGTGCCGGTGATCTGGGTCGGCGCCGCGCCGCGCGACCGCGATCCGGCCAACTATCCGCCCGAATACTCACACGTGCTGCCGCTCGACTTCACCTGCGCCGAACTGCGCGGCATGGTCGGCAAACTGGTCCTGCAACTGCGCGCGCATGCCGCGCAGACGCACGAGTCGAGCGCGCTGATCGCAACCTCCGAGTGCATGCAGGCGCTGCTGCGCGAAGTGGATACCTTCGCCGACTGCGATACCAGCGTGCTGGTGCACGGCGAAACCGGCGTCGGCAAGGAGCGCATCGCGCAGCTACTGCACGAAAAACATTCGCACTACAACACCGGCCCGTTTATCGCGGTGAACTGCGGCGCGATTCCGGACGGCCTGTTCGAGTCGCTGTTCTTCGGGCACTCGAAGGGGTCGTTCACCGGCGCGGCCGCGACCCACAAAGGCTATTTCGAGCAGGCCGACAACGGCACGCTGTTCCTCGACGAAATCGGCGACCTGCCGCTGTACCAGCAAGTGAAGCTGCTGCGCGTGCTCGAAGACAGCGCGGTGACGCGCGTCGGCTCAGCCACGCCGGTGAAGCTCGACTTCCGGCTGGTGTCCGCGACCAACCGCAACCTGCAGAAGCTCGTCAAGGAAGGTACGTTTCGCGCCGACCTGTACTACCGGCTGGCGGTGATCGAACTGCGCATTCCGTCGCTCGAAGAACGCGGCGCGGCCGACAAGATCGCGATCTTCAAGGCGCTGATCGCGTCGACGATCGGCGCCGAGCGGCTGGCGCAGCTGCCCGACATCCCATACTGGCTGGCCGATGCGGTGGCCGATACGTATTTCCCGGGCAACGTGCGCGAACTGCGCAACCTGGCTGAGCGGATCGGTGTCACGGTGCGCCAGATCGGTGCATGGGATGCCGCGCGGCTGCAGCGCCTGCTCGCACTCGCGCGCAACAGCCAGTACGTGCCGGCAGAGAGCCCGGCCGAGGTCGTGATCGATCGCAGCAAGTGGGACATGACCGAGCGCAACCGCGTGCTCGCCGCGCTGGAAGCGAACAGCTGGCGCCGCCAGGACTCCGCGCAGTATCTCGGCATCAGCCGCAAGGTGCTGTGGGAGAAGATGCGCAAGTACCAAATTTTCGACGAAGAACCCGAAACGCGTGAAAGTGAGTAATAATGAGACGATTCGGTTACAACAAAAAACTGTTCAAAGCAGGAATTACATGAGCCAGAAGTCGAAAATCCGGCAGATTGCACTACCGGTGATGCTTGTCCTCGGGGGAATCCAGGTTGTTCATGCGCAAGCGTTGACAGACGACGCGGCCAGCGCGGCCGTGACGACAGTGGCGGCGCAGTCGGGCGCGTCGGCGGCTGTGGTCAGTGCGCCTGGGCAAACGATTGCGTTGACGCCGGACGAGTCGAAGCAATCAGCCAGCGGCAACGTCGCCGAACTCCAGCAGATGATCCACGGCCCCGATCTCACCGAGATGCGGACCACGTACAACGGCAGCTACGGTGCGAGCCTGCTGTTCTATGGCAAGGAGATGACGTACTACGTCGCGCTGTTCCAGCAGAAGAACTTCTGGCGCGTGGTCAAGACCCAGGACGACCAGCGTGCCGACCTGATCTACAAGGACTTCGTGCGTCAGACCGCGCAGTTGTCCGACGTCGAGATCCGCCGCACCAAACTCGAAGCGCAGAAGCGTTTCACCGATCGCATGATCGCGGTGTCGCAAGACCGTGCGAACCGCTTGCAGGCGGACCTGACGGTGGCGCACCAGCAGCAGGTGATCGTCAACAACCAGCAACAGCAAACGCGTGCCGAGACCACCGCGCTGCAGCAGCAGAAGAGCGAGGCTCAGGAGCAGTTGCGTGCCGCGCAACGCCAGGTGCGCGAACTGCAGCGACAGCTGGATAGCGGGCTGCCGACGTCGGTGCACTGAGTGCGGCTTGCTGCACGCCGGCCACGGTGAGCGACGCTTGCCGTGCGATCTCGCCAGGCTTGTCGTATGCGCCGGTGCGAAGGCAGCACCGGCGATCCGCATGGGTGCGCTTGGGACAAGGGTTCAGGCAGGGATTCAGGCAGCCGCCTTCTGAGGCCGGCGGCCTGATGCGCTGACAGAATCAATATCCGTATGCCGTAGAGCCTGCGCGAATCAGCGTGCAGGCTGCACACTCGCATGGGCGCATAGCCGCCGTGCTGTGCTGCTCAAGAAGCGTGCCGCGAGCGTGGCGTATGCGCGCGTTCTTTCGTGGCGCCTGCTTTTTCCTTGGGTTGGGCGACGCGCTGTGTGTCAGTACCGACTGCGATCGGATCGCTGGCCGGGAAGGTTTCTTCGAGCGCCTCGTCGAGGCGTTGCTCGAGGGCCGGTTCTGCGTGCGAGGCTTTCTGCTTTGCCGTGGACATTACGCTCTCCCGTGTGTGAAACGTCATCGAACCAGCATAACGTAAAGACCGGGTTCGCGAACCTTCGTCCGTTCGGCCTAAGACAGTTCTGCTTTTGTCCGATCCGCGATCCATGAACCACGATCCGCGGCGCGCTGCCCATTCACGCCACCGTTACGCCACTTCGCGCTGGCGTACGCCGCATCGGTCAATGTAAGCAAACGCCTCATGCGCCCTGCATCGCAGGCGCGCCAGATAAGCCGCTCAGCCTTCGATGGAATTTTCGCTGACGGACTTCGTTCTAGTTCCGTTGCATGACAACGGCCGCAACTGGCAGGTCGTTCGCGTGCGCCCATACGAGGAACTCAAATATGGAGACGAACGACCGCGACCGTGTGCCGCGCCGGAATGCGTCGCACGTAGTGGAAGCGGAACTGGAACATCTGGAATGGGCGACACGGCAGCCTTCGATGGCGATTTTCGATGCCGGATATTGGCGTCGGCGCTTGCTGGCCGTGCAAAGCGGCTATCAGCTGACGCGCCAGCAGGACTTGCGGCTCGAACGGATTCTGCAGCGGCTGACGCAGCCGCTCGAATGATGCCGTCGCGAGGGGTGACCTGAGACCTGAGACCTGAGACCTGAGCATTCAATCAGGCGAGGAGCCTGATGCGCGTAACGCCGAATGTGACAGATCTTCAACTGACCGCTGCCGCAGCAGCAGCGGTGCACAGATGCTTGACTACGTGCATAGCCTCGGTAGTCCACGGGCTACACATACAAACATGCGCGGTTGCGAGCACGGTGCAACGCAAGCCTGCTCGCGTTGCACCCACTCTGTTTACTCGTTGTTATTGTCCGAGCCGCCGTTGCCGTTGCCGCTGTTATGGTTGTTACCGTGACTGGTGCCGTGGTTGTTATCGCCGGCACCCGTGCCGAACAGCCGGCGGCGCCGCGTGACGACCACCGGCGCATCCGACGCGGGGCGCTCGGGTGCAGCCGGCGCGCTGCCGTACGATTCGCGCGGCTCACGGGGTTCACGCGGTTCGCGATGCTCGCGCTCGCCGCGATGCGGACCATGCGAGCCGTGCGGCCCGCGCGACGTGTGCTCGCCATGCGACGGGCGCGGCGTGCGCGGACCCGGGCGCGTGCCGGTATCGAGCTGGATCGTCGAGATGGCTCGTTTATAGATGCCCTGCAGCCCGACGGGCGTGCGCAGCATCACCAGGTACTGATCGAACGACTCGATGCATCCTGTCAGGCGAATGCCATTGACGAGATAAATTTCGACGCGTTTGCGCTCTTTGCGCGCTGCGTTCATGAAGTCGTTTTGCGGGTGCGATTCTGCGGAAGGCATGGACGAATATGTGTGGAAGAGCGGTTGTTCGCCGGGATTCTACATGGGACCGCGCGCTCGCGCGTTGCTCGGGCGGACTGACGCCCACTATAACGGCTTGTGGACACGGAAGCATCCGTTAAATACGATGTGTAACGTTGCGTTACGAATCTTTGCGTTTTCACGCGTGTCACTGCGTGCCGATTGGGCGCAGACATGAATACAAGACCGGAACGCGATACGGCATAACTTTAAAAATCGTTCTCCAGGGACGGAATAAAACTGGTCTAGATCTCGTTTTGTTCACGAGCAGCCATGTTTGACGGTTTACATAGCGGATTACGCTCGCCAGCCGCAATGCTCGTACCCACCGGAGATATCCATGAAGATGACACGTTTCGTTACAACCCTATGTATGGTCGTCGCGCTAGGCGCGGTGGCGTTCGGTACTTCCGCCTGTAGCGATATGTCGGGCGGCGGTGCGAGCAGCGGCAGCTCGAGCAGCAGCTCCGGCGGTTACTGAGCCGTTTTGACGCCGCAGATTATTTCCAAGACAGCCGGGTGAGTTTCGAGGCAGATGTGGTTTCGTGGCTCCCGCAGCTGCGTCGCTATGCGCGCGCACTGACGGGGGACCACGCATGGGCGGACGACCTGGTTCAGGATACGGCCGAGCGTGCGCTTGCGCGCTGGAAAGCGTTCCGCCCGAACAGTAACCTGCGTGCCTGGCTGCTGACGATTCTGCGGCATCTGTATATCGACCAGTTGCGTGTGCGCCGCGAGATCGCGGTCGACGAAGAGACTGCGCCGTGGCGCAATCTCGAGGCGCCGCGTGGCGAGGTCGACGGGCTGGTGTTGCGCGACGTGCAGCGTGCGCTTTATTGTCTGCCGCTCGAGCAGCGTGAAGTGGTGCTGCTGGTGTGCGTCGAAGAGCTCAGCTATCAGGAGGCATCGATCGCGCTCGGTGTGCCGGTGGGCACGATCATGTCGCGTCTGTCGCGTGCGCGCGAACAGATGAGAGTGCTGTTGACTGAAGGTCCGATTCACAAGTCCGTGTCGCTGAAAGTAGTGAGAAACTCTTCATGAACAACGACGCCCGACCTACCGACCCCACGCAAGCGCCCGATCTGCGCATGCTGTCCGCGTTCGTCGACGACGAACTGAGCGAGCGCGACAGTGCCGTCGTGCGCGAGCATCTTGCGCACGACGAAGAGGCTGCCGCGCAGGTCGCCGCATGGCGCGCGCAGCGGGCCGCATTGCGTGCCTTGTGCGGCGCGACCACGAGCGACGACACGCAGTTCGTGGTGTTGCGCGTGCAGACACCGTGGTGGCGCCGCGTAGCGCTGGCCGCGTGCTGGCTGGTGGCCGGCGCGGGGCTGGTGGTGTCGGTCGAACAGTTCGTGCTGCCCAATCTCGGCGGCGGCGAAACCGCGACCTTCGCGCGCCGCGCGGACGTCGCGTATGCGGTGTACACGCCGGAGAAGCGTCATCCGGTCGAAGTGGCGGCGGCCGAAGAAGAACATCTGATCACATGGCTATCCAAGCGGCTGAACCGGCAACTGTCGGTGCCTTCGCTGCAGGAGTACGGCTATACGCTGGTCGGCGGACGTCTGCTGCCGGGCGAGGCGGGGCCTGCCGCGCAATTCATGTATGAGAACCAGAGCGGCGCGCGCCTCACGTTGTATGTGTCCGGTATTCCGAAAGACGAGACTGCGTTTCGTCTGTTCCGCGACGGCAATCGACGCACGTTCTATTGGGTCAGCGACGGCATGGGCTATGCGTTGTCCGGCCCGATCGCCGAAGGCAAGCTGCGCTCGATCGCCGTCGAGGTGTGCAGCGCGTTGGGCGGTCGTCCCGAAGCGTGGCAGTGACCAGGTGACGCATCCCGAGGCGGCACTTGATGCAGCTTTTGTCGACGCGCATCAGGCCGCTTTCGAGGTCCTGAAAAGCCCCGCAGCGCGAGGCGAAATACCCGGTAACGAAGCTGCATAAATCGCTTACAAAGGCATCCGGAATACCTTTACGTGTCTTGTCGTTTTGATAAGTGCAGGCCCGTCACTACAGCGCACTCCCGCGCTGGCAGCATCGGCGGTGGCACGGGCCGCGCAGCTAAACGATATGGCCTTGATGGCGCCGGCTCCATGATACGAGCTGCGCCTGCGGGTCGAAGCGAGACACATGATGCGCAATATTCTCAAACTTGCAGCAGTGCTGTGCGTGTGTGCGGTGCCGGTCGGGCCGCAGTTGATGGCGCAGGAGAGCGGGCCGGCAGTCTACCCGCAGGCGGACGTTTCGCAGAACGGCCCGAATGGCACGCAGGAGTGCCAGCAAGTTAGCGGTGCCGCACAAATCGACGGCCAGCAGCAAACCATCAGCGGCCTCGCGTGCCGTCAGCCGGACGGCACGTGGCGCATCGCGCAGCCGGCCGATATGGACAACGCGTCGCCGTACGCGGGCGGTTATTATCAGTTCACGCCGGTGTATGACTATGATCCGTTCTACTGGGGCCCTCCGTTTGCATTCGGCTTCGGTGCCTCGTTCATCTTCGTCGACCGTTTCCACCACTTTCATCACATCGATCATGTCCACTTCGCAAACGGCCATGGCTTCGGCCACGGCGGTTTTTACGGCGGCGGCAGACATTGGGCCGGCTTCCATGGCGGCAACTTCGGCGGCGGTTTCCATGGTGGCGGCGGTCACGGCGGCGGCGGGCATGGCCGCTGATTCACGCGGAGCCACGCGTTGAGCGCGCCCGGCATCCGCCTGCTGCCGCCGGGCGTCGCCACCGCGCAGTTCGAGCGTGCGCTCGTTGCATGGCAGTCGATCGTCGGCAGCGAACATGTGCTGGAGGGCGCGGCGCTCACACCGTATCTCGATCCGTTCGCGCCCGGCCCCGAGGCCGCCGGCTTCGTGCCGTCGGCCGCGTTGCAGCCGGGCTCGGTCGAAGAGATCCGCGCGATCCTGCGCGTCGCCAACGAACAGCGCGTGCCGCTGTGGACCGTATCGACCGGCCGCAACTATGCGTACGGCGGCGCGGCGCCGCGGCTGACCGGGTCGGTGGTGCTCGACCTGCAGCGCATGAACCGCATTCTCGAAGTCGACGACAAGCTCGCTTATGCGCTGGTCGAGCCCGGCGTCAGCTACTTCGATCTGCATAACTATCTGCGCGAGCACGGCCACCCGCTGTGGGTCGATCCGCCGGCCGCGGGCTGGGGCAGCGTGATCGGCAATACGCTCGAGCGCGGCTTCGGCTACACCGCGTACGGCGACCACGCCGCCACGCAATGCGGCATGGAAGTGGTGCTGGCCAACGGCGACGTGGTGCGCACCGGCATGGGCGGGATCGAGATCGGCCATGCATGGCAGCTTTACCAGCCTGGCTACGGGCCGTCGTTCGATGCGATGTTCATGCAGTCGAACTACGGCATCGTCACGAAGATGGGCCTGTGGCTGATGCCGGCGCCGCCGGCGTATCTGCTCGGCGAAATCCAGTTTCACGACGAGCGCGATCTCGAAGCGATCGTCGAGATCCTGCGGCCGCTGCGGCTCGACGAGACGATTCGCAACCACGCGGTGATCGAGGGCGGCCTGCGCCGCGCGGCCGGGCTCGCGCCGCGCACGCAGTGGTACGACGGCCCCGGCGCGATGCCCGACGATGTGATCGACGCGATGCTGAAGAAGCTCGGTGTCGGCTACTGGAACCTGCACTACGCGTTATACGGCACACCGGAGTTGATCGAGGCGCGGCAGAAGATCGTGCAGCGCGCATTCGGCACGGTGCCGCGCGCGTCGATGTCGGCGAAGACCTATGCCGGCGACGCGCAGCCGACCGGCGGCGGCGACCGCAATCAGGCCGGCATTCCGGCGATGACAGCGTTTCGCATGCTCGACTGGCGCGGCGGTGCCGGCGCGCATATCGACTTCTCGCCGATCTGTCCGGCTACCGGCGTCGATGCGCTGCGTCAGTATCTGATGGTGAAAGGGCGTGCCGCATCGTATGGCTTCGACTACTACGGCGGCTTTACGGCGGGTGTGCGACATCTGCACCATATCTTCGCGGCGATCTTCGATCGCAACGATACGCAGCAAAGCGAGCGCTCGGCGGATCTGCTGCGCGCACTGATGAGCGACGCGCGCGCGGCGGGTTATGGCGAGTACCGCTCGCATCTGGTGCATATGGATTACGCGGCGGCGCAGTACACGTTCAACGATGGCGCGATGCTGCGCCTGTCGGAGACGGTCAAGGATGCGCTCGATCCGGCCGGCATCCTGTCGCCGGGCAAGCAGGGCATCTGGCCGAAAGCGTGGCGCGGGCAGCGCGGGTATACATAACCGCGCGTCACTGCGGCAACTGCGCGTAGTCGCACATCGTGGCGCAAGAGTCGACGTGCTCGCCACGAAGCGGATCGAGAAGGAGGCAACAGATGGACCGGCGCAGCTTCATCGCGACAGGGGTTTGGATTTCCGGCGGGGTGCTCACGCCGGCATGGCTGATACAGGCCACGCAGGCTGCTGAAGCTGCTCAGGCCGGGAACGGTCAGCACGCGCTGGCAATCTTCGATGCCTCGCTGACTGAAGCCGCCGCATTTGCCGGCCATACAGCGCACCTCGGTATTCCCGCTTTCGACATGGGCGACGACATCGGCGCGCTGTGGCATGCGACGCTTGCGCCGCGCGCGGCGAGCGGGCCGGTGACGCTACTCGGCGTCGTGCGCGCGGCCGATTACTTCGTGCTGTCGCGCCTCGCGCAGCGGCCCGCCGACGTGCTTCCACATGGCCTGCTACCGCTCGATGCGAGCCGCCTGCCGCGCAGCAGTGCGGTGTCGTTCGTGATGTCGTTATGACGACGGTCGACGTTCAGAACTTGTACGCCGGGTTCTGTGGATCGAAGGTCTCGTCGTCGAAGGTCTTCGGCGTGATGGTCTGAAACACGATGCGCTCGAAGATGTTCCCATCGTTGTCGTAGGACTCGACGGTGCGAAAGTACGGATGCCGCAGATCGAGCCCGAGCGTCTCGCGTTTCGCGTAGAACGCGGGCATACCGGTGTGCGTCTCGTAGGTGAAAGCAACCACGCGCACGCCTTCGAGGGTAATCGCCTCGATCTTCGTCGGCCGCGTGACGCCCGCCTGCGCATATTTCTCGCCCTCGGACAGAAACTGCGTGGCGATGTACTCGGTGCCGAGATCGCGGATCGAATGATTCGACTGCGTGCGCGCCAGCGAGCCATTCAGTGAAGCCCATAGCGGCAGGATGCGCAGGAAGCCGCCCAGGTGACCGTACATCTCGTCGGGCCGCCGCGCTTCGTCGTAGATCACTTCCTGGCCGGCATGTGCGCCGTCCGGCAGCCATTTCGCGTAAATCCGGATCGGGTCGCGCGTCACGCGTACCAGCATGTGGTCAGGCCGGCTCGGCCAGCTGCCGCGGATGCGTTCCTGGCGAAGCATCGTGAACTCGTACGACGGATAGCCGTTGGGGCCGTCCTTCACATAGCGCGGTACCGTCAACGGATCGAGCGACTGGAACAGCGTGGTGAGTTCCTCGTCGCTGAGCTTTTCGAGCAGGCCGCTTTGCGCGGCGCGGCGCAGCCAGCGCACCTGCTCGTCGGGCTTGAGCTTGCCGGCTTCGCTGGGGGCGACGAGCGGCGCGCCGTTGTCGGCTTTGGCGCTCGAACCGGCCGCCGGCAATGCCGCCGAAGCAGCCGCCGAAGCAGCCGCTGCCGACGCGGTCTTGCCCGCCGCGGCCGCTTCGTCATCCTGCGCGTGCGCCGCGGCGAGTGCGCTCAACGCTGCCCAGCAGACGACCAGACGCAGCGAGTGCTTCCGGTACAGACGGCGCGGTGCCGTCGTCGATGGCGGCATGAAAGACTCCTTCGGAAACCGGCGCCGGAGGATCACGCCGTATTAAGTGCATCAGGCAGGTTTTTGCTTCGCTAGTTCCTGATCGCGCAGTTCCCGGCGCAGAATCTTGCCGACGTTGGTCTGCGGCAGCGCATCGCGAAACTCGACGAGCTTCGGCACCTTGTAGCCGGTCAGGTTCTTGCGGCAATGCTCGATTACCTGCTGCTCGGTCAGCGATGCCTCGCGGGGCACCACGAACACCTTCACGCGTTCGCCTTGCACCGGATCGGGGACGCCGATTGCCGCGACCTCGCGCACGTCCGGGTGCATCGCGATCACGTCTTCTACTTCATTTGGGTACACGTTAAAGCCGGACACGAGGATCATATCCTTCTTGCGGTCGATCAGTCTGATGAACCCGCTCGGGTCCATCACGCCTATGTCTCCGGTGGCGAGCCAGCCTTCGTCGTCGAGCACTTTGGCGGTTTCTTCCGGCCGGTTCCAGTAGCCGCGCATCACCTGCGGACCCTGCACGCACAGTTCGCCCGGCTCACCGAGACCGGCCCAGCTGCCGTCATCCTTGCGAAAGCGCACCTGGGTGGACGGCGCCGGCAGCCCGATCGAGCCATCGAACTCGCGCATGTGCTTCAGGTCGACCGGATTCATTGACACGATCGGCGAACATTCGGTGAGGCCGTAGCCCTCGATGACCGGCTTGCCGGTCACGGCCTTGAAGCGTTCGGCGACTGCCTTCTGCATCGCCATGCCGCCGGCCATCGCGAGCTTCAGCTTCGAGAAATCGCGCTTGCAAAACTCCTCGTTGTCGAGAAATGCGTTGTACAGCGTATTGACCGCCGTGATGCCGGTGAAAGTTTTCGTGACGCAGGATCGACATCACGCGCTTCATGTCGCGCGGGTTCGCGATCAGGATGTTGCGCCCGCCAAGCAACATGAAGATGAACGCGTTCACCGTCAGCGAGTAGATGTGATAAAGCGGCAGCGGCGTGAGGATGGTTTCGACGTCGCCGGAGAGCTGGCTTTCCGACCAGACCTTTGCCTGCAGCAGGTTCGCGATGATGTTGCGGTGCGTGAGCATCGCGCCTTTCGCGACGCCGGTGGTGCCGCCCGTGTATTGCAGGAACGCGACGTCGGTCTGGTTCAGCGCAACCGGCACGAGCGGGCGGCGGTAGCCGGCAGCCAGCGCGTCGAGCATGCGTACTGCCTGCGGCAGGCCATAGGCGGGCACCAGCTTCTTCACATGCCGGAGCATAAAGTTGATCAGCCGGCCTTTCAGGTTCAGCCCGTCCTCGAGCAGGTCGCCGAGCGCGCTGATCACCACGTTCTGTATGCGCGTGCCAGGCAGCGCGTCTTCGACGGTCTTCGCGAAGTTCTCGAACACGACGATGGTTTGCGCGCCGCTGTCCTTCAGCTGATGCGCGAGCTCGCGCACCGTGTACAGCGGATTCACGTTGACCACCACCGCGCCGGCCTTCAGCGCGCCGAACAGCGCGACCGGATACTGGAACGTGTTCGGCAGCATGATCGCGACGCGCTCGCCGGGTTTCACGCCGATGCTCTGTAGCCAGCTGCCGAACGCATTGGCCTTGCGCGCGAGTTCGCCGTAGGTCAGGTTCGAGCCGGCGCTGACGTAGGCGACGCGCTCGCGGTACTTCTGCGTGCATTCGTCGAAGAACTGCGTGAGCGATGCGTATTGCGCGACATCGATTTCATGCGGCACGCCCGGCGGATAGGACGCGTACCAGATGCCGTCGGTATTCGGCGCGGGCTGCGGCAGCGCATGCGCGACGCGGACTTCGGCGGCGGCGGGCGGCAGCGTTTGGGTCGTCGGGCTCATCGGTTGTCTCCGGTGGTTTGTGTTTTATCTGTGTTGCTGCAGGGTTGTTTCAGTATGGTGCGCAAGCGCCTCGCTTGCCACGCTGTTCAGCGTTCGAGAATCGCCGTGACCCCCTGGCCGCCTGCCGCGCAGATCGAAATCAACCCGCGCGCGGTACCGGCCGGCTTGTCGAGCTGCGCGAGCAGTTTCGCGAGGTTGGCGACGATCCGTGCGCCGGTCGCCGCAAACGGATGGCCGGTGCCGAGCGAGCCGCCGTTGACGTTCAGCTTTGCCCGCTCGATCGTGCCGAGCGGGCCGGCCAGACCCAGCTGCGTACGGCAGTATTCGTCGTCTTCCCACGCGGCGAGCGTGCACAGCACCTGGGCGGCAAACGCCTCGTGAATCTCGTAGAAATCGAAGTCCTGCAACGTGAGGCCGGCGCGCGCCAGCATGCGCGGGACCGCGTACGCGGGCGCCATCAGCAGGCCTTCCTGCTTGTCGAAAAAATCGACCGCGGCGGTTTCGCAGCCGCTCAGATAGGCGAGCACCGGCAGTCCACGCGCCGCGGCCCACGCTTCGCTCGCGAGCAGCACGGCCGATGCGCCGTCGGTGAGCGGTGTCGAGTTGCCGGCCGACAGCGTGCCGGCATCGCGGTCGAATACCGGCTTCAATGCCGCCAGCTTTTCCGGCGTCAGATCGGCGCGCAGGTTGTTGTCGCGTGTGAGGCCGCGGTACGGCGTCATCAGGTCGTTCAGGAAGCCGCGCGCGTAGGCGTCGGCCAGCTTGTGGTGGCTGTCGAGCGCAAGCGCGTCCTGCGCTTCGCGAGAGATATGCCAGCGCTTGGCCATCAGCTCGCAATGCTCGCCCATCGACAGGCCGGTGCGCGGTTCGCTGTTGCGCGGCAGCTGCGGCTTGAACAGCATGCCGGGGCGCAGTTTGGCGAACGCGGCGAAGCGCGCGCCCGCAGTTTTGCTGCGGTTCGCTTCGAGCAGGATCTTGCGCAGCCGCTCGTTGATGCCGATCGGCGCATCCGACGTGGTATCGGCGCCGCCCGCGATGCCCACGTCGATCTGGCCAAGTGCAATCTTGTTGGCCACCAGAATGGCGGCCTCGAGGCCGGTGCCGCATGCCTGCTGCACGTCGTAGGCGGGCGTCTCTTTCGCCAGGGTGGTCGACAGCAGCGCTTCTCGCGTCAGGTTGTAGTCGCGCGAATGTTTGATCACCGCGCCGGCCGCGACTTCGCCCAGACGCTCGCCGTGCAGCTCGAAACGGTCGATCAGGCCTTGCAGCGTGAAGCTCAGCATGTCCTGGTTCGACGCGCTCGCGTACGCGGTGTTCGAGCGCGCGAACGGAATCCGGTTGCCGCCGAGGATGGCGACGCGGCGCACGGCGGGAAGCGGGTGGGGCATCGGCGGGCTCCTTCAGTTTCCTTCGGTTCGTTATGCGGCGCGGCAACGTGGCGGCGTGATTGTGTCATCACACGCTCCACTGAAACCGGCCGCGCAGGTGCGGCTTCACGCCGCCGGCATCGCGTACCTCGAGGTCGCAGCCAGCGGCATCGTGTGCGGCAGTCCACAGCGTTGCTTCGCCGGGCAGCAGCATCGGCGTCTTGAATTCGGCGGCGAAGCTGGCGGCGGCGAGCGGCCGGGTGGGCTGCAGTGCGGCCGCCGCGCGCCCGAGCGCCCACATGCCGTGCGCGATCGCGCGCGGAAAACCGAACACCTGCGCGGACAACGCGCTCAGGTGAATCGGGTTGTAGTCGCCGGACGCCTTCGCGTAATCGCGGCCCAGTTGCGCGGGCAACTGCCAGCGCGCGCTGCGCGCAAGCGCCGCCGTGTCGATCTCGAGTGGGCTTGCCGCTTCGCCATAGCCGCGCACACCGCGCTTCAGATAGAGACTGTCGCCTTCCCACACGGCCTCGCCGCGCCGGTACGCGCGCGCGTGCACGACGAACGCCTGTCCCTTCGGATGCCTCAGCTGCGCGCCGAACTCGGTTTCGATGCGCAGCACGTCGCCGCGCGCCAGCGGCTGGCGCAGCTGCACGCGGTTGGCCAGATGCACGATGCCGAGTGCGGACCACGGAAACGCCGGATCGGTCAGCAACAGCAGATGCAGCGGAAACGCCAGCAGATGGGGAAACGTGAGCGGGATGCCGTGCTCCGGAATGAAGCCGCACACGCGTGCATAGCGTTCGAGCGCGTCGGCTTCGAGCGGCACGGCGCTGCGCACCAGTCGCAGCGCGGGCAGTGCGGCAGGCTGCGCGCCGGGTTGCGCGCCGGAATGAGCGCGATGCCGCCAGCGCTTGAAAAGGCCCGGCAACGCGCGCGCATAGAGCTTGTGCGGCGCGGGCAGCGGATCGAGCAAGATGGTCTTCTTGCGCTCGGTGTGCTGCAGCGGATCGATCCCGGACGGCGTGCTCATCGTCATGCTCCGATCAGGCTTTGGCCGCACACGCGCACGAGTTGCCCCGTCACGCCTGCGCAGCGCGGATGCGCGAGCCATGCAATGGCGTGCGCCACGTCGGCCGGCTGGCCGCCCTGGCTCATCGAGTTCATGCGCCGGCCGGCTTCGCGCAGCAGCAGCGGCATCTTTGCTGTCATCTGTGTTTCGATAAAGCCGGGCGCAACCGCATTGATCGTGATGCCGCGTGCGGCGAGGCGCGGCGCCATGCTCTCCACACGCCCGATCACGCCCGCCTTCGACGCCGCGTAATTGGTCTGGCCGAGATTGCCGGCAATCCCGCTGATCGACGACACGCCGATGATCCGCCCGCCGTCGCGCAGCGTGCCGGCGGCGAGCAGCGCTTCGTCGATGCGCTGCTGCGCGCCCAGGTTGATGTCGAGCACGTCGTGCCACGCCGCCTCGGTCATTCTGGCGATGGTTTTGTCGCGTGTGATGCCGGCATTGTGCACCAGCACGTCGACGCCCAGTTCGTCGAGTGCGGCGGCGATCTGGGCGGGCGCGTCGGCAGCGGCGATGTCGCATGGCAGCGCGGTGCCGGACAGCGGGCGCAGCGTGGCTTCGAGCGCGTCGCGCGCGGCGGGGATGTCGATGCCGATGACATGCGCACCTTGCGCGGCGAGCACTTCGGCGATCGCCGCGCCGATGCCGCGGGCGGCGCCGGTTACGACGGCGCGCTTGCCGGTGAGTGGGCGGGACCAGTCGAATGTGGGTGGGGCGACGTCGGTTGGGTGGGTAGGGGCGTCGATGGCAGTGCTTGCCGCAACGCTGTCAATCTTTGCTGCACAGCCGATCCTCACCACCTGTCCCGACACATACGCGCTTCGCGGCGACAGGAAGAAGCGCAGCGTCGCTTCGAATCCCGCCTCGATCTGCGCTTGCGCGCCGTGCGCGACATACACGAGGTTGGCCGCGATGCCGCGCCGCGCCTCCTTGCCGAGCGAGCGCACCAGGCCTTCGAGCGCGCGCTGGGCGGTCCATTGCCGCGGCGCGTCGCACGCTTCGGGCGGGCGGCCGAGCACGACGATGCGGCCGCTGCGGTCGAGCGAACGCAGCGCATCGTGAAAGAATGCATACGCGCTGTCGAGCTGGCCGATTTCGTCGATACCGCTCGCGTCGAATACCAGCGCGCCGACGCGCGCGGGCGAACCGGCTTCGACCGGCTCGAAGCGTCCGCTCATCAGCCCGTGACGATTCGCGAGCGGCAGCCACGCGCGTGCGCCCGCATGCGCGACGCTGGTCGCGCCGAGATGCGCGATCACATCGGCCAGCGCGTCGAACAGTTGCGGCGCGGGCCCCGCGCCAAGCACGATTAGGCGGTCGAGCTCCGGCTGGTCTGCCTGGTCCGCGCGCCAGCGGCGCAGCACCTCGGGCCTGGGCAAGCCGAGCGCGCGCGCGATGCGTGCCCCGAACGGCGAATTGACGAAGTTCAGATACGAGTCAGTCATCAGGCAGGGGGCCGGTGGCCGGGGGTTCCGAAGGCGTCAGTGTGCATGGCGCGGGCGTCGCTCAGCAAGGCAGTCACGTGTCGTGCCGTCTCGTCCGACGTGCGCTCCAGATGCACGGCGCGCTTCACGCGGCGATTCCGATCGACTTGTCGAGCATCTCCTTGCGGTGCTGCAGATCCGCCAGCATGCCGAAGTCCGCCGCAAAATCGTCGACCTTCACGACTTCGGCGGCGTAGCGCGCATAGTCTTCGAGCACCTTGCGCTCGTCGGCGTCGACGAGGCCGCGCTGCTGGGCGGCTTGCGCCCACGCCCCGAGTTCGGCGAGGTTCTGCGGCATCGGCGCAAGCTGTCCTTGCCTGACCGCGTCGCGCAGCCGGCGTTCGATCGCGCTCACGCGCGGTGTCAGTTCGAACGCGAGTTCGCCGTAGCCGATCGTATCGACGTCGACGTGCGGCACATATGAACCGGCCAGCAAGCGCTCGCGTGCGGCGCCTGGCGTCTGCAGCAGTTGCGCCACTTCGTTGCCGATGCTGTCGGCCGGCGCGCGGTGCGGCATGCCGAACGGAAACGCAAGCACGCGCAGCAACGCAGCCGGAACGCGCCGCGGGAAATTGGCGAGCACGCCATCGATTGCCTGCTGGGCCTGCAGCAATGCATCTTCGACGCCCCAGCGGACCAGCGGCAGGTCGCTGGCCGCGCGGCCTTCGTCTTCGAAGCGCTTGAGCGTCGCGGAGATCAGATACAGCTGCGACAGCACGTCGCCAAGGCGCGCCGAGATCCGTTCGCGGCGTTTCAGATCGCCGCCGAGCACGAACATCGAGACGTCGGCAACCAGTGCGAATACTGTCGCCAGCCGCGTCGCCGAGCGGTAGTAGCGCGCCAGCGGCGCATGCGCGCGCTGCGGGCGCGCGATCAACGCACCGCCCGTCACGCCGTACACGAAGCTGCGCAGCAGGTTCGACAGCGTGAACGCGAGATGGCCGAACAGCGCTTCGTCGAAGGTGCGCAGCGCTTGCGCCGAGCGACCTTCGCGCGCCGCGGCCAGTTCCTTCAGCAGATACGGATGGCAGCGGATCGCGCCCTGGCCGAAGATGATCAGGCAGCGCGTCAGGATGTTCGCGCCTTCGACGGTGATCGCAATCGGAATCTGCTGGTACGCGCGCGCAAGAAAATTCGCCGGCCCCATGCAGATGCCTTTGCCCGCCACCACGTCCATCGCGTCGTTGATCACGGTCCGGCCGCGCTCGGTGATGTGATACTTCGCGATCGCCGAAATCACCGACGGTTTTTCGCCGAGATCGACCGCCTGCGCCGACAGCCGGCGCGCCGCATCCATCACGTACAGGTTGCCACCCATGCGCGCGAGCGCTTCCTGCACGCCTTCGAAGTTGCCAATCGACGTGCGGAACTGGCGGCGCACCGCGGCATACGCGCCGGTGCCGCGCACCGCGAGTTTCGACATGCCGACGCTCGACGACGGCAGCGAAATCGCGCGGCCCGCGGCGAGACATTCCATCAGCATGCGCCAGCCGTTGCCGACCTGGGCGCGGCCGCCGATCACCCAGTCGATCGGCACGAATACGTCGCGGCCGCTGTTCGGGCCGTTCTGGAACACCGCATTCAACGGCCAGTGGCGACGGCCGATCACGACGCCCGGGTGGTCGGTCGGAATCAGCGCGCAGGTGATGCCGGGCTCGTCGCCGCGGCCGAGCAGATGCTCGGGATCGAGCGTGCGGAACGCGAGGCCGAGCACCGTCGCGATCGGGCCGAGCGTGATGTAGCGCTTGTCCCATGTGACCCGGAAGCCGAGCGTCTCGCGACCTTCGAAGGTGCCGCGGCAGACGATGCCGAGGTCCGGAATCGCGGCGGCGTCGGAGCCCGCGTACGGGTTGGTCAGCGCGAAGCAGGGGATCTCGTCGCCACGCGCGAGGCGGGGCAGATAGTGGTTTTTCTGCGCTTCGGTGCCGTAGTGCATCAGCAGTTCGGCGGGGCCGAGCGAGTTCGGCACCATCACCGAAACGGCGGCCGCCGAGCAGCGCGTCGCGAGCTTCATGATCACCTGCGAATGCGCGTACGCGGAGAACTGCTTGCCGCCGTACTGGCGCGGAATGATCATGCCGAGGAAGCCCTGCTGCTTGATGTACTGCCAGGTTTGCGGCGACAGGTCCTGCCAGATCGCGGTGGTTTCCCAGTCGTTGGCGAGGTCGCACAGGCGCTCGCATTCGTTGTCGAGAAACGCTTGTTCTTCGGCGCTCAGTTGCGCGGGGCCGTAGCCGAGCAGCGTATCCCAGTGCGGGCGGCCGGAAAACAGTTCGGCATCCCACCAGACGGTGCCGGCTTCGAGCGCATCGCGTTCGGTCTGCGACATCTCCGGCATGATCTTGCGGAAGATCGTGAATAGCGGGCGCGTGAGCCACGCGCGGCGCAGCGGCCGCAGCGTTAGCACCAGAGCCGGCACGATCAGCAGCAGCGCGCAGATTGCAATCGCGAGCGGGCCGGCGGAGCCCGTCAGATACGCTGCCGCCAGCCAGACGAGCAGCGCGCCAAGCCACCATGGCGCGCGCGCCGCGCGATAGATCAGCACGCCGATCACGAGCACCAGGGCGATGATGAACCACGACATGGCGTGTCTCCGAAAGTTGTTCGAGCGGTGTTCGATGGTTGCGGGATTGTTGGGTGCGTTGCTGCGCGTCTGCCATGCGCGCGGCGCGCACCGTGCAACGCTGCAAGGTACGTGCCGCGTCGGGCGAGAGGCGTGGCGGTTAGCCGGTGCTTGCTACGAACGGCTTGCGGTGCAGTGCCGTGCCGTGAACTGCAGGCGGGCCGCGCAGTGCCGTGCTGCCGTGCCGCTTAACGCCGTGTTGCTTTGTGGCCGTGCAGCTCATGCCATGTCGCTTTCGCTATGCGGCTTTGGCTATGCTGCTTACGCCATGTCGCTTGCGCTATGCCGCTTTGGCCATGCCGCTTATGCCGCCCGCTCACGCCACTCGCGCCCGCTCACGCCACTCGCGCCACTCGCGCCACTCACGCCACTCGCGCCCGCTCACGCCACTCGCGCCCGCTCACGCCACTCACGCCACTCACGCCACTCACGCCACTCACGCCACTCACGCCGTGCCGCGCAGCGCTTCGCGCCGCTCGCGGCCCGCGGGCGCAGCGCCGTCGTCCGGTTGCGCTGTCTCGTGTGGCCCCACGGGCTCCTCTTTTTGACGCACGGTGCCAGACGCCGTTGCCACGCCCGACAGCGCGCCGAACGGACAATCAGCCGGCACGCCGTCGCCTGCATCGCCGAGTACCGACGCGAACACCGCAAGCTGCGTCGCGTCAGGCAGCGGCGCCTTCAGCGCGGCAACCATCAGCGACGCAAGCCGCGCCACCAGTTGCAGATCGTCGAGCGACTTGCCCTGCGCGAATTCACTGATCAGGCTGTCGGTGTCGTTGCCCGCCAGCACGCCGGACAGCGCGCCGATCGCGAAGTGCAGACGCCAGCCCACTTCCTCGCGCGGCAAATGCGGCAGTGCGCGCTGGAACGCATCGAAGAATCGCCCGGCCACCGACGCGTAATGCGCATTCAGAAAGTTGCGGATAAACGGCGACGGGTCGGTGTACGCACGGCCGAGCAGCCGCAGAAATGCCTTGCCGCCGATGCGCGGATCGCGTGCGACGCGCAGCGCCGGAATGAACATCGCACCGAGCACGTGCTCGCAGGTCAGGTTCGTGCCGAGCAGCGCGTCGAAGCGCTCGAGCAGCTTGATGCGTTCATCGTTCAACACATCGAGCCGGCGCGACAGCATCGCGTGGATCAGCGCTTCCTTGCTGCCGAAGTGGTAATTGACCGCGGCGAGATTGACCTCGGCGCGCGACGTGATTTGCCGTGACGACATGGCTTCGTAGCCGCATTCGATGAAGAGCGCCTCAGCGGCGTCGAGAATGCGCGACTTCGTGTCGCCGGCGTGCCGGCTGGTGGTGCGGGCTGCCATGGTTTGTCTTCCTCCCTGTGCCTGTCCGACGGCGCTCGCGCGGTGCGCTTGCCCGGCGTGTGACGGGTCTTCGCCCGCGCTTCGCCCGACCGTCAGCAATGCAATTCAAATTGGTATTTCAAACATGCGTTTTTCAGGATAAAGACGGCGATGGCGAACCGGCAAGCAGCGTGTGTGGATAAAGTCCTCTAAAAGAGCGGCAGGTTATGCGCGGTGCAGGAGGGCACGCCGCGGCCGCAAACGAAAAAGCCGTGCCGGAAAAAACCGGCACGGCCTGGCGACTGCGAAAAGCGTGTGCTGCTGGGTGCGCTATGGATTGCGCTGCGCTTTAATGAGCCGTTGCGGCCACAACCTGTTCGGCGGATTTTGTCATGTCGATGCCACGCCGTTCGCGGCTAAACAGGATCAGCACCGCAATCACGACGGCCACCGTACCGGCGACCACCGCCATCGCGAGCCCATAGTTCTTGTTGTTTGCTTCGGCAAAGCCGGATTGCATCGTGGCGTTCACCGATGCGAACAGATTGCCCAACTGATAGACGAGGCCTGGGAAGGTCGCACGAATTTCATCGGGCGAGATCTCGTTCAGGTGCACCGGAATCACACCCCATGCGCCTTGCACGGAAATCTGCATCAGGAACGCGCCGATTGCGAGCAAGACCGGGGTGGTCGAAAACGCCCACAGCGGCAGCACCGGCAGCGCGATCAGCGCACCGATGCAGATTGCGCGGCGGCGGCCGATCTTCTCCGACAGCGAGCCGAAGGTCAGGCCGCCGATGATCGCGCCGATATTCAGCGCGATCGTGATCAGCGACACCGTGTGCGGTTCGAAGTGATGTTGCTCGCGCAGGAAGGTCGGGTAGAGATCCTGGGTGCCGTGCGAGAAGAAATTGAACGCGGTCATCAGGATGATCGCGTAGACGGAGAGCGTCCAGTTGCGCTTCAGGGTTTCGAGCAGGCTGGGGCGGGCCTTTTTCTCGAGTGCGACCCAGGCCGGCGATTCCTTCACGCTCGAGCGCACGTACAGCACCAGCAGCGCCGGGATCACGCCGACGAAGAACATGCCGCGCCAGCCGATGTACTGGTACAGCACGCCGAACACGATCGACGCGAGCAGATAGCCGCTCGGATAGCCCGCCTGCAGCAGGCCGGACACGAAGCCGCGCGCGTGGGTGGGGACGGTTTCCATGGTCAGCGCGGAGCCGACGCCCCATTCGCCGCCCATCGCGATGCCGAACAACGCGCGCAGCACGATCAGCGTGGTCAGGTTCGGCGAGAAGCCGGACAGCAATTCGATCAGCGAGTAGATCGCGATGTTGACCATCAGCGTCGGGCGGCGGCCGAACTTGTCGGCGAGCCGGCCGAAGATCAGCGCGCCGAGCGGGCGCATCGCGAGCGTCAATGTAATGGCGAAGGCAACGTTAGGGATTTTCGTATTGAATTCGGCGGCGATATCTTTCAGGATGAAAACCATTAGAAAGAAATCGAATGCGTCGAGAGTCCAGCCTAAATACGCGGCGATCGTGACATTGCGTTGTTCGCGAGTCCAGCTCATGTTGCTCGTTCTCCTCTGTTTGATTGATCCAGTGACGTGCTGGCGATTCGTGGGCTGCGCCCAGGCCCCCGTGGCGCGGCTGCGCATCGAGTGTACGCCAGCCTGGCGGTGCACTGCATGGAGGGGCGTCGGTTTCAGTGGAATCCCTGATTAATCTTTGGATCGGGTGTTTTGATAATGTAATAAATGAATTGAATTTGATTATTATTGGAATGGTATTTGTAAAGTTTCGGTGCGATTTTGATAAAAGCGATTGATGTATTACACGCACTCGTGTGGAGTATTCGCCCGATATGAGAACAAATCCGGCGAGCAGCCTGAGGCGTTGCGCCTCGAGGTAGCGGGCTGCAACAGCCAACGCACTTAAAGTGACATTATTCTTTCTATTTTTTGTGATAAAGGATAGAATAATGACACTATGGCCAAGAAAACTTCTCCACTCCTACCCGCCGGCACCCTGCGGCTTCAGCAGTTCGGCGAGCGCCTGCGCCTCGCGCGCCTGCGCCGCAAGCTGACAGCGCTGCAGGTGGCGGAGCGTGCCGGCATGACGGTCGTCACGCTGCGCAATCTCGAGCGCGGCAACGCTGGGGTGACGATCGGCGCATGGCTTGCCGTGATGCAGGTGCTCGGTATCGAAGCCGATATCGATCTGTTGGCGAAAGAGGACCCGCTCGGCCGTGGGTTGCAGGATGCGGCACTGCTGCACGAAGCGCCCAGACCAGCACGTCCTCGAGCGCGTGCCGGGGTGCAGAAGCCCGTGGGTGACGCTGCGCCGACGCGCTACCCAGCGGCTGCGCCCGATGCGGAAAGCGAAGGCGCGATGTGGCTTGCCGACGGCGATTTTGTCAGTTCCGCCGATCTGGCCTCACTGATCACTCCGCCGGCGCCTGACAAGCCGAGGAAGAAGCGATGACCGACGCTATTGCTGTTTTCGCCGATTGGGATGGCTTATCCGAGCCGCTGCTGCTCGGCCAACTGTGCGCGCGGCGTGCGGCTGCGCGCGAAGTATTCGATTTCCAGTTTGATGCGGCGGCGCTCGCGCGGCCCGACTTTGCCAATCTGAAGCTGGATCCGCGCCTCGCGTTGTTCACGGGGCGCCAATACCCGCCCCAAGGGCAAGACAGCTTCGGGGTGTTCGCCGATGCGAGCCCCGATCGCTGGGGGCGGTTGCTGATGCGCCGGCGTCTGGAGCGGGCGCAGCGCGCCGGCCGTGCTGAACCCGGTGCGAAACTCTACGAATCCGATTTCCTGCTGGGCGTGCACGATACCTATCGGGTCGGCGCATTGCGATTGCGCCGCGCAGAAGGCGGCGCGTTTCTCGACGATCAGCATGACGCAGCCGCGCCGCCATTCGTGCAACTGCGCTCGCTCGAAGCAGCGAGCTTCGCGCTGGAGCGCGACGAGGACAACACCGCCGGCGGCGCGGACGAGTGGCTGCGCATGCTGATCGCGCCGGGCGGCTCGCTCGGCGGCGCACGCCCAAAAGCGAGCGTCGTGGATCCACAAGGACATTTGTGGATTGCCAAGTTTCCGAGTGTGCGCGACGGGCACGACGTGGGCGCATGGGAAATGGTGGTCCACACGCTCGCGAGAGCATGTGGACTGCACATGCCCGATGCGCTGGTGCGTCGTTTCGACAGCGTGCATCACACGTTTCTGGTCAAACGTTTCGATCGAACCGCGACGCAGCGGCGTTTGCATTTTGCGTCGGCGATGAATTTGACCGGCCATCAGGACGGCGACGATGCTTCAACCGGTGCGAGCTATCTGGAAATCGCGCGCGTGCTGATGACGGACGGCGCACATACCGAGCGTGACTTGCGCGAGCTATGGTCGCGGATCGTTTTCAATCTGCTGGTTTCGAATACGGACGACCACCTGCGCAATCACGGTTTTCTGCTTGAGCCGGGGAAGGGGTGGGCGCTGTCACCGGCATTCGATATGAATCCGTGCGCAGATGCGCATGGGTTGAAGCTCAATATAAGCGAAGTCGATAACGCGCTGGATCTCGATCTGGCGCGCTCGGTGGCGCCGTATTTTCGGGTGACTGCGGCGGCCGCCGAGCAGATCATCGAGCAGCAGCGCGGGGTGGTGCGCCAGTGGCCAAAGATCGCAGCGTCCCTGCAGATATCCGCGCGCGAGCAGCAGCGCATGGCGGATGCGTTCCGTCTTGCCGTCGCTCGTTAGTGAATTTCCTGGAAAGTCACGCAAGGAAAAGGCCGCTGCCCACTTTGGACGTGATAAAACCTCTGCTAATACCGAAGCCCGGCAGAGGAAATGTCACATTGACGAAGCTCGTCCCGCAGCGCGATCGGCGCTCAAATTGCTCGAGGCACAGCCAGTGATGCGCTTCAGACACTTGGCTGCCCGCGGTATATCTGTGTGCCGGAAAACAAAAAGCCCGCAATTGAAGTTGCGGGCTTTTTTCGTTTCAGAAGACATCGCAGGAAGCTTCCGACCATCTGTTGCTAGCTGGTGCCCAGGAGAGGACTCGAACCTCCACGGTGTTGCCACCGCTAGGACCTGAACCTAGTGCGTCTACCAATTCCGCCACCTGGGCACGTCTTGAAGCTAGACCGCTATTGTAGCGGCATGATGCAATGTGTCAAATGGAAATTGCTGAGGTTCGCAACGAGCTCGCAATGTTCATCGACGGATGGGCTGGCGCGCCGCGGAAAATACTCACGAGCGCGACACCAGACGGAATCAAGCGGGAATCAGACAGAACCAAACGAAAAAGCCACCCGAAGGTGGCTTTTTTGTATCTGGTGCCCAAGAGAGGACTCGAACCTCCACGGTGTTGCCACCGCTAGGACCTGAACCTAGTGCGTCTACCAATTTCGCCACCTGGGCAGGGTGCTTTGCGTGCCGATCTTGCGCGTGTTCTGCGTTTGATCTGCAGCGAAGACCGCAATTATAGCGAGGCGGCCGATGCTGTCAAGCGTTTCGCGCAAGTTACCGCATCCATACCCGACCCACGCCGCACCTCGCCTCCAAACGTGCGCCGCGCGCCCGCGCAAGCACCCGCCAACCCGCTGTGCATCAGGAGACGGATGATAGAATGGCCCGCAGCAGCACGTTGACACGGTGTGCGCCGCACCGCGGCACGTCTTCGTCGATGTCCAACGCCACGAGAAAAACCATCGATAAGCCCTTGAGCAAATATCCGTATCCGATCCCGAGCCGCGAAGAAATCCTCGGCGTGCTGCGCACGAGCGAAACACCGCTCGCGGCAAACGACATCGCCGAAGCGCTTTCGATCAAGCGCCAGGAGCGCGAAGGTTTCTTCAAGCGGCTCGCCGCGATGGAGCGCGACGGCCAGATCCGGCTCGATCCGCGCGGACATTACCAGCTTACCCATCCGTCGAATTTCGTCGCGGGCCGCGTGCAGGGCCATCGCGACGGCTACGGTTTTCTGATTCGCGACGACGGCCAGGACGACCTGTTCCTGCCCAACGGCGAGATGCAGAAGGTCATGCACAACGACCGCGTGCTCGCGCGCATCGTCGGCTACGACCGGCGCGGGCGGCCGGAAGGGCATATCGTCGAGGTCACCGACCGCGCCAACAAGCGCGTGATCGGCCGGCTGCTGAATGAAAACGGTGCGCTGATCGTCGCGCCCGAAGACAAGCGCATCGGCCACGACATCCTGATCACGCAGAACACCAAGAAGGCGAAGGTCGGCCAGGTGGTGGTGGTCGAGCTGACCGACTTCCCGAGCCGCCATTCGCAGCCGCTTGGCCGCGTGGTCGAGGTGCTCGGCGATATCGACGATCCGGGCATGGAAATCGAAATCGCGGTGCGCAAGTACGGCGTGCCGTACGAATTCAACCAGGCCGCGCTCGACGATGCCGCCAAGCTGCCCGACGAAGTGCGCGCGGTGGATCTGCGTCATCGCGTCGATCTGCGCGACGTGCCGCTCGTCACGATCGACGGCGAAGACGCACGCGATTTCGACGATGCGGTGTACTGCGAGCCGGTGAAGGTCGGCCGTGGCGACGGCTTCCGGCTGATCGTCGCGATTGCCGACGTGTCGCACTACGTGCTGCCGGGCAGCGGCCTCGACGTCGATGCGATCGAGCGCAGCACATCGGTGTATTTCCCGCGCCGTGTGATTCCGATGCTGCCGGAAAAGCTGTCGAACGGGCTGTGTTCGCTGAACCCGCAGGTCGACCGTTGCGTGCTGGTGTGCGACATGGTGATCACCGCGCGCGGCGAGATCAAGGCGTACCAGTTCTATCCGGGCGTGATGCATTCGGCGGCGCGCCTCACGTATACCGAAGTGGCGGCGGTGCTGACCAACACCAAAGGCCCGGAGGCTGCACGCCGTGCCGCGTTGTTGCCGGAACTGCAGAACCTGTACGGCGTGTACAAGTCGCTGTTCGCCGCGCGCCAGAAGCGCGGCGCGATCGATTTCGACACCACCGAGACCTACATCGTCTGCAATGCGCAGGGCAAGATCGAGCAGATCGTGCCGCGCCATCGCAACGAGGCGCACAAGCTGATCGAAGAATGCATGCTGGCCGCGAATGTCTGCGCGGCCGACTTCATGAAGCGCAACAAGCAGGCGGGCCTGTACCGCGTGCACGCCGGGCCGACCACCGAGCGGCTCGAAAATCTGCGCACCTTCCTGCGCGGCATGGGCCTGACGCTGACCGGCGGCGAGACGCCGCACGCGAGCGACTACGCGGCGCTGATGGCGCAGATCCGCGACCGGCCCGACGCGCAGATGCTACAGACGATGCTGCTGCGCTCGATGCAGCAGGCCGTCTACAGCCCGGAAAACATCGGCCACTTCGGTTTGGCCTACGAGGCGTACGCGCACTTCACCAGCCCGATTCGCCGCTACCCTGACTTGCTCACGCACCGCGCGATCTACGCGGTGCTGCAGGGCCGCAAGTATCAGCCGGAAGCGCCGCATGGCGTCGAACTGAACACGGCGCTGTCGCCGCGCGCCCGCGCGATGCAGGCCGAGGACGAAAAGCGCACCGGCCGCCGCCGCGACAACACCGCGATCTGGGAAGAGCTCGGTCTGCATTGCTCGGCCAACGAGCGCCGTGCCGACGAAGCTTCGCGCGACGTCGAAGCGTGGCTCAAGTGCTATTTCATGCGCGATAAGCTCGGCGAGGAATACGGCGGGATGGTGAGCGGCGTCACGTCGTTCGGCATTTTCGTGCAGCTCGATGCGCTGTTTATCGAGGGGCTGGTGCACGTCACCGAACTGGGCTCCGATTACTTCCAGTACGACGAGATCAAGAACGAACTGCGCGGCGAGCGCACGGGTATCCGCTACCGCTTGTCGGACCGGGTGCGGGTGCAGGTGAGCCGCGTCGACCTCGACGCGCGCAAGATCGATTTCCGTCTGGTGCGCGATACGCCGAAGGCGTCGTCGGCTGGCCGTGGCGCGCCGGCGTCGAGGATGGGCGCCGAGCGCAGCGACAGCGGTCCGCGCGTGCGCGCGCTGAGCAGCGCGCCGGAGGGCGGCGTGCATCGCAAGAAGGCCGCGCCGGCGCAAAGCGTCGCGGTGAAGGAAGCGCGTGCCGCGCGCGGCGCCGTGAAGAAACACGCCGCGAAGAAGGCCCAGACGCGCAAGAAGCGCTGACGCGGGTCCTGCCATTGCATTGCGCGCGGGCCGTGCCGGGCCGCGCGCGAGTCTGAACCGGCGGCGCGCCCGCTTACGCGCGGGCCGCGCTGCCGCACACGGTTTTCATTGTCGATCAGGCGCGCATCAGGCGCGCGATCAAAGGTTGCTTCAGTCATGTCACGTCTCAAGGTTCTTTACGGTTTTCATGCGGTGACCGCGCGTTTGCGGCACGACGCGTCGACGGTCGAGGACATCTACTACGATCAGAACCGGCGCGATCGCCGGATGACCGAGTTTCTGCACGTCGCGAAGGAGGCGGGTGTGCGTGTCATCGCCGCCGACGAGACGCGTTTGTGGGGGCTCGCGCATACCGAGCGGCACCAGGGGGTGGTTGCGCGCGCAACGGATATGCCGCTCGCGCAAAATCTGGCGGAACTGCTCGACGCGTTGAGCGGACCGGCGCTGTTGCTGGTGCTCGATGGCGTGACGGATCCGCATAATCTCGGCGCCTGCTTGCGGGTGGCCGATGCCGCCGGCGCGCATGCCGTGATCGCGCCGCGCGACCGCGCCGTGGGGCTCAACGCAACCGCGGCCAAGGTGGCGAGCGGCGCCGCGGATACGGTGCCGTACATCACGGTGACCAATCTGGCGCGTGCGCTGCGTGAATTGCAGGCGGCGGGCGTGTGGGTGGTCGGCACTGCGGGCGACGCACCGGTGGGCCTCTATCAGGCCAAACTCGATGGCCCGGTCGCGCTCGTGATGGGCGCGGAAGGCGAGGGCATGCGCCGCCTCACGCGCGACACCTGCGATGAGGTGATGCGGATTCCGATGGCGGGGAGTGTCGAGAGCCTGAACGTCTCGGTGGCGAGCGGGGTGTGTCTGTTCGAGGCGGTGCGGCAGCGGGCGGCGGTGGCGGCGGTGGGTAAATAAATACGCTCGAGAGAGGCGCGCGCGGTATGCGCGCCTGAGGCGCTTCACAGTGCGCCTTGGTTCGCCTTAGCACGCCTTATTGCACCTCGGAGCGCCTCGGCGCACCGATCCACCGTCGGCCAATCCAACCCATGAATCCAGCCAGGATCCGCGCACTGCGCGCCGCGCTGCTTTGCGCAAGCGCGGCGCTGCTCGCCGCCTGCACCAGCGCCACCATCGATCGCGGCACCTACTACGCCGACACGAGCCATCCCGCCCAATCCGCCGACTCCCGCATCCGCTTTCTGGTGATGCACTACACGGAGATCGGCGAAGCACAATCGCTGAACGTGCTGACCACCGAACCGGTCAGCGCGCACTACGTGGTGCCCGAGGCGCCGCGCGTCAAGAACGGCGAGCCGGTGGTCTGGCAGCTCGTGCCCGAATCGCAGCGCGCGTGGCACGCCGGCGTCAGTTCCTGGCAAGGCACCACCGAACTGAACGCGGCGTCGCTCGGCATCGAGAACGTCAACCGCGGCCCGATCGACACGCCGCAAGGGCGCACCTGGCAGCCGTATCCGCCGGCGCAGGTCGAAGCGCTGATCCGCCTCGCGAAAGACATCGTCACGCGCTACGGCATTGCGCCGACCCGCGTAGTGGGCCATAGCGATATCGCGCCGCAGCGCAAGACCGATCCGGGGCCGCTATTTCCGTGGAAGCAACTGTACGACGCCGGCATCGGCGCATGGCCGGATGCGTCCACCGTCAGCACCGATCTTGCCGGCCGCGCAGCGGATGCGCCTGCCGACGTGCGTGGCCTGCAACTGAAACTCGCGCGCTACGGCTATCAGGTGGCGACCGACGGCGTGCTCGACGACAAGACCCGCCGTGTGTTCGCCGCGTTCCAGATGCATTTCCGGCCGCGCGACTACGCGGGCAATCCGGATGCGGAAACCGACGCGATCGCGCAGGCGCTGCTCGACAAGTACGCGCCGGTGTTTCCCGGCAGCGTGCAGCCGGCGCAGTGACGCTGCGTCAAGCTTCACCGCCTGCATCGCGTTAGGCACGTTTGGCACGTTAGGCGCCGGCGACTCCGGTAAACTAGCGTTTTCCCCGCACGCCAGGCGTTTTTCTCCATGACTCAAGACGAACTCAAGCAACTGGTCGGTCAGGCCGCCGCCGACTATGTCAATGCCACTGCGCCCGAAGGCGCGGTGATCGGCGTCGGCACCGGCTCCACCGCGAACTGCTTCATCGATGCACTGGCCGCCAGCAAAGGCCGCTACCGTGGCGCCGTGTCGAGCTCGGTGGCGAGCACCGCGCGTTTGCAGGCGCACGGCTTCAAGGTATTCGACCTGAACGAGATCGACACGCTGCCGGTATATGTCGACGGCGCCGACGAGATCGATCACAGCGGCGCAATGGTGAAGGGCGGTGGCGGGGCGCTCACGCGCGAGAAGATCGTCGCGTCGGTTTCAGAAGTGTTTGTCTGCATCGTCGACGCCAGCAAACGCGTCGCCACGCTCGGCACATTCCCGTTACCGATCGAAGTCGTGCCGATGGCGCGCACTGCGATCGGCCGTCGCGTGACTGCACTAGGCGGTGTGCCGGTGGTGCGCGTCAAGCAGGACGGTGCACCGTTCATCACCGACAACGGCAACGAAATCATCGACGTCAAAGGTCTGCAGATAGATGATCCGCTCGCCTTCGAAGCGCTCGTCAACGCGTGGCCGGGCGTCGTGACCGTCGGGCTGTTCGCTGCGCGCGGTGCGAACCTGTGTCTGCTTGGCGCGGATACCGGTGTCGAACGGATCGATTACCCGCCGCGCTAAAACCCAACGCTTCAAACCTCAACGCCGTGTGTAGCGGGCTCGCTGCACACGGCGTTTGTATTTGTGCGCCTCGTCCCGGCGCAATCTGAAGCTCGTCGGACTTCACAGATCACCGTCGGCGACCGTCCTTACTGCCGTCCTGCCGAAATTTACGACAAGACTGTCATGAATCCTCGATCTGGGAGAACGCTATGTCATACGCATTGAACCGTTGCGACGAAGCCGCCGGGAGGTGCAAGCCATGAGTGACGAAGCACTTGACCCGCTGGTGCAGCAACTTGCCGAAAAGCGCCTGGGGCGCGCGCTTTCGCCGCAAGAACAACAGGTGCTGCTGGAGGGGCTACGGCACAACGCCGCGGGCCAGCCGGCATCGGCTGCAGGCAAGTTGCAAGCCCAGCGTCCGGCGAGACCGGCAGCGTCGCCGCCGCTGAAAACCCGTCAGGAAGCACGCGAGCAAATGAAGCATTTTCTGCAGCTCAATCAACAAAAGGCCTACGAGAAGATGCGCGGCATCCTGCAGTCGATCGAAGCCCAGAACGAAGCGACGCTGCAGGTGCTCGAGTCGGAACAACGGAAAGTTGCCGGCATGCTCGACGAGCGCGAGATGCCGGAAGACTCGCCCGCGTCGTCGGACCAGCCCGCTGCAGCGGATCCGCAAGACAGTAACCGTGAGGCGCTGATGCTGATCGGCAACCACCTGACCGAACTCATCAGGCAGGAAGTGGAAAAGTGCTTCCAGCAGCATCTCGATCCGCTCGCCGAACAGGTTCGGCAGATCCACGCATCGATGCAGGCGTTGTGTCTTCTTCCCGATGCACCGCCCGCGCCTGCGCCAACGCAAGCGCCAGCCGAGCCGGCATCGTTGGCGCCGCTCGATGTCGTGTCGGACAGTGTTCACGCGCCTGCCGCTCAAGCGTCCTTGGAGTAGCACGTGGGCTTTGCAGGCGACAAGAAAGTCGGTCGGCTCCCGGCGTGCGTCTTCCTGACTTTTAACCGCAATCAAGGAGTAGAAGATGTCTCATTGCAAAGTCTGTCAAGTCAATCCGGCGATCACCGATGCAGTCACGCAAGCCAACGTCAAGGTCGTGGCGGAAGCCCCGGCCATGGCGATGGGCTCGCTCTACCAGGCGCAAAGCCATTCGCTCAGCATCCTGTTCGAGAACGCGGTCCAGCAACAGTCGCAGGCCGCGATCCAGTCGCAAACCTCCACCAACGTGGGCACGATGCAGCTCTACACGATCGGGCCGGAAAGCGCCGGCGCGGCCGCCACCGAAATCGGTTCGAACGGTGTTCTGTCGGTGCTGGCCGACGTGATCGCGATCGCGAAGGTGATGAGCCCCGCCTGAAGGTAAGCGACGCCGGGGCGACGCGGCGGACTCGGTGATGCGAGCCGCCGCTCGCGCGGCATCGCTCTGATCCTTTGATCCACATCCACGCTGGGCGAGGCCGATGCGTCGGCGCTCAGCAAACCAGGAGAAGCGAACATGGCTGAATCGAACTTGGAAGCAGCGAAGGGGCTCGACGACGGCGATGATGACGATTGCAATTGCGAGTGTCGGACCTGTGAAGTCAATCCCGCGATTACCGACGCGGTCACGCAGACCAACGTCAAGGTGGTAGCCGAAGCACCGGCGATGGCGATGGGCACGCTGTATCAGGCCCAAAGCCATTCGCTCGGCATTCTGTTCGAGAACGCTGTGCAGCAGCAGTCGCAAGCTGCCGTTCAGCTGCAAACCTCGACGAATGTCGGCACGATGCAGCTCTACACGCTCGGGCCGGAGAGCGCGGGTGCGGCGGCCACGTCAATCGGCGCAAACGGCGTGCTATCGGTACTGGCCGACGTGATCGCGATTGCCGGTAGCGTCAGGGCCCGCGCCTGACACGCTGTCACACGCGCAGATCGAACGGCGGCCCGCCGACGCGGGCCGCCGTTTCTGCGGTGCCACGCAGCCATCCGCACAACGGCCGCAGGCAGCTCAACGCGAGTTGGGCCGCAGGTCGGATCGGCCCCTCGACACACACGCTGCGCCGACATGAATACGCAGCCGCCAGATGCACAGGAGAAACGCCATGCCAGATCACGTCGCACCGGCCATCACGGACGCGCTCACGCAGACCAACCTCAAGGTAACCGGCGAGGCCCCGGCCGTCGCGTTGGGCACGCTGTTCCAGTCGAACACCCACGCAACGGCCATTTTGCTGCACAACGCCGTGCAAATGCAGGCGAACCAGGCGGCTGCCAACCAGGCGTCGACTACCGTCGGCATCCTGCAGCTCTATGCAAGCACGCCGAGTGCCGTCGCGGCTGCGGCCGCGGCTCAAGCGGCGAACAACAACTTCGCGTCGCAACTCGGCGCGATCGCGCAGATCATGAATGCGATCGGCAACTGGCGCGGCGGCTAGGGCGGCACGCCCAGACGCCTGAGATCGTCGCCGGCCTTTTGCTGAAGACGCGCCTGGGTTTCTTCACAGCGTCCTTAAGACAACGTTTTCCGTCGGGTGGTTATCTTTCCTACAACTGCGCACGGAAAACATGTCTGTTCCTGCTAGCACTCAAGCGCCATGCAATGTACCGATACTGGAGGCTTTGCCGAAGAGCCTCGTTTCGCATATCGAGCAGCACCTCGCTCCCTGGCCTGAGCGAGGCAACCGCCTATTGTTTTTCAAAGGAGACCCTGAAGACTTTGTGGCGTTCGTTCATCGCGGTCGCGTCTATAAGGCGCTGCACGAACCCGGCGGGCGCGAAATCATTCTTGGCCACTCGCTACCGGGAGAACTCATCGGCGAGAGCGCGCTGCTGCGCGCGCACCGGCGAACCTTTACCGCGCAACTCAGCCCCGATTGCCGGATTTCGCTACTGCATCGCCAGTATTTCGCGCCGCTTCTGGCCGATGCGGAGTTCATGCTGCGCATCAACGAACAGTTGTGCCGCCACCTGCAGCAATTGAGCGACTTCGTCGAATCGGCGTGTCTATATCGTCTCGAAGCACGGCTTGCGCGCCATCTGCTGGACCGGATGCAAGGCGGCGATCACGAGGTGTCGTTACCCGAGAATCAAAGCATTCTCGCGGCCATGCTCAATGTCAGCCGGCCACGCCTTAACAACACGTTGCAGAAGCTGCAGCGCGAAGGTCTGATCCATCTTCACAGGAGAGGACTGACGGTGAAACGGCCCGATCGGCTCCGCTACATCATCAACAGCAACTAAAGCGTCCAGGCTGAAATGACTTATGTCTATGAACCTGGCATAAGCCGGCCGCGAGCGCGTCGCGATTGAGCTCGCGTCAAGCCGGCTTAGCGATGCTTGCTGGGTCGCGCATAGCGGCTCGACGATTCATGCCGCTTATTTCAGACCGTCCGATGACGTTAAAGCGGACCACGTGCCTTCTCTGTTACGTGCGTGACTGCGTTCTTCATACGAATGAACCGATCCTGTGTTTTCCACGGCAAGGAAAACACAAGATGAAACCGGCGAGACACACCGACACCTGCACAGACTCCTCATTGACGCAGCAACTCGATCGCACCTGGCGGGAAATGCAGGGCAAACTGCGGCGCCGCGCGCGCCTGCTGTGTAAAGGCGATATTCATCGCGCTGACGAACTGCTGTCGGACGCCGCGCTGAAAGTTCACATTTATCTGCAGCGCTCGCCCGAGCGCGTGCAGAACCTGGCCGGGTTTCTGTTCCTCGCGCTGAACCATGCGTTTCTCGACTACGCCCGGCGTAGAAGCCGCGAGAACAGCGTGCTCGAATTCAACGCCGATTGGGATGAAGACCATACGCTCGAACTGGCGGGCTACACGCCATCGGTGGAGCAACAGCTGTTGCTCAGGCAGCAGGTGTTGAACCTCGCGCAAACGTTGTCGCGGCTCACGCCGCAGCAGCAGATGCTGTTCACGCTGAAGTTCGAAGAGGACCGGCCGTACCTGCATATCGCGGCGACGCTCGGCATCAATGAACCGCTTGCCAGAAAGCGCGTGGAACTGTTGCGCAAGAAGTTGCGTGCGGAACTTGCGTGAGCGTCTTCACAAACCCGCCACCACAACGTCCGTAATGGCAGACGCGGTCTTGCCGGTTATCCGGCCTGCCGTTCCTGTTCATCCGATGCTGCACACCCGAGATCCGAGGAGGCCTCGTGGCAGATCAAGTCAACCAACAGGTGACCGATGCGCTGACGCAGACCAACGTCAACGTGGTCGCCGGCTCGCCGGCCCAGGCGCTGGGCATGCTCTATCAGATGTTCAGCCAGGCCGTGGGCATATCGGCGCAGAACATGACGCAGCAGCAGGCGGCGCTGAACCAGATTTCCAACGCAGTGGTTTCGAAGGCGGTGGCGATGATCCTGGCGGTCGAGCCGTCGGCCAAAGGCGCGACAGGCTCGCCGCCTGCAACTGGCGGCGCACCGGCCCAGCACCCCGATACGTAATGACGCCCTGACTCCTTGAGGCATACGACTCATGAACATCGAAAGCAATCGCAGCGACGACCGCGATGACGTGACGACCGATCCGGCGCTGCCCGAAAGCCGCGCACCCGACGCGTCGGTTCCGGTCGCAGCCGGGCAACGCGCGGACCGGCCCGCGGCACGCGGGCGTACGTGGCCGGTCAGCCGCTTGAGGAAATTCACCGACTTGCTGAAGCCGCCCAATGCGGTTGGCGCGCCGGACCGGCTCAACCGCCAGACGATGCAGTCTGTGCAGGCGATCAACGCCGAGACCGCGTCGTACGCGACGACCCAGATCGCAGTCGGCCCCGACATGATGATTGCCCAGGCGGGCGGCCTCGTCGCGCAGGCGGCGGCAAACTACTTCGAAGCATCGACCTCGCTCGCCATCGCGGGCAAGAGCGTGCTGTTGAAGGATCTCGCGCAGAAGACGATCGATGAGAACACCACTGGAATGGCCATGGATGCCGTGGGGCTGCTGCTCACCGACCTGTTCGTCGCGACCGCGGCGATGGTGGCGGGAGCGGCCGAAGCGATCGAAGGAGAAGCGGCGGGTATCGCGCTCGACAAGATCGACGAAAGCCTGCAGAAGTATCAGGCGCTGCTGGACAAGAAGGGGACTTGATCCGCATTGACGTGCATTGAAACGCGCGTTGACGCGCGCACCGTCGCCACCGGAACACACCTCGCACGGCCCGGCGTCGCTTACAGGCATGCCAGGCGCCACCGCAAAGGGCGCAGTCAGCGCGACTGCGCCCTTTGTCTTTTTCGCGCGCGACCATCGAGCCCGCATGCGGCTCGCCGCGCGTTCGCGATCGATACGTGGGATGCCGAACAGATGCGTGTTTTACGCGCACGAATAATGCTCCCGCGTGATGCAGCTAGCGCGTGCGAATCGCCGTTGCTTGCATCGCCGGATCTGCCATGTCATCGCCATCGACGCGTTCAGTCGAATCGTTTCCCCGCTGCAAACGCTACCGTCCTGCCGGTTTCTGAAATGGAAACGTGCGCTACCGCACGCCCCAGGCTTTCGTTGTTGCAAGCCTGAATGTGCGCTTGCCCACAGTGCGCCCGGGTACGTTGAAGACCGCACACAACGGCATGGATAGCGATGGCGTGCGGCGCAGATGCTGCTGTATAAAAGAACCGCCGATGTGATCGGATGTTTAGCGATACGGCAAGCAAGCCTCGTTGCTGCACTTCGATCTGAAACGAACCGGACGCAGTTCCGGATGGCAATACATCTGAGGTATCGATGTGCGACCAGCGTTCAATCTGTTTCGGATACCAAATAATCCGAACGACGTCGGCACCATGGCTTTCAGCGCTCTTATTCGAGTCGAGATCAACTCGAGCGGCCACTTGGGGAAATCAAAATGACGTACGCCGGGACAGAACATACGGGGGCGGCTAGCCATGCCGCAGGCGACGCGCCATGCGCGAAGCACCGGGTGGGCATCGTATTGTCGAAAGGCTTTTCGTTGCTGGGCGCGGGCATGGTTGCCGAAGTATTCCAGCTTGCCAATCAGATCGTAAAGGACGGGCGGGGCGAAAACATCGGCTATCAGGTGTCGCTGCTGTCGCTGCAAGGCGGCGCGGTGACATGTTCGGCAGCGGTTCAGGTGTGGACCGACGAACTCGATCCTTGCGCGCACAACGTGTTCGATGCGCTCTTTATCGCGACCGGCAGTACAGCCGTCGATGCATCGCCTGTCGGCCGCCCGGTGGAGCGCACCACCGGTACCAGGAGCACGGCAGACAGGCCGCACGATCAACTGGTTCACGACGCATCCGCTGCGTCTCACACCGCGGCCACCGGCGCGACGTCGGCGGCGTCCGTGTTCGATTTGCCCGCGGCGCAAGCCGACGACCGCTTCGAAGCGATGAAAAGCGCGCTGACGCTGGTGGTTCGCGACCACGGCCTCGATGCCGCGCGCGACATCGCCGAGCGTTTGATGCCGGGCGTGAGTCCGAAGCTGATGCCGCTCCTGGGTAGCGTCGGCAGCACGGTGGGCGAGAAAGTACGGCGCTCGGCGCAATGGCTGCGCGAAAACTGCGACCGGCCGATCTCGGTGACGGATGCCGCCCAGGAAGCCGCGATGAGCGAGCGCAATTTCCTGCGCCGCTTCAAGCTCGAGATGGGCAGCACCCCTTCCGAATACCTGCTGCAGGCGCGTCTCGACATGACCTGCCGGCTGCTGGCCGGCACCGAATTGCCGGTCGACAAGATCGCGCGGCGCAGCGGCATGGGCAACGGCGATCACCTCGCGAAGATCTTCCGCAAACGCTGGTCGATTTCGCCGACCGAATACCGGCTGCGCAATCGCCGCGAGCGTGCGGCGCGCACCGAATACGCGGTGCCGGCCGCATCTGAAGCGGAGGCACGCGACTTCGCGTTCTGAGTGTGCGGCATTGCTCGGACCAGATGGATGGCTAAGCGTGCTGGCGCACCGTCACACGATATTGCAAAAGGAAAACTGAAAGCTAACCGGACGCATGCAGGCGGTTCATTGTCCGATCGACGAAACGTCCAAACAGTTAGGAATGGGAAATGTTAGACAGCCAATCGACTGAAGTAATAGACCGCACGCTTGATGACCGCTCGCGTGCCTGTCTGGCGGGCGAAGTGCCGGCCGAACAAGGGCTGGCGCTTGCGCCGGTCGTGCTGGCGGGCGGCTCGGGCACGCGGCTGTGGCCGATGTCGCGCGCGAACAGCCCGAAGCAGTTGCTCGGCATCGTCGGCACGGAGTCGCTGCTGCAAACCACCGTGGCGCGCATGGTGAACTTCCCGGGCGAGCGCAAGGTGCTGGCCGCGCCGATCATCATGTGCGGCGAGGAGCACGGTTTCGTCGCGGTCGAGCAACTGCTGCAGAACGGCGTCAACGCACGGCTGGTGGTTGAGCCGGCCCGGCGCGACACCGCGCCTGCGCTGACGCTTGCCGCAGTGGTCGCGTCCGCGCAAGGCCAGGACGTGATTCTCGTCGCGATGCCGGCCGATCACGCGATCGCCGACGTCGGCGCCTTCCAGCGCGCGATTCTGGCCGCGGCCTGCCACGCGGAAAGCGGCGCGATCGTCACGCTCGGCGTGCCGCCGACGCGCCCTGACACCGGCTTTGGATATATCCGCTTCGGCGCTGCGCTGCAGGACGGCGCGCGCCGCATCGAATGCTTTGTCGAGAAGCCGGCTGCCGAACTGGCTGCGCAGTACGTGGCGGCCGGCAATTACTGGTGGAACAGCGGCATTTTCGTTGTGCGCGCATCGATCTGGCTGGAAGCCGTGAAACGTCTGCAGCCCGCGATGCACGACGCATGCGTGGCGTCCTTCGAGAACAGCAAGACCGACGGCGCGTTCCTGCGCCCGGGCGCCGCGCAATTCGCGCAAAGCCCGGCCGATTCGATCGATTACGCGGTGATGGAGCACCTCGGCACCGAGGCCTTGCCGTGTCACGGCGTGGTGGTGCCGCTCGAGGCTGGCTGGTCGGATCTCGGTTCGTGGGACGCGGTATGGGACGCGCACGACAAGGATGCCGACGGCAACGTCGCACGCGGCCGCGTGATGTTCGAAGGCGCGACCGCGACTTATGCGCATTCGGAAGGGCGCCTCGTCGCATGTGTGGGCACCACCAACGTGGTGGTGGTCGAAACCGCCGATGCGGTGCTGGTTGCCGACCGCTCGCGCGTGCAGGACATCAAGGGGCTGGTCGCGCGCATCAAGGCCGAACGTGCGCCGGAAGCGGACCAGCACCGCAAGGTGCGGCGCCCATGGGGCTTTTTCGATTCGATCGACCGCGGCGAGCGCTTCCAGGTGAAACGCATCGTCGTGCAGCCGGGCGCGCGTCTGTCGCTGCAGCTGCATCACCACCGCGCCGAACACTGGATCGTGGTGCGCGGCACCGCGCGCGTGACGCGTGGCGAAGAGCAGTTCCTGCTCGGCGAAAACGAATCGACCTATATCCCGCTCGGTGTGCGCCACCGCCTCGAAAACCCCGGCAAGTTGCCGCTCGAAGTGATCGAGGTGCAGTCAGGTTCGTATCTGGGCGAGGACGACATCGTCCGTTTCGACGATGTCTACGGCCGGGGATGACGTTTTGAGCAAACGCCCGACAGCGCTTGCGTGCCAGCCGCGACGACCCTGATGCGATGCCGCGTGCGCGCGGCTCGCCGGTCGCCGCGCGGGCGAGCGTTGGGTGTCGATTTGAGGGGAGCGTGACGCACTGTGCGCCACGCGCGGCGATGGCAACGGTGTGGGGTGACGAAATGTCTGGACTATTTCATAGAGCGCTCGATGTCGCGCTGATCGTGCTGGGCGCATTCGGCGCATTGCAGCTGAATGTGGGGAGCGCGGGAACGCATTACGAACTGGACGCGCTGCTGGTCGCATTCGTCGCCGCGCTTGCGCTATCGGTATTTCCGGCTTGCGGCACCTATCCGTCGAAGACGCAGGGCGCCCGCTCGCTGCTCAGTTCCGCCACCCGCACCACGATCGCATGGCTGATCGTGCAACTGTGCGGCCTTGCGCTGCTGTATCTGATCCAGCGCACCAGTGTGCTGTCGGTGCCGTGGTTCATGTACTGGACGCTGACGAGCGGCATCTTGCTGCTGGTTGCCCATTCGCTGACGGTGGTCGCGTTCAACGTCGCGGGCCAGTTGCGGCACCGCGTTGCGGCGGCTAGCGAAGCGCGCGCGCAACGCGTGCATGGAACCACCGGCCAGGGCGTGGCGAGCCTCGCGATCAAGCGCGGCTTTGACTTCGTGGTCGGCCTGGCGCTGGTCGTGCTGCTTTCGCCGGTGCTCGGTGTGTTGATGCTGCTCGTCAAGCGCGACGGCGGACCCGCTGTATTCGGGCATGTACGTGTCGGTTTGAACGGCCGGCGCTTTCGCTGCCTGAAATTCCGCTCGATGGTCACCAATGCGGACCAGGTGCTCAAACAGCTGCTTGAAACCGATCCGCAGGCACGCGCCGAATGGCAGCGCGAATTCAAGCTGAAGGACGATCCGCGCGTGACGCGGGTCGGCCGCTTTCTGCGCCGCACGAGCCTCGACGAGTTGCCGCAGCTGTGGAACGTGGTACGCGGCGATATGAGCCTGGTCGGCCCGCGTCCGATCATCGATCAGGAGCTCGAACGCTATGGCACCGACGTCGATTATTACCTGATGGCCAAGCCGGGCATGACGGGGTTGTGGCAGGTCAGCGGGCGCAGCAACACCGACTACGCAACGCGCGTATCGCTCGATGTGGCGTACGTGAAGAACTGGTCGCTATCGCGCGACATCACGATTCTGTTCAAGACATTCAAGGTGGTGGTGTACGGCAGCGGCGCGTATTGACGCGTGAACGGGCTTGAGCCTTTGGCTTGAGACGGCGGCTTTGGAACCTCGGCCTGGGACCTTCAAAACCTCCCAGGCCACGCTTGAAGCCAAACGCCGCGCGCATTCAGCAGGCGGCGCGCGGCATCAACGGGTCCACGGCGAAGGCGGTGCGACCGCAGGCGTGATCGGCGAACTGTAAAGCTGGCCGTTGCCGCGCACCGAGCTGCCGTCCCAGCCGCCATACGCATACGGATTCGGCATCGACGTCGCGTCGGTTTGCCGGGCAGGACGGTAACGGAAGCTTTGCATCGAAGGACGCGGTGCGCGGACCGGCGCACTGGCTGTCTGGCGGTTGGTGTTTTGCACGACGTCGGCGGCATTGGCGCCGACCGGATTTGCGCGGTTAGCAGCGCCATTCGCAGGTGTCGTGCTCGAGTATGCAGGACGCACGCCAGTGGCCGACATGCGGGTCGCACCGGTGTAAGTGGGATGAATGTGGGTTACCGCACCCGTAGACGCGCTTCTGATTGGCGCCGCGCCGGTTTGTCGTGCAGTCTCAGTAGTGGTGAGGGGTTGTCGGGGGGGTACCAGTTGAGCTGCTACGTGAAGTGAGAAAGCAGCCAGCGGTATCACGGTAAGAGTACGAAATAGTTCTTTGCTCATGGTGTTGCCTTTAACGGTTATGTGAGCGGGACTGCCAACAGATTGGGTAGAACCATGTTACACACCAAGTCCGGTTTTGCAAGCAAAGCCAAGGCTGTTAAGTGCGGCTTATCGCTTGAGTCCACAACCCTTGACGCAGACGCTGCGCACGGCCGGCACGGGGCCCTCGCACGCGCGCTGCGACGACATGCACCGCTTGCCGCGGTCGTCGCGATCGCGGCGCTGCTGTCCGGCTGCGCGATGTCGCCAGGCATGAGCTACAGCAGCCGTGTCAGCGGCACCGGCACGATCCAGTCGGATCCGTACGGTACGTCGGGTACCGCACGGACCAACGGCAAAGATGCGCCGCCGCCCAACACGCTGGTCGAAATCAACAGCGACCTGATTGCGAAAGAAACCGCGGCGCGTCCGAAAGGCATCCCGCAAGGCGTGACCAAACTGTTCGCAAAGCCCGCACCGTACGTGCTGGGCCCAGGCGACGTGCTGTCGATCGTGATCTGGGACCACCCCGAACTGAATCTGCCTGAAGCGATGGCCGCCGGCGGACAGGACGCCACCGGTTCGAACTCGGTGGTGTCGGGCTACACCGTCGACAACGCCGGCATGGTCCAGTACGCGTATATCGGCCCGGTCAAGGTGGCGGGGCTGACCGAAATGGACGCCCGCGATCTGCTTTCGAAACGGCTCAGCAAGTACCTGCGCAATCCGCAGGTCACGCTGCGGATTGCCGCGTATCGCAGCAAGCGCGTCTATATCGACGGCGAAGTGCGCAACCCGGGTTTGCAGATGTTGAACGACATGCCGATGACGCTGCCCGAAGCGATCAACCGCGCTGGCGGCTTCACGACCAACGGCGACCGCTCGCAGGTGGCGATCACGCGGCACGACGATACGGTGGTGGTGAACCTTCCGGACCTGATCGCGAAGGGCAGCAACCCGAACAACATCGTGCTGCGCGACGGCGACATGGTGCGGGTGTTCTCGTCGAACGACAGCAAGGTGTCGGTGGTCGGCGAAGTCGAGCGGCCGGGCAGCTTCGTGTTCAACAACGGCCGCATGAGCCTGAGCCAGGCGCTCGGCGAAGCGGGCGGCATCAACCAGGGCTCGGGCGATGCGTCGCAGATCTTCGTGGTGCGCAAACGCGAAACGGGCGAGCCGACCGTGTTCCATCTGGATGCGTCGACGCCCACCGCGATGGCGACCGCCGACGGCTTCGAGCTGAAGCCAAGCGATGTGGTGTTCGTCGACGCGTCCGCACTGGTGCGCTGGAGCCGCGTGATCGGCCTGATCCTGCCGAGCACGCAGGCGGCCTCGACGACGCGGGCACTGGGCTACTGATGATGAAACGCAACCTTGATCGACGCAGCGACAACGCATGCGCCAAGCCGGTTTCCGGCACGCTTCGATCCCACGCATACCGATGTGGAGTACGCACATGACACAGCGCGACCTGCAACTTGAAACGCTCGACGCCGATTCGCCGCAAGGCTCGCACGTCGGCAGCTTCCTCGATCTGCTGTACCAGAACCGCGGCATGATCGCCGCGATCACGTCGTGCTGCGCGCTGGTTGGCGTGTCGTACGCGATGCTCGCCGAGCCGGTCTACCAGTCGGATCTCCTCGTTCAGGTGGAAGAGAACCAGAGCTCGGCGCGCAACATGCTGAGCGACGTGTCGTCGATGTTTGCGGTGCATACCGCGGCGTCGGCAGAGATCGAGGTGCTGCGCTCGCGGATGGTGATCTCGCGCGCGGTGGATCGCACCAACCTCTACGTCAATGCCGAGCCGCGCTATTTCCCGGTGGTCGGCAAGTGGATCGCCGGGCATCTGTCGGGGCTGCTGCATTCGGGCCTCGGCGGCTATGCGTGGGGCGACGAGAGGATCAACGTGCCGACCTTCGAAGTGCCCGGCACGATGTACGGTGCGCCGTTTCGCCTGAAGCTCGGCGAGGGCGGCAACTACACGCTGTCGAGCAAGGAGCTGAAGCTCGAAGGCCGGGTCGGCGAGATGCTGCGTGCCGACACGCCGGCGGGCCCAGTCGAGCTGATGGTTACGCAGGCAACCGGTGCGCCGGGGGCCAGCTTCGATCTGACGCGCCATTCGCGGCTGACGACGATCCAGGTGCTGCAAAAGGCGCTGCTGATCACCGAAAAAGGCAAGCAGTCGGACGTGATCGGCGTCGCGCTGGAAGGCAGCGACCCGCGCCGCACCACCGAGGTGCTCAACGCGATCGGTTCCGAGTACGTGAAGCAGAACGTCGAGCGTACCGAGGAAGAGGCCGAGAAGTCGATCAAGTTCCTCGAGCGTCAGCTACCGGAACTGAAGAGCCAGCTCGAAGCCGCGGAAAGCAAGTTCAACACGTTCCGTTCCGATCATGGCACGGTCGACCTGAACGCCGAAGCGACTGCGCTGCTGCAGCGCTCGGTCGAAGCGCAAGGGCGTATCGCCGACCTAAAGCAGCAGCGTGACCAGCTACTTGCGCGCTTTACGTCGGAACACCCGGCGGTGGTGGCAATCGACTCGCAACTCGCCTCGGCTGGCGAAGAACTCGAGCATATCGCCGCGACCACCAAAGGCCTGCCGCCACTCGAGCAGAACCTGTTGCGTCTGCAACGAGATGTGCAGGTCAACACCGACCTCTACACGAATCTGCTGAATACGCAGGAACAGCTGCGCCTGCTGAAAGCCGGCAAGGTCGGCAACGTGCGGCTGGTCGACAGCGCGATCGTGCCGGAAAGCCCGATCCGGCCGAAGCGCGCGTTTGCGGTGGCGGGAGCCTTGCTGACTGGCCTGTTCCTCAGCATCGCGACGGTACTGGTCAAGCGCAAGCTGATCGATGGCGTGGGCGGCGCAGAAGAGATCGAATACGGCACCGGCCTGATGGTGTACGCACAGGTGCCGCGCAGCAAGACCCAGGAACAGATCACGCGCAGCCTGCCGACCAACACCGGCACCAACCTCGTACTGGCCCGCACGTCGGCCGGCGACGCGGCGGTGGAAAGCCTGCGCAGCTTCCGCAGCGCGCTCGAATTCGCACTGCTCGATGCGCCGAACAAGATCGTGTTGCTGGCGGGGCCGACCCCAGTGGTCGGCAAGTCGTTCGTGTCGGTGAACCTAGCGACGCTGATCGGTTCGTCGGGCCAGCGCGTGCTGCTGATCGATGCCGACCTGCGGCGCGGTTCGCTGCACCACTACCTCGGTGCGACCTGCACGCCGGGCGTCACCGAAATGGTGGTGGGCGGCCTGAGCTTCGAGCAGGTGGTGCGGCGCGAGATCCTGCCGGGCGTGGATTTCGTCGCAAGCGGCGGCTTTGTGCCGAATCCGAGCGAAATCCTGATGCACAACAAGTTCCTCGAATTCACGCAGCGCGTCGAGCAGGAATACGACGTGGTGCTGATCGACGCGCCGCCGATCCTGCCGGTGGCCGACTCGGGCATCGTCGCGAAGCTGGCGGGCAACGTGTTCGTGATCGCGCGCCAGGGGGTGACGAACCTCGCGGAACTGCGCGAGTCGGCGCGGCGCTTTGCGCAGATCGGCGTTCCGATTCGCGGCGTGATCTTCAACGACATGACGGCACGGCCAAGCCGTTACGGCAAGGAATACGGCGCCTACGGCTATACCAGCTACGGTAGCGATTCGCCTGAACCGGCAAAGGAATGACGTGATGAAGGACATGACGATCATCATCTGTAGCTACAACTACGAGCGCTTCATTCGCGACACGATCGATTCGGCGCTGTGCCAGGAACCGGCGCGCACCCAGGTGATCGTGATCGACGACGGTTCGTCGGACGGCTCGCGCGCGATCATCGAAAGCTACGGCGACCGTTTGACCGCGGTGTTCAAGGAGAACGAGGGGCAGGCGTCCGCGTACAACCAGGGCCTCGCGCTGGCGGATACCGAGTACCTGATCTACCTCGATTCGGACGACGTGCTGTACGACGGCGCCGTCAAGCAGGTGCTCGACGCGTTCGAACGCGGCGGCTATGCAAAGGTGCAGTTCACCCTCGACGTGATCGCGCAGGACGGCTCGCATACCGGTGCCCACGTGCCGAACTCGCAACCGCCGGTGGACTGCCGCAAGCTGCTGAAAAGCGGCTGGCTGTATCCGTCGCCGCCGGCATCGGGCAACGCATACCGCGTCAGCGCGCTAAGAAAGATTCTGCCGATTCCACTGGGCAGCGGCCGGCGTATCGCGGCGGATTTCTACGCGATCTACGGCGTCGCGATGGTCGGCGCGATCCATTCGATCGACAAGCCGCTCGGCGGCTATCGCGTGCACCGCTCGTTTGTCGCCGACGAACACGGCGGCGCGCCGAAGATCGGTCTGTCGATCGCGAACTGCCAGGACATCAACGAAGTGGTCAGCGCCTTTCCGCAACGCTGGAACGCGTTGCGTGAGCTGGTCGCGCAGCGCCTCGGCGAAGCGCTGCCGCCGCAGGGCGTCGATTTCTCGTACGAGAAGGCGCGCTTGTGCGCCGAGGTCTACGAAGCGCCGCTTGGAAAACGCTGGCACTGGTTCGCCTTCGAATCGCGGCACTACTTTCGCTCGGTGTTCGGCAATCCGTTCTGGGGCACCGGCAAGAAGCTCGGCGCGTTTGCGCTGACGGCCTTGTGTCTGGTGCCGTCGCGGCGCCTGTCGGACCACGTGGTGCGTTACATCGCGAATCCGCTCGCGAGGCAGGCGCATCCCGGGCGTTAGCGGTTCATCGGGTACGGGGAATCCACATGAAAAAAACAGCAGAACGCGGCCTTGTGATCAACGGCCGCTTTCTCGGACGTCAGGCGACCGGTGTCGACCGTTTTGCGTTCGAGACGGTTCGCGCGATCGACGAACTGATCAAGACCAACGATCCGATCGTCGCGAATCTGAATGCGCAGATCGTCGTGCCGCAGGCGCTGGGCGGATTGCCGAATCCGTTTGCGCATATCGGGCTGCGCGCAGTCGGCAGCGGTCACGGTATGCGCTGGGAACAGCTGAGCCTGCCGCGCGCCGCGCACGGCTCGCTGTTGCTCAATCTATGCAATACCGGGCCGCTGTTCGTGCGCGAGCAGGTCACCGTGCTGCACGATGCGGCGCCGGTGCGCATGCCGGACAGCTATAGCCGCGCCTTCACCGCGTGGTACCGCGTGATGGCGCCGCGCATGGGCCAGATCGCGCGGCGCGTGCTGACGGTCTCCGAATTTTCGCGCCGCGAACTGTGCGATGCGTACGGCATTGCGCCGGGCAAGATCGGCGTGGTGCCGGAAAGCGGCGAGCACATGTTGCGTGTGCGCGAGGCCGGCGTGCTGTCATACGGCGCCACCGCGCCCAGGCCCTACGTGCTGGCAGTCGGCAGCATGAACCGCCACAAAAACTTCCAGCTAGTGTGCGATGCCGCACGCCTGCTTGGCGATGCAGCGTTCGATATCGTCGTGGTCGGCGGTGGTGATGCGCGGGTGTACGGCAACGCACAGGAAGCGCTGCCCGCTTTCGTTAAACATCTGGGGTATGTCGCGGACGAAGATCTGAACGCGCTGTATCGGCATGCGGCCTGTTTCGTGTACCCGTCCCGCTATGAAGGCTTCGGGCTGCCGCCGGTCGAAGCGTTGGCGCTGGGGTGCCCGGTGATCGCGTCGCGGCTGCCGGCGGTGCAGGAAGCGTGCGGCGATGCAGTGCTGTACGTGTCGCCGGACGAGCCGCGCGAACTGGCCGCACTGCTTGAACGGATCACCACGGATACCGCGCTGCGCGCGTCGCTGCGCGCCAAAGGCCGTGCCAGAACCGCGCAGCTCACGTGGCGTGCGACGGCCATCAAGCTACTCGAAGAGATTTCGCCATGGCTGACCTAGCGCAATGCGAAGTACCCGATGACGACCACGCGAACGATGTATCGCCGCGGTACGGGCGCGTCGCGATCGTCAACGACTGGCTCGTCACTTACGCGGGCTCCGAGCGCGTGCTCGAACAGATCATCGCGATGTTCCCGGACGCGGACCTGTTCAGCCTCGTCGATTTCTTTCCGGACGAGCATCGCGACAAGCTGCTCGGCAAGCACGCGCAGACTTCGTTTATCCAGCGTCTGCCGCGTGCGAAGACGAAATACCGCACGTATCTGCCGCTGATGCCGCTGGCGATCGAACAGTTCGATCTGTCCGGCTACGACCTCGTGATTTCGTCGAGCCATGCGGTGGCGAAGGGAATTCTGACCGGACCGAACCAGGTGCACGTCAGCTATGTGCACTCGCCGATCCGCTACGCGTGGGACATGCAGCACGAATATCTGAACGAAGCGGGCATGAACCACGGCCCGAAAAGCTGGCTCGCACGCAGCGTGCTGCATTACATGCGGATCTGGGATCAGCGGACCGTGCACGGCGTCGATGCATTTGTGGCGAACTCGGCCTTTATCGGCCGGCGCATGCGCAAGACGTACGGCTGCGACGCAACGATTGTTTATCCGCCGGTGGACGTCGAGCGTTTCGCGCTCGGCACGCAGCGCGAAGACTTCTATCTGACCGCGTCGCGGATGGTGCCGTACAAGCGCGTGCCGCTGCTGGTCGAGGCGTTTTCGCAGATGCCGGACAAGCGCCTCGTGGTGATCGGCGATGGCCCGGACTTCGACAAGGCTAAGGCGGTAGCCGGCCCGAACGTGACGCTGCTCGGCTATCAGCCTGCCGACGTGCTGATCGACCATATGCAGCGCGCGCGCGGCTTCCTGTATGCCGCGGAAGAAGACTTCGGCATTTCGGTGGTCGAAGCGCAGGCGTGCGGCGCGCCGGTGATTGCGTACGGCCGCGGCGGTGTGCTCGAAACGGTGATCGAATCGCCCGACCCGATGCGTCGCACCGGCGTGTTCTATCGCGAGCAGAGCGTCGCTGCGATCGTGGCCGCGCTGACGCGTTTCGAAACGCTTGGGCCGTTTCATCCGGAAGTCTGTCATCGCAACGCGATCCGCTTTGCGCCGGAGCGCTTTCGCAACGAATTCAGACGCGTGGTCGACGATGCGTGCCGCGATGCGGTGATTCGCGCGCCGCTCTTTCCCGATGGCGCTGAGACGGGCATAGCCCGGGTCCGCCAACGTCCTGTGCTGATGGCCGAGGAATGATATGAAAAAGTACGTGATCATCGCGACCAAAGGGCGCGCAGTCGAAACTGCCACGCTGTTCGATTTCCTGTACCAGCAGGAGGCCCGTCCGGATGCGATCTACGTGGTCGGCGCAGAAAGCGCGGATCTGCCGCAGGTCGCGGGCCACCCGCTGCATGCGCATACACGCATCAAGCTGATGCTGTCGAAAGCGCCGGGCCTGACCGTGCAGCGCAATGTCGGCGTCGCGCAACTGCTGCGCGACCTCGACGACGAAAACATGCGCGAGCCGTGGTTTGCCGCGTTCTTCGACGACGATTTCCGGCCGCATCGCGCGTGGCTGGCGAAATGCGCGGCGCTGTTCAGCGAAGCGCCCGGCGTGATCGGCATGACCGGCCAGGTGCTGGCGGACGGCGTGCGCAACAAGGGCATCTCGGAAGCGGACGCGCTGAAGTATCTGCGCGGCGAATCCGCGCGGCAGCAGCACTGGGCGTCCGGCGACGAGCGCCGGCTGCTGAACTCCGCCTACGGCTGCAACATGGCCTTCGTCGAGCGCGTGATCCGCGCCTGCAAGTTCGACGAGGCGCTGCCGCTGTACGGCTGGCAGGAGGATCAGGACTATACGTCGCAGGCGCTCAAGCTCGGGCTCGGCGAGTTCCTGTACGAACCGGCGTGCATCGGCGTGCACCTGGGCGTGAAGGGCGGTCGCATCTCCGGTGTGCGCTTCGGCTACTCGCAGATCGCCAACCCGATCTTCCTGATGAAGAAAAACACCATGGAGCGCAGGAAGGCCTACAAGTTCATCACGCGACATCTGCTGTCGAACGTGTATCACAGCCTGCGGCGCGATCCGGTTTTCGATTATCGCGGAAGGCTCAAAGGCAATGTGCTCGCGTTCGTCGATTTCGTGCGCGGCAGCAGCCATCCGCAACGCATCCTCGATATCGGTATCGCAGCACGCGGCCGGCGCTGAAGGTTGCGCCGGCAACCAGTATCACGAAGCACGCAGTACGTAGCAGGTTCGATTACACGAAAGGCCGCCGGGGGGCGCAGCATCATGGAAATCCAGGTATTCGGCGTCATCGTGTTTGCATTGGGCGTGCTGTCGCTCAATCTGCGCTATCAGTGGGCGATCTATTTCATCGCGCTGTGCTGTCTGTTTGCGGCGGCCGCGACGATCTCGTTCCCCGCGCTCGGCGGCCTCGCGCTGGTGCCGGTCACGCTGTTTCTGGCGTTTTTCTCGCTGCGTGCGTTCAATATCGGCGGCGGCCCGATGCTGCTGCGCGCGATCGCGTTCGACCGGCCCGGCTTCTGGCTGGTGTGCGTTGTCTGCGTGGCGGCCTTCGGCGGCATTTTCCTGCCGCGCGCGCTGGCCGGCTCGACCCTTGTGTTCGCGATCGACCGCGCCGGCTCCGATCCGAATGCGGCCGCGATGACGCCGCTCGGGCCGGTGTCGGGCAACCTGAGCCAGTCGATCTATGCGGTGGCCGAACTGGTGATGTATTGCGCGATGTCGGTGTTTCTGTCGCGGCGCGAGGGCTACCAGTACTTCGCCAGGGCGATGCTGGTGCTGGCCGCGCTGAACATCTGCGCGGCAATCATCGATCTGGCCGGTGGCTCCGAAGTGCTGGCCGCGGTGAAGACCGCCGGTTATACGCTGCACGACAACGAAGAGCTCGCGGGCCTCAAGCGCATCACCGGCACGTTTCCGGAATCGGCTGCGTTTTCGTATTTCACGCTGCCGCTGTTCGCGTTCACTGCGAACCTGTGGCTGCTCGGCTATCGGCCGAAACTCACCGCGGTGCTGAGCGCCGCGTCCGGCGTGATGCTGATCATGTCCACTTCGGCGACTGCCTACGTCGGCTTTGCTGCGTATCTGCTGGTGCTGTTTTTCAGCCGCTCCGAGCGCGTCGCGCCGCACAGCCGGGTCCGCAAGAACCGTTTGTGCGTCGTGTTGGGCTGCGTCGGCGTGCTGGGCGTGATCTTCGCGATCGTGCTGAAGCCGAGCCTGATCACCGTGATCAGCGACTTCTTCGAGCAGACGCTGCTGGCCAAAGCCGATAGCGATTCGGGCGTCGAGCGTACCGCGTGGAATATGCAGGCAATCAAGAACTTCATCGAAACCTATGGGCTCGGAGTGGGTGTCGGCAGCTCGCGTGCGTCGAGTTTCGCGCTGGTGCTGATGTCCAACCTCGGCTTGATCGGCACGATCTGTTTTGGCCTGTTTGTCGCGCGTTCGGTGCTGTCGCCGATCTCGACCAGCCATCCGCCTGCCGATCGCGCGGTGTGCTACGCGTCGCGCCAGGGCATGCTCGGCGTGCTGATCGTGGCCTCCGTGTCGGGCACCGTGTTCGAGCTTGGCTCCTGTTTCTATCTGTTTGCCGCCGCCGCCGCAGGGCTCGCGCTGTCGGCCGGGCAGCGTGCACCTGCTGCGCACGGACGTCGCGTCGCGCAGCAAGGCGGCGTGCGTGCACCGCGTGCCGCGTATGCAGCAGGCCGTGCCGCACGGCCTGCTACGGCACATGCAGCGGCTGCTGCTGCCGCTGCTTCAGCCGCGTCGGCAGCCATGGCGGCCGCTGCGACCGCAGCCGCATCCGAGCCTGCCTGCAGCACCTCGCACGCACTCGTGCCGGTCACCGGCGCGCGCCGCCAGAGCCGGGTGCCCGCGTGGCCGCACAAGCAGTAAACGCATGGCCGAATACGCCGTGATTTCGGCGGATTCAGCACAGCTCGCTTACGTACAGTAAGTCTGAGCGTAGGGGTAGCAGTAGAGCGCAATGCCTCTGCAGCAGCCGCAACCGCGGGGTTTGTATCGGGCGGCGCTGCATCACGCGGGTGTCGATTTCGACGAGAAAGGCCGATTGCGTCGCTTGCCGGGCGCGGACCGAAAGGCCGCGTTACACAAAACCGGTAGCACGCCATAACTGTGCGAGCATTCACATGGACAATCAGAAAGCCAGCTTTGTGCCGGTGACGCAGCCGTACCTGCCGCCTCTGGCGGAATTCACCCCGTATCTGGAGCAGATCTGGAACAACAAGTGGGTGACCAACGACGGCCCGTTCCATCACCAGCTCGAGCAGGCGCTGTGCGAGCATCTGGGTGTCGAGCACGTCAGCCTGTTTTCGAACGGCACGATCGCGCTGATGACCGCGCTGCAGGCGCTCGATATCAAGGGCGAAGTGATCACCACACCGTTCTCGTTCGTCGCCACCACGCATGCGCTGCACTGGAACGGCATCAAGCCGGTGTTCGCCGACATCGATCCCGTCAGCATGAATCTCGACCCGGCGAAGATCGAAGCGGCGATCACGCCGCAAACCACGGCGATCCTGCCGGTGCACGTGTACGGCAACCCGTGCGACATCGACGCGATCCAGAAAATTGCCGACAAACACGGGCTGCGTGTCGTGTACGACGCGGCGCATGCGTTCGGCGTGAAGCGCAACGGGCAATCGGTGCTGCGTGCCGGCGATATGTCGATCCTGAGCTTTCACGGCACCAAGATCTATCACACGTTCGAGGGCGGCGCGATCATCTGCCGCGATCTGGAAACCAAGCGGCGCATCGACCGGCTGAAGAACTTCGGCATCGTCGATGAGGTGACGGTCGGCGCGGCTGGCCTGAACGGCAAGATGAACGAGGTGCAGGCCGCGTTCGGCATGCTGCAGCTCAAGCATGTGGACCAGGCGTTCGCCGCGCGCGCGCGTATCGATGCGCGCTACCGTGAAGCGCTCGACGGCGTGCGCGGGCTGAAGCTGCATGAGATTGCCGACAGCGACACGCGCAATCACGCGTACTTCCCGGTGCGGGTGATGCCGGAATTTCCGATGAGCCGCGATGCGTTGTTCGAGCAGTTCCGTGCGCGTCATATCGCCGTGCGGCGTTACTTCTATCCGCTGATCAGCGAGTTCGCGACGTATCGCGATCTGGCGTCCGCATCGCGAGACAACTTGCCGGTGGCGAGCATGACATCCGGACAGGTGCTGTGCCTGCCGCTGTACGCGATGCTCGAAGCGGCGGAGCAGGAGCGGATTATCGACATCCTGCTTGCGTGTGCGAACGGCACGATTGCGTGACGATGCGGCGCGGTGGTCAAAGCACGAGCACAAGCGGTTGCAGCAGCAATAGCGGTAGCCATGGCAGTAGCGGCAAACCCGCCCTTTGCCCGCACGCGGGTCAGCGTAGCGAAGGGCGGCGAATAAAAGAGCGCATGCGTCGGCAGCGAATTGCGCATGCAGGTTGGGGGCTCGACAGCGGAGGGCGCGATGCTAGAGATCGCACCGGATGACGCAGCAGGCGCAGGCGCGCAGCGCCGCACAGCGCGCGTACGGACGACGGACATGACAGATGCGCTGGACGCACCGGGCAGCGTGACGCCAGGCACGGGCTCGCGTACCGCTGGCGAGCAAGCCGAACGGCCAGCCGAACGGCGAGCGAAGCCGCGCGCAAACCAGCGCGTGCGCATCCTGCACTCGCCGTTCACCAACACGACCAATCCGTACATCGAAATGGTCAAGCGGATCTTCGCGCAAAGCGGCTACGACGTCGCGCCGATGTCCGCGCACAACCTGTTGCACGGCGGCTTCGCGCATCTGTTCAGCGCGCGCACGGTGCTGGTGTTCCACTGGCTGGAGTTGCGGCCGTTCAAACGCAAAGGCGGCCGCACGCTGATTTCGCCGCTTGGATGCCTCGTCTTCCTGTTCTATTGCTGCGCGATCGTCATTGGCCGCGCGAAGGTCGTCTACTTCGTGCACGACCACGCCGTGCACGACACGGTCGGCTTCATGCGCAAGCTGTCGATGGGGCTGATGGCGCTGGTACGCCGGATGGCGGACGCGCGCATCGTGCACGCGCCGACCTTCGAACGGACCTATCGCGCGCACTATCTGCCGCATCCGTTGTACTGGGACATGCCCGGCTACGAGGCGACGCCGCGCGCTGCGGTGCAGCCGGGGCATGCGCCGCAGTTCGCGATGCTCGGCACGATCCGTCCATACAAGGACCTTGCCGCGGTGCTCGAAGTATGGCCGCAACAATGCGAGCTCGAAATCGCCGGCAACGGCAGCGCGGAATACGTGCAGACGCTGCACGACGTGATCGCGCGCCGCGCGCTGCACGACACGGTGCGCATCGATGCGCGCTTTCTGTCGGATGCGGAATTCGAGCAGCGTATCAGCCGGACCGACGTGCTGGTGTTGCCGCACGTCGCCGACTCGATGCTGGTGAGCGGCGCGTTCTTCGAAGCGATCGGCCGCGTGCCGATGCTGATCGCGCGTGCCACGCCGTTCATGGTGTGGGCCGCGAAGAAGTTCGACAACGTGCTGCTGTTCGATCGCGTCGAGCAACTGCCGGAACTGGTCCGCTATGCCGCGAGCAAGTGGCAGCGCGCCGCGCAGCACGACAAGCGCGACGTGGCGACGGCCGAATTCGGCTGGCACACGTGCTGCCGGGACTATCAGCAGTTTTTCGATGCGCTGGTGAGCGGCGAAGAGCTGCAGCACAACGACCGCGCGCGGTATTAGCTCGCACCGCACGACTCTTACAGGAGACATCCCCTTGTCGGTCAAAAGAGACGCAGCCGCACTGTACGTGATACAGGCATGTGGCTATATCGTTCCGCTGATTGCGCTGCCGTTTCTGTCGCGCACGCTGGGCCCTGATCGCTTCGGTCAGGTCAGTTTCGCGGTGGCCTTCATGCAGTTTTTCATCACGGTCACGGATTTCGGCTTCGACCTGACAGCGGCGCGCAAGATCTCGATTCATCGCGGCGATCGCGACGTGCTGACGCGCAGCTACTGGATCGTGACGATCGCAAAAGGCAGCCTTGCGCTGCTATGCGCGCTGGTGGTGTTCGGGCTGGTGCAGTTCGTGCCGGCGCTGCGTGGCGATCGCGATGTGATCCTGATCGGCTTTCTGTCGCTGGCGGGCACCGTGATCAACCCGGTGTGGCTCTATCAGGGCCTCGAGAAAATGCCGTTGATGGCGGTGATTAGCCTGTCGACGCGTGTCGTCAGCCTGATCGTGCTGTTCTTTCTGGTAAAGACGTCTGATGACTATCTGTTCACCGCGGTGTGTTTCTTTGCGCCGCTGCTCGCCTGCGGCATCATCCTGACGGCGATCGCGCATTGCACCGGCATGCTCGGCAAGTGGCAGAAGATTTCGCGCGAAGAGCTCTGGCAGCAGTCGGTTGAAGCGTTCCACGTGTTCTCGGGATCGGCGTTCGCGTTTATGTACACGTACCTGAACGCGATCATCCTGAAGTTTCTGGTCGGCAACGAAGCAGTGGGTTTCTACGTGATGGCCGACAAGGTCGTGAGCCCGATCAAGTCGTTCTTCTCGCCGCTGATCCAGACGATGTTCCCGCGCATCTGCAAGCTGTACGCCGAGCACCATACGAAAGAAGCCGAGGATATGATTCGCAAGCTCGTGCTGACGGTGGTGGCGCTGAACGCGTGTGCGGTTCTGGCGGTCTTCATTGGCGGCGAGAAGCTGGTGGTGCTCGCGTTCGGTGCGCAATTCCTGCCGGCCGTGCCGGTGCTGAAGGCGCTGATTTTCTTCCCGGGCGTGGTCGGCATTGCGATGGTGCTGATGCAGCTGCGCCTCGTCGCGCAGGGCGAACTGCGCTCGTTGAAGCGCATCTATGGCATTGCGGCGGCGTTCCACTTCGTGCAGTCGGTGATTCTCGTCAAGGAGTTCGGCGCGACCGGTACGGCAGCATCAGTGGTGTTGACCGAGCTGCTGGTGGTTGGGTTGATCTGTCTGGAGTGCCGCGGCTTCAAGAATCGCCGCATGGCGGCGAGCGCGCAATGAGCGTTGCCGCGAGCGATGCAACAAGCGACGCAACAAGCGACGCAACAAGCGACGCAATGAGCGTTGCCGCGCGCCTAGTGTCGGTGCAGATGAAAGCCGTCGCCGCCGGAGTCGAAGTGCTTGCGCAATCCGCCCAGCGCAAACACGCCAAGCAGCAGGTCTTTCAGCGCGCTGCGGCTGTCCTTCGCCCATGCGCTGCCGCGGTAGCCGCCGCTTGCGACGATGCGCAGAAAGATCGCGCAGCGCCGCAGCAGCGATGGCGCGTTGTAGAGCTCGATACGCCGACGATACAGCACCGCGTAGGCGGAAAAACGTGTGGCGCCGGCAAGCGCGGCCGCCGCATGGTGCGGTGTGAAGGCCCCAGCGATATCGCGCAGGATCTCCGCGCGGCGCTCACAGCCCACCGCAAAGTTGCGCCAGTGCTGCTGGTTGTCGAACAGCAGCGGCGCGCTGCGTGCGAGCCACGACGCGCCGGCCCAGTGTGTGTGGGTGGCCGCTGCGCTATGCCGGCGATATCGGGCCAGCGGCGCGTCGACGTACGCAATCGCGCCGAACACGTTGGCGACGAAAAAGAGCCACTGGTCGTGCCCTTCGCGGCTGGTGCCGTCGTGAAAGTCGAGCGAGCGGTTCCAATACGGTGCGAACAGCAGTAGCTGGCGCCGGAACAGCATCGTAAAGCCGAGGCCATAGGCCAGTGGCCCGACGCTCAATGCCGGGTTGTACGCGGCCGGCAGCGCATCGCGTAGAAGCGTGTCGATCGGCTGCAGCTCGCTGTCGGTGACGATCGCGTTGTGGGCAAGCAGCAGCACGTCGCTGTTCACGAAGCGGTCGACGCAGACGGCCAGCTTGTTCGTGTGCCACACGTCGTCCTGGTCGCAGAAAGCGATCACGTCGGACTTGCATAGCTGCGCGGCCTGCATGAAATTGCCGCGGTAGCCGAGCCGCCTGGGGTTGACCACGAGCCTTACCGGAAACGGCGCCGTACGCGCAAATGTCTCGACAATGGACACGCTGCCATCGTTCGAGCAGTCGTCGCAGACCACCAGCTCGGCCGGCAGCCAGCTCTGGGCGGCGAGGCTCTCCAGCTGCGCCGCGAGGTAGCGCGCGCCTTCGCAGGTCGCGAGCGCCACCGATACGGTAATCGTCATGATCGCTTTGTCCTTGCTGCCGGCGTGCACTTGAGTGCCGCTCTTGTCGTGTGCGGTGCTGCGCGCCGCTCTTTACGGCGAGAGTGCGTGAGTGTGTCTGCCGAGCGTGCCGAGCAGATCGAAATCGTGCAGTACGGTGGGATCGAGATCGCGCGGCGTGGCCGGCAAGTCGTCCAGGATGCTCAGCAGATAGTCGCCGTAGCCGCTTTTCTTTAGCGGCATCGCGAGGTTCTGCAGCTGTTGTGCGTCGATCCAGCCCTGCCGGTAAGCCACTTCTTCCGGGCTCGAGACGATCAGCCCCTGGCGCTTCTGCAGCGTCGCAATGTACATCGCCGCATCGAGCAGCGATTCGTGCGTGCCGGTATCGAGCCACGCATTGCCGCGGCCCATGATCTCGACGTCGAGTCGTCCCTCGCGCAGGTAATGTGCGTTGACGTCGGTGATCTCGAGTTCGCCGCGCGGCGACGGCGCGATACCCGCCGCGATGTCGCACACCGTGTTGTCGTAGAAGTAGAGGCCGGTTACCGCATAGTTAGAGCGCGGCACGAGCGGCTTTTCCTCGATCGACAGCGCGCGCTGCTGGCTGTCGAATTCGACCACGCCGTAGCGTTCCGGATCGCTCACGTGATAGGCGAATACCGACGCGCCGTGCTTCCTCGCAGCAGCGCGCGCGAGCCGGTCGGGCAGCTCGTGACCATAGAAGATGTTGTCGCCGAGAATCAGCGTCGATGGCGAGCGGCCGACGAACTGCCGGCCGATGATGAATGCCTGCGCGAGGCCGTCCGGCGACGGCTGCATCGCGTACTGGATGTTCATGCCCCACTGATGTCCGTCGCGCAGCAGCGCGGCGAAGCGCGGCGTGTCCTGCGGCGTCGAAATGATCAGCACTTCGCGGATTCCGGCGAGCATCAGCGTCGACAGCGGATAGTAGATCATCGGCTTGTCGTAGACCGGAAGCAGCTGTTTCGATACAGCATGAGTGACGGGGTACAGACGTGTGCCCGATCCCCCCGCCAGAATGATGCCTTTGCGAGCCATCGAAGTCTCCGTGACGTCAGCGGCGCGGCAGCGCCGTGGTTGCGCCGGTCGCGGCCGGCGCGGCAAACCGGCCCGCGAGATGCGGCGCGGACCGATGCTCTTTACGGATTCTAGGCAGGCGAGGCCCGCCGCTTCGGCCCAAATCCCGGCGCTATCGGCCATTCGCGAGGGTGGCGGGCGTAAGGATCGGCAGGCCACATTGCACTGCAGAAACTTGCGCGCGCGAACATTGGCGGCGACGCGTTCGATGCTAGTATTTTTTTGCATGCGAAGCGATGCACAGCCTGCTTTGTATGAAGCTGCGCACGCCGCGCCCACTGCTGTCCGCCGGGGATTTTGCACATGACCACCAACGATCAATACACGCCCATACGCCTTGCACAACCGGCGAACGGGGTATTTCGCAACAGCGGAGAACGCAGTGCCGCGGAGCACGGCGCGCTGCCGGTTTACGGCGCGGATCCACAGGTGGCGCACGCGGCGCACGCGGACAGCGGCGGGCTCGGCGCATTGACGGCGTTGCTGTATGGCGTGGCCGAATTTTCGAAGGCGCACCTGCGGCGCATCGCGAAAGCGCATCAGGTATCCGCGGTACGCGTGACACCTGGGCTCGCGGCGGCGTCGCACGTGCTGATCGTGACGGTGCACAACGAAGCGCACCGGATGGCGTATTTCCTGCGCTATTACAAGTCGCTTGGCTTCGAGCAGTTCATCGTGCTCGATAACGAATCGACCGACGGTTTGCGCGACTTGCTCGAGCAGGAACCGGGCGTGTCGATCTTTGCCGCGCGCGGCTCGTACAAGAAATCGCGCTTCGGCAACGACTGGATCAATACGGTGTTGTCCAGATACTGCAGCGGAAAATGGGTGCTCTATGTCGATGCCGACGAGTTTTTCGTGTTCCCTCACAACGACACGAAAAGCATCGCGGACCTGACCGCCCATCTGATGCGCAATGGGCAACGCTCGGTGAACAGCCTGATGGTGGACATGTACAGCACGGGCAAGGCAAGCGAGAACACCTGCGCGCCCGGCGAAAACCCCGCGGCGGTGTGCCCGCTCTACGATGCTTACGGCTATCACACGCGTTACGATCCGCGTTCGCGTACTACGTGGGCCAAAGGCGGCGTACGCGCGCGCATCTTCTTCGACGATGCGTGGGATGGACCCGCGCTCAACAAGACGCCGCTCGTGCTGTGGAAGCGGCCGTATGCGTATCTGAAGTCGTCGCATCAGCTGTGGCCGGCGCGCCTGAACCAGCCGCTGTCGCGTTCGGGCAAGACGATGACGGGTGCGCTGCTGCACTTCAAGTTCCTCGCCGACATCGGTATGAAGCTGCAGGCCGAGGCGGTGCGCCGGCAGCATACGGCCGAATACGGCGCTTACACCGATCAGCTGCACGTGAAGCGCGATGAGCCGGATTTTGTCGGCGCGCCGACGGCGCGTTATGAAAGCTGGCGTTCGTTGCAACGCGACCGGTTGATCGGGGGCGACGACGAGTTTGCCTGAGAGCCTGAGCGCGGCACGGATAGCGCGATGACGTTGCGCGCTTTGCCTGTGCACGACTCAATCGACAGGAAGATATGAAAATGCGGCGTGTCATCGATTTCGATGGCACGCCGCATTCGTTTTAGCGCAGGGTGTCGAGCGCGGCTTGCGCCGCGCTCAGGTTTGCGGCGCGCTCATCAGATTCGCGATGAACTGCTGGAAGTTCGGCGCCAACAGCCGGTTTGCATAGCCGCTGATATGGTCGCCATCGAAGAACAGCGGCACGGTGCCCGCATGCGTCGAGCAGACGTCGTCCGGGCACAGGATCGGCAGCGGATCCCATACGCTGACCGCGGGCACCGCCTGCGTGATCCGCGCATAGGAATCGAGTACCGGCGTGCGATACGCTTCGACGTCGGCGCGCCGCACGCGATTGCCCGACTCGCAGATCGGATTGTCGCGGTTGAACCAGTCGGCGCAGCGGAACGCAGGCATCCTGAAGACCGGCTCCGGCGCTTCCAGCACGATCTTTACACCCTTGTCGGATAGCGCGCGCAACAGCCGGATGGCTTCCTGCTCCTGCACGCGCCGGTTCGCCAATGCGGCGCTGCTGAACATCGCGTCGTGCGCGGCGCGCTCGTCGAAGCGCGCGAACTGGTCCGAAAAGCGCGGCAGCCGCAGCGACGGCATGAACACCACGTCGCCGGCACGCACCTTGTCGAGAATTTCGGCGTACGCGTCGTCGTCGTAGGCCTTGCAGCGTTTGACGTCGGCGCTATCGACCGACAGGAAGCCGATGAATGCGCAACCGCCGTTGTTATACGCGAGCACTTCCACGCCGGTCTGCAGCGCCAGCTCGCGGAACATCAGGCTGTAGGCCATCGCGTGCGAATCGCCGATTACGTAGAGACGGCTCGCATAGCGCGGTGCGACCTGGCAGCCTACCCGCGAATACGCCCATACGGGGCCGTCGTCGAGCTTGCGCGTGTCCCACTTCTCGCTGCAGCCCGCGTAGCGCTCGTTCAGCGAGCCGTAGGGATACCAGTCGTCGGCCTGATGCGATACGACGCTGAGCGACAAGCGTGGTTGCTGCTGATAGATGCCGAAGCTGAGCGCGGCGCCGAGCACGATGGTGCCGAAACCGCCCGCGACCAGCGCCGCGCGCGGCATGACGCGCAGACGCGGCGCGCGGCGCACCGGGTTCTCGATCAGGTAGTACGACGCGGTGGCGAGCGCGAAGGTCAGCACGGCGGCGAGAATGCGCCAGCGCGCTTCGTCGACGCCGGTGGTCCAGCGCAGCAGCACGATCACCGGCCAGTGCCACAGGTATAGCGAATACGAGATCCTGCCAATAAACACCACACCGCGCGACGCCAGCACGCGGTGCAACAGGCCTTCGGTGCGCCGTCCATGCAGGAAGCCGAGCAGGCCGAGCGTGCCGGCCACCGGCGCGAGCGCGCCCGGAAACGGAAACGAGTTCGGCGTGCCGAACGCGAGGCTGGCCGCGAGCAGCGCAAGCGCCAGCAGCGCGCCGCCCGACGCAAGCCACGTGGCGCCGCGTTCGGCGACGCCGAACGGCCGGCCGCACAGGCTGAGCACCTGATACAGCAGCACGCCGGCAGCGAGCTCCCAGAAGCGGCTGAAGATCAGATAGAACGCCAGCGTCTCATGCGAGATCGACAACCACTTCGCGCACGCCAGCGATGCAACGAAGCCCACACCGAACAACCCGACCGTCAGCTTGCTGCGCGGCACCTTGCTGACCCACATGAAAAACAGCAGCGGGAAGATCAGATAGAACTGCTCTTCGACGCCGAGCGACCAGGTGTGCATATACGGATTGAACTCGACCCGCGGCGAGAAGTAGTCGTTGCCGGTTTTCGCGAGCACGAGATTGCTCAGGCCGAAGAAGGCGAACAAACCGGTTTTCGAATTCGTATCGCTTAGCCACGCCGATGGAATGAACAGCACAGAGGCGAGCGATGTGACAAGCAGGCAGACGATCAGCGCGGGCGCGATGCGTTGCACGCGGCGTGCGTAGAAGTACAGCACGAACTGCTTGAGGCTCACCGCGCGCAGCGCGCCGACCGACGCGCTAACCACGAAACCGGAGATCACGAAGAATACGTCGACGCCGGCCAGGCCGCCCGGCAGCCACTGCGGATGCAGGTGATAGACGATCACCGACAGCACGGCGAGCGCGCGCAAGCCGTCGATATAAGGCGCGTAAGCGTGTCGCTCCGCGGCGAGCATGCCGGTGCTCATCTGGCGAGGATTCATGGCGCACCCTTGGGTGTCTGTTGCGCGTTGGCGCTGATTGTGTGGTGTGGCGGTGGCCGCCGCCGGCGCCGCACGATGGCGTGCGGCGCTGCAGGTGGTGCCGTTGGCGCAACGGATCGATTGCGCGCTTTCCAGCGGCGCCGCCTGCATATCAATACTGGCCCGCGTGGCGTGGCAGCGTCGGCCATTCCCCAGGTGCGAGCGGACAAGCGTGCGGCGTTTCCGACGCAGCGCACACGCATGTGCGAGTAAGGCGGGCCGTCACCGGATGTTGTCCGTTTCACGCTATTTCGTCAGCCTAGAATCCGCACACCATCCATAGCGAGTCACCGATGCGTAAGCTCAACTCGATCAGGATTCTGCGTGCCGTAGCCGCGACAACGGTGATCGTGCACCACGTGATGATCACCAATGGCACCGCCTTCGGCGCGTTTCGCGTCGATATCTTCTTCGTGCTGTCCGGCTTCGTGATCGCCCTGGCGCTCGGCGCCGGCACGATCACGGTGCGCGAGTTCGCCGTGAGCCGCGTAGCGCGCATCGTGCCGTTGTATTGGCTGATGACACTGGTCGTGTTTTTCGGTGCGGTGCTGAAGCCCGATCTGTTCAATTCGACGACAGCGAACCTGTCGGAATTGCTGAAGTCGCTGTTCTTCATTCCGTATCTGAAAGAAAGCGGGCAGATGTATCCGATGCTGTTCGTCGGCTGGACGCTGAACTACGAGATCCTGTTTTATGGGGTGACGGCGCTCGCGCTGCTGTTGCTGCGCGAGCGGCGCTTTGCGTTCATCACGCTGCTGCTCGGCGCATTGTTCTTTTGCGCAAGCGCCGCGCATCCGACCCACGCACTCTGGTTGTTTCTCGCTCAGGACCGGCTGCTGGAGTTTCCGCTTGGCATCGCCGTGTGGCTCGCGTGGCAGCGCGGCACGCGCGTACCGGTGCCGCTGGCGGTGTTCGGCGTGGTCGCGATGTACGTGTTCATGACCTGCGCGGAATGGGTGTTGCCCGATAGTTCGCCGCTGATACGCAATGGCATGCCGTCGTTCTGCCTGGTGCTGTGCGCGTTGAGCCTCGAAGGCGTGATTGCAGACAATCGCTTCACGCGGATGCTGGCCTATATCGGCGACGCGAGTTATGCGACCTATCTGAGCCATCCGTTTGTGGTCGAATCGATGCGCAAGCTGTTGCCGCGTGTGGTTCATGGCTTCGATGTGCGCACCACGCTCGGCGCGCTGCTGGCGATTGTGTGCGCGACCTGCGTCGGCTGCCTGTTTTATAAGTTCGTCGACCGGCCGCTATTCAAGGCGGCGCGACGCGTACTCGAAGCACGGGTGCCTGGCGGGCTGGCGGCGGATAACAACGCGGTGCGTTAATCGCTGGAGCGCGAGCTGGATTGGTTCGCGCTGGAGGGGGGTAGTGGGCGTCCGCATGTGCGTCAGATGTGCGACGCGGGCGGTGTGTCGATTCGCTGAACGACGGCAATCAGCATGCGGCCACCGCGTTTTCAGGGCGGTGGCCGCGTTGTTTTGTCAAACGCCGCTCAGGCGTAACCGCTTTTCGTGCGCAGGCCGCTGCCGGCCGTCTGCGAACCTGCCGGCGCGATCTCATGGCCGAACACGCGGTCTAGCGTCGCCGCCAGCAACTCGACATTCGGTTCCAGAATCATCTCGGTGTGGCTGCCGCTCACCTGCGCGACGGCGAGGCCACGCCGCGCGATGCGTCGCCACAACGGCAGCGGATCGCCACGCTCCGGCTCCGGCAGCGCGGCGCGCACGTAGTGAACCGGGCTGCCGTCGTATGGCTGCGGACGATAGGTGGTCATCGCCACGCGCATCGCTTCGCGAACCCGCACGAGTACCGGCGGGAAATGCGCGATCTCGCGTAGCGGCGCATGCGCCATGCGGCCCAGACGCAGCCGGATCTTGTCCTTCAGGCCTGCGAGCTTGTACAGGATAAAGTGCTTGCGCTGTGCAAACGGCAGCTGGCTGAAGGTTTTCCACTGGCGCTTCGCCCACGCCTGCTGGAAGCGCAGCCATGTGCCGAACGGCAGACAGCGTTCGTGCACATAGGTGTCGACCAGACATACGAGCTCGATCTGTTCTCCCGCCCGATGCAACTGCTGCGCGATCTCGTACGCGACCAGCCCGCCGAACGAGTAGCCGATCAGCGAGTAGGGGCCCTGCGGCTGCACGCTGCGCATTTCGACGATGTAGGACGCTGCCATCTGCGCGACGTCCTGCAGCGGCGGCGTTTCGCCGCTCAGGCCGCGTGCGTGCAGGCCGATCAGTGGGCGCGGCGTACGCAGCGCATGCACGACGGCCAGACACTCCATCACCGAGCCGGCCATGCTGTGCACCCAGAACACCGGCGCGCCGCTGCCGGCGCGCAACGGCACGATCACTTGCGATTCGCTCGACGCATGGCTGCCGCGGACGTGCGCAGCCAGTTGCGCGATGTTCGGGGCGGCGAGCAGCGTGGCCAGCGTGACGGTTACGCCGGTTGCGTCACGCAGTTCGGCGATCATCGCCGCTGCCAGCAATGAGTCGCCGCCGAGTTCGAAGAAGCTGTCGGTACGGCCGATCGGGCTCAGGTCGAACAGGCGTTCCCATAGCGCTTGCAGATAACGTTCGAGTTGTTCGGGCGTGTCGCCGACCGGCGGCAACTCGCGGATGGTTTGTGCGAGAGCCGGGTGGTTGCGGATCTGCTCGAGGCATTCGGGGTTGCGCAGCGCGCCGCTGTTGCCGACCGTCTGGCCGTTCACTGCGCTCCGTGCGGCCGCTTCGGACGGCTTGCCGCTGTGCGTGACCGGCAGCGCATCGACTTGCATCACGACGTCGGGCACATGTGCGCGCGATGCGCGACGTGCGAGTTCGCGGCGGATCTGTGCGATCAGCGCGCCGTTCAGCGTGACGTCTTGCTGCAGTACGACCAGCAGCACGACGCGCCGGTCGTATTCGACCGGTGCGGCCTGTGCCGCTTGTGCTGCGCTCGCTGTTGGCGCGGCACTGGCCCGCGGCGTGCCGCCGGGCACCTGCTGCTGTACCACCATCGCTTCGCGAATGCCGTCGATGTCGCTGAGCACGCGATAGATCTCGCCTGGGCCGACGTTGACGCCCCGCACGTTGAGCACGCCGTCCGAGCGTCCGTGCAGGCGGCCGCTGCCTTGCGCGGAAAATTCGATCAGGTCGCCGTGAGTCCAGATGCCGTCGTTCGCAGCGAAATAAGCCTTGTGAAAGCGCGAGCCATCCGCATCGCCGAAAAAGCCCAACGGGCGCGATGGAAACGGATTCGTGCAGACCAGCTCGCCGATGCCGTCGGCCGGTGCGCCGGCTGCGTTGTCCCATGCGTGCACGTCGAGCGCGAGCGACTTGCATTGCGCTTCGCCGCTGAACACGGGCAGGCCCGGATTGCCGAGCACGAAGCAGCCGAGAATGTCGGTGCCGCCGGAAATCGATTGCAGCTGCAACGGCTTGACGTGATCGTGCACCCACTGGAATTGCGCGTCGTACAGCACCGCGCCGGTCGACATCATCGCGCGCAGCGCGTGCAGGTCGAATTGCTCGGCGGGCTCGAGCGCCGCTTCGCTGCACATCTTCAGATACGCGGGGCTGGTGCCGAACACATTGACGCGTTCCTCCGCGACCAGACGCCACAACGTATCGACGCTCGCAAGCGGCCCGCTGTACGTGACGATCTCGACGCCTGAAGCGAGAGCCGACAGCTGCCAGTTCCACATCATCCACGAACACGAGGTGTGGAAGTACATCTTGTCGCCGGGCCGCAGGTCGCTGTGCAGCCGATGTTCTTTCAGATGCTCGAGCAGCGAGCCGCCGGCGCCGTGCACGATGCACTTCGGCTTGCCGGTCGTGCCGGACGAAAACATGATGAACAGCGGCTGATTGAACGCAAAGCGCTGCCACACGAAGCCGCTGGCGTCGTTGCCGGCGATCAGTTTGCCCACTGAGTGCACCGGCTGAATGATGCCGGCGGGCAGCGGCCCATCGTCGAGCGTGACGATACCGTCGAGCGAGCGCAGTGCGGCGGCGAGCCTCGCGACTTTTTCGGCCGGCGTCATGCCGGTGTCGGCGGGCAGCGTCGCGGTGTGCGCGAACAGGAGGCGCGGCGCGAGCTGCTCGAAGCGGTCGAGCAAGGCCTCGCTGCCCATGTCCGGCGATGCGGTCGAGAGTGTCGCACCGATGGCCGCGACGGCGAGAGCGGTGACGATCGCCTGTTCGTCGTTGCGCATCACGGCGGCAATGCGGTCGCCGCTTTTGATACCGAGCCGCTCGAGCGCCGCCGCGAGGCGCGCTACGCGTTCGCGCAGCTCGCCACGGGTCAGACGCACGCGCCGGCCGTCCGCGTGACAGGCGGTCAGCGCAGGTGCGCTGGCCGGTGCGATCTGCGTGCCGAGCAGATTGTCCGCATAGTTGAGTTCGAGGTTCGGAAAGAAGCGCGCGTGCTCGCATACGTCGCCGACGCATACCGGCTCGACGTCGCCCGCATAGTCGAGACCGTGCGTCGATTCGACGAAGAAGCGCCAGAAGGTCCGGTAGTCGCGTACGGAAAACGCGTGCAAGGCAGGATAGCTGCTGCAGTCGACGCCGGTTTGCGCCTGCAGCGCCGCCGCGAAGGCGTTGATCTGCGAAGCGGCGACGCGCTCTCGCGATGGAACGTAAATCGGTGTGCGCGCAAGCTTTGCGCTGGTGGTCGCTGCGTCGCTGCTGCCGACACTGTGCTGCACTTCCATATACCCCTCCGCGAATGGCTGATTGCGCCGTGGCGGCGTCGCCATGCTCATGTAGGTGAGCTGCGCGCGCGAATTTATTGACGTGGCTGTGGTGGGTACCGTTGCCGCAGCGGTTGCCGCGTTTTCGATTCCCATGCCCGTGCACGCCAAGCTAAGCGCTATCGATCCGATGATCTGTTCGGCATCCAACCAACCCGGGTGATGCGCTGCGAACGCGTCTGCGCGATGCGCGAGCGCTGCCCGGGCCTGGCGCTGCCAACGGGCGCCATGACGACGTGCGATGCTTCGGCGGTCGGGAAAACGACGGTGGGTGGGCGCGCTTGCGTGCTCGCGCGCTGGCCGGTGCGTTGCCCTCTGTCGCGCGGCGCTTCAAACGCGCCAACGCTGCGGCGAGGCGTGGCATTGCTGGCGTTTCTGTTTGCGGGCAGGGCGGCAGCCGCATGCGGCTGCCGCCTGCTCCCATCCCCGTTCTGCGACTGCTGCGAGAGGCCGTTCCCACTGGCTGACGGTGCGCTCACACCCTTGCGGATGTGTCCAGGTCGCGCCGTGCCGAGGAAAGCCCGGACTGTCGTTATTCTTGTGATTCAGCTCACTGCTTCAGCCTGGCGCAGACGCGGCAGCAGGCGGTCGAACTCGCGCTTCACGAGACCGTAGCATTCGCATGCACGCGCTTCGAGGCCCTTGCGGTCCAGCACCTTGATATGGCCGCGGCTGTGATGGATCAAGCCCTGGTTGTGCAGTTTGCCGGCCGCTTCAGTGATGCCTTCGCGGCGCACGCCGAGCATGTCCGCAATCAGCTGCTGCGTGACGGTGAGCTCGTCCGACGCCATCCGGTCCACTTCGATCAGCAGCCAGCGGCACAGTTGCTGGTTCAGCGAATGGTGGCGGTTGCACGCAGCGGTTTGCGCGACTTGCGTGAGCAGTACGTGCATATACAGCAGCATCAAACGGCGCAGGAAGTCGGAGCGCGCGAAGTGCTGCTTGAGGCTTTGCGCGGACATCCGGTATGCGAAGCCGGCCGTTTGCACCTGTACGCGGCTCGGCATGGTTTCGCCGCCGGTGAGGATCGGCACGCCGGTCATCCCTTCGCGGCCCACGGCGGCGATCTCGACCGAGCCACCGTCTTCCATCGTCGACAGCATCGAGATGATCGCGGTGGTGGGGAAGTACACATGATGAATACGCTGCGCGGAATCGCACAACAACTGTTCGGCGCGCAGATGAACCAGTTCGAGATGCGGTGCCAGCGCTTGCCACTCATGCGACGGAAGTGCGCCGAGCAGGTGGTTGCCGTGCAGGTCAGATTGAAGGGTGAGCATGATCGGTCCTCGCGTGAAGCCGCTTGCGGCTTCTCTGTATCTATTCCGGTCCTCGCGTCCCTCGTATTGCGCCGCTGCAAGCGGCTGAGGGTGGCGGTGATCGGCCCCGTATCGCCCGTACGTATCGGCCTGGCTGGCTGTCTGCGTCCGCGCTGTGTGCTGCGCCTCACATTTAGCGAGGACTGTGCCAAGCAGCCCGAAAACCAGCCCTGATGCGTTGCAGCGAAGCGGCGCGGGGTGTCGGCTGGCCCGGGTTGTGCCTTTTTGTTTCAATTCTGCACAGTCCGGCGGCCCGCCGGCAATCCTGCCTGGACCGCTTTTTGTCTGATGCAAGTCATTGATATGATTGAATTTATCGTGCTGTAAGGAGGCCCGGACGAGGGGCCGCGGCAGGCGCCGAAGGACGCTTGAAAGGGCTTTGGGCTCGCGACGGGTTTGTGCCAGAAATGATTCACTTGTGTTCAGCCACTTGCGTGCGCTGGCGTACATAAACCCCGCTGGTGAGCGCGCGACGCAGTGGGACGGAATCCGTCTGTTGGTTGGCGGCACACACCCATTTCACGCAACGCAAGGCGCAGTGCGCGTCGTGGAGCAGTCCGCTAGCTGCGTGCGAGGTTTTCGTTGTATGGCGGCTCACTCCTCGCATCGAATGACAGCTTGCATGTCAATGTTGCCAAGCTTGTATCGCTAACTTTAAACAGAACAATAGTGGCGCTCTGATCGGACGATACGGTCATCTTCTTCGTGCCTTTTGTCGTACAACAGATCGTCAGGATCGCGAATGATATGAAATTTGCGGATTGACGGTTGGGTTGGCGCGCCACGACTTTCTTCTTTAGTACATCAGCTTGCGCGCAATGCGACGTTTGAACAGCCCGCTGTGTGCGCTATAGGACCGTTCCCTGTCGGTAGTGTGTTCCCACGCACAGAATATGCGGTCATTCGTCTGTTCCAATCGATCGCGGGTGCTACGGTTCATAACATTTGGGGACGCGCGAATGAATGCAAATTTTTCAGTCTCGCGTGTGTGGCTGCGGTGCCCGGCGCGCTTCGCTTCATCGCGCGTTGCACGAACGAAACAATTAGTAAGAGGGATAACCCTGTTAGGACGTTTCCTAACTGGCGCGAGGGTATTGAAGCAAGCAACGTGTCGAGATAAGTACGACAACAAAGGCACATGACGGGCGCGTGATCAACAGGCAGAAAACGCCGCATCGGGGAGATTGACTCATGGAACAAGGTACGAAAGAACGATCGTTGGTGAGCAAGGTGATGGACGGCCTCGTGACCGGCATCGTCGAAGAAAAATACGGCGCTGTGCTGCCGCCGCAGGATGTGCTGTCGAAAGAGTTCGACGTGAGCCGCACGGTGATGCGCGAGGCGCTGTCGATGCTGCTCGCGCGGCACATGCTCGACGTGCGTCCGAAGATCGGCACGCGGATCCGTCCGATGCGCGACTGGCGCATGATCGACGAGGATGTCGTGAACTGGCGCTTTCGCGCGAAGCCCGATCCGGCGTTTTTGCGCGACGTGATCGAGTTTCGCATGCTGATCGAGCCGCGTGCATCGTCGCAGGCGGCACGGCGCGGCAACGCGGCCGATATCGCCGCGATTCGCGAGGCCTTCGAGAATTTCCGCACAACCAATCCTGGCGAGCCTGGATTTCAGGCCGCCGACGAACTGCTGCACACGCGCATCGTCGCGGCGAGCGGCAATCAGTTCTTCCAGCAGATGGCGGCGATCGTGCGGGGCGCGCTTGCCGCGTCCAATCCGATCGTCACCGAAAACCGGCAGAGCTGGGACGAGGTGGTGCGCAAGCATGCGCGCGTCGTCGATGCGATCGAACGGCGCGATGCCGATGAAGCGGAAGCGGCTTCGCGCGAACTGATCGATTTCGCGGCTGACGAAATCGGCAACAAGCTGCCTGGCGGTGCGGATGCCTAAAGGCACGAACAGGCGGCGGTGAGTGTGGACGCGTGGCGGCAGCTTTGCTGCTGCGCGCCGTGCGTCGTGCGTATGCGTGAGTGCGTGAGCGTGAGCGTGTGAGTGCGTGAGCGTGCGAGTGCGAGTGCGAGTGCGAGTGCGAGTGCGTGAGCGTGCGAATGCGTGAGCGTGCGAATGCGTGAGCGTGTGAGTGCGTGAGCGTGCGAGTGCGAGTGCGTGAGCGTGCGAATGCGTGAGCGTGCGAATGCGTGAGCGTGCGAATGCGTGAGCGTGAGTGCGTGAGTGCGTGAGCGCGTGAGCGCGTGAGCGCGTGAGCGCGTGAGTGCGCGAGCCTGCGCCGTGCAAGGTTTCGCGCGGCGTTCAGGCGTGGCACGAACGCGTTGGCGGTGTGTGGCTTGGGTTCTGCATGACGCGTACGCGTAGCAGGCTGTTCCGGTTGTGACAGATGACAGACGCTCGCCCGACATGGGCGACAATAGCGCTGTTTGAACCGGACAGGATGCAACGATCGATGAGTCAACACACGGTAATCCGCTGGGGTATCGTCGGCGCGGGCAATATCGCGCGACGCTTTGCGCAAGGTCTCGCGCATGTGCCGGGCGCGCAGCTGAGCGCGGTATGGGCGCGGCGCGCGGACGCGGCACAGGCATTTGCGCGCGAGTATGGCGGCGCTGACTGCGCAGCCTGCCTGAGCTTCGACGCGTTGCTCGCCAGCGAAGTCGACGCAATCTATATCGCGACGCTGCAGGACAGTCATGCGCACTATGCGCAAGCGGCGTTGCGCGCCGGCCACCATGTGTTGTGCGAAAAGCCCGCGACGATCAACGCGGCGCAGCTCGAACAGGTGCTCGACGCGGCTGCGCGTGCGCAGCGGCTCTTCATGGAAGCGATGAAGCCGCCGTTTTATCCTCTATATCGTCAGTTGCGCGCGCAACTTGCCGCCGAGCCGATCGGCGCGATCGGACTGGTGCGCGCAGGCTGCTCGATCGCCAATGCGCCGGCCGATCATCCGGCTTTCTCGTTCGAGCACGCGGGCGGTGCGCTACTCGATATCGGCGTCTATGAGATGTTTCTCGCGGTCGACTGGCTCGGGGCGCCGCTCGATGTGCAGACCTTCGGCCGGCTCGGGCCGAGCGGCGTCGATATTTTCGCGAGCCTGCATTGCCAGCAAGAGCGCGGCTACGCGCAGCTGTTTTGCGGGCTGGACCTGCATGGCAAGGGCGATGCGCTGCTCGCCGCACCGGGTGGTAACGTCACGATCCACGAGAACTGGTGGAACCCGGTGCGCGCGACGATCCGGTATGTCGGCGGGCGCGTGGTCGAGCTCGATGCGCCGTTTGAAGGCGGTGGCCTCAACTACGAAACCGCGCACTTCTGCGAGCTGATTCGAGACGGCATGCTGGAAAGTCCGGTGATGCCGCATGCGACGTCGCGACAGATGATCGCGATGGCCGATGCGGCGCGGCGGGCGCTGGGGGTGAGGTTCGCGGGGGAGTAGCGGGGTGGTGTGAGGGGCGGCGCCAGCGACCTGGGCATGCATGGAGAGGTTTGCCGCGTGAAACAGGGCAAGCGTGGTCACCGGGGCATCGGTAGTGCTTGCCTTGCCAGTGCGACGGCGAGCACCGTTACGCCGGGCGTCGATACACCGGGCGTCGACACGCCGGGCGTCGACACGCCGGGCGCCAAGCGCCTGGTGTCGTCACCCATTCGTCACGCTGCCGTCGTGTGCGGCGTCTCCATCACGCAGCAGTCATCCTGCCGAGCGCCTGCGCACAATCGGCAACGAGCCCCGGTCCGCGGTAAATAAAGCCGGTGTACAACTGCACGAGCGATGCGCCTGCTGCGATTTTCGCGCGGGCATCGTCGCCCGAGAAAATCCCGCCCACCCCGATGATCGGCACGGCGTCGCCCACTTCGGCGCGCAGTTTGCGGATCACGCCGTTCGACGCATCGAATACCGGTTGGCCCGACAGGCCGCCGGCTTCGTCCGCATGCGGCAGCCCCGTGACCGCGCTGCGCGACAACGTGGTGTTGGTCGCGATCACGCCTTCGATCTGGTGCCGCAGCAGGGTGCCGGCAATCGATTTGACCTGCTCGTCGTCGAGATCGGGTGCGATCTTCAGCGCGAGCGGCACCAGCTTGCCGTGCAGGTCCGCCAGACGCTGCTGCTTGTCCTTCAGCGCCGCGAGCAATGCGTCGAGTTCGCCCGCGCCTTGCAGCTGGCGCAGATTCTTCGTGTTCGGCGACGAGATGTTGATCGTCACGTAGCTGGCAAACGGGTACACCCGTTCGAGACAGTACAGGTAGTCTTCGGCGGCCCGCTCGATCGGCGTATCGGCGTTCTTGCCGATGTTCAGGCCCAGCACGCCGCGATAGCGCGCCGCCTGCACGTTCTTCACGAACTGGTCGACGCCGGCGTTGTTGAAGCCCATCCGGTTGATCAGCGCGTTCGCCTGCGGCAGGCGGAACATGCGCGGCCGCGGATTGCCCGGCTGCGCGCGCGGCGTGACCGTGCCGACTTCGATGAAGCCGAAGCCGAGCGCGGCGAGCCCGTCGATGCAGGCGCCGTCCTTGTCGAGCCCCGCCGCGAGGCCGACCGGATTGCGAAACGTCAGGCCCATCACGGTGCGCGGCGCATCCGGCACGCGTGCGGCCAGCGCGCCCGCCATGCCGGTACGGCCGGCGGCGCCGAGCATACGCAGCGTCAGGTGGTGGGCGTCTTCCGCATCCATGCGAAAGAGTTGGGCGCGTATGAGCGGGTAGAGGGAACTGAACACGGCGGTGGGGGTGACGAAAAATGGCAACCCGCTATTTTACGGTATTGAGGGCGCGGTTTTTCGGTGCGGCTGTTCGGTACGGCTTTTCCGTACGGTAGGGAGTGCAGCGCTTGTCCCTGTGGGAAGCGCCGTACGCAATGAGCACGATGTGTGCTGTGTGCAATGAGTGGGCAGCGGGCGCGCGCCCGACCCACACACGCTATACGGCGCTACAGATAAATCGAACCGCGCCTGCCCGGCGGCGCCGCATCGACGCCCGATTCGACCCGCTGGTCCGGATCGAGCGTCTTCCAGCCACCTTCGATCAGGCCTTCGAGCGGACGATAGTTCGACTTGTACGCCATCTTCGGACTTTCGCGAATCCAGTAGCCGAGATACACGTACGGCAGATGCAGGCTGCGCGCCTGTTCGATCTGCCACAGGATGTTGTACGTGCCGAAGCTGCTGCGGGTCTGATCCGGATCGAAAAACGTGTAAACGGACGAAAGCCCGTCGCCGAGAATGTCGATCATGCTGATCATGCGCAACACGCCGACGCCGCTCGCGGCCGGGTCCGCCGGCGGCTCGCGGAATTCGACGAGGCGCGAGTTGATCCGGCTTTGCAGCAGGAATTGTTCGTACTGGTCGCGGCTGTCGCGATCCATCCCGCCGCCCGCGTGGCGCGCCGACTGGTAGCGCATATAAAGCGCATAGTGCTCTTCGTCGTAGTGCAGCGGTGCGACTTTCGCAATGAGTTCGCCATGCAGCTTTGCGATGCGCCGCTGGGTACGGTTCGGCGTGAAGTGTTCGACCGGCACGCGCACCGGAATACAGGCGCGGCAGCCGTCGCAGTATGGCCGGTACGTGAACACGCCGGAGCGCCGGAAGCCCGCCTTGACGAGATCGGTATAAACGTCGGAGTTGATCAGGTGGCTCGGTGTGGCGACTTGCGAGCGTGCGATGCGCCCTTCCAGATAGCTGCAAGGGTAAGGCGCGGTTGCATAGAATTGCAGCGCGGAAAGCGGTGAAAGCGGCAGCTCGTTAGGATGAGTCACGTTGGCAGCTCGCGAAGCGTTTTCTATGTCAGGTAAACCCGGTGCAGTAGCAGACGATGCAGCCGCGCACAGCGAAGGCGGTTCGGGTCGAGGTTGTCTCCGATGCGCGCCGAGGCAAACCGCTCTATTGCCATTCCGGGTTCGTGCTGAATGATGCGAATCGTGCGATATCGTGCATCACGCCGCGGCGCGGGTCAGATCGAGCAGGACGGTCTTGTCGAAGCGCCAGGGTAGTGCAGGCGCATCGACCGACGCGCGCACATGCGCGACGAAGGCCTTGCGCGCAATCTCGCGGCCGCCGAGCGACGCCAGATGCGACGTATTCTGCTGGCAGTCTATCATTTCTATTTCGTGACGTTGCAAGTGTGCGACGAGCGCGGCCAGTGCGATCTTCGATGCATCGGTCACCTCTGCGAACATCGACTCGCCGAAAAACATCTTGCCGAACGATACGCCATACAGGCCGCCGACACGGCGCCCCGCGTGCCACGTCTCGATGCTGTGCGCATCGCCGCGCCGGTGCAGCGACGAATAGGCTTCGATGACGTCCGCGGTGATCCACGTGCCGCGCTGGCCGTGGCGCGGCGCCTGCGCGCAGGCGCGCATCACCGCGGCGAAGTCGGCATCGACGCGCACTTCCCACGCATCGTCGCGCAGCACCCGCTTCAAGGTCTTGCGCAGCGACGGCGATACCTTGAATTCGCGCGGGCGCAGGATCATGCGCGGGTCCGGGCTCCACCACAGCACCGGCTGGCCATCCGAATACCACGGGAAGATGCCGCGGCGATAAGCGTCGATCAGGCGCGACGGCAGCAGGTCTGCGCTCGCGGCGAGCAGGCCGGGTGCGCCGCTCGCCGCGCCGAGCGCACGCTCGACAGGCGGAAACGGGTCGTCGGGGCTAAGCCAGGGAACCATGCGCTCGTGCGCTCAGCCGTCGCGCAGCGACCGGAAAATGTCGCCGGTATGCAGACCGAAAGTGCCCGAGGCGCGATCGGCAAAGAAAAAACGCAAGGTCTGGCCGACTGTTGGAAACGCGATCTCGTCCCACGGGATATCGCGTTCTTCGAAGAGTTGCACTTCGAGACTCTCTTCGCCGGCCGCGATATCGAGATCGAGCAGCCGCGCCAGATAGAACAGATGTACCTGGTGTACGTGCGGCACGTTCAGCAGCGTGAACAGGCTTTGCACCTCGACGCGCGCGCCGGCTTCCTCGAGTGTCTCCCGGGAGGCGGCCTCGGAGGTGGTTTCGCCCATTTCCATGAAGCCTGCCGGCAGGGTCCAGTAGCCGTAGCGCGGTTCGATCGCGCGACGGCACAACAGCACCTTGTCGTCCCAGACCGGAACCGTGCCGACCACATTGCGCGGATTCTGATAATGCACCGTGCCGCAGGCCGCGCAAACGAAGCGCTCGCGGTTGTCGCCGGGCGGAATGCTCACGCTGACCGTATGGCCGCAGACAGAACAGAATTTCATGGAGACGGGGACGGGGATCGGTGACGGAAGTTTATCATCCAGCCACGTTTCGCGACGCGCAGCGGGCATTGCCGACCGGCGATGCCCCGGTATGCAACGCATCGGGTGTGCTGGCCCTGGCCGATCGGCTAACGGGTGCGATTTTTCGTGTTGAGTGGTGCGAGATTAGTTAGAATTGCTACCTTAATGAGTGAGCCATTAATTGGATGAGAACGCCATGCGTCAAGAAAACATTTTTACTCGTCTCAAGCTGGTCGCCGACGTTGCACTCACGGGTGCGGTGACCTTGAGCATCGCCTTTGGCTGGATTATTCCGTCGGTCGACTTGCATGCTATCGGAGCCATCCTGGGCGCAACCGCAGCTTCTCTGAAGATCTTCCACGTGGCCTAAGAAGGCTGCGATTGAGTGCGTTATTTCTATGGATATATTTGGACTACGGATCGACGGAAACTGGATCGACAAATGTTCATTCGTGATGTCCGCTGTGTGGGTGATCGCGCGTCATGTGAGGCAGCAACGCATGGTCCGGGCGGCGAGTGCGATGCGAGTGGGGCGTTCGCGAAGGCGGGCGCGATCGATGCGTCCCGCTGCCGGGCGCACATTCTTTGGTCGGGCCACTGCAGCGGATCTCGCTAGCGGAATGAGCGTCTTCCCGCTATGTATCCTCGCGCTCTCAGTATTCTCGGACTAGCTGCTCAATGCATTGCTGCTGGCGAACCGGGCAATATTGAGCGTTGCGGGTGTCTCGGCACTGTTCGGTGTTCTAGAGGACTCTCGCTCGAACAGGCGGCGGTAGGGCAAAGCTGCATGAATGAACCGCCGAAATGAACCGCCAGAAACAAAAAAGGCCTGCCGGTATGGCAAGCCTTCTATGCACTGAGAACATGTGACCCGACGAAGCCGATGCAATGTGTCTCTAATTGGGTTGCGGGGGTAGGATTTGAACCTACGACCTTCGGGTTATGAGCCCGACGAGCTGCCAGACTGCTCCACCCCGCGTCCGTCGAAGAAAAGATTATAGGGCAAAGAGGAGTCTCGTGCAACACTCTTCTTGTGTTGCGTGCTCATGTTCGATCACGCATCGCAATTCGCACACACGCGTCACATGCGCAGCACACGCAGATCGCGTGCGTACGGGTCGCTACAGCGTCGCGCGGACATCGCGAACGGCTGAGCTAGAATCGCACATTCCTACTTCTGTCTGCAGCGCGCGCAGTGCAGCGACGCCGCATGCAGCCGCCATCTTCTTTCGCCAGTCAATCGCATATGGACATCGCTCACGATCTGCAGTCGGTCGCTGCTCAAGAGAAAGCATTGGTATTTGCACAGTTCGATGCCGATCGTGCATGGCAACTCGGTGCGTATCTGCGCGAAGTCGCAAAGGCGCGTGGGCTTGCGCTGGTTGTCGACGTGCGTACGTTCGGGCAGCCGCTGTTTTTCTGTTCACTCGAAGGCGCGACGCCAAGCAACGTCGATTGGGCTCGACGCAAAGGCAATGTGGTCGCACAGTTCCGGCGCAGCTCGTACGCGGTCGGGTTGGGTCTGCAGCAGGCGGGCGCGACGCTGGCCGACAAGCACGGGCTTGCCGTCGCCGACTATGCGTCGCACGGCGGCGCATTTCCGCTGACCGTGGCGGGTGTCGGCGTGGTGGGCTCCGTCACGGTATCGGGCTTGCCGCAGCGCGCCGATCATGAGCTCGTTGTCGAAGCGCTATGCGCGCAGCTCGGCCACGACTACAGCAAGCTCGCGCTCGCGAGTGCCTGACGCGATGCGCTTGCCTCCCTATGCGCTGCTGGGCATCGCTATCGTCGCTGAAGTGATCGCCACGTCGGCACTGCGGGCCTCCGACGGATTTTCGCGCTGGCTGCCCGCCACCGTGGTCGTGATCGGTTACGGCCTGTCGTTCTACATGCTGTCGCTGACATTGCGCAGCATTCCGGTCGGCATCGTCTATGCGATCTGGTCGGGTGTCGGCATCGTGCTGATCACGCTGATGGCGATCGTTGTGTACAGGCAGGTGCCGGATCTGCCTGCGCTCGCCGGGCTCGGACTGATCGTCGCGGGCGTTGCCGTGCTCAATCTGTTTTCAAAGATGCAGGCGCACTGACGAGCAGCGCTCAAGTGCCGCGTGTGCGGCGCTGTCCGTCGGGCGCAGCGCCGGCGCTCATTTGCAACGAATGATCATCGAGCGGTTCTTCACGTTGGCCGATACGACGTTCGTGACGCTGCCGCCGGCGGTGCCGCCTTCGTCGTTGTCCTTCGAGACGATGTCGTAGCCGGTCGGTCCGCAGGCCTTGCCGGCCTGCACATAGCAGGAGGCCCAGCTCGATCCTGCATCTGCGCCACTGCAATTCACCGCAAAACCCGTCTCGCCATTGGGCAGATTGATCAGCGATGTGGTGTTGGACGACGCGCACGCGCCGAGGCTCGCGGCCAGCAACGCGAGGCACGGCCACAAGGCTGCGCGGGCTGCCGCATGGCCGCGAATCGATGCTGACGGGCGCAAGCGTCGCGTGAGGTGCTTCATGGGTGGTTCCTCGTGTGAAATGATCCGGAAGTGGCTGACGGGGCTGCGGGCTGCGTCGATCGTCCGGGCTTGCCTGAACTCACCTCGCCAGCTGCAGCGCCGTCGACGCTTCGAGCGCGCCGATGCGCGTCAGGCCAGACCAGTCTCGATACGGATGCCCGCGCCGCTGACGACCCGCCGGCTGTCGGCGCCGTCTTTCGTGGCAGCGTCTTCCCAGATGCTGATGGCTTTCGGCACGTCGATGCCCTGATCGCCTGCATAGGCGAACCACGCGCAGGCTGCGTCGGGTTCGTCGACTTCGGCGTCTCGAAGAAAGTATTTTCCCATATCGCGATTGGCGGCCCGCTCACGCGGTTCCTTACGGTTGTGTTGCGCATCTAGATGGACAGGTGGCCGCGTACGGCTGCGGCCGGCAGCGCGTTGGACCGTGGCACTGCCGATAAGTGCGACGCGTGTCCTGTGCGAAGCCGGCGTAGCGCTGCGCACTGCAGCGTCGCCGGCTTCGCGTCGAACTATTTGCGCCGCCGCGCGACTTAGATGAATACGAGCGGAATCTGGGCGCACACCGTCCATCGCTACAACCGGCGCTGCGCGATTCCCAAACATATGATCGTTGCCGACGCGCGCCGCGCGTGGTGCAAGCACAGGGAGGCATAAAACATGGCAGAACGCGTCAGCGGCCCGTATCGCGGCTATTACATCAGTGCGGCCGCGCGGCTCATCGCGGCGCACGACGCAGTACAGCAGGCCGGCGCTGCCGGTGCGATCTATGTGGGCTCGGTGAGCCTGTCGCGGCGCGGCCCCGACGATCCTCACTGCATCGAAACGCTGCTCGAGCTCGGCGGCGAACAGCGCTTCGCCACCGAAGAAGCGGCGCTCGAACACGTCGAGCAGGCCGCGCGTGCCTACATCGATCGCTTACTGCTGGCTTCGTGAACGTACGTTCGCCCTGCGTTGCGGCGCTTCCGGCATCTGGACGCTGCGTCGGGCAGACGGGTACCATAAGCGCGTTGTATTTGCCGCGCCGGCTGGCGGCGCAGCCGGTTTCGCACGATCATTCTGGTGAGGTCAACATGGAGATCCGTTTCCTCGCGGACGCGCCTGCGTATCGCGATTCAAACCTGACTATCGTGTTTCGCGCATGGGTCGACGGCGAGCCCGTGCCTTGCGCGATTTCTGTCGAAGCGCTCGAAGATCATTTCGGCGCGCGGTCCGAAGACCTCGACGGCTGGATGCGCGCATTCGACAAAGGGCGGCCGCGTATCGAAGCGGTGGCGCGCGAACATTTGCAGATCAGCAATGGCACGCCCGTGCTGTTGAAGAGCGGCCATTTTCCGCCGGGCGACGTCGTCGGCCCATAGAAATCCAGAAGGGTGGCGTGGGCGATTCGCTGTGAGTTATTTGCGGCGAGCGCGAGAGCCCGGCAGGCGCGCAGGCACAGTTAGCGCGGCGCTGCTGCGCGCGCTCGTGCCGCGTCCAGCGAGAGCCGGATGCCTTCGTTGTACGCGGTCTTGTTCACGGGGCCGATCAGCGCCTGCAAGGCGGAGTCGTCGAGCATCAGCGGCTCGCTCAACAGATAGTGCATCTCCACCAGTTCCCGCATCACCGGATCGAAAAGTCCGGCGAGGCGCAACATCGTTTTTCCCGCCACGATCCATCTGGGTTGGTGTCCGGCGAGCGCATAGGCGCGCAGCGCCACGTCGCGCTGCGTGATGGTGCCGGCGCCGGCCAGGTGCAACACGCGTCCGTAGGCTTGCGCCGACTGTGTGAGTGCCGCGACCACCGGGCCGACGTCGGGCATGAACACGAACTCGTGTGGCGTATCGATCGGGCCGAGCAGCTGCGCACGCCGGCCGCGTGCCGCGCCCTCGAACACGCCGTGCAGGAAGCTTCGCTCGACGCCCGGGCCGTAGAAGTCGGGCAGGCGCAGCACGAGCGTGGCGAGGCCATTGCGCCCATGCGCATCGAGCACCAGATTTTCCTGCTCGAGTCGCATCCGGCCTTTGAACGTATGCGGTTCGCGCGGATGCGTTTCGGTCACCGGGTTGCCGCGCGCGCGACCGTACGGATAGACGGTGCCGATCAGGATCAGCCGTTCGACGCCTGCCGCAGTGAGACCGGCCAGTGTGTTGCGCATCAGCGGTGGATGTAGCGCGAACTGGTTATACGGAACACCGACCAGATAGACAGCGCTCTGCAAGCCCTCTGCGGCCGCGACGACCGACGCCGGGTCGTCCGGATTCCAGGTGACGATCTGCGCGTAGGGATCGTTGCCGAACGCGGCTTCGAGTGGTTGCCGCGCGCGGCCAATCGCGCGGTAGCGTTGGCCCGCCGCGCTCAATGCCGCCGCAATGCTTCGACCCGCGGCGCCGGCTGCCCCGAATAGACCTACGATGCCTGAATCCTGCATGAACGCTCCCTGGAAAATGCCCGCGACAATACGTGCATAATTTGATGAACACTGTTCAATAAACAGTGTTCAGTTTAATTTGACTTTTCAATATGTCAACCTGAAAATGCAACGCCATGGGAATCACCGAACGCAAAAGTCGTGAGAAGCAGGCGCTGCGCGAACGCATCCTCGATGCGTCGCGGCGCATCGTGATGCGCGAAGGATTGGGCGCACTGTCGATGCGCAAGATCGCCGATGCGATCGAATATTCGCCGGCCACGCTCTATCTGCACTTTCAGAATCGCGACGAGATCGCCCGTGCGCTGTGCACCGAAGGCTATGCGCAGTTGCTGGCTTCATTGATGCCGCACGCGTCGCTTACCGATCCTGCCGAGCGACTCAAGGCGCTGTGGCGAGCGTATGTCGCATTCGGCGTCGAACATCCGGAAACCTACCGGCTGATCTTCATGGAAGATCCGACCTACCTCAGTGCGGCGTTCGAAAGCGCGGCACAAGACGGCGAGGATACGGGCGATGTGGCGTTCAGGCTGGTGTCCGACGCATTCGACGAACTGAAGCTGCAAGGCCGCTTGCCGGCCGCGTCGGACAGCAGCGTCTGTACCGAAGCGCTGTGGGCGACGATGCATGGCATCGTCGCATTGCGGCTTACGTGCCCGGTCTTTCCGCGCGCGCCGCTCGACGCTGTGGTGAATGCGGCGCTCGATGCGTGGTTCGGCGCTCATGCGGCGGCGGCCGACAATGCAAAACCGCGCGCGCGAATGGGCACGTCGGCGACTGCGTCATCAGGCACAGGCCTGGCCGCCGCGGCGAAAACCAAACCGGCGCGCACATAGCGGGCGGGGCGCATACGGGAGCCTCGCGCGTTGCTTGCAACAACCGCGACGAACGCCGCCACCGCCACAACCCCCAGTCACAATACCCATCGCTCGCGCGTGTTACCGTTAAAACCGCGATCGTTATTTTCTCTGCGCCATCCACCATGTCGACCACCGAAGCATCCGCCATCAGCGAAGAAGTCGTCACCTATATCGCCAACCGCATCGGTTTTATCGAGCTCGAACGCCCGAAAGCGCTCAACGCATTGACAACCGGCATGGTCAACGCGATGCGCGCAGCGCTTGAAAGCTGGCGCGACAATCCTGAGGTGCTCGCTGTCGTGGTGCGCAGTGTGCATGCGCGCGCGTTTTGCGCGGGCGGCGACCTGCGTTTGCTGTACGACGCGCAGCGGCGCGGCGATCAGCCAGCGCTCGATACGTTCTTCATCGACGAATACCGCCTGAATCATGCGATCTTCACCTATCCGAAGCCGTACATCGCGCTGATGAACGGCATCGTGATGGGCGGTGGGATGGGCATTTCGCAGGGAGCGCATCGCACCGGCGGGCTGCGCGTCGTTACATCGTCGACGCGCCTCGCGATGCCCGAAACGCGCATCGGCCTGTTTCCCGACGTCGGCGTGAGCTGGTTCCTCGCGCGCACGCCTGGCGCGCTCGGCCGTTATCTGGCGGTGACCGGCGAAGCGATCGGCGCCGCCGACGCGCTCTATGCGGGTCTCGCCGATGCATTTATCGAAGACAGTGCGCTGCCCGGCCTGGTCGACCGGTTGAAGAGCGAAGCATTCAACGAAAGCGCAGAGGTGGTGCGCTGTGTTGCGCGCGAAGCGGCCGCGTACAAGGTCGTGCCGACACCCGACACGTCGCCGCTTGCCGATGCGCGCACGCTGATCGACCAGCACTTCGCGCTGCCGGATCTCGCGCAGATTGCCGCGTCGCTCGATGCGCAGCCCGAGTGCGCGGCGGCCGAGTGGGCCGAGCAGGTGAGCGGTGTGATGCGCGAACGCTCGCCGCTGTCGATGGCGGTTTCGCTCGAAGTCGTGACGCGCGCGGAAGGATCGATGGCGGACTGTCTGCGTCGCGATCTCGATCTGACGCGTTCGGTATTTGCGCGCGGCGACGTGATGGAAGGCGTGCGTGCGCGCATCATCGACAAGGACAACCGGCCGAATTGGCGTTTCGCGCGGATCGAAGACGTGCCGGCTGACTACGTCGCGCAGATGTTCGATAGCCCGTGGCAGGGCGCAGAGCATCCGCTTGCCGATCTGCGCGGCTGAAATCAGCGGGACCTCAGCTGATCGGGCTGGGGCGGTTTTCCACCGTCAACCTGTCTTGCCCGGACGGCTGCTACGCGTCACCGTCGCGCGCCATGAACGCACGCATAAACACCAGTGCCCCCCAGCCCCACATCGCATTGGCCGCGAAACCCACCGCGAGGCGCGGCAACATATTGCCGCTCGGCCAGATGCCGCGCACCGGATCGACCACGAACACGCTGCCCGCGGTCAGTACGATGCCGCCGAACAGAAACGCGGGCACCCACGGCGCGGCGCGTTCCGGCGACACGCGCAGCAGCCAGGCCATCAACACGCCCCACAGCGCGCTCCAGATCGCATTGGCGATGAACTCGGGCATCCCGAGTGGCGCGAATGGCGCAGTGGAGAAGCCGGTCAGGTCGATCATGCCGGCGGCGTGCAGCAGCCCCAAGGTCGCTTCGTGAAAAAACAGCGACGCGAGAAATCCGGACACGAACGGCAGGATAAGTTTTTGCATCTGTTGCCAACGCCTTGAGCAGGGCCGATACCGGGCTTGCGCGCGGCCGTGCGGGATTGTCGAAAAACGTGCGTCATTATATCGGCGGTGCTGTGCGATCCGGTACGCATTGATGGTCTGCGTACGCAGCAGCGTGGGATAAAGCACGAAAGCGGAAAACCTAAGCTCAAAAAAATCGTTCAAAACAGAAGCCTCGATCCATAGACTGTTTTCCCATGCAGACGGCGTTGACGCCGTCGTTTTCTGATCCGATGCGTTCGATGCGCGGGTCGTCTTCAACGAGGGAAGCTGCCGCGATGTCCTGTCCTGTGCCGGTCTGCGCGAGTCCACACGCGTTACGCATGCGCTCGCATCCGCGCTGTTAGCGCGAGCCCTCTATTCCATCGCGTTTTCTGTGCTGCGACGTAAGCATGCGCGGCCGGCGGCGTGCGCTCGCGTGTCGCAGGCGCAGCTCATGCGCGGTCCGCGCGCGGTTCGTCACGGTGCGTCGCGGTTCGCGGTTTGTATTCGTCGCCAGCGCGCCTCACTCAACCTGATTCGATCCTGTCCGGCATTCCGGCACATAAGGCAAGCAGATGAATGTTTTCTGGTTCATTCCCACGCACGGCGACAGTCGTTATCTCGGCACGTCCGAGGGCGCGCGTGCCGCCGATTTCAGCTATTTCCAGCAGATCGCCGTCGCCGCCGATACGCTCGGCTACGAGGGCGTGTTGCTACCTACCGGGCGTTCGTGCGAGGACGCATGGGTGGTGGCGTCGAGCCTGATTCCGGTCACGCGCCGGCTCAAGTTCCTGGTGGCGATCCGTCCGGGCATCGCGTCGCCGGGGCTGTCGGCGCGCATGGCCTCGACCTTCGACCGGCTGTCGGGTGGCCGGCTGCTGATCAACGTGGTGACCGGCGGCGACACGGCCGAGCTCGAAGGCGATGGCCTGTTCGTCGATCACGACACGCGCTATGAGATCACCGACGAGTTCCTGCGTATCTGGCGCGGTCTGCTGACCAGCGCGCATCGCGGCGAATCGCTCGATTTTATCGGCCGGCATCTGACGTCGAAGGGCGGCAAGGTGCTGTATCCGCCGGTGCAGAATCCGCATCCGCCGCTGTGGTTCGGCGGTTCGTCGCCGGCCGCGCATGAAATGGCGGGCGAGCACATCGATACGTATCTGACGTGGGGCGAGCCGCCTGAGGCAGTCGCGAAGAAGATCGCCGATATTCGCGCGCGGGCCGCCCAGCATGGCCGGCAGATCCGCTTCGGGATTCGCCTGCATGTGATCGTGCGCGAAACCGAAGAGGAAGCATGGGCCGCGGCCGACCGGCTGATCAGCCGCCTCGACGACGATACGGTCGCGCGTGCGCAGACCGCGTTCGCGAAGATGGACTCGGAGGGCCAACGCCGCATGGCCGCGCTGCATGGCGGCAAGCGCGGCGGACGCGACGTGCTCGAGGTGTACCCGAATCTGTGGGCCGGCGTCGGGCTGGTGCGCGGCGGCGCGGGCACCGCGCTGGTCGGCAATCCGGAGCAGGTCGCGGCGCGCATGCGGGAGTATGCGGAACTCGGCATCGAAACCTTCATTCTGTCCGGCTATCCGCATCTGGAAGAGTCGTATCGCTTCGCTGAACTGGTGTTTCCGCTGTTGCCCGGGCGGCAGCGCGCCAGCGTCAGCGGGCCGCTGTCGGGACCGTTCGGCGAAATCGTCGGCAACCACTACGCGCCGAAAGCCGCGCAAAGCTGAAGCGAGGAGTGTTCGTCATGTCCCGAAGCTTGTCTGGTGGAGCGCCACGCACTGCGTCGAACGTTGCAGTGCGCCTTGCATCCTACGGCCGGCGCGCCGCGCCATGGATCGTGCCGCTTGCGATCCTCATCGCGTGGGAGCTCGCCGCGCGCAGCGGCGTGCTGTCGACCCGTGTGCTGCCCGAACCGCTCGCGGTGCTGAAGGCCGCGTGGTCGCTGATCCAGTCCGGCGAGATGTGGGCCGACGTGAAGGTCAGCACGTGGCGTGCGCTGTCGGGGTTCGCGATCGGCGGCGGCATCGGCTTCGTGCTGGGCGTGGCGACCGGCGTGTTCAAGCCGGCCGAGATCGCCCTCGACTCGACCGTGCAGATGATCCGCAATATCCCCGCGCTCGCGATGATTCCGCTCGTGATCCTGTGGTTCGGCATCGACGAGCAGGCGAAGGTGTTTCTCGTCGCGCTCGGCGTGTTCTTTCCGATCTACGTGAATACGTTTCACGGCATCCGCTCGGTCGACGCGAATCTGGTCGAAATGGCGCGCAGTTATGGCGTCAAGGGCTTCGCGCTGTATCGCGAGGTGATCCTGCCGGGCGCGTTGCCTTCGATCCTGGTCGGTGTGCGTTTCGCGTTCGGGCTGATGTGGGTCACGCTGATCGTCGCCGAAACGATCTCCGCGCAATCGGGCATCGGCTACATGACGATGAACGCACGCGAGTTTTTGCAGACCGATGTGGTGGTGGTCGGGATTCTGCTGTACGCGGTGCTGGGCAAGCTGGCCGATCTGCTCGCCAAGGCGCTCGAGCGGGTCACGCTGCGCTGGCATCCCGCCTATCAACGAGGAGCGAAGGCATGAGTGCAACGGGTTTGTCCGCATCGTTCGGCGAGATCTCCGGCGCCGATCTGGAGGCTGAACTGGCACAACTGCATGGCCGCGGGCGGGCAGCCGCGCCGACCGGCGACAGCGATCGTCAGGATGCGTATGCCGCGCGCGAACCGCGCGGCGCAACGCGGCCGCGCACGACGGGCGACGCGACCGGCGCGCATGCGCTCGAGCGGCAGCGCGCGTCGGATGTCTCCGTCGAATTGCGCGGCGTGCGCAAGCAGTATGGCGAACGCACGGTGCTGGCGGACTTCGACCTGTCGATCGAGCGCGGCAGTTTCGTCGCGATCGTCGGGCGTAGCGGCTGCGGGAAATCGACGCTGCTGCGGCTCGTTGCGGAACTCGAGACGCCGAGCGCGGGCAGTGTCGAAAAGCATGCCGGCGCAGCGGGCAGCGCCGCGTTCGACACCCGCATCATGTTCCAGGATGCGCGTCTGCTGCCGTGGAAAAGCGTGCTGCAAAACGTGATGCTCGGCCTTGGCCGCGGTGCACGCGAAGATGCGCGCGCGGTGCTCGCCGAAGTGGGTCTCGCCGAACGCGCGAACGACTGGCCCGCGCAATTGTCCGGCGGCCAGCGGCAACGCGTGGCGCTGGCGCGCGCGCTGGTGCACCGGCCGCAGTTGCTGCTGCTCGACGAACCGTTGGGCGCGCTCGACGCGCTCACGCGCATCGAAATGCATGCGCTGATCGAACGGCTATGGCGTGAGCATCGCTTCACGGCACTGCTCGTCACGCACGATGTGCATGAAGCCGTGGCGCTTGCCGATCGCATCCTGTTGATCGATGAAGGGCGCATCGCGCTCGATCAGCCGGTGCCGCTGGCGCGTCCGCGCGAGCGTGCGTCGGTGGGTTTTGCGGCAATCGAAGCACGGGTGTTGCAGCGCGTGCTGGGCAGCGGCAGTGAACCTCACACAGCGGCGCAAGAGGCGGCTGCTGTGCAGGCCGGATCAACTGTCGCGCCGCTCATACGTCCGACCGACGCGCGCTGGGCCATATAAGCGCAAGCCGTTTTCGTCAATTTTTTCAGGGAGCTAACCACAATGGGCATCGCCGCAATCAACGTGCGCAATCAGTTCAGAGGCAAGATCAAGGAAATCATCCGCGGGCCGGTCGTGTCGGAGGTCGATGTCGAGACGCCGTTCGGCATCGTCACGTCGGTGATCACGACGCGTTCGATCGACGAACTCGAACTCGGCATCGGCGCGGAAGTGATCGCGCTGGTGAAGTCGACGGAAGTGTCGATCGCGCGTATCTGACGCGTGCCTGAGGTAGCAGGCAGCGCGTGGCTCGCGCCGCGCGTGCGCGGTCGTTATCAGCGCCTCGCTTGTGCGATAAGCGCCGTCACACGGTGCTTATTTCGCGTTTACAGCGCTTGCCGGCGGCGCACGCATCATCTTGTCGTTGGTCGGCACTTGCGGTTTCTTGACGGGCATATTGTCCGGATTGTTCGACCCGCCGGAAGCCGCCGACGGCGGCTTGACCATCGATGCACCGCTATCGGGCGCCGGCTGCGCGGGCGCGGTCTGCGCCAGCGCGCCGGCACTTTGCCACGCTGCGATGGACCACAGCGCGGCGCTTGCTGCCAGTATGCGCAGTTTGTCTAGCCTGTTCATTCGCTCTCCCTTTGTTAGCAAGACTTCTGTCGTCGATCTCGCACATCGCAAAAAACTGCCGATCGATCGGCATGCAAGGCACGAGCGCGCCGTCGGTTCAGGCCGCTCGGGTCGCTAACGCACCGGCAAGATCTGTCGGAAGTGCTAGCATGAATCGAGCACGCTCCTTCAACAGCAGGCAACGCAGACCTGCAGCCGACCGGCCTGAACGGCCGAAACTCCCGCCACTCAGGACTCCAACGACAAATTGCGGCGATTCCCCTAGCTTGCGGAGGTTGTAATGACGAAAGCGTTGAGTCCCGATGCAATCGACACGTTGCGTCAATTGAACGACATGCAAACCGGCGAGGCGGCCGAGCCGCTGCCTGTGACGGTGGTCGCCGAGTTGCTGGGCGCCGGGCTGGTGGCGAAGGCCGGCAGCGGTGGGGTCGAAATTACCTGTGACGGCAGAAAGTACTTGTCGGGCGATTGCGACTGAGCATCGGGGTGCGCGTCGAACGAAAACAGAGCCGTGCTCTGCCGGAGATACTGAAGGAGCCAGCTATGGAGCCGACCGGGCTCGACATGGGCGACTACCACGAGCGCTACAGGGAATACGACATCGAAGTCGCGGTGGAGCAGGTGCTCACCGGCGTCAAGGCGCATTTCCGCGTGCTGAAGGACGGGACGACGGTGCTGGACTGGCGGCTCGTCGCGATCGACGGCTTCTGGCAGACTGAGCGAGCGGCAGCACAAGCAGCGTTGCGTGCGGGACGAGGCGCAATAGATGGCGAACTCGCGTCCGCGGGGACTTGAGCGCAGGACTCAAATAAAAAAACCGGGCGTTCGATTTCGAACGCCCGGTTTTTACTACAGCAGACTGCTTGCAGCGCCTGGCTTAGTGGCCGAAGAACACCGAGCCGCGGCCCGAAGTCGGTTCCGACGCACGGTTGCCGGCTTGCGTCGTGCCTTCATGCACGCCACCGTAAGCAACCGAATTGTCGGTGGCTTGCTGTTCTTCAGCCGCGACGGTTTGTGCGCTTTGGCCGCGTTGCGAAGCCGGCGCGCCAACGGCCGGGCGGTAGAACGGTGCCGGGCCGTAGCCGCTTGCGAATGCCGGAGCGGCAGCAGCAGCCGAGGCAGCGATCAGGACAGCAGCGATGAGTTTGGTGGTTTTCATGACAGCTCCAATAAGTTTCGATACAGGGAGACGTCGCTTGAGTTGCTTCGAACAGGGTGTCGCGACATCGATGGGAACGGAGTGTATACCCGTACTATCGAAACTTTGTGTCCGATATCTCGAAATTACTATTCTGTCAATCGAAACAATCCCCGGGCCTTGTCTGGCGTGGGTTTCCCGAAATGTGGGCGCTTTATTCCGACGGAAATGAATCGTTGATGGCGGAACTTGCGGAGAATTTGGCCCTGGGCAGAGTAGGGTCGGGCAGGGATGCTGAAGAAGTGCTCGCCACAGTGGTTTTGCGAGCTGGCAGCGGCATCAGGCGCCGCTTGTGCTCCCGCTTGTGCTCCGTGACGCAGCCGCATGCGGCATCAGATCGACCAGCCTGCGGCCTTCCGCATATCCGGCGTCGCGCGCCTCGTCTTCACTGCGAAAGGTCGTGACCATTTCCTGGAAGCGGGTGCTTTGGCCTGCCAGATGCGCGTCGGCGCCGTGCCGGCAATAGTACGCGGTGTAGTGCCACAGCGTGGTGGGCGCGGGCGGCCCGTACGCCAGCACCGGCAGCACCCAGATCTCGAAACCGTCGTGCTCGATTCGATCCCACATGGCAGGCTCCCGCGGCGATTTGCAGAGATCCTAGCATGCAGCGCGGTTCGGAACCGGTGCGCACAGGTGCGGCGCGCGACAGCGTAGGCTAGGCGATTCCTTCTTCGTCGGGCACCTGGTCACCGTACTGCCGGGCGACATAAAAGCGCATCGCGGCGATCAACGGGGTGACGCCATGGCTGCCGAAGTGCGGCGCGTCGGCGGCGGTACCGGCACCCCAGCCGTTCTGTTCAGTGAAGCCGATGCACAGATGCTCGCGCTCGATGATCGGGCCACCATGCATCCAGTCGGTCGACGGCGCATAGGCCGCTTCGAGCGCGCTGGCCGGATCGCCATCGCACGCGGGTTCCTCGATCCAGCAGAAGCCGTCGTCGACGCGCGGTTGCGGCAACTGCGCGACGCGTGCGACCCAGTAGTCGAGCAATGGGCCTTGCAATTCGGCAACCTTCATTTGTTCTCCTTGGATTGCAACGGCAATTCGGATAGTAGCGTCTGTCGGCGAAGGATGCTGATTGCGGCGTCAGGCTGCGCGCAGCATCGGTGCGAGGGGCCAACGGCGGGTCTGACAGAGCAGCCAACAACGCGTGAACCTTGACGACCGGCAATGCGTACGACGACATGCGAGCTCGCACCCCGGATGTCGCGTAGTCGACGCAACGGGGAGGGGAAGAGCAAGCTTGAGGGAAACATGGGGTGGCTGATGGGACTCGAACCCACGACGACAGGAATCACAATCCTGGACTCTACCAACTGAGCTACAGCCACCACTGGGACATCTGCTTGGCTTGCCAGAACTGGCTTGCCGATCAAGAAGCGAGATTATACAAACACGATTGGCGTTTGCCTAGCCCTTATTCGAAGATTTCGACAGGCTCGCGCAAATGCTGCCGCGCTTCGTCGAAGATCGCGAGATCGCGTGCAGCGAGCTTGCGGCTATCGGACAGCACGCGGCGCCAGCCGCGCGCACCGGCCTCGCCGCGATACAGGCCGAGCACATGGCGCGTGATCGCACCGAGATAGTTGCCGCGCGCCAGTTCGGCGGCGCAGTACGCGATCAGCTTCGCTTCGATTTCTTCGCGCGTCGGCACGGCGGTGACCGCGCCATAAAAGCGCCGGTCGACTTCGGCGAGCACGTACGGGTTGTGATACGCCTCGCGGCCCAGCATCACACCGTCGACGTGCTGCAGATGCAGCTCGACTTCGTCGAGCGTCTTGATGCCGCCGTTGATGATGATCTCGAGCTGCGGAAAATCGCGCTTGAGCCGATAAGCGTAGTCGTACTTCAGCGGCGGAATCTCACGGTTCTCTTTCGGGCTCAAGCCTTTGAGAATCGCATTGCGCGCGTGCACGATAAACACGTCGCAACCCACATCGGCAATCGTGCCGACAAAGTCGCGCACGAACCCATACTCTTCGACTGCATCGACGCCGATCCGATGCTTGACCGTGACCGGCAACGCAACCGCATCGCGCATCGCCTTCACGCAATCGGCAACCAGTTGTGGTTCGTTCATCAGGCACGCGCCGAAGGCGCCGCGCTGCACGCGCTCGGACGGGCAGCCGCAATTCAGGTTGATCTCGTCGTAGCCCCACTGTTCGCCGAGCCTGGCCGCGCGCGCGAGGTCGTCGGGCTCGCTGCCGCCCAGTTGCAGCGCGACCGGCGCCTCCGTTGCGGTGAAGGCGAGATGCCGCGCGACGTCGCCGTGGATCAGCGCGCCGGTCGTGACCATTTCCGTGTACAGCCACGTATGGTGCGAGATCGCGCGATGAAAATAGCGGCAATGGCGGTCGGTCCAGTCCATCATCGGTGCCACGCTGACGCGGCGAGGACTGGGGGCTTGAGCGGATGACATAAGAAGAAGCCCAACGCAGGGCAAACGACGGAATCCGCAATTTTAACGTAGACGCGCGATCCGGCTGTCGACGCATCGCGCGATCTGCGCGGCGGCGCCCTGCTCAAGGCAAAAAAAACCCCGCTAAAAGTCGGGAGCGGGGTTGCGCATGAAAAGGTTCCTTGGAGATCAAGCGCGGCAACTACAGTATCTGCTTAAAAGGCGGATTACAAGCCGCGAAAATGACAAATCGTTACGAAAGTGTGCGCTATAGGCGGCTTCATGTCGTGAACGTGACAAGTCCCTCGGGTGCGGCGTAATTATTTCCTGCGTAGCGGATCGAGCAGCGACTTCAGGCCGTTGTGGTCGATTTCATGCATCAGCGCGATCAGCCGGCCGATTTCGCCGGGCGGAAAGCCCTCGCGCGCGAACCAGTTCAGATAGTGGCCCGGCAGATCGGCGATAACCCGGTCCTTGTATTTGCCGAAGGGCATCACACGCGTGACGAGCAGTTCGAAGTCTTCGGTTTTCATCTTCAGTTTTCGTCAATAACGTACTGCGCTAGGTGCGCGAAGCCGAATGGCCGCTGACATGCGCGCCGGCGCGGGCGTCGAGTCCGAACACATCGATGATCGACGCAAACCCGACCACCGACACCAGCAAAAACGCCACGCTGAAATCCGCGCTCGTTACGGTTTGCGCGCCGTGCCCGTGCAGCCACGCAGCCACCCGCAGCGCAATCGCGCCCAACGCCACGCCCATGCCGATCGTCAGTTGCTGCATGGTGCTCGACAGCGTCGAGGCGCCGCTCATCTGCGGCTTGGGCACGTCGGCGAAGCTCAGCGTATTGAACGCGCCGAACTGCAGCGAGCGCACCAGCCCGCTGACAAACAGCACGGCGACAGTCAGCCAGTACGGCGTATCGATCGTAAGCAGGCTCATCACCGCGAGCGACAGCGCGGCCAGCACGCCATTCACCAGCAGCACGGTGCGAAAGCCGTAGCGCCGCATCAACTGGGTCGACCCGACCTTCATCGCCAGATTGCCGGCAAACACCGCGAGCGTCAGCAGCCCCGAGTGGAACGCGTTCATGCCGAAGCCGACCTGGAACATCAACGGTAACAGGAACGGCACTGCGCTGATCGAGATGCGAAACAGCGAACCTCCGGCCATCGATACCGCAAAGGTCTTCACGCGCAACGCCGACAGATCGACCACCGGATGCCGCGTGCGGCGCAGATGCCAGAGTGCGCCGGCGCCCGCCGCGCAGCCGAGCGCGAGGAAGCCGAGCGCCTGCTGCCACTGTGTGTCGGCGCGGCCGAGCAGTTCCATCGCATACATGATCACGGTGCCTGCGAGCGCACACAACACGAAGCCGGGCGTATCGAACGGACGCTGCGGCGCATCGTCCGGGTTGCGCACGAAGCGCCACGCGAGCACGAGCGCAACGAGGCCGAGCGGCAGATTCAGATAGAAGATCCAGCGCCACGACGAGTACGTGGTGATGAAGCCGCCGAGCGGCGGCCCGATCACCGGTGCGGCCAGTCCGGGCCAGGTGATGATCGCGATGGCGCGCATCAGCTGTTCTTTCGGCGTGACGCGCAGCACCGCGAGCCGCCCGACCGGCACCATCATCGCGCCGCCGATGCCTTGCAGGATGCGCGCCGCAGTAAAGCTGACCAGTCCGTCGGCCATGCCGCACGCCATCGACGCCGCGACGAACACCGCGAGCGCCGCGGTGAACACGTTGCGTACGCCGAAGCGGTCGGCGGCCCAGCCGCTGATCGGGATGAACACGCCGAGCGTCAGCAGATACGACGTGATGCCGATGCTCAGATCGACCGGATGCACATTGAATGAGCGTGCCATTTGCGGCAGCGCGGTGGCGATGATCGTGCCGTCGAGATTCTCCATGAAGTACGCCGCGGCGACGAGCATCACGATCAGCGACGAAGTGCCTGATCGGGCGGCGGCGGGTGGCGAATCTGACATCTGCATTACGCTCCGGACGGTTAAAAACGCACCTTGGAAAACACCGTGACAGGCGTGATGGCGCGGCATCGGAGCGACATTCTAACGACGCGACGGGCTGATGCGGTGTTTTTGCATCGTATTGGGGCACGCGGCGTTCCAGGGACGCCGCGCCGACATGCTGGCGCGCTGCGCCTAACCAGCCACGACGTCGCATGCGATAATTCGATGTTCACGCGCCCGCCGCAGGCGGCGAGCGCAAGTCCCAGTTCACTATGTGTCGTCCAATTGAAGAATCTGCTTGCGCCGCTCAATGAGCTGTCGCGTTTCGATGAAGTGATCGATGTGCGCACGCCGCTCGAGTACGCCGAGGATCACATCCCCGGCGCAATCAACGCGCCGGTGCTGACCAACGAAGAGCGCGTCATCGTAGGCACGATGTACAAGCAGGTCTCGCCGTTCGAGGCGACCCGCGTCGGCGCGGCAATGGCCGCGCGCAACATCGCGCTGCATCTGGATACGACCTTCGCCGAGCGGCCGCGCAACTGGCGTCCGCTCGTCTATTGCTGGCGCGGCGGCAAGCGTTCCGGCTCGGTTACGACGCTGTTCAACATGATCGGCTGGCAGGCGCGGCAGCTCGACGGCGGCTACAAGACGTACCGGCGCTCGGTGGTCGACACGCTCGTTGAACGACCCGGCAGTTTCGATTACATCGTGCTGGTCGGTCATACCGGCACCGGCAAGACACGCCTGCTACACGCGCTGCGCGAGGCGGGCGCGCAGGTGCTCGATCTCGAAGGTCTCGCGCGTCATCGCGGTTCGCTGCTTGGCGCATGGCCGGGGCAGCCGCAGCCGTCGCAGAAGGCGTTCGATACCGCGCTGGTCGGCGCGCTCGCGCAACTGGATCCGGCGCGGCCGGTGTTTATCGAATCGGAGAGCCGCCGCATCGGCGCGATCGCGTTGCCTGATGCGCTGCTCGAGCGCTTTCACCGCGGCGCGTGCATCGAGGTGCGCGCGCCCCTCGACGAGCGCGTGGCGTTTTTGCTCGACGACTACGGGCATCTGCTCGACGAGCCGGCGGTATTCAAGCAGCAGCTCGGCCATCTGGTGGGGCTGCATAGCCATGCGCAGGTGCTGCGCTGGCAGCAAATGATCGACGACGACGCACGCGGCGAATTGCTGCACGAATTGCTCGAGCGCCACTACGATCCGGCTTATCAGCGCAGCAGCCGCAAGCATTTCAAGCGGCTCGAAGAGGCGGGGCATTTCACCTTCAGACCGACCGCCGCCGATACCGTGAGCCAGGCGCGCGCACTACTCGAACAGTTGACGGTGCGTGACAAGGATGGCGTCGCGCAGCCGCTCGGCGCGGTGGTGTAGGGCATCGCGGGTCGCGCGCGCCGCACGCCGTACGCTGCGCGCCGGCAACGTGCGGCAACGTGCGGCAGCGGCCCAGGCCATTGCATCCAGACCGTTGCAGCCAGCCGCATCGACACCTATAAAACAGCAATCAACGACAACCGGAATAATCAAAAATGAACACCACGCGCCAAGCCAATCCTGCCGCAGGATGGATGGTCTTTCTGCTGCTTGCCGTTGCAGGCCTTTTCTATGTGAAGTGGTTCCCGTACTACAACCGCGCGTTCACCGCGGCGTCGACCCATTCGATCGGTTCTTCGATCCTGATGGGGCATGAGACCAGCGCCCCGCAGCCGTCGCTGTCGGCTGCGCTCGGCTACGCGCTCGCCTATGGCAAGGCGATCTGGCAGGCGATGGTGCTTGGCCTGCTGCTCGGCTCCGCCGTGCAGGCCTTGCTGCCCGCGCACTGGGTGGCGAAGCTGCTCGGCAAGACGGGTTTCGGCAGTGTCGCGGCAGGCGGCCTGCTGGCGATCCCCGGCATGATGTGCACCTGCTGCGCCGCGCCGGTGGTGGTCGGCCTGCGGGCGCGCGAAGCGTCGCCGGGGGGCGCCATCGCGTTCTGGCTCGGCAACTCGGTGCTCAATCCGGCCACGCTGATCTTCATGGGCTTCGTGCTCGGCTGGCAGTGGGTGGGTTTGCGGCTCGCGTTGGGCCTGCTGATGGTGTTCGGTCTCGGCTATCTGGTGAATCGCCTTGTCGCGCCGCACGAAGCGCAGGCGGCCGATGCGCGGCTGGCCCAACTGGTCGTCGAACAGCAGCAGGGCCATGCGTTCGCGCGCTGGCTCGCGATTCTCGCGCGCATGGTGGTGCGCCTCGTGCCCGAATATCTGGTGCTGATCCTGCTGCTCGGCGCGGCGCGTGCGTGGCTGTTTCCGCATATCGGCCCGCAGATCGGCAACGAAATCGGCTGGATCGTGGCTTTCGCGGTGGCCGGCATGCTGTTCGTGATCCCGACGGCGGGCGAGGTGCCGATCATCCAGGCCATGCTCGCACTGGGCATGGGCGTTGGGCCGGCGGGCGCGCTGCTGCTGACGCTGCCGCCGATCAGCGTGCCGTCGCTGGCGATGCTTGCGCGCTCGTTCCGGCCGCGCCTGCTGGCCGTGGTCGCGGTTGCGGTGGTCGGCCTGGGTATTGTCGCGGGGCTGCTCGCGGTAGGTCTCGGCTTCTAGACGGCGGCAGGTGCGCGCGCAGGCAGGCACGGTCGATGCGGACTGCATTGCGGCACCGAAGCAAGGCAGATAGCGGTCTCCCATTGGCCGATCTCATCCTAAACTGGGTGAACTGGCGCGCGCACGGACGTCTATGTGCGTTAGCCGGTATTACAGCAGTGGGCATTACAGCCGTGGGTATTGCAACCGTGCCGGGTGCAGATGGTACGATGCAAACCCCAAAAAGGCCGCGGCAACCCGCTGCGGCGGGCGGTCGAGCCTCCGAGGGCAGGCCCGTCATACATAAGAACGTACGAATTCAGGAAAAACGCATGGCGCAACAGAAGACGAACCCGAAGCTCGAGCAGGCGCTGACGCGCGGGGACCTCGCGATCCGCCAGGCCAATTCGGCCCGCGCAACCGCGCTGTTGCGCGCGTTGGGCAAGATGATCGTCGATGCATCGGCGACCATCGGCGTGGACGCTTTTACATCCATTCCGGATGGCGACCGCATTTACGATCCGGCTGACGGCGTATGGCCGCAGGCGCTTCTGATCTCGCTCGACGGCCCGGTCGAAGAGTCCGATCCCGACGAAGTGCGCACCGTGCGTCTGCTGGCGGATCAGCCGGGCACCGTGTTCCGCGTCGAATGGCATCGCGCCGACGGCAAGCAGGGACGCCAGGAAGGCGGTCCGTTCGCGACGGTCGAGTTCGTGTCCGACGTCGAGATTCCGTGGTCCGACGACGAAGATTGATGCGCGCTGGCGCTCAGCGCATCATCCGGCGCCGCAGCAGCACCGCCGAAATCAGGAACGGCACGATCGTGTAAAACACCAGCACGGCGACGTGCAGCGCCGCGTCGTCGATCGGCCGGCCGAGCATTGCCGGCCGGATCAGGTCGACCGCATGCGTGAGCGGCAGCAATTCTGTCGCGAAGCGCGCGGCGGCCGGCAACTGCGACACCGGGAAGAACACGCCCGATAGCAGCAGCATCGGCGTGAGCGCGAGCGTCTGATAAAACATGAAAAAGTCGTACGACGGCGCAAGTGCCGTGACGATCATCGCGAGGCTCGCGAACGCAAGTCCGGCAAGCAGGATCACCGGCAACACGACGAGCGTCGACGGAAATTGCGCGTAACCGAGCGCGCCGGCCACCAGCAGAATCGCAACACCGGACAGCACCGACTTGCTGGCCGACCAGACAATTTCCCCCAGCACGATATCGCCGAGCGTCATTGGCGTGTGCATGATCGCTTCCCATGTGCGCTGCACATGCATCCGCGAAAATCCCGAATACATCGATTCGAAGCTGGCCGACATCATCACGCTCGAAGCGACCGTGCCCGCCGCCAGAAACGCGATATACGACACGCCATCCACGCGTCCGACCATCAGGCCCAGCCCGAAGCCGAGCCCGAACAGGTAGATCATCGGGTCGGCCAGATTGCCGAACATCGATGCCAGCGCGAGCTTGCGCCACACCAGGTAGTTGCGGCGCCATACGGCGAACCAGTTCGCGGCATTCGCCGGCAGCGCGGCGAAGCGTTCGTGTGCCGGCTTCATCGGGCGATCGGGTGGGTCGTAGGAGCGTGCGTCCATGGGGAAGGTGGGTGTGTGAGTGTTTGACGGGCGCCGCGCGCGGCGCGTGCCGCCGCTATTCCTGCATGTCCCGGCCGGTCAGGCGCAGGAATACGTCTTCGAGGTTCGCGGGCCGGTGCAGATAGCGCAGATCGTTACGCTGCTTGAGCCGCGCCAGCACCGGTTGCGGGTCGTTGACATAGCAGAACAACGTCTCGCCGCTGATGTCGGTGCGCACCGCGAGCGGCGCCAGTTCGTCGCGCAGCGCGAACGGATCCGCGCCGTACGCTTCGATCACATCGCAGCCGATCTCCGCGGCAATCAGCTCCTTCGGTGCGCCCTCGGCGATCTTGCGTCCTTCTTCGATTACGCACAGCCGGTCGCACAGGCGTTCGGCTTCTTCCATGAAATGGGTGGTCAGCAGAATCGTCTTGCCGCGCGACAGCAGCGAGCGCAGGCGCTCCCAGATCAGATGACGTGCCTGCGGATCGAGGCCGGTAGTGGGTTCGTCCATTACCAGCACGTCGGGGTCGTTGACCAGCGCGCGCGCCAGCGTCAGGCGCCGCTTCATGCCACCCGACAGTTCGCTGACCCGCGCATCGGCCTTGTGCTCGAGCCGCGCGAACTCCAGCAGCGACGGCACCAGCGCGCGCGTATCGCCGGTCGACAGACCGAAATAGCGGCCGAATACCAGCAGGTTCTCGCGCACGGTGAAGTCCGGATCGAGATTGTCGAACTGCGGCACCACGCCGACGCGCGTGCGGGCATGACGCGCGCGCGCCGGTATCGGTTCGCCGCACAGACGGATCGAGCCGGCATCGGGCGCGGCAATACCGAGCAGCATGCGCAGCGTGGTGGTCTTGCCGGCGCCATTCGGGCCGAGCAGTCCGAAACATTCGCCGGGGCGCACGTCGAACGACAGATCGTCGACTACCGCCTTGCCGCCGTAGTGCTTTTTGACACGATGAAATTCGATGGCGGCTTCGGTCATAAATCGGCGATGGCTCGATAAGGATGCAAGGAAGCTTGGGCGCGGCGCGCTGTGTGAGCTGCCACACGGTCCGCATGCTCACTGTGTGGCCGCGCAGACAGCCCCGCGCGTCGCGTTGCGGGTGCCGTCCGGCGAACGTGCGCAAGCGCGCTGAGACCCGTGAAGGGCAGCCTATTCTAGGCTATCGGCGCACCGTGCCGGCGAGCGCAACCATGCGTCCGCGGCCCGCGGCAGGGTCATCCCGCAGTGCGGCAGCGCCGCTCAGGCGTGCTGCGGACAGTTAGCGTTTTCCACGCCTTGCAAGCGCAATTGCGGCGCACCATGATTGTTTCGAGACCGCGATCCACGCGGGAGGGAGATCCACGATGGCGAGCTACAACAAGATTCTGCTGTGCTACGACGGCTCGCGCGAAGGGCGCAAGGCACTGCGCTGCGGCGCGGATCTGGCGCTCGATCTGAAAGCCGAAACGCATTTGCTGTCGGTGGTCGACATGCGCTCGAGCATCGCGCAAAGCGCCGGGCTGTTGACCGACGTCGCGTGCGGGAGCTTCGAAAAAACCGCGCGCGAGATCCTGCAGGAAGGCGTCGACTGGCTGACCGAGCGCGGCGTCAGTGCCCAGGGGCACTTCGCGTTCGGTCATCCGATCGACGAGATCGCGGCGCTGGCCGAAGAGTTGAAGGTGGATCTGGTGGTGGTCGGCCATCGCTGCCGCACGGGCTTGTCGCGCTGGTGGATGGGGGCGGGCAACACGCCGCTGCTCGATCGCGTGTCGTGCAGCATTCTGGTGGCCTGCTCGGCGCCGGGCGAGCAGGCGGCGGCGGCTGCGTAAGCGGGGTCGGCCGGAGCTATCTGGCCGCCGGCGTGCATTTGCCGGGAACGGGCGTCAGTCGGCCAGATCGACCGCCGCGAGCTTCCACGAGAACAAACCTTCGCGACGCAAAATTGCCGCATAGCGCGTGTCGCCGACGCCGTGCCGGTAGGTGACGACGAACTCGTTGATGCCGCGATAGCCGGCCGTGGTTTGCGGCGGCTGCGGTGGCGTGTCAGGCGCATTCGCCGGGGCTTGCGCATTGGGTTGCGCGGGTGACGGTGCGGGTGACGACGTGCCTGCGCCGGCGTTATCCACGTTGGAATTCGCATCGGGCGGTGCGGGCGGCCGTTCTCCCGGTTCACCGCGTGGCGGCATGCCGTTGAGCAGTGCCGCGACGCCATCTGGCGTTGCATACGCATCGACCAGCGGTCCGATCACCGCGACGCCGATCATCGCGCCGATCGCGGCGAGCGGATTGCCGTGCCCCGAACCTTCGAGCCGACGCTGGAGCAGCCCGACCAGTTGCTGCTTGAGGCTGTCGCGCAGCGCGGGAAAATCGACGTATTGATTGACTGTTTGCGCATCGCGCGCATCGGCGGCGCGCTTGAGCCGTTCGAGCGCGATGTACGGCGACGCATAAGCGAACGCCAGCGCGGCGACGATCGCCAGAATAACCAGCGCGATCGCCATCGACCGTGTGAAACGGCCTTGCATCGAATATTTTGAGTGAACGCGGACGGTACGAACCTTCATCGTGCGGGACATGGATTGAACGTGGGAATCAACTAGACTCCGCGCGCGCAAAAACGATCCCGCACTATGCCGACCGGATGAAGAATCCACGCGGGCCGTGGCGCGGACGGCGCGATGTAGCGCACTCGCCGCGCTGCGGGTGCGGCGGCCAGTCTACGCCGCGCGCGGCGGCGACTGCGCGGGTTACCACCGCGACCGACCGCCGTGACCTACCGCCGTGACCTACCGCAGCAGCCACCTCAAGCAGCCACCTCAAGCAGCTCTCGCGCCCGCCAACTCAAACGGCGCCGCCTTGCAGCGCCGCGCTTTCCTCGGCGATGCAACGATCGATCATCCGGCACACTGCGTCGACGGTGCCGACCATGATGAGCCGCGACGGCCCGTGATAAACCCGCACCGGCGCGCGTTGCGCCGGCTGCGCATTGATCGACGACTTCAGCGACACGCGCGCAAAGGCCGGCAGCGACGACGGCAGCGCAGCGGCGCCCGGCGCACCGACGCCCGGCGCAGTGGCGCCCGGCGTACCGACGCCCACCGCATCAGACGGCAGCTGATCGCTCACCTCACTATCGAACAACGAACCCGTGCGCGCCGCATGTAGCGCCTCAAGCGGCATACACGGTACGAGGCTGCGCAAATGACGCAGACGGCCGAACTGGCGAAAGGGCAGCAAACGGGCAAGGCGTTCCATGGATCTCTCCGGGGGAGGTTCGGATATCAGAATTCGGTAGGCCGGATCAGGCCCACGGCGATGCCTTCGAGCGCAAATTCCGCGCTGCCGGCCTCGACGAAAATGTTGTCGTAATCGGGGTTCTCGGCGATCAGTTCGACGCCGTTCGGGCGGCGCTTCAGGCGCTTGACGGTGACGTCGTCGCCCAGCCGCGCGATGATGATCTGGCCGTCTTTCGCTTCGCTGCGCTTTTGCACGGCGAGCAGGTCGCCGTCGAGAATGCCGGCGTCGCGCATCGACAGCCCGCGCACCTTCAGCAGGTAGTCCGGCTTGCTGGAGAACAGCGCCGGGTCGCATGCATAGGTTTGCGCGATGTGCTCCTGCGCGAGGATCGGGCTACCTGCCGCGACACGGCCCACCAGCGGCAGCGACAACTGCATCAGCCCCGCGTGCGGCAGCGTGAACTGATGCGGCGCGTCGTCCTGACCGGCCAACAGACGGATGCCGCGCGACGCGCCTGCTGCGAGTTCGATCACGCCTTTACGGGCCAGCGCGCGCAGATGCTCTTCCGCCGAATTGGCCGAGCTGAAGCCCAGTTCGGCAGCGATCTCGGCGCGCGTGGGCGGAAAGCCGCTGCGCTCGATGGCGCGGCGGATCAGATCGAAAACCTGCTGCTGACGTGCGGTGAGTTTGGTCATGGCGCCACTGTATGGATGAACAGGTGGCTGTATTTTTATACAGTATCGGCGGCAATTCAAGCGTTACTTGAAGTTCGTCCGTTTGGGTGCCGCTGCAACGGCGAAAACCGCTGCTAAGACAGCGCCTTACATGCGTCAACGCCGCGCCTGGCCGTCATTACCACTTTTGAGTATTAAAAAATGAAGAAACATTATTTTTAATGATGAAGGGCCCCGGATAGACTGGCCTCCATCGATGACTGGCGCGGCGAACAGGCAAGAGCAAAGCGAAAAGCACAAGCCCAAAAGTAGCAAGCCGCGCCTGCAAACTTGTTGCGGGTGGAGAAGAGAAATGGTCAAGCACACTACGGGGATCGCAGCAAACATGAAGAAATTCTTCGCGGGATTGGCGTTCGGCGGCGCGCTTGCGCTCAGTTTGGGCACGGCGGCGCACGCTGCGGATACGACCCTTCTGAACGTGTCGTACGATCCGACGCGTGAGCTGTACCAGGACATCAACGCGGCATTCGGCAAGCAATGGAAGGCGAAGACCGGCGAGTCGATCACCTTCAAGCAGTCGCACGGCGGCTCGGGCGCGCAGGCGCGTTCGGTGCTGGACGGCCTGCAGGCGGACGTGGTGACGCTGGCACTTGCCTACGACATCGACGCGCTCGCGAACAAGGGCCTCGTCGATCCGGGCTGGCAGAAGCGCCTGCCGGACAACGCGTCGCCATACACGTCGACCATCGTATTTCTGGTACGCAAGGGCAACCCGAAGCACATCAAGGATTGGGACGATCTGACCAAACCAGGCGTGTCGATCGTCACGCCGAATCCGAAGACCTCGGGCGGTGCGCGCTGGAACTACCTGGCCGCATGGGCGTACGCACTGCATCAACCGGGCGGCAACGAGCAGAAGGCCAAGGAATTCGTCGCGAAGCTTTACAAGAACGCCGGCGTGCTCGATTCGGGCGCACGTGGCGCGACCACCAGCTTCGTGCAGCGCGATATCGGCGACGTGCTGATCGCGTGGGAAAACGAGGCGTTCCTGTCGCTGAAGGAGTTTGGCCCGGAGAAATTCGAGATCGTCGTGCCGTCGGTCAGCATTCTGGCTGAGCCGCCGGTCGCGGTGGTCGACAAGGTGGTCGACAAACACGGCACGCGCAAGCTGGCCGAAGCGTATCTGAACTTCCTGTATAGCGAGGAGGGCCAGGAGATCGCAGCGAAGAACTTCTACCGTCCGCGTTCGGACAAGGTGCCGGCCGCGCTGACGTCGAAGTTTCCGAAGCTGAAGCTCTACACCGTCGACGATACGTTCGGCGGCTGGACCAAGGCGCAGAAAACCCACTTTGCCGACGGCGGCGTATTCGATTCGATTTACCAGCCGCAATAACCAGCGCGGCTGATTGCACCGCAAAGCGCGCCTCGCGAGGCGCGCTTTGCGGTTTGTTCGCGTAATGAAGGCACCTGAAGAAGGCACCTGCAGCACCTTGCGCACAACCTGAGTAAAAGAGCCTAGAGCATGACGACGTTGACCTTCCGCAAACCGAGCGCGCTGCCCGGCTTCGGCATCACGCTCGGTATCACGGTCGCTTATCTGAGCCTCGTGGTGCTGATTCCGCTGGCGGCCACCTTCCTGAAAACGGCGACGCTCGACTGGAGCCAGTTCGTGCGCGCGGTCGCTTCGCCGCGCGTGATCGCGTCGTACCGGCTGACCTTTTTCGCAGCGCTCGGCGGCGCGCTGCTCAATGCGGTGTTCGGCTTTCTGGTGGCGTGGGTGCTGACGCGCTACACGTTTCCGTTCAAGCGCGTGGTCGACGCGGTGGTCGACTTGCCGTTCGCGTTGCCCACCGCGGTGGCCGGTATCTCGCTCGCCGCGGTCTATGCGGGCAACGGCTGGATCGGGCAGTTTCTCGAGCCGCTCGGCATCAAGGTGGCGTTCACGCCGCTTGGCGTGCTGGTCGCGCTGACCTTTATCGGTCTGCCGTTCGTGGTGCGCACGGTGCAGCCGGTGCTCGAAGAGTTCGAGCGCGAACAGGAGGAAGCCGCCGCATGCCTCGGTGCATCGCGCTGGCTGACGTTTCGGCGCGTGATTCTGCCGGCCGTGTTTCCGGCCTTGTTGACAGGCTTCGCACTGGCGTTCGCGCGTGCGCTCGGCGAATACGGCTCGGTGATCTTCATCGCCGGCAACGTGCCGATGAAGTCTGAAATCACGTCGCTGCTGATCATCACGAAGCTCGAGCAGTATGACTATGCAGGCGCTACCGCGCTGGCCGTCGTGATGCTGGTCGTGTCGTTCCTGATGCTGCTGCTGATCAACACGCTGCAATGGTATCTGCAGCGGCGCACGAGCCGCAGCGCGGCGCCGCCGGCGCCTGCCGTAGCAACGCTGAACACGGCCCGGCCGGGAGGCGCGCAATGACCGACCATTCCGCCACGCTGCAAAACGCGCCGCGCTCAGCCGCCAACGCTACGCGCCACGACGGCCCGGTCACCGAACCGCGCGCGGTGCGCTGGATCCTGACCGGCATCGCGCTGGTGTTTCTCGCGCTGTTCCTCGTGGTGCCGCTCGCCGCGGTGTTCTACCAGGCGTTTGCGAAGGGCATCGCGTTCTACTTCGAGTCGCTCGCCGACCCGGACGCACTGTCCGCGATCAAACTGACCTTGATAACCGCGGCCATCGCGGTGCCGCTGAACCTGGTGTTCGGCCTCGTCGCATCGTGGTGTATCGCGAAGTTCGAATTCCGCGGCAAGGCGCTGCTGACCACGCTGATCGATCTGCCGTTCTCGGTGTCGCCGGTGATCTCCGGTCTGATCTACGTGCTGATGTTCGGCGCGCAGGGCTGGTTCGGCCCGTGGCTGCAGGCGCACGACGTGCAGATCGTATTCGCGGTGCCCGGCATCGTGCTCGCGACGATCTTCGTCACCTTCCCGTTCGTCGCGCGCGAACTGATTCCGTTGATGCAGGCGCAAGGCACCGACGAGGAAGAAGCCGCGCACGTGCTCGGCGCGTCGGGCTGGCAGATCTTCCGTCGCGTGACGCTGCCGAACGTGAAATGGGGCCTGCTGTACGGCGTGATCCTGTGCAATGCGCGCGCGATGGGCGAATTCGGCGCGGTGTCGGTGGTGTCGGGTCATATTCGCGGGCAGACCAACACGATGCCGCTGCACGTCGAAATTCTCTACAACGAATACAACTTCTCGGCGGCCTTCGCGGTGGCGTCGTTGCTGGCGCTGCTCGCGCTGGTGACGCTCGGCCTGAAGCAGCTGGCCGAGCGCCATATGTCGGCGCAAGGGCGCGATGGAGCCGCGACCGCGGTGCCCGCATACGCCGGTCCCGCAGCGGTCGCCGCCGCTGGTGCGCACGCGCCGGCCGACGGCCAGCCTCAATAAGGAGTGTCACAGATGAGCATCACCGTTCGCAATCTGCACAAGCGCTTCGGCGACTTCACTGCGCTCGACAACGTGTCGCTCGACTTTCCGGCCGGCGAACTGGTTGCGTTGCTCGGGCCGTCCGGCTGCGGCAAGACCACGCTGCTGCGGGTGATCGCCGGCCTCGAATTTGCCGATGCCGGCCAGGTCGTGCTGCAAGGCCAGGACGTCGCGGAAGTCGGCGCGCGCGAGCGCGAGGTTGGCTTCGTGTTCCAGCATTACGCGTTGTTCCGTCATATGACCGTGTTCGAGAACGTCGCCTTCGGCCTGCGCGTGAAGCCGCGCCGCGAACGCCCGTCCGAAGCGGTGATCCGCGACAAGGTGCATGAGCTGCTGAAGCTGGTGCAACTCGACTGGCTCGCGCAGCGCTATCCGTCGGAGCTGTCGGGCGGCCAGCGGCAACGCATTGCGCTGGCGCGCGCGCTCGCCGTCGAACCCAAGGTGCTGCTGCTCGACGAACCGTTCGGCGCGCTCGACGCGAAAGTGCGCAAGGAGCTGCGCAGCTGGCTGCGGCGTCTGCATGACGATCTGCATATCTCGACGTTGTTTGTCACGCATGACCAGGAAGAAGCGCTCGAAGTGGCGGACCGCATCGTCGTGATGAACCGCGGCCACGTCGAACAGGTCGGCAGCCCGCAGGATGTGTACGACCATCCGCAGACATCGTTCGTCTACGAATTTCTCGGCGCCGCCAACCGGTTGCACGGTAGTGTTGCGCGCAACGGTTTCGTTGCTGAAGGTGCGGCACAGCCGATCGCGATCGAAGCGGCTTTCGAAGGACCGGCGTTCGCCTACGTGCGACCGCACGATCTGGTGCTGTATCCGCAGGCGGCCGGCGGCCATACCGACGGCATCAAGGTCGGCGTGCGGCGCGTCGTCACGCTGGGCGGCTCGGTGCGTGTCGAACTCGAGGGGCAGGGCGGTCATCTGCTCGAAGCGGAACTCGATCGCGAAACCTGGCGCGAACTGCGCCTCGCGGTCGGCGACGGCGCGACGGCGGTGCCGCGCGCGTTGCGGGTATTCCCCGCGCAATAGCGCGGTATAAACAGCGGGAGACAAATATGAATTTCCAGCAGCTGCGCTTCGTGCGCGAGGCCGTGCGCCAGAACATGAACCTGACCGAAGTGGCGAACGTGCTGTACACGTCGCAATCGGGGGTGTCCAAGCAGATCAAGGATCTTGAGGACGAACTCGGCGTCGACATCTTTATCCGCCGCGGCAAGCGTTTGACGGGGCTGACCGAGCCGGGCAAGGCGGTGCATCAGCTGATCGAGCGGATGCTGCTCGACGCCGAGAACCTGCGCCGCGTCGCACGCCAGTACGCGGACCAGGACAACGGGCACCTGGTCGTCGCGACCACCCACACGCAGGCGCGCTATGCGTTGCCGAAGGTGATCCGCCAGTTCACGGAAGTGTTTCCGAAAGTGCATCTCGCGCTGCGCCAGGGCAATCCGCAGCAGATCGCGCAGATGATCATCAACGGTGAAGCGGATATCGGCATTTCGACTGAAGCGCTCGACCGCTATCCGGATATCGTGACGTTCCCATGCTATTCGTGGCATCACGTGGTGGTGGTGCCGAAGGATCATCCGCTGGTCGGCCGCGAGAACGTGACGCTCGAAGAGATTGCCGAGTATCCGATCGTCACGTATGAGCAGGAATTCACCGGCCGCTCGCACGTGGACCAGGCGTTCGCGAAGGTCGGCGCGATGCCGGACGTGGTGCTGACCGCGATCGATGCGGACGTGATCAAGACCTATGTCGAGCTCGGCATGGGCGTGGGCGTGGTCGCGGCGATGGCGTTCGATCCGAAGCGCGATACCGAACTGGTGGCGCTCGATACGCAGCATCTGTTCGAAGAGAGCACCACGCGCGTTGGGCTGCGCAAGGGCGCGTTTCTGCGCGCGTACGCGTACAAGCTGATCGAGATGTTCGCGCCGCAGCTGAAGGAAGCCGATATCGCGGCGCAGTTGCGCGAGCCTGTTGCGCGAGATGCGTGACGCGTGATTGATGCGTAGCAGGCGTGTGGGGTGGCCTCGTGGACTGAGTCGCGGCGCCGGCCCGTTCCGCTGACGCGGCGATCCGGCAACCCGGCAACCCGGCAACCCGGCAACCCGGCAACCCGGCAACCCGGCGACACCGCGACACCGCGACACCGCGACACCGCGACACCGCGACACCGCGACACCGCGACATGGCGCGCCCGCTGCCTGCCGGCCGCGGCGCATCGCTTACAATCGCCGCCATGAATACCACTTCTTCCTCTTCGCCCACGCTGCCGCGCATCGCGGTGCTTGCCACCGGCGGCACGATCGCCGGTTCGGCAGCCGATGCGGCCAGCACGGCCGGCTATCAGGCCGGCGTAGTCGGCGTCGACCGGCTGCTCGCCGCGGTGCCCGCACTGTCGGGAGTCGCGCAGATCCACGCCGAGCAGGTTGCGAGCATCGACAGCAAGGATATGTCGCTCGCGCTGTGGACCACGCTCGCGCAACGCGTCGACACACTGCTGGCAAGCGACGATATCGACGGCATCGTCATCACGCATGGCACCGATACGCTGGAAGAAACGGCGTACCTGCTGCATCTGACCGTGAAAAGCACAAAACCGGTGGTGCTGACCGCGGCGATGCGGCCCGCGACCGCGTTGTCGGCCGACGGACCGCTGAACCTGCTCAACGCGGTAACGGTCGCGGCGAGCCGCGCGGCGCATGCGCAAGGTGTGCTGGTTGCGTTCAATAACCGCATCCATAGCGCGCGCGACGTCGTGAAGACCAGCACCTTCGCCGTCGATGCGTTCCAGTCGCCGGAAGTGGGGGCGCTTGGCTGGGTGCAGGACGGGCGGGTCGAATTTCAGCGCCGCGTGGTGCGGCCGCATACGCTTGCTACCGGTTTCGCGATCGGGCCGGCGTCGCCAGCAGCGTGGCCGGCGGTCGAGATCGTCATGAGCTATGCGGGCGCGACGCGCGTGCTGGTCGATGCGCTGCTGCAATCGCGTGTGCGCGGCATCGTGGTGGCCGGCACCGGCAACGGCTCGATCCACGCGTCCTTGCAGCAGGGGCTGGCCGATGCGGTGGCGCAAGGAATCGCGGTGGTGCGCGCGTCGCGGGTCGGCTCAGGACATGTGATGCACAACGGCGCGGCCGCCGACGATGCGCTCGGCTTCGTCAGCGCGAACGGCTTGAACGCTTATAAGGCGCGCGTGCTGCTGATGCTGGCACTGGCGGCAGGGAGCACGGAGCGCGGCGCGTTGCAGCAGATTTTCGATACGTTCTGAGCGGCTCAGGGCGGCTCAGGGCGGCTCAGGGCGGCTCAGGGCGGCTCAAGGCGGCTCAAGGCGGCTCAAGGCGGCTCAAGGGGGCTCAAGGGGGCTCAAGGGGGCCCAGGGCGGCACAGGGCGGCACAGGGCGGCACAGGGCGGCACAGGGCGGCACAGGGCGGCCACAAGACGCCAGGACGGCCCAACGCAGCTTCAAACCAGGTCTCCGCGGCCAGACGCAGCCGGTCGACGCGCACCGCCGCGTCGCCGCCCACCGGCCGCAGCCGTCGGATATCCTCATCAACTCTCCCCGGCCGGCACCTGCAGGCCTGCCTTCCAGCCTGCTCGCCCGATCCGCTGGAATTTTTCGCCATCCCGATTGTTCTTTTCGATGTAGCACAGGTTTGTTCTGATCGATGAGGGCTTTATGACGATGCAATTTCCACGGATCGGCATGATCGGCAGTGGCGCGATCGGCGGCTATTTCGGTTATCACCTCGCGCGCGCGGGTTATGACGTGCATTTCCTGCTGCGCAGCGAATACGACGTGATCGCGCGCGACGGTTTGACGCTCGAGGGCAAGTCGTTTCCACACGCACTGCCGGTGGCCGTCAACGTGTACCGCAGCATCGACGAGATGCCGCCGTGCGACTGGCTGTTCCTCGCTGCGAAAGCGACCAGCAACGCGGCGCTCGCACCGCTCGTCACGCGCGCCGCGGCGCCGGGTGCAACGGTGGTGTGTCTGCAGAACGGGCTGGGCGTCGAGGACATGTTGCGGCAGATGTTGCCTGCGTCCGTGCATCTGCTGGGTGGGTTGTGCTGGCTCGGCGTGCAGCGCGATGCACCCGGTGTGGTCAGGCATGTTGCATTGAACGAGGTCCACTTTGGCTACCATTCAGGCCCGCATGACGCTGCGCGCTCGCCGCAGCACATCGTCGACGAAGCGGTGGCGATGTTCGCGGCGTCCGGCGTGAGTGCGAAAGCGCTGCCGGATCTGACCGAAGGGCGCTGGCGCAAGCTGATCTGGAACGTGCCGTACAACGGCCTGTCCGCGTTGCTGAAAGTCGGCACGCGCTTGCTCACCGGCAATCCGGACAGCCGCTCGCTGCTGCTTGCGTTGATGAACGAGGTGATGCAAGGTGCGGCCGCGTGCGGCTACCGGTTACCCGACGGCTTGCCGCAGCAGATGATCGAGCTGACCGCATCGGTCGACGATTATCTGCCGAGCATGTATCACGATGCGGTGCTGCAACGGCCGATGGAGCTCGACGTGATGTACGCACGGCCGCTCGCCGCGGCAGGCGCGGCGGGATGCGCGCTGCCGCGCGTCGATGCGTTGTATCGTGCGCTGTGCGTGCTCGACACGTTAAGAGACGCTGTGGGCGAGCAACGCGCAGGTCGGGCGGCGCTGGCCGACGCTGCGGGCGCGCTTCAATAGCTTGCGCAGCGGTGCGTGGGGTGGCCCGAGCGGCCAACCCACGCAGTCAACCCACGCAGTCAGCCCAGGCAAAAGGCCGGAGCAGCCAGCCCCGCACAGCCAGCCCACGTAAGGCCCCCACGCCCGCGCAGCCGCGCGCGCCGCTGCCACTGCGTGCGCCCGCCGCCATTCTTCTGCGCCTCTCTGTGAGGCAACCCACGGTCGCCGGAAAAACGCGCCGCTACACTCGCGCTCATCCTGACGAGGCGGGGTCCAATGAGCGCGTCCAAGCTACAGTCGTGGGGCCACTATCCCCACGCGCCCCAATCTGGCCATCCACTGGCGTGGCGCGACGCGATCGACGCGGAGCTGCGGCGCACGAGCGTGCGCTTCGGCACGACGCTCGCGTTCGGCAATGGCCGCAGTTACGGCGACAGCTGTCTCGCGGCCACCGACCACGTATTGCACATGCGCGGCGTCAGCCGCTTCATCAGCGCGGACTGGGCCACCGGTGTGGTTCGCGCCGAGGCAGGCGTCACGCTCGGCGAAGTGCTCGGCGCCGCAGTGCCGCGCGGCTGGATGCTGCCGGTCACGCCCGGCACGCAGTTCGTCACATTGGGCGGCGCAGTCGCGAACGACGTGCATGGCAAAAACCACCACGTGCGCGGCACGTTCGGCCGCCATCTGCGGCGTTTTTCACTGCTGCGCTCGGACCGCGCGCCCGCCGAATGCGCACCCGGCGAACACGACGACCTGTTTCGCGCGACCATCGGCGGCCTCGGCCTGACCGGCGTGATCGAATGGGTCGAAATCCAGCTGATGCCGGTGCGCTCGAGCCGCATTGCGACCACCTCGATCCGCTTCGATAACCTCGACGGCTTTTTCACGCTGTCCGACGAACTGGATTCACAGCACGAATACGGCGTTGCATGGGTCGATTGCCTCGCGCGCGGCGCATCGCTCGGACGCGGCATCTACATGTGCGGCGATCATGCGCAAGACGGCGAGCTGGCGCTGCCCGCGCCGCGCGTGCGCAGCATGCCGTTCGCGCTACCGTTGTCGCTGATCAACCGCTATACGCTCAAGCCGTTCAACGCGTTGTACTACCACCGCCAGCGGCATCGCACTGCACACGCCACGGTCGATCTGAACGGTTTCCTCTACCCGCTCGACAGCATCCTGCACTGGAACCGCATCTACGGCCGGCAGGGCTTTCAGCAGCACCAGTGCGTGCTGCCCGAAACCAGCGCGCGCGACGCGCTGCACGCGATTCTCGCGGCGATCTCGCACAGCGGCTCGGGCTCGTTTCTCGCGGTGCTCAAGCGCTGCGGCGCGCTTGTTTCGCCGGGCCTGCTGTCGTTTCCGATGCCCGGCGTGTCGCTCGCGCTGGACTTCCCGCAGCACGCACGCCGCAACGATGCACTGTTCGCCACGCTCGACGCGATCGTCAGCGAGGCGGGCGGCCGGCAGTACCCCGCCAAGGATGCCCACATGAGCGGCGCATGTTTTCGCGCCGCGTATCCGGCATGGCAACAGCTCGAACGGCACCGCGACCCGGCCTTGATGTCGCGCTTCTGGAAACGGACCACTCAATCATGAAAAACGTACTGATCGTCGGCGGCTCGTCCGCCATTGCGGCCGCCTGCGCGCGGCGCTGGGCCGCACAGGGGGCCAACCTGTTCCTGACCGGCCGCCACCCGTTGCGGGTCGAAGCGGTGGCGCAGGATTTGCGCGTGCGCGGCGCGGGCCTGGTCGCCACACACGTGCTCGACATGAACGACCACCAGCAGCATCAGACGATGCTCGACGCCTGCCTCGCGAGCCTCGGGACCATCGACATCGTCCTGATCGCACACGGCTCGCTGCCCGATCAGTCGCAATGCGAGCGCGACGTCGGCGCCGCGCTGCATGAACTGTCGACCAACGCACTATCGACGATCGCATTGCTGACGCTGCTCGCCGGCCAGTTCGAGCGCCAGCGCAGCGGTTCGATTGCCGTGATCGCGTCGGTGGCGGGCGACCGCGGCCGTCCTTCGAACTACGTGTACGGCGCCGCGAAGGCGGCCGTCGTGACGTTCTGCGAAGGGCTGCGCGCGCGCCTGTTCAAATCGGGCGTGCGCGTACTGACCATCAAGCCCGGCTTTGTCGCGACGCCGATGACCGCCGGCCTTGCGTTGCCGGGGCTGCTGGTCGCGTCGCCGGAGCGGGTTGCGTCGGACATCGTGCGCGCGATCGAACGCGGCAGGGATGCGCTGTACACGCCGTGGTTCTGGAGCGGCATCATGCTGGTGATCCGTTCGCTGCCGGGCTTCGTGTTCAAGCGGGTGTCGCTATGAGCTCGCGGCGCCGCGCGTGGGAGGCCGCGCACCCATGAACAGCCCGACTCTCGCCGCGCCGCTGCCGCGCGCGCGCCTTGTCGTTGCATACGCAACGTTTGCAGCGCTGTCGATCGTCGCCAACCTCGCGAGCCAGAAGCTCGCGTACTGGCTCTATCACGGCTGGCTTGCGATACCGCTGTCGGTCTGCGTCGGCACGGGTGTCGGGCTGATCGTCAAATACCTGCTCGACAAGGCGTGGATCTTTCGTTATCCGCATCGTAGTGTGGCGCACGGCATCCAGACCTTCACGCTATACGTGGTAATGGGGCTCGGCACCACGGCGCTGTTCTGGGCCGTCGAATTCGGCGCCGATCTGTTGTTCCATACCGAGCCTGCGCGCCTTGCCGGCGGCGCGCTGGGCCTCACGCTCGGCTACTTCGCGAAGTATCACCTCGACAAGCGTTTCGTGTTCGCTTGAATCGTCGTGCGGTTGCGCACAGAGCCGAACTTTCTGCGTCGATAGCATGCACCTGGTCACGACGCGTTCCGTATGACGAACGCTGTCCGACCTGACCGATCTGCTCAATCGATTCGCGCGGCGCTGTACGGCACGCGCGACGCATCGAAAAAAACGTAAGCCTACGAGGTACGACATGGCGAACACAGCGGTTCCGTTGTGCGTCGATCTGGACGGCACGCTCACGCGCACGGACTTTCTGCTCGAAGGGTTTCTCGTGCTGATCAAGCACAACCCATGGGCGATTTTTCTGTGCATCGCATGGCTGCTGCAAGGCAAGGCTTATCTGAAAGAGCAGATTGCGCGGCGCGTGACGATCGATGTCGGCGTGCTGCCGTATAACAGCCAACTGGTCGACTATCTGCGCGACGAGCATTCGGCGGGGCGGCCGCTGTATCTGTGCACCGCTTCGAACCATCGCTTTGCCAGCCAGGTGGCCGAGCACTTCGGCCTGTTCAAGGGCGTGCTGGCGAGTTCGGCCGAGCGCAATCTGCTTGGTCGCAACAAGGCCGACGTGCTGGTCGCCGCATTCGGTCATCAAGGTTTCGATTACTGCGGCGATGCGCTGGCCGACGTGCCGGTGTGGCGGCGCGCGCGCCGGGCGATCGTGGTCGGCGACCGGCATATCGAGGCTGCGGCGCGCAAGGTCAATGCGGCGATCATCCTGTTCGAGCGCAAGCGGCGCACCGTGCCGCTGCTGCTGAAGGGCATGCGCGTGCATCAGTGGGTCAAGAACGTGCTGATCTTCGTGCCGGTGCTGACCGCGCACCGCTATACCGATCCGCAGGCGCTGCTCACCGCGTGTATCGCGTTCGCGTCGTTCTGTTTGAGCGCTTCGTCGGTGTATCTGCTCAACGACATGCTCGATCTCGATGCCGATCGCCGTCACGAGAGAAAGCGTAGCCGGCCGTTTGCGTCGGGCAATCTGTCGCTATCGTTCGGGATTGTGATGACGCTGGCGCTGCTCGCGGGCGGCGCGGCGCTCGCGTTGCTGCTGCCGTGGCACTTCGGCGTGGTGCTGGCCGCGTATCTGGCTGCGACCGTCGCGTATTCGTTCAGCCTGAAGCGGATCGCGCTGGTCGACGTGTTCACGCTTGCCTGCCTGTACACGGTGCGCGTGATCGCCGGCGGCGCGGCCACCGATATCGCGTTGTCATACTGGCTGATCCTGTTTTGCGTGCCGATCTTCCTGAGTCTCGCGATGGTCAAGCGCTACGTGGAACTCGAAAGCATCTTGCGGCAGGGCAAGATGGAAGCGGCGGGGCGTGGCTATATCACGCAGGACATGTCGATCCTGCGATCGTTCGGCACGTCGTCGGCCTACCTCGCGGTGCTGGTGCTGGCGCTGTATCTGAATTCGCCGGAGCTCACGCAGTTGTACCGGCATCCGCAATTGCTGTGGGCCGTATTCGCGCTGACGCTGTACTGGGTCAGCCGGATCTGGATGTTCGCGTTTCGCGGGCAGATGCACGACGACCCGATCGTGTTCGCGTTCAGGGATCGCGTGAGCGGCGCGGTGATCGGAATGTGCGTGCTGAGCATGATGCTGGCGATCTAGCGTTTGTGTGAGTGCGCGTTGGCGCGGCAGTTGCGCTGCTTGTCGTGACAAGGGCGGTGACGGTCACGGCTACAACTGTGGCTACAACCGCGGCTACAACGGCGGCTACGACCGCCGCTACAACCGCGGCTACAACCGCGACTACAACCGCGACTACAACCGCGACTACAACCGCGGCCATTGCGGCTCATTCGATTCGATGCAGGCGACCCGCGCGGGCGATGCGCGCGCTTCTTATGCCGTCGGAGGTTTTACCAGCATGCAAGCGGCTCAGTTCTACCGTTACGTGACCGGCATGGCCGGCGGCCCGTACGTGATGCCTCCGGCGCCCGCGACGTCTGAAACCGCGTGTTGCGCACGGCAGGCAGAGCGCGACACCGCCGGTACCAGGAGCACGGCACGCGCGGCATACTACATCGCGGTTCTGTTCGTACTGGGCGTCGCCGCGCTAGCCGCTGCCGCCTATGGTTTTCTGACCGTCGATTCGTGGAATTACCTGCATCTCGCGCAAGCGTTGCGCAACGGCCAGGGCTGCAGCGTCGACGGCGCGTATTTCGCGATCTTTCCGTGCGGCTATCCGCTGGCGATCGCGCTGACGGCACCGTCGCACGACATCGCGAGCCTGATCGTCAGCAGCAAGGCAACCAATCTGTTGCTCGCGTTCGGCGGCTTCTGGCTGCTGACGAAGACCTTCCGCAATCCGCTGGTGCCCGTGCTGGTGATGCTCAACCCGCTGACACTCGCGCTGTATCAGTACACGTGGTCGGAGAATCTGTCGCTGTTCGCGTTTTGCGGCGCGATGTATGCGGTCTCCCGAATTCACCGCAGCACGACGCGCTATCGGCATGTCGTGCTGCTGGCGGTGTTTCTGATCGTCGGCTGCTCGTCGCGCTATTTTTTTGCGCCATTCGCGGCGGCGATGTTTGCCGGCGTGTTGCTTGCGTATGGCAAACGCAGCGCCGTGACCGCGTTACCGGCGTTCGTAGCCGCCGCGCTGTTTTTCGTCGGCTACCAGAAATTCAATGTCGATCTGACCGGCTTTGGTACCGGTATCCCACGTATCCCGGCACCTGAAACGTTCGGCTTTCTGCTGCTGAAGTTCGTTCTGCAACTGGCCAAGGAGTGCGCGTGGTTCGGGCTCGCTGCCGCGCTGCTGCTGTGGCTTGCGAGAAGACATTGGGCGCCGGTGGCGAGTGTGGCTGGCATCCGCTGGGGCACCGCGCGCGCCTGGTATGCCGGACGTGCCGGACGCAGCGCACGCACCGCACGCACCGCCGAGGCGCGCGCAGGCCTTTTTCTGCTCTACTGCGGTCTCGGTTTTCTGCTGCTGACGTTCTACCTGCGCACCAAAACGCAATACGATCTGTATTCGCCGCGCACCGTCAGCTATGGCCTTATCTTCGTTGCGGCCGCATCGATCGGTCTGCTGACGCGCATCGAGCCGCGACGCGGCTGGCCGGCGTGGCCGGTCGCGTGGTACGGCGTATTTGCGCTGGTCGTCGCGCAAGACCTGCTGCTGCCGTTCCAGTTGAAGGATTCGCTCGCGAACGGTTACGTGTATCCGCCGCAATTGCTGAGCCGCTACCACAGCAAGGCCACCGACGCGGACCTGATCATCACGCTGCAGGTGCCCGACCTGACGCCGATGGTCGACGGCTTTGGCAGTCTCTACTATCCGAAGGGCAAGACGATCCTTGAAATCAACGCGGCGCCTTATCACGTGCAGGACACGCTCGCCGATCTGAAGGCGCGCATTGCCAGCACGCATGCCGGCTCGTGTGTAATCGACTACACGCCGTTTCACACCCGCCAGCAACTGCAGGACTACGTCGACCAGACCTATCCGGTGGAATTCAGCTTCGCGCCGCTCGCGGCGCAACGCTGGCGCGCGCCGGACACGATCCAGCAGCCGGATTTCGATCCGTCGGTGAAGGGCTATCTGCTGAAGATGTTTCAGCCCGGGCAATACGTGCCGTGCGCGGTGTGATGAGAGGGATCGTGACGTGTCGCGTATGCGCGCGGCGTGCTGCGGAAGGTGCGTGACCTACCGCGTATGCGCGCATTGTGATGCAGAGGAGAGAGGGCGTAATGTACCGCGCACATGCGCGGCTTGCAGCGGGCGCCGGGCTATCCGACAAGCGGACACCCGGCGACGACGTCTGACCGACCAAGGCTTCCCCGTCGCCACCGGGTGCCGCTGCGGACCCCAACATAGCCGCTCTCAGCCCAGAGCGGCCCGATTTGTCCAGCTACCAGGCATTGCACCCGGCGCCGGACGCCCCGCATTAGGGCTGCTGCGCGAACCTGCGGTCGCCCTGGATTCGACCGCAGGCCCGGCACGGCAGCCCGTGTTGCTCGTTGCTCGACGCGTTGCTTGAATCGTTGTTGCTTGAATCGTTATTGCTTGAAACGCTGTTTGTTCGCTATTCAACAGCGGTGTCCAGCGTTCTCTCAGGCCGTCTTGGCATCCGTTGCCGGCGCCTTCGCCACTTCGAAATTACCCATGATCTCGAGCGCACGCACCATCGCCGAGTGATCCCATGCCTTGCCGCCGTTCGCCGCGCACACGCTGAACAACTGCTGCGCGCTCGCGGTATGCGGCAACGCGATACCGAGCTTGCGCGCGCCATCGAGCGCGAGGTTCAGGTCCTTCTGATGCAGTTCGATCCGGAAGCCCGGGTTGAAGGTGCGCTTGGTCATCCGTTCGCCATGCACTTCGAGAATCCGCGACGAAGCGAAGCCGCCCATCAGCGCCTTGCGTACGCGCTCCGGATCCGCGCCCGAGCGTGCCGCGAACAGCAGCGCTTCAGCCACCGCTTCGATATTCAGCGCGACGATGATCTGGTTGGCGACCTTGCAGGTCTGGCCGGCGCCGTTATCGCCGATCAGCGACACGTTCTTGCCCATCAGGTCGAACAGTGGCTTCGCGTCGTCGAAGGCCTTTTGCGGGCCGCCGACCATGATCGTCAGCGTCGCATCGCGCGCGCCGATTTCGCCGCCGGACACCGGCGCGTCGAGATAATCGCAACCGAGTTCGTTGATGCGTTTCGCGAAAGCCTGCGTCTCGATCGGCGCGATCGAGCTCATGTCGATCACCAGCTTGCCTTTGCTGAGACCCTTGGCGACGCCGTCGTCGGCGAACAGCACGTTGGCGACGTCAGGCGTATCCGGCACCATCACCACGACGATGTCGGCGGCCTGTGCGACCGCGGTCGAATCCTTCACCACGCTGGCCGATTTCGCGAGATCGTCCGGTACCGGATAGGCGCCCGTGACGATCAGCGAGTGACCGCCTTTTTGCAGATTGCGCGCCATATGCGAGCCCATGATGCCGAGGCCAATGAAACCGATCTTTGCCATTGCGTGTATCTCCAGTAAAAAGTTGAAAGGTCCTGTGAGCTTCGCTTGCGCGCTTAAGCGCGGCGCTCGCCGGCGACGTGTTGTAGCCAGCCAAGCCCCTCGGCGGTCGTCGTGCGCGGCTTGTACTCGCAGCCGATATGGCCTGCATAGCCCAGCGAATCGAGCAGCTCGAACAGGAACGGGTAATTGATCTCGCCGGTGCCCGGTTCGTTGCGGCCCGGGTTGTCGGCCAGCTGGATGTGTGCGATCGATGCGAAGTTCTTTTTGATCGTCGCGGCGAGTTCGCCTTCCATCCGCTGCATGTGATAGATGTCGTACTGCAGGAACAGATTGTCGGAGCCGACTTCGCGGATCACGTCGAGGCCTTCGGCCGAACGGTTCAGCGCGAAGCCCGGAATATCGTACGAGTTGCACGGCTCGACCAGCAGACGGATGCCTTCCTTCTTCAGTTCGGCAGCGGCATAACGCAGATTGCCGACGATGGTCTTGCGCGCGTTATCGGCGCTGACGCCCGCCGTCGGAATACCGACCAGGCAATTCAGCTGCGGCACCTTGAGCGCCTTCGCATATTCGATTGCGCGGCCCACACCTTCCTGAAACTCGCCGACCCGATCCGGCAAACACGCAATGCCGCGTTCGCCGGCTTCCCAGTTGCCCGCGGGCAGGTTGTGCAGCACCAGCTTCAGCTTGTGCGTTTCAAGCAGATCGGCCAGTTCGGCCGCCTTGTACGGATACGGAAACAGGAATTCGACCGCATCGAAGCCTGCGTTCGCAGCGGCGGCAAAGCGCTCGAGGAACGGCACTTCGTTGAACAGCATGGTCAGATTGGCAGCGAATTTCGGCATGTCGTTGTTTCTCTCGAGGTCGGTCAGGTTGAGCAACAGCGCTCCGGCGGCGGGCAGTGCCGCCGGAGTGAGACCAGCAGATTGTTAGAACGTGAAGCAGGACAGGACGCGTGAAGACGCAGCACATGTCGCACGTGTTGGTACGTGTCGCCACGTCCGAGCTCAGCCGCAGGCAGCCGCGCGTGCGGCTGCGTACAGAGCCTTATTTAGTCCAGCGCGTTGATCGCGGTCGGTGCGTCCTTACGCGACGCAGCCAGTTCCTCGAACTCGTTGACCGCGTCGATTTCGGCGCCCATCGAAATGTTGGTCACCCGTTCGAGGATCACTTCGACCACCACCGGCACGTTGAACTCGGACAGCATCGCCTGCGCCTTCTTCAGCGCCGGTGCGATCTCTTCCGGTTTGAACACGCGCAGCGCCTTGCAGCCGAGGCCTTCGGCGACGGCCACGTGGTCGACGCCGTAGCCTTCCAGTTCAGGTGCGTTGATGTTGTCGAATGCGAGCTGCACGCAGAAGTCCATATCGAACGCGCGCTGCGCCTGGCGAATCAGGCCGAGGTACGAGTTGTTGACCACCACATGCACGTACGGCAGCTTGAACTGCGCGCCCACCGCCAGCTCTTCGATCATGAACTGGAAGTCGTAGTCGCCGGACAGCGCGACGATCGGCCGTTGCGGATCTGCTGCGCGCACGCCGAGCGCAGCCGGAATGGTCCAGCCGAGCGGGCCCGCCTGGCCGCAGTTGATCCAGTTGCGCGCCTTGAACACATGCAGGAACTGCGCACCGGCGATCTGCGACAAGCCGATCGTGCTGATGTAGCACGTATCGCGGCCGAACACCTTGTTCATTTCTTCGTACACGCGCTGCGGCTTGATCGGCACATTGTCGAAGTGCGTCTTGCGCAGCATCGTGGCCTTGCGCTCCTGGCATTCTTCGACCCACGCGCCGCGATGCTTCAGCTTGCCGGCAGCCTTCCATTCCTTCGCCACTTCGACCAGCAGTTCGAGCGCGAACTTCGCATCGGACACGATGCCCAGATCCGGGCCGAACACGCGGCCGATCTGCGTCGGTTCGATATCGATGTGCACGAATTTGCGGCCCTTCGTGTACACCTCGACGCTGCCGGTGTGGCGGTTTGCCCAGCGGTTGCCGATGCCGATCACGAAGTCGGACGCGAGCAGCGTTGCGTTGCCGTAGCGGTGCGACGTCTGCAGGCCGACCATACCGGCCATCAGCGGGTGATCGTCGGGAATCGCGCCCCACGACATCAGTGTCGGGATCACCGGCACGCCGAGCGTTTCGGCGAATTCGACCAGCAGGTCTTCGGCTGCTGCGTTGAGCACGCCGCCGCCTGACACGATCAGCGGCTTGTCGGCGTTGTTGAGCATCGTCAACGCGGCTTCGATCTGCTTGCGGGATGCTTTCGGCTTGTAGACCGGCAGCGGCTCGTACGTGTCGATGTCGAATTCGATCTCGGCGAGTTGCACGTCGATCGGCAGGTCGACCAGCACCGGGCCCGGGCGGCCCGAGCGCATCAGGTGGAATGCCTGCTGGAACACGCGCGGCACCAGAGCCGGCTCGCGCACCGTCACCGCCCACTTGGTGACGGGCTTGGCGATCGATTCGATATCGACCGCCTGGAAGTCTTCCTTGTACAGACGCGCACGCGGCGCCTGGCCGGTGATCGCGAGAATTGGAATCGAATCCGCGGAAGCCGAATAGAGGCCGGTAATCATGTCGGTGCCCGCCGGGCCCGACGTGCCGATACACACACCGATATTGCCGGGCGCTGCACGCGTATAGCCTTCGGCCATATGCGACGCACCTTCGACGTGGCGCGCCAGCACGTGGCTGATGTTGCCGGCTTTGCGCATGGCCGAATAAAACGGATTGATCGCGGCGCCTGGTACGCCGAACGCGGTGTCGATACCTTCTTTTTCGAGCACCAGAACGGCTGCGTCGACGGCTCTCATCTTGGCCATGATGTCTCCTCGATGTGCTGCGGATGTGGGAAATGGGATGTTCTCCGCACTTTAGGCGGGCGCTTAAGGTTTGATAAGATCAGTCCGGGTCGCTTATTCCGAAACAAAAAGTATCGAATCCGTCAGACGGGTAACGGCAGGGCACAGCGGGCGGCGCGGCATGCGCCACCCGGGCGCGCCCCGTGCCATCAACCCGCGCGCCGCAGGAGACAAAGATGGACCGCTTTAAACAGATCGAAACCTTTGTGCGCGTCGCGGACGCCGGGAGCCTCGCCGCCGCGGCGCTGGAGGAGGGCGTGTCGCCGGTGATTCTCGGGCGGCGCATCGACGCGCTCGAAAAACGCCTCGGCGTGAAGCTGATGTACCGCTCGACGCGGCGTCTGGTGGTCAGCGAAGAGGGCGCGGCGTTCCTGGAGCGCTGCCGGGGCCTGCTCAGCGAGTGGGATCAGGCGGAAAACGAACTGAGCGCCGGGCGCCGCGCGGTGTCCGGGCATCTGATCGTGTCGGCGCCGGCCGCGTTCGGGCGCAAGCATGTGGCACCGCTCGCGCCGGTGTTCGTCGCCGACAAGCCGGAACTGCAGGTGTCGTTCAATCTGACCGACCGCGTGGTGGATCTGGTGCGCGAAGGCTATGACCTGTCGATCCGCATCGGCGGCGCGGTCGATCCGAACTTCGTCGCGGTGAAGCTGGCGTCGAATCAGCGCGTGGTGTGCGGCACGCCCGCGTACTTCGAAAAGCACGGCCGGCCGAAAGCGCTCGAAGACTTGCCGCAGCACAACTGCCTCGCGTTCAACCTGCAGGGTGGGCAGAACCGCGGCTGGTACTTCCGGCGCAACGGCAAGCTGGTTACGGTGCGGGTTGGCGGGTCGCTCGACTGTAATGATGGCGAGCTGCTGCACCGCTGGGTGGCCGAAGGTCTCGGGCTCGGCTGGCGCTCGACGTGGGAGGTGCAGGCGCAGCTCGCGCGCGGCGAACTGGAAACCGTGCTCGACGAATACGCGCTGCCGGAGTACGACATTCTCGCGGTGTATCCGCAGCAGCGTTATGTGCCGGCCAAGGTGCGCTACTTCATCGATTATCTGAAAGAGGTGTACGCGCGGCCGGGGTACTGGACTGGCGGGTAGCGCGGTGGTGCGGGCGGCGCGGGTAGTGCGGTAGTGCGGTGGTGCGCGCGGTGCGGTTAGTGCGGGTAGTGCAACCGGTTACTGCGCCGCGCTGGCCGGCGGCAAGGTAGACCGGAAGTGCACGCCGCCATGCACCGCCAGGGCCGCGTCGCTGCGTCCAGCGCGCGCTGCGTAGCGCGCAACTAGTGGCGCGCAAGCGTCCGGCACGGCACCGCGTTGCCACAAGCGCCGTGCCGCTGCCCCGTCTAGCCGACAATCAGCGCGCCATTCATCGTCTCATGCCCCGAGCCGCAAAAAATGTCGCACAGAAACTCGACGGTGCCGGCGCCGCCCGCCTGCGCGGCAACCCGCACCGGCGGCCCGGGCGGCACGTCGACGCGCACGCCGTACTGCGGAATGGCGAAGCCCATCATGATGTCTTCCGACACCAGTTCGAACACGACCGCTTCGTGCGGCGCGAGCTTGATCTGGTTCGGCGTGAACACGAAGCGCCTGGCGCGCACCTGGATCACGCGGGGCTCGGCCGCGCGCGCCGGCATGCGCGCCAGCACGGCAAGCGCCACGCCGGCGCCGGCGAGTGTCAGCATTCTGCGGCGCGCGAGGCGGCGCGGCGTGTCGGCGATAGCGATGGTGTCGTTTGCCATGACGTGTCCTCACGAAACAGTGCGGATCGGCTTTTCGTTCAGCGCGAACGCGCGCGCCTCCCGGTCGACTTCCACCTGCCGCCAGCCAAGGCCGCGATACGGCGCCGACGCATCCCACGGAACGGGCAGCCGTTTTTCCTGCGAGCCTGCCACGGGCAGCGGGAACATCAGCGAGCGCGCCGCATGGTGCGCGATGTTGCCGGTTATCGTGTGATTCTCCTGATGGATGTGACCGTAGAACACCGTGACGTTCTGCCGCCGCGTCAGCACGTCGATCACCTTCGCGCCGTCGCGCGTCGCCCAGTCCCACTGCGGCGCGAGGTCGAACAGCGGCCGGTGCGTGAAGACCACGATGCGCGCATCCTTCGGCTGTTTGTCGAGATCGGCGGCGAGCCACTCGATCTGCTCGTCGCCGACCTTGCCGGCCGGGTCCGACACGTTGTCGAGCGTGATGAAGTGCACACCTTTGTGATCGAACGTGTAATGCGTCGCGCCGAACATCTCCTTATAGGCGGCGCCCGCGTCGAGGCTCGCGTCGTGTTCGCCGGGCATCAGGTAGAGCGGCTTCACGTTCAGCTGCGAGACGATCGACTGAAACTGCTTCATCCGTTCGCGGCGCACCGTCGGGTCGTCGGTGGTGTGCGTGAGGTCGCCGGTGAAGATCACGAAGTCCGGCTTGACCGGCAGCGCGTTGACCGCGGCGACCGCCTTGGGCAGCGTGCCTTTCGAGTCCGGATTGATCGCCGGGCCTTCGAAGCCCCAGTGCGAGTCCGATAGCTGCACGAAGTAAAAATCCTGGTCGCGCCCGTAACTGAAGCCGGGCAACGCCGACGCAAATGCCGCGCCGCCGACCGCAGCCAGTTTCAGGAAATCGCGCCGTTTTATGTGACGTAGGGTGGTTTTCATGGGTTTGCTCCTCGTAGAGTCCGGTTTGCCTGTGGTACCTGGCGGGCGCGGCTTTTATTCCGGTTTTGTTTTTTTCTGTGGAGAGCAAAAAGCGTCAGAAAGCGGGAATAAACTTTTTGGGCAGCCGGTATAGCTGCGGTAACGTTCGGAGGAACCCCGGTGATCGAAACAGAGTGTGATGCCGCGCAGCGTAGCGCCAGGTTTCAGCAGATGGCGCTGCCGCACCTCGACGCGGCCTATAACCTGGCGCGCTGGTTGTCCGGCAATCCGAACGATGCCGAAGACATCGTTCAGGATGCGTACATCCGCGCCTTCCGTTATTTCGACATGTTCCGCGGCGACAACGCGCGGCCGTGGCTGCTGACGATCGTGCGCCGCACCTGGTACACCGAATGGCAGAAGCGCGAGATGTCGCGCCATTCGGTCGAGTTCGACGAGAACCTCGACGATGCGGTGTTCGAAGGTTGGAGCGAGCCGCAGGCGGACCCTGAGACGCTGATGATCCGCGACCAGGACGCGCGGCTCGTGCATGCGGCGCTCGAGCAGCTGCCGCCGGAGTATCGCGAGGTGATGGTGCTGCGCGAACTCGAGGAGCTGAGCTATCGCGAGATCGCGGAGATTGCGGATCTGCCGCTCGGCACTGTGATGTCGCGGCTCGCGCGTGGGCGGCGACGCCTCGCGGCGCTGCTCACCGCGCAGCTGGGGCGCGCGGCGGCGCAGCCGGCGGCGTCGCGCGGGGCGGTGGGTGCAGCGGGCGGGGCGACGGGAGGGGCAAATTCGAGTGCGCGCACGGTGCGCGACAAGCGCTGCGGCGTGAACGCCGCGGCCGCGCCGCCTTCAGCCGCGCCACCGGGCAGTGCGCCACTGCGCGCCGGCGAGCGGCCCGACCCGGCAGACCGCGCGGGTGACCGTGCGGCTGACCGCGCGGCTGACCGGATACCCGGCAATGACCAACCGATTCGCACCCCCGGCACCGCGCCGGGCGGAATTGCTCAGGAGAGCCCAGATGGACTGTAACGACGCACGCCCGCTGCTCGACGCGAACGTCGACCGGGAACTCTCGCCGCCCGATGCCTACGCGCTGCAGCAGCATATCGATTCCTGCGCCGCGTGCCAGCGCGAAAGCGCAGCGGTACGGGCGCTTTCCAATACGGTGCGGCGCACCGCCCAATATCACCGCGCGCCGGCTTCGCTGCGTGCGCAAATCGTCGCAGCATTGCCGGCCACGCAGGCCGTGCAACGTGAGGAGACCGACCGGGCCGCGGTAGAGCGGAACGACACGCGGCAGGGTGCTGCGGCGGGCGTCGCTACGCCAGGCGCCGGTGCCCAGCCGCGGACTTTCGATGAGGATGCGCGTTCCGGCATGCGTGAGCAGCCGGCAGGACGTCGCTGGCTCGACTTTTTTCGCGGCGCGCGGCCGGGCCGCGCTGGGGCGCGCGGTTCGTCCGGCGGCGGCGCGGGTGGCTTCAGTGGCGCCGGTGGCTTCGGTGGTGGCGGTACCGCAGGCGGCACGCGCGGCGCGGGGGCGTTTGCGCTGCCGTTCGGTGCCGCGTGGCGCGGCGGTGCGCTCGCGCTGGCGATCTGCGCGGCGCTCGCCGCGGGCGTGACGGTCATGCAGCAGCGCGCTGCCGCGCCGGCCGGACTGGTCGACCAGCTAGTGTCGAGCCACGTGCGTGCGCAGGTCTCAGGGCGCGACATCGACGTGATTTCGTCCGACCAGCATACGGTGAAGCCATGGTTCAACGGCCGCATCGACTATGCGCCGCCGGTGGTCGATCTGGCGTCGAGCGGCTTTCCGCTGGCGGGCGGGCGGCTCGACTACGTCGGCCACCAGCGCGTCGCCGTGCTGACTTATACGCACCGCAAGCACGTGATCGACGTCTACGTCTTCCCGGACAACGATCCGGCCGCCGGCAAACCGGGCCCGTCGCTGTCGAGCGACGGCTACGCGGTGGCGCGCTGGCGCGACGCAGGGATGATGTGGTGGGCCGTGACGGACGCGGCGCCGGAAGCGTTGACGCAACTCGAAGCGGCACTGCGCGGGCGGCTGCAAAGCGGCGCGGCAGCGGGCGAGTGAGCGGCGGCTGACGATGGATAAGGGCGGTTGAGGGCGTCGAAAGCGGTGAGGGCGGTTGAGTGGCTCGATGGTTTGAGCGCCGCTTTGGACCCCGCTTCGAGCGCGATTGGTTCACGGGGGTGAAAGCAGGTAGACCACGGCGATAACGCCGATAAAGTCACGGGGGAAGCGGGGCCGGGTGTTCCGGCCCCGTCCGTGAAAGCGGGTGCCTGGCACGCTGTAGGCCCGCATCCCAGGCAGGCTTCAGATCCATTAGCGTGCGCAATTCCCCCCGTCGCAGGCGCAATTCATCTCATTTCAGCCGGTAAATCCTTGAAAACAAGGCCGAATCCGCTGATTGATCTTGCACTCCGGCCCTATCCGGGCTATAGTCTCGGGCTTCTCACTTGCCGCACCGGTTCCGACGCCCGGGCGGCTTTAATCCACAAGTCACAAGGAGTGTGTATGCGTCATTATGAAATCGTCTTTATCGTGCACCCCGATCAAAGCGAGCAAGTGCCCGCCATGATCGAGCGGTACAAGTCCACGATCGCATCGCACGGTGGCCAGATCCACCGCATCGAAGACTGGGGCCGTCGTCAACTGGCCTACATGATCGAGAAACTCGCCAAGGCTCACTACGTCTGCATGAACATCGAATGCGACCAGACCACGCTCGAAGAGCTGGAACACGCATTCAAGTTCAACGACGCCGTGCTGCGTCACCTGATCGTCAAGCTGAAGAAGGCCGAAACCGGCCCGTCGCCGATGATGAAGGAAGTGGCGCGCGAAGAAGCCAAGAAGGCGGCTGCTACGCAACCTTCCGAAGCGCAGGCTTAAACCCCCACATTCAAGTCATCAGAGTCAACGCGCTTTACACATGATTCAATGAACCGGCTGCAGCTCACAGCCAGCGTCGTCGAACGCGAACCGGTGCGATATACGCCCGCCGGCGTTCCGATAGCCAGCTGTACGTTGCAACACCGAACGGAAGTCGTCGAAGCGGGCATCGCCCGCCAGGTTGAACTGACGATGCCCGCGGTGGCGGCCGGCGAAGTGAGCGGCAGGCTGGAACGCTGTGCGATGGGCGTCGAAACGCTCTTCACCGGCTTCCTGGCGAAGAAAAGCCGCAATGCGCGAACTCTGGTGTTTCACATCACAGAATTGCAGGACATTGGAAAGGACTGAACATGCCCCGCCCGACTGGTAAGAAATTCGACAAGCGTCGTCAGCAACAGAACCCGCTCTTCAAGCGCAAGAAGTTCTGCCGCTTCACGGCTGCCGGTGTCGATCAGATCGACTACAAAGACCTCGATACGCTGAAAGACTTCATCGGCGAAAACGGCAAGATCACGCCGGCGCGCCTGACGGGTACGAAGTCGCACTATCAACGCCAGCTGGACACGGCCATCAAGCGCGCGCGTTTCCTCGCGCTGATGCCGTACACCGACCAGCACAAGGCTTAACCCGACGGCGCCACAAGGAGCATCCAGATGCAAATCATTCTTCTCGAAAAAGTCGTCAACCTGGGTAACCTCGGGGATATCGTCAAGGTCAAGGATGGCTACGCCCGTAACTTCCTGATCCCGAACAAGCAGGCTCGCCGTGCAACGAAAGACGCAATCGCCGAATTCGAAGTGCGCCGCGCAGAGCTCGAAAAGGTCGCTGGCGAAAAGCTGGCTGCCGCTCAGGCACAAGGCGAAAAGCTGAACGGCATGACTGTTCAGATCGGCCAGAAGGCTGGCGTCGACGGCCGTCTGTTCGGCTCGGTGACCAACGGCGACATCGCCGAAGCACTGACCAAGCAAGGTTTCACGGTAGAAAAGGCGCAAGTGCGTCTGCCGGACGGTCCGCTGAAGATGGTCGGCGACCACGCGGTGCAGGTTTCGCTGCATACGGACGTGCTGGTCGACATCACGGTTGCGGTGCTGGGCGAGCACGTCTAAGCACGCTGCCAGGTGTGATGCAGTAAAAAGCGCAGTAAAAAAGTCGCCAGAGCCGTAGTTGGCGCGAGAGCAGGGGCCGGGAAACCGGCCCCTGCTTTTTTTATCTTCGCGCACGGGTCGCCGCGCTATCCCAGCAGGCCCGTTTGCCCGATAATCCCACCCCATGAACGCACCGTCGAAAGATCCGCAAATCGAGTCGCTGAAGGTTCCGCCGCATTCGATCGAGGCCGAGCAATCGGTGCTCGGCGGTCTGTTGCTCGACAACGCCGCATGGGACCGCATCGCCGACTTCCTGTCGCAAAGCGACTTCTACCGGTATGACCACCGGATTATCTACGAGCATATCGGCAGGTTGATCGCGGCCACGCGGCCGGCCGACGTGGTGACCGTGTTCGAGGCGATGACGACCTCGGGCAAGGCCGAAGAGGTCGGCGGGCTCGCGTATCTGAACGCGCTCGCGCAGAACACACCGAGCGCGGCGAACATCCGCCGTTATGCGGAAATCGTGCGCGACCGCGCGGTGCTGCGGCGCCTCGTGTCGGTGGCCGACGAAATCTCCGCCGACGCATTCAATCCGCAAGGCAAGGAAGTCCGGCAACTGCTCGACGAGGCCGAATCGAAGGTGTTCTCGATCGCCGAAGATGGCGCGCGCGGCACCCAGGGCTTCCTCGAAATCGGACCGCTTTTGACCCAGGTGGTTGAACGGATCGACACGCTGTATCACACCGCGAACCCGAGCGACGTGACCGGCACGCCGACTGGCTTCGTCGATCTCGACCGCATGACGTCGGGCATGCACGGCGGCGAACTGATCATCGTGGCAGGCCGCCCGTCGATGGGCAAGGCGCAGCCTCTCGATGCCCGCATCAAGACGCTGACCGGCTGGAAGCGGATGGGCGACCTCGCGGTCGGCGACGCGCTGGCCTCGGTCGATGGTGCTCCGTCGATGGTCACGGGGTGCTATCCGCAGGGCGAGCGCCAGGTGTATCGCATGAGTTTCTCCGACGGGCGTTCGGCCGAATGTTGCGACGAGCATCTGTGGAGCGTCCACTATCGCGAATGGCCGGCGCCACGCATTCTGAACACCGCTGAAATCCGCACGCTGCTGACGCGCGAACGCTACCGGAACCGCTTGTGGATCGACATGCCGACAGGCGATTTCGGTCATCAGGACGCATTGCCGGTCGACGCGTGGGTGCTGGGCGCGTTGCTTGGCGACGGCGCGTTGGGTGGCACCGCGGTGCGCTTCAGCGTCAAGGCCGACGAAACGCTGGAGCGCATGCGCACCCGCGTCGGGACCGAACTGGAGCTCGCGTGGGGCGATCAGTACGACTGGCGCATCAAGCGCCGAGAGGCGGAAGACGGAGTGGCTCGCCCGCCGGTCAATCCGCTCAAGCGTGCGCTCGAGCAACTGGGTTTGTGGGCGCGCACCAGTTACGACAAATTCATTCCGCGCGCTTACCTCGACGCGAGCAAAGCGGTGCGGCTCGACCTGCTGCGTGGTTTGCTCGATACCGATGGCTGGGTCGAATTGTGGGGCACGGTGCGCTACTCGACCGCCAGCCCTGAACTCGCGCGCGACGTGTGCGAACTGGTGCGGTCGCTGGGCGGCTGGTGCACGATTTCGACGAAGCAGGGGAATTTCACGCGCGATGGTGTACGCACGGCTGGCGCCACCGCGTATCAATGCACGATCAGCCATCCCGATCCACACAGCCTGTTCCTGTTCGAAGGCAAGCGCACGCGCGTGGCGGCGGGGCGCACGCGCCGCAAGCTGCCGGTCATCGCATCGATCGAGCCGACGCGGCACACGGCCACTCAGTGCATCTCGGTGTCGCACCCATCGCGCCTCTATATCACCGACGACTACGTGGTGACGCACAACACCGCGTTCTCGATGAACATCGGCGAATACGTGGCGGTCGAGTACGGCTTGCCGGTCGCGGTGTTCTCGATGGAAATGCCGGGCACACAGTTGACGATGCGTATGCTCGGCTCGGTCGGCCGGCTCGACCAGCACCGCATGCGTACCGGCCGCCTGACCGACGAAGACTGGCCGAAGCTCACGCACGCCGTGCAGAAAATGAGCGAAGCGCAGATCTTCATCGACGAAACCGGCGGCCTGAACCCAATGGAATTGCGCTCGCGCGCGCGGCGTCTGGCGCGGCAGTGCGGCAAGCTGGGCCTGATCATCGTCGACTACCTGCAGCTGATGAGCGGTTCGTCGTCGGGTGAAAACCGCGCGACTGAAATCTCCGAAATTTCACGTTCGTTGAAGAGCCTCGCGAAGGAACTTGACGTGCCGGTGATCGCGTTGTCGCAGTTGAACCGTGGTCTCGAACAGCGGCCGAACAAGCGTCCGATCATGTCGGATCTGCGCGAATCCGGCGCTATCGAGCAGGACGCCGACGTGATCCTGTTCATTTATCGCGACGAGGTCTACAACCCGGATAGCCCGGACAAGGGCACCGCCGAGATCATCATCGGCAAGCAGCGTAACGGTCCGATCGGGCCCGTTCGGCTCACGTTCATTGGTCAATTCACGAAGTTCGATAATTTTGCGGGCGCGCAGAATTTCTACGGCGGCGACTGACGCAACCCGCGCCGCGCTGGCGGCTTTACCCCGGAAGAGCCATAAAAGACGGTGCCGCCGCCAGCGGTCAACTGTACAATGTGGCGGTTTTGTGACAGCGGGCGTCACCGCCATCTTCCGGGGTTCCAATGTTTGGTCGTTTCATGCCCACCGAGGGCAAGTTCTTCGAAATCTTCAACGCCCACGCGCGGCACATGGTGTCGGCAAGCCATGAGCTCGAGCTGCTGATCGACAATCTCGCCGACGCCGAGATCCACAAGCAGAACGTGCAGATCGCCGAGAAGGCCGCCGACAAGCTGACCCACGAAACGATCGACCTGCTGCACAAGACTTTCATCACGCCGCTCGACCGCGACGAAATCCACAAGCTGATCACCACGATGGACGACATCCTCGACCTGATGGAGGACGTCGCCACCGCGATCTCGCTATACGACGTGCGCGCGGTGACATCGGAGGCGAGCCAGCTCGCGCACATCTGCACGGCGACCTGCGAGCGCGTGCAGGACGCGGTGGGCATGCTGTCCGATATGAAGCAGGCGCGCCTGATCCTGAAGGCCTGCGAAGAGATCGACCGGCTCGAATCCGAAGCGGACCGCGTGCTGCGTTCGGCGATGTCGAAGCTGTTTCGCGAAGAAGACGACGTGAAGACGCTGATCAAGCTGAAAGCGATCTACGAGCTGCTCGAAGCGGTCACCGACAAGTGCGAGGATGTGGCGAACATCATCGAAGGCATCGTGCTGGAAAACGCCTGATGCAGTCGGTACAACTCGCTATCTGGACCGTTGCTGCGCTGGTCGCCGTCGCGCTCGCGTTCGATTTCATGAATGGTTTTCACGACGCGGCCAATTCGATCGCCACGGTGGTTTCGACCGGCGTGCTGAAGCCGCAGCAGGCGGTGGCGTTTGCCGCGGCGTTCAACGTCATCGCGTATTTCATCTTTCATCTGAAGGTGGCCGAGACGGTCGGCCGGGGCACGATCGATCCGGGCATCGTCGACCATTACGTGGTGTTCGGGGCGCTGGTCGGCGCGATCGGCTGGAATGTGGTGACCTGGTACTACGGAATTCCGTCGAGCTCGTCGCATGCGTTGATCGGCGGGCTGGTCGGCGCCGCGCTCGCGAAGTCGGGTTGGACCGCGCTGAATCTGAGCGGGCTGCTGAAGACGGTCGCGTTTATTTTCATCTCGCCGCTGCTAGGCTTCGTGCTGGGTTCGTTTTTCATGCTGAGCGTGTCGTGGCTGTATTTCCGCACGCCACCGAGCAAGGTCGACCGGCGCTTCCGGCGGCTGCAGCTATTTTCGGCGGGGTTGTATAGCCTCGGGCACGGCGGCAACGATGCGCAGAAAACCATCGGCATCATCTGGATGCTGCTGATCGCGACCGGCTACGCGTCGTCCGCCGCGGATGCGCCGCCGATCTGGGTGATCGGCGCGTGCTATCTGTCGATGGGCCTGGGCACGCTGTTCGGCGGCTGGCGCATCGTGCGCACGATGGGGCAGAAAATCACCAAGCTAAAACCGGTCGGCGGTTTTTGCGCAGAAACTGGCGGCGCGATCACGCTGTTTCTTGCGTCGTGGCTCGGCATCCCGGTGTCGACCACGCATACGATTACCGGCGCGATCGTCGGTGTGGGCGCGACGCGCAAGCTGTCCGCGGTGCGCTGGGGTGTCGCGGGCAACATCGTGTGGGCGTGGCTGCTGACGATTCCGGCCTCGGCGCTGCTGGCGGCGGCTGGCTGGTGGGTGGGGCACCGCGTACTGTAGGGCGCGGCGCGGGCGTCGATTCAACCCGCGCCCCGCGCAGGCCCCTAGATCATCGGCGCGCTGACACCATCCATCGGAATGATCGCGCCAGACACATAGCTGGCGCGGCGGCTCGCGAGAAACAGCGCGACGTCGGCGATTTCCTCCGGTTTTGCAAAACGCCCGAGCGGCACCTTCGCTTCGCCGCGCTTGCGCGCTTCCTCGACATCGACGCCTTGCTGTGCCGCTTCCAGTGCAAGCGCCTCTTCGACGCGTTCGGTGAGCGTCGCGCCCGGGTTGATCGCGTTGATGCGGATGCCGTAGCGTGCGTGATAGTGCGCGAGACCCACCGTCGCCAGCATCAGCGCCGCATTCGCCGCGCCGCCCGCGATATGGATGTCGCTGGCGATCTTGCCGCCAGTGCCGATCACGTTGACGATCGTGCCCGGTTCGCGCGCCTCGCCTGACTTCACACGCGCCACCATCCGGCGCAGCACTTCCTGCTGCGGATAGATGTACGGGAAGTACTTCGCTTCCATGGTCGCCTTGAACGCATCGGCGTCGAGCAGTTCCGGGTCGTAGCGGCGCGCGGCGCCGGCGCTGTTCACCAGCACGTCGATCGGGCCGAGCGCCTGGGTTGCTTCCTCGACCACGTCAGCCGCGCTATGCGGATCGTGCAGGTCCGCGCGCGCCAGATGCACGTGCAGACCGGCGCTGGCCAGTTGCTCGCGGGCACGCGCCAGATTGGCCGGGTCGCGCGACACGATCGCGACTTTCGCGCCTTCCGCCGCGAACGCACGCGCACACGCGAGGCCGATACCTTTGCTGCCGCCCGTGATCAGAACGACCTTGTCCTTGAGTCCGAGATCCATCGTATTCACCCCGCCTGTCTTGAAATATCGGACAGACACGATAGCAGAGCCGCGGCGGACGCGGTGCGCCGCCGGATTCTGGCTTGCAGGCGTATGCGGTGGCTTGCGCGGGGCCTTCGGGCTGGGTTGTGCACTCAGTACCGACCGCTCGCGAAGCCGGCAATCGGGTCGTCGTTGGTTTGTGTCGGCGCGGGCATGCGTTGCGGCACAGTCGACGCCCGCATGATCTGCACGTTGCCTGCCGGACGTTGTTGCCACGCCGGGGCTGGCGCTGCCGACGGCGCGATTCCTTGCGCCTGTTGTGCCTGGCGCGCGGCGACCGCAGCCGGCGGAGCCGGCTCGTAGGCATCGGCGGCGGCGTCGATCGCGTCAGGCGCCACTGCGGGCTGAGGCTGTGCGGCGAGGCGCGTCGGCGCGATTGGCTGCTGTGCATAGCCTGCTGACGCGCCGTCCCGTGTCGGCGCGGCTGCAAGCGCGGCGCCTCCTCCGGTCTTGCCTGCGCCGGACGCGGCTTGCCCGGCGGTGACGACAGCGGGTGCCACCGCACCGGCGGCGCGCGCCTGCGATTGCGCCGCGCTCAGCGCCGGTGGTGGCGGTTCGAACTGATCGGCCGCGGCCGCGTTTGTTGAAGCGCTGCCGGCGGCGGCGTAAGCGGCTGTCGCTGCGCCGGAATTCGCTGCGCCCGGAGCCGCCGCACCTTCACGCGTCACACCTTCACGGGGCACACTTGCACCGGTCATACCTGCGCCGGCCACATTTGCACCGGCCACGTTCGCACTCGCCACGCCTGGGCGGGCCGGCGCACCCGCGGCCACCATCGGACTGCCAGTTGCACCTGTAGCACCGCCGGTTGCACCCACCGGCATACGCGACCCCGTATCTGCGGCCTCGCGCTGTGCCGTTAGCGGTCCACGCTCACCGGCCACACGCTGAGCCATCGCGGCCGTAGACGTCCCGGCTGGCGCGCCTGTCGTTGTCTGCCCAACGCCAACCGCCGTCGCCCCAACCGCGACGTCGACATCAGCCGGCGGCGGCGCCGCCGCATCGTAAGTCGGCGCCTCGAATGGCGTTGGTTTCGGCGGCGCGAGCGGCGGCGCGACGCGCCGGATGCCGTCAAAGCGCTTGGCCCAGTAAGGATTGGTCAGATAGTCGAGCCGCACCGTGCCGCCCGTCGACGGCGCATTGACGAAGCGCAGCTTGCCGACGTAAATACCGACGTGCGAATGCGGCCGGCCGGTGGTGTTGAAAAAAATCAGATCGCCGGCCGCGATTTCATCGGGCTCGATCGCTGTGCCGCGCGAGCTCATATCGGCGGTGGTGCGGGGCAGGTTGACGGTCGCGGCGCGCTGCACCACGTAGTGCACCAGCCCGCTGCAGTCGAAGCCGCTATCCGGCGTATTGCCGCCCCAGCGATACGGCACGCCGACGAGGCTCATGGCCTGAATCGAGATTTCTTCGCGGCCCACGCTATGGTCGACGAAATCCGGGAAGCCCGGCGGCGGGCGGAAGGTGCGGGCGGTGGTGCTCGCCGCCGCGTTGCCCGAGCTGCTACGCACCGTCTTTTGCGGCGCGCTGGAGCAGGCCGCGAGCAGCACAGCGAGCGACAGCGTGACGAGCGTCAGAAACGACGATCGACGTGACGAACAGCCGGACGATGAGCGGGGCGAAAACCGGGCCGAAAACCCGGCGGCCAACCCGAGCGACGAAAATGCGGAACGGCGCATAAAAGGCTAGGACGAGCGCCAAGCTCGCCCGAAGCGGACGATGCCTGATAGTAGGCCTGCCGGCGTGGCTTGGGCAAGCGAACTTGATCAATTACTTGAGGTTTACGCGCTAACTGTTGTTATTTTTTGTGAGATTTCGCGCGATAGTGCGCGTTTGTCCAGCGGCCCGAACGCGGCGTCAAACCGTGCGAAACCACCCGTAACACGACGTAAAAAGGCCGCTTCCGGCAAACCGGAAGCGGCCTTTGAGATACCGCTAAATCCGCGCGCTAGCGATCAAGCCGCCAACCCGACAGAAGTCTCAGAACGCTACAGAATCTCCGACGCGTAATCCGCCAGCCGCGAGCGCTCGCCACGCGCCAGCGTCACATGTCCGCTATGCGCCCAGCCCTTGAAGCGGTCGACCACATACGTGAGCCCCGAACTGCCTTCGGTCAGATACGGCGTATCGATCTGCGCGATATTGCCCAGACAGATGATCTTGGTACCCGGGCCTGCGCGCGTCACCAGCGTCTTCATCTGCTTGGGCGTCAGGTTCTGCGCCTCGTCGATGATCAGGTACTTGTCGACAAAGGTCCGTCCGCGCATGAAGTTCATGCTCTTGATCTTCAGCCGCGAGCGGATCAGCTCCTGGGTCGCAGCGCGACCCCATTCGCCGGCCGCGTCATCGGTCTTCTGCAGCACCTCGAGGTTGTCGTCGAATGCACCCATCCACGGCTGCATCTTTTCCTCTTCGGTACCGGGCAGAAAGCCGATGTCTTCGCCCACCGGCACGGTCGCGCGCGTCACGATGATCTCGTTGTAACGCTTGTCGTCGAGCACTTGCGCAAGACCTGCCGCGAGCGCGACCAGCGTCTTGCCGGTACCCGCCTGGCCAAGCAGCGTGACGAAGTCGATCTCCGGGTTCATCAGCAGGTTCAGCGCGAAGTTCTGTTCGCGGTTGCGCGCGGTGATGCCCCACACGTTGTTCTTGTGGTGGCCGTAATCGCGCAACGTCTGCAGCAATGCGGTCTTGCCGTTGATCTCGCGCACGATCGCGTGAAACACCGGCTCGCCGTTTTGCGGCTCCAGATAGACGAACTCGTTGACCAGCATCGATCCGCACAGCGGCCCGGTCACGCGGTAGTAGGTGGTGCCGGTCTTGGTGTCCTGCCAGCTTTCCATGCCCTTCGCGTGGCGGGTCCAGAAGTCCTGCGGCAGCGCGCGAATGCCCGAGTACAGCAGGTCCTTGTCTTCCAGAACCTGGTCGTTGAAGTAATCTTCCGCGGGCAGGCCGAGCGCGTGCGCCTTGATCCGCATGTTGATGTCTTTCGACACCAGCACGACCTGACGGTCCGCGCGGTCGCGCTGCAGCGCGCGCACCACGCCGAGGATCTGGTTGTCCGCCTTGCCCTGCGGCAGGCCTTCGACCGGCTCGATATCGGTCAGCTTGGTCTGGAAGTACAGATGCCCCGACGCCTCGCGGCTGCCCAGACGCGACAGCGCAATGCCCTCGCTCATCGGGCCGGCGTTGGCCACCAGCGCGTCGAGCGTGCGGCTCACCTGGCGCGCGTTACGGGCGACTTCCGACATGCCCTTTTTGTGGTTGTCGAGTTCTTCCAACGTCATCATCGGCAGATAGACGTCGTGCTCCTCGAAGCGGAACAGGCAGGTCGGATCGTGCATCAGCACGTTGGTGTCGAGCACGAACAGCTTGCGCACTTCGACCGCGGCGCCGCGCGTGTCGCGCGACTTCGTGGTGCCGGCGGGACTGCCGGCACGTGTCGCGGTGGCCGCAGGCGCTTGTGCTTCGCTCGCGGCCGGCGCTTTGCCGCGCCGCGCGACGGCGGGTGGGGCGGCTTCGGCCTGAGCGCCGCCTGCGCTTGCTTGCTGCGGCGGAATCGGCAACAGCAGCGCGGCGGTCTGCTTCGTCTTGCGGCCTTTGGCCGGCGCGACGGGGGCGACCGCAGGCGCGTCGATTCCCGACGACTGCGCGGCGGCAACCGGCACCGAGCGCAGCGTCGTAGCGGCATTGGCCGCGTCGGTCATCGGCAGGGCGACACTGGCGCGCCCGAGTTCGGGCGACTCTGCTTGCTCCCCTTCGTGGGCCTGTTTTCGGGCGGGCCGTGCCGGCTGGGCTTTGGCCTTGTATTCGTCAGGCGGCAACAGACTGCCGAGCTTGCTGGGCGGAGTAGGCAAAGGCATAGTTTCCCTCGAAGGAATCGGGTCATATCGTGCGCCGCCTGTCGCATCCTGGACGTGCCCATGTTGCGCACGCAGTTTGCGTCCGGAGGCGCGCCTGGGTTTAGTGATGCCGGTTCGCCTGTTTTTCGATCGGCTCCTTGACGAAAGCACGCCGGGTGTTGCCTGCACGCCGGCGCGCAATGAAAAAAGCCGCCGCCCCGTGGTACGGAGCAAGCGGCTCAGCTGGATTCGTCGCATTGCGCCTGACAGGCCTCGCAGACCTTTCAGCCCTCACGTTGATGTCCGGAAGATGACGAACGTGATCAGCGCAACTGCGGAAAAAGTAGGGTAAACAGGCACTCATTGCGGCCCAATATAACGCGCCTCACAGCGCTTGTACAGCTTCCAGAATCTCATCGACGTGGCCCGGCACTTTCACGCCGCGCCACTCGCGGCGCAGTACGCCGTCAGCGCCGATGACGAAGGTCGAACGTTCGATCCCACGTACTTCTTTGCCATACATTTTCTTCAGTTTCATGACGCCGAACAACGTACACAGCTGTTCATCCGGGTCCGATACCAGAGTAAACGGCAGTTCGAGTTTGGACTTGAAGTTTTCGTGCGAACGCACGCTATCGCGCGATACGCCGACGATATCCGCGCCGGCCTTCTGGAACTTCGGATACAGATCGCGAAACTGCAGACCTTCGGTCGTGCAGCCCGGCGTGTTGTCTTTCGGGTAGAAATACAGCACCACCTTTTTGCCGCGGAGACTGGACAGCGTGAAATCGCCGCCGGTAGCAGCGGCGGTGAAGTCGGGGACGGCTTGGTCGACTGCGATGGGCACGAGGTTCTCCGTTTGTTATGGTCGGGCAGAGCGGAACGCAGGCTGGCGCGTACGGTACGCTGCCTGCTGCATCACGCCTGTCCCGGCTCGAACTTTGATGCGGGGGGAGAGTCTGGCCGGCGCAGCGCGACGATCGGCGCGCTGCAAACCACAAGCCGCAAGCCGTCAGTCGGGCTGGACGATCAATTCGCCGGAACGGCCAGGAATTTCGCCCCATGCGACAGGGTACGATGGCAACGTGTCGCGGTCTAGCGCCGCGTGATAGTCGCCCATCGTCGCAAACGTATGGCCTTGCGCGCGCCAGCCATCAAGCAGTTGTTCGAAGATCGGTGCGAGCTTCTGGCCTTCGAGTTCCGCGTGCAGCGTGAAGACCTGGTCGTGCGGATTGTGCTCGGTCTGCTTCAGCAGCCATGCGGCCACGTTGTGCGTATCGATGCCGTCCACACCGAGCACTTCGTCGAGCGTCGGCAGGGTGGTAGGCATCTGCACGTGCTCGAGCGTCTTGCCGTTCACCACCGGGAAGTACGGCGTGTGACCACGGCCGTCGGACGCATAGCGCATGCCCCATGCGTCGATCTGTTCGAATGCGTGGCCGTTCATCTGCCAGCCCGCCGCGCCGTGGGTGACAGGCGGCGCACCGAACACGTCGATAAAGCGCGTGTAGCTCTTTTCCATTTGCGCCGCGGTCCACGCGTGTTCGCGTGTGCGTACGTTGTCCTGCCAGTACACGTGGTCCCACGTATGGATGCCGCATTCGAAGCCGGCTTCGTGAATCGCGCGCATGTCGGCGGCTGCGCGCAGGCCGATGTCGGGCCCCGGCAGCAGCACGCCGTACATCAGTTGACGGATGCCGTAATGCTCGACCACCGACGTGCGCGACACCTTCTTCAGAAAGCCCGGCCGCAGTACGCGGCGCATCGCCCAGCCGGTGTGGTCCGGGCCGAGACTGAACAGGAAGGTGGCGCGCGCCTTGAAGCGGTCGAACAGGCGTGCGAGATTCGGCACGCCTTCGCGGGTGCCGCGCAGCGTGTCGACGTCGATCTTGAGAACGATGCGAGCCAAGGAAGCGGGCCTTGCAGTTAAGCGATGAGCGGGCGGAACGAACGCGTGCGGGTTCGACTATTCGACCAGCGCGCGCGCCTCGGCCACGTGGCCGCGATACGCTTCGAAGATCTTGCGCAGCGCTTCGTCGAAGGTCGACTTCGGCGCCCAGCTCAGTTCCTGCATCGTGTTGTCGATCTTCGGCACGCGGTTCTGCACGTCCTGGTAGCCCGCACCGTAGTACGCGCCCGACGACGTCTCGACCAGCTGCACTTTCTTCGCGTTGTCGGCGTACTCGGGGAATTCGGCCGCGAGCGCCAGCATCTTGTGCGCGAGTTCGCGCACCGAGAAGTTGTTCTTCGGGTTGCCGATGTTGTAGATCTTGCCCGTCGCGATGCCGTTCGCGTTGTCGATGATCTTCATCAGCGCGCCGATGCCGTCGTCGATATCGGTGAACGCACGCTTTTGCGCGCCGCCGTCGACCAGACTGATGTTCTCGCCGCGCACGATGTGGCCAAGGAACTGCGTGACCACGCGCGAGCTGCCTTCCTTCGGCGTGTAGATCGAGTCGAGGCCCGGGCCGATCCAGTTGAACGGACGGAACAGCGTGAAGTTCAGGCCTTCCATGCCGTAGCCCCAGATCACGCGGTCCATCAGCTGCTTCGAGCACGCGTAGATCCAGCGCGGCTTGTTGATCGGGCCGTAGGTCAGCTCCGACGCATCCGGGTCGAATTCTTCGTCGTCGCACATGCCGTACACCTCGGACGTCGACGGAAACACCAGATGCTTTTTGTACTTGACCGCCGAACGCACGATCGGCAGGTTCGCCTCGAAATCGAGCTCGAACACGCGCAGCGGCTGCTGCACGTAGGTGGCGGGCGTGGCGATGGCCACCAGCGGCAGGATCACGTCGCACTTCTTCACGTGATACTCGACCCATTCCTTGTTGATCGTGATGTCGCCTTCGAAGAAGTGCATCCGCTCATGGTTCAGCAGGTCGCCGAGGCGCTCGGTCTGCATGTCCATCCCGAACACTTCCCAGTCGGTCGTTTCGAGAATGCGCTTGGACAGGTGATGGCCGATAAAGCCGTTCACGCCCAGAATCAGGACTTTTTTCATCTGTTACGGGAAGGTTGGGTGAGCCGCAAGAATTCGGCAGGAGTGACGGCGCGTTCGCCGCCGGGGCTGTTGTCAGCGCCGCTGTTGGCGCTGCCATTAGCGCCGTTACCAGCATGGCCGCCGGGCTGATGCCGCAGTTCGTGAATCGCGATGGCGCGGCCATCGCCGCACATCGCAAAAAAGGCATTATCGCTTACGTGCAGCCCCGCGGGCAAATTTGCGGCGGCTTGGCCTGCGAACTGGCCTGGTGGCGCGAGACGCGCCCGGGCGATCACGAAGCGTTCGCTGCGGGTGTCGGCGCCGGCGCCAACCTCGATATCGGTGAAGGCGCCCGGATACGGCGGCGCCACTGCGCGGATCAGGTTGTACACGCGTTGCGCGGGCTGCGTGAAGTCGAGCCGGCCGTCTTCCGGCTTGCGGCCGCCGAAATAGCTGCCGTGCGCGAGATCGTTCGGCAGATGCGGCGCTTCGCCCGCGAGCAGCGCGGGCAGCACACGCCACAGCGTTTGCTCGGCGGCCACCGTGACCTTGTCGAATACCTGCGCGGCGGTATCGTCGGGCAGGATCGGCACCGGCGTTTGCGCGAGGATCGCGCCGGCATCCGGTTTCGCGGCCATTTCATGCAGCGTGGCGCCGGTTTCCGTTTCGCCGTTCAGCACCGCCCAGTTGGTCGGCACACGGCCGCGGTACTTCGGCAGCAGCGAGCCGTGCATGTTGTACGCGCCGCGCGCGGCCAGCGCGAGCAGCTCGAGCGGCAGCATATGCCGGTAGTAGAACGAGAAAATGAAATCGGGCCGCGCGGCGCTTACCGCGGCACGCAATTGCGCGCTGGCCGGATCGGCCGGCGTGATGGTTTCGATGCCGTGTTCCGCGGCGACCTGCGCGACGCTGCCGAACCAGATGTTCTCGCTAGGGTTGTCTTCGTGCGTGACCACCAGCGCGACGTCGACGCCGCGCGCAAGAAGCACCTGCAGGCAGCGCACGCCAACGTTGTGATACGCGAATACGACGGCGCGCGGCTTCATCGGCTTGGCCCCTGGTCGACGATCGGCGCAGGCTGCACCGCCTGCACGACACTTTGCCGCGGTTGCGCCGCGACCGTTTCGCCGTCGCGTTCCTCGAGAATGGTTTGCACCAGATAACGCGGCCGCGCGCGCACCTGCTGGTAGATACGGCCGATGTATTCGCCCAGCAGCCCGAGCGCGAAGATGATCACGCCCAGCAGGAAGAACGTAATGGCGAACAGCGTGAACACGCCTTGCACTTCCGCGCCGATGATGAAGCGGCGAATCAGCAGCAGCACGAACAGGCCGGCGGAGCCCATCGACAGAATCACGCCGATGAACGACAGCCATTGCAGCGGCACCACCGAGAAGCCGGTGACGAGGTCGAAGTTCAGGCGAATCAGGCTGTACAGCGAATACTTCGATTCGCCGGCAAAGCGCTCTTCATGCGCGACTTCGATTTCGACCGGGTTTTGCGCGAACGTGTAGGCCAGTGCCGGAATAAACGTGTTGATCTCGCCGCAGCGATTGATCGTATCGACGATATGCCGGCTGTACGCGCGCAGCATGCAGCCCTGGTCGGTCATCTTGATGCGCGTGATGCGTTCGCGCAGCCGGTTCATCACCTGCGAGGCCTTGCGGCGCCACAGGCTGTCGCGCCGTTGCAGGCGGATCGTGCCGACGTAGTCGAAGCCTTCGCGCATCTTCGCGACCAGCTTGCCGATTTCTTCAGGCGGATTCTGCAGGTCGGCGTCGAGCGTGATCACGATGTCGCCGCGCGACTGCTCGAAGCCCGCGAGAATCGCCATGTGCTGGCCGTAATTGCCGTTCAGCAGGATCACGCGTGTGGTGTCGGGCCTGGCGCGGAACTGCGCGGCGAGCAGCGCGGGAGATTTGTCGCGGCTGCCGTCGTTGATGAAGATCACTTCGTAGGTCGCGTCGAGCGCGTCGAGCGCTGGGTACAGGCGCGCGAACAGCTCGCCCAACCCCGCCTCCTCGTTGTAGACCGGGATGATGATCGAGACTTCGGGCCGGGCCCGGCGGTGTTCCGTTTGGCTCATGTCCGCTTGTGTTCCGCTTGGTTTTCGCTGGGGTACTTGAGGTAGCTGGGTTGGCCGGTCAGTATCGCGAGCATGGTGTTTATCTAAGGCTTGAATCGGCTGCGGGCAGTTCAGTTCAGCGGCCGTGCTGCGCGCAGATTTCGTCGACCGCGCGGCACACGCGCGCGACGTCGTCTTCGCTCATCTGCGTAAAGAGCGGCAGCGTCACCGTGCTCGCGCCGAAGCGCTCCGCATGCGGGAACATGCCTTCCCTGAAGCCGCGCGCACGGTACAGCGAGAACAGATGAATCGCCGGATAGTGCACGCCCGAGCCGATGCCGCGCTCCTTCAGTGCGCCCATGAAGCCGGCGCGGTCGAGCGCCAGCCGCTCGAGCGGCAGCGTGATCTGGAACATATGCCAGTTGCTGTTTTCGAAGTCTGCCACCGGCAGGCCGACGCCGAGCTTGACCGCCGCGCCGCCTTCGAAGCCGGAGAAGTATGCGCGCGCCAGTTTCCTGCGCTGCGCGGTGAAGCCTTCGAGACGCGGCAACTGGCCGAGGCCGACGCGCGCTGCGACGTCGGTCAGGTTGTACTTGCCGCCGAGCAGGTCGCAATCCATGCCGTCGAAGCCGGTGCGCGTGATGCCCTGCAGCCGGTATTTCTGCGCGAGCAGTGCTTCGGCTTCGTCGTTGAGCACCAGTGCGCCGCCTTCGATCGACGTCAGGTTCTTGTTCGCGTGGAAGCTGAACGACACGATGTCGCCGAGCTTGCCGATGCGTTCGCCGCGCCACGTCGAGCCGAACGCCTGCGCGGCGTCTTCGATCACGCGCAGCTTGTGCGCGCGGGCGATCTCGTACAGCCGGTCCATGTCGACCGGCAGGCCGGCGAGGTAGACGGGGATCAATGCCTTGGTGCGCGGTGTGATGGCGCCCTCGAGCAGTTCGAGATCGATGTTGCGCGTGCGCGGGTCGATATCGACGAACACCGGCGTCGCGCCGGTTTCGAGAATCACGTTGGCGGTGGCGACCCACGATGCGGGCGTGGTGATCACTTCGTCGCCGGGGCCAACCCCGGCTATCCGCAGACCGATTTCAAGCGTCGCGGTGCCAGAATTGAAGGTGCGCACCGGGCGTCCGCCGCAGAACGCCGACAGCGCCGCTTCGAAGGCCTGGTTCTGCGGGCCGGTGGTGATCCAGCCGGAGCGCAGCACGTCGGCGACGCCGGCGATGGTCTCTTCGTCGATGTCGGGGCGCACGAACGGCAAAAACGGGACGGATGACTGGGTCATGAGTGCCTTGGTCGGTAGGGTGAGGCTAGCTGAATCCGCACAGCATACTTTTCATTAGCGTTACACGAGCCTGACGGCGAAGTCGATGCGGCGGGCCACGCAAGCGCTGCGCCTGCTGCATGGCTTCCCGGCGGCTCCAGGCGGCGGGCCGCAGCAGGCGCTAGCTGCGCGCCAGCACGTACACGCCGATCAGGATGATGCCGATGCCGACGAGCTTCTGCACCGACAGCGTCTCGCCGAACAGATACCACGCCGCGAACGCATTGACCACGTAGCCGAGCGACAGCATCGGATAGGCGATCGACACCTCGACGCGCGACAACCCGACGACCCATACGACGACGCTCACCACATAGCAGGCGAGGCCGCCGATGATCGGCAACTGCGTGGCCAGCCTGAAGCCGATGGGCAGGATGTTCGCACGGGTGAATTCGAAGTGTCCAACGGCATTGGTGCCGGCCTTGAGCAGCAGTTGCGCGCACGCGTTCAGCGTGACGCCGGCGAGGATGCAGAAGAAGGAAATCGGGTTCATCGAGGCTCGTGGTTGAAAGTCAGGGCTGCGCTTGCGACGCGGCGGGGGCGGGCGCTGCCGGGGCGGCGGGAGCGGGCGCTGTGGCTGGCGCGGCGGACGCCGCCGATCCCTCGGACCCCGCGGACGCCGCCGGCTGCGCGGCGGCGGGCTCGCTGGCGCTTGCCGCGGCCGCGGTGGTGCGTGCCCCTGGCGCATCTGCCGCCGCCGGTTCCGGCTTCTCGACGATCACGCGCCGCGCATCGCGCGCGATCACCTGCATCGGCACATGTTGCGCCGCGAGATCGTCGTAGCGGCCCACCGGGATCAGCGCGAGCGCATAGCGGTCGGCGTTCCAGCGCTTGACCCAATCGGCCACCGTCGGCACCCATTTCTGCGGTTCCGCATTGATGCCGAACGCGAGTTCGTCGGTCACTTCGACCATCGTCATCGTGTGGTGCACGTAGAACGGCATCGTGTGGTCGAGCACGCCGACCGAGTAGAACGGCGTGTCGGGCGGCAGTTTCGCGAGCGCCGCGCGCACCGCGGGCGCCAGCGGCGCGCCGGAACTGAGGCGTCCGAAGGTGTCATGGCCGGTACCCGCGATGGTGCCGAGCAGCAGCCAGCCGGCGCCGAACGCGAGCGCCGCGCCGAGCACGCCGGTGCGGCTCTTGCGGTTGATCCACAGCGCTGCGAGCGTCAGCACGAACGCGACGCCCAGCGCCGCGAACACCCAGCTGCGGAACTCGACGTACAGCGCATTCGGCGTGCGCGCGTCGCCGAAGCGGCTCAGAAAAATCGCACCGAACGCGGCGACCACGAGGAACACCGCATAGCCCGCCAGATGACGATGAAAGCGTTCCTTCGTGACGAGCGGCAGATACAGGCCGATCAGGAGCGCGAGGGCCGGCGCGATCGGCAGCGTGTACGACAGCAGCTTCGAATGCGACGCGCTGAAGAACAGAAAGATGAATCCGCTCCATACCAGCAGCATCAGCACCGGCGCGAAGCCGTTGGCCTGACGCGGCGTCTGCAGTGCGCGGCGCAAACTCTGCAGGATCACCGACAGCCACGGCAAAAATCCGACGATCAGCACCGGCACGAAGTAATAGAACGCGCCGGGGCGATTCTGCTCAGGCGTCAGATAACGCCGGAACTGCTGGACCACGAAAAAGAAATTGAAAAACTCAGGGTTGCGTTCCTGCACCAGCAGAAACCACGGCGTGACGATCGCAAAGAACACGATCAGGCCGCTCACCAGATACAGGCGCCGCCACAACGCCCAGTCGCGCGCGATCAGCGTGTACAGCACCAGCACCGCGCCTGGCAGGATCAATCCGACGAGGCCCTTGGACAGCACCGCGAGCGCCATCGCCCCCCAGCACACCCACATCCAGCCGCGCGCCGCGCCGCCGGGCAGATTCGGACGCTGCGCCAGCAGCAGCGCGCACAGCGACAACTCCATCCAGAACGACAGGCCCATGTCGAGCGTGTTGAAGTGGCCCATCAGATTCCAGTACGGCGAGACGGCGAGCACCAGCGCGGCGAACACGCCGGTCGCCGTATTGAATACGCGCGCCCCGGTGTAGCCGACCACCAGCACGCCGGCGAAGCCGGTCAGTGCGGTGTACAGGCGCGCCTGCCATTCGCCGAGGCCGAACCACGCGAAACTCAGCGCATTCGCCCAGGTTTGCAGCGGCGGCTTCTCGAAATATTTGTAGCCGTTGTAGCGCGGCGTGATCCAGTCGCCGGTGACGAACATTTCGCGCGCCATTTCGGCATAACGGCCTTCGTCGCTCGGCAGCAGATGGCGCCAGCCGAGCGGCACGAACCAGATCACGGCGAGCGCGATCAAGAGGAGCAGGACAGCAGTGCGATTGAGCGGTAGCCGGGACGGCGTATCGTTCATTGATTTCAACCTTTTTCGGTACCGCGGCGGCGGCATCATTTTTTGTGGGCGGCGCCGCGCCGGCGAGCGGCCGCGTGGCGGCGGGCAAGCCGGCGATCATGGGGCGGCGAGGCTTAAGCTGCCCTTAAGCTGACTTCACGTCGCCTTCAGGTTGCCCCTTGAGCTGACTTCAAGTTGCCTTTAAAGCGCGCCCTCGAGCGCCGTTGCGCGCTCCAATCGCGCAAACGCCGCGCAGTGTACTCGATCGGCGCGGCGCTGCCGATGCTTTGCGATGCTACGCCTCGATCAGCAGCGCCGCGGCGACCTTGCGGCCTTCGGCCATCAGGATGTTGTAGGTGCGGCAGGCGGCCTTGAAATCCATCGTTTCGACACCGATGCGCTGCGCCGCCAGCGCCGCGGTGAGGCGCGGATGCGGAAAACGCAGCCGTTCGCCGCTGCCGAAAATGACCACTTCGGGCGCGGGCTCGACCAGCAGCGCGAAATGCTCGGGGGCAAGGGCCTCGAACGACGACACCGGCCATGCGATGACCGGTGCCTCCGGCAGCACGATGATGCTGCCGGCGTGACGTTGGGCATTGATTTCGACGTAGTCGGCGCCGTAACCGGTCACGGTGTTCAGGGCGCCGCTTGAATCCTGGTGTAATTTCAAACTGGTGTTCCGTGGTGGTCGTGTAACATTGCGCCGCGCGCGGTGCTGGATGGCGCGGGCATCTCGCTGGTACTGCATTGGTATTGCGCTGGAATCGACTTCGTGCGCGCTTGCGCAACCGCTGCGGGCTTGCCGCTCGCGGCCCGCCGGGCTCGACGCCCGGCGTTGGTGCATTGCGGAAGTCGGCCAAAATCCGCTAAATTATAGCTTTTTAGCCGCCCCGGCGTGCCCCGCACCCGGGCTCCGGGCGCGCGTGCCGTCACGAGCCGCACCTGCGTCAGCCGCGCAGCCACGTAGAATGCCCGAACCGGCCAGCCGTCATCGGCATAGCCGCGCTCCATCGCGAGAGGCGCTCCGGGCGCACTGGCCGTGCATCCGGGTTGGGCTGAACGCGCCAGAATGTGTTCCGCGACTTTTCGTTCCGGATGCCCGTTTCATGCTGCACGCCCGCCGGTGTCCGCCGCGGCGCTGCCAGCGCAGAAACGGTGCGGCCTCCGGGGCAATACCTTGATCCAGGACGACGTGCCCGCCGTGAAACCGATACTCAAATCCAACAAGCTGTTGAATGTCTGCTATGACATTCGCGGGCCCGTGCTCGAACACGCGAAGCGGCTCGAGGAAGAAGGCCACCGCATCATCAAGCTGAACATCGGCAATCTCGCGCCGTTCGGTTTCGACGCACCCGACGAGATCATTCAGGACATGATCCTGAACCTGCCCACTTCGTCCGGCTACTCCGATTCGAAAGGCGTGTTCGCGGCGCGCAAGGCGATCATGCATTACGCGCAGCAAAAGGGCGTGCAGGGCGTCGAACTGGACGACATCTACATCGGCAACGGCGCGTCCGAACTGATCGTGATGGCGCTGCAGGGTCTGCTCAACGATGGCGACGAAGTGCTGCTGCCGGCGCCCGACTACCCGCTGTGGACCGCCGGCGTCAGCCTGTCCGGCGGCACGCCGGTGCACTACGTGTGCGACGAGTCGAACCGCTGGATGCCCGACCTCGACGACATCCGCAGCAAGATCACGGCGAACACGCGCGCGCTGGTGGTGATCAACCCGAACAACCCGACCGGCGCGCTGTACTCGAACGAACTGCTGCTCGCGCTGATCGACATCGCGCGTCAGCACGGCCTCGTGATCTTCGCCGACGAGGTGTACGACAAGATCATCTATGACGGCCGCGAGCACACGGCGATCGGCTCGCTGTCCGAAGACGTGCTGACGGTCACCTTCAACAGCCTGTCGAAGAGTTACCGTTCGTGCGGCTACCGCGCCGGCTGGATGTGGGTGTCGGGCCTGACCGGCGAAAACCGGCGGCGCGCGAAAGACTACTTCGAAGGCCTCGGCATTCTCGCGTCGATGCGGCTGTGCCCGAACGTGCCGGGCCAGTATGCGATTCAAACCGCGCTGGGCGGCTATCAGAGCATCAACGAACTGATCGCGCCAGGCGGGCGCCTGTACCGGCAGCGCGAGCTGGCGTACGACATGCTGACGGCCATTCCCGGCGTGAGCTGCGTGAAGCCGGAAGCGGCGTTGTACATGTTCCCGCGCCTCGACCCGAAGATGTACCCGATTCACGACGACCAGCAGTTCATTCTCGATCTGCTGCTCGAAGAGCGCGTGCTGCTGGTGCAAGGCAGCGGTTTCAACTGGAAATCGCCGGATCATTTCCGTGTGGTATTCCTGCCGAACGTCGACGACCTCGCCGATTCGATCAACCGGATCGCGCGCTTTCTCGACGGCTACCGCAAGCGTCACGCGGCCTGATGCGCCTGAACCACCCGAGCGCTTTCCCAATCTCTTACTAGAAATACACACGCTGCATGGAACCGATCAAAGTTGGACTGCTGGGCTTCGGCACGGTTGGCGGCGGGACCTATACGGTCCTGCGCCGCAACCAGGAAGAAATCAAACGCCGGGCCGGCCGCGGCATCGAGATCGCACGCATTGCGGTGCGCAATCCGGCGAAGGCTGAACAGGCGCTGGGCGCGGACGCGGGCAGCGTCGCCGTCACCGACGATTTCCACGCGGTGACCGACGATCCGTCGATCGACATCGTCGCGGAGATGATCGGCGGCACCGGCATCGCGCGCGAGCTGGTGCTGCGCGCGATCGCCAACCGCAAGCACGTGGTCACCGCCAACAAGGCGCTGCTCGCGGTGCACGGCACGGAGATCTTCGATGCCGCGCATGCGAACGGCGTGATGGTCGCGTTCGAGGGCGCGGTGGCGGGCGGCATTCCAATCATCAAGGCGCTGCGCGAAGGGCTGAGCGCCAACCGCATCGGCTATATCGCCGGCATTATCAACGGTACGACCAACTACATCCTGTCGGAGATGCGCGATCGCGGGCTCGACTTCGCGACCGCGCTGAAAGCCGCACAGGAACTCGGCTACGCCGAGGCTGACCCGACCTTCGACATCGAAGGCGTCGACGCTGCGCACAAGGCCACCATCATGAGCGCGATCGCGTTCGGCGTGCCGGTGCAGTTCGACAAGGCTTACGTGGAAGGCATCAGCAAGCTGGCCGCGATCGACATCCGCTACGCGGAAGAGCTCGGCTACCGGATCAAGCTGCTCGGCATCACGCGCCGCACGGCCAACGGCATCGAGCTGCGCACGCACCCGACGCTGATCCCGGAAAAGCGCCTGCTCGCCAACGTGGAAGGCGCGATGAACGCCGTGGTGGTGCACGGCGATGCGGTCGGCACGACGCTGTACTACGGCAAGGGCGCGGGCGCGGAGCCGACGGCTTCGGCGGTCGTGGCCGATCTGGTCGACGTGACGCGCCTGCACACGGCCGATCCGGAGCACCGCGTACCGCATCTGGCGTTCCAGCGCGACCGGCTGTCGGACACGCCGATCCTGCCGATCGAAGAAGTGACGAGCAGCTACTACCTGCGCCTGCGGGTGGCCGATGTGACCGGCGTGCTGGCCGACATCACGCGCATCCTCGCCGACATGGGTATTTCGATCGACGCGCTGCTGCAGAAGGAATCGGAGCAGGTCGACGGGCATGACAAGGGCGAGACGGACATCGTGCTGCTCACGCATGAGACGGTCGAAAAATATGTGAACGTGGCGATCGCGCGCATCGAGGCGCTGCAAACGGTCGTATCGAAGGTAACGAAGCTGCGCATGGAAGCGCTGGACTAGGCGCGCAGGTGCGACAAGCGTGAAACAGGCGTGAAACAAGCGGGCAATCTGGGCGAATACACTGATGAACTACATTTCCACGCGCGGTGCCGGAGCAGGCGAGCGCCATACTTTTTCCGACATCCTGCTCGGCGGTCTCGCGAAGGATGGCGGCCTGTATCTGCCGGCCGCGTATCCGCAGGTCAGCGCGGACGAACTGGCGCGCTGGCGCGTGCTGCCGTATGCGGACCTCGCCTATGAAGTGCTCGCGAAGTTCTGCGACGACATTCCGGCCGAAGACCTGCGCGCATTGACGCGCCGCACCTACACCGCACAGACGTACTGCAACGTGCGCGACGACGAGCAGGCCGCGCAGATCACGCCGTTGAAAACGCTCGGCATCGAAAACGGCGCGCCGCTCGCGCTGCTCGAACTGTCGAACGGGCCGACGCTCGCGTTCAAGGACATGGCGATGCAGCTGCTCGGCAACCTGTTCGAGTACACGCTGGACAAGCACGGCGAAACGCTGAACATTCTCGGCGCGACCTCCGGCGACACCGGCAGCGCAGCCGAATACGCGATGCGCGGCAAACACGGCCTGAGCGTGTTCATGCTGTCGCCGCACAAGAAGATGAGTGCGTTCCAGACCGCGCAGATGTTCAGCCTGCAGGACCCGAACATCTTCAATCTCGCGGTCGAAGGCGTGTTCGACGATTGCCAGGACATCGTGAAGGCGGTGTCGAACGATCACGCGTTCAAGGCGCGGCACAAGATCGGCACGGTCAATTCGATCAACTGGGCGCGCGTGGTGGCGCAGGTGGTCTACTACTTCAAGGGCTATTTCGCGGCGACGCAGTCGAATGACGAGCGCGTGTCGTTCGCGGTGCCGTCGGGCAACTTCGGCAATGTCTGCGCGGGCCATATCGCACGCATGATGGGGCTGCCGATCGAGAAGCTGGTGGTGGCGACCAACGAGAACGACGTGCTCGACGAGTTCTTCCGCACCGGCGCCTATCGCGTGCGCACGTCGGCGCAGACGTATCACACCAGCAGCCCGAGCATGGACATCTCGAAGGCGTCGAACTTCGAGCGCTTCGTGTTCGATCTGCTCGGCCGCGATCCGGCGCGCGTGCTGCAACTGTTTCGCGACGTCGAAGAAAAGGGCGGCTTCGATCTGGCCGCGAGCGGCGATTTCGCGCGCGTGCAGCAGTTCGGTTTCGTGTCGGGCCGCAGCACCCACGCGGATCGCGTCGAAGCGATCCGCGACGTGTTCCAGCGCTACGACACGATGATCGACACGCATACCGCCGATGGCCTGAAGGTGGCGCGCGAGCATCTGCAGCCGGGCATCCCGATGATCGTGCTGGAGACCGCGCAGCCGATCAAGTTCGGCGAGACGATTCGCGAGGCGCTCGAGCGCGAGCCGGAGCGGCCGGCTGCGTTTGCCGGGCTCGAGAAGCTGCCGCAGCGGTTTGAGGTGCTGCCGGCGGATGCCGAGCGCGTGAAGGCGTTTGTGGCGTCGAAGACGGGCGCGTAGCGTTGGGCCGTGCGTATGGCGGATGCATAGGCAGCCGTCGACGTATGGCTCGAGCGGGGCGGCGCGGCGCGCGGAGTGAAGGCTCGAGACGCCCGGAGCGCTCGGCACGCTTGTGGCACTCGAGTGCAGCGGGACGGGGCGTGCCGGTGGCGTGTGGGCGGTGCAGGGTCATGCCTGACCGGTACGCGAACCGGTGTGTCACGCGCCCGCGCTTCGCGAAATCGATGCCCCGCAATCCACACGAGGTTCGCGCCGGCCCACCGAACGCCCGCTACAATATTCGCTTCAACCGCCCGCGCCGATCACGAACCGATGTCCACACCCGCCAATCCGTCCCCCGCACCGCGCGCTCCGATGCTTTCCACCGCCGACGCTCTCGCCACGCTGCTCGGCGCGGCTGTGCCGGTCGCTGGCGTCGAGACGCTCGCCACGCTCGAAGCGCTGAACCGCGTGCTCGCCGCCGACGTCGTGTCGCCGCTCGACGTGCCACCGATGAACACCAGCTCGATGGACGGTTACGCGGTGCGGCTGGCCGACCTGTCGCACGGCGACCGCCGTCTGCCGGTATCGCAGCGCATTCCCGCTGGCCACGCGCCGCAACCGCTCGCGGCGGGTACGGCGGCGCGCATCTTCACCGGCGCGACGGTGCCGCCAGGCGCGGACGCCGTCGTGATGCAGGAGCAGACCGAAACCGCCGGCGACGAAGTGACGCTGCTGCACACACCGAAAGCCGGCGAATGGATCACGCAGCAAGGCGCCGATATTCGCCGCGACGCGGTGATTCTGCCGGCCGGCACGCGGCTGACGCCGCAGGCGCTCGGCCTGGCGGCATCGGTGGGCTGCGCGCAGTTGAGCGTGGTGCGCCGCGTGAAGGTCGCGGTGTTTTTCACCGGCGACGAACTGACGATGCCCGGCGAAGCGCTGAAGCCTGGCGCGATCTACAACTCGAATCGCTTTACGCTGCGCAGCCTGCTCGACAAGCTGGGCTGCGAGGTGACCGACTACGGCATCGTGCCCGACCAGCTCGACACCACCCGCGCCACGCTGCGCGACGCGGCGCGCGAGCACGATCTGATCTTGACCTCCGGCGGCGTATCGGTCGGCGACGAGGATCACGTAAAGCCGGCCGTCGAGGCGGAAGGGCGGCTCGCGATGTGGCAGATCGCGATGAAGCCCGGCAAGCCGCTCGCGTTTGGCGCGGTGCGCCGTGCGACGGCCGCCGCCGCTACGGGTGCCGACGCGCCGCATACGCCGCCCGCTGCGCAGCCAGGTACCGCGGCCTCCGCGCAATCCACCAGCGAAGCATTCTTCATTGGCCTGCCAGGCAACCCGGTGTCGAGCTTCGCCACCTTCCTGCTATTCGTGCGTCCGTTCGTGCTGCGCCTCGCCGGCGTGCGCACGGTCACGCCGCGCTTCCTGTCGCTGCGCGCCGACTTCACGCAACAGAAGGCCGAGCGCCGCAACGAGTTCCTGCGCGCGCGCGTGAACGCAGCGGGCGGCCTCGACCTGTTCCCGAACCAGAGCTCGGCGGTGTTGACGTCGACGGTATGGGGCGACGGCCTGATCGACAATCCGCCGAACCACGCGATCAGCGCCGGCGAGACGGTGCGTTTCATCCCGTTTTCCGAGTTGTTGAACTGACCGCGGCGATCACCCGAGCAATCCCGCCCCTGCAAGCGAAGTGAAGGCGCCTATGAAGATCCAGCTGAAATATTTTGCCAGCGTGCGCGAAGCGCTCGGCCGTTCCGACGAAGCGGTCGATCTGCCCGACGGCGTCGCGACGCTCGGCGACGTGCGTGCGTGGTTGCGCGTGCGCGGCGGCATCTGGGCCGAGACGCTGGCCGAAGGCCGCGCGCTGCGCATGGCCTGCAATCACGTGATGACCGACGCCGGTACGCGCGTCACCGAAGGCTGTGAAGTAGCGTTTTTCCCGCCGGTCACCGGCGGTTGAGGAGCTTGCGATGACTGTGCGCGTGCAAACGGAAGATTTCGACCTGTCCACTGAAGTGGCCGCGCTGCGTGCGCAGAATCCGAAGGTCGGTGCGGTGGCGTGCTTCGTCGGTACGGTGCGCGACCTGAACGAAGGCAGCACGGTCGAGGCGCTGGAACTCGAACACTACCCGGGCATGACGGAAAAATCGCTGCAGACGATCGTCGCTGCCACGCGCGAGCGTTGGCCGGGCACCGAAGTGCTGATTGTGCACCGGGTCGGCAGGCTTTATCCGCTCGACCAGATCGTGCTGGTGGCGACCACGTCGGCCCATCGCGGCAACGCGTTCGCATCGTGCGAGTTCGTGATGGACTACCTGAAGACGCACGCGCCGTTCTGGAAAAAAGAAAAGACCGAAAATGGCGAGCGCTGGGTCGATGCCCGCGTCACCGACGATGCCGCGCTCGAGCGCTGGGGTCTGAGTTCCGTCAACGCGGACGCTAAAGAGCCGTGAGCACGGCGCGCCGGCCACGCGTCATTCGTCCGTTCCGCGCCCGATAAACTTTGCCGGAAACGGTTCGCCGCGCGGCCGCTGCGGCGCGTCGCGCCCGTCGTGCGCTTTGTCGTGCGCCTCGCCGTCCACCGGCTTGCGGCGCGGCGCGACCCGCTCGAGCAGCGCCTGCTGCTCGGCAGGAATCTCGTAATCCCAGCCGAAGCGGCTCAACTGCAGGCTCTGCGCAATGCGCAGCGCCGGTTCCATAAAGCGCACCGCCGCGGCGGGCACATAGCGTCCCTCGACCGTATCCAGAAACAGATAGAGCCAGCGGCTGAAATGCTGCGGCTCGACGCCTTCCAGCGGCTGGTGGCTCTGCTGCACATTGCCGCGATACTGTTTCGAGCCCAGCACGAGGCTGCCCCAGAACGCGCACATCTTCGGCAGATGCTCGTCCCAGCGGCCCGCCAGCTTCTGTTCGAAGACCGGCCCGAGCAGCGGGTCGGCGCGCACGCGCTCGTAGAACGCGTAGACCAGCTCGCGAATGTTCGGCTCGGTTGGTTCGGATTGCCGTGCGACGGCGGAGGCGGGAGCAAACGACGGCTTCATTCAATCATCAGACGAAAACGGTGTTCAGGATTGCGATTCGGCTGATACCTATACCCATCGCGGGTTTCGCAAAAAGACCCGATGGGGTGAAAGCAGAGCGTTTATAGTTACGCGAAATAACACGACATACGTCGCAATAAGATGCGTAATGCGAGCATATTATGGCGACAAAGCGTAACCGGCAACCTTGGAAAAGATGGGCCATTGTGTTGGCGGCCCGTCTTCGCCGATCGCGACTTGGCATACATGAGACTGACAGACTATACCGACTACTCGTTGCGTGTGCTGCTCTACCTTGCCGTTCGTCCTGAAGGGCTCGCAACGATCCAGGATATTTCCGACTCGTACGGAATTTCCAAGAATCACCTGATGAAGGTCGTCCAGCGCCTAGCCGAACTCGGCTGGGTCGAGACGGTGCGCGGCCGCAACGGCGGATTGCGGCTGTTCGAGCATTCGTCCGCGCTGACCGTGGGCGAGGTGGTGCGAGCGGCCGAAAGCGATTTCGCGCTGGTCGCGTGTCTGCCCGACGCCGACGGTGCGCATCGCGAATGTGCGATCCGTTCGCAGTGCCGCCTGAAGAATGTGATGGAAGGCGCGCGTAAGGCGTTCTTCGCGGAGCTCGACCGCCACACGATCAGCGATATTGCGCAGCCGAACGCGCCGCTGCTCGCGCTGCTGGGCTTTGTGCCGATGGCGGCTGCGGTGCCCGTGCCCGTGTCGGTCGAATCGGTGCCGATCGTTCCCGAAGCCTGACGCGTAGAGACGCTGCGGCGCGATGTCGCGCCGCTCGTCTTGCCACGCTGTGGCGTCGCGCGATTGATGTCGGTTCCGTGTCCAATCGGCAGATTTTGTTGTCGAAGATCGACAAAAGCGCCTTGAAACGCGCGTCAGATGCCTCATTTTGATGACATTCGAAATTGGAGGTCTCTAATGAGAATCGACAAACTCACGACAAAATTCCAGGAAGCACTAGCCGACGCGCAAAGCCTCGCCGTCGGTCGCGACAATCAATACATCGAACCGGTTCATCTGCTTGCCGCGCTGGTCGCCCAGCCGGATGGTTCGGCGCGCTCGCTGCTGTCGCGTGCGGGCGTGCACGTGCAGGCATTGCAAACCGCGCTGAACGACGCGATTACGCGTCTGCCGCAGGTGCGGGGCACCGACGGCAACGTGCAGATCGGCCGCGAGCTTACCGGCCTGTTGAACCAGGCCGACAAGGAAGCGCAGAAGCTCAACGACACCTATATCGCGAGCGAAATGTTCCTGCTCGCGATCGCCGACGACAAAGGCGACGCAGGGCGTGTCGCGCGCGAACACGGCCTCACGCGCAAGTCGCTCGAAGCGGCGATCGTCGCGGTGCGCGGCGGTTCGCAAGTGCACAGTCAGGATGCCGAAAGCCAGCGCGAAGCGCTGAAGAAATACACCATCGACCTGACCGAGCGCGCGCGTGCCGGCAAGCTCGACCCGGTGATTGGCCGCGACGACGAGATCCGCCGCTCGATCCAGATCCTGCAGCGGCGCACCAAGAACAACCCGGTGCTGATCGGCGAGCCGGGCGTCGGCAAGACCGCGATCGTCGAAGGGCTCGCGCAGCGCATCGTCAACGGCGAAGTGCCGGAAACGCTGAAGGGCAAGCGCGTGCTGTCGCTCGATATGGCGGCGCTTCTGGCGGGCGCGAAATATCGCGGCGAGTTCGAAGAGCGACTGAAGGCCGTGCTCAGCGACATCGCGAAGGACGAAGGCCAGACCATCGTATTCATCGACGAAATCCATACGATGGTCGGCGCGGGCAAGGCCGAAGGCGCGATGGACGCGGGCAACATGTTGAAGCCGGCGCTGTCGCGCGGCGAACTGCACTGTGTCGGCGCGACCACGCTCGACGAGTACCGCAAGTACATCGAGAAAGATGCGGCGCTCGAACGGCGCTTCCAGAAGGTGCTGGTCGACGAACCGTCGGTCGAGGCCACCATCGCGATCCTGCGCGGCCTGCAGGAGCGTTATGAACTGCACCACGGCGTCGACATCACCGACCCGGCGATCGTCGCGGCCGCGGAACTGTCGCACCGCTACATCACCGATCGCTTTCTGCCGGACAAGGCGATCGACCTGATCGACGAAGCCGCGTCGAAGATCAAGATGGAAATCGACTCGAAGCCGGAAGAGATGGACCGGCTCGACCGCCGCCGCATCCAGCTGAAGATCGAACGCGAAGCAGTGAAGAAGGAAAAAGACGAAGCGTCGCAGAAGCGTCTGCAGTTGATCCAGGAAGAAATCGAGCGGCTCGATCGCGAATATTCGGATCTCGAAGAAATCTGGACCGCGGAAAAAGCCGCGGTGCAGGGCAGCGCGCAGCTGAAGGAAGAGATCGAAAAGACCCGCGCGGAAATCGTGCGGCTGCAACGCGCCGGCAAGCTCGAACAGGTGGCCGAACTGCAGTACGGCACGCTGCCGCAGCTCGAAGCGCGTCTGAAGCAGGTTACGCAGGCCGAAGCGCAGGAGCAGAACAATCCGACGCGTCCGCGCCTGTTGCGCACTCAGGTCGGCGCGGAGGAAATCGCCGAAGTGGTGTCGCGTTCGACCGGTATTCCGGTGTCGCGGATGATGCAGGGCGAGCGCGAAAAACTGCTGCAGATCGAAGACAAGCTGCATCAGCGCGTGGTCGGCCAGGACGAGGCGATCAGCGCGGTGGCCGATGCGATCCGCCGCTCGCGCGCGGGGCTGTCCGATCCGAACCGTCCGTACGGCTCGTTCCTGTTCCTCGGCCCCACCGGTGTCGGCAAGACCGAGCTGTGCAAGGCGCTGGCCGCGTTCCTGTTCGATTCGGAAGAGCACCTGATCCGCATCGACATGAGCGAGTTCATGGAGAAGCACAGCGTTGCGCGGCTGATCGGCGCGCCGCCGGGCTACGTCGGCTACGAGGAAGGCGGTTATCTGACCGAAGCCGTGCGCCGCAAGCCGTATAGCGTGATCCTGCTCGACGAAATCGAGAAGGCGCATCCGGACGTGTTCAACGTGTTGCTGCAGGTGCTCGACGACGGCCGCATGACCGACGGCCAGGGCCGCACCGTCGACTTCAAGAACACGGTGATCGTGATGACCTCGAACCTCGGTTCGCAGGTGATCCAGGCGATGGTCGACGAGCCGCAGGAAGCGGTGAAGGACGCGGTGTGGGAGGAAGTGAAGCTGCATTTCCGCCCCGAATTCCTGAACCGGATCGACGACGTCGTGGTGTTCCACGCGCTCGATCGCACCAACATCCAGTCGATCGCGAAGATCCAGCTGGAACGGCTGCACGGGCGGCTTGCGAAGCTCGATATGCAGCTGGTCGTGTCCGACGAAGCGCTCGAACTGATCGGCAAGGCCGGCTACGATCCGCTGTTCGGCGCGCGGCCGTTGAAGCGCGCGATCCAGCAGGAGATCGAGAACCCGGTCGCGAAGCTGATTCTGGCGGGCCGTTTCGGACCGAAAGACGTGATTCCGGTCGACGTGCAAAACGGCAAGCTGGTGTTCGAGCGGGTCGTGCACTGACGGTACATGGTGTGACGCGTGATGCGTGATGCAGCGCGGCCTGCGCCGCCGTAAACCGCGGGCTGCAAGCGCAAAACGGGCGACGAAGCGATTCGTTGCCCGTTTTTTTTGCCTGCGCGGTGCGTTTCGCTGTGCGCTGCGTATCGAGCGACGCGTGTCATCAACGGGTATTGCCGTCGCGGGACGAGCATTTCCTAACATCGGGGCAATGCGTGACAACCCGCGATATCCGCGCCACAGACCAACGTGACGACATTCGCCAGTGCGCGGCGACGCGCATCGTTTGACGACTTCAACGAACGAGGCAGTGACATGTACACATCGTCGATTCATGAAGTGCACGAACCGCCGCCGCAGCTGCGTGGCACAGGCGAACGCCCAGCGCAGACGGGCGCAAGCGCCGCAGGCGCCGGCACACCCCGGGCGCCTGTCACAACCGCGCTGCGCTACCCGGTCGGGCCACGGCCGCCCGCAGCCCATGCTGCCGTACCCGCATGGCCCGGGAGTTACGCACTGCAGGCGACGCCCGGCGAATACGCGACGACCATCACGCCCGGCGTGCTGGTCGATCGCGGCAGCGGACAGCGCTTTATCGTCGAGCGGGGCAGGCCGTACGCCGTGGTGTACGACCGCACCGCCGCGACGTGGCGCGTGATCGATCCGCTCGATGCGGCTCGACCGCAAGTACCGGTCTGCAACGATCCCACCACCGGGCATTGGGTGCGTAACGAGCGAGCGGGGTTGAGAGGCGGCGGGCTACCGAACGAACGCGGCGATGCGGCACTCGAACGGCGCCGGCTGGAGGGGGAGAAAGCTGAAATCGAAGGAAGCCTGCAAGGCGTCAGGCATATGCGGACCACCTTGCAGGCATCGATGCAAGAATCGCAACGGGCGCGCGACGAAGCGCAGCGCCGCGTCGACGTCCACGAGAACGGCAAGCGCGAGGCGGAGCGCGGGCGCGACGCGCTGGAACTCAGACTGCAACTGGGAGAGGTGCAACTCGATGCTGTCGTGAGGCTGCAGCAAAACGAGGTACGCGAGTGGGATCGCCAGTTGCGGCAGGCGCGCGATGAATTGCATATCAGAACGGACGAGTTCGATTCGCGCGCGCGGGCGCTGCACGATACAGAGGCGGATTTGCAACGACTGGAAGGGGAGCGCGCCGATGTGGAACTGGCAATTCAACGTCTCTAGCCGACTCGGCCCGGCGGGTGTCGGGCAATCGCATGTGCCCGAGCCGCGTGCGCCTCAGGGGCCTCAGATGCCTCAGATGTCCCGGGCACCTCAGATGCCGCGCCTCGCGGGAGTGCCGGTCGGTTCGCTTGCGAGCGTCGGCGGCGGCAGCGGCCACTCGTCGGGCCGGCCGACCGGTCAAGCGGGTGCGGTACCGACGCAGCATCGACTGGCGCTCGGGGCCGCATGGCCGGAACACTACGCGCTCGACATGCATCCGTCTTTTCAATGCACGGTGGGGGCGCAGCCGGGTAGTTTCGCGATCATGGGCAACCCGCGGCAATGGATCCTGCACGATGGCAAGGCGTACCGGCTCGTGCTGGATACGCAGAACGCGACTTACGCGGTGGTCCACTGGCGGGATCCGGACAGCGCGCGCTATCCGGTTCGCTACGATCGCGCTAGCGGCGCGTGGCTTTACGACGGCGCCCCGGCCGCTGCCACCGCTGCCGCCACTGCCGCTGCCATCGACGCCACGGCCGGTGGTCCACACGACGGTCCGGAGCGCGAGCGCAAGGTGCATGAGCTGCTCGGGCATCTGTCGCTTCAGGATCTGCTGCTGCAAAGCAAGCAGAGGCTGGCGTCCGAATGGGGTCTGCAGCTTGACGAGCGCGTGCGCACGCGTGAGCGTCTCGCGCAGGTAGCCCAGTGGCGGCTGAATCACGAGATGCGGCGTGCCGCGCAAGGCGCACCGGAGCAGCGTGCGCAGGCTGAAGCGCTGCGCAACCACGCGCGAATGCGGCGGCTCGAGGCGCGCGACGCACGTAGCGAGTACCTTGGGTTTATCAGGCTTCAACCCGCGCTGCACTTGCAGCGGCAGCGCTACGAGGTATGGCGTTTATCGCACAAGGTGGCTGCGGTGCAGCCTCGCGCGGACACGCGGGTGCTGGACCCCATGCCACCTGCGATTGCGCTTGGCAAGGCGCCGGCGGCTGAGGCGGGAGGTGTTGAAACGCGAGGTGTTGCGCGTCAGGGTGACGCGACGCAGGGCGCAACAACGCGGGGCATCCCGACGCCGGTGACCACGACGCAGGCCACCACAACGCCGGTGACCACAACGCCGATCGCCTCACCACAGGCGAGTTCACCACAGGCCACCGCCATCGAAAGCGCCGCCGCCGAAACCACCGTGCGGCAGCACTAGACAACACCCGTTACGCGTTGCGGTTACCGCCCAACAGCCCGGAAAGCGCACCGAGCACACCGGACAGATTCGACGTATCGACCTTGCCGTCGGCGGGCACTTCACCGTTCGGCGTCGCCGCGTCGACGACGTGCGGCAGGACCTGCGACAGCAGTCCGGTGACCTGCTCGGGCTCGACGCCGGCCTTTGCCGCCAGATTCGTGACGGTTTCCGAGCCCAGCACCTGATGCAGCGTATCGGCGCTGATCGCCTTGTTTTCACCGCTGCCGATCCACGAACTGATGACGTCGCCGGCACCGTTTTCACGGAAGCGCTGGATCAGGCCATTCAGGCCGCCCGGCTGGTTGTTGATGAATTCGAGTGCGGTCGCGACGAGCGCCTGTTGGCCGCCACCGCCTTCGGGCGATTTGCCGAACATGGATCCCAACGTGTCGAGTAGGCTCATGACAGTCTCACTTGAGAGAGAAGGCCGGCGCACGCTGTGCGAACCGGCGATAAATACGCCGCGCGCTGCACGGCACCCAGGAAGCTTGCGGTCGTTGCGCATGCAACGGTCCGCATAAACCACAAGCACACGCGCGCCGCCGGTGGGGAATGCCGGCCGCGCCCGGCGCAATGCGCGACCGATCGTCTAACGACTACGGATCAGCGACCAACCGGTGACCAACCCGTGGCGACTCCGTCCCCGTCCTCGCGCAAAGCATGCGACACGCAAAGCATGCACAGCGTCTCGAGCACTGCGCGTGAACTCAGCGCGCTATCCCACTCACAGCCATCTCACCGCCAACCACGCGGCGCTCAGGCGCCCGACGCAGCCGGCGCCGAAGCGGCCTTGCTCTTTTTCTTCGACTTCGACGGCTTGCTGTCCGACGCGGCCGCCGGCGCACTGGCCGCTGCAGTAGCGGGAGCCGCCGCGGGGCTTTGCTTCGTCGTCTTGGTGCTGGACTTCGTGCTCGGCGCACCCGACGGCGGCGCACTCGAACCATTGATGGTCAGGCCAGCCGCTTCGAGGTTCTTTACGGATTTCGTACCGATGCCCTTGACGCGTGTCGCGAGGTCGTCGGCGTCCTTGAAGGGGCCGTTCTTGGTGCGTTCGTCGATGATGGCTTTCGCGTGGACCGGGCCAATGCCCTTGACCGATTCGAGCGCGGCCTGATCCGCGCTATTTACTTCGACGGCCGCCGCGAAACCCGCGGAGAACGTCAGAACCAGCGCAAGGCAAAGCATCATCCAGAGCTTCTTCAACATGGCAGGGAACTCCATTGAGGGCAAAACAGCCGGGAACGGACCATACATCCTGTCAGCAAGCGCTGCGTCAAGCATAGAACACTTTGTGCGTCATTATTGCGAAAACGGTACGTATAAGGCGACTTATTTGCCAAAACGCATATAACGAACGACCGGTGCGTGCACCCAACGCGCGCTCAGTTTTTTGCCGGGTCTTTTGCCTGATCTTTCGTCTGATTACGCCCACCCGCGTGCGGCGGTGCCGCGCTGCGCACGGCTGCGCCGCGTACTTCGAAGTGCACGGTATCGGTGCTGCTGCCGTCTGCTTCGACCAGTTCCAGCTGGTGGCGGCCAGGCCACGGCGGCCACATGACGCGCGCCGCGCTGCCGAGCAGTTTGCTGTCGAGCCGCCACACGCTCTGCGCGGATGCGCCGCTGGCACGCTCGAACGCGATGCGCTGACGCGCTGCCGGGATATCCGGGTCGAGCGCGAACAGCGTGCCGTCGGTTGGCGCGCCGATGCGCGCCGCGCCGCGCGGCAGGTCGCGGGCAGCGTCGCGGGCCGCCGCAGGCGTCGCATCGCGGGCTGCGTGACGAACCGCATCACGCGAGGATGAACCGCGAAGCTGTCCCGCGCTCGAAGTCGCGGCTGAGACCACCGGCGCCGCAGCGGGCGAGGCCGCCTGCGATGCCTCTGCCGCGCTGCGTGCATCGGCGGCGAGTGCCACGGTCTGCATTTGCGTGCCGCGCAGAAACCATTCGTCGCGCGCCGGTTCGACCGCGCGCTCGAACGCGATGCGCGTGCGGACCACGCCCGGCGGCGCCGCCGGCGGCGTGCTGGGCACGCGCCGATGCAGGTAGCCGACGATCGCGGCCCATACCGGCGCCGCGCCGGTGACGCCCGACACGTCCCACATCGGCGCGCCGTCGGCATTGCCGACCCACACGCCGACCGTATAGCGCGACGTGAAGCCGATCGTCCAGTTATCGCGCATGTCCTTGCTGGTGCCGGTCTTGACGGCGGAAAAGAAGCGCGTCGCCAGCGGGCTGTCGAAGCCGAAGGTGCGCGTGCGGGCGTTGTTGTCGGCCAGCACGGTGGTTACGATAAAGCTCGCGTCGGCGCTGAATACGCGGTGCGCGGCGGCTTGCGGCGCTGCACCGCGCGGTGCGGCCGGATGTGGCATGACATCGAAGGTGGGGGCGGTGAGCCCGCCGTTGGCCAGCGCGCGGTATGCATTGGTCAGCGACAGCAGCGTCACGTCCGAGCTGCCGAGCGCGAGACTGTAGCCGTAGTAATCGCCGCCTTGTTCGAGCGGCAGCCCGAGCGCAACCAGCGTATGCGCGAAGCGGTGCGGCGTGACCAGCACCAGCGTGCGCACCGCCGGCACGTTCAGCGATGAGCCGAGTGCGGTGCGTACGCTGACCCAGCCTTTGAAGTCCTTGTCGTAGTTCTGTGGAATATAGAGGCCGCCGCCCGCGGCGAGGTCGAGCGGTGCGTCGTCGAGCAGCGTCGCGCTGGTCAGACGGCGCTCGTCGAGCGCCTGCGCGTACAGGAACGGCTTTAACGTCGAGCCGGCCTGGCGGCGTGCGAGCACCGCGTCGACCTCGGGCGCGGCCGACAGCGCACCCGACGAACCGACCCACGCGAGCACGTCGCCGCTCGCGTTGTCGAGTACCACCACGGCGCCGTCCTGCACGTTGCGTGGATGTGCGCGTGCGTTCAGCTCGGTCAGCGCGCGCGTCAGCGTGGCACTGGCGAAGCGCTGCAGGTTCGCATCGAGTGTTGATCGGATGCGTGCGCCGGCGGCTGGATGCTGTTCGCTGGCCACGCGCCGCGCCAGATGCGGCGCGGCCGCTTCGGCGTCGGGAGAAGTAGTCAGCAGCGCCGGCGCCGGGCGCGCGAATGCAAGCTGGACGAAGCTGTCGAGGTTCGTGCAGCGTGCGGGCGCCTGCATGTCGCGCAGAATCCGGCAGGCGCGCGCCGCGACCTTCTGGTATGGCGCGTTCGGTGCGCGCACCAGCGCGGCGGCTACCGCGGCTTCGCGGTCGTCGAGCCCGGACGGCGCCTTGCCGAACAGCGTCAGCGATAGCGCGGACAGGCCGATCGTTTCGCCGCGAAACGGCACCAGGTTCAGATAGGCCTCGAGGATCTGATCCTTGCGCCAGCTGCGTTCGAGGCGCAACGCGTCGAAGGCCTGGCCGGCTTTCTGCGCCAGCGAGCGTTGCCCGGAGTGCTCGCGCTGGTCGGCGAGCAGACCGGATAGCTGCATCGTCACGGTGGACGCGCCGCGCGTGCGTGTATTCCAGAGGTTTGCCCACGCGGCCGCGGCCGCGCCGTGCCAGTCGACGCCGCTATGTTCGTAGAAGCGCTTGTCTTCGGAGACCACGATCGCCTCGCGCAGCGCCGGCGAGATGTCCGGCAGCGCAACCCATTCGCCGCGCCGCTCGCGGCGGTCGATTCGCGTGCGCTGCAGCGTCTGGCCGTCGCGCGCGAGCAGCAGCCAGTCGGAGCTGCGCCATTGTGTGTGCACGTCGTCGAAGGTGGGCAGTGCGAACGCTGTCAGCGGTAGCAGGCACAAGCTTGCGCTGATGACCGCTGCGCGCAGGATGTGCCGTAGGTGGTGTGTGCGACGCAGGTCGCTCACACCGCTCACACCGCTCACACCGCACAAGCCGCACAAGCCGCACAAGCCGCTAAAGCCGCGCAAGCTGCGCGCGCCCGTAACGAGCCGTAGCGGCAGGGCGGGCGGATAGCGCGGGTTCATCGCGGCGGCCTCGCGTGCGTCAATGCGCGGCGGAGGCCGCTGTCGCAGCCTGCGCGCCGCCCGCCGGCTGCACGATGACGGGTTCGTTCGGCAGCACGCCATACGTCGACGGCGCGTACAGCGCTTCGACGCGCGTCGGCGGCAGGCCGAAGGTGCCGACGTTGTTCAGCCGCTCGGTGTACTCGACCGAGAACTTGCCCTTCGGCAAGAACTCGTAGTACGCGCGATAGCCGTCGAAGCCACGCTCGACGAAGCTTGGCCACGCGCCGTCCGGCATCTTTTCGCCGTGCGTGGCGGCTTCCGAATCGCGGCCCAGCCCGGAGCCGAGGATCGTCGCACCGGCCGGCACCGGGTCGTTGACCACTACCCACGTCATGTCGGTTTGCGCGTCGATGTCCAGATGCACGCGCACCACGTCGCCGCGCGTGTAGACACCCTTGACGGCCGGATCGAGCGGCGTGACGGTCTTCGTGATTCGGTAGCCGGCGGCGAACGGTGCCTTCAGCGCGATTGCCGCGAGGCTTTCGATGGTCGCCCACGGCTTGCCGCTGCCGTCTTGCGTGAGCGTCAGCGGCTGCGGCCCGGATTGCGCCGGCGGCCACGGCAGCAGCAGACTGCGCGCGGCGGCACTGCGGGTGGCCGGCGTCGCCGAAGCAGCAGACGGTGCTGAACCCGCCGAAGCCGCAACCGAAGCCGCAACCGACGCCGCACCAGGCGCGGCATTGCCCGCATCGGTCGCCGCGTCCTGCCACGCAATCGTGCGTTCGAGCGTACCCAGTTGCAGCCTCGTGCGTCCGCTAACCGGCTCGCTCTCGAACGCACGCGAGAAGCGCTCGACCGCCAGCGACCCCCACACATTCGACGTGGTGGTCTGCCACGCGCCGTTGTGCTGCAGCGCGAGCAGTCCGCCCACGACGCGCGGCATCTCGTCCTTCCAGCCCGGTGCATCGACGAAGGTCAGCGCAAGGCGCGCCGCATTCGTTTCGGGACCGGTCATCAGCCACCACAGGTCGTCGTCGGTCTCGGTCGAGAAGGTGAGGCGCGTGCCCTGATACGTGAGCCGTGCGCGCAGCATCTGCTCGACCTGCGCGAGCTTGTCGTCGCGCTGTGGAATGCCCTTCACGCGCGACAGCACCGCGTAGTAATCGAGCACCGCCGAAGTGGGCCACTGGTTCGGCGAGACTTCGAGCGAATCGAGCATGCGCGGCTCGACCGCATTGAAGCGCGACAGCGCTTCGAGCGCGGCCAGCTTGCGCAGATCGAGGTCTTTGCGCGGCGCCCACGTGTTGCGTTCGAGGCGTCCTTCGACGAACGCGATCAGCCCGCCCTCGAGCTTGCTGCGCAGGTCGTCGGGCAGCGCGAAACGCGCGTCGAGTTGCGCGGCCTCGTCGCTGGCCGCGAGCAGGTAAGCGGTCAGCGTGGTGCTGCCGGAGTCGCGGCTGTCGTCGCCGGGCGGGAAATAATTGGCGAGGCCGCTACGGTCCAGATACACCGGCATCTTCGCGATCACCGATTGCCACATCTGCAAGTCGCGCAAGCCGAGCGCGCGCGAACTCTGCTGTTCGAGGCAGTTGTACGGATAGCGCTCGAGCCAGCGGCGCACGCCAGGCAAGCCGTCCGCGAGCTTGCTTTGCAGCGATACCGCAAGGCCGCCGCGCACCACGCCGCTTTGGGTGGCCGTCGCGTCAGGCGGCGCGGCCACCGGCATCGACAGCGTGCCGTCCACCTGCGCGAGGGTCGCCTGCTGAACCGTCACCGGGATCGCCGCGGCGACGCGCTGCGTGATCTTCAACGCGTCGGCGGCGTGCGGGCCGCCCTGTTCGGCGGCGCCGACGGTCCACGTCAGCGCGGGCAGTGCGCTGTCGGCGAGGCCGTCGGGCGCGGTCACGTTCCACGCGATCTCGCGCGCCGAGTTCGCCGCCAGCTCGACGGTTTGCGCCGGCAGCGCGAGGCCCGGCGCTTTCGCATCGACCACGACCTTCATCGCGCGCGCAGTGGTGTTGCGCAGCGTGAACTGCGCGCGGAACTGGTCGCCTTCGCGCACCAGCGGCGGCAGCCCGGAGATCAGCTGCAGGTCCTGGGTGCTGCGGATCGACGTGCTGCCGGTGCCGAACGTGCCGCTGCCGACCGCCGCGATCGCGACGATCCGGAAGCTCGTCAGCGAGTCGTTCAGCGGGATGTCGAGCGCCGCTTCGCCGTTCGCATCGAGTGTGACGCGCGGGTTCCACAGCAGCAGCGTGTCGAACAGCTCGCGGTTGGCCGTATGGCCACCGCCGCCGCCCGCCGGCACCGCCTTGCGGCCGAAGTGCCGGCGCCCGACGATTTCCATCTGCGCGGTGGCGGTTTCGACGCCGTATTCGCGGCGCGTCAACATCGCTTCGAGCAGATTCCAGCTGTCGTTGGGCATCAGTTCGAGCAGCGCCTCGTCGACCGCGGCGACCGCGATCTGCGTGCCGGCCGGCGCCGGCTTGCCGCCCGGCATCTGCACGCGCAGCTTCACATGCGCTTTGCCGCGCACCGTGTAGGACTTCGCATCCGGCGTGACGGTCACAGCAAGCTTGTGCGCGGCGGTGCCGACCTTGATCTCGGCGAGACCATAGCGGAACGCCGGCTTCGACAGATCGACCAGCGCGGTCGGCGCTTCGTAGTAGCGGCCTTCGTACCAGAACGCGCGCGCCCATTCGAGCGGCGCTTTCCAGCCCCACGTGAAGAACGAATACCACGGCACGTCGCGAATCCGCCCGCGCAGCGCGAGCACCGACACGTACACGTTCGGCCCCCACGACGGGTCCACCTTCAGCTCGATGGTCGGGTCGTTGCCGTTCAGCTGCACCACACGCGTATCGATGATGCCTTCGCGCTCGACCGCGACCAGCGCGGTCGCCTGGCGGAACGGCATGCGCACCTGGAAGCGCGCGGTGTCGCCCGGTTCGTATGCGTGCTTTTCGGGCAGCACGTCGATGCGGTCGGTGTTCTCGCCGCCGAACCACAACTGGTCCGCGCGCGTGACCCACACCGAGGTGGTCGCGGTGGACGCGCGGCCGCTGTCGTCCTTTGCCGTCACCACCAGATCGATGTTGCCGGTGTCGTTCAGCCGTGCGTCGCAATTGTAGAGACCGTGGTCGTCGCTCTTGCCGCTGCACAGCGTGCCGAGGTCTTTGGTTTCGGTGTGGTTGTCGTACGCGTAGAAGCCGCCGACCATACGCTTTCTCGACGACGTCGTGATGCGCGCGATGCCATGCACTTCGAGCGCGACACCCGCGCGCGGCTTGCCCTGCAGGTCGAGCGCGAGCGCCTTGACCGGCACCTCGCTGCCGACCGACACCCATTGGCCCGACCTGACGCCCGCCACCACCGCGGCCGGCCACAGCGTCGCGTTGCCGCGGATGGTCTGCACTTCGCCGTTCGGGTCGGCGAAGGTCGCTTCGAGCGCGAGGCGTTTGGGCGCATCGACGGCCGGCAGGTTTTTCAGTGTCAGCGCGCCGGAGCCGTTGCGATCGAGCGTCACCGGCTCCTTGTCGGCGACCAGTTTCGCCCCGTCGTCGGGTGTGGAGGCGGAGGGTTCGGCGTCGCTGTCGTCGCTGCTGCTGTCCGAGCCGGCTGCGTTATCGTCGGCCGGTTTTCGATACGGTGCGAAGCTGTAGTCCGGCCAGGCGTCGGTGAAGGAGGGCGAGGTGTTCTGCATCAGCGCCGACACCTGCACCGGCAGGCCCGACGCGCCGCCACCCGACGTGTAGTCGATCTGTACCGCGACCGGCGCCTGTTGCACGGCGACCAGCGGATGCGCGTTCTCGTCGCGCACCGCGATCGAGCCTTTGAGTACCGGCAAGCGGAATTCCTCGACGCGGAAGCTGCCGGACAGGTAGTTGACCTGCCGCGCGCCCTGGTCGGCGTCGGCGTCGCTGTCGTTGTCCTGATTGCCGCTATCGCCTGTGCCCGACGCGTTGGCATTGGGGTCGCCGTCGTCAAGCGACACGCTGTATTCGCCGAGCTTCGCGGCCGCGGGAATCACAAAGGTCGAATCTGCGGTGTGGTCCGCGGCCCACTTCAGCGGCAAGTGGTAGGTCTGGCCGGTGCCGAGGTGGCGGATCGTCACGCGCGTCGGATAAGCCGGCGGGAACGCGAAGCCTTGCAGCGTGCGCACGCGGATCAGATGCTTCATCGACACCGTCTCGCCGGCGCGCAGCAGCGTGCGGTCGAACACCGTATGCGCTTCGACGCTCGGCTGCACGCTCATGTCGGTCGGCACGTTGAAGCGCCACGACTCGATGCCGCGATTCCACTCGCTGCGCACGAACGCCATGTCCGGGCCGGTCTTCGGATCGTCGATGCGGGCCGACACGAACAGGCCCTCGTAGTTGTCGTCCTTGCAGCGATCGGCCGGCCGCAACGTCTTGCCGATGGTTAAAAGGCCGCGCGCATCGGTCTTGCCGGTCGCGAGTTCCGCGCCGTTGCAGTCGCTCACGCGCACGTCGGCGTTCGGCACCGGCTGGCCCTTGTCGAGCGTGGTGACCCACACCACGCTGTTCTCGCGCCCCTGCTTGAAGTGCACGCCGAGATTGGTGACCAGCACCGCCGTGCGCACGTACATCGGCGCCGGCTTGTCGAGCAGCGATGCACCCAGGCGCGGCGACGCGAGCTCGATCACGTAGAAGCCGGGCTTCGGCACCGGTACGCCGACCACTTCGAACGGGCGCAGCGCTTGCGGATCCGCGGGTTTCGGCAGCATCAGCGTTTCGACGCCGCTCTGGCCGGCCAGCAGCGACAGCGAGCGCACGTCGATCAGCCGCTCGTTTGCCTTCGGCGGTGTTTCGCCCGGCGCGGTCGGCACGTAGACCGGATGCGGGTTGTGCGCGAGCAGATCGGGCATCTCCTTGCGGATCGACGCGCGGTTCATGCCGTACTGATCGAAGCGTTCGATTGCGCGCATCCAGTGGCGGATGTCGCTGTCGGCATCGACGCGCAGCTTGCTGAACTGCGCGTTGCCTGCGTTGAGACCGGCGATATGCAGATCCGCTTCGACGTTGCGCAACGTGACCGGTACCAGCGCAGGGGTATCCGGCTCGGCGAAGCGCTCGATGATGCCAAAGGTGCCCGACGAGAACTTCGCGAGCGGCGGCAGCGGCGCGGTGCTGGTTTTCAGCGGGAACAGGTCGGCGTTCGACAGCGTGCGGCCGCTGACGTCTTTCAGGTTGGCCGGCACGTCGATCGTCAGTGCGGCATGTTCGGGCAGCGGCGCGGCGAATTCGACGGTGTCGACCTGCGGGCTTTTGTCGTCGGGTGGGAAGGTCGGCGCGATGGTGGTGCCGCCCGCACCTTGCAAGCGGATCTGGTCGGCATCGGCGCGCGCGATCGGCGCGTTGAACTGCAGCCGCAACGGCCGCAGCGGCGTGCAGGGCGCCTTGGCGTTTTCCCGCTCGCACGAGAAGCTCGCGGCAAACGGCGCGCGCACGGTGTAATCGAAGCGTTTTTCGACGTCGTTCGCGATGCCGCTCGGGCTTGCCACGCCGATGCCGTAGACCAGCTGCATCTTCGCGTTCGACGGCAGCGTTTGCTGGCATTGCAGCGTCAGCACGCGCGCGGCTTCCTTCTGCAGCCTGAAGCGCGCCAGCAACGCAGTGCGCGAGCTTGCGTCGAGGGTCTTCACCGGCACGCGGTTGCCGAGGCCACTGGCCTCGCACCAGATGTGCTCGCGCACCGAGGCTTCGGTCGCGGGGCCGTTCAGGCGGACGACGAAAGCCTGGTTTTCGTCGATTTCGCCGCCGTACGGTTGCACGCCCAGCACGGCCGGGCCGCCGGTTTCGAAGCTATAGCGGCGCGGGCCGGTCAACGCGCGGCCGGCGCTCGACTTCAGCGTCGCACCGAGCTCGACCGAACAGCGCACGCCCGGCGGCAGGTCGGCCTTGAAATTCCACGCCCAGGTTTTTGCGTCGATCCAGTTGCCCTGGCCGGCGCTCGCGGCCGCGTCGCTGCAATGCACGCCGGCCGGATCGGGGGCGTTCGCCGTGCCGAATGCGACCATCGCTTCGTCGAACTTGACGACCACCTGGCGCACCTGCGCAACTCGCCCTTGCGGCGACACCTGGGTGATGCGTGCGGCATCGGCGCGCCACGCGCCGGTGGTCATTCCGCCCAGCGCGATTAACGCGGCGGCTGCCCATTGCCATTTTGGTTTGCTGGTGCCGCTGCGCATCGACCGCGCTCCTGATCGTGTTCAGAACGCTGGCGATTCTAACCGAGCAAGGTGTACGTTCCCAACCCTTTGATCGGCGCAGCGTGCCTGCTACGCGGCATGGTGGGGCGTGGCGATGCGAGGGGAGTGGGGCGGTTGATGCGTGATGGCTTTTTTGTTGATTAGGGATGCTGGCGGAAGGGTACGCATTTCGCAGCGCTGACGACGACGGTGCGCGGCGCGAGGAGGGCGCGTGAAGGGCGCGTGAAGGGCGCGTGAAGAGCGCGTGAAGGCGGCCGCGGTGGTGCGCGCTACGTTTAGCGCGCTGGGCCTGGACGTTTGCGGGAGGATGCTTTTGCGGAGGCCGCCTTCGCGGAGGCCGCCTTCGCGGAGGCCGCCTTCGCGGAGGTCGCCTTTGCAGAGATCGCTTTTACGGGCGCCGTCTGTGCGAAGACCGCCGCAGACGCCGAGGTGGTCACCTTTGCGGAGCCCACTGGCGTAGCGCCCGCGCTGGCGCGGGGCTTCTTCGTGTGCGGCGCCGTTGTGCCGGGCTGGCGCGCAGGCGCACCGGCCGCATCCGCCGCAATGCCGGACAGATACCCGGTCACCGCAACATAAACCCGCCGCTGCAAGCCTTCCGCATCGGTTTCGCGTTGCTCGCCCGCCACGTCGACGATGCCGCGCGTCATCGCCAGCACATCCTGCGCCGCCAGTTCGGGATACGCGACGCGCGGCGCATCGGGGCGCTGCAGCGCATCGACGATAGTTTGCTGCAGCAGCGCGGCCATGCTGCGGTTGTGCGTGTGCAGCGGCAGCCGCCGCTCCTCGAAATCGATGATCCGCGCCAGCGCCGGGCGGTTCATCTGATGCTCGACCGCGGCGCGCGTCAGGTAATCGAGAATGGCCGCGCAGCTGTCGAGCTGTTGCGAAGTGCGCACCGCAGTAAGCAGGCCGGCGGTCTCGCGCTCGATCAGCGCGGCGGTCAGCGCATCGCGATTCGGGAAGTACTGATACAGCGAGCCGATGCTGACGCCGGCCAGCTGGGCCACCGCGTTGGTCGTGTAGCCGCCGAAGCCTGTGGTCTCGAGAATGCGTGCAGCGGCTTCGAGAATCGCCTCGACGGTGGCAGCGGAGCGCCGCTGCAGCGGCGCCTTGCGGGGCGCGAGCGGGTCGATCGGGGCTTTACGGGGCATCGGAGCAATGCGAGCAGTGAATGAGAGCAAACGCTCATATTCTACGTGCTCGTTGCGCGCCCGCTCAGACGCGCGGTTTCGCGGGGCGATCCGCCCGTTCCGAAGGCCGCGTCTCGGCGCAGTCCGCCGCGAAGATCTCGGTCTGCGCGACGTGGCGCGTGTCGCGCGGCGGATAGCCAAACTGTGCCTTGAAGGCCCGGCTAAACGCTGCCTCCGACGTATAGCCGGCTTCGTGGGCGACCTCGACCACCTTCGATGTGCCGGCGCGCAGCAAGTCGGCTGCGATCGTCAAACGCCAGCGAGTCAGATAACGCCGCGGGGGAATGCCGATCGCCGCGGTAAACCGCTCGGAGAAGATCGAGCGCGACATCGTGGCAATCTCGGCAAGCGACTTCACCGTCCACGCGCGAGCGGGATCCAGGTGCATCGCGTTCAGCGCGCGTCCGATACGTTCGTCGCTCAGCCCGGCAAGCCATCCTAGGCGCTCGCCCTGACTGCAGATCCATGCCCGCAACGCGCGCGTCACAAGCAGTTCGATCAGGCGTGGGATCATAAACAAAGACCCCGGGCCGACGTTGCTCGCTTCTTCATTCAGAAGCTGAGATATGGTCGCCAACCATGGCGGCATGCCACCGTCTTCGCATTTCAGATGGATCAGTCGCGGCAATCCCGATAACAGCGAGCGCAGTGGTCGGCCGTTGATGTGGAACGCGCCGGCGAGAAAGTAGCCTGCGATATCGTGGTTCTCCGCCCACCTGATTGCCTGACCGGGTGCATTCGCGACAGCCGACGGATGCGCGTCGAAGCGTCGAAGTCCCGCTCCCTTCGCCTGATCGCGTAACGTGAAGCCATCCTGATTGAGCACCAGTACGAAGTCGCCCGGCCGCAACAACACGCACTCGCCGTCGGGCTGGGAGATCCACGCTTCACCGTCGAGCAGATGCAGAAAGCTGGCCGGACCCGGTGCAAAGGTCACTTCCGTCAAAGCACCCAGCTCGCCATGAAAGGCGGTATCGCCACGAGGTCGAATTCGCTTGAGCGCCTCTGACAATGCATCGCCATGCTTTAACAACACGGATTGTTGCTTGAGCATGTCGACAGATGCCGTCTCGCGCCGGCCTGGAACAGCATGGATACCGCGGCACAGGGCGTCGCGGTAAATATTACGAAATACTTGCGCATGGGGGCTCGAACCACGGTTTGCGACAGCGATCTTCCTTTGCTGGACAATTGAAGCAGTTTGGCCAGCTACTGTAGAGAAGGTCGATACGCTCGGCCATATCGCTGCGTCCGGTTTGCATGATGCATCGTACGATCCGCAAGGCGCGGCACCAGGCTGTCGGCGCGATGTGATCTGATATGGTATGGATGACGAACTCCCTTCTCTCGAGCAACCGATGCCGCCGGAACACCTTGATGTATTGTCCCAGGTACTCAAGCTGATTCGCCTGCGCGGTGACCAGGTGTTTCATGGCGAATTGGGTCGCGCCGCGCAAGTGGATTTCCCGCCGGGGCCGGCGACCTTTTTGCATCTACGCACCGGCGAGCTGTGGGTTTCGCAACGCGATGGCGAAGGCGTGGCGATGCGGCCGGGTGACTTCGTGCTGTTGCCGCATGCCGATGGCTCGACGATTCGCGGCGAACCGGACGCCGAGGCGCCGCGGTGCTTCGATGCGGATGTGCGCGCCCGCTCGCAAGTGGCCCAGACGTTCAGATGGGCAACCGATGACGGCATCGCCGCGACCTTTCTCGCCGGCGCCTTCTATTTCGATGGCGCGCCGTTGCGATCTCTGCTCACGGGCCTTCCCGGAATGATTCACCTGACCTGCGACAGGGCCACCGACCCGCCGTGGCTCGCGTCGATCTCGCACTTTCTCGATGTGGAATCGCGGGCGGACAGTCCGGGCGCATCGCTGATGATCTCGCGGCTGATCGACCTGCTTGTGATCCGCACGCTGCGCATGTGGGTAAGCCGGCAATCGGATCGGGCCAGCTGGCTGTCGGGACTCAGCGATGAACGGGTTGGGCGGGCCTTGAATGCGATGCACGCAGCGCCCGACCGGGCGTGGACCGTCGAGTCGCTGGCCGAGATCGCGGCGATGTCGCGTTCGATGTTCTCGGATCGTTTTACCGCGGTGGTCGGGCTGCCGCCGTTGCGGTATCTGACGCGCTGGCGCTTGACGATTGCCGCGGACCTGTTGCGCACCGGAACGCTGAAGGTGACCGACGTTGCGTATGGTGCGGGCTACGGCTCTGAAGCGGCTTTTAGTCGCGCATTCAAGGCGCAGTTTGGTTATCCGCCGAGCGACGCGCATCGGCTTGCCCCGAGCGGCGTGTTTCGGGCGCGCAGTTCGGACCTTGCCTGACCCGCGTGGAGTTCAGGTTCATGCGGCGTGTGCAGCGTGTGTGTTTCGGCGCCGGCAAGACGACCGGGTCGCCTTGCCGGGCTTTCCTTTGAAAGAAGAGCGGATTCCTTATTTGGCCGCGGCCTCAATCGCTTTTGCCAGGCCGTCCGGATCGGTCAGGAACGGCGTATGGCCGGTCTGCAACGTGTACTCGGCGCGTACCGGGGTGCTGGCCACCATCTTTGCCTGGAACGACGGGCTGATCACCTGATCCAGCGCGGTATGGATATACACCTTGTCGACCTTGCCGAAGGCGGCGGCCGTGACGTGCACAGGCGTGGCAAGCGGGCCGACCGGTTCATCCAGGATCAGATCCGGAATCGCCTTGCGCAACGCGTCGGGACCTCCATTCGCGAACAGATCGGCGCGTGCGGAATAGTCGATCGACGCAATGCCTTTTTCCTTGTCGATTTTCAGGCTCGGGCCGATTTTGGCGTCGGCGTCCTGCTGTGCCATCGAGACGAGCGAGTCGCCGTCGTGCGGCAGGTAGGCGGCAAGGAACACCAGCGTCTTGATCTTTTTGGGCGCTTTCTCAGCCACCGCGGAGATCACGATGCCTCCAAAGCTGTGACCGACCACGACCGCCGGGTGATGCAGCTTGTCCAGCGCCGTGACCACCGTGTCGCGGTACAGGTCGAGGCTGACCTTGTCCGGTGCAGCGGGGTTGCCGGGGCGGCCGGGCAGATCGACCGCGACCACCTTGTAGCCGTCGGCTTCGAGTTTGGCGGTGACATGGCCCCAGACCTTGGCGTTTTCGAACGCGCCGTGGACCAGCACTATAGGCGGCTTTTCCGCGGCTATCGCGCTGGCGCTGAAAGCGAACGCGGGAGTGAGGAGAGCAGCGAGGAGGCGTTTCATGCGCGAAGCTTCCTTAAGTAGGAATGGCATCCATCAATGCCGATGCCGGGAGTGGGGATCGCTGCTCACTCTAGGGAAGGTGACCGGGGCTGGCCATATCGCGGCGTCTGGTTCGCATGATCGATCGTACGGCCGGTGGTTTTCGGTGCGCGGCGGCGCGGCCTGATCGATAGCGTTTCATGATTCGTTTCGCTTGACTTAGAGTGCACTTGAACCTCTAACCTGAGTTCCGTCATGTCCAAAGCACTCACGATCGGTCAGGTCGCCGCGCAAAGCGGCATCTCCACGCACACGCTGCGCTATTACGAGCAGGCTGGGCTGCTGCGCGCGATCGGCCGCAACACGGCTGGACACCGTCTGTATGCGCCGGCCGATCTCGACTGGCTGCAGTTCGTGATGCGTCTCAAGGCGACCGGCATGCCGATCGCGGGTATGCAGGCGTTTGCGCAGCTGCGCGCGGCCGGCGACGCGACCGTGGGTGCGCGCCGCGAGATGCTCGCGTCGCATCGCGATGCGGTGGTGGCGCGCATGGCAGAGCTGCAGTCGAACCTCGCGGCGATCGTCGAAAAGATTGCGCATTACGAGGCGATCGAGCGGGATGAAACGCGGGCTGCAGCGCGGGATGCTTTGGCGGAGGGTCCGCAGCACACACCGCGCGATGCACGACCGGACACTGCCGCGCAAAGCGTCGCGCGGCAACCCGGTGCGCGGCGAACCGCACGCGGTCGGACATGACACCTCGACAACCCGCAGGCGAAGGAGAGTTCACGATGCAACAGGCAGACAACGAACGCTATGAACGCGGCTGGGACAAGCTGAAAGAAATCGACGGGCACGCCGGCGAGCAGGTGCTCGATGCGCTCGCCCCGATCGCACCGGATTTCGCGCGCTATCTGATCGAGTTTCCGTTCGGCGATATCTACAGCCGCCCGCAACTCGATCTGCGTGCGCGAGAGATCGCGACGATCGCCGCGCTGGCGGCGCTTGGCAATGCGCAGCCGCAACTGAAGGTGCATATCGAAGCGGCGCTGAACGTCGGCTGTACGCGCGACGAGATCGTCGAAGTGTTTATGCAGATGGCCGTGTATGCGGGATTTCCGGCTGCATTGAACGCGCTGTTTGCGGCTCGCGATGTGTTCGCCAAACGCGACGAGTGTGTCGTGGCGTAGCGTGGCAGCGGTGTGAAGGCAGCGTGAGGCAGCGTGAAGCGGTGCGAGAGGCGAAGCAGTGCGGGCGGCGCGGACGCGACGTTTTCAGAGCGTTGCATCGCGCGCGCCTGCGCCGCTTCGCACGTCACGCACGCTGATCTTGCGCCAGTAGAACAACAACCCAAGGCCCGCCACCGCAAGGCTCGCGGAATTGGCCACCCAGAAACCACGCGCGCCCGTGAGCCACACAGGCACATGGCCGCCGACGCCGAAACCAAGCATATAACCACCGCCCAGCCCGACGCCCCACAGCGCAACCGCATAGATCACGGTCGGCACGATCACGATGCGATGCGCCCGCAGCACGAACGCGGTGGTGACCTGCAGCGCATCGAACAGGTGATAGAACGCGACGATCAGCACCAGCGGCAGGGCGGCCGCGGCGACAGTCTCGTCGGTCGTATAACCGGCGATGATCAATCCGCGCAGTGCGATCACGGCTACGCAGAAAGCACACGCGAGCCCGCACGCGAGCAGGATGCCGTGCCGCGCGAGCGCCTGCGCTTGCCGGTGCCGCTCGCCGCCGAGCGCGCGGGCGACCAGCGTCGAGGTTGCGATGCCGATCGATAGCGGCGTCATGTACAGCACGGCGCCGAGATTCGCGGCGATCTGATGACCGGCCAGCGTGGTCGTGCCGAAGCGCGCGATAAACAGCGCCATGAACGTGTACGACGTCACCTCGATCAGATACGACAGCCCCATCGGAATGCCGAGCTTCAACAGCGCGAGCTGGCGTTGCCACACCGGCCAGCAGAAGCGGCCGAAGATCGCGAACGGCCGGAACACGTCGAGCCGCGCCAGCAACAGCAAGCCGACGCCGCCGAGCATCCAGTTGATCAACGTGCTGGCGAGCGCGCAGCCCGGTCCGCCGGCGGCGGGCACGCCCAGCCCGCCGAAAATCAGCCAGCGGTTCAGCGGGAACTTCAACAGCAGCGCGCCGACCTGCAGGAACATCACGAGGCGCGGCTGGCCGACCGCGGTGGCGAGCGAGCTGTACACGCGAAACACGAGGCTCGCGGGCAGGCCGAACGACAGGATCTGCAGATACGCGATGGTGCGCTCGCGCAAGGCCTCGGGCGCGTGCGCGAGCTGCAGCAGCCGCGCCGGAAAATACAGGATCAGAAAGCCGATCACGGTCAGCGCCGCGGCGAGCCACAGCGCCTGGCGCGTGTCCTCGCCGATTTCGGTGAGGCGCCCGGCGCCGTACGACAGGCCGACGGTCGGCTGCAGCGCGGTCAGAATGCCGGTCAGCGCGATGTACACCGAGATGTAGATCGATGCGCCGAGGCCAAGCGCGGCCAGATCGGTGGCCGAGTAGCGGCCGACCATCGCGGTGTCGATCACGCCGAACGCGATGATCGCGAGCTGGCCGATCAGTACTGGCCACGCCAGCGCAACGATTTTGCGAATGTCGGCGAATATCATCGAAGGGTTGGTTGGGTCATCGGGCTGCGGTGCGCATCCAGGTGTCGGTGCGCGGGGCGGGGCGGTTCGGTGCCCCGCGGCCGCGGCACGTGCCGCGGGTTCGCTTACTGCGGCAGCTTACTGCGGCAGTTTAGGCCGCGGATTGCGCCGTTTGACGGGCGGCGTCGGCCGGTCGATGCGCACGTACAGACGGAAGCGTTCGTCGCGGTCGGCCGCGCGCCGGCCTTCCCACACCAGCTTCCAGACGAAATTCGACATCGAGCTCGGTTCGCCGAAGTCCTGCGTGTCCTGACGCAGGATCACGTCGCAGTCGTCGTCGTTGAACGAGAAGTGCATGCCGCCGAAATACGCGAAGGTCGCGATCTGCGCATTGCCGAGGCGCACCGGCGAAATGCACGAATAGTCTTCCGGCAGATGCGTGGCGATGTGCTGCGCAACGTCCTTGTAGGTACGGCTGTAGTTGACGAACGGCAGCCATAGTGTCATCAGCAGCACCCACATCAGCGTGGTGCCGGCGCTCGACAGCACGACACTGCGCCACAGTACCTTCGGATGCCGTGCGACGCGCCATCGCACCAGCACGATCCAGCACACCGTCACCGCGATCGCGCAGATCAGCGACAGGATCTTGAATTGCGGCGTGTAGCCCGGCACGAGCCGCGACAGATTGCGCGCGAGAAAGAACGGAAAGCCCGTCATCGACGCGAACCACACCAGCCACACGAACGAGCTGAGCACCGTGAAGCTCAACACCGCGAACCAGTCGAATGCGTTGATCGCGCCGCGCTTCAGGGTGGGCAGCGCGAAGGCCGCGAGCACCGCGAGCGCGGGCAGCGGCAGCATGTAGAGACGATTGGTCTCCGAGCTTTGCAGGATGACCAGCATGAACAGCGGCACGATGACCGACAGCGGTATCGCGATGTGCGGCGCGCGGCGCAGCCCCGACCAGCTGATCCATGCCCAGATCGCGAGCGGCCACGCGGGCCAGGTGAAGAGAGGCAGGTTCTTCAGCGCGTACATCAGCACCGGTCCGAACGGGCCGGTGAACGAGTTCAGACTGCCGCGCATCCACTGGTTCAGGAACCAGACGCCATCGGCCGGGAACGCGGCGAGCGTCGCGAGCGGCCACGCGAGCGCCAGCGCCAGCGCGATCGGCAGGCCGACCGGCAGCAGCCAGCGCGAACGCGCTTCGCGCACGATCAGCATCATGGTCAGCGTGCCGACCAGCAGCGCGCCGACCAGCACCGGGCTGCTGGTCAGAGCGACCAGCCCGAGCCCGGCGCCCCAGATCAGCGCGCCCTGGATCGGCTTGTCGAGCGTGCGCACGAGGCCGTACACCAGCATCGCGATGCAGACGAACTGGGCGAGCGCCGGTGTGGTTTCGTGACCGCGCTCGGCGAGGCCAAAGCAGGCGAGCAGGATCAGCAGCGCGCCATCGGCGAGCGTGCGGCCGTAGTCGCGCGGTTCCGGCTCGCCGCCGAACGCGAATTTGAACGGCTGCACTTCGGTGCGCCGGCCAAGCAGATACGCCGCATACCAGACGAACGCGCACGCCGTGCAGAACATCAGGCCGGTAAATACCCGCGAGGCGTTGCTGGCATCGACCCACGGCGCGAGTGCGCGGATCGCCAGCGCGCCGGGCCAGTAGCCGCCTGGGCCGTCCGACGTGATGTACTTGCCGACCAGGTTGGGCAGCAACCAGTCGCGCAGGTTGCCGTTGGCCATCGTCCACATCACGCCGAAACCGGCCGCATCCTCGTTTTTCCACGGGTCGCGGCCGAACAGGCCGAATGACGCGTAGATCACGCAGATGGTCAGCAGCAGCCAGCGTGGCAGTGCGCTGGTTGCGGAGGCGGTAAGACGGACGACGGGTCTCATGCAGTGTTATTGATAGCGATGATGCGTTTTCTCGTGACGCGGTGACGAGACCGCAAGCAGCCCGGAAACCCGGCCGGTTTCGAACATCCGGCATTGTAGACGGGTGGGCTGGCGCACGTCATGAGCGGGTTCGCGGCGCGTCGGCTGCAGCGAGCCGTAAAGCCCAGACGATAAAAAAGGGCAGCCTACGCTGCCCTTTTTGTGTCGTTGCGGCCACATCGAAATATCGAGACATCGATCAGCCCAACGCGTGCCGGATACCGGCGCAATGCTTACTTGACTGCCTTGCCGTTGGCGCGGGAGCCGAACTTCTTGTTGAACTTCTCGACACGGCCGGCCGTGTCCATGATCTTTTGCTGACCCGTGTAGAACGGGTGCGATTCCGACGACACTTCAATCTTCGCGAGCGGGTAGGTCTTGCCGTTGAATTCGGCGGTTTCGCGCGTGTTGATGGTCGAGCGGGTGACAAACTTGAAGTCGTTCGACATGTCGATGAACAGGACTTCGCGGTAATTCGGGTGAATGCCTTCTTTCATGGTCTTTCCTCTGTTCGGGCGGTAGCCAACCCGCAATGCGCGAGCCACTTGCCTAAGGTCGAAAAACGGCGATTATGCCAGAAAATCAGACGGTTGACGATAATTTGGCGAGCTTTTCCGAGGTTTGGGGCCGGGTGGGGGCGCAGCGGGGGCGGCGGCGTTCGTGGACGGGCTTAAACCCGGGCTTATTCCCGCGTTGAAACTCAGGCTCAGCCACCTTCCAGCGCGCCGGCGCGGGCCGGGTCCTGCCGGTAGTAGCGGGCCAGCAGCCGGTACAACTCCGGATACTCGTTTTCAAAGGCATGCGGTTTCGCGAACAAGGCCTCGCTGCAGACCGCGAAAAATTCGGACGGATGGTCTGCCGCGTACGGGTCGATCAGCGATTCGCGCTCGAAGCGCGCCCAGCGCCGCTCGGGCACCGCATCGACGCGCGCGCAGAAATGATCGTAGGCGTGATCGAACACGTCCGCCCACGCGGCGCTGTCGAGCGGCGCATGCAGCCGCCTGAATAACGGCGGGTGGCCATCGGCGGCGCCCGTGATCATGTCGATCTTGTGCGCGAACTCGTGGATCACGACGTTGTAGGCATCCGTACCGTCGGTCATCTGCGCGTCTTCCCACGACAACACGACCGGGCCGCCTTCCCATGCCTCGCCGCTCGCGTCGTGCTCGACTTCGTGGACTACGCCGTCTTCGTCCTCGACCGTCTTGCGGATCACGAATTCGCCGGGATAGACGATGATGCCGACCCAGCCCTTGTACAGGTCGAGGCCCAGATTGAGCACCGGCAGGCACGCCTGCACCGCGATGCCGACCGTCATCGCGTCGGTCAGCTCGAGCTCGTGCGCGGTCGAGAATTCTTTCTGTGCGATGAACAGGCTGGTCAGCTCGCGCAGCCGGACGAGATCGGGCGCGTCGAGATGCGTCAGAAACGGCAGGCCGGCGAGGGTGGTTTGCCACAGCGCGTCGGAGATCGCGTGGCTGCGCAACACGCGTTCGCGGCGGCGCGTGCCGAACCAGTGGGTGAGCTTGGATAGCATCGCTGAACTCGGAGTGGCTGTGCGGCTCAGGTCGAAATGGCGCTGAATGACAACGGTAAGCGAAGCAGCGCCGAACGAAACAACGCCCGCAAGCGCGGGCGTGGGTTACAGCCGTTTCACAGCAGCAGGCCGGCCGCGCGTGCGCAGCCGGATCTCAACCGGGCCTCAACTGCTGCCGCCGCGGCGCATCATGTCGAAGAACTCGGAGTTGCTCTTCGTTTGGCGGATCTTGTCGAGCAGGAATTCCATCGCTTCGACTTCGTCCATGTCGTGAATGAACTTGCGCAGCACCCAGATCTTTTGAAGGATCTCGGGCTTGATCAGCAGTTCTTCGCGACGCGTGCCGGACTTGTTCAGGTTCAGCGACGGATAGACGCGCTTTTCCGCAAGACGACGCTCGAGGTGCACTTCCATATTGCCGGTGCCCTTGAACTCTTCGTAGATCACGTCGTCCATGCGGCTGCCGGTTTCGATCAGCGCGGTGCCGATGATGGTCAGCGAACCGCCTTCCTCGATATTGCGCGCGGCGCCGAAGAAACGCTTCGGACGCTGCAGTGCATTCGCATCTACACCACCTGTGAGCACCTTGCCCGAGGCCGGCACGACGGTGTTGTACGCGCGCGCCAGACGCGTGATCGAGTCGAGCAGAATCACCACGTCGTTCTTCATTTCGACGAGGCGCTTCGCCTTTTCGATCACCATTTCGGCGACCTGCACGTGACGCGCAGCCGGTTCGTCGAAGGTCGACGCGATCACTTCGCCGGCCACCGAGCGCTGCATTTCGGTCACTTCTTCAGGACGCTCGTCGATCAACAGCACGAACAGCACGACGTCCGGATGGTTCTGCTTGATCGCGTGGGCGATGTGCTGAAGCATCACGGTCTTGCCGGACTTCGGCGAGGCCACCAGCAAGCCGCGCTGGCCTTTGCCGATCGGCGCGATCATGTCGATGATGCGGCCCGTGACGTTTTCTTCGCCACGCATTTCACGTTCGAGCAGCAGCACCTTGTTCGGGTGCAGCGGCGTCAGATTCTCGAACATGATCTTGTGCTTCGACGCTTCAGGCGGCTGGCCGTTGACCTTGTCGACCTTCACCAGCGCGAAATAGCGTTCGCCGTCTTTCGGCGTGCGCACTTCGCCTTCGATGGTGTCGCCGGTATGCAGATTGAAGCGGCGGATTTGCGACGGGCTGATATAGATATCGTCCGTGCTTGCGAGATACGAGGTTTCGGGCGAGCGCAGGAAACCGAAGCCGTCCGGCAGCACTTCGAGCGTGCCGTCACCGAAGATCGTTTCGCCCGTCTTCGCGCGCTTTTTCAAAATGGCAAACATCAATTCCTGCTTGCGCAGGCGGTTTGCACTTTCGATCTCGAGGCCATTGGCCATTTCGATCAACTGTGACACGTGCTGAGTCTTAAGCTCGGATAAATGCATACGGAGAACCCGCGGGAGAAGGTGCGACTGGAAATGAAATCTGGGAGGAGAGTTGAGCGGAACCGCTCAAGGACTTACTCGTCTTTTCGACGTTTTCTGGATTCTAGCATAGCACACGCCAATTCCCGCTTGCTTTGCAGATCGGCAGGTTCGCGGCGCGCGTGTTGTCAGACGACAACAGGCAATGCTCATCATCAGCGCGCGGCCGCGCCTTTCAGATCATCGCTCTGCGGGAGCGGACTGTGGGGACCTACTGCAGGGACCAGCGACACGAATGGCGAACTGCGGGCGAACGGCGGGCTAACTGCGCAAACCGGTCGGACTGAATAACCAGTCCGGATAAATCAGATTCGATAAATCGGTTCGACAGGCGAATCCGGCGCGCTGTGCGTTACGCGTTGCGCGCGTGCCGGATATGCGTATTGAAGCGAGCTTGAGGCGATTAAAGGTTGCCGTCGAGGAACGCGGTGAGCTGCGACTTCGACAATGCGCCAACCTTTTGTGCCGCGACCGCGCCGTTCTTGAACAGGATCAGCGTGGGGATGCCGCGCACGCCGAACTTGACCGGCGTCGACTGATGCTCGTCGACATTGATCTTGGCGATTTGCAGACGGTCTGCGTAATCCTTCGCAACTTCGTCGAGGATCGGTGCAATCATCTTGCACGGGCCGCACCATTCTGCCCAGAAGTCGAGCAGGACGGGTTTATCGGATTTCACGACGTCCTGTTCGAACGACGCGTCGCTGATGTGCTTGATTTGTTCGCTCATTATGAATACCTCACTCGGTTCGGGGCCGGCCTGAATGCTCGCCACGATACATGAAACTGAAAAAATTTACCGTTCGCTTTGCCGCAAAGAAAGGTCGAACCGAATGACTTTCGAGGGTCTTGCACACAAGCTGCAAGAACCTGCGAAAGGCGCCCGGGACTTGACTTTACGGGTCACTTGCACGCCAGTTTAGCCTAATTCGCTATGCGCTGCCGGTGGTGATAGTACCCATTCGGACGGTGCGGCGGGCCATGCTGGCGGGCTCGTTTGCGGCCTTTACCGCAGCTATCTGGTGGTGCTGCCGACGAACACAAGGGCGTGCGCTGACGTTCTGGTTACGCTGCGGTTGCATCGGCCGAGCCCACTCTGAAACGCCCGTCGCGCAGGCTCGCGATCCATCTGGCGCGTTTTACCTGTCGCCATGCAAGGCCGCCGATGATAGAATGCTTCGTGACGGGCCTCCTCGCATGGAGGTGCGGTCAACCTGGTCAGGTCGGGAACGAAGCAGCCACAGCCGTTTTCCACCAGTGCCGAGGGTCAGGCTCGTCACCTTTCGCTTTCTTCTGTGCTTCTGTGTTTTCCCCCGATCCGTTCATCATCAGATCCCGGCATGCGTGTTCATCCGGTCTTTTTCTATAGCCCCAGTAGCAAAATACAATAGAGCACCGACGGTTCGCCGCGCGTTCTTGCGCTGCCATGCCGAACCGGCTGTGCGCATAAGCGTTGCTGATACAATTTCCCGATGACCTATCAAGTTCTCGCACGCAAGTGGCGGCCGAAGGATTTCGCTTCGCTCGTCGGACAGGAGCACGTAGTGCGCGCGCTCACGCATGCGCTCGACGGCGGGCGTCTGCACCATGCCTATCTGTTTACTGGCACGCGCGGCGTCGGCAAGACGACGCTGTCGCGCATTTTCGCGAAAGCGCTCAATTGTGAGACCGGCGTCACGGCCACGCCGTGCGGCGTATGCCGGGCGTGCCGCGAGATCGACGAGGGGCGTTTCGTCGACTATGTGGAAATGGATGCGGCAAGCAATCGCGGCGTCGACGAGATGGCCGCGCTGCTCGAGCGCGCGGTGTATGCGCCGGTCGATGCGCGCTTCAAGGTCTATATGATCGACGAAGTGCACATGCTGACCAACCACGCGTTCAACGCGATGTTGAAGACGCTCGAAGAGCCGCCCGCGCATGTGAAGTTCATTCTCGCCACCACCGATCCGCAGAAGATTCCGGTCACGGTGCTGTCGCGTTGCCTGCAGTTCAATCTGAAGCAGATGCCGGCCGGGCATATCGTGTCGCATCTCGAGCGCATTCTCGGCGAAGAGCAGGTTGCGTTCGAAGCGCAGGCGCTGCGGTTGCTCGCGCGCGCCGCGGACGGTTCGATGCGCGATGCGCTGTCGCTGACCGATCAGGCGATCGCCTATTCGGCCAACCAGGTGACGGAAGAAGCGGTGCGCGGCATGCTGGGCGCGCTGGATCAAAGCTATCTGATCCGGCTGCTCGATGCGCTGGTGTCCGGCGACGGCGCCGCGGTGCTGGCGGTGGCCGATGAAATGGCGCTGCGCAGCCTGTCGTTTTCGACCGCGCTGCAGGATCTTGCCAGTTTGCTGCATCGGGTCGGCTGGGCGCAGGTCGCGCCGTCGTCGGTACTGGATGAATGGCCTGAGGCGGCTGATTTGCGCCGCTTTGCCGATCAGTTGAATCCGGAGCAGGTGCAACTGTTCTATCAGATCGCGACGATCGGCCGAAGCGAGCTTGGCCTGGCTCCCGACGAATACGCGGGCTTCACGATGACGTTGTTGCGCATGCTTGCGTTCGAGCCGGCAGTGGGCGGTGTCGGCGCAGGCGGTGCGGGACCGGTGTCGCGGACGGCCGGGCAGGGTGGCGCGGTCGGCGGCAAGCGCGCCGGGGCGCCGGCAGTGACGGCGCAGCAGGCTGCGGTGTCGGCTGCTGCACCGACGAACAGTGCGATGCCCGCGCAAGGTGCGGCGAGTACGCCGCGCGAACCTGCGGCGCAGGTGCTGGCGGCCGGCGATGTCACGGCGAACACGGGATCGGTGGCTGCAATTCCGACGTCGGTTTCCGCTGGGAACGAGCCTCAACCCTCTGACGCGAAAGCGGCGGGCGATGCGGCTTCGGCCATCACGAAATCGACGCAGGATGTCGAGCCTGTTGCAGCAATGCAGCCGGCCAAGGCCAAGGTCGACGAGCCAGCGGTAGTCGCAAAGCCGGATGCGGTTGACGAAGGAACCGACGCCAGGCAGTCGGCAAGCGTCGACGAGCCAGCGGCGACCGCGAAGCTGGACACGGCTGACGAAGGTGTCGACACGACGCGGCACGCAAGCGTCGAAGAGCCAGCGGTAGAAGCGAAGTTGCGCACGGTTGATGAAGGCGCCGAAGCGACGCGATCGGCAAGCGTTGGCGAGCCGATGTCCGTTGCGAAGCTGGACACGGTTGACGATGGAACCGGCGCTGTGCAGCGGGCAGGCATCGACGAGCCAGTGGCCGTCACGAAGTTTGATACAGCGGATGAAGGGCGCGACGCGGTGACGCCGGTCGCGAGCCTCGAGCCGTCTGCACCCGTGCAGTCGTTGGCTGCTGCGGAAGTGGTCGCAACGCCGGCTGCAGCCGAGCCTGCCAACGACCAGAGCATCGAGGCCGAACAACATGCGTCGCGTCAGGCCGAGCCCGCAGCGGCCGCGATGCCTGCAGACTCCAGCAACGCAAAGCCGGCGGCCGTCGTCGTCGCGCAAACCGCGCCTGAGCCGACGCAAGCGCCGTTGCGCACGCAGCCGGCTGCATCGAACATCGACGAAGGCACGCAACAGCAACCCTTTCCCGCCGAAGCGCAAGCCGACACCGCGCCGCGCCGCGCCGGCGGCGCAAGCGCCGCGCTCGACGTGTTGCGCAGCGCCGGCATGAGGCTGTCGGGCAACCGCGCCCCAGCCGCAGCCGCCGCGCCCGCGCCGAAGGCAGCGGAAGCACGGCCGAAGCCTGCCGCACCGCGCGTGGTGGTCCCGACGCCGGATCCCGCGCGCCGCGCCGCGCAGCAGGCACAAGCCGCGCCGGCCCGCAACGCCGCCGGCGCACGACAAAATGGCGGCGCAACCGTGCCGCCATGGGAAGAAATCCCACTCGACGCCCCCGGCGCGCTCGACGACTACATTCCCGCCTCGTCGGACGACGCGTTTTTCGCGCCGCCCGACGACGGCTACATGCCGGTATTCGACCAGGGTCCCGACGATGTGCGTATCGATGCGCGTGCTGCGTCGCCAGCCAGCGCTGCCGCAGCAATGCCGCTCGATACCCGCCCGTTGCCGCCCGCGGTCCCGCTCGACGCACTCGGCTTCGAAGGCGACTGGCCGGCGCTTGCCGCCGGGCTGCCGTTAAAAGGCATCTCGTACCAACTGGCATTCAACAGCGAACTGATGGCGCTCGACGGCGCCACGCTCAGGCTGAACGTACCGGTCCCGCAATACGCTGACGCCGCGCAGGTCGCCAAGCTGAAAGCCGCGCTTGACGAGCGTCTCGGCAAGCCGGTCGAGGTGGTGGTCGAAGTCGGCCCGGCGCGCCGCACCGCGGCGGCATTCGATGCAGCCGAGCGTGCGCAGCGTCAGAAGGAAGCGGAGCGCGAGATCGGCACGGACCCGTTCGTGCAGTCGCTGATTCGCGAGTTCGGCGCGAGCATCGTGCCGGGCTCGGTGCGGCCGCTTGCGGCATCCGCGCCAGGCACGGCCGGCGCAGCGGGCGCCGCCCACTGATTTTCGCCACGCGCAGCGCATTGCCGCTGGCTGTAGCGTGGTTGCACATTTCATACGATCAAGAAGGAGCACGTCCATGATGAAAGGCCAACTCGCCGGGCTGATGAAGCAGGCCCAGCAGATGCAGGAAAACATGAAGAAGATGCAGGAGGAGCTCGCGAAGATCGAGGTCGAGGGCCAATCCGGCGCCGGCCTCGTGAAAGTGACGATGACCTGCAAGAACGACGTGCGCCGCGTGTCGATCGACCCGAGCCTGCTGGCCGACGACAAGGACATGCTGGAAGACCTCGTCGCCGCCGCGTTCAACGATGCGGTGCGCAAGGCCGAAGCCACGTCGCAGGAAAAGATGGGTGGCATGACGGCGGGTTTGCCGTTGCCGCCGGGTTTCAAGCTGCCGTTCTGAAGTCGTGTGCGGCGCGCGCCGACGCAAGCCTGCGCGCGCCGCAACACAACCAGGGCTCGCAGCCGTGCCGCAGCGCGCCGCGTCGCTGGTCTTTTCGCCGGTACGCGGCGCGTTTTGCATCACACGACGTCGGCGCACCCTGTGTGCGCCCCGCGCGCTGCTTGCGGCCCGCTGCAGCTGGCGCTCGCGTGTCGGCATGACAAAACACGCAGCACAATGCGCGGCAGAACCTCCCGCCAAGCTCAGCCGTTGCTGCAATTCGCTCCGTTATCCCAGACAGAAAGCCGGCATCCGCGCCCATGACTCGCATCAAACAACCTTCCGCCTTGTCGGCACTCGTCGAAGCACTGCGCGTGCTGCCCGGCGTCGGGCCGAAGTCCGCGCAGCGTATGGCCTACCACCTGATGCAGCATGACCGCGAAGGCGCTGCGAAGCTCGGGCGCTCGCTGCTCTATGCAACCGAGCATCTGCAGCACTGCGAGAAATGCAACACGTTCACCGAAGCGCAGATCTGCGAAGTCTGCAGCGACGAGGAACGCGACGCGACGCTGCTGTGCGTGGTCGAAACGCCGGCCGACCAGATCATGCTCGAGCAGACGATGACCTACCGCGGGTTGTACTTCGTGCTGATGGGGCGTCTGAGCCCGCTCGACGGTATCGGCCCGAAGGAGATCCATTTCGAGCGTCTGGTGCGGCGTGCGTCGGATGGTGTCGTCAAAGAGGTGGTGCTGGCCACCAATTTCACCAACGAAGGCGAAGCGACCGCGCATTACCTCGGGCAGACGCTGAAAGCGCGCGGCCTCGCGGTGACGCGTCTCGCGCGCGGCGTGCCGGTGGGCGGCGAACTCGAATACGTCGACGCGGGCACGATCGCGCGGGCGATGCTGGACCGGCGCACGATGTAGCCGGTGCGCGCCCGCCGCACGCAGCGCATCGCGTGATCCCATGCGGCACATGCAGAGGCACGCGCAAAGGACGCACAGAGGCACACGCAAAGGCAACGAAGGAGACACATGAGCGCAACGAACTCCACGCAGACCCCACCGGCGAGCGGCCCGCTTGCCGGCGTCAAGGTGCTCGAACTGGGCACGCTGATCGCGGGCCCATTCGCCGCGCGCTTTCTCGGCGAGTTCGGCGCCGACGTGATCAAGATCGAAGACCCGAAGGGCGGCGACCCGCTGCGCAAATGGCGCAAGCTCTATCCCGAGGCGGGCGGCACGTCGTTGTGGTGGGCAGTACAGGCCCGCAACAAGAAGTCGGTGACGATCAACCTGAAGGCCGACGAAGGCAAGGAAATCGTGTGTCGGCTCGCGCAGGAAGCCGACATCGTGGTCGAAAATTTCCGGCCCGGGCTGCTCGAGAAACTCGGCCTCGGCTATGACGTCCTCAGCGCGCACAACCCCGGCCTCGTGATGGTGCGCCTGTCCGGCTATGGTCAGACCGGTCCATACCGCGATCGGCCGGGTTTCGGCGCGATCGCCGAATCGATGGGCGGCTTGCGGCACATCACCGGTTATCCGGATTTGCCGCCGCCGCGCATCGGCATTTCGATCGGCGATTCGATTGCCGCGCTGCACGGCGTGATCGGCGCGCTGATGGCGCTGCATCACCGTCAGGCGAATGGCGGCAAAGGCCAGGTGGTCGACGTCGCGCTGTACGAGGCCGTGTTCAACATGATGGAAAGCGTGGTGCCCGAATACGGCGTGTACGGCATGGTGCGCGAGCGCACCGGCGCGTCGCTGCCGGGCATCGTGCCGTCGAACACCTATCCGTGCCGCGACGGCAGCATCGTGATCGGCGGCAATAGCGACCCGATCTTCAAGCGGCTGATGAGCGCGATCGGCCGCGACGATCTGGCCAACGACCCGGCGCTCGCGCACAACGACGGCCGCGTGCCGCGCACCGAAGAAATCGACGGCGCGATCGCGCAATGGCTGGCACCGCGCACCATCGACGAAGCGCTCGCGGTGCTGAACCCGGCCGATGTGCCGGCGGGCCGCATCTACAGCGTCGCGGACATGTTCAGCGATCCGCAATACCTTGCGCGGCAGATGATCCAGAACTTCAAATGGCAGGACGGCCGCGACATTGCGTTGCCGGCGGTCACGCCGAAGCTGTCGCTGACGCCTGGCGAGACGCGCTGGCTCGGGCCGGAACTCGGGGAACACACCGATGAAGTGCTGCAGGCGCTAGGCTATGATGCCGACCACATCGCAAGGTTGCACGCGCAACAAGTGGTCTGAATCGAGCCAGCGCGTGTTTGCCGGCATTCTGTTGCTGAGCGCGTTTGCGCTGATTCTCGATGCGCTGGTGGGCGTGGCCGAACGACGTCTGATGAAGCGGCAGCCTGCCAGCAGCGAGACCGGAAAACTTTAGCCGCCGTGTCATGCGTGCAAAGCACGCTCGAACGACCGTGCGCTTTACTCGCGGCGCATGTTTCGCCGGTTCTGCTGTCGCGTCTTTTCGAAGGTGCCTGCATGCGGCTGCAATGCTTTCGCGGTCTCCCGCGCGCGGTGCACAGCGCGCGTCGCAAGCAGGGTCGCTGGCACGACCGCGCATGGGCCGCAAGTGCCTGTCGCAACGCCGCTGCAGCGCGCGTGAGCGCCCTCCAGTGTCGTTCGCGTGCCTTCTTTCCTCGGTTACAATCGCCGGATGCGAATCCTACTCAGCAACGACGATGGTTACCTGGCGCCGGGCCTCGCCGCGCTTTACGAAGCGCTGAAGCCGCTCGCCGACGTCACGGTGATGGCGCCCGAGCAGAACTGCAGCGGCGCGTCTAATTCGTTGACGCTGTCGCGGCCGCTGTCGGTGCTACGTTCCGCAAACGGCTTTTACTATGTGAACGGCACGCCGACCGACTCGGTGCATATCGCGCTGACCGGCATGCTCGACCACACGCCCGATCTGGTGGTCTCCGGCATCAACAACGGCCAGAACATGGGCGAAGACACGCTGTATTCGGGCACCGTCGCGGCGGCCACCGAAGGTGTGATGTTCAACGTGCCGTCGATCGCGTTCTCGCTGGTCGACAAAGACTGGGTGCACCTCGAATCGGCGGCGCGCGTCGCGGCCGAAATCGTCCGGCACTATCTGGACAATCCGCTGCCGGGGCATCCGTTGCTGAACGTCAACATTCCGAACCTGCCTTACGACGAGCTCGGCGCATGGCGCATCACGCGCCTCGGCAAGCGCCATCCGTCGCAGCCGGTGATCCGCCAGACCAACCCGCGCGGCGAGCCGATCTACTGGATCGGGCCGTCCGGCAGCGCGCGCGACGCGAGCGAAGGCACCGATTTCCATGCGGTCGCGCACGGCTTCGTGTCGATCACGCCGCTGCAGCTCGATCTGACCCACACCGAGATGTTGCCCGCGACGCGCGACTGGGCGCGTGCCGGGAGCGGCGCTTCATGACTGGCGAGCGCGCCAGGCGCTTTCCGCTCGGTCTCGAAGACCTGGTGCGCGAACCGCGCGGTAGCGTCGGGCGGCCCGGCGACGCGCGCAGCGTGACGCCGCAGGCGGCATTGAGCGATGCGCGCGCGGCGAAATCGCAGCTGCCGGCCTTGCATGAGCGTGGCGCGAAGCCGCAAGGATTGGTGTCGACCGATGCGCGTGGCGCGAAACCACAAGGCACGGCGTTGACCGACGCGCGCGGCGCGAAACCACAAGGCACGGCGTTGACCGATGCGCGTGGCGCGAAACCACAAGGCTCGACATTGACCGATGCACGTGGCGCAAAGCCCCAAGGCCCGGCTGCGCCCACCGCGGCGCGCGCGGCGAAGCTGCAAGGATCAGCAACAATCGATGCGCGCAGCGCAAAGCCACAAGGATTGGCATCGACTGGCGCGCGCGATGCAAAACCGCAAGGCCCGGCGTCAACCGGTGCGCACGGCGCGAAGCCGAAAGCTTCATCGCTGACCGGCGCACGCGTTGCAAAGCCACAAGCACCGTCGCTGGCCGGCTCGCGTACCGTGCAGCCGAAAGCTGCGGCAGGCACCACCGCGCGCAGCGCGAAGCCACCCATCTCGCCCGACGCACGCGCATCGGCCGTGCGCCAGCCCGGTGCGCCAGCCGCCTCCGCCGGCATGCGCAGCGACAGCGCGCGCCAGCCGGCGCTGCGCCTGCCCGCCGCGCCGCTCGAGCGCAGCGGCGCGCCCAGTGTGCCGTTGACCCGCGCCCATGCGCTGACGTCGGAACGGGTGCGCGAGCGGATGGTCGAACGCCTGCGGGCCAACGGCATCAGCGACCCGCGCGTGCTGAACGCAATGGCCACCGTGCCGCGCCACATGTTCGTCGACCCGGGGCTCGCGACCCAGGCTTACGAAGACGCGGCGCTGCCGATCGGTCATCACCAGACAATCTCGAAGCCGTCGGTGGTGGCCCGCATGATCGAACTCGCGGCGGCGGGGCGCACGCTAGGCAACGTGCTGGAAATCGGTACCGGTTGTGGCTATCAGGCGGCCGTGCTGAGTCAGGTGGCGCGCGACGTGTATTCGATCGAACGCATCAAACCGTTATACGAGCGCGCGAAAACCAACTTGCGGCCATTGCGCATTCCGAATCTGCGCCTGCATTACGGCGACGGCCGGCTCGGTTTGCCCAAGGCAGCGCCGTTCGACGCGATCGTGATCGCGGCCGCCGGTCTCGACGTGCCGCAGGCGCTGCTCGAACAACTCGCAATCGGCGCACGTCTGATCGCGCCGGTCGGCACGCACGACGGTCAGACGCAGGTGCTCACGCTGGTCGAGCGCACGGGGCCCGCACAATGGCGGGAGTCGCGTCTTGATCGTGTTTTCTTTGTACCCTTAAAATCCGGAGTGATTTGAATCCGATGACTATCAGTAAGTTGCGCACGATGCAAAGAACCAGTCAGAACATCCGCCTCACCGTGGCGCAGCGTAGTGTGTGCGTGCTTGCGCTGTCATTGCTGGCGGCGTGTGCTACAAGGCTCGATAACGCGCCTGTCGTCGATCGCTCAGGCGCGTTGAGCACCCAGACCGCGCAGCAGAGCGCGCCGGCGCCGGTGCCGCTCGGCCCGCCGCCTCCGGGTTATTACCGGGTCAAGCCGGGCGATACGCTGTATCGGATCGCGCTCGAGAACGGCCAGAATTATCGCGACATCGCGTCGTGGAACAACCTGACCAACCCGAACCAGATCGAGGTCGATCAGTTGCTGCGCGTCGCGCCGCCGGGTGCCAACGTCGCGGCTGCGCCGATCGTCGGTGGCGGGGTGCAGAGCGCGCCGTTGAATGGTGCACCGGCTGCTGCACCGGGCAGCACGGGCGCGCCGCCGCTGTATGGCGCGAACGGTGCGCCGCCGGCTTCGACACCGGGCGCGACGGCCACCACCGTGCCGCCGCAGCCGGGTGCGAGCGACGCGGCAGCCGCTCCGAGCGCCGTGAGCTTCGCATGGCCGGTGCGCGGTCCGCTGCTGAACACGTTTGACGATTCGAAAAACAAAGGTTTGAATATCGGCGGGGCGGCGGGCGATCCGGTGAAGGCCGCTGCGGACGGTCGGGTGGTTTATGCGGGAAATGGGCTGCGCGGTTACGGCAATCTCATTATCATCAAGCATGACGCTACGTACCTTACCGCCTATGCACACAACCGTGCTTTGATGGTAAAAGAGGGGGACGCGGTTACCAAAGGGCAGAAGATCGCCGAAATGGGAAACAGCGATTCGGACCGTGTGATGTTGCATTTCGAAGTTCGCCGGCAGGGCAAACCTGTCGACCCACTGAAGTATTTGCCGCCGCAATAAGCGATTACGACCATGCCGAAATCGAAGCGCCGTCCACCGCAAGCCGAGACTGACACCATCAGCCGTGCCACGCATGTCTCGGTGGAGGAGGCTGGCGCTTCCGATGCCGACGACGACAGCGCCGACGATCTCGACAATGGCGCCGAGCTGGACGAGCGCCAGTCCGGCGAAGAGAGCGGCGATTCGCGCAGCAGCGCCAGCGACGCCCCTTCCGATGCCGACGACTTCCGCGCGCTGCTGCAGGCCGAGCTGACCGCGGACACGATCCAGCATTACCTGAACCGGATCAGTGTGAAGCCGCTGTTGACGGTCGAGGAAGAGCAGCGCTATTCGCGGTTGGCGAAAGCGGGCGAGTTCGAAGCCCGCCAGGTGATGATCGAGCGCAATCTGCGGCTGGTGGTCAGCATCGCGAAGGGCTATCTGAACCGCGGCGTGCCGCTGCTCGATCTGATCGAAGAGGGCAACCTCGGCCTGATGCACGCGATCGAAAAATTCGATCCGACGCGCGGCTTCCGTTTTTCGACTTACGCCACGTGGTGGATCCGTCAGAGCATCGAGCGCGCGATCATGAACCAGGCGCGCACCGTGCGGCTGCCGGTGCACGTGATCCGCGAGCTGAACCAGGTGCTGCGCGCCAAGCGCCATCTGGAAAAGAATTCGATGAATTCCGGCGACGCGGGCGACCGCCGCGACGCGAGCATCGACGATATTGCCTACCTGACCGGCAAGACCAGCGACGAAGTGACCGATATCCTCGCGCTGAACGAGCACACCGCGTCGCTCGATGCGCCGCTCGACCTCGATCCGGCGAGCAGCCTGCTCGATTTGCTGTCGGACGACCAGAGCCAGTCGCCGGACGCCGAAGTGCAGCACCGCGAGCTCGAAACGCTGACGCGCGCGTGGCTGGCGCGGCTGTCGGACAAGCATCGCCATGTTATCGAACGGCGCTTCGGCCTCAATCACATCGAGCCCGCGACGCTCGAAGAACTGGCCGACGAAATGGGGCTCACGCGCGAGCGCGTGCGCCAGATCCAGCAGGAAGCGCTGGTGCGGTTAAAGCGCTTCTTCGCATCGAACGGCGTACGCAAGGACGCCGTGCTCTGAAGCCTCGATGACTCCGATTCTCGTATTCGACATCGAGACGATTCCCGATGTCGCCGGTATTCGCCGGCTTGAAGACCTGCCTGCCACGCTCTCTGACGAAGAAGTGGCCGAGCACGCATTCGCCGCGCGCCGCGAAAAGACCGGCAGCGATTTTCTGCCGCACCATCTGCAGCGCGTCGCGGCGATTTCATGTGTGTTTCGTGACAACAACGGGTTTCGCGTGCGCTCGCTCGGCACCACGACCGATGGCGAAGCGGCGCTGGTGCAATCGTTCTACCGCGTGATCGAAAAGTACACGCCGCAGCTGGTGTCGTGGAACGGCGGCGGCTTCGACCTGCCGGTGCTGCATTACCGCGCGCTGGTGCACGGTATTGCGGCGAGCCGCTACTGGGACCTCGGCGAAGAAGACCGCGACTTCAAGTGGAACAACTACATCGCTCGCTATCATTCGCGGCACACCGATTTGATGGATGTGCTGGCGATGTATCAGGCGCGCGCCAATGCGCCGCTCGATGCGCTGGCGAAGCTGTGCGGCTTTCCCGGCAAGCTGGGTATGGACGGCGGCCAGGTTTGGCATGCGTTTCGCGATGGGCAGATCGAAGCGATCCGCAACTATTGCGAAACCGACGTGGTGAATACCTATTTGCTGTATTGCCGGTTTCAGCTGATGCGCGGTGGCTTCTCCGCGCAGGAATACGCGGATGAAATCGCGCTGGTGAAGCAGTCGCTCGCGCAGGAGACGGCGCCGCACTGGGCCGAGTATCTGGCCGCGTTCGAGAACGCGGCGAGCTGAGTTCGCTGACTTGCGCGACGCTGCCACTGCAGTTGCCCGCATGCGGCGCGGCAGACACATGCCGCGCCGCGTATCACCCACCGTTATTACATCCCGCTGCCGCCACGCTCAATCGATCTCGAGCACGATCGGCTGATGATCGGACGCACGCGTCGCACCATCGATCTCGCAACGGCGTATCCGGCTGCGCAAGTCCTCGGTAACGAACACGAAGTCGCACGTGAGCGGGCCGTCCGCCCATTGTTCGGTATCGTAGACGCCAGCCGTGTGCGGTGGGTTTGCACCCGCATGCAACGCGGTCCATGCATCGACGAACGGCGGGCTGCCGGCCAGCGGCTCGAGCATGCGCCGGTACGCTTCGCTGTCGTGCGCGCAGTTGAAGTCGCCGCAGACGATCGCGCTGACGGGCCGTGCAGTATCCGTGAACGGACCGATCGCGTTTTCGGCCGGCGCCGGGCGCGCCGCATGCGCGGCCGCTTCCTGCTGGATGCGGCGCAGCGCATCGACCTGCGCGAGCCGCTGCGGCAGCGAATAGAACTCCAGATGCGTGACGATCACGCGGATTGGCCCGCCCGGCGCGCGCAGCACCGCTTCGAGCGCGACCCGCTGCATTGACGGCGCGTCCGCATCGGCCGGCCACGGCAGTGAATGGCGGATCACACGCTCGACCGGCAGCCGCGTCGCAAGCGCATTGCCGAACTGGCGGCGTGGCGCGCTCGGGCCGTCGAGCTTCAGCGGCGCGAGATCCGCGCCGATCGCATCCAGCACTGTAAAGCCGGGCAATTCGTCGGCGAGTTCGGCGAACTGGTCGTCGCCCGGATGGCCGGCCAGCACGTTAAAGCCGCGCGTCACCTCCTGCAGGCACAGCACGTCGAAATCGGCGAGGCGGCGCGCCTCGCCGACCATGCGCGGCAGGCTGACGTCACCGCGTGCACCGCGTCCCCACTGGACATTCCAGCTGATCAGTCGCATCGTCAAATCTCCGTCCGGGTTTGCCGTTCGTCTACAATCTTGCCTTTACTTCACCGTCTGTCAGGAAGTTGCTGGTGTCAGAAATCGTCCCCCGTACCGCCCCCGCCACCGCCGTCAAAGCGCCGCGCAAGGCGAAAAAACGCGCGTCAGGCGCGCCGCATGCCCATTCGCCGGGCACTGTCGAACCGGGCGCCGTTCTGCCTGTGCTCACGATCGAATCGCTCGACATGGAGGCACGTGGCGTCGGCCGCACCGTGACGGAAGACGGCACACCGGGCAAGGTGATCTTCGTCGAGGGCGCGCTGCCCGGCGAGCGTGTCACCTATTCAAGTTATAGAAAGAAGCCGAGCTTCGAACAGGCACAAGTTGTCGATATCTTGCAGGAAAGCGTGATTCGTACCAGGCCGAAGTGCACGTTCTTCGGCACCTGCGGCGGCTGCTCGATGCAACATCTGGAGGTGCGCGCGCAAATCGCGGTCAAGCAGCGCGTGCTCGAAGACAACCTTGCGCATCTGGCGAAACTGCGTGCGGAAACGATGTTCCGGCCGATTCACGGGCCGTCGTGGGGCTACCGCTATCGCGCGCGCCTGACGGTGCGCAACGTGGCGAAGAAGGGCGGCGTGCTGGTCGGTTTTCACGAGCGCAAGAGCAGCTTCGTGGCCGACATGACGAGTTGCGAAGTGCTGCCGCCGCACGTGTCGGCGATGCTGGTGCCGCTGCGGCGGCTGGTCGAGGCACTGTCGATTTGCGAGCGCATGCCGCAGATCGAACTGGCGGTGGGCGCTTCGGTAACGGCGCTGGTGCTGCGCGTGCTCGAGCCGATCAATGCCGCCGATGAAGCCTTGCTGCGCACGTTTGCCGACGAGCACAACGTGCAGTTCTGGTTGCAGCCGAAAGGCCCGGACACGGTCGTACCGTTCTATCCGCTCGACCGGCAGCTCGACTACACGCTGCCCGAGTTCGGTATTCGCATGCCGTTCATGCCGACCGATTTCACGCAGGTGAACCACCAGATCAACCGCGTGCTGGTGGGCCGCGCACTGCGGCTGCTGGCGCCGCAGCAGGGCGACCGGGTGCTCGATCTGTTTTGCGGCATCGGCAATTTCACGCTGCCGCTTGCACGGCTGGCGCGTGAAGTGGTCGGCATCGAAGGCAGCGAAACGCTGACGGCCCGCGCACTGGCGAACGCGAAGGAAAACGGCGTGGACGGCCATACGTCGTTTGCGTGCCGCAACCTGTTCGAAGTGAGCGCCGACGACCTGCGTGCGCTTGGGGCGTTCGACAAGTTCCTGATCGATCCGCCGCGCGAAGGCGCACTGGCGGTTTCGAAGGCGCTGGCGGACATCGCGCAAAGCGGCACAGGGCCGCTGCCGCAACGCATCGTCTACGTGTCATGCAATCCGGCCACGCTGGCGCGCGATGCAGGGCTGCTCGTGCATGAAGCCGGTTATCGGCTGAAGGGCGCGGGGGTGGTCAACATGTTTCCGCATACGTCGCACGTCGAATCGATCGCGCTGTTCGAGCGCGATTGACGGCGCTGACGCCCAGAAAACAAAAAAGCCACGGCATGCCGTGGCTTTTTTGTTGCAGCGCGCGTGGCGTCTGGAAGCCTAGAACTGCCACCACGACTTTTCCTTGCCCGGCCGTGCGTGACCCGTGATGTACGGGCTGTCCGGGAAAGTACCGGCGAGCACACGCTTCGTGTCGTCGGCGAGTTGCGGCTGGTCGAGCTTGTCGTACGACAGCCACATGATGTGCAGCGCGTCCTCGATAGCCGGTGCGTTCTTGTATTCCTTGATCGCGAGCTGTGCGCGGTTGATTGCCGCGACATACGCGCCGCGCCGGTAGTAGTAATCGGCCGCGTGCACTTCATGCGAAGCCAGCGCATTCACGATGTAGCGCATGCGCTGCGCCGCGTCGGGTGCGTACTTGCTCTGCGGATACTTGTCGACTACGACCTTGAACGCGTCATACGACTCGCGTAGCGACTTCGGGTCGCGCTCGCTCATGTCCTGGCCGGAGAAGCGGCCGAACAGACCGAGGTCGTCGTTGAAGTGGATCATGCCCTTCAGGTAGTACGCGTACGCGATATCCGGATGATCCGGGTGCAACTGGATGAAGCGGTCGATCGCCTGATCCGCCGCGGCGGTTTCGCTGTCTTTCCAGTTGCAGTACGCGACGTTGATCTGCGCCTGCTGCGCAAAGTGGCCGAACGGATCGCGGCCTTCGAGCGCTTCGAAGTATTTCGCGCATTTGCCCCAGTCGCTACCCGACAGGGCGTCCTGCGCCTCCGTATATAATTTGTTGTTGTTCCACGTGGCCGTTTCGTCAGTCTTCTCGGGCAGGCCGTGGCAAGCTGCCACTAGCGCTACCGCGCAGACACACGCGATGTATCGGACCACGCGCGTTGCCACGAGTCGGGCCACGTTGTGGCCAACGCCGAGGTCAACGCTCTGGGCAATTTTCCCCGCCGTTTCGCGGGCCGCTGCATGGCGCGCTGCCGCACTTTTGGCCATATTGGTAATAATGTTCAAGGCTCGCATTTTCCAGTCCAGCTTCACGTCAAGCGCTTTTACGTCCAGGTAACCAGTCTCGATGACCCGCTCAAATACTCCGCGTGCCGCAGCCGGCTCACGGAATAGCGACAAAGATTATAGCCGATGCGCGCAGCCCTCCGAAGCTGCGGCAGCCGATACGATCGCTTCGCCCACTACGCCCGATGACAATCCCGCTGCCGGAGCGCGCTCCAGCGCGGCCCCGGCCGGTGCCGCGGGGGCGCAGAACGAAGCGCCGCGGCTCGTCACCGTGCCGCCCGAATTCGCCGGCGAGCGGCTCGACAAGGTGCTCGCGAAGCTGTTCCCCGAGTTCTCGCGCAACCGGCTGCAAAGCTGGATCGAAGCGCAGCGCGTGCGCATCGACGGCGCGCCGGCAAAGATCCGCCAGCCGGTGCCGCTCGGCGCGACGATCGAGCTCGTGCCCGACCTGCTGCCCGAGCAGCTCGCGTTCACGCCGGAGCCGGTGCCGCTCGACATCGTCTATGAAGATGCCACGCTGGTCGTGATCAACAAGCCCGCTGGGCTGGTCGTGCATCCGGCCTCGGGCAACTGGAGCGGCACGGTGCTCAACGGCCTGCTGCATCGCTACGGCGACGCGGCAGCCGGCCTGCCGCGTGCCGGCATCGTGCACCGGCTCGACAAGGAGACCTCGGGGTTGATGGTGGTGGCGCGCACGCTTGCCGCGCAGACCGACCTCACGCGTCAGCTGCAGGCGCGCACCGTGAAGCGCCGCTATCTCGCGCTGGTGTGGGGCGGCATGCCGGAAGAGGGCACCATCGATGCACCGATCGGCCGCGATCCGCGCGAGCGCACGCGCATGGCGGTGGTCACCGGTGCGTCGGGGAAGCCCGCGCGCACGCATTTTCGTCGTGTCGACACAGTAGTGTGGCAACGTCAGCCGGTGTCGGCGATTCATTGCGATCTCGATACCGGGCGCACGCATCAGATTCGCGTGCATTGCGCGCACATCGGTCATCCGCTGCTGGGCGACCCGGTGTATGGCCACGCGCGCGGCAAGCGCTCGGTAACGCCGTTGCCGGACGGTTTTGCGCGCCAGGCACTGCATGCGTGGCGGCTCGGCCTGATTCATCCGCAGACGGGGCGCGCGATGCAATGGCGCGCGGATCCGCCGGACGACATCGTGGCGTTGTGCGCGGCGCTCGGCTTTACGCGCGACGACGACGCGGGCGAGTTCGACGGCGAATACTACGAGCACGAAGAGGGCGACGATGAAATCGTCGATGCAGACGGCGGCGATGGCGAGGACTGGGAAGAAGACGCACATGAAGACAATGAAGGCGACTGAACGCCAGCACTGAACGTCCCACCAGACGCACGCACAGACCAGCCGCGCGCGCGACCGGCCGCATGCATCGCCCGCAACGGCGCGCAACCGGCCGTTCGCAAGGCACGCGAGATGCGCAGATGCACAACAGCACGCGGTCGTACACAACCGGAACGCACGCACCGCGCAAAGCCCAACCACACCGAGGACTCACCCCGTATGCCCGCGCCTTTGACCTACGCCGATCTGCTGCAACCGGACTGGCGCGCCGCGCCGCGCGTGCGCGCGCTGATCACGACGCGTAACGGCGGCGTGAGCCAGCCGCCTTATGGCGCGTGGCGCGACGGCGTCGATCTTCCCGGCGGTCTGAGCCTGGGCCGGCGCTCGGGCGACATGCCGGAACACGTCGAGCAGAACCGTGCGCGGCTGCTTGCGCTGGCGGGTGTGACCGCAGCGGCGTGGCTGGAACAGATTCACAGCGCCACCATCGTCAGTGCCGATGCGGTACTCGACAACGCCCGCGCGGGTGGCGCGCCGGTGCGCGCCGATGCGAGCGTGACCGACCGGGCGGGCAGCGTATGCGTGGTGATGGTGGCGGACTGCATGCCCGTGTTGTTCTGCGATCCGGCGGGGCGTGCCGTGGGCGCCGCGCATGCGGGCTGGCGCGGCCTCGCGGCGGGCATCGTCGAGCAGACTGCACAGCGCGTGGCCGCTTTGGCAGGCGTCGATCCGGCGACGCTCTACGCATACCTCGGGCCGTGCATCGGACCGACCGCGTTCGAAGTGGGCAGCGACGTGCGCGACGCTTTCCTCGATACCGCGCCCGGGTCGCAGCGCGAGGCGAGCGAGCATGCGTTCGTGCCGCGCGACGGCGCGCCCGGCAAGTACTTCGCGGACCTGCCGGCGCTTGCGCGACTGCGGCTGGCGCAACTTGGGCTGACGCAGGTCACGGGCGGCGATCAATGCACGTACACGCTGCAGGAGCGTTATTACTCGTACCGGCGCGACCACGTGACCGGCCGCATGGCCGCGTTGATCTGGCTGGCCGATTGAGCATCCGCACGGTATTCGCGGCGCGTCGGCAGAGGGCATCGCCGTCGTGCCACCCCGCGTCGTGCTGCGTGACATTGAACCGCCGACATTGAACCGGCGCGTCGCAGTGCATGCATCCGCCGGCTTTTGCGGGCGCCCACGCGTGCGTGGACCAACCTGTTTTGCTGCGCTGCGCAAACACGCCTTGAGTGCGGTGCAGGCTTTCACATGCGCTGCGCGCGCTGCAGCATGCGGGTCTGCCCACCCCCCGGAAAACCCTGATCGCACGGGCTGGCTGTCTGAATTGCACGGCATCGGCGGCGCGCTCGCGCGGCTGCGTTCCCTTACATGGGGAAAACGATAATTAAAAAAATATCGCACTGCGGCAAAATCGGGATCAAGCATTGACATGCCTCGCAATGGGGCCAAGAATGTTCCCCACCAATGGGACAGGGCGTGACGAGGCGCGAGTGAGCGCCCTCCGTGCGCGCAGGTGCCTGCCTCTCAACCCGTCCGCGAGGACTCACCGGTCAAAAGCAGGTATGGTGGCAGCTCAACACTCCTCGACTTCCTCACGCACGAATACTTCATCGGATCGCACGCAGGCGCAGGCGGGCGACCAGCAGGCGAGCGCGAATGCCGCCGGGGTTCAACAACTCTTCGACGCATGGCTGAATGCATGGCGCACGCTCGGCGCGCCGGCTGCCGCGAGCGGCAACCCGTTTGCGATGCCGTCGATGCCCGACTTCAGCCAGGCCGCTGCCGGCATGCCGCAGTTCGCCGAGCAATTTGCGGCGCTGGCCAAGCAGTTCGGGCAGTCGCCGTTCAATGCCGGCGCGGGCCAGCCGACGATGGGCCAGGCCGCAATGGCCCAGGCCTTTGCCCAACCGTTCGCGCAGTTCGCCAATCTGACGCTGCCGCAACTGCCGAATCTGCCGTCCGCAGCCATTCCGCCCGAGCGCCTGCAGCAATTGCAGTCCGGCTATTCGCGTGAAGCGATGCAGTTGTTCCAGCAGGCAACGCAAGCGTCCGCTGCGATTCCCGAACTGAAAGACCGCCGCTTTAGCGCGGAAGCCTGGAAGACCACGCCGATCTACGCGTACACCGCGGCCTGGTATTTGCTGAACGCGCGCTATCTGCAGGAACTCGTCGACGCACTCGACACCGATCCGAAAACGCGCGAGCGGATCCGCTTTGCGGTTCAGCAATGGACCGCGGCGACCTCGCCGAGCAACTTCTTCGCGCTCAATCCGGAGGCGCAGAAAACGCTGCTCGACAGCCATGGCGAAAGCCTGCGTCAGGGCGTGATGAATCTGCTCGCCGACATGCAGCGCGGCAAGATCTCGCAGACGGACGAATCGGGTTTCGTGGTCGGCAAGAATCTGGCAACCACCGAAGGCTCGGTCGTATTCGAGAACGAGCTGATCCAGCTGATCCAGTACAAGCCGCGTACCGCATCGGTGAGCGAGCGGCCGTTGCTGATCGTGCCGCCGTGCATCAACAAGTTCTACATTCTCGACCTGCAGCCGGAAAACTCGCTGGTCGCGCATGCGCTCGATGCCGGACATCAGGTGTTCCTGGTTTCGTGGCGCAACGCGGATGCATCGATTGCGCACAAGTCGTGGGACGACTACGTCGAAGAGGGCGTGCTCGACGCGATCGACACCGTGCGGCAGATCAGCGGCCGTGAGCAGATCAATACGCTGGGCTTTTGCGTCGGCGGCACGATGCTCGCTACCGCGCTTTCGGTGGCGGCGGCGCGCGGCGAACATCCGGCCGCCTCAATGACTCTTCTCACCGCGATGCTCGATTTCGGCGACACCGGCGTGCTCGACGTGTTCGTCGACGAGCAGCATGTGCAGATGCGCGAGCAGACCATCGGCGGCAAGAACGGCACCGCGCCGGGCCTGATGCGCGGCCTCGAATTCGCGAATACCTTCTCGTTCCTGCGGCCCAACGATCTCGTGTGGAACTACGTGGTCGACAACTATCTGAAGGGCCGCACGCCGATGCCGTTCGATCTGCTGTACTGGAACAGCGATTCGACCAGCTTGCCCGGCCCGATGTACGTCTGGTATCTGCGCAACACGTATCTGGAAAACAGCCTGCGCGAGCCGAACCGGCTGACCGTGTGCGGCGAGCCGGTGGACCTGTCGCGTATCGACGTGCCCACCTTCATCTACGGTTCGCGCGAAGACCATATCGTGCCGTGGCAAACCGCCTATGCGTCGGTGCCGCTGCTGAGCGGCCCGTTGAAGTTCGTGCTGGGCGCGTCGGGCCATATCGCCGGCGTGATCAATCCGCCCGCCAAAAAGAAGCGTAGCTACTGGAGCCTCGACGGCGAACAGAAGAGCTTGCCCGAGCACGCCGACGACTGGTTCGAAGTCGCCACGGAAACCGCGGGCAGCTGGTGGCCCGAATGGACCACGTGGCTCGACCAGTACGGCGGCAAGAAAGTGAAGCCGCGCGCCGAAGCCGGTTCCGCCGAATTCCCGGTGATCGAACCGGCGCCGGGGCGTTACGTGCAGCGGCGCGAGTAGGACGCGAAGGGCGGCTGCAGGTGGCGCGAGCAGGTGCCGCGCGGCCGCTTCGAAGCAGGCAGCAGGGGTCGCCCTCGGGCTGACAGACCGGATCTTTAACTTGACGGGATAGCGCGGCGCATCGGGCTGCGCGACCCGGAGGAAATGGAAATGACCGACGTAGTGATCGTATCGGCAGCCCGCACGGCTGTCGGCAAATTCGGCGGGTCGCTGGCGAAGATCGCCGCGCCCGAACTCGGCGCCACCGTGATCCGCGCGGTGCTCGAACGCGCGGGCCTGAAGCCCGAGCAGATCAGCGAAGTCATCATGGGCCAGGTGTTGACGGGCGGCTCGGGCCAGAACCCGGCGCGTCAGGCGTCGATCAAGGCTGGCCTGCCGTTCATGGTGCCGGCGCTGACTATCAACAAGGTATGCGGCTCGGGCCTGAAGGCCGTGATGCTGGCCGCCAACGCGATCATCGCGGGCGACGCGGAGATCGTCGTCGCGGGTGGTCAGGAGAACATGACGGCTGCACCGCACGTGCTGCCGGGCGCGCGCGACGGTTTCCGGATGGGCGACGCGAAGCTGATCGACAGCATGATCGTCGATGGCCTGTGGGACGTGTACAACCAGTACCACATGGGCGTGACCGCGGAGAACGTCGCGAAGGAATACGGCATTACCCGCGAGCAGCAGGATGCGTTCGCCGCGCTATCGCAGAATAAGGCGGAAGCCGCACAGAAGTCCGGCCGTTTCGATGATGAAATCGTGCCGATCATGATTCCGCAAAAGAAGGGCGATCCGCTCGCATTCAAGACCGACGAGTTCGTGCGCCACGGCGTCACCGCCGAATCGCTTGGCGGGCTGAAGCCGGCGTTCTCGAAGGAAGGCACGGTAACGGCCGCCAACGCATCGGGTATCAACGACGGCGGCGCCGCGGTGATCGTGATGTCGGCAAAGAAGGCGGAAGCGCTCGGCCTGAAGCCGCTCGCGCGCATCAAGGCGTACGCGAACGCGGGCGTCGATCCGAAGGTGATGGGCATGGGCCCGGTGCCGGCTTCGCGCCGCTGCCTCGAGCGCGCCGGCTGGAGCGTCGACGACCTCGATCTGATGGAAATCAACGAGGCGTTCGCCGCGCAGGCGCTCGCCGTGCACAAGCAGATGGGCTGGGACACGTCGAAGGTCAACGTGAACGGCGGCGCGATTGCGATCGGCCACCCGATCGGCGCATCGGGCTGCCGCGTGCTGGTCACGCTGCTGCACGAGATGCAAAAGCGCGATGCGAAGCGTGGCCTTGCGTCGCTGTGCATCGGCGGCGGCATGGGCGTGGCGCTCGCGCTCGAGCGTCCGTAACAGGGTAGGCCGCGGGCGTGTCCTGCACGGCGAAGAGGGAGCAGGGTAAGCGGGGAGTTGCCGGCCGGGCGCTTCCGCAAACGATAACGGAGTCAGATTTATGTCACAGCGAATTGCATACGTAACGGGCGGCATGGGCGGCATCGGCACGAGCATTTGCCAGCACCTCGCCAAGAAAGGCTTCAAGGTGGTCGCCGGCTGTGGCCCGAACTCGCCGCGCCGCGTGAAGTGGCTGGAAGATCAGAGTGCGCTCGGGTACGAGTTCATCGCATCGGAAGGTAACGTCGGCGACTGGGAATCGACCAAGGTCGCGTTCGACAAGGTGAAGAACGAAGTCGGCGAAATCGACGTGCTGGTCAACAACGCGGGCATCACGCGCGACGTCGTGTTCCGCAAGATGACGCACGAAGACTGGACCGCGGTGATCGACACGAACCTGACGAGCCTGTTCAACGTCACGAAGCAGGTGATCGACGGCATGGTCGAGCGCGGCTGGGGCCGCATTATCAACATCTCGTCGGTGAATGGCCAGAAGGGTCAGTTCGGTCAAACGAACTATTCGACCGCCAAGGCCGGGATTCACGGCTTCACGATGTCGCTCGCGCAGGAAGTGGCCACCAAGGGCGTGACGGTGAACACCGTGTCGCCGGGCTACATCGGCACGGACATGGTGAAGTCGATTCGCCCCGATGTGCTGGAAAAGATCGTCGCGACGATTCCGGTGCGCCGTCTCGGCTCGCCGGAAGAAATCGGCTCGATCGTCACGTGGCTGGCGTCGGAAGACTCCGGCTTCGCGACGGGAGCGGATTTCTCGCTGAACGGCGGTCTGCATATGGGCTGAGCCACGTGGCTCCCGCGTGGGCGTGCGGGAGCAGCAAGGTTCAGGTGTTTTCGGCGGCGTCTCGCGTGGGCAACCCGGTTGCGTGCGAAGGGCGCCGTTTCCGCGCTGTGTTGGCGCTCAAAGGCGTTACATGACCACTACTACAAAGAAAACAGCCGAACGACTCATCAAGAAATACCCGAACCGTCGGCTGTACGATACGGAGACGAGCACCTACATCACGCTGACTGACGTCAAGCAACTGGTGCTGGATCAGGAGGAGTTCAAGGTCATCGATGCCAAGAGCAACGACGACCTGACGCGCGCGATCCTGCTGCAGATCATTCTTGAAGAAGAGAGCGGCGGCTTGCCGATGTTTTCTTCGATCATGCTGTCGCAGATCATCCGTTTTTACGGCCACGCGATGCAGGGCATGATGGGCACCTACCTGGAGAAGAACATCCAGGCGTTCATCGACATCCAGAGCAAGCTCGCGGATCAGTCGAAGGGCCTGTACGAAGGCAAGACGATGAACCCCGAGGTCTGGTCGCAGTTCATGAACATGCAGGCGCCGATGATGCAGGGCATGATGACCAGCTACATCGAGCAGTCGAAGAACATGTTCGTGCAGATGCAGGAGCAGATGCAGAACCAGGCGAAGACGATGTTCAGCACGTTCCCGTTCACGCAGCCCGCGCCGAACGCGGAGCCGGAAAAGAAGTGATTGTGTGGGCGTAGCGGCGGTTCTGATCAGATCGCGGCCGGGCAGCGACGCGGCCGGATGGTTTGGGGCGGCCGCCGCATGCCCGGGCGCTGATGTGCCGGCTACGCCGCAAAAATGTGACCGCTACGCTGCGACTACATGGCCACGCAATGGGCACAGGATGGCCGCGTGATGACTGCTTGATGGCTGCCTGATGGCCACTACGCGAACGAGATAATGAGCCTCTTGCCGCACGCCGCTGCGTACTTGCGCAGCGTGGCGAACGACGGCGAATGCTTCTCGCTGACCAGCGACGCTTCGAGCCGCGACACTGCGGATGCGGTGGTGCCCATACGTTCGGCGATCTGCGCCTGCGTGAGCCCGGCCTCGCGGCGCGCCGACAGGATGACGCGCAACGCCGCGTATTCGTCGTCGAGCGCATCGTAGGCGGCGCGCACGTCGCCGCGCGCGAGCAGTTGCTCCGTGTCCGCCTTCGTATGGGCGACCGGGGCGAACCCTTCGGTATGGCGGGTGTGATCAGTTGCCTTGGCCATTGCGAACCTCCTTCAAACGCTGGCGGGCCGTGTGCAATTCGTCTTCAGGGGTTTCCTGCGTCTTCTTGACGAACGAATGCAGGACGACGACTTGCTGGCCCGCTTGCATGCAGTAAAACACACGCCCGATGCCTTCCCGGCCCCTCGGACGCAACTCGAACAGACCATCGCCCATTGCACGCGAGTGCGGCATACGCAAATCGGCACCAAACTCATAGATGAGTTCGAGAAGCCGCAGATAACCGGCAAGAATGCCGGCCGGCAGGGCAAAGACCTCGCGCTTGACCCGTTCATTGAAATAAGCGACGGTCCAAGTCATAGGCAAATATTAGCAAATTTGCTATTTTCAGGCAAGCACTTTGTGCGTTGCAGTTTGACGGGGCGATTCATTTGAACTGACTCCTTGCCGAGCTCGCGCTGCGGGTAAAATGCGGTCAGTCAGTCTACTTACGGGGCGCTTTTTGCGCCCCTCGTCCGGAAGTCATAAGTTGAATACCCCATCACACTCAGACACCAAGCCCTCTGCGGCCCCGAAAGTGGGATTCGTCTCACTCGGATGTCCTAAGGCATTAGTCGATTCCGAACAGATCATCACGCAGCTAAGAGCCGAGGGGTACGAAATCTCCGGCACTTACGACGGCGCGGATCTGGTCGTCGTCAACACCTGCGGTTTTATCGACGAGGCGGTGCAGGAAAGTCTCGATGCGATCGGCGAAGCGCTGACCGAAAACGGCAAGGTGATCGTCACCGGCTGCCTCGGCGCGAAGAAAAGCGCGAGCGGCAGCGGCCTGATCGAGGAAGTGCACCCGAAGGTGCTGGCCGTGACCGGCCCGCATGCACTGGGCGAGGTGATGCAGGCGGTGCACAACCATCTGCCCAAACCGCACGATCCGTTCGTCGATCTGGTGCCGGCCGCCGGCGTCAAGCTCACGCCGCGCCACTACGCCTATCTGAAAATCTCCGAAGGCTGCAATCACCGCTGCACGTTCTGCATCATCCCGTCGATGCGCGGCGATCTGGTGTCGCGCCCGGTGGCGGAAGTGATGCTCGAAGCGGAAAACCTGTTCAAGTCCGGCGTGAAGGAACTGCTGGTGATTTCGCAGGACACCAGCGCCTACGGCGTCGACGTGAAATTCCGCACCGGCTTCTGGAACGGCAAGCCGATCAAGACGCGCATGACGGACCTGGTCGGCGCGCTCGGTGAGCTCGCCGCGCAATACGGCGCATGGGTGCGGCTGCATTACGTGTATCCGTATCCGAGCGTCGACGACGTGATTCCGCTGATGGCCGAAGGTCCGCTGAAGGGCCATGTGCTGCCGTATCTCGACGTGCCGTTCCAGCATGCGCACCCGGAGGTGTTGAAGCGCATGAAGCGCCCCGCCAACGCCGAGAAAGTGCTCGAGCGCGTGCGCGCGTGGCGCGAGATGTGCCCAGACCTGACGATCCGCAGCACCTTCATCGCCGGCTTTCCGGGCGAGACCGAAGAGCAGTTCGAAACGCTGCTCGATTTCATCCGCGAGGCTGAACTCGATCGCGTCGGCTGCTTCGCGTATTCGCCGGTGGAAGGCGCGAGCGCCAACGAACTCGACGGCGCGCTGCCCGACGAGGTGCGCGAAGCGCGCCGCGCGCGTTTCATGGAAGTGGCCGAGCAGGTGTCGGCAAGGCGCATCCAGCGCAAGATCGGCAAGACGCTGAAGGTGCTGGTCGACGAGATCAATGCGGACGGCGGCATCGGCCGCACTGCGTCAGACGCGCCGGAAATCGACGGGGTGGTCTACATCGCGCCCACGACCAAGGCGTCGAAGCGTTACAAGGTCGGCGATTTCGTGTCGGTGAAGATCACCGGCGCGGATGGCCACGACTTGTGGGGCGAGGTCTGATCGTGGCGGATCCGGCGCAGCCAGACGTCGCGGGGAGCGCGCCCGCGGCGATCCTCGCGCTCGGCGAGGCGATGGTCGAATTCAACCAGGCCGAGCCCGGCCAACCGGCTTATCTGCAGGGCTACGGCGGCGATACGTCGAATTTCTGTATCGCGGTCGCGCGCCAGGGGGCATCGGCCGGCTTCGTGTCGGCGGTGGGCACGGACCACTTCGGCCAGTTGCTGCTCGACCTGTGGCGCAGCGAGCAGGTGGATACGTCGTGCGTGCGCATCGACCGCGACGCGCCGACCGGCGTCTACTTCGTTTCGCACGGGCCGACTGGGCATCAGTTCGACTATCTGCGCGCCGGCTCCGCGGCGAGCCGCTACGCGCCGGCCGATTTACCGCTCGCCGCGCTCGCGGCGGCGCAGGTCGTGCATCTGTCCGGCATCAGTCTGGCCATCAGTGTCAGCGCCTGCGATGCCGCGCTCGCCGCGATTGCACACGCGCGCGCGCACGGTGCGCGGGTCAGTTTCGATACCAACCTGCGCCTGAAGCTGTGGCCGCTGGCGCGGGCGCGCGCGGTGATGCTCGAAGCGCTTCGCCAGACCGACATCTGCCTTCCGAGCTGGGACGACGTCACGGCGCTGACCGGTTTGAGCGGGCGCGACGAGATCGTCGATTTCCTGCTCGCACAAGGGCCGCGCATCGTCGCGCTGAAGCTCGGGCGCGACGGCGCGTACGTCGCGACGCCCGACGAACGGCGCGTAGTCGCGGGGCTTGCGGTGAATGCGGTCGATGCCACCGGCGCGGGCGACTGTTTCGGCGGCGCATTTGTCGCCCGCCTCGTGGCCGGCGACGATCCGTTCGCCGCGGCGCGTTATGCGAATGTTGCCGCGGCGCTGTCGACGCAAGGCTTCGGCGCGGTGGCACCGATTCCGCGGCGTGCCGCGGTCGAGCGTTTGCTGGCCGCGTGAAATGACGCAGCGCGCGGCCGTGCATCGCGGCAAGCCGTCGGCAACAAACAGCAAATCACGGGATATACGAATGCAGCAAACCAAACCGAAGCATCGCAACGCGCGCGGCATCGTCTGCGCGCTGATCGTTGCATGCGCATCGATCGCGCCGCACGCCTATGCACAGAGCGACGCGGTCAAGCAACTGGCCGCGCCGCCACCGATCCAGCTGCCGCTCAAGCCGAGCCCCGAGTTTGCCAGGTTTCCGCGCTATGCGGGCATGCTCGGCAAGCGGCAGATCGTGCTGCGCCTCGGCGCGAAAAGCGACGATCCGTCGGGCGTGCACGGCGAATACCAGTTCACCGATACCGGCGAGGTGATCCTGATCGCCGGCGACCGCGCGGACGATACGCTCGAAGTCGAAGAGTCGAACGACGGCACGCATATCACCGGCAACTGGGTCGGCAAGTTTGCCGCAGATGGCACGCTGTCCGCAGAACGGATGAACGTCGACGATTCAGATCCGCAGCCGGTCGATCTGCGGCCGCTCGCGGTGGGCGCGCCAATACCGCCTGCTGTGCCGGTTGCCCCAGCGGCCGCACCGGCGCCTGCAGCAGCATCACCAGCGCCTGCGCCTGCCGGCATGGCACCCGCAGGCACGGCGCCCGCGAACGACCACGCGGTGGGCGGCGTGAGCAACCTGCGCACCGGCGAGTGATACCACGCCGCGGCGCGCGCCACGCGAGGCGCCGCCGCGTGGCGGCTTGCCTGTTCCGACCATACCGATAACCGATCACCGACAAGAATCTGCCATGACCCAAGCCCCTCCGAAACACGGTCTGCAAACCCGCATCGTGCATCCGCAGGACGATCTGACGCCTGGTTTCGCGTCGTTCTCGGTGCCGGTCACGCGAGCCTCGACGGTCGTGTTCCCCGATCTCGCGACGATGCGCGCGCTCGACTGGCGCAACGACGCGCAATGGCGCTACGGCCTGCACGCCACGCCCACGTATATCGCACTGACGCAGCGCCTTGCGGCGCTCGAGGGCGGCAACCATGCGCTGCTGCAGCCGTCGGGGCTATCGTCGATCTCGAACGTGTACTTCGGCTTCGTCAGGTCGGGCGACGACGTGCTGATCCCGGACAACGTCTATTCGCCGAACCGCGATCACGGAGAATGGCTCGCGCGCGATTTCGGTGTCAGCGTGCGCTACTACGATCCGCTGATCGGCGCCGGCATCGCCGACCTGATCCAGCCGAACACGAAGCTGATCTGGCTCGAGGCGCCGGGCTCGGTCACGATGGAAGTGCCCGACGTAGCCGCGATCACCGCAGCGGCGCGTGCGCGCGGCGTAGTCACCGCGATCGACAATACGTGGTCCGCCGGCCTCGCGTTCCGCCCGTTCGAGCACGGCGTGGATATCTCGGTGCAGGCGCTGACGAAGTACCAGTCGGGCGGCGCGGACGTGCTGATGGGGGCGACGATCACCGCCGACCGCGCGCTGCATTTAAAGCTGAAGCTCGCGCGCATGCATATGGGCATCGGTGTGTCGTCGGACGACTGCTCGCTGGTGCTGCGCAGCCTGTCGAGCATGCAGGTGCGTTTTCAGCAGCACGATCGCACGGCACTCGCACTCGCGCAGTGGCTGAAGACGCGTCCCGAGATCGCGGCGGTGCTGCATCCGGCGCTGCCGGACTGCCCGGGCCACGAGTTTTATCAGCGCGATTTCACCGGTGCGGGCGGATTGTTCTCGGTGGTGTTCGACGAACGCTACAGCGCGGCGCAGATCGATACGTTCTGCGAGTCGCTCGAACTGTTCGCGATCGGCTGGAGTTGGGGCGGTGCTGCCAGCCTTGTGATGCCGTACGACGTTGCGTCGATGCGCAGCGCGGGCGGGTGGCCGTATCGCGGCACGCTGGTGCGGTTTTACATGGGGCTGGAGGAAGAGGCGGATTTGCGCGCCGATATCGCGCGTTGCCTTGACGCGCTGGCAGGCTGAGCCGGCTGCGTGCCAGAACGCACGCCGACGCATTGCGGGCTGCAACGCGTCGGCATGTCGCGATCGGCGGAACGCGACCGGCGCAATGCAGCCAGCGCAACGCAGTCAGCGCAACCCGATCACGCGTCGAACAGCCGCAACAAACCGTCGAGCCCGACATAGTTAAACGCGACGCTCGCCGCCTCGCGCACCACCGGCTTCGCACGAAACGCCACCGACAAGCCCGCCTCCGCCATCATTTTCAGATCGTTCGAACCGTCGCCGAGTGCCATCGCGCGGGCCGGCTCGATGCCGAGCGTCGCGCAGGTTTCGCGCAGCGTGCGCGCCTTCACCTCGGCGTTGACGATCTCGCCGAGCACACGTCCGGTCAGCTTGCCGTCGACGATTTCAAGCGTATTGGCGCGGGTGAAATCGAGGCCGAGGCGTTGCTGCAGCTTGCCGGTGAAAAACGTGAAGCCGCCCGACACCAGCAGAGTCTTCAAGCCCGCCGCTTTCGCACCGGCCAGCATGGCTTCGGCACCCGGCGACAACTGCAGCCGCTCCTCATAAACCCGTTCGAGCGCGCTCGCGTCGAGCCCTTTGAGCAGGGCGACGCGGCGTGTCAGGCTTTCGTTGAAGTCCTTGATTTCGCCGCGCATCGACGCTTCGGTGATCGCCGCTACTTCGGCTTTCAGCCCGCAGAAATCGGCGATTTCGTCGATGCATTCGATTGTGATCAGGGTCGAATCCATGTCCATTGCGACGAGGCCGAAGTCGGTCAGACGCCGGCCTGCTGCGACGAACGCATAGTCGAGCCGATGCGCGGCGCAATACGCTTCGAGGTCGGGGCGCTGCGCGAGATTCGCATTGGCGACGCGGATCGCGTAGTCGTCGATGACGACGGCGGGTGAGCCTTGCGCAAGTGCGGCGAGAGGTTTGCGATGATCGGCGGAAAGCGGCGCGGGGCTTTGAATGACGAGGTTCATGTCGACGCGTGGCGAGTGCGAAAAGCGGTACGAATGGCGGGTGCGGCAGGCAGCTGCAACAAGGCGGGCCGCAAGCAGGCACGAAAAAGCGCGCGGGAAACACGTGAAAACCGCGTGAAAAACGCGCGCGAACAGGTCGGCGGCGCGCTGCAAACGCGGCAGCATCGCCGAAAATCCGGCTATTGTAACGGGTCGGCCGTAGTGGTCCGCATCCGGCATCGCATGCGTTGCCCGTGGCAAGCGCCGTACACAATGTGAAAGACAATACCCACGCGGAGCACCGTTATGTTCTCGCCCGATACGGATGTCACCGATGCGCGTACCTTGGCGCGCGATTTCGGCTTGCGTGAGCTGCGCCCGTCGTTCTACACGAGCCCATTGCTGCCGCGGCGCGTCGCTTGCTGCGGCGCAGCCGCCTGTGCTGACGACGAGGTGCGCCGCGCATGAAAATGGACTTGTTGGGCTTGCAGATGCTGGTGTCGGCGATCGAATCGAAGAGCCTGTCGAAGGCCGCCGAGCGTGAGAATCTGGCGACCTCCGCCGCGAGCAAACGCATCGCGGAACTCGAGCGGCGGCTGGGTGCTGTACTGCTGGTGCGACACGCACGCGGCGTCGAGCCGACCCCGGCGGGCGCGGCACTTTATCACCGCGCGAAGGCGATCTTGCGCAGCGTCGAGCTCGCGCAGAACAGCGTCGCCGAGTTCGGCGCGGGCGGCATGCCGAAGATCCGTCTGGCGGCCAACCGGTCATCGATCATTCAGTATTTGCCGCCGGCGCTAAGCCGCTACTTCGCGCATGAGCCCGGCGCGCAGATCGATTTGCAGGAGCGCTATAGCTACGATATTCCGCGGCTAGTCACCGATGGGGAAGCGGACCTGGGCATCTACCACGCGCTCGCGCCTGCGCCGGGTGTGCATTCGCTACCGTATCGGCAGGATCATGTGGTGCTGGTGGTGCCGCTCGATCATCCGCTCGCGCGTTTCGACGAGACGATGCTTGAAGCGGCGAAGGACTATCCGTTTGTCGGGTACTTTCCGCGGCACTCGTATGAGGCGTTTTTGTCGCTGGCCGAAGCGAGCTTGTCGCAGCCGCTCAATGTGCGCATCGAGGTGTCGAATTATGAAGCGCGTTGCCGGCTGATTCGCGAGCAGGTCGGGATCGGCATCATGCCGGAACTGATTGCGGCTTCGTATATGTCGCGGTATGGGCTGAAGGCAATACGGCTGACCGACGGCTGGGCGACGCGGCAGTTTTATATCTGCATGACCGCGGGCGAGCGCAGCGCGTTACGGCCTGCGCTGGCGGGGTTTGTCGAGCATTTGCTGGTGGAGGAGGGTGGCTTGGCGTGAACGGCGACGCGAGTGGGATTCATGATTCAGTCTCCGTGGAGCGAGGTGACCGTGAGCGGAGCCTCCGATATGATCGGCGGTTGACGGCATACCCGGAACATGGCTCATGGTCACTATTCGCCCGCTGGAAGCCAGCGACGCAGCAAGCTTCAAGGCGCTCCGCCTGCTGGGAGCAATGACATCGCCGACTTCCATGGTGCCTACGTATCAGGAAGAAGAGGGGCGTTCGATCGATGAAATGGCGGCGCGAATCAGGCCGTCGGATACGCAGACGGTATTCGGTGCGTTTGTTGCGGATGCACTGGTTGGGATCGTCGGTGTGCGTCGTGATGCGCTCGTGCAGATTCGTCATAAGGCGGTGATCTGGGGCGTATTCGTCGACCCCACTCACCGGCGCGCCGGGATTGCGCAAGAGCTACTCAACGCAGCAACTGAACACGCATCGCGAACCTGGCGCTGCGTTCAGCTCACGCTGTGCGTAAATACCGGGAATGTCGCGGCGAAAAAACTCTACGCTTCGGCCGGCTTTGTTGCGTTCGGCGTCGAGCAACGCTCGATGTGCGTCGACGGCCAGTTTTACGATGAAGAGTATATGTACAAGAAATTGCAGTGACTGGGTCAGTCGTTCACTGCATCTAACGATGAAAGGATTGCGCTTGTCCACTCCGTCGAAACTGCTCTTTCTGCCGGGTGCATCGGGGAATACTGCGTTCTGGCAACCGCTGTCTCGCTTGCTGACGAATCAGGCGGAGAGGGACATCCTCGCTTATCCCGGGTTCGGTGAAGAACCCGCTGTTGGCGATGTCGGCAGCTTCGAAGATCTTGTCGGGTTGGTGGTGTCCCGTATGGATCAGCCGACTGCGTTGATCGCCCAGTCGATGGGCGGCGTGATTGCGATTCGTGCTGCGCTGGAGAAGCCGGAACTGGTCACGCATCTGGTTCTGGCAGTGACATCGGGTGGCGTCGACACGCGAGGGCTGGGGGCGCAGGATTGGAGAAAGGGATTTGTCGATGCCAATCCGTCTTTTCCGGATTGGTTTGTCTCGTTCGAATCGGATCTCACTCGCGAGCTAGGGCGGATCGTGCAGCCGGTGCTTTTGCTTTGGGGAGATGCCGATCCGTATAGCCCGGTGGCAGTTGGGCAGAGGTTGCTGGAGGCGCTGCCCGATGCGCGGTTGCATGTTGTGACTGGTGGGAATCATGACCTGGCGCGTGATTACGCGTCGCAACTGGCGCCGTTGGTGGATGCGCATCTGTTGCGGGGTTGATCACGCGCAGCGCCTGGGGTTGGGGCTGCTTCCTATTGGATACTTCCAGCACGCGGTGAAGGCAACGCGAACCATAGCCCTCCAGGATCACAATCTCCCGCCCCCGAAGCAAGCCACTCGTTCATGACTGTGTCCGCAATTTCCTCGTTTGTTTCGCCATAGTGCGGCTGAAGTATCCAGTCGTACTGTGTCCCACCACCGCCGACGACAGGCTTCGCACCGTGCGTCAACAGCGCTAATACGCATCGGCGGACAAATTCGCCAAGATCATCTCCATTCAGCCCAAACCCTTGACGACCAGTAGGAACGATTTGCCACAAACCAACGGCATCATTGGGCAATTCGCCAGGAACCGTCTGGATGTATTCCATGACAGTCTGACCAAAAAAACGATCTATAGCTTGAAGGTTCAAAGTCATTTTTGATGCACCTTAAATCCAGGAGCAAACAGTTCTGTGTGTGGCAGCATTCGATTGACAAAGAATGCGCATAGCTCCCACTTGAATTTGAAATCGTCAACAGCACCGGAGTTAACATTCTGTGGTAACAAACCTCTAGCCCCAGGAACCATGCAGTATTCCACTAGCGTCGACCCGCAAGATTTCAATTTGATGTCCCTCGCAGGAACTTGATTTCCTTGTTTTGCGTGGTTCCGGTAGATGCTTTCGGCAACCCGATGGTCCATGCGGGACCGGTTTGCGATTGTGACGAATGGGTATGGAAGAGAATCATGGACGAGCATTCACCTCAGCGTGAAATACCAATTGCCCTTGAAGTCACGGTCGACCGTTTCCTGAGATTGGAACGAAAACAGGATTTTCGGCAGAGTCGCCTCTGAGTATCCGCGATGCCGAAAGATCTGTTTGAATTCGTCCAGCAATGGCAGATTTGCGAGAAGTAGATCGCGTTCTTTGTCGGTCTTCGTCTTAATCCAGGCCGTTGGCGCATCGGATTCAATGTCGACACAGTCGACGACGCAGTGTGTCACATAGCGTTTCGCGACAGCACTCATCTCGACTTCGATGTAGTGAATGACCAATCGAATGTCCGATCGCATTTCCAAAGGCTCTGTTGATGATAGGCAATCAGGCTAGCAGAATTTGCTGCCGATATAGGAGAATCGAAGGGATCAACACCGCATGGTTTCTTCTACTTGAAAGGCCTCCGTTTCGCTCAGGTACACTGCAACTCCCGCCATAAGCAGGGCAAGGCATGGACAGTCAGCTTCTCGTCATATGCGGGCTTACTTTTGTAATCCATGTGGTCGCGACGCTGGCCTACGCCGTGCGTATCGCTGGCGTTCGCACGCGCCGTATCGCGGTGTCGTTCTCACTCTTCGGCATCATCGCGCTCGTCTCGCGGACCGCGAATTCCTTGCAGGGCCCATTCATAGCGAAGCGGGTCGAACTGGATATCGCGCGTCATATGGGAAGCGGCTTGCTGACCGACTTTCGCTTGTTCCTGCTGAGCGCCACCGTGGCGAGCATCGCCGGAGCATTTCTGATCCCCACGTTCCAGCGTTATTTCAGCCGGGCGGTGGAGCACTTCCAGGCCAAACGATCCGTGCCGCGGCTGTTGCTGCATATTTTCAGTCGCGGGGGCATTAACTACCTCCGCATCGGCGCACGGCTTCCTTCGCCGCAGAACGTTACGCAACTGGCCACAGGTGCGGGCGTTTCCAGAACGGTCATCGCGCTAAACGTCGCCGCCATGGCAATCTGGACGGTCGGCGTGTTCGCGTCGCTATATGCGGGATATCTGAAGCCCGAGTTGCGGGTGACATGCGCGAATCTGTCGTCGGTGATCAATGGCTTTGCGACGGTTGTCCTGGCGGTCGTCATCGATCCGCAGGTGTCCATGATGACGGACGACGTCATTGAGGGGCGCATATCGGAGAACGCCTTTCGGCGGGCGATTACAACGCTGGCGGGCGCGCGCGTGCTTGGAACGTTGTGCGCGCAAGCAATGCTGTTGCCGGCGGCATTCATCATTGTCCGCGTCGCCGAACTCATTTGACGCAGCGCACGGGCGCAATTGCCCGTTGCGTCCGTAGCCTTGCCACAGTTACTGCCCACTTACTCTCGTGTCGCATGAGGCCTCCGTCTGTGGCCAGATCTAAGCCGTTCGTGTAACTGCATTCGTCAGATAAGCCCGGCATCTGATAAGCCCGGCATCCCCGACGCCGTTCGCATCGACGCGACGCTTCGCGTCCGTTAAATCACAACAAATCGTGGCCGTCCACGCCATTTGTCTGCATCCGTTTCGCGTTGTCGTGCGTAGAAAAGGAATGGCGCGCCGCCGTTCTCTTCCCTGGCTATCGACGCGTCGCTGATGGAGATTCCCCATGGTTGTGCAGACGGCCACTCACCCCGTTTCGCCGGGCAGCCGCATCGCCGTGATCGGCGCCGGCATTGCCGGGCTGGCGAGCGCGTATCTGCTGGCCCGTCGTCATCGCGTCACGCTCTATGAAGCGGCTGGTTACGTGGGCGGCCACACCAATACCGTCGACGTCGAACTCGATGGCCTCAGCCATCCTGTCGATACCGGTTTTCTGGTCTTCAACGATCGTACTTACCCGAACCTGATCGCGCTGTTCGACGAACTGGGTGTTGCATCGCACGAAAGCCAGATGTCATTTTCGGTCTCGCTTGACCACGGGCGGCTCGAATGGGCGGGCACCAGTCTGAATACCGTGTTTGCCCAGCGGCGCAATGCGATTTCTCCGGGCTTTCTCGGCATGCTGCGCGACATCTTGCGTTTCAATGCAACCGCCGAGGCCCATCTTGCCGCCGCCTCCGTCAGCGGTTGCTCGGTCGGCGAACTTTTGACGGCAGGCCGTTACGGCACCCCGTTCAGGCAGCACTATCTGCTGCCGATGGCCGCCGCGATCTGGTCGTGCGCGACTGCCGACGTGCTGCGTTTTCCGGCCGCGACCTTTCTGCGTTTCTGCCTGAACCATTCGCTGTTGCAGGTCAATCGCCGCCCGTGCTGGAAGACCGTCGCCGGCGGCGCACGCGAATACGTGCGCCGCATCGTCGCCACGCTCGACGACGTGCGCACGAACGCGCGCGTCGTGGCGGTGCGCCGCGAGCCGGACGGCGTCACCGTGACCAGCGAATCCGGCGTGGAGTGCTTCGACGCCTTGGTTCTTGCGACGCACGCGCCGGACACGTTGCGCATGCTCGAAGATGCGAACCTGGCCGAACGCGACGTGCTCGGTGCGATCCGCTATCAGCCGAACGTCGCGTGGCTGCATACCGATGCGGCCTTGCTGCCGCGCCGCGAGCGGGTATGGGCCGCGTGGAACTACGTGTCGTCGCACGCGGCGGACGGCTCGCGCCCAAGCTGCGTGAGCTACCTGATCAACCGCCTGCAACCGCTGCCATTCAAAAAACCGGTAATCGTTACGCTCAATCCGTCGCGGCCGCCTTCGCCAGAAACCGTATTGAAGCGCTTCGACTACGATCATCCGTTGCTCGACCGTGCGGCAGTGGCCGCGCAAAGCCGCGTCTCGTCGCTGCAGGGCGTGAGGCGCACGTGGTTCGCGGGCGCATGGACAGGCTACGGTTTTCATGAAGACGGCCTGAAATCGGCGCTGCGCATCGCCGCTGACTTCGGCGTCGAGCCGGCATGGTCCGTGCGATGAGCGGCCATTCATCCGATCGCGCCGCGTGGCTGATGTCCGGCCGGGTGATGCACGAGCGGCTGCGTCCCACCCGTCATCGTTTCGCGTATCCGGTGTTCTGCATTCGATGCGATCTGTCGCGGCTCGCGGAACTGGATTGCTGGTGGTTCGGCGTCGACCGGCTGCGCCCGTTGAGCCTGATGACGCGCGACTACGGCGCGTGCGATGGCACCGATCCGCTTGTGTGGATACGCGGCAAGCTCGCGGCAGCGGGTATCGACCTGGAAGGCGGCGCGATCTGGCTGCAGACTTTCCCGCGCCTGTTTGGCTACGCATTCAATCCCGTCAGTTTCTGGTTCTGTCACGACCGCGACGGTCGTCTGCGTGCGTTGCTCGCCGAGGTGCGCAACACGTTCGGCCAGCGTCATGCCTATTTGCTGCAAGCGGAAGACCGCGGTCCGATCGACGCAAACACCCAACTCGATTGTGCAAAGGCACTGCACGTGTCGCCGTTTTGCACAGTCGACGGGCATTACGCATTCCGTATCCGCGAAAGCGAGCGTGGCTCGTCGATTTCCATCGACTATCACGACGCGCGCGGGCTGCTGATTCGCACTGCCATTTCGTTAGCAAAGCGTCCGCTCACGCGCGGGCTCGCGCTGCGCGCACTGATGCACCAACCGTTTCTGACAGTGGGCGTGATCTTGCGCATTCACTGGCAAGCGCTGCGCCTGTGGCTCAAGAAAGTGCCGTTCTACGGCAGGCAGCCGTCGCGGACTTCGCCTCACTCATCTTCAACAACGACAATCAACGAGGAATTGTGATCATGATGTTTTTACGTGCGTTCTACGACGCCAGCGATGCTCCGGTCTTCGGCCGCGTATTTCTTTCGTTGCTGGGGCGTATGCGTGTCGGTCATCTTGTGCTGACTACACCGCGTGGCGAGCAGCGTGTGTTTGGCGATCCGCATGCCCAGCCGGGTGCACAACTGGTGCTGCACGACTGGCGGGCGTGCCGCGCAATCCTGAAGGCAGGCGACATCGGCTTTGCAGAAGCGTATCGCGCAAGATGGGTGGACACGCCTGACATGGTGGCGCTGCTACGCCTTGCCATCCGCAATGAAGCGGCGTTGCCGCGCACCGTGTCTGGCAGCGTGCCTGCACGGCTGTTTTATGGATTGCGACACTGGTTGCGCCCGAATACACGCAGCGGCAGCCAGCGCAACGTGCACGCGCACTACGATCTCGGCAATCCGTTCTACGCGTTGTGGCTCGACCCGACGATGACCTATTCGAGCGCGTGGTTCGACGGCGACGCGAACCGTTCGCTGGAAGACGCTCAGGCCGCGAAGTATCAACGTATCGTCGATATGCTCGGGTTGCGCCCGGGCATGCGCGTGCTGGAGGTGGGCTGCGGGTGGGGCGGTTTTGCGCTGCACGCGGCGCGTCAGGGCATACGCGTGCATGGCATCACGATTTCCGCGGCGCAGCACGAGTGGGCACGCGAACGTGTGGCACAAGCCGGCCTCGGCGATTTCGCCACGATCGAGCTACGCGACTACCGCGATTTGCGGGGCATCTACGATGCGGTGGTATCGATCGAGATGTTCGAAGCGGTGGGCGAGCGCTACTGGCATACGTATTTCAGTGCGCTTAAACGCCTGCTGAAGCCGGGCGCATCGGCGCTGATCCAGTCGATCACGATGGACGATGCGCGCGTGGCCCAATACCGGACTTCGAGTGACTTCATCCGCGAGTATATTTTTCCGGGCGGCATGCTGCCGGGTCCCAAACGCTTTTGCGCCGCGGCAAAGCGCGCGAATATGACGCCCGTCGCGTCGCTATCGTTCGGGCTCGACTATGCGCGCACGTTGCAGTGCTGGAGCGAGCGTTTCGAGGCAAACATCGATGCGGTCCGGGCGCTTGGTTTCGACGACGTGTTCATCCGTACGTGGCGGCTCTATTTTGCGTATTGCGAAGCGGGCTTTGCGGAGCGGCGTACGGATGTCCGGCAGTTCGTCGTCACGGCCGGCACGTGACGTGTGTGCGTATCGGGCACGCGGTGCGTGTCAGGCCTCAGTTGTCTTGCGGCAGAAATCCGGACTTGCCGATCTGCTCCGGATGCTGAGGCACTCGGCGAAAGCGCGACACGTCATAGCCCAACGCATCGAATCGCGCAAGCAGCGAACGATACACGGCGTCGCTCATATCCGGCTCGCGCGCAAAGATCCAGCCAAGACTTTTGTCCTTCAGACCGAGCAGCGTATAGCGGTAGTCGTCGTCGACATAAAGCGTCAACTGGGTCACATAGATTGGCCAGAATATCCGTACCGACCACTCGCCGTTTCCGCTGCCCGGCACGACGCTATCGACGAAATGAAACTTCGACGGCTCGGCGTCGAAGGTTTTCGGGTGTGCGGTGTAGCGGTCGTCGATCTTGCCGTCTTCCCTTAGTGTCCAGTCCGCATGGCTGCCGACGTATTTGCTTTCGAGCGCATACGGGATGATCGCGATGACGTACCAGCGGCCCATGTATCGCGGCAGATCCACGCTGGCGGCTTTCAGCGGCACGTCGGCGCGCGGATTCGGATTGGCAGGCGCTTGCGAGCAGGCCGACAGCAGGATGGCCGACGCAACGGCGGCTGTCAGTGCCAAAGCAATACAGGTACAGCGTGTCGGACGGTTCATCGCATCACCGCTTGTCGAACAGATAATGCGCAACGCCCCATTCGTTGCCCTGTGCGTAACCGAACAGTTCGGCTACGGCCATGTAAAACATTCGCCAGCGCTGAAACCAGAGTCGCGCGTGATCGGTGCCGTAAGCGAGCGCAAGCTGCGGCATCACACGCTCGCGCGCCTGGTCGAGATTTTCCAGCCAATGCTCGGCCGTGCGCGCGTAGTGCGTACCGCTGACCCACCATTGCCGGTTGATCCGCAGGTCTTGCTGAAAGTGCAGCAACAACGCTTGCGAAGGCATCGTGCCGCCAGTGAAAAAATACTTCGCCATCCAATCCGTCGAGTCCTGGGTCTGAAAGTGATAGGCGAGGGTTCGATGCGCGAAGATATGGACGAACAGTTTTCCATCGGAGCGCATCCAGCGTGCCACGCGTTCGAGCAGCAAGCCGTAATTCTTCATATGCTCGAACATCTCGACCGATAGCACGCGGTCAAAATAGCCGTTGCCGAATTCGCGCTCCAGATCGAACTTGACCACATTGCCCGTCACCACGCGCAGATTCTTGATGCCCGTTGCGGCAGCCCGCGATTCGATGAATTCGCGCTGGCCGTGCGAGTTCGACAGCGCCACGATCTGCGAATTCCGATAGTGCGTGGCCAACCACAGCGCGAGCGCACCCCAACCGCAACCGAGGTCCAGAATGGTCTGGCCATCTTCGATCTGCGCCCGCTTCGCATAGAGTGCGAACATCGCATGCTCCGCCTGCTCGAGTGTCTCGTCGCCGCGTGGATACAGGCAACACGAGTACTTCAGATGCGGCCCGAGATGCGCGTGAAAGAACGATGCCGGCAGTTCGTAGTGTTGCGTGTTCGCGGCGTCGGTTTCGATTGCGATCGGACTTGCACGCAATTCATCTAGCAATGCGTTGAAACGCTGTGCACCCAACTCGCCATCCACCGCGCCTTCGTCGATCAGACGCTGCCGCATCAGGCGGCGCATGCCGATGCGGATCAGCCAATCCGGTATCCGACGACGCTCGCATGCGCGGATCAGCCAGCCATCGCTGTCGTCTGCAGGGTGGTCTAGCGGATGCTGAGTTGCCGTGACTGTCATGGTGAGTACCGTTCAAGCGGGTTGGAAACGTATCGGAAATGCACGGAAAACTAGCGGCGTCGCGGCGGCCACGGAATCAATGCGCTGGTGTCGCGCATATAGTCGGCGTAGCCGGGTCGCGATTCGACCAGATGCGCTTCGACAAGCGGCACGCCTGACAGCTTCATCAGCAGGAATGCCATCAGCGCGGGCGGAATCAGCGTGAGCCAGATCCACGGCGAACCGATCGACAACGCGACATAGGCCACCCAGTGCAAACACTCGAAGAAATAGTTCGGGTGCCGCGAATAGCGCCACAGTCCGACGCGGCACACTTTGCCGCGATTCGCGGGAGCGGCGATAAAGCGCCTGAGCTGACTGTCTGCTATCGCTTCGCCTGCCACCGATGCGATCCAGATCAGCACCGCAAGCAGGATCCACACGGTGGAGGGGCGCTCCGCACGCCATGCAGGCACCGCGAAAGCCAGCGACAGCACCAACGAAACGACGGTTTGAAACTCGAGGAACCAGAACATCTTGCGTCCCGCCGCCGCACCCCATTGCTTGCGGAAGCGGTGATAACGCGGGTCTTCGGGTTTACCAGCGTTACGTCGCCACAGATGCCAGCCGAGCCGCGCCCCCCAGATCCCACCGCCTGCCGCGACAAGTGTGCGCATAAGCGGATCGGCGTCGCTCGCGATGCCGTAGAACACGGCGACCGCGCCCAGCGAGAACGCCCAGATCGGGTCGATCATGCCGGCGTTTTCGCTTTTCAATTGCCACGCCCAGAAGGCCGCAAACAGCACGACCAGCCCAACGAACGCAATCGACGCTGCGGCCGCGACAGACATCGGAAGCTCCCTGGTCGAAGGACCTGTGTGGTATCAGCAGCGTATACGCACGACGTCGGCGTGCGGATGCATGGGCAACGGGCGGGGCCGCAAGATCAGGCGCGAAAGGTCTGTACGATCAGCACAACGTTCAGACACAGCACGATCGCCGTGCCGATCAGGCCGCCCGCGTTCATGATCCTGCTGTTGCGAAAACGCCCCATTACGGTGGAACGCGAGGTAAACCAGATCAACGCGATCATCGGCACCGGCAACGCGACGCTCAACACGACCTGGCTCAATACCAGCGCGCGCGTGGCGTCGACTCCGAGTGCGACCACTACGAATGCAGGCGCCATCGTCAAGAGCCGTCGAAGCCAGATCGGAATGTGAAAGCCGACAAAACCCTGCATGATCATCTGCCCAGCCATCGTGCCGACCACCGAGCTCGAAATGCCGGACGCAATCAACGCAGCAAGGAACAGCCCCGCGGCGGCGCTGCCAAGAAGCGGCGTGAGCGTACGCCAGGCGGTCTCGATGCTGGCGATCTCAGGGTTGCCGTGATGAAACGCGCCAGACGCCATGACGACCATCGCCATGTTGATCAGACCCGCGACGCCGAGCGCCACGACCACTTCGATATTCGAGAACTTCAGCAGCGTGGCCTTCTCGCGATCGTTACGCGCCGAAATGCGGTTTTGCATCAGCCCCGAATGCAGAAACAGCGCATGCGGCATCACCGTTGCGCCGACGATGCCCACCGTCAGCGTCAACGCATTGCTGTCGGGAATCGCCGGCGTGACGGAATGCTGGAGCAGCGCGCGCCAATCCATCTGCGTCATGGTCAGTTCGGCAAGGTACGACAAGCCGATTACGCCGACGAGTGCCGCGATCGCCAGTTCCAGCGGGCGAAAACCGCGTTTCTCCAGTTGCAGCAGGCTGTATGTGACGGCGGCAGTGATGCACATCGCCGGCAGCATCGGCAAGCGGCACAGCAACGAAACGCCGATCGAACCTCCGGTGAATTCGGCAAGATCGGTCGCCATGGCGGCCAGTTCGCTGATCATCCACATCGCAAACACACAACGTTGCGGCAAGCTGTCGCGACACAGCTCAGCGAGATTGCGCCCAGTGACGAGGCCGAGTTTCGCCGATAGCGACTGGAACAGCATCGCAATCAGATTCGATAACAACACGACCCACAGCAGCGTATAGCCGTAACCCGCACCGGCCTGGATGTTGGTCGCGAAGTTGCCGGGATCGACGTAGGCCACCGATGTGACGATGGCTGGCCCGGCAAACGCCAGCAGCGCACGTGGCCCGCGATGCGCGCCGGATAGGGCGGCGTGCATGGTGGTGCGCGAGCGCTCGGTGAGGGACGCCGGCATCACAGCGCGAACAGCGATTCTGTTCATCAGGGGCTCCGGTGCGCCGTTGCGCACGTCAGACGGAGAAAAAAACAGCGGGCGAAGGAGTGCGCGCCACCCGCTGCGGATCAACCCACCCGATGCGAAGTCAGGCGCTCATGTTGAGCGAACCGTTCACGCCGTTCGGAAAGAAGCCGCCCTTGAGGGCCGCGGAGCTGGTCAGATAGACGATGTTCAGCACGTTGGCGAAATTGCGGCTAAACGCGATGCCGTTGCTGTCCAGCGGTGCGATGTTGGAAATGTCCGCCGTCGCACCCGAAATGCCCTGGTCGTCCTGGCCATTGTTGTCGAGGCTGTCGCGTGCAGCGGAAATCGCGTTGGCGGACGACACCAGGCTTGCCGTGTCGATGCCCTTCGAGAACAAGGTCGTGCGGATCAGTCCGGCGTGATACGCCTCGGCCGCGAGAATGCCAGCCGCCGCTTCGAGAAAGGTCTTGTTCGTGATCAGCGGCGAAGCGCCTTTGTAGGCCGTGACACCGACGTCTTCGAAGATGAACGCGCCGAGCAGAAAGTTGTTGTCGTTAGCGTACGGGTTGAATGCGGCGCCTGCACCGACCAGGCCCGCCGCGCGCGCTGCATTCGAGAACGCGCCATTCGGATCGGTACCGCCGACATCGATGGCAGGCTGCGCGACCGCCGATGTGCCGAGCGCGTTACGCAGAAACGTAACGTGTTCGCGCTCGTCTTTCGCAATCTCGTTTGCATAGGCTTTGACGACCGGGTCCTGAAAGGGCACCTGTTGACCCGGAATCACATTGCCCATCGTGCCGACACCGGTGGTCATCGAGGCGGGCAGGCCGGCGCCGGTCGTTGCGAAGCTGTAGAACTGCGACTCGAGATATTCGAGGTTCAGCGCGAAGTTGAGAATCTCGGCGTCGGTGGGTGCCATGGTGGCCGCGGCGCTGGCGTTATTGCCCGATCCGCCGCCGCATGCGCTGATGAGCGTACCGCTCGCAAGGCCAAGACCCAGGCCGCCTGCGTTTCTGAAGAACTGACGGCGATTGTTGCGACGCTCGGTGCGGCGGTCGAATGCGTCGATGAGTGCGTTTGTATTTGCTTCTGACATGATCCAGCTCCTTGGGGGGCAAGTGAACGCATGCACGGCTCGTGCGGTGCGTGACAGCCATGTCAAGCATGGCGATACACGCACGCACAATCGATGCATGGAGGCGGACACCGACTAGTCGTGGCCGGCGACGGTCGCGTCTTCACTTGCAATACGGAGCCCACGCCGGAGCGGATGCAGCACGTTGCGATTTATTTTCAGAAAAATAAAAAGCGGTAAGACCTTACCGCCATGCATCCGCGATGGGTGCAGCAACGTAAAAAGGAAACATACGAAGTTCGCAGCGCTCAAGGAAATTCCGATGCTCACACAACTATTCGCAATTGACAGGTCACGGGGGACGTATCGTGCTGCTACACTGGATGAATCAACGCGTACCCCGTATCGTCAGCACGGATGGCACATGTCTTCAAGGCAGCAAAGAGCAATAGGCGAAGCAACGGGTACGCCCGCGACTTCGGACACCGCCGGGCGCGACGACCTGGATAGCATGCTATCGGCCGCGGCCTTGCGCGACCGGGTGGCGTTCGAAACGCTCTATCGCCGCACATCGCCGAAGATCTTTGCGATCTGCATCAAGCTGCTGCGCGACCGCCCGGAAGCGGAAGACACGCTTCAGGACGTGTACGTCACCGCGTGGAACCAGGCAGGCACGTTTAATCCTCAGCTTTCCAGCGCCATTACATGGCTCGGCACGATCGCGCGCAATCGCGCGATCGATCGCATCAGGCGGCGTCGCACCCAGCCGCTTGACGAAGCCGCCGCCGAAGAGATCGTCGACGAAGCGCCGACACCTGCGGCACTTGCCGAATCGAGCCAGGAGCGGCAGCGGCTCGAAGTGTGTCTGCAGGCGCTGCCGGATACGCAGAAGCAGGCGATCAGGGAAGCGTTCTTCGCGGGTCTGTCGTACCCCGAACTGGCTGCGCGCATGAGTGTTCCGCTGGGTACCATGAAGAGTTGGATCCGGCGCAGTCTGATTCAGTTGAAAGCATGCCTGGAACGATGAATACGCCCACCTCATCCGACGAAAACGACCTGCGCTGCGCAGAGTACGTATTGGGCGTGCTCGGCGAAGACGAGCGCCGTGAAATCGAGCTCGCGCTGCAGCAGGAACCGGGCATGGCGGAGTCGCTGGCGCGCTGGCAGGCGCGGTTGATGCCTTTGATTGAAGATATCGAAGCGGTGAGTCCACCGTCGTATCTGTGGGAGCGTTTGCAAGCGCGATTGGGTTGGGAGCAGCGGGAGCGTCGTGCGGGGTTGTGGAATAGCCTGAAGTTCTGGCGCTGGGCGGGGTTGACTTCGGTTGTTGCGGCTTGCGCCTTGGCTGTTGTGTTGACGCGGACGGTGTCGTTACGTAATGAGGCTGTCCCGGCGGCTGGGACGCAGTATCTGGTTGCGACGCTTGAGCGGCAGGGTTTTGGACCGGCGTGGACGGCGACGGTCGACGCGCAGCATGGGCAGATTGTGGTCGTTCCGGCACGTGGCTTTGCGATTGCGGCAAACCAGTCCGCGGAAATGTGGATGATTCCGCCTGGGGCTAAGCCGATCTCGCTTGGGGTGATCGATCCGGAGCATCCGACGATCTTGCCGGTTGCGCAGGCGAAGCTTCAGACGCTGGGGTTGCAGACTACGCTGGCGGTGTCGCTTGAACCGCATGGTGGGTCGCCGACGGGGCAGCCGACGGGGCCGGTGCTGGCTGCGGGGCCGGTGAAGGGGATTTGATGCGTTGGAAATTGAGTGGGTGATGTGGCTTACCCGCTCATGCGGAGTGATGCTCGATGGTCGGGGCGTGCCTGCGGTTGAGGGCGCATAGTCCGTATGGTTTCGAAGCGGGCATAGCTGCGTGCCTTGCGTCTCGATGAACTCGCAATAGCGTTGGCGGATCGCACGAGTGGTGCCCTGTGTGATCCGTTCAAAATGTTCATTTCTTTGCATGAACAATCCATTCGCTGAGCGAGCTACACAAATTCAAGAGACTGCTCGATCAGAAAATTCCTATTTGCTGTTATCTGTTGTATTCAGCTCAGCAAGTGATCACATTTGTATCTTTGGACGTTAGTTTACAAGTCTTCAAAACTTGGCGTTCCGAAGTAACGGATGAACAGCAATAACTATCGGCTTGTTTTTAGCCGGATCAGACGGATGCTTGTCGCGGTTGGTGAGACGGCTACGGCGGCGGGTAAGGAACCAGGACAGACGTCTTGCGGTGGTACGCCGTCCGTTTCGTCTGCGCCGTCAGGCCAGGTGTTGAGGGTCCGACAGATCGCATTTGCGGCGCTCGTGTTGCTGGGCGTGATACCCGCATGGTCCAATGCGCAGATGGTGCCTGGTGGTGCGAACGCGCCTTCTGTGATCCAGACGCAGAACGGGCTCGACCAGGTCAACATCAACCGGCCATCGGGCGCAGGTGTCTCGATGAACACCTACGGCCAGTTCGATGTGCCGCAGCGCGGTGCGATCCTCAATAACTCGCCGACCATCGTGCAGACGCAGCAGGCGGGGTTGATCAACGGCAATCCGAACTTCGGGCCCGGCCAGGCTGCGCGTGTGATCGTCAACCAGGTCAACGGTGGTGCGGCGAGCCAGATCAACGGGCATCTCGAGGTCGCGGGCCAGCGCGCGGAAGTCGTCATTGCGAACGGATCGGGGATCAGCGTGAACGGCGGTGGGTTCATCAACACGTCGCGGGCGATTCTCACGACGGGTACGCCGAACTTCGCGCCCGATGGATCGCTGTCGGGCTTTAACGTCAGGGGCGGCGATATCGCGGTGCAGGGCGCGGGGCTGAATGCGTCGAACGTCAATCAGGTCGATCTGATCGCACGGGCGGTCAAGGCCAATGCAGCGATCTTTGCGAAGAATCTGAACGTAGTGACTGGCGCGAACGCGGTCGATCATGACACGCTTGCGACTACGCGGATCGCGGGTGAAGGCGATGGCCCGGTCACCGGTGTATCTATCGACCTGGGTGATCTGGGCAGCATGTACGCGGGCCGGATCTTTCTGGTTGGAACCGAGAACGGCGTGGGTGTCTCGACCAAAGGCATTCTCGCCGTTGATGCGGGCGACCTGATCCTGCAGGCGGATGGCAAGCTGGTGCTCGCAGGCCAGACCAGTGCGAGCGGCGATATCAGGGCGAGTGCGCGTGACGGCATCGACAACAGCGGCACGACGTTCGCGCAGCAGAGCGTCAATCTCAGTACGTCGGGCGTGCTGGCGAACACTGGCGTAGTGGCTGCGCAGCAGAACACGACAGTCAGTGCGGGCAGCGTCGCCTCGACCGGTACGTTAGGCGCAGGCGTCAACAGCGATGGCACGACGGCGGGTACGGGTGACCTGAGTGTGAACGCGACGGGCACCGTCAGCAATGTCGGCGGCACACTGTCGGGCTCGGCAGTGACGGTGGCCGCCTCCTCCATCGACAACACGAACGGCGAGATCAGCGGCGATACGCTCAGCCTGTCGGCGACCGGTGATCTCGTTAATCGCGGTGGCAGGCTCACGCAGTACGGCACCGCTGATGAGTCCATCCACGCGGGTGGCACGATCGACAACAAGGACGGCACGATCGTATCGAATGCCGGCAATCTTCGTATCGCTGCAGGCAGCATCGCGAACGATGACGGTGCAGTCGAGCACGCCGGAGCGGGAGAACTGACGGTCAGTGCTTCGGGCGCGTTGTCGAATGCGTCGGGTGCGATCCAGACCAACGGTGCGCTTGCGGTCAGCGGCACAAACGTGAACAACACCAGCGGCACATTGATCGCGCAGAAGTCCGCACAGGTCATCGGCTCGACCGGCATCGTCAACCGTGGTGGCACGATCTACGGTGGCGAGGCGCTTGCCCTCTCGACCCAGCGTAACATCGACAACACCAGTGGCTCGGCGCAGACCGGAGGCAATCTGGATCTGGGTGCAGGCGGCGCGCTGGTCAACACGCAGGGCACCGTGTCGGCCAACGGCGCACACAGTGCGCTGAATGTCACAGCCGGCGATATTGACAACACTTCCGGCAAGCTCGCGAACGCGGGCGATGGTTTAACGAACGTCACAGCATCGAACGTGACCAATACCGGCGGCACGCTCGGTGGTAACGGCGACGTCACGGTTAATGCGCAAACGCTCGTGAACGATGCAGGCGCGAATCTCGTCGCAGGCAGTGCCGCGAACCTGAACGTCACGCAAACGGTAAATAATACGGACGGCACGCTTTTCAGCGGCACTACGCTGAAGCTGAACCAGGCCGCCGTGAACGTCATCAACGCCGGCGGCACCATTCTCGGCGGTCTCGACGTATCGCTTACCGTCGGCGCGCTGTCGAATGCGGGCGGCTCGATCCGCGCAAACCGTGATGTGAGCGCAAGCGGCGCGATGAGCGGCGACGGCGACATGATCGCCGGCCACGACCTGGTGCTTGCAGCGACCGGCGACTACACGAACGGCGCCGCGAACAACCTGCGCGCCGACCACGACATGACGGTCAGTGCAAGCGGCACGCTGGCCAATACGGGAACACTCGCCGCAGGTGGCGCACTGACTGCGAGCGGTGCGAATGTCATCAATGCCGCGAGCGGCGTGCTCAACTCGTCCGCCACCACCGTCAATGCAGCTGGCACATTGGTCAACGACGGCCGCATCGAGGGCGACGCGGTCCGCACGCACAGCACAGCGCTGGCGAACACCGGCACGATCATCGGCAACGACGTCCAGCTGTTCGCGACGGACATGACGAATTCTGGCGAGAGCGCCGTGATCGCGGGCGCCCAGTTCGTCGGCCTGTACGCATCGAACTCGGTCACGAACGCCGATGGCGCGCTCATCTACAGCATGGGCGACCTGGAGATTGCGAGAAACAACACACGCGACGCCGCGGGTCTCCTCGCCAGCCAGACGGATACGCTCACGAACCGCGCCGCCGATATCTCCGCGGACGGCAACATCGACATCGCCGCGCACACGCTGACCAACGTCCGCACGGGCGTGCTCACGCAGGCAGGCGCCCCGCAAACCACCGCCACGCAGACACTGACACTCTGGACAGCGGGCATCCCGATCGGCGACCTGCTCAGAACGCACAGCAGTTCGACCTTTGCACAGTGGAACTGGACACCGGACAAGGCCCCGCTGAAAGGGGAAATGATTGACAGGCTGAAGGCGCCAGTCAGCGTGACCGTGCCCCGATCACAGGTGAGCAGCCTGGACACGGCCGCCCAGACGTTTTCGCTAACGCAGCCGCTCATTGAGGTCTACTCCGACGCTTCAAAGACGACCGCGTTCTGTAACGACCACGGCTGCCAGCAAAGGCCGGTGCCGCAGGCACGCGATATCGCGACGAACCCGGTGCAGTGGTACAACAGCATCACCGATAACGGCGACTCATACACCATCACGTTCTGGCCGGATTTCGATCCGCAGAAGCATATCCGGCCGGACCAGGCCAGGGTGGATGAAACACTCGGTGACGACAAGCACGACTATGTCGAAACCTCGCGTACGGTAACGACCACCACCGCCACCGACACACTCATCAGCGCCGGCCGCGCGGCGACGATCCAGGCGCAGGGTGCGATCCGCGTGAACGCGGACGGCGGATCGGTCAGCAACGAATCATCGACGATGGCCGCCGGTGGCAATCTCGTGCGCCGCGCGAACGGCGGCAGTGTGAGCGACACCGGCACCGTGCTACGGCAGACCGTCACCGGCGAACAGACATCGACGTTCTACTGGCACCAGAAGACGGGGGATGATAGCGACACGAAGACGGTCGAAACCGCCATCGCCGGGAGTGGCGCCACGGTGGACGCCCTGCCGGCGATTGCCTCGTCGAATGCGACGGTGCAGACCGATGCAGCGACGATCACGATCGCGTCCGTGGATCGTAACGGGCAGACGGTGACCGGCTCCGGCGTGACGGGCGGCAGCGCGGATGGAACCGTAACTGGACAACCGGTCGTGCCACTGCAGACACTTGGCGGCGCAACAGGCGGCATCCCGAACCTGAAACTGCCGGCCGGCGGCCTCTATACGTACCACCCCGCTCCTGATACGACCTATCTGGTCGCCACCGATCCGCGTTTTACGCAGTACGCGAACTTCATCAGCAGCGACTACATGCTGGGCCAGCTCGGGATCGACCCGATGAAAACGATCAAGCGGCTTGGCGACGGCATGGTCGAGCAGATGCTGATCCGCAACCAGATCACACAGCTGACCGGCCGTACGTTCCTGGCGGGCTATACGGACAACATGGCCGAATACACGGCGCTCATGACGAACGGCGTCGCGTACGCGAAGGAATTCGAACTCACGCCGGGCATCGCGCTGAGCGCCGCGCAGATGCAGCAGCTGACCACCGACATGGTGTGGCTGGTGTCGCAGGACGTGACCCTGCCCGATGGATCGCACCAGACGGTGCTGGTGCCGCAGGTGTATCTGG
>NZ_BAAGSQ010000011.1:0-4862 GCF_054782355.1 Paraburkholderia jirisanensis | reverse complement strand
AAGCCGTCGTGCAGCGGCTGGTGTTGCAGCAGCAAGCCTTGCTGCAGGGCATCGCGGCATGGAACGTGGAACGCGCGGAAATCAAGGCCGCCAATACCGTCACGAAGGTGGTCGAACAGGAATGCAATCTGATCGGACAGATCGGCGTGCTGCTCAGCGATCAGATGACCAACTTCATGGCGCTGCAGGAGAACATCGAAATATCGTACGCGTTCTGGCTCAATCAGAAGCTGGGTGCGTTGTCGGCTACGGCGGCGGCTCACTGAGCCCACGGCCGTCGCACGCGCTTCGCGAGCGAGGCGCGTACGACGGCAGCGACGCTGCATCTTCGGGAAAGGCCGTGATCGCATCGCGGCGACCCGGTTCGTGGTGCGCTCTCCGCAGTAAGCGCGGCTGCTAGAATGAGCGACCCATCGCCATCCGCACGACCGTGAACGCCCGACACCTCGCTCTGCTTTTCGCCCGTGCAGTGCTCGCCTGCGCAGCATCCATCGCGACCGCTCAAGCGGCGCATGCCGAACAAGGCGCAACGCAGACCATCGTGATGGTTCGCCACGGCGAAAAACCCGACAGCGGCATGGGCCAACTGACCTGCCAGGGCTTGAACCGCGCACTCGCGCTGCCGCGTGTGATCGAGGCGAAATACGGCCGCCCGGACGCGATCTTCGCCCCCGATCCATCGAAGCAGAAGAACGACCGCGGCACGAAATACGACTATGTGCGTCCGCTCGCCACCATCGAACCCGCCGCCGTGTATTTCGGCTTGCCGGTGAATGCATCGATCGGCTTCAAGAACGCCGACAAACTGACCGATGCACTGCTTTCGCCGCGCTATCAGAACAGCCTCGTCGTGGTGGCATGGGAGCACACCGTCGTCGAACAGGTAGCGCGCGGCATCGTCACCCGCTATGGCGGCGACGCTGCGAGCGTACCGCGCTGGGAAAGCCCGGACTTCGACAGCATCTACGTCGTGCGCATTACGCAGCACGCCGGCGGCCCGACGGTTTCATTCACCGCCGAGCGCGAAGGGCTGGATCATCGCGCCACTGCGTGCCCCACGCCCTGAGCGCACCCGCACGCAGAACGCGGACGCGGCATGCCATGCCTACAGATGCATGAGCGCGAACACAGACACCCCAAGCCCCACAACACCCACCACGCCGGCCAGCGCAAAAAGCTTGCGGCTGCTTGTCAGCGACGTGATCGCCGCAAGCGAGATCGCCACGCTCATCAACGCGAGTGCCTGACCGAACAGGTGCTGCGGATGCTCCTTCTCCGCCGACTGATGGTTGGCCTGCTCGACCTGCTGCTCGAGCGCCTGCGCCTTCGCGGAAATTTCCTTCTTGCGAGTTTCGTATTTGCCGATCTGATCCTGGTAGAACGCGCGGCGCTCGGGCGGCGCAAGTTCGGCGGCGAGTTCCATCAGATGCCCCTTGCTGGATTGCGCCTGATAGTAGCTCCATTGGTCGCTGGCCTTGCTCTGCAACAGCACCGCGTCGTTCTTGAAGACCAGCGCTTGCGTCTGCAATACACCTTCTTCGTAATGCAGAAGCCCGGAAAGAGCCGCGAGAATCGCCGTGAACACTGCTACCCAGCGCGACAGCGAGTCGCCGGCATGAGCGGCATGTTCGACGAAGTGATCATGAGGTGCGTGTTCGTGAGACATGAAGTGGGCATCGGATGGTAAAAGCGCGGGCTCGTCAAAGGCTCGCGCCTTTGACCCTCAACCTTCTAAGCCCTGGAGTTTACCTGACAGCGCGGTAGTCAGAACGCATTGAATGCGTGGTCTGTCCGCGCTTACGAAAACAACGCCGACGCGTAGAGGTCGGCCGTCTTGTCCAATTCATTGTGGCGTGCACGCGCGAGCGCGCGTGCCGCCGTAGCCCACGACAGCGGCTCTTTAATCAGGCCGGTTCCATGCCATGCGCCAGTTTTACCGCGCGGGTTCGCGGCGAGACGAGGAAGGACAGAAACGCTCTCACCGCATCGGCGCGCGACGATTTTGCGCAAAGCGCCGCGGCAAACACGGTCACCGCCTGCGCCTGTTCCGGAAGCGGACCCAGAATCGCGATCCCAGGCTGGTCCAGCAATTCGCTGTTCTGCTGAAAGCCCAGTTCCACTTCGCCCTGCGCAATCAGCGTCGCCACCGGTAGGCCCGGCCGCGCCTGCACGATTTTCGGCGCGATCGTGTCAGCGATACCCCAGCGCGCAAACAGCTTTTCGAGGTGCACCCCACTCGGCCCGGTCGAATAACCAATCGAGCGGCTTTGCAGAATCGCCTCGCGCAGCGCCTCTTCGGTATCGATGCGGGGCTGGTGCGCATCGGCCGCCACCGCGGCGGCGATGCCCGAACGCGCCACATCCACACGGCTGCCGGCATCGACGTGCCCCTGCTGCGCAAGCTTCGCAAGCGCATCGCTGCCGAGCACGACGATATCGAATGCCTCGCCTTCGCTGACGCGCCGTGCTGCGTCGACACCGCCAACTGATTCCACCCGGACCGTCTGGCCCGTCTCGGACTCGTATTCGCTGGCAAGGCGCGACAGGATCTGCCGCGTTGCCATCGAGGAGATCAGCGCCAGCGGAGCCGTCATCTCGCCACTCATAGACACTCCGCTCAGTCGATGTAGCGCAGTCCTGCCTGCGCCAGCGGCTCGCGCATCTTGTACATGTCGAGACCGAGCACGCCGGAAGCGAGCTTCGCGCGCTTGTCGGCTTCGTTTGCTTCGCGTGCGGCGGCTTTCTCCAGCACGTCGGCAGCAAGCGCGCGCGGCACGCACACTACGCCGTCGCTATCGGCCACCACCACGTCGCCCGGCGTGACCAGCATCCCGGCGCACACGACCGGAATGTTCACCGAGCCCAAGGTCGCCTTGACCGTGCCCTTCGACGAGATGGCCTTGCTCCACACCGGGAAGTTCATATCTTCGAGCACCGTCACGTCGCGCACGCCGGCATCGATGATCAAGCCCGTCGCACCGCGCGCCTTGAAGCTGGTCGCCAGCAGATCGCCGAAGTAACCGTCGGTGCATCCTGCCGTCACTGCTGCAACAACGATGTCGCCCGGGCGAATCTGCTCGGCCACCACGTGCATCATCCAGTTGTCGCCCGGTTGCAGCAGCACGGTCACCACGGTGCCGCTTGCCTGCGCACGCGCGTAAATCGGCCGGATGTAAGGCTGCATCAGACCGACACGGCCCATTGCCTCATGCACCGTCGCCGAGCCCAATGCGCCGAGCTTCTGCGCAACCGCGGAATCGGCCCGTTCGAAGTTTCTGTACACCACGCCAAGTTCATACATGTTCAAAGCCCCTTGTTCTTCAGTTTCGCATCGAGACGCGGATAGACACGGCGAGCGTTGCCTTCATAGATCTTGAAGCGGTCCGCAGGATCGATATGCGCCGCTTCGATGTAGCGTTTCGTATCGTCGAAATAGTGTCCCGTCTCCGGATCGATGCCGCGCACTGCACCGATCATCTCGCTGGCGAACAGGATGTTGTCGACCGGCATCACGCGCGTGAGCAGATCGATGCCCGGCTGATGATAGACACAGGTGTCGAAGAAGATGTTGTTCAGCAGATGATCTTTCAGCAACGGCTTTTTCATTTCCTGAGCCAGACCGCGGAAACGTCCCCAGTGGTAAGGCACCGCGCCGCCGCCGTGCGGAATCACGAAACGCAGCGTCGGGAAATCGCTGAACAGGTCGGACGTCAGACACTGCATGAATGCCGTGGTATCCGCGTTCAGGTAGTGGGCGCCGGTGGTGTGAAAGCATGCGTTGCAGCTGGTGCTGACGTGGACCATCGCGGGGATGTCGTACTCGACCATCTTTTCGTAAATCGGATACCAGTAACGATCCGACAACGGCGGGCTGGTCCAATGTCCGCCCGACGGATCCGGATTCAGATTGATCGCGACGTTGCCATACTGCTCCACGCATTTGACGAGTTCGGGAATACACGTTGCGACATCGACGCCCGGGCTTTGCGGCAGCATCGCGGCCGGCACGAAGTTCTCCGGAAACAGCTCGCCGACGCGGTAGCACAGCTCATTGCAGATCGCGGCCCACGTGCTGGACACCTGGAAGTCGCCGATGTGATGTGCCATGAAACTGGCGCGCGGGCTGAAGATCGTCAGATCGAGGCCGCGCTCGCGCATCAGGCGCAGCTGGTTGGTCTCGATCGACTCGCGCAGTTCGTCATCGCTAATGTGCAGTTCCGAGACTGACGGCATCTGTGAAGAATCCTTGATGCCGGCGATCTGGCGGTTGCGCCAGGTTTCAAGTGCCTTCGGTGCGGTGGTGTAGTGTCCGTGGATGTCGATGATCATGCGTGAGCTCTCATATCATGATGCTCTCCAACAGGCGATCCGTCAGAGAGCAGATAAGCGTATGAGATATGAACGTCCAGCGCGCGTCAACTCGGCGCATCGTTGCCTGGCATGGCTCTGTGCGTAGCCAAGGCGATTGGAATCCGCACCGCGCAAGGCGCTCGGGCTGCATTGCATCGTGATGCCCAATAACTTTTTTCGATTGTCGACGTCGCAAATAGCATGGCCGCATCGATGGGTGCGGCGCAGCAACCGGCCGCAGTAACCGGCCTCACTTGCTCCCAGTAAGCTTGCAACCAATTCACGGATGTTGTATCAAATCTAAATCCCACGAATCGTTATCAAGCTCATGAGAAAGTCCAGACAGGAAGCGGCTGAAACCCGACAGCGCATCGTCGATGCCGCATCCCGACGCTTCCGCGAAAACGGCATCGACAACACCGCGCTCGCCGATCTGATGGCGGAGGCTGGCCTCACGCATGGCGGGTTCTACAAGCACTTCGAGTCGAAGGAACAGGTGGCGATCGAGGCGT
>NZ_BAAGSQ010000010.1:0-9407 GCF_054782355.1 Paraburkholderia jirisanensis | reverse complement strand
GTGCCGCATGACGAACGCACGCCGAGCTCCGCCGAACTGCGCGCGTTCCTCGCCGACCAGCTCGCCGAGTACATGGTGCCCGCCGCATTCGTCGTGCTGCCCGCACTGCCCCTTACCCCCAACGGCAAGCTCGACCGCCAGGCGCTACCCGCGCCCGACCAGGCCGCGCTCGCCACCCGCGCGTACGAAGCCCCGCTCGGCGAAGTCGAAACCACGCTCGCCGCGATCTGGCAGCAGCTGCTCGGCATCGAACGCGTCGGTCGCAACGATCACTTCTTCGAGCTCGGCGGTCACTCGCTGCTCGTCATCAGCCTGATCGAGCAGTTGCGTCAGCAAGGCTGGCAGGCCCAGGTGCAAACCGTCTTTACGTCGCCGACGCTCGTCGCGATGGCTGCAGCGCTTGAACGCGGCACGGCCGGCGCGTTCGCGGTGCCCGACAACCGCATCCCGGCCGGCTGCACCGCCATTACGCCGGACATGCTGCCGCTCGTCTCGCTGACGCAAGACGGCATCGATCGCATTGCCGCCGAGATCCCCGGCGGCGCGCGCGACATCCAGGACATCTATCCGCTCGCGCCGCTGCAGGAAGGCATCCTGTTCCATCACCTGCTCGGCACCGAAGGCGATGCGTACCTGGTGCGCACCGTGCTGACGTTCGATTCGCGCGAGCGCGTCGAGCGCTTCGTCGGTGCTTTGCAGGCCGTGATTGACCGGCACGACATCCTGCGCAGCTCCGTGCATTGGGACGGCCTGCCGCAGCCGGTGCAGGTGGTGCATCGCGCCGCCACGCTGCAGGTCGACACGCTCGCGCTTTGTACGCAGGCCAGTGTTCATGCCCGCATTCAGGCCACCCCGGAGGCCGATCCGCTGCAACAGCTGCTCGATGCCACCGACCCGCGCACCCAGCGTCTGGACCTGCGACGCGCGCCGCTGATGCGCGCCACCGTAGTGGAAGACCGCGCTTGCGACCGCTGGCTGCTATCGCTGCTCGATCACCACATGGTCAGCGACCACGTGACGATGGATTTCGTGCTCGAAGAAATCCGCATGATGCTGCACGGAGATCACGCCAACCTGCCGTCGGCGCTGCCGTCGGCGCTGCCGTACCGCAACTTCATCGCACAGACGCGCGCGGTTGAGCCCGCTGGGCACGAGGCGTATTTCCGCACGCAGCTCGCCGATATCGACGAACCGACTGCGCCATTCGATGTGCTCGACGTACAAGGCGACGGCCGCCGCAACCATAGCGTGCGCCTGCCGCTGGCGAGCACCCTCGCACAGCGTATCCGCACCTGCGCGAGCGAGCGCGGCGTAACGGCTGCGGTGCTGTTCCACGCTGCATGGGCACTGGTGCTGGCGCGCTGCACGGCACGCGACGACGTGGTGTTCGGCACCGTGCTGTCCGGACGGATGCAGGGCACAGCCGCCGCAGATCGCGTGCTCGGCATGTTCGTCAACACGCTGCCAGTGCGCATCTCGGTCGCGCAGTGCAGCGCCGCCGAACTGGTCGATCAGACCTATCAGCGGCTGTCCGAACTGCTCGCACACGAGCAGGCTTCGCTGGCGCTCGCGCAGCGCTGCAGCGCGGTGCCCGCTTCGGTGCCGCTGTTCACGGCGCTGCTCAACTACCGGCATAGCCCCGTGATGGAAAACGACGGCGACGCGGGCGAGTTTGTCTGCGAAGGCGTGCGCATGCTATCGGTGGAAGAGCGCACCAACTATCCGCTCGATCTGACGGTCGACGATTTTGGCGCGGATTTCGCGCTGACGCTGCAATGCGCACCGGTGTCCGCGCTGGACCCGCAGCGTATCGCCGGCTATCTGGCCGTGGCGGTTCAGGCGCTGGTGGATGCGCTGCTCGATGGCGACCATCAGCCTGCGCGCCAGTTGCAGATGCTGCCGCAAACGGAACGCGAGTTGCTGCTGGTCGGGTTTAACGACACCGCCGTCGATTATCCACACGATACCTTCGTGCATGCGCTGTTCGAGCGGCAGGTGGAGGCGATGCCTGAGGCAGTGGCGGCAGTGTTCGGGGATGAGCAGGTTGCGTATCGCGAACTGGGTGCGCGGGCTAACCAGCTTGCGCATCATCTGCTGTCGCTGGGGGTTCGGCCTGATGACCGTGTGGCGATCTGCGTCGAGCGCGGCATCGATATGCTCGTCGGGCTGCTCGGCATCATGAAGGCGGGCGCCGCCTACGTTCCGCTCGACCCGACCTATCCGGCCGACCGCCTTGCCTACATGCTGGAAGACTGCGCGCCCGTTGCGGTGCTCTCGCAGCGGGCGTTGCGCGACGTGCTGCCCGCGCATGGCGTGCCGACACTGATGCTCGACGATGGCGAGACGCGCGATGCGCTGGCCCGTTTGCCGGTTGACAATCTGCAAGCGGCTGCGCTCGGCCTCGAGCCGACCAGCCTGGCTTACGTGATCTATACGTCCGGCTCCACCGGCAAGCCCAAGGGCGTGATGATCGAGCATCGTTCGGCGGTCAATCTGCTGCGCTCGATGGCGATCGAACCGGGCATTGCCGCGACCGACTCGCTGCTCGCCGTTACCACCTTGTCGTTCGACATTGCGGCTCTCGAACTCTATCTGCCGCTCGCGAACGGCGCGTGTTGCGTGATCGCGAGCCGCGAAGATGCGGCCGATCCGCGGCGCCTGATCGATCTGATCGCCCGACGCGGCATCACGCTGATGCAGGCGACGCCTGTCACGTGGCGGATGCTGCTCGACGCGGGCTGGGCCGGTTCACCCACGTTGCGTGCGCTATGCGGTGGCGAGGCGTTGCCGCGCGACCTGTCGGAGCGGCTGCGCGACCGGGTAGGCTCGCTGTGGAACATGTACGGCCCGACCGAAACGACGATCTGGTCCTCCTGTGCTCAAATCGGCACCGCGCTGGCCGGCGCGACGCCCAGCGAGCCGGTCGGCCATCCGATTGGCGCGACGCAGATCTACGTCCTCGACGAGCGCTTTGAACCTGTGCCGGTTGGCGTGGCCGGGGAGCTGTATATCGGCGGTATCGGCGTGGCGCGCGGTTACCTGAACCGGCCGGAACTCACCGCCGAGCGCTTCGTTGCCGATCCGTTCAGCGACGAACCCGATGCCCGCCTGTACAAAACCGGCGACCTCGCCCGTTTCCTTGCCGACGGCAACATCGAATACCTTGGCCGCAATGATTTCCAGGTCAAGATCCGTGGCCTGCGTATCGAACTCGGCGAGATCGAGACGAAGCTTGCTGCCTGCGACGGTGTGCGCCAGGCCGTTGTCATCGCACGCGAAGACACCCCTGGCGACAAGCGTCTGGTTGCCTATCTCGCCGCCGATGATGTCGAATCGGTCAGCGCCGCGGAACTGCGTGTGCAGCTGGCCGCGCAACTGCCCGAGTACATGGTGCCGGGTGCGTTTGTCGTGCTGCCTGAGCTGCCGCTTACCCCCAACCTCAAGATCGACCGCCGTGCGCTGCCCGCACCGGATGCGTCTTCGGTCGTCACGCGCAGCTACGAAGCGCCGCAGGGCGATATCGAGACCGCCCTCGCTGCTATCTGGCAGCAGCTGCTCGGCCTCGAGCGCGTCGGCCGCAACGATCACTTCTTCGAGCTCGGCGGTCATTCGCTGCTCGCCGTGCAGCTGCTCTCGCGCCTGCGCCAGCAGTTCGATGCCGAAGTCGCCCTGCGCGAACTCTTTGCGCAGCCCACGCTCGACGCGCTTGCACGCATCGTCGCGCAGGCCTCGCGTGCCGGCCTTGCGCCGATCGAACGCCGCGAGCGCAGCCTGCCGCTCGCGCTTTCGTTCGCGCAGCAGCGTCTGTGGTTCCTTGATCGCCTCGATCATGCTGCCGGCGCCGCGTATCACATGCCCGCGGCGCTGCGGCTGAGTGGCACGTTGCAGCGTGAGGCGCTGCGCGCGACGTTGGACCGGCTGATCGAACGGCACGAGATCCTGCGGACGTCGTTTGCTATGCACGAAGGCCAGACTGTGCAGCGTATCGCTGCGCCCGCTGCGTTCGCGCTCGCCGAAACGGATCTGCGTACGCTCGATACTGCCGCCCAGCAGGCCGAAGTCGAACGCCTCAGCCAGCTTGAAGCAAGCGCGCCCTTCGATCTCGCCACCGGTCCGCTGATCCGCGGCCAGCTGCTGCAGTTGGGCGAGCACGAGCACATCCTGCTCGTCACGCAGCATCACATCATCTCCGACGGCTGGTCGATTGGCCTGCTGATCGACGAGGTCAGCACGCTCTACGCTGCGTTCTGCCAGCAACAGCCTGACCCGCTGCCCGCACAGCCTGTGCAGTACGCGGACTACGCGGCATGGCAGCGCCAGTGGCTGCACGGCGAGGTGCTGCAGCAGCAGCTCGGCTTCTGGAAGAGCCACCTGCTTGGCGCACCCGCGCTGCTCGAACTGCCGACCGACCGCCAACGTCCTGCCGTGCAGAGCTATGCCGGCGCCAGCGTACCGTTCGCACTGCCCGCCCAGCTCAGCGCGTCGCTGCGTATGCTCAGCCAGCAGCACGGCACCACGCTGTTTATGACGCTGCTCGCAGGCTGGTCCGTGCTGCTCGCACGTCTGGCCAACCAGCAGGAGGTGGTAATCGGCACGCCGGTGGCCAACCGTCCGCGTGCGGAACTCGAAAAGCTGCTCGGCTTCTTCGTCAACACGCTGGCCCTGCGCGTGAATCTGGAGCACAACCCGAGCGTGTCGCAACTGCTGTCGCAAGTCCGCGAAACCGCGCTGGCAGCCTACGCGCATCAGGACCTGCCATTCGAACAGGTCGTCGAAGCGCTGCAGCCCGCCCGTACCCTCAGCCACAGCCCGGTGTTCCAGGTCATGCTCAGCATGGACAACACACCGGATGTCGAGCTGTCGCTGCCGGGCCTCGTGCTCGCCGCGGTACCGCAAGCGCAGACCACCACGCAGTTCGACCTGTCGCTCGCGCTCAGCGACGACGGCATCGCGATCTCCGGCAAGCTCGAATACGCACAAAGCCTGTTCGACGCAGCAACCGTCGAACGCTTCGCACGTCATTTCCAGACGCTGCTTACCGCGATGACCGCCGACGCAAACCAGACCATCGGCTCGCTCGCGCTGCTCGACGACCAACAGCGCAAGCAACTGCTGATCGGCTTCAACGACACCGCGATCGACTCCGCGCAAGACGGCTTTATCCACGAGCTGTTCCAACAGCAAGCCGCGCAAACGCCAAACGCGCTCGCCATCAGCGACGCCGAACGCTCGCTGACGTACCGCGAACTCGACCGCCTGTCGAACCGCGTCGCGCAGCATCTGAAGCGGCTCGGCGTTGCGCCGGACGCGCGCGTGGGCCTGTATGTCGAACGCGGCGTCGAACTGGTGGTCGGCCTGCTCGGCGTACTGAAGGCTGGCGGCGCCTACGTGCCGCTCGATCCCGCCTATCCGGCCGAGCGCATCGCGTACATGCTTGCGGACAGCACGCCCACCGCGGTGCTCGTGCATGCGGGCACCCGCGCGTTGATCAGCGACGCCGATTTCCCGCTGCTCGACCTCGAAGCCGCGATGTCCGACTGGAACGAAGTGCCCGACAGCCCGGTCAGCCACCACGCGCTCAGCCCATCGAGCCTCGCCTATGTGATCTACACGTCCGGTTCCACCGGCAAGCCCAAAGGCGTGATGGTCGAGCAGCGCGGCTTGCGCAACCTGATGGCCTGGTATCTGGACGACCTGAAGCTCGCGCGCGGCGATGCAGTGTTGCTCGTCACGTCGCCGAGCTTCGACCTGACCCAGAAGAACATCCTCGGTCCGCTGCTGGTGGGCGGCACGCTGCATCTGGCGGCGCCGCGCTTCGATCCGCACGCGATCGTGCAGCAGATCGGCCACGCGCAGATCCGGCATCTGAACCTGTCGCCGAGCGCATTCCATGCGCTGATCGATGCTGCCGCCGGCACCACGCAGCTAGGCGGGCTGCGCCGCGTCGTGCTCGGCGGCGAGCCGATCCAGGCCGCGCGCCTCGCGATGCTGCCTGAGCCGCGGCCCGAGTTTATCAACAGCTATGGCCCGACCGAATGCAGCGACGTGGTCGGCTGGCACCGGCTGTCGAGCGATCTCGATGCGTACCGCACGGCGCCGGTGCCGCTCGGCAAACCGGTGCGCAACCTGCGCCTGTATGTGCTGGATGCGCGCGGCGAGCCGGTGCCGGTCGGCGTTGCCGGGGAGTTGTATATCGGCGGCGTCGGGGTGGCACGGGGTTATCTGAATCTGCCTGAACTGACCGCCGAGCGTTTCATCGCCGATCCGTTCAGCGATCGCGATGACGCCCGTCTGTACAAGACCGGCGACCTCGCCCGCTTCCTCGCCGATGGCAACATCGAATATCTCGGACGCAACGACTTCCAGGTGAAGATTCGTGGCCAGCGCATCGAACTCGGCGAGATCGAGGCGAAGCTTGCCGCGTGTGAAGGTGTGCGCGAAGCGGTTGTGATTGCCCGTGAGGACAGCCCCGGCGATAAGCGTCTGGTCGCCTATCTCGCGGCCGACGATGTTGCGGCAGTCGCGGTTGCCGAACTGCGTACGCAGTTGGCCGCACAGCTGCCCGAGTACATGGTGCCAGGTGCGTTTGTCGTGCTTGACGCGTTGCCGCTCACACCTAACGGCAAGCTCGACCGCCGTGCGTTGCCTGCACCGGATGCTTCTTCAGTCGTCACGCGCGACTACGAAGCTCCGCAAGGCGACATCGAAACCGCACTTGCTGCGATCTGGCAGCAGCTGCTGGGCCTCGAACGCGTCGGCCGTAACGACCACTTCTTCGAACTCGGCGGTCATTCGCTGCTCGTCGTCAGCCTGATCGAGCAACTGCGCCAGCGGGGCCTGCGCACCCACGTGCAGACGGTCTTTACGTCGCCCACGCTCGCCGCGATGGCTGCGTCGGTCGAACGCGGCGAGGCCTGTGCCTTCGTCGTGCCGGCCAACCGCATCCCTGCCGGCTGCAGTGCGATCACGCCGGACATGCTGCCGCTCGTTACGCTCACGCAGGCCGAGATCGCGCGCATCGTTGCGGAAGTGCCCGCAGGCGTCGCCGACATCCAGGACATCTACCCGCTCGCGCCGCTGCAGGAAGGCATCCTGTTCCACCACCTGCTCGGCACCGAGGGCGACGCGTACCTGATGCGCACCGTGCTGACCTTCGACGCACGTGAGCGTCTCGAGCGTTTCCTCGGCGCACTGCAAACCGTGATCGACCGGCACGACATCCTGCGCAGCTCCGTGCACTGGGTCGGCCTGCCGCAAGCGGTACAGGTCGTGCACCGCGAAGCGCAACTGCCGGTGCAAACCGTCACGCTCGACGCGCACACCGACGCGCTGCAGCAACTGCTCGACGCGACCGATCCGCGCACGCTGCGCCTCGACCTGCAGCGCGCCCCGCTGCTGCGCGTCTACCAGGCCGCCGATCCGCATTCGGATGCATGGTTCCTGTCGCTGATCAATCACCACATGGTCAGCGATCACGTGACCGTCGAACTGCTGCTCGAAGAGATCGTCGCGCTGCTGCAAGACGCGGCTGCCAGCCTCGCACCGTCGCTGCCGTACCGCAATTTCATCGCTCAGACCCGTGCGGTCGAGCCGGCCGATCACGAGGCGTATTTCCGCACGCAGCTCGCGGATATCGACGAACCGACTGCGCCATTCGGTGTGCTCGACGTCCAGGGCGACGGCAGCGACGCGAAGCAAGCCGTCGTGTCGCTGGAACAGGACCTCGCGCAGCGCATCCGCGAATGCGCGGGCCAGCGCGGCGTGACCCCGGCAGTGCTGTTCCATGCCGCGTGGGCGCAAGTGCTCGCACGCTGCACCGGCCGCGACGACGTGGTGTTCGGCACCGTGCTGTCTGGCCGTCTGCAAGGCGCCGCGAGCGCGGACCGTGTGCTCGGCATGTTCATCAATACGTTGCCGGTGCGCATCTCGGTCGCGCAATGCAGTGCGGCTGAACTGGTCAACCAGACCTATCAGCGTCTGTCGGGACTGATCGCGCACGAACAGGCTTCGCTGGCGCTCGCGCAGCGCTGCAGCGCGGTGCCCGCATCGCAGCCGCTGTTCACCGCGCTGCTCAACTACCGTCACAGCGCCGCTGCGGTTCAGGTCGGCGACGCGGGCGAATTCGTCTGCGACGGCGTGCATCTGCTCGCGATGGAAGAGCGCACCAACTACCCGGTCGATCTGAGCGTCGACGACTTCGCGGAAGGCTTCGCGCTGACGCTGCAATGCGCACCGGCACTCGATGCGCAGCGTATCGCCGCGTATCTGGCGACGGCGATCGCGTCGCTGGTCGATGCGCTGGCGGGCGATGAACGCCAGGCTGCCAGCGCGCTGCCGATCCTGCCGCTGGAAGAGCGCGCGCAATTGCTGGAGGAATTCAACGATACGTGTGTCGACTATCCGTCTTATTTGCTGATTCATCAGCTCGTCGAAGACCATGCGGGTGCGCGGCCCGATGCGCTGGCCGTGGCTTGTGACGGTCAGCAGCTCACCTATCGCCAGCTCAACGCGCGCGCCAACCAGCTCGCCCATCGTCTGATCTCGATGGGGGTGCGCTCCGACCAGCGCGTCGCGCTGTGCGTCGAGCACGGCATCGACATGCTTACCGGCCTGATCGGCATCCTCAAGGCCGGTGCTGCCTACGTGCCGCTCGATCCGGCTTACCCCGCCGAGCGCGTCGCCTACATGATCGAGGACAGTACCCCGGTTGCGCTCGTCACCCAGCGCGCGCTGCGCGACTCGGTGGCCGGTGCCGATGCACTGCCCGTGCTGCTGCTCGATGGGACGCAGACCGGTGAATCCTTCGACACGGAGCCGACGCACAACCCCGATCCGCAGATGCTTGGTCTCACAGCCGAGAACCTCGCCTATGTGATCTACACCTCTGGCTCCACCGGCAAGCCCAAGGGCGTGATGGTCGAACACCGCCAGCTCGTCAACTACGTGCTCGATGCGGTCAGGCTCTTCGGCCTGTCTGCCGCCGACGTCGTGATGCAGCAGAACTCGCTGAATTTCGACCTCTCGGTCGAAGAGATTTTCCCGGCGCTCGCCGCCGGCGCTACGCTCGCGCCCAGTTCGCGCATCTTCGGCTTCAGTGTCGGTGCTACCGATACCGCCGGTAATCTCGCTAGCACGGACAGCACCAGCAGCAGCGCCGCCGATTCCATCGGCAATTCCACGGGCGGTGGCAACAACGTCGGCATTAACAGCATTGGCGCTGGCGACGGCAACGGCAGCACGGATAGCAACGGCACCACGCCACGCGCCACCTTCGTGCACCTGACCGCCGCTCACTGGCACACGCTCGTCGCCGAATGGCACCGCAACCCCGCTCGCGCACTCGAACAACTGCACGGCGTACGCCTCGTCAACGTCACCGGCGATGCCCTGTCCGCGCAGAAGCTCGC
>NZ_BAAGSQ010000009.1:0-161582 GCF_054782355.1 Paraburkholderia jirisanensis | reverse complement strand
GCCGATGATAGTGCGGATTGCCCGTGTGAAAGTAGGTAATCGTCAGGCTCCTTATGCAGCACCACAAACCCCGCCCCATAAATGGCGGGGTTTGTGCGTTTACGACTCGAAAATTTATTTCAATATCCGGTTCTATTAACTGGCATATCGCAAGTCGAAAATGGGCGATGACTTATCTCGAATGAGTAAACATTTCGAATAAGCCTTTCTGCTTAAAGTCATATTTCCATATTTTTTCCTCAGTCAATTCCCCATCGCACCTTAACAAGTGCCAGGTCCAGCCCCCTGAATTACGTGTAGGATACTGTATAAACATACAGGTTTTTCCTACGATCGATGTCGACCGCCGCTGTCCCTGCCGAGGATATCCATCCAGCGCTCTGGCGAGCCTCGCAGCTTGCGCACGGGCGCGGGAAGACGGTCGACACCGGCTATGCGGTCTTGTCCACGGAGTTGCCGGGCCACGGCTGGCCGCTAGGTGAACTGATCGATTTACTGGTCGAGCAACCGGGTGTCGGCGAAATGCGGCTTCTTGGTCCCACACTGAATGTGCTGAGCACACGGCCTATAGCACTGGTCCGGCCGCCGCATATCCCGGATGGACCTGGCTTCGATCACATTGGCCTGTCGCTCGATCGGCTGTTGCAGATCAAGGCGCCGAAAATTACCGACGCTCTATGGGCAGCCGAACAGATCCTACGTGCCGGCAGCTGCGCTGCAGTGCTGCTGTGGGCAGAGCATGCGAAAGCATCATCGTTGCGGCGTCTTCATCTGGCCGCGCAATCGTCCGACACGCTGTTCATCATGGTCCGGCCGCTCGTCGCGATCCAAGATTCATCGCCGGCCTCGTTACGGCTGGCGCTAAGACCCGCGGCGGAAGGCCTGACAGTCGAGATTGTGAAGCGACGAGGCCCCATACGCACCGAGCCGCTGTCGATTTCCCTGCAACCCACACCCGTTCTGTATTCCCGTCATGCGCGTCTTGCTCGCCGTCCACTTGCCGAAGTTGTCACTCGAAGTGTTCCAGCCGAAGTGGCCGCATGACGACTCATCTGCAATGGGGTACGGCAACGCAGTACTGGAGAAGGGCGCGGTAGTGGTCGTCGATAAGGCGGCGCGCGCAGTCGGCGTGCGTTTTGGCATGAAGCGCGCGGGTGTGCATACACTTTCGCCGCAGACACGCTTGTACGAGCGCGACCTTGTACGCGAAGCCACCGCGCAACGTGAAGTCGGCATCGCGTTGATGAAATTTTCACCGGATGTCGCGCTGCTCGACGGGGCCACGGTCATCGTGGAAGTCGGTGGGAGTCTGCAGCTTTTCGGCGGGGTGCTGTCGCTATGCCGGCAGGCAAAAGCGCTACTCGACACCTTCGGCCTGACCGCACGCATCAGCGTTGCGCCAACCGCGCAGGGCGCATGGTTGCTGGCTCAGCACGGTAATCGAAGGGTGCTGAAAATCGCCTCGCTTGAACGTGCGCTGGCACCGTTGCCGATGCACATCGTGCCGGAAATCCGTCCGTTCGCTGACTGGTTCACCGGGCTCGGCTGCGAAACGATCGCAGATGTGCGCCAGTTGCCCCGCGCGGGTTTGCAACGCCGTTGCGGCGAGCATCTGCTGGATTCCCTGGACCGCGCTTTCGGTATGGCGCCGGAACTGTTCGATTGGCTTGCACTACCCCCTACCTTTGCTGCGCGTGTCGAGTTACCCGATCGACTCGAGCATGCGGACGGCGCAATATTTGCCGCGCACCGGTTGATCGCGCAACTATGCGGCTGGCTGTGCGCAAAGCAACTCGCTGTAGCCTCGATCACGTTGACTTTCGAACATGAGAGAGGCCGGCAGGCGATTGCGCCGACCGTGATCGAAATCGCGCTCGGCGAACCGACATGGCGCGAAGAGCATCTGATGCGACTTTTAAAGGAGCGTCTGCATCGCGCAGAATTTCCTGCACCCGCTATTGTGCTGCGGCTCGACGCGACGCGCGTCGACGTGGCCGAACCGGCGTCGGACGCGCTGTTCCCGGAACCGGGCGGCACGCCGGAGGATCACGCGCGTCTGCTCGAATTGCTGATTGCGCGGCTCGGTGCCGAAAACGTACTGCGTGCTGCGCCGACCGGCGATTACCGTCCAGAGATGGCGAACCGCTGGGTGCCAGTCGGCGATGTGGAGAAGAAGACGGCGCTGCCGCAAGGCTTGCCGCGCCCGACGTGGCTGCTGGAAACGCCGCTGCGTCTGCTGATGCGCCAGAATCGGCCGTTTTACGGCTCGCCGTTGCGCAAGGTATCGCGGGCCGAGCGCATCGAAGCAGGCTGGTTCGACAACGACTTCGTCACACGCGACTACTACGTGATGCAGGCCGAAGACCGCAGCTGTTACTGGGTCTATCTCGAGCGCGTCAGCAGCCGCGTGGTGGGCGAAGAGGAGCCGCGCTGGTTTCTGCACGGCCTGTTTGGCTGATCCGGCACAAACGGAGCTCAAACGGAGCACAAACGGTACAGCACAACGACCATGGATCCATCCTCCAAGCCGCCCATCCCTGCGCTACCCGACGCGTCGTCGCTCGTCGAAGCGTCCACGATGTCGTTCGGATTGCCGGCGTACGCCGAGCTGTTCTGTTTTTCCAATTTCACGTTCCTGCACGGCGCGTCGCATGCGGATGAGTTGGTCCAGCGCGCGCTGGAGCTGGGCTACGCAGGCCTCGCTATCACCGACGAATGTTCGCTCGCCGGCATCGTGCGTGCGCACGTTGCAGCGAAGGAAAAGGGCTTCCCGCTCGTCATCGGTTCATATTTTCAGCTGCGCAACGCCGACGGTTCACCAGCCTTCGGCCTGATCCTGCTGGCGCAGAATCGTGACGGTTACGGCAACCTGTGCGAGTTGATCACGCTTGCGCGCAAACGCGCGCCGAAAGGCGAATACCGTCTGACGCCACATGACTTGTCGCGGCCCGATCGCAACAACGCGCATCTGCGCGGCATGCCCGACTGTCTCGCGATCCTGGTGCCGCCGTTCCCCGCGAAGGAGGAAGCGCTCGAGGCGCAGATCAAATGGCTCGACGAGACCTTCCCCGGACGCGCATGGGCGGGCCTCGTGCTGCATCAGCGCGCGATGGACGATATTCATCGCGGCGCGCTCGAGTATGTCGCGGACAGTCTGCAGGTACCGGTTGTCGCGCTCGGCAACGTCGTGATGCACATACGTTCGCGCAAACCGCTACAGGACACCCTGACGGCGATTCGCGTCGGCAAGCCGGTTCACGAGTGCGGCTACGATCTTGCGCCGAATGCGGAGCAGCATTTGCGCGCGCGGGTGCGGCTCGCCAAGCTTTATCCCGAGCACACGTTGCGCGAGACGATCAGCTTGCTGGGGCGTTGCAAGTTTTCGCTGGATGATCTCAGGTACGAGTATCCCGACGAGATCATTCCCCAAGGCTTCACGCCGACCACTTATTTGCGGCAGGAAACCTATAAAGGCGCGCAAGAGCGCTTTCCCACGGGCCTTACCAATAAAAACCGGCAACAGCTCGAACGCGAGCTGAAGCTGATCGAAGAGCTGGAATACGAGCCGTTTTTTCTGACCGTCTATGACATCGTCAGCTACGCGCGTAGCCGTCACATCCTGTGTCAGGGGCGGGGCTCCGCAGCCAATTCGCTGGTTTGCTATTGCCTCAGGATCACCGAAATCGGCCCGGAGCATGTCAAAGACAGCATGCTGTTCGAACGCTTCATCTCCAAAGAACGCGGCGAGCCGCCCGATATCGACGTCGATTTCGAGCATCAGCGGCGCGAAGAGGTGATCCAGTACATCTACGGAAAGTACGGTCGCGATCGCGCGGCGATTGCCGCTGCGGTGTCCACTTACCGGCCGCGCGGCGCGTTGCGGGAAACCGGCAAGGCGCTGGGCATCGATCCGCAGATCGTCGACAAGGTGGCGAAGTCGCATCACTGGTTCGATTCGAGCAGCGACTTGCTGGCGCGTTTCGAGGAGGTGGGGCTCAACCCGGAAACGCCGCTGATCCAGATGTGGGCGATGCTGGCGTCGCAGCTGCTCAATTTTCCGCGGCATCTGTCGCAGCATTCGGGAGGTTTCGTGATCAGCCGCGGCAAGCTGACGCGGCTCGTGCCGGTCGAGAATGCAGCGATGGCGGAGCGCTCGGTCATCCAGTGGGACAAGGACGATCTCGAATCGCTCGGCTTGCTGAAGGTCGATGTGCTGGCACTGGGCATGTTATCGGTGATTCGTCGTGCGCTGGATCTGGTGGCGCAGCGGCGCGGCGAGCACTTCGAGATGCAGTCGATTCCAGTGGAAGACCCGCAGACTTACCAGATGATCTCGCGCGCCGACACGATCGGCGTGTTCCAGATCGAATCGCGCGCACAGATGAGCATGCTGCCGAGGTTAAGACCGGAGAAGTTCTACGACCTCGTCATCGAGGTCGCGATCGTGCGGCCCGGGCCGATTCAAGGTGGGGCGGTGCACCCGTATTTGCGACGGCGCCAGAAAGTCGAGCCGACGACTTACCCCAACGAAGATTTAAAGGTCGCGTTGGAGCGCACGCTTGGCGTGCCGATTTTCCAGGAGCAGGTGATGCAGGTCGCGATGATCGCGGCCGGCTTCACCCCGGGCGAAGCCGACGAACTACGTCGTGCGATGGCCGCATGGAAGCGCAAAGGCAACCTGCAGAAATACTACGACCGCATCGTCAGCGGCATGCTGGAGCGCGGTTACGAGCAGGGTTTCGCCGACGCGATTTTCGAACAGATCAAAGGCTTCGGCGAGTACGGTTTTCCTGAGAGTCATGCTGCCAGTTTCGCGTTGCTCGTCTACACCAGCAGCTGGCTGAAGTGCCATGAACCCGAGGCGTTCCTGGCCGCGCTGCTCAACAGCCAGCCGATGGGTTTTTACTCGCCGTCGCAGCTGGTGCAGGACGCGAAGCGGCATGGCGTCGAGGTGTTGCCGGTCGACGTCACGATAAGCGACTGGGATTCGTCGCTCGAAAAGATCGCTGATGCGGTGCGCCCTGCGGTGCGTCTCGGGCTCTCGCTGCTGCGCGGCATGAAAGACGGCGCGGCGGAGCGCATCGGGATGGCGCGTAAAGACCGGCCGTTCGCCAGCGTGCAGGATCTGGCGTATCGGGCACAACTCGATCGTCGCGACCTGCATGTGCTGGCCGACGCGAACGCGCTCGCGGCGCTCGCCGGCAATCGCCGCGAAGCGTTGTGGCAGTCGGTCGCGGCGGTGCCCGACAAGGATATGCTGGCGGGCACCGCGGTGACCGACGAGACGCCGCGACTGGGCGCGCCGTCGGAAGCGCAGGACATCGTCGCGGATTACCGGTCGGCAGGGCTGACGTTGGGGCGTCATCCGCTCCAGTTGTTGCGGCCGCAACTGCTGGCCGAGCGGTTAATGCCTGCTGCGACGTTGAATGCTTACCGCAATGGGCGCCTCGCGCGCGCCTGCGGTATCGTCACAGTGCGCCAGCAGCCGGGCACCGCGAAAGGCGTGATCTTCGTGACGATCGAGGACGAGACCGGCAACGTCAACGTGATCGTGTGGCCGAAGCTGGTTCAGCAGCAGCGCAAGGAACTGCTGGGTGCATCGCTGCTGGCGGTGTACGGCGTGTGGCAAAGTCAGGGCGAAGTACGACACCTCGTTGCGCATCGGCTGGTCGATATGTCGCATCTGCTGGGTGGGCTGCAATCGACTAGCCGGAATTTTTGCTGACGCCGAACGCTTGTTTACGACACGGCTCCTCGCCACGGAAACTCTGCCAGTACCTGCCCGATTCCTACGTTGAACGGCGTACGGCGCCCAATGCCTAGTGCCTCCAGCACAGCCGAATCCAGATGGCAGTTATGCGGGCGCGGCGTTGCATCGGTCGGCGTATGCTGCGGCGTCAACTGCGCATCGAGCCGCAGCGCGTCGGCGATCCGCTGCGCGATCTGGTACTTCGTCATCGGCTCGTCGCCAGACCATTGCGCGATGCCGCACACTGCTTTTCCCTGGCGATGCCGCTCGAGCATCTGCGCAATCACAAACGCTACGTCGGGCGTGAAGGTCGGGTAACGAATCGCCCAGGCATCCATCACGGCCGGTTTCGATTCCGCGGCAGCGGAGTGCGCCGACGCCGCAATCGCCGGAACCAGGCTCGTCACGGCCGATTCCTGCCAACTGACGATCGGCCCGTATAGCAGCGGCAAGCGCAGCACACAGCCGAAATCTGTCGTATCGAACAACGCGTGTTCGCCTTCCAGCTTGCTGCGGCCATACGCGTTGAGCGGCGACGGCGCGGCGTCATGCAGATAGGGCGGCCGGGTGCCGTCGAACACATAGTCGGTTGAAATCGACAGCACCCACGCACCATGCCGGCGCGCCGCCCCCGCGAGCGTGCGCACCGCGTCGACGTTCAGCGCCTGCGCGAGCGCCGGATCGTTTTCGCAGACATCCGGCCGACGCTCGGCCGCGGCGATCACGATCGCGTCGGGCGCATGCTGATTGATAAAGCGGTCCACCGCCTGCGCGTCGCGCACGTCGAGCACGGTCTGATCCGGGCGCGCATGATTGAAGGCCGTCTGCACGACTTGCCAGCCTGCCTCGCGCGCAAGGCAGCCGGCGATGGCGCGCCCGAGCAAGCCGGACGCGCCGATCAGCGCGACCTTGAAGCTAGCGCGCGCTGCCATCATTGATTCGCAACGGCAAGGACCGTATAGCCAGCGTCGTCGATCGCGTCCTTGAGTGCGTCGACGGTTGCCGTCGAGTCGACTGAAACCTTGCCCGCTGCGAGATCGACCTGGACGTGCGCGGCGGCGTCGCGCTCGTGGATCGCATTGGTTACGGCCGATACGCAATGCTGGCAGCTCATGCCTTCTACGTTGAACTGGATAGTCATCTGGATTTCCTTTTGCAATGAAGTGATGCAACAACGGTTGGATTATGCCCGCCGGTCCTTATTTTCGAACGATGACCTTCCTATGATGGGAAGGTGTAGCATCGGGCGGAACGGTAACGAACGAGGGGCAGCGTGATGAACATTGGTGAAGCGGCTAGCGCGTCGGGTGTCACGGCGAAGATGATTCGCTATTACGAAAGTGTTGGTTTGCTTGCAGCCGCCACGCGGACTGCTGCCGGATACCGCGTTTATGGGGCGCAGGAGGTTCATTCGCTGCGCTTTATCCGCCAGGCGAGGCGCCTCGGCTTCCTGGTCGACGATATCCGTCGGCTGCTCGCGCTGTGGCATGACCGGTCGCGCGCCAGTGCCGAAGTCAAGACGATCGCCCTCGAGCATGTGGCGGATCTCGACCGGCGTATCGCCGAATTGACCGAAATGCGCGATACGCTCGCACACCTTGCCAACCATTGCCATGGCGATGATCGGCCCGACTGCCCGATCATCGAGCAACTGGCGAGTGTGGATGCAAAGACGGTGGCCAACAAATGCCACGCAGATTGAATTAATAAAAGGGCCAGATTTCTGATGTCGGTCGTGTTCGATTTGCACTAAATCGGTGCGTATTTGCCGACTCACAGCGGTACTGCCCACCGCTATCCAAAAAATAGGCCGTGAAATCAATAATTTGTTTTGCGAAAAACGATGCTCCATTCCGAAACGGAATGCACCTGATTCAGGCATTTCACTAGCGGACCGACGATGTAGCGCTATAATGCGGGTTAACCCGTTTACGGGAAATCCCTGATGTTCAATCCACCGGGGATTCATATTGGTCCTTGGAGAAGCATCATGATCGTGTTTGTTGTCGAAAAACTGAGCCACTGGTTCGAAACCGCAGAACGTAGCCGCCGCGAGGCTTACCTCGCTGAGTCGACGGACATCGTCCAACTCGAGCAACGTATCCGCGAACTCGAAAAGAATGGCTACTCGTTGTAAATGCGCCGGGGCGGCACGCGCAAAAGCGCTTCGACCGGTTCACCAGCCGCCACACAAAGCCCCGCCAAGCGGGGCTTTGTCGTATTTGGTGTCGCTCCATTTCGCCAGCCACTAGTCTGAACGTTGCCACTGCGGTAAGGTAAAGCGCTTTCTACGCGTCCCGTCCCTTTCCGAAGATCAGCCCGTTCATGTACACAGCCGGTTCGACTCAATTTGCAAACGCCGTCATGGCGTCGATGCTGCTCGCTGCGGCGCTTTGCGCGCCGTCGGCTGTGCAAGCTGCATCAGGTGGCGGCCAGCCGCTGATACTCGATACCCAACGCGGGATCATCGACGGCCAGAGCGGTACTGTGCTGCAGAACGCGCCGCTGTCGAAGGAGCCGATCGTCCAGGCTGCGCCGACGGCTCAGCCGCAGCAACTGGCACCGGATTCGTCGATGCCTATCTACGTGGCACCCTATATTCAGTACCCCGCCAATGGCGGCCAGCCGCCATCTCCCAACCCAGGTCCTCGCCCCGGGCCGCGGCCTGTGCCGCAGCCACGACAGTAGGCCATAGACCGACTCGTCGGGGCGGTGTGGTTCGCGTCGTTTCGGGCGTGCGAGGTTATCGACGAAGCGTTCTGTATCGACGCGCGTGTTGGCAGAAATGAAACGGCGTAAGCGGGCGAGTCTGCCTGCGCTGGTGCTCGCGCAGGTTTCCGCCGGCGAGCTGGCGCGTGTGGTGCGTAACCCGCAGGTCGGCTAATCTGCCCGGAATTCCAGCTTGAATTGTGCCGACTTGTCCTGGCCCAACGCCTCGACGAGTTTGGGCATGGCTTCTTTCAACAACGGTGCCAGCGTGTACGGCGGATTCAGAATGAACATGCCGCTGCCGAACAATCCGAAGCCGTCGGTCGGGGGGCCGCTGACCGTCAGTGACACGTGCAGCCAGTTCTTGTCCTGCAAGCGCTTCAGCTGATCGGGAAAGCGTTGCGATTCCAGACGGGTGACCTGCGGATACCACACGGCGTAGGTACCGGTCGCAAACCGCTTCAGGCCTTCTTCGATGCAGTTCAGTGTGCGGGAGTAGTCGCGTTTGTCTTCATACGACGGGTCGATCAGGACTAGCGCGCGACGGGGAGCCGGCGGCAGCAGTGTCTTCAGACCATCGAGGCCGTCACCTTCAAACAGCATTGCGCGCCGGCCGGCGTCGCGAAAATTGTGGCGCAGCACTTCGATTTCGGTGCTATGCAGTTCGAACAGACGCACGCGGTCCTGTTCGCGCATCAGCCGCCAGGCGAGATAAGGAGAGCCTGGGTAGTAGCGCAGCTCTCCACCAGGATTGACCGCAGACACTTCTGCCACGTAGTCGGCCAGCAGCGGCGGCAGGTCCTTGCGCTGCCACAGCTTCACAATGCCGCTGGCGGATTCGCCGGTTTTCGCCGCGTAGCCTTCCTGCAGCGCGTACACGCCGGCGCCTGCATGCGTATCGATGTACCAGTAGGCCTTGTCTTTCTGACCGAGGTAGCGCAGCAGCTGCACCAGTACGGCATGTTTGAGAACGTCGGCGTGGTTGCCTGCGTGGAAGGCGTGTCGGTAGCTGAGCATGGTGGCCTCCGGGGCTGGTGAGAGCACGTGCCGGCCGTTGCGACCGGTAACGCAGGTAGGCCGCGCGGCCAGTTGCGGCAACGCGGGCGCGTATTGTAGTACGCGCTGCCGCGTTGCGGTCCGAGGTTATCACCGGATGCGCGTTGCTACTGTGTGATCGCTACATACCACAGACTCGCGCGGTGCCACGCAGGCGTACATATCAGTTGAACGAGTCGCCAACGATCTGTTCGATCTGCTCTTTGATTTCCGGCGTGATCTTCGCAGCGACCTCGAGTGCTTTCATGTTCTCGCCGATCTGTTCGACGCGGGACGCGCCGGTAATCACGGTGCTCACGTTCGGATTCTGCAGGATCCACGCGATTGCAAGTTGCGCAAGCGTGCACCCGAGCTCGTCGGCCACGCGGCCAAGCTGCGCGACGACGTTGTTCTTCTCCGTATCCGTCAGCGCCTGGCGCAACCAGTCATAGCCTTGCAGTTCGGCGCGGCTGCCGGCCGGCACGCCGTTGCGATACTTGCCCGTCAACAGGCCCGAGGCCAACGGACTCCACGTGGTCAGGCCGAGCCCGATGTCTTCGTACAGGCGGCTGTATTCCTGCTCGACACGCTTGCGCCAGAACAGGTTGTATTGCGGTTGCTCCATGACCGGCTTGTGAAGATGATGCCGCTCCGCAATTTCGTAAGCCGCGCGGATCTCGTCGGCGCTCCATTCCGACGTTCCCCAATACAACGCCTTGCCGCGCGCGATCATGTCGCTCATCGCCCATACGGTTTCTTCGATCGGCGTGTTCGGATCCGGGCGATGGCAGAACACCAGATCGGCATAGTCGAGCTGCAAACGCTTGAGCGACGTGTCGATGGCGTTCAGCAGATATTTGCGGTTCAGCGTGTGGTATTGGTTCGGCGCTTCGTTGAGGCCCCAGTAGAATTTGGTCGAGACCACATAGCTGATGCGCGGCCACGCCAGTTCCTTGAGCGCGTGACCCATGATTTCTTCGGATTGGCCACTTGCGTAGACTTCGGCATTGTCGAAGAAGTTGACGCCCGCATCGCGTGCTGCGGCGAGGGACTCGCGCGCCGCGCGGCGGTCTACCTGATTGCCGTACGTGACCCAAGAGCCAATGGACAACTCGCTGACTTGCAGGCCTGAACGGCCGAGCCGACGATAGTTCATGCAATTCTCCTTGATGATGTGTGACCGCTCGAAACCGCGTAGCTTAATCCGATTCCGTTTCGCGCGTGATTCGTGCGTCGTGTGTTTGGGTTCATGCACAATAGCAACGTTAGCCGCAGCGCAACATTCGTCCGGATGGCATATGCCATTCGGCTAGCTTCACAGCGCTTGTGCGCCGTGGTTTCATTTCATCTACTGCATGGAGGTTCCGGATGTCGTCATTGAATACGAGTCTGAAAGGCAAAGTCGCGGTCGTGACCGGCGCGGCAAGCGGTATTGGCAAGCAGATCGCGTTGACGCTTTCCGGGGCGGGCGCGGCCGTTGCGATCGCCGACCTGAACCAGCAAGGCGCTAACGCCGTGGCCGACGAGATCAACAAGGCCGGCGGCAAGGCGATCGGCGTGGCCATGGACGTCACCAGCGAAGACGCGGTGAATCAGGGTATCGACAAGGTTGCCGCCGAACTGGGCTCGGTGGATATCCTGATTTCAAATGCCGGCATCCAGATCGTTAATCCAATCGAGAACTATGCTTTCTCCGACTGGAAGAAGATGCAGGCAATTCACGTCGACGGTGCGTTCCTCACCACCAAAGCAGCGTTGAAGCACATGTACAAGGACGATCGAGGCGGCGTGGTGATCTATATGGGCTCGGTGCATTCGCATGAAGCGTCGCCGTTGAAGTCCGCGTATGTGGCAGCCAAGCACGCCCTGCTGGGTCTGGCGCGCGTGCTCGCGAAGGAAGGCGCGAAGCACAACGTGCGCTCGCACGTTGTCTGTCCGGGTTTCGTGCGCACGCCGCTGGTCGACAAACAGATTCCAGAGCAGGCGAAAGAACTCGGCATCAGCGAAGAAGAGGTCGTCAAGCACGTGATGCTGGGCGGCACAGTGGATGGCGTGTTCACGACCGTCGAAGACGTCGCGCAAACGGTCCTGTTCCTGTCGGCTTTCCCCACCGCCGCGTTGACCGGCCAGTCGTTCATCGTGAGCCACGGCTGGTATATGCAATAAACATGGAGAACGCGGATGGCGCAACGCAACGTCCGTAACGTCAAGCAGGCACGCGCTGGTGGACGCGGCGCGGGTGAAGGTCCGGGTAAGGGTGAAGGTCCGGGTAAGGGCGCAGATCAGGACACAGGTCAAGGCATGGACTTGAGCACCGGCGCGAGTGCCCGTGTCAGCATGGGTGGCGGCAATCACGCGGCCACCCCGGCATCCGTGAGTCCCCGCTTCGATCTGCCGCAATACGAGACGATTGCACTGATGCTGCAAGGCGGTGGTGCGCTCGGTGCGTATCAGGCAGGCGTGTATCAAGGGCTCGACGAAGCCGGCATCCGGCCCAACTGGCTTGCCGGCATTTCGATCGGCGCGTTGAACACTGCGATCATCGCCGGCAACGCGCCCGGACAGCGGGTAGCGAAGCTGCGCGAGTTCTGGGAAACGATCTGCCAGCCGGCCTTCGGGCCGCCGTTGCCACCATTCGTCGAGCAGGCGTTCTTCAACTCCACGGATACGGTGCGCAAGGCGTTCACAGCCATGCAAGCGGTCGGCGCGATCGTCGACGGTCAGAAGGGCTTCTTCGTGCCGCGCTTTCCTCCGCCGCTGCCGGCCGTGTCCGGTCCGCCGCAGGTTGCCAGCTACTACGACACGACCCCGCTCAAGGCAACCCTCGAGCGGCTGTGCGATTTCGATCGCATCAACTCCGGCGAGACACGTGTATCGGTCGGCGCGGTCAACGTGGGCACGGGCAACTTCGCGTACTTCGACAACGCACATCCGAACATGACGCTCAGGCCCGAGCATTTCATGGCTTCCGGGGCGTTGCCGCCAGGCTTCGGCGCGGTCGAGATCGACGGCCAGTATTACTGGGACGGTGGCTTGATGTCGAACACGCCGCTTTACGAGGTCGCTCAGACTTCGCCGCGGCGCGACACGCTGGCGTTCCAGGTGGACCTATGGAGCGCGGTCGGCCCGGTGCCGGATAACATTACCGATGTGCAGGGGCGGATGAAAGACGTGCAGTACTCGAGTCGCACGCGGCTCGTCACGGACATGATGCAGCGCACGCAACGCTTCAGGCACGTATTGCGCGAAGTGCTGGAGCGGGTCGCACCCGAGCATCGCGACGACCCATGGTGCAAGCTGGCCGATGAACTGTCCTGCTCCAAGCGCTACAACATCGTCCACCTGATTTACCGCAACAAGGAATACGAAGGCCACTACAAGGACTATCAGTTCGGCTTGTCGACGATGCGCGAGCACTGGCAAAGCGGTCTGGAAGACATTCGTGCCTCGCTCGCCCAGCCTGGCTGGCTCGATATGCCTGACAACGACTCAGGTTTCGTCACGCATGACATTCACCGCGATGCACGTTGAACACAGGCTTCGGGTCGTGCACCGGCTGGACAACGGCTGTGGCGGCAACGGCCGAAACGACGGGCCAACTGCGCAGCGCGCGCGCGGGACAAAGCAAGACGGTAACGCAGTACAAATCGCAAGAAGCAGCCAACAAGAAACAGCCATAAAAAAGCAGCCATAAAAAAAGCGGCACGATCCAATCGTGCCGCCGCTCTGCATGCCACAGCATGCTTGCTGCAAACCGGACAGCACCCACCGTCCGGCCAGCGTACTCGTGCTTACTTCAAAACCTGTGCAACCGCATTTGCAACCGCATCCAGGTTGCGCATGTTCAGCGCGGCAACGCAGATGCGCCCCGTGCCCACCGCATAGATGCCGAACTCCTCACGCAGACGGTCCACTTGCGGCGCCGTCAACCCGGAGTAAGAGAACATGCCGCGCTGCGCGTTGACGAAGCTGAAGTCGCGCTCCACCCCTGCCGCCTGCAGACGCGCAACGAGACCATGACGCATCGAGCGGATCCGGTCGCGCATTTCGCCCAGTTCCGTTTCCCACATCGCACGCAGTTCCGGCGAACCGAGCACGGCCGCGACAACCGAGCCGCCGTGCGTCGGCGGGTTCGAGTAGTTGGTGCGGATCACACGTTTCAACTGCGACAGCACGCGCGTGGTTTCTTCCTTGCTGTTCGTAATGATCGACAGCGCACCGACGCGTTCGCCGTACAGCGAGAACGACTTCGAGAACGACGACGACACGAACACGTTCAGATCGGATTGCGTGAACAGACGCACCGCGGCCGCGTCAGCATCGATGCCGTCGCCAAAGCCCTGGTACGCGATATCGAGGAACGGCACCAACTGGCGAGCCTTCACCACTTCGACGACCTGGCGCCATTGTTCGGTCGTCAGGTCGACGCCGGTGGGGTTGTGGCAGCAAGCGTGCAGCACGACCACCGTACCCGCCGCGTAGCCATTCAGCGCGCCCAGCATGCCTTCGAAATTGACGCCGTTGGTTTGTGCGTCGTAATACGGGTACGACAAGACTTCGAATCCTGCGCCTTCGAACAGTGCGCGATGGTTTTCCCAGCTCGGATCGCTGATCGCGACTTTCGATGCCGGATTCAGCCGCTTCAAAAAGTCCGCGCCGATTTTCAGCGCGCCGGTGCCGCCCAGAGCCTGCGCCGTAACCACGCGGCCTGCGGCGATCAGCGGCGAATCGTTGCCGAGCAACAGTTGCTGGACCGCTGCGTCGTAAGCGGCAATACCTTCGATTGGCAGGTAGCCGCGCGGCAGCGCTGCTTCGATGCGTGCCTTTTCCGCTTCGCGCACCGCGCGCAGCAACGGAATCTTGCCTTCCTCGTTCGTATAGACGCCCACGCCCAGGTTGACCTTGGTCGGGCGGGTATCGGCGTTGAAGGCTTCGTTCAGGCCCAGAATCGGGTCGCGGGGGGCAAGTTCGACAGCGGCAAAGAGAGACATGATGGTTCGGCAGTAGTGAAAAGGAAGACGGCGACAGGGCGGTTTGCTTGCGTCACGATACCGGCCCGGCTCGGGCCAGTACCGCCCGGAACGGACCAGAATCCGACCCGGTCAGCCAATCGGCACACGCGGCGGCCGACGCTGAGACGGCTAGCGGGTAAGCAGCTCAGCGCGCTGCCGGCCATTCCGGACGAGGGCAAGCGCAACGCGCCATTGTAGCAATCCACGCTCGATTTTCGACACAAATGTGCCATGGGTTGCACAGGCGCGGGCTTAACCGCGGGCATCACCAAGCCACCAAGCCACGAAGCCACGCCACGTATCGGCTTGCCGCCTGTCGGCAGCGCGCTGCGCTCGCCGTCGCACAACCCGCTAAAATAGTCGTTTGCTTCCGGCCAAGGATGCCGTCCCATGTCCGAACATCACCTGCGCGAAGTCAACGACGCGCTCGACGAATCCAGGTTCGTCTCGTTCGAGGGCTCGCCCTTCAGGCTTTATCAGCCCTATCCGCCGGCCGGCGACCAGCCGACGGCGATTGCGACCCTCGTCGAAGGCATCGAAGACGGCCTGTCGTTCCAGACGCTGCTCGGCGTGACCGGTTCCGGCAAGACCTACACGATGGCGAATACGATCGCGCGGCTCGGCCGTCCGGCCATCGTCTTCGCACCGAACAAGACGCTGGCGGCGCAGCTGTACGCCGAGTTCCGCGAGTTTTTTCCGCGCAATGCGGTCGAGTACTTCGTGTCGTACTACGACTACTACCAGCCGGAAGCGTACGTGCCGCAGCGCGACCTGTTTATCGAGAAAGACTCGTCGATCAACGAGCATATCGAGCAGATGCGTCTTTCCGCCACCAAGAGCCTGATGGAGCGGCGCGACGTGGTAATCGTGGCGACCGTCTCGGCAATCTACGGTATCGGCAACCCATCTGAATACCATCAGATGATTCTGACGTTGCGCGCGGGCGATCGGGTCGGCCAGCGCGAAGTGATCGCGCGGCTGATCGCGATGCAGTACTCGCGCAACGAGGCGGATTTCCAGCGCGGCACGTTCCGCGTGCGCGGCGACACGATCGACATATTTCCGGCCGAGCACGCCGAAATGGCGGTGCGCGTCGAGTTGTTCGACGACGAAATCGAGACGCTACAGCTGTTCGACCCGCTGACCGGCCGCGTACGGCAGAAAATTCCGCGCTTCACGGTCTACCCGTCGTCGCACTATGTGACGCCGCGCGAAACCGTGATGCGCGCGGTCGAGACGATCAAGACCGAGTTGCGCGAACGGCTTGAGTTTTTCTACGCCGGCGGCAAGCTGGTCGAGGCGCAGCGGCTCGAGCAGCGCACCCGCTTCGACCTTGAAATGCTGCAGGAACTTGGTTTCTGCAAAGGCATCGAGAACTACTCGCGGCATTTTTCCGGTGCGGCGCCAGGCGAGCCGCCGCCGACGCTGGTCGACTATTTGCCGCCCGACGCGCTGATGCTGCTGGACGAGTCGCACGTGTTGATCGGCCAGCTAAACGGCATGTACAACGGCGACCGCGCGCGTAAGGAGAATCTGGTCGACTACGGCTTCCGCCTGCCGTCCGCGCTCGACAACCGGCCGCTGAAGTTCAACGAGTTCGAGCGCAAGATGCGCCAGGTCGTGTTCGTGTCGGCGACGCCCGCCGACTATGAGAACCGCACCGCGTCGCAGGTAGCCGAGCAGGTCGTGCGGCCCACCGGTCTTGTCGACCCGCAAATCGAAGTGCGCCCGGCGCGCAGCCAGGTCGACGATGTGCTCAGCGAGATCAACGAGCGCGTGACAGCCGGCGACCGGGTGCTGGTCACCGTGCTGACCAAACGAATGGCCGAACAGTTAACCGAGTTCCTCGCCGATCACGGCGTCAAGGTGCGCTATCTGCATAGCGACATCGACACGGTCGAGCGGGTCGAAATCATTCGCGACCTGCGTCTGGGCACCTTCGATGTGCTGGTCGGCATCAACCTGCTGCGCGAGGGCCTCGACATTCCCGAAGTATCGCTGGTGGCTATTCTCGACGCGGACAAGGAAGGTTTTCTGCGTGCCGAGCGTTCACTGATCCAGACGATCGGCCGCGCCGCGCGTAACGTCAACGGCAAAGCGATTCTGTACGCGGACAAGATCACCGACTCGATGCGCCGTGCCATCGACGAAACCGAGCGCCGGCGCGCCAAGCAGATCGCGCACAACGAATTGATGGGCATCGTGCCGCGCGGCGTGGTCAAGCGCATCAAGGACATCATCGACGGTGTCTACAACGTCGACGAAGCGCGCACCGAACTGCGCGAGCAGCAACAGCGCGCGAAGTTCGAGGACATGTCGGAAAAGCAGCTGGCGAAAGAACTGAAGCGTCTCGAAAAACAGATGATGGAACACGCGAAAAATCTCGAATTCGAAAAGGCGGCGCAGGCGCGCGACCAACTGGCGCTATTGCGCGAACGGGTGTTCGGCGCGAACGTCGGCGATCATCTGACCGGTACCGATTGAAGGCGCGAAATGGCGGATGCGAGGCGCGTGCGACCTGACGCCGCACGCATATTCGCAATCGCCGCATGCCGTCTGCGATTCATCTCACAAGCCACCCGTAAACCCCTGTCGTAGCAGGGTTTCGCCCGTGTCCAGGATTTGTTCTGGACGGGGAAGAGTGTTAAACTCCGAACAAGTTTATGAGAATGGTTCGCATTACCGTTCTGTACACGTTTCGCAATCATCCTGAAAGCCGTGCAGCGGTCGTTTCAGCCCGTGGTCGCGGTTGTCTCTCTTAAAAAAACAAAGGAGTTTCGATGCGAGTTTCGTCAGTTTTGCGTGGCGGTGCGGTTGCCGTCGCGGCAGCGTTTGCGCTGTCGGCATCGGCCGCGGAGTACCCGATCGGCAAGCAGCAGATTCAAGGCGGCATGGAAATCGGCGCCGTGTATCTGCAACCGATCACGATGGACCCCGAAGGCATGATGCGCAAGGCATCGGATTCGGATATCCATCTCGAGTCCGACATCCACGCAGTCAAGAACAACCCGACCGGCTTCGCCGAGGGCGACTGGATGCCGTACCTGCAGGTGCATTACGAGTTGACGAAAAACGGCTCGAGCTGGTCGCAAAAGGGCGATCTGATGGCGATGGTCGCGAACGACGGTCCGCACTACGGCGACAACGTCAAGCTGTCGGGCCCGGGCAAGTACCACCTGAAGCTGATCGTCGAGCCGCCGATGCAGATGGGCCATATGGCGTTCGGCCGCCACGTCGACAAGGAAACCGGCGTGGGTCCGTGGTTCAAGCCGATCACGCTCGACTACGATTTCACGTTCGCGGGCATCGGCAAGAAGGGCGGTTACTGATCGAAGCTCGTCGGCTGCCGGTAGACTACCGGTCGGCCACTTGCGGCACGCTGCGGAGACCGGCTGCGGACAAGCGGCAGCGGGTGGCGCGCGGTGGACATCGAAGTCTGCGAAGTTGCGACGTGAGGAAGGTGCATGAAATTGAACAGCAAGATCGCGCGTGTGGCGATAGCGGCCGGATTGGCGGTGAGCGTGGCCTGTATCGACGTCGCTCAAGCCGCGGATCTGCCGACGTTCAAGCTGGAAATGAACGACGGCAAGCTCAATCCGGCCCGTATCGAAGTGCCGGCCGGCCAGCGCATCAAGATCGAGGTGCGCAACGTCGGCAAAGGCGCGGCCGAATTCGAGAGCGTCGAGTTGCGCAAGGAGAAAGTGCTGGCGCCGGGCGCCGAGTCGTTCGTCGTGATCGCGCCGCTGTCGCCGGGCGAGTACAAGTTTTTCGACGATTTTCATCAGCAGGCACAGGGTGTGATCGTCGCGAAGTAACGTGCGCGCGTGCGGCGCGCACGGGGGCGATCTGCGGGTCGCGTGAAAATCCAGGGCGCGTGGCGTCCGCTGGAAGCAGTCGGAGGTATCGATGGGTCAGGTGATGTTCGTGGTGTGGCGGGAGAGCGTCGAGGCGCTGCTGGTGGTCGGCATCCTGTATGCATGGCTGAAAAACGGCGACGACAACGCGCGGCGCGGTTTGCCGTATCTGTGGGCCGGCGTCGGGTTGGGCATTCTCGCGGCCATCGCGCTGGGTGCGGCGCTGGTCGGCTTCACCGAGGTGTTGTCCGGCGACGCGCAAGACTACTTCCAGACCGCCATCGTCCTGATTGCCTGCGTACTGATCGTGCAGATGGTGCTGTGGATGAAACAGCACGCACGCACGCTGAAAAAAGACATGGAACAGTCGCTGCAAAAAAGCACGCAGGACGCGAACTGGTGGAGCATCACGGTGCTCGTCGCACTGGCGATCGCGCGCGAAGGCAGCGAGACCGTCATCTTTCTGTACGGCGTCGGCTTCGGGCAGTCGGGGCATGTCGCGGTGAGCCAGATTGCGGCCGCGCTGATCGGCCTCGGGCTCGCGTTCCTGACGTTCTATCTGCTGCAACTGGGCGGCAAGGTTTTTTCATGGCGGCTGTTTTTCCGCGTCACGGAAATCATGCTGCTGTTTCTCGGCGCGGGCCTGTTCGAAGCCGGCGTCGACAAGCTGATCGACAAGGAAGTGCTGCCGACGATCGTCGATCAGGTGTGGAACTCATCGTGGCTGCTCGATGATTCGAGCCCGGTCGGTTCGCTGGTCGCCACGCTGACCGGCTATCGCGCGCATCCGGCGCTGATGAACCTGATCGCTTATGCGGTGTACTGGGCCGTCGTGTTGCTGCTGATGCGTCGTGTCAACCGGCGCCCGGCGCCGCAGACGGCGGGGCGTGCCGCATGAATACCGCAGTAAGCCGACCCGGCAGGCTGGCTGAGGTCGGCCAATGGATGCAGCGCCACGGCGCTGCGATCCGCGGCATTCAGTGGGTGGTGGTCGCGATTTACGCGTTTCTGATTCTGGTGCCGGCGTTCACGCAGCTGCCTGGCGACACCGCGCATCTGTGGAACAACTTGACGCTCGCCGCGCAGTTCGTGTTCTGGGGCATCTGGTGGCCGTTCGTGCTGCTGTCGATGGTGATGCTCGGGCGAGTCTGGTGCGGCGTGCTGTGTCCGGAAGGCGCGCTCGCGGAATTCGCCAGCAAGTATGGCCGCGGCTGGGCGATACCGCGCTGGATGCGCTGGGGCGGCTGGCCATTCGTCGCGTTTGGCATCACCACCATCTACGGCCAGATGGTCAGCGTCTACCAGTATCCGAAGGCGGTGCTGCTGGTGCTCGGCGGGTCGACCTTCGCGGCGATGGTGATCGGCGTGCTGTATGGGCGCGAGAAACGCGTCTGGTGCAAGTACCTGTGCCCCGTCAACGGGGTTTTTGCGCTGCTGGCGCGCCTCGCGCCGTTCCATTACAAGGTCGACGAAGATGCGTGGCGCCGCTCGTACAAAGAGGGCGAACACGGTCATCGCGTGATTCCGATCAACTGCGCGCCGCTATTGCCGCTGCGCAATATGAAGGGCGCCGCGGCCTGCCATATGTGCGGCCGCTGCAGCGGCCATCGCGATGCGATCGCGCTGACGTGGCGGAAGCCCTCGTCGGAAGTCGTCGAACTCGGCGACAAGCAGGCGAGCGGCTGGGATACCGCATTGATCCTGTACGGTCTGCTCGGCATCGCGATCGGCGCGTTCCACTGGACCGCTTCGCCGTGGTTCATCGGCATCAAGCAGTTCCTGGCGACATGGCTGATCGATCGCGACATCACCTGGCCGCTCGAGACCGATAACGTGCCGTGGTTCCTGTTCACGCATTATCCGGAACAGAACGACGTGTTCTCGTGGCTCGACGGCACGATGGTGATCGCCTACATTCTGGTCACGGGGCTCGTGTACGGTACGGTGCTGCTTGCGCTGATGGCCGGCGCGACGCGCGTGCTCGGCCGCTTCAGCATCACGCGGCTGCACCATCTCGCGCAGGCGCTGATTCCGATTGCCGGCACCGGCGTGTTCCTCGGGCTGTCGGCGACCACGCTGTCGCTGCTGCGCGCCGAACATGTGCCGCTCTACTGGGCCTCGGATGTGCGCATCGCGATCCTCGTGATCGCGAATGTGTGGAGTGCGTGGCTCGCGTGGCTCGTGACGCGCCGCTACAGCACGCGGCTTTTCCAGCGTGGGCTCGCGGTGGTATGGTTCATGGCCGCGTTAGCGGTGGTCGATAGCGCGTGGTGGCTGATGTTCTGGGGCTGGGCGCGCTAACGGCGTGTCGAGTAACTGAAAAGAGGCTGCCTGTGAGAACCAAACTTGTCCTGACCGACGAAGACGTGAAGAAAATGGCCGCTGCCGCCGAAGCGCATGCGGCCGCCAACCAGTGGCATGTGACCGTCGCGATCTTCGATGACGGTGGTCATCTGCTGAATCTGCACCGGATGGAAGGTGTTGCGGCGAGCACTGTCGAGATGGCGATCGGCAAGGGCCGCACCGCGTTGCTCGGACGGCGCGAGACCAAGATCTACGAAGACATCATCAAACAAGGGCGTACCGCGTTCCTCAGCGCGCCGCTGGTGGCGATGGTGGAAGGCGGCGTGCCGATCGTCGTCAACGGCGAAGTGGTCGGCTCGATCGGCGTGTCGGGCGTGAAGTCGGAGCAGGACGCGGCGATTGCCCGCGCGGGTATCGCGGCGTTGAGCGAAGCGGGCGCGCAGTAATCGTTGCGTTGCAGGCAGCGAGTAGCGTCAGCGCGTACAACGATACCGCGCGTGCAAGCAGCACAAAAACGAAAGCCGTGTGAATGTCGTCATTCACACGGCCTCGTTTGACAATCACAATGCCCGGCTCCGATCTTTACATGAGCACGCGGCGGCGGGAACCAAAAAAACGGCATGGCTTGCTTCGACGGCTGGCTTGGTGTCTGCACGAAGGGGTCTAGATCTAACGTGCAAGCCGTCGTGGCTGGCTAAAGCCCAACACCTCTCGGAGAGGTGGTCCCCACAATACCCGGTTCTACTACTTGGTCAGAATCAGCTTGCCCAGACGCGTCGCGCGCAACTGGTAGGTTTCCCCGTTGTGCATGATGCTGATATGCGTGCGTCCTTGCAGCAACGTGTCGCTTCGAATCATCCGCTCGCCTGATGCTTCCGATCCGTCCACTGCGCTGTCGCGTTCGGCGACGGGGGCAGTGGAAGACGCGCGCGGCGGTTTGCTGGAACTGCTGGAACGGCTCGTCGTCAGCGCCTGGGTCGCGGGGCGGCGCAGGCTGAGCGTGGAAGGGCGAGTCAGATTAGTCATTCGTTCCATCGGTTTGTCGAGTCGATGGAAGAATTCTAAATGATAACTATTCCTATTCACAAGGAATTGAAATTCATCGGAATGACATTCCGATAGCCGCGAAAAGATGTCTTCAGTAGGCGCGAAGGAAGGCGGCGCCGCGCATTGCCGGCAGCGCCGCAGGATTCAGTGCAACGGCTGGTCGGAAGGGTTCGCGCCGAGCACGTATTGGCGAATCAGCCGCACCGTGTCGATATCCGACTCGCGATACGCCGACTTGACGATCTCCTGGGTCTGCCGTACGTCGCTATCTGGTGCGGTGGCATCGGCGGTGGGCAGCGTGGTCTGATATTCGAAGCGCAGGAATAGCTGAAGCGCGTCCGGCTGCTCGATCGTCATCGTCAGCGAGCCGCCTACGTACGCCGCGGTCGCCATGATGTCGTAACGCACGCTTTGCTTCGACTGCATGGTGACGCGGTCGCGCACCGTCGCGTTACCGAAGTGCAGCTCGCGTTCGAGCGTGCTGTCGGTACGCGACAGGATCGTGCAGCTGTCGAGGCCGAGCACGAACAGCTGCGGCTGCTCGGCGCGCAGCACGAGCCCTTCCCACAGCTGGTCGCGCGTCATGCTTGGCACGAGCGGGTTGGACGGATCGTTGATCTGGATCAGGTGTTCGAAATTCAAAACGACAGCTTCCTGTGAAAGCGCATTAACGCGCTCGACAATTCGATGTGCGCCCGATTGTGCCCGGTTGTGTCCGACTGGCAGCGCGCTCAGGCAACCACCAGCCCCGAGCGAATCGCAATCGGCCGCGACAGGATCTTGTGAACCGGGCACGCATTGGCGATTTGCAACAGCCGTTCCCGCTGCTCGTCGGACAGATTGCCTTCGAGCGCAATCTGGCGATCGATAACCGAACCTTCGTCGCTGGTTTCCATCGACAGCGTCACGCGCACGTCTTCGAGCGGCCAGCCTTTGCGCTGCGCATACATCTTCAGCGTAATCGACGTGCACGCACCGAGGCTGGACAGCAGCAGCCCGATCGGCGTCGGACCGCGATCACCACCACCGAGCGATTCGGGTTCGTCGGCGAGCCACGTATGCGCGCCGTCGTCGAACAGAACCTTGAAATTCGTTGAGCCGATGTGTGCGGTGACCTTGGACTCTGCCATATACGCTCCTGAAGCGGACGGGTTCACCGCGCGGCCAGCTAGCCGCGCGGGCGAACCGCTATTGTGAACGAATTTGCGCGAGAGAGCGCCGCGCGGCGTAGCGACCGTTCAGTGGGTAATCTGGCCCATCCGGCCCGCCTGGTAGTCGATCACGGCCTGACGGATTTCGTCCTCGGTGTTCATCACGAACGGACCGTAACGCACCACCGGTTCGTTCAGCGGCACACCGCCGAACAGCAACACGTCGAGCGGCTCGTCGCCGGCGGCGAGCGTCACGCTATCGCCGTCGTTCGCGAAGACCACCATCTGCCGGGCGGCGATCGCATGCGGATGCGCGCCGTACAAACCGACGCCTGACAATCCGTAAGCGAACACGCGATAGTCGCGCGGCACCGGGTGCTCGATCCGCGCGCCCGGCTGCAGCGTGAAGTGCTGATACAGGATCGGCGTGCGCGTCTCGATGGCCGCCGATACGCCGAGCGCTTCGCCGGCGATCACCTTGACGCGCACCTTGCCATCCGCCGACGTCGCTACCGGAATGTTGGCCGACGGCAGTTCCTGGTAGCGCGGCCCGATCATCTTGTCGCGACGCGGCAGGTTGACCCACAACTGCAGCCCGTGCACGCGGCCGCCGCTCTCCACGAACGACGGATCGGGCAGCTCGCTATGCACGACGCCCGCGCCGGCGGTCATCCACTGCACGTCGCCGGCGCGCAGCGTACCCGAATGACCGGCCGAATCCTTGTGGCCGAACTGGCCTTCGAGTACATAGGTCACGGTTTCGAAGCCGCGGTGCGGATGGTCCGGCGCGCCTTTCGCCTCGCCGGGTGCATAGTCGACCGGACCCATTTCATCGAGCAGCAGGAACGGGTCGAAGTCCATCAACATGCGGGTTGGAAACGGACGGTGGACAATAAAGCCGCCGCCTTCGGTGGTGCGAACGGACGGGTAGGTCCGTTCGATCGTGCGGGTCGAATCCATCAATGTCACCTCGGGAAATGGGGAATAGCATCATTTTTGAAACGTGGGGCTATTATATGGACCGTTTTTGCGCATGCCAGCAGGCGTCGCGCAATGGATTGTTCTACTGGTGAAACGATGACATGAAGATCGATTCGCACAATCTGAACGACCTGATGTATTTTTCACAGGTTGTCGAACACGGCGGATTTTCCGCCGCCGAGCGCGTGCTCGGCATTTCGAAGTCGCGGCTGTCGCGGCGGCTAACCGAACTGGAGGCGTCGCTCGGCGTGCGCCTGCTGCAGCGCTCGACGCGCAAGCTCGCGCTGACCGAAGCCGGTCACCTGTTCTACCAGCACTGTCAGGCGATGCTGTCGGAGGCGCAGGCGGCGGTGAACGTGGTTCAGCAATTGCGTGCGTCGCCGCGCGGTACGGTGCGCGTCAGCGTGCCGGTCACCGTGTCGCAGACGATCCTGTCGCAGATCCTGCCGGAATTCATGCATCGCTACCCGGAAGTGCGCGTGTCGATGCGCGTGACCAATCGTGTGGTCGATCTTTATGAGGATTCGATCGACGTCGCTTTGCGCGTGCGCTCGGAGCCGCCCGAGAGCGCGAATATCGTCGTGCGGCCGCTATGGCGCACCGAGCAGATGCTGGTCGGCGCGCCGAGCCTGTTGAGCCAATACGCGCCGCCGCTGCAACCCGCCGATCTCGACCGCTATGAAACGCTCGACACCCCGACCGGCGACGGCCGTCACGTGTTCCACCTGATCGCGCCGGACGGCACGCGGCACGCGCTCGAGCACGAACCGCGGCTCGTCTCCGGAGATCTCTCGACGATCCGCGAAGCCGCGATGGCCGGGCTCGGCATCGCCGCGCTACCGGAAATGCTGTACGGTGCGGCGCTGCGCTCAGGGCAGCTGTCGCCGGTGATGCCCGGCTGGACCTTGCCGTCGCCGCAACTGTATGCGGTGTTCCTGTCGCGTCTGGGGATGGTGCCGGCGGTGCGTGCGTTCGTCGACTATCTGGTCGAGATGCTCGATCCGGATACCGGCACGCACGTTACGCGCGAATGCCCGACCCGCGATTCATTCGAAGCAGACCACGCGCTCGCGGAGCAGGCGCGTGCCGAAATGCTGTGAACCGCCGACGTTGGCAAGCTGGCACGTGCAGACCCAGCTTCATCCGCATTAACCCGCGTTTGCGTTTAGGCATTTAAGCGCGAGCAGCGATGAGTACTTTCAATGGCGGTTTGCTTGAACACCTGCGCCGCTGGGCTTATATTGAAATCCCTTCGCTAAGGAGGCGTCCGATGCGAAAACTCATGGCCGCTATCATAGTGAGCCTGATAGGGCTGACCGCGCTGTCCGTGTCGATCACGGCTGTCGCATGCGGTGACGGAAGCTACTCGTCGAGTGGAAAATAGTCCCGCCGCCCGAAGGCGCCGAGTGCGCAATGAAAAAGGCCTTCATCTGACGATGAAGGCCTTTTACTTTTTGCGCTGGCGTTTCCGTGCGAAATCGCGACCGCGACACCTGGCCGCGGTCATTCGCTCAAATCAATGCTTCGGCTGGGTGACGAAGCCGATCTTCGTCAGACCGCCGGCCTGCGCAGCGGACATCACATCCGCCACGCGTTCGTAGGCCACCTTGCGGTCCGCACTCAGGTGCAGTTCCGGCTGCGGATTCTGCTGCGCGGCCGCGGCGATTTTGGCTTGCAGTTCGTCGTCGGAAATCTTCTTGTCTTCCCACATCACGTTGCCGGCCGCATCGATCGAAACGGTGACCTGCGACGGCTTCGTGTCTTCCTTCTGGCTGCTCGCGTGCGGCAGATCGATCTTCACGGCGTGGCGAATCACCGGAATGGTCACCATGAAGACGATCAGCAGAACCAGCATGACGTCGACGAGCGGCGTCATGTTGATTTCGTTCATCAGGCCGTCGTCGTCATCGGCGGCGAAAGGGCTCATTGCCATCTGAAAGCCTCGTTACTCAGTTTGCGTTTGCGTGGGCGGCTGCGGGGCGTCGCGCGGTGGCGAGCCGAAGACCGTCTCCGCGTTTCGACGACGACAGGCGTGCGCCCGTCACGAAGAACGCATGGAGCCCGTGTGCAAAGCGGTTCAGCTTGGTGACGATGCCCTTGTTGGCGCGCGTCAGCGCGTTGTAGCCGAGCACGGCGGGGATCGCGACGAACAAACCGAAGGCGGTCATGATCAGCGCCTCGCCAACCGGGCCGGCGACCTGGTCGATCGACGACTGACCGGCAGCGCCGATCGACAGCAATGCGTGATAGATACCCCACACGGTGCCGAACAGGCCGACGAACGGCGCAGTACTGCCGATCGACGCGAGAATCGCGAGACCGCTTTGCATGCGCGCGACGCAATCGTCCATCGTGTCTTTCAGGCAGCGCGTGACCCAGTCGGACACGTCCATACGGTCATGCAGATGCGGCTGCGTCTGATGATGATGATCGGCCGCTTCCTGGCCCGACAGCGCAAGCGCGAGGTAAGGGTTGTCGTGCGGCGACGACTTGCCGCTGCCGAGCTTCTTCATGCCGTCGGCGAAGTCGTCCGAGTGCCAGAACGCGCGCTCGGCGTTCTTGGTCAGACGGCTCAGGCGCATCACGTTCAAACTCTTGACGACGATCACCGTCCACGACAGCACCGACATGATCAGGAGCGCGAGCGCGATCCCGCGCGTCACGAAATCCCCTTGTACCCATACGTGGGCCATACCGTAGTTTTGCATTGCGATTCCTTGTTTTCGAAAACTGCGTCAGCGGTTCAGGTTCGATCAGTCTTTCAGACCGAACTCGAACGGCTGGGTATAGGTTGCGCGAATCGGTTCGCCGTTTTCCAGATACGGCTTGCAGGTGCTCGAGCGCAGCGCGTCCATCGCGGCTTCGTCGAGCCGGTCGGAACCGCTGCTCTTCTTCAGTTCGACATTCTCGATCTTGCCCGTCAGGCCGACCACGAAACGCACGAAAGCGGTCCCGCTTTCACCGCGGCGGCGCGAAAGTGCAGGGTACTCCGGTTCGACGATCTTGCAGTCGAGATGCGAGACGTTCTTGGGCGCTGACAGCGCCAGCGTCGGCTTCGCGGCGGGCGCGGCCGGTGCCGCGGGGGCAGCCGGAGCCGGCGGCGCGGGCGGCGTAGGATCGGCCGCGGGCGCTGCAATCTCGTGCTGCGACGGCGCGGCGGCCTCGGGCAGCGGCGTCGGCGTCGGTTTGGGCGTCGGACGCGGCTGGACCTTGGGCTTGATGTGCTGAACCGGTACCGGCTTGGGAGGAGGCGGCGTCGGCGTCGATTCGATCGCGGCAGGCGCGGCGACCGGCGCGGGCGGGCTGATCAGCTCGGCAGTGATCGTGCGCGGCTCGACCGGCTTGGGCAGCGTCTTGTCGTGCATCGACAGCGCGATCGCAAACAGCACGACGTGCGCCGCGACGACCGCGACGATTGCGGTGGTAAGCCGTGGATTGAACCGCGGACCGTCTGACGGAAAACCGGTCGCAACAGAAGATGGAGCCTGCATGGTTAGCGGAGCAGCGCGCCGTCGAGGCAGCGCGTCGGGCAAATCAACGTCATGTTCGGAATATCAGCAGTGAAATGCACAGCGTGGTTATGAAACCGATCAGCAATTCCATCTTCTACTCCTTGAGGAATCGTGTCGCTGGCTGGGTACGGGTGGCTTGCTGACGGCGAATGAGGCGCGGAAGCTGCCGCGCCAGCAGTGGTTCTGTACGTGTACGTAAGAGTATTACGCAGCTTTGCGTTCGTAAAATGTCACGGGCATAGATTGCGCGTGCGTCTCGACGCCGTAATGGCTTGCGCATACTCCGCTTTGCGCCATCACGTCGCGCACCGACTCCTCGCACTTGCCGCAGCAGATGGCCACGCCGAGCTCGAATTGCAGTTCGTCGAAGGTGTCGATACCTTCGGCAATCGAGGCGCGGATCTTCCGGTCGGACACGGACTTGCAGACGCAGACAATCATGATGGATCGCGATAGCTTTCGTTAATGCGAATTATTATCATTTTGTCGGCGCGGTTTGGCAAGCGCCACGTAGGAATTTTTGTAACAAAACCAGTCCCTTGGCAGGGTTTTCGCTCGCCGGGCGTGGGCTAGCGCACGCCCGTGCGGGCGGCGGCGGGTGGGGGCAACGGGACGGTGAGGCGGGTAAACGGGGCGGGGAAAGCCTGATGATGGGGCCGGGCGTGCCGCTGTCGGCGCTGGTCGGGCGGGGCGCTGTGTCCGGAGAGCGCCCTCTCTACGAGTCAGCGCGGCGCCCGAACGAGCGATGTCGCGCTGCTCTTGCTCCCGCCCCAGTCAGGAAGTGGACGCGGCCTGCGGCTCGGCGGCAGCGGCCGGCATCGATTCGAGTTCGATCGTGCGGCGCGAAGGAATGTGCGCCCGTTCGACGCGGGCATCGACATTAAGTAGGGTTTTTGCAAGCTGCTGCAGATGCGCGCCGTCGTTGGTCGAGTAGAACCGGGGCGCGGCTGCTTCGCTGTGCGGCGGCGCCAGCATGTCCTGCTGCGCCAACACCCGCTGCAACTGGCGCGCAATCGCGACACTGGTATCGATCAGCGCAAGACGGTCGCCGACGATTTCGCGGATGGTCTGGTCAAGAAACGGGTAATGCGTGCAGCCGAGCACCAGCGTATCCGCGCCTTCGTCGAGCATTGGCTGCAGATAGCCTTGCAGCAGCGCGCGCACTTCCGCGGAATCGACATCGCAGCGCTCGACCGCCTGCACGAGCCCGTGCCCCGGCTGGCAGATAAACCGGCACTCGGCCGCATAGCGCTCGTGCAGCGCGAGAAAGCGCGCACTACGCAACGTAACCTGAGTGGCCAGCACGCCGGCGACATGCGTTTTCGATTGCAGCGCTGCCGGCTTGATGCCGGGCTCGACGCCGATCACCGGAATCGGCAACTGCTCGCGGGCCAGCGCGATCGATTGCGCGGTAGCCGTATTGCACGCCACTACCAGTGCCTTCGCCCCTTGCGCGGCGAGCCATGCGCCGATCGCAAGCGTACGGTCGGCGATGAAGTCGTCGTCGCGTTCGCCATAGGGCGCGTAAAGCGAATCGGCGACATACATCAGCGCTTCGTTCGGCAATTCCGCACGCACCGCGCGCAATACCGACAGACCGCCGAGGCCCGAATCGAAGATGCCGACGGGCGCACCCGCCGTAGCCGGCGATGCGGGCACGATGAACGAGTCAGACGACGAAGCGGTCATGGCGTAGCGAAAGCGCTTGGGGGATCGAGATTCGCGCAACGCTTGCCGACGTGTCGCGCGGAGGGCGGTCACGTCGGTAACGATGACATTGCACGAAGGTAACTACAGGAGTAACGGCGGGCAGTGTATCAGGACACGCGGCCGCAACGGAATAGCGGCGCGCGCGGTATGTTACGACTCGATCTCGCCCATGCCCGATTGCTGATAGTTCTGAATCCCGACTTTATCGATCAGATCGAGTTGGGTTTCGAGCCAGTCGATATGCTCTTCGGTGTCTTCGAGAATCGACGTGAAAATCTCGCGCGACACGAAATCACGCACCGTTTCGCAATAGGCGATCGCTTCCTTGCAGGTGCCTTGAGAGATCTGTTCGAGCTTCAGATCGCATTCGAGGATCTCTTTGGTTTCTTCGCCGATCAGCAGCTTATGCAGATCTTGTAGATTGGGCAGGCCATCGAGCATGAAGATGCGTTCGATGAGCTTGTCGGCATGCTTCATTTCGCCGATCGACTCGTCGTACTCGTGCTTGCCGAGTTTTTCGAGGCCCCAATGTTTGTACATCCGTGCGTGCAGGAAGTACTGGTTGATCGCGGTCAGTTCGTTTTTCAACTGCGCGTTCAGATATTCGATGACTTTCTTGTCGCCTTGCATGGGGAGTCCTCTTGGCCGGGGTCGGCAGATTTGAAATTTCCAACAACAATAAACGTCCGATCGGAAAATGCCAAGGACGGATGCTGTTGATGAGAATCGTTCGCGTAATTAATCACTGCGCGCGGTTAAATGCGGACGTAAACCACATTCGCGCGGCTAATAAAAAACCGGGGCACGCAGCCCCGGTTTTCGTCAGATAGCGAACGGGGCTTAAGCGGTTGCGACCGGAATCTTGCCGATCTTCGCCTGCCATTCTTTCGGTCCAGTCTGGTGCACCGAGGTACCGTTCGAATCGACGGCTACGGTCACCGGCATGTCCGCGACATCGAACTCGTAGATCGCTTCCATGCCGAGGTCTTCGAACGCGAGCACCTTCGCGCTGCGGATCGCCTTCGACACGAGATAGGCGGCACCACCCACGGCCATCAGATACGCGGCCTTGTGTTTCTTGATCGCCTCGATCGCTACCGGCCCGCGTTCGGCCTTGCCGATCATCGAGATCAGGCCGGTCTGCGCAAGCATCATATCGGTGAACGAATCCATCCGCGTCGACGTGGTCGGGCCTGCCGGACCCACCGCTTCGTCGCGCACCGGATCGACCGGGCCGACGTAATAGATCACACGGTTCGTGAAGTCGACCGGCAGCTTCTCGCCCTTCGCGAGCATATCGGCGATGCGCTTGTGTGCGGCGTCGCGGCCCGTCAACATCTTGCCGCTCAACAACAGCGTCTGGCCCGGCTTCCAGCTGGCCACTTCGGCAGGCGTCAGCGTGTTCAGATCGACGCGCTTGCTGGTTTCGGTGTTCGCGGTCCACTGCACCTTCGGCCATGCATCGAGCGACGGCGCTTCGAGCTTCGCCACCCCCGAGCCGTCGAGCGTGAAGTGCGCATGGCGCGTGGCCGCGCAGTTCGGGATGATCGCGATCGGCTTGCTGGCGGCATGCGTCGGCGCGGCCATGATCTTCACGTCGAGCACCGTGGCCAGGCCGCCGAGACCTTGCGCACCGATGCCGAGCGCATTGACCTTCTCATGCAGTTCGACGCGCAGTTCCTCGATCCAGTCGCGCGGGCCGCGCGCGATGACGTCCTGGATGTCGATCGAATCCATCAGCGATTCCTTAGCCATCACCATCGCTTTCTCTGCGGTGCCGCCGATGCCGATGCCGAGCATGCCCGGCGGGCACCAGCCGGCGCCCATCAGCGGCACGGTCTTCAGCACCCAGTCGACGATCGAATCGGACGGGTTCAGCATCGCGAACTTCGACTTGTTCTCCGAGCCGCCGCCCTTCGCCGCGACCTGCACGTCGACCTTGTCGCCCGGCACGATCTCGTAGTGGATCACGGCCGGTGTGTTGTCTTTCGTATTCTTGCGCGCGCCTTCCGGCGGGCTCACGATCGACGCGCGCAGCACGTTGTCCGGGTGCATGTAACCGCGGCGCACGCCTTCGTTGATCATGTCGGTGACGCCCATCGTGGCGCCATCCCAACGCACGTCCATGCCGATCTTGACGAACACGGTGACGATGCCGGTGTCCTGGCAGATCGGCCGGTGGCCTTCGGCGCACATGCGGCTGTTGGTCAGGATCTGCGCGATCGCATCTTTTGCGGCCGGGCTCTGCTCGAGCTCATAGGCACGGCCGAGCGCCTGAATGTAATCGAGCGGATGGTAGTAGCTGATGTGCTGCAGCGAATCGGCGATGCTTTGAATCAGGTCTTCCTGTTTGATGACGGTCATGGCTAGCTCAGTGGGGACTTCGGGAATTCTTTTATCGTGAAGCGTGCAACGTAAAACGTGAAACGCGAGCGCTGCGCGTTTCACTCAGGGGTGTTCAGCGCAGCGGGACCCGGGCGCCGTTCGGCTCGCCGTTCTTCAGGTTCGTGGAAATGTTCGGGGTGCGTATGCGTGGTGAGGCGATCGACCAGCGCCATCGTCACGGCCGACACGAGGAAAGCGACATGGATGATCACCTGCCACAAGATCGCATGCTCGCTGCGCTGGTCCGGATCGATGAAGGTTTTCAGCAGATGGATCGACGAGATGCTGATCAGCGCCATCGACAGCTTGACCTTCAGCACGCCGGCATTCACGTGGTCTAGCCATTCGGGCTCGTCCGGGTGACCTTCGACGCCGAGCCGCGACACGAAGGTCTCATACCCACCGACGATCACCATGATCAGCAGATTCGAGATCATCACCACGTCGATCAGGCTCAGCACGACCAGCATCACGCTGGTTTCGTTCAAGGTCATTGCGGACGTGACGAGGTGCCAGACTTCCTTCAGGAACAGCACCACATAGACTGCTTGCGCGACGATCAGGCCGAGGTACAGCGGCACCTGCAGCCAGCGGCTCATGAAGATGACGGCCGGCAGCGGGCGCATTCTGCGGCGCGGCTGGCTATCTGCCGGATTCGCTGGATTGGGATTGCGTTTCGAAACGGACATAGGCGCTCAGGGTCGCAGAAGAGGGCGGCGGATGCGGACGGTTCGCAATGGGTTCAGGTGCTTGCGCTGCTTCGTGGGGCTTCGCTGCACGCAACGCGGATGCGCTTTGCTGCGGGCGCAACATTGTACCGCGACCGGCAGGCTGCGCAGCGTCGCGGCTTACCACTGGCATTCATCTGCACTCAGGCATGGCACAAGCGGGCGGGATGCCGCTTGCTGTGTGGCGCAGTGTGGGAGCAATCGCGCCAATTCAGCTAGCATTGCGGTAGCTGAGCAAGGACCGGAGCGACGACGCAGCCACACCGCCTCGTCGCAACAGCTTACGTTGGGTTTACGCGAATGGCGCTTTGAGCCTCCCGAATGCTGAATGATTGCGGTGCGCGGCAGGATCGACGCCCAGGGTAAGCGCGTATCGTAAGTGCGCGGTAAGTTGCAGCGCTTATCGTGACGCATGAAGCAGACGGGCGTGCCCGCGCAGTGGATGTTGCGCCGCCGCACGTCTTCGTCGATTGCAGTGCGCGCCTGGGCAACGAGGCCCGAAGCCGCGCACGAGGGCTGGAGACAGGCGCCGCCGCGGCGTCACAACGACACGGCATATCAACATGCATGCCGGCGAAAGGTTTTACGTTTCATCTTCACCAAGGGGTAGTCGATGTCAGCGATTGAATCCGTTCTTCAGGAACGCCGGGTATTTCCGCCTTCCGCCGAGACGATGAAGGCGGCCACGGTGTCAGGCATGGAGGCGTACAAGGCGCTCGTCGCCGAAGCCGCAAGCGATTACGAAGGCTTCTGGGCGCGCCTCGCACGCGAGACGCTGAGCTGGAACAAGCCGTTCACCAACGTGCTCGACGAATCGAACGCGCCGCTCTACAAGTGGTTCGAAGACGGCGAGCTAAACGCGTCGTACAACAGCCTCGACCGGCACGTCGAGGCGGGCAACGGCGGCCGTGTCGCGGTGATCTTCGAAGCCGACGACGGCACCGTCACCAACGTCACGTATCAGGACCTGCTGCAGCGGGTGTCGCGCTTCGCGAACGCGCTGAAAAAACGCGGCATCAAGAAGGGTGACCGGGTCGTCATCTATATGCCGATGTCGATCGAAGGCATCGTCGCGATGCAGGCGTGCGCGCGGATCGGCGCGACGCATTCGGTGGTGTTCGGCGGCTTCTCGTCGAAGTCGCTGAACGAGCGGTTAGTCGACGTCGGCGCAGTCGCGCTGATCACCGCCGACGAACAGATGCGCGGCGGCAAGGCGCTGCCGCTCAAGAGCATTGCCGACGAAGCGCTCGCGATGGGCGGCTGCGACGCGGTGAAGAGCGTGATCGTGTATCGCCGCACCGGCGGCAAGGTCGCATGGGATCAAGGCCGCGACCTGTGGATGCATGAACTGGCGCAAGCCGAAGCCGATACCTGCGCGCCGGAATGGGTCAGCGCCGAGCATCCGCTGTTCATCCTGTACACGTCCGGTTCGACCGGCAAGCCGAAGGGCGTGCAGCACAGTACCGGCGGCTACCTGCTGTGGGCCGCGCAAACCCTCAAGTGGACCTTCGACTGGAAGCCCACCGACGTGTTCTGGTGTACCGCCGACATCGGCTGGATCACCGGCCACAGCTACATCGCGTATGGTCCGCTCGCGCTGGGCGCGACGCAGGTGGTGTTCGAAGGCGTGCCGACCTACCCGAACGCCGGCCGCTTCTGGGAGATGATCCAGAAGCACAAGGTCACGCTGTTCTACACCGCGCCGACCGCGATCCGTTCGCTGATCAAGGTTGCCGACGCGGACCCGAAGGTGCATCCGAAGAGCTATGACCTGTCGACGCTGCGCGTGATCGGCACGGTCGGCGAGCCGATCAATCCGGAAGCGTGGGTGTGGTACTACGAGCAGGTGGGCGGCTCGCGCTGCCCGATCGTCGACACGTGGTGGCAGACCGAAACCGGCGGCCACATGATCACGCCGCTGCCGGGCGCGACGCCGCTGGTGCCGGGCTCGTGCACGCTGCCGCTGCCGGGCATCATGGCCGCGGTGGTCGACGAAACCGGCCAGGACGTACCGGACGGACAAGGCGGCATTCTGGTGATCAAGCGGCCGTGGCCCGCGATGATCCGAACGATCTGGGGCGACCCCGAGCGCTTCAAGAAGAGCTATTTCCCTGAAGAGCTGGGCGGCAAGCTGTACCTCGCCGGCGACGGCAGCATCCGCGACAAGGACACCGGCTACTTCACGATCATGGGCCGTATCGACGACGTGCTGAACGTGTCGGGCCACCGGCTCGGCACGATGGAGATCGAGTCGGCGCTGGTCGCGAATCCGCTGGTCGCGGAGGCGGCGGTGGTCGGCCGGCCGGACGACACGACCGGCGAAGCGGTGTGCGCGTTTGTGGTGCTCAAGCGTTCGCGTCCGGAAGGCGATGAGGCCAAACAGATCGCGGCGGAACTGCGCAACTGGGTCGGCAAGGAAATCGGCCCGATCGCGAAGCCGAAGGACATCCGCTTCGGCGACAACCTGCCGAAGACGCGTTCGGGCAAGATCATGCGACGCCTGCTGCGTTCGCTAGCGAAGGGCGAAGAAATTACGCAGGATGTATCGACGCTGGAGAATCCGGCGATTCTGGATCAGCTCGGCGAGCCGCGCTAAACAGAAACGACAGCACAAGCAATAGAAGCAGCAGAAAGACAGCCGTATTAAAGCCGTTGCGCGGACAATCCCGATTGCCTGCGCAACGGCTTTTTGTTAAACAGGCGCATGACCGCGCCGCCCCCTTCATCCCGAGCCCCCGCCATCAATCCGCCGCCCGTGCCGCCGCCGGTTTCGGACGCGATGGCGCGCGCGCATCGGCGCTACTGGCGCTTCAACGTGACGCTGATCATCGTGCTGATGACGATCGGCTTCTCGGTGTCGTTCATCGTGCCGCTGGCCGCGCGCAGACTATCGGACGTGCGCTTCTTCGGCTTTAGCCTGCCGTTCTACATGGGCGCGCAAGGCGCGATTCTGATTTACCTCGGGTTGATCGCCGTCTACATCGTGTCGATGCAGATCGCCGACCGCGCGCTGCAGCGCGCCTTCGAAGCGGATGCCGCGGCGCGGAAGACCAGCCGATGAAGCTCGCGCATCGGCTGATCCGCTCGTATTCGCTCTATACGCTGGGGTTTCTCGCTTTTATCTATCTGATGTGGCGCATCGAGATGGTGAGCGGGCCCGGCATGTGGGTCGGCTATGTGTTCCTGTTCGTGCCGATTGCGGTGTACGCGGTGATCGGGCTGCTGTCGCGCACCTCGGACCTGGTCGAATACTACGTGGCCGGGCGGCGCGTGCCGTCCGCGTTCAACGGCATGGCGACCGCGGCCGACTGGCTGTCGGCGGCATCGTTCATCGGCCTTGCGGGTTCGCTGTACTCAAGCGGTTACGACGGGCTGGCCTATCTGATGGGTTGGACCGGCGGCTACTGCCTCGTCGCATTTTTGCTCGCTCCGTACGTGCGCAAGCTCGCGCGCTATACGATTCCCGATTTCCTCGGCACGCGCTTTTCGAGCAACGCAGTGCGCGGGATCGCTGCGCTTGCGGCGATCCTGTGTTCGTTTGTCTATCTGGTCGCGCAGATCCAGGGCGTCGGGTTGATTGCGACGCGCTTTATCGGCGTCGATTTCGCGATCGGGATTTTCTGCGGGCTGGCCGGCATTCTGGTGTGCTCGTTTCTCGGCGGCATGCGCGCGGTGACATGGACGCAAGTTGCGCAATACATCATCCTGATTGCGGCGTTTCTGATTCCGGTTTCGCTGATCGCACACAAGCAGGGCTTCGGCTGGGTGCCGCAATTCAGCTACGGACGCGTGATGGAGCGCGTCGAAGCGCTCGAACGCGAAGTGCGCACCGCGCCGCAGGAAGAAGCGGTGCGCGACGTATACCGGCAGCATGCCGCGCAGATGCAGGCGCAGATCGATGCATTGCCGGCTTCGTTCATCGACGGCAAGCAGCAGCTGACGCAACAGCTGGCCGACCTGCGCCGGCACAACGGGCCGCTACGCGAGATCGACGACCTCGAGCGCAAGCTCGCGCGTTTTCCGCGCGACCCGGCGGCCGCGCGCATTGTATGGACGCAACGCCGCGACGAGATCCTGGCGAGCGCGGCGGCGCCGGTGCCGATGCACGAACCGTTTCCCGCGGAAGATAGCGAGGCGCGCCGCGTGCATCAGCGAAATTTTCTTTCGTTGCTGTTGTGCCTGTCGCTGGGCACCGCGAGCTTGCCGCATATCCTGACGCGCTATAACACGACGACGTCGGTTTCTTCGGCACGTCGCTCGGTCGGATGGACGCTGTTTTTCGTTGCGCTGTTTTACCTGACCGTGCCGGTGCTGGCGGTGCTGATCAAGTACGAGATCTTGACGAATCTGGTTGGGCACCGCTTTGCGGATCTACCGCAATGGGTGATGCAGTGGCGCAGAGTGGAGCCCTACCTGATCAGCATCGCGGATCTGAACGGCGACGGCGTGGTGCGCTGGAGCGAGATCCAGATGCAGCCGGATATGGTCGTGCTGGCGGCGCCGGAGATAGCGGGGCTGCCGTATGTGATGTCGGGGTTGATCGCGGCGGGTGCGCTGGCCGCCGCGCTTTCGACCGCAGACGGCTTGCTGCTGACGATCGCGAATGCGCTGTCGCACGATGTCTATTACCACATGGTCGATCCCGAAGCGTCGAGCCAGCGGCGCGTGACAATATCGAAGATCCTGCTGCTAGGCGTGGCGCTGTTTGCTTCGTATGTGGCGTCGCTGAACACCGGGAACATTCTGTTTCTGGTGGGCGCGGCGTTTTCGCTGGCGGCTTCGAGTCTGTTTCCGGTGCTGGTGCTAGGCGTGTTCTGGAAACGCACGACACGGCTGGGCGCCGTGGCCGGCATGCTCGCGGGGCTGACGGTGTGCGTGTATTACATCGTGTCGACGTATCCGTACTTCACGCAGATGACGGGTTTTGCCGGTGCGCGCTGGTTCGGTATCGAGCCGATCAGTTCAGGCGTGTTCGGGGTGCCGGCGGGGTTTGTAGTCGCGATCGTGGTGAGCCTGTTCGATCGCAAGCCGGACGCGTATACGCGTGCGCTGGTCGACTATATCCGGCATCCGTGAATTTGTTTGTCATGCATGTGACTTGTACGCGTTACGTCGATTCTTTAATCGTCGCTTTAGCACGAAAGCGATGCTTGTCAATGTCTATCCCCAGGCACCCCATTCAAACGACGGCGGCGTTATAGTCAGAACGCCCGTATGAACGGGATTAATGGGGAATTAAAAAATGAAGCTGCAAACCGACGCAAAGACGTTGAATAAAAAAGGCTTTGTGATAGGGGCGATTGTCGTATTGCTGGTGTTGATCGGGTTCGCATCGGTGCACGTCGTGCCGGCGGGGCATCGCGGCGTAGTGAAGGTGTTCGGCGACGTGCAGGAAACACCGCTGCCTGAAGGGATCCATTTGCTGAATCCACTGGCGCGTGTGGTCGATTTCAACGTGCGTTTTCAAAGCGCGACTGCGACGAAAGCAGAGGGCGGCACGGCCGATCTGCAAGAGGTATTTGAGGACATCACGGTGAACTATGAATACGACCCGCTTCATGCGCCGTATGTGTACAACAATTTCGGCGATGATGCGGATATCGAAGCGAAGTTTATCGTGCCGGCGCTCTATGAATCGTTCAAGGCGGTCACGTCGCAATACACCGCGGAACAACTGGTGACGCAGCGCGCGAAGGTGTCGCAGGACATCGTGCAGAAGCTGCAGGCGAAGCTGACGAAGTACCGGATTATTGTTTCGGACATCAACGTCCAGAATTTTCATTTCGATCCGCAGTTTGCCGAGGCGGTGCGGCAGAAAGTGGTGGCGGGGCAGAACCGGCTGACCGCGGAGCAGCAGCTGGAGACGGCGAGGGTGACGGCGCAGCAGAGGATTGTCGAAGCGGAAGGGCAAGCCAAGGCGATTGCGATTCAGGCTCAGGCGATCCAGCAGCAGGGCGGGCACGAGTATGTCGCGCTGGAGGCGGTGAAGAAGTGGGATGGGCGACTGCCGGCGCAGTGGTCGGGGGCGGCGATTCCGTTTGTGAATTTTGCGGAGCAGAAGTGAGGGGGAAAACGGAAGGCTCCGCGGTGCGGAGCCTTCTGTATTAGCGCCGCAAGGAGCGCCCTGGCCGACCCTATTGACAATAGCGCGTATCGGCACACACGACGGAAGGAGCTTCGCGCTTTCAATGCTGGGTTCCGCCGGTCGCAGCATGTATGAGTTTTCTCATCGCCCATGTGTCTGCATACTGCCCAAGCACGGCGATTTCCTGTTCTGCCTGATTGATAGAGGACCGGTCATCAATGATCACGATTATCTTCGTGTCGGCCGTTAGCGCTTTGCCCCGAAGGTCGACCAGCTTGTACAACTCCGAAGCCGCCGCGTTCGCATGGGATGAAATGGCATCGATTTGAGCATCGCCTTGTACCAGATCGAACCCGTATTCCCTACCGGATAGCCCCCGTGCCTTGAAATTGCTTTTCTCCGCCGGCATCGCGGAGTGGAGAGCGGTAAGGTACATTCTGGCCTCATGCACAAGCCTCGTTTCCTTGTCGGCGAGATCGACACCGGCATTCTCATCTTCCCAGTCTGCAACTGCGATGAGTGCGCTGATGTATCTCGCGAATCCAATTGCCATCTGGTGTTCTGGATGGAACACCTGGATATCGCCGGACTCGTCGATCGACGCGCCATGTTTGCTGAGCAGAGCCTTTATCGACTGATACTTCCGCGAATGGAATGACCTGATGCCTCTTCCCATCGCATGAAACAAGGTCTCGCCCGAATCAAAAAACCGAACGGTGCCTCCGGTCAGGTGCTCTATGTATATGACGAAAGGGGAGCCATCGGAAAATCCAAATGGCGTGTCCAGCGCCATGATGGCGCCGCCGTCCGCATCAAGCCTCTCGTAGCCGAAGCCGAGCTTTCCGCAGATTTCTTCGCAAGGAATGTTGGCGTTCATGTGAGAGTGAGTGAGTATGGGTCCGAAAGTTCGGAGGCGAGACTCAGGTTAGTCCGTGAGCAAAATAACTTCAAGGCGTCATCGTACGTATACGACAACCAGCAAGGGTCTCCTGACTGCTTCCGACGGCCGATATGCTCGTGCGGGGCTCGATGAGGGTCTAGACGCTTCCGACCATTCTGGAGGATGTCCAGTTGATATGCGCGACGCTTGGTTTTGTATTCCAGCTTGAAGATGGTAAACCGGAAATGAACGCTCGGTGGGCGCACTCCATATTTGACGAGCAAGTCGGCTGTTACTCCGCGAATGCCTAGCCCATCTGCGTCGGTTACGCCGAAAGCACAGTTGGTTACGCCGGCCAATTCTTGTGCCCAATCCCAGCCGATGCCGGGATCGCCGAATTTGATCTTGGCAAGTAGCTCTTCTGCCTCGTCGGTCGCGAGATCGTCGATCATTGGCGTGGGGATGTCTCGTGTTCGTGAAATGGGCTAAGACTCTACAGACGCAAACGCTGAGCGCACAGGTCAGGTCAGAGCTGGAAATCGTACCAGTTCGACCATCTCGTTATTTAATCTCATTGGGGTTGTGTGGGGATTGGCCAACAAGGGCCGAAGTCAGTATCAAGAGGCCGAACTAACACGCAATACGATCGACGCATAGAGCGCGTCGCGAGCCAAAGACCGGGCATGCATGGTGTCGTGAGAGTCTCCACCGGATGTTCGTCTCACGACGCTACAATCGAACCGGGCCGACCCTCTGCGCTAACGCGCTTCAACTGAAATGGACCTGACTGCCGCGGGAATATCTGGCCTTACCGATCCTGATGGATGGATCGATGCATGGCGATTCGCCGCATCGATGCATGTCGAACAGAAAGTGCCCGGGTCGAACTTGCCGTACATCTATCACGTAGGCGCTGTCGTGATGGAGCTGTTTGCGGCCCACTCCGTGTGGCCGGTCGACAACATCGATCTGGCGATAAAGTGCGCTGCGTTGCACGACACGCAGGAAGACCAGGGCGTTTCGTACGACACGCTTTGTGCCAGATTCGGCGAGGCTGTTGCGCGAGGGGTTGGTGCGCTTTCTAAAGACCCGGCACTGCCGAAAGCCGAAGCCATGGCGGATAGTCTCGCGCGTATTCGCCAGCAGCCCACAGCGATCTGGTGCGTCAAGATGGCAGACCGTATCGTGAATCTCGCGGCGCCACCGGCGCATTGGTCGCAAGACAAGGTCAGCGGGTATCGCAGAGAAGCAGCGCTCATTCTTGCCGAACTCGGTGAAGCGCACGGGGTGCTGGCCGAACGTCTGGCAGAGAAAATAAAACTTTATCCGCCTGCGGCCTGACGTTCGACGCGATGCACGGCTCTGCTGACGCTCATCGGTCGGTGAGCCGCGCCGGACTTTGCGGAGGCTTCGATTCCTTGGGGGTAACCCAACAGGTAACCGAAAAGAGAAAGGCCCCGCGTTGCGGAGCCTTATATGTACTGGCGGAGAGACGGGGATTCGAACCCCGGATAGGCTATTAACCTATACACGCTTTCCAGGCGTGCGACTTAAACCGCTCATCCATCTCTCCGCTGGGGACGCGAATTATAGCAAACTCTTCCGCGCCTGCCCATATGCCGGATGGCGGTGGCTAAACGGACGAGTAGACAGCCGATCAAATAGCCTGTCCGCCTTGCTCCGGGCGGCGCGAGGCATGCACTTCGTTCAGCGCTCCGTTCGTCGCAGCGCGAGGCCGCACCGCACCACGCCTGGCCCGCCCAGGTTTCGTGAAAGGTTTGTCTTCTTCGCGTCATCCGCATCGCGGTAGCCCGAGATACGGCACACTCGGCTGTCGAGCCGCACGCGTGAGCACATCAGCGGCGAGCCGTTTCGACGCAGCGAACTCGAGCCGCTCGTAGCTTCGAGTCAATCCGCGACGATCGCGCGCAGCGTACGACCAACCGTCTTTGTCAACCGTGTCCGTCAGCGCCACTTGCACATCTGCCTGCAAGCGCACGAACGGGCCGCCTCCAGAAAAGCCGATATGAGCGAACCGATCACTCAGCCACACTCGCACGAGCATGCAGCAGCAACAGCCCATCCTCGCCGCATCGCAATCGTCGGTGCGGGCCAGGCCGGCCTGCAGATGACGCTATCCCTGCTTGGTCAGGGACACGCGGTCACACTGATCACCGAGCGCAGCGCGGAAGACATCGAAAGCGGTTACGTGATGTCGAGCCAGTGCCTGTTCGGAACCGCATTGAAACTGGAGCACGAGGTCGCCGCATCTCAATGGGACGATCGCTGCCCGCCGATCACCGGCATTTCGTTTGCAATGTCCGACGGCGCGTCTCCCAGCAGCAAGATGACAAGCTGGCGCGGCGAACTGGCAAGCGCCGCGATGTCGGTGGACCAGCGTCTGAAGCTGGCATCATGGCTCGACCTTGCGGAAGAAAAGGGCGCTGAGATCCGCTGCGAAGTGGCCGACATCGCAACCCTCGAAAGCCTGGCAGCATCGCACGATCTCGTGCTGGTCGCGACCGGCCGGCAGGCTGAACTGAACCGCCTGTTCGAGCGCGACGCCGAGCGCTCGATCTTCGACAGACCGCAACGCGCGCTCGCGATGACCTACGTACACGGCCTGCGGGCCGAAGAATCTGCCGAGGGCGTGAGCTTCAATCTGATTCCCGGCATTGGCGAGCTGTTCGTGATGCCGGCGATCACGCACAGCGGGCCGTGTCATATCGTCGTGCTGGAAGGCGTACCCGCTGGGCCGATGGATTGCTGGCAGGACGTGGTATCGGCGCAGCAGCATCTGCAAAGAACACTCGAGGTGCTGCGCAAGTTCGCGCCGTGGGAGCTGGCGGGCTGCAAAACGCTGGCACTGACCGACTCGAAAGGCATTTTGAAGGGCGCGGTGACGCCTGCGGTATGCAAGCCGGTCGGCATGCTGCCGTCCGGGCGCGTCGTGCTCGGCATGGGAGACGCGGTGTTGCGCAACGACCCGATTACCGGGCAGGGCGCTAACACGGCGGTCAAATGCAGCCAGATCTACTTCGACGAGATCGTGCGGCACGGCACGCAGCCGTTCACGGCGGAATGGATGAGCGCGACATTCGAACGGTTTTGGCAGAACGCCGGGCGCGATGTCACGCAGTGGACCCATTCGCTGTTGTCCGCGCCGCCGCCGCATATTCCGCTCGTGCTCGGAGCGGCGGCGCATAGTGCGTCGCTGGCGGGACTAATCGCGAACGGCTTCGACGATCCGTCGACGTTGTTTCCGTGGTGGATCGATCCGGTGGCTTGCGAGGATGTCTTGCGACAGCATGGCGCGTGATACCGCGCCATCGCAGTGAAGAGGCTTTTATCGCTACGGGGTCGTATGAGCTGATAGCGTAAGCCTCGACACATCTACTTGAATTAAGAGCTATCAAGAATATGCGAGCGGCATTGTTGATTCAATTTGATAGTTGATTCCATCGCGCCAGCGTGGTGACAATACGGCAGGTCATTTAAAAGAGGTTAGACATGCCGGTTCAGTCACCGCCGAAAACAGCATTCGAGAAATGGCAGGACGGATTGAGTGAGGCGCCGGAGGACGCCAGATGGAACGCGTGGGATTGCGAGATTCGGACCATTGTCAATGAATACAACCGGCATCTGGCCGGCACCGCTGGCTATAGCCCTTTGAACTGGCAATATATCAAGGCGATGTTGTGGGTTGAGACAGGCGCAGACAGTCGTGAGTGGAAGCGCAAACCCATGCAAATAGGGGTGCCCGGCGATCCAGGCGTTACATCGTTTCTTTCAGGGAAAGAGGGCGGAGACCTGATCTTGCCGTCACTCTGGAAAGGGCGGCTGACAACTGGATCTGTCCGCACTATTCCCACTCACAACATCCAGGCAGGAGTGGGTTACCTGCTGATGCGCATGGCCTTCTTTGACTATCGCACGGTGCCCGACGCTGACGTCAAGGTCTATGAGGTTAACGTAAAACCCGGAGATAGTTTCGAAAAAATAGCGAAGGCCAACGGAAGCACGCCCGACGTATTGAGGCGATTGAATCCAGCGGCAAGTGTTTTGCGACCAGGGCAAACGTTGAAGTTGCAAAAAGCATCTGTTGCCTTTGTTATCACCGGCTGGCGGACCGTGTCCACCGTATCGATAGCGCAGCGATACAACGGGGGCGGCGATCCTAACTACGCGAAGAAGCTTGACTACGCGTTGAACCTGGTTCGTAACGGCAAGGCGGCGCTATGCGAACAATAACGAATATCGTTGTACTGCTACTCTTGTCGCCGCTATCCCTGCAAGCCGCCACCAGCAAGTTCGTATTGGACGAGCGCGCGTTGAGGGAGGAGTGTAGCGCTTACCCGGAAGCAGGAATGCATGATTGTCTCGCGAACAAAGCGGCAGAAAGTCAAAAGGCACTAAAAAACGCGGAGAACGTGGTAGCCAACGCGCTTTCGCGGTGGGATGAAGATCCAAAATACGTCGGCTTGGCGAAAGCCAGGTTGGCCGCGTCGCAGCAGGATTTTGTCAAATATCGCCAGTCTCAGTGTGACTTCGCCACCTCGCTGACCGGTGGTGCCGCCGGCAATTCCCACGAAATAAAACGCCTTGCCTGTGTTGCCGAACTTAACAATCGGCGGGCTGCCCAGTTGAGCGATTCGATCGTAGACCTTCCGTTGAAGCAATAGCACCATCGCGGTGTGCACTTCAATCACAATATGATACTTTCCCGAAATCCGCGTCGCGTCGAAACGGGACGCGGTATCCCGGGTTAGTATCGCCACGGGGATTGCACATCGTGTCGATCGAGTAATCTCAATCAACGGCGCACACACCACAGGAGGCCCAGATGACCCTCAAGCTCACCGCCATCACGATCAACCGCAACGCGCACCCGAACACGATGTTCGCGGAGCTTCAGAACGCCGAAGGCGAATCCGTCAACGTGCAGATCCATTTCGAAGCGAGCATGAACGTCAACAATTTCACGCTAAACGAAATCGAACGGATGGCGCGCGAAGAGTTGAAGCATATCCAGCAGGAATGACGCCGGAAGCGCGCATCGGCAATGCCTCACGTGCCGATCAGATGCAGCACGATGTCGCGCGTCTGCGTATCCCTACGGTGCTCGAACAGGTAAATACCTTGCCACGTACCGAGCACCATCTGTCCTTCCTCCACCGGCACCGATAACTGCACCTGCGTCAGCGCCGTGCGCAAATGCGCGGGCATATCGTCGAGCCCTTCGGTATCGTGCTCATAGCGATGCGCATCCTCCGGCGCGAGCGTCGCAAAGTAACGCTCGATATCCCTGCGCACTGAAGGATCGGCATTTTCCTGAATCAGCAGCGAAGCGGACGTATGCCGGCAGAACACCGTCAGCAAGCCCATTTCGATAGCCTGTTCCGCGACGAATTCGCGAATCTGCATCGTGATGTCGACCAGTCCACGCGCGTGTGCGCGAACGTGCAGATGATGAATGGCCTGCAGCATCGCAATTCCTCCTTGAACATTCATGCGAGCTCACCCGCACCTCAATGAGCGGCGTGAATATAGCAGCATAGGCGAAGAAAGAATGTGCAGGCCGCGCACGCGTCAAACGCAGTCTTCCGACCTCAAGCTCCCAACACCTTGGCCAGATCCACCAGGTTCGGCGCCATCGCATCGAAGTAATCTTCCCGCGACGTATCGGTCTTGCCGCCCGGCCCGAACTCGAGCGGCCGCGGAATGAACGCAACATTGAAGCCGAATTTCTTCGCCGCAGCCAGATCGTACTTGTGGCAAGCGACCATCATGATCTGCTGCGGTTGCAGGTTCAACGAATTTGCTGCAAGCGCATAGACCTTCGGGTCCGGTTTCGACGACTTCACGAGCTCCGCCGTCAGGATGCAATCGAACGGCAACTTGTCCTGTTTGACGATGTTGACCACCGAGGCCATGCTGCCGTTCGACAGCGTCGATAGCGTGAACTTCTTCCTCATCCGCTCGAGCCCCGGCCGCGTATCGTCCCATGCCCTGAGTTTGGACCACAGCGAACTGATCTGATCGCGATCGGCGGCAGATAGCGTATTGCCCCAGCTATAGGTGGCGAGCAGGTTATCGAGCGAATCGCGATAGATCCGGTCGGTCGAGCGCCACGTAATCGTGCCGGCAATCACCTGGTCCAGCTGCTTGCGATACTCGCTGCGCCACTGGTCGGAGATCTTCGTCCAGTCCGCGCTGATGCCGCGCGCCCTGGTGAACTGCTCGCCTTCGTCGACGATGGTCGAGTAGAAGTCGAGCAGCGACCCTTGCATGTCGAAGGTCAGCGCCTTGATCTGGCTCATATCGATCTTCACGAACGCATCGGGATGCGCGGGCGTTTCGGCGGCGTGGCCCGGGCTCGCGTGTGTGACGACGCCCAACGCCGCGGCGGCGCCCGCGACTTTCAGAAAATCGCGCCGGCCGGGCGCGCGCAGCGATGCGGAAGGATCCAGCTGCAACAGACGGGAATTCGAACTCAAGATGTCTCCGATGATGGGCTTGTTCCATGCAGGCGAAGGGTGCTGGCCTGGTGCCGGCTTCGGCCCGTCATCATAGGCACGCAGGCCCTTGCATCGCGCATGCGCGATTCAAAACCGGTTTAACCCACGGTTAACAATCCGCTTGCCTCGGGTAAACACCGGCAGAAACATCAGATGTCTGATGTATATTTTCTGGGTTGCGACTCTTACGATACCTCCATGCGGCTCTCCGTCGAACACTCGATGAGCGAGAAGATCCAGGAATCGCTGATGACGATGATCCGCGAGCGCGCGCTCAAGCCGGGCGACCAGATTCCCACCGAAATGGACCTCTGCGAGCTATTGGGCGTGGGCCGTTCGAGTCTTCGCGAAGCGGTCGCGCAGATGATCTCGCATGGCCTGTTGTCGCGTGTGCAAGGGCGCGGCACCTTCGTCAGACAAATATCGCTGAAACTGCAGGGCGGGCTCGATGATCTGATGTCTGTCACCGACATGATTCGCAGCGTCGGCGCGGTGCCGTCCACCTGCCGGATCCAGGTCGAGCAGATCAGCGCTTCGGAAAGCCTCGCCGGCAAGCTGCATATCGACGTCGGCGCGCCGTGCGTGCGCATCGAGCGCGTACGCTGTGCGGACGACGCGATCGCCGCGTACTGTATCGATACGGTGCCCAAGCCCGTCTTCGATGCAGCCGGCGGCGAACTCGGCGAATCGCTGTTCGCGATGTTTGCGCGCACCGGGCGCCGTCTTTCGCACACGCACACATCGATCCAGCCGACCATCCTGACGCCGCGCGATCTGCCCGAACTGGGCGACGGCTTCGGCCTGTTTCTGCTGCTGGACGAAGTGGATTTCGATCAAAGCGGAGAACCGCTTTGCTACAGCAACGACTACTACAACACCAGCATCTTCAAGTTCGACCTGGTTCGCAAGCGGCGGTAGGTTGTGTCGAAAGCGCGTCAGGTGCGTATCAGGCGAGCGGTAGGCAGGCAGCAAAAAGGCAGCAGGCAGGCGGTAAAAAAGGCGGATAAGCCGCTCGACCGCGGAGGAGACAGACATGGAATTCGAAGCACTGAGTTCTGCGGAGCTGGCGGCGTATTTGCGCAGCGTGCCGTGTGTGTACGCGTTGCTGAACGAGCCCGGCGAACTCGACATTGCCGAAGTGGGCGACGGCAATCTGAACTTCGTGTACTTCGCGAGCAACGCGAAGACGCCGGAAAAGAGCGTGGTGGTCAAGCAGGCGCCGCCGTTTCTGCGGCTGGTCGGCAAGACCTGGCCGTTGACGCGCCACCGCATGGAGCGCGAAGTGGCTGCGTTGCGCCGCTTCGGCGCGCTGTGTCCGCAGCATGTGCCGCGTGTCTATCACGCGGACAACGAACTGTTCCTGATGGTAATGCAGCGTCTGTCGTCGCATCGCATCTTGCGGCAGGGGCTGATGGACGGCATCGTCTATCCGAAGCTCGCCGACCATCTATCGACGTATCTCGCGCATACGCTGTTTTTCGGCTCCGATCTGTACCTCGCGCCCGACGTGAAGAAGCAGGCGGTGAGCGCGGCGGTCAACAGCGAACTCTGCAAGATTACCGAAGACCTTGTTTTTACCTATCCATTCGAAGATCACCCGTCCAATGCGTATAGCGCCGCGTTTCCGCGCGCCGAGATCGAGCGGCTGCGCAAGTCGCCGGCATTGCGCGTGGCGGTCGCGGAAATGAAATGGGCCTTCATGAACGATGCGGAGTCGCTGTTGCACGGCGATTTGCATACCGGCTCGATCATGGTCAATCAGACCGAGACGTATGTGATCGATCCGGAGTTCGCGTTCTACGGCCCGATGGCGTTCGACGTCGGCGCGGTGCTTGCGAACCTGCTGCTCGCGTTTTACTCGCGCGACTGGCACGACCGTCATGAAGGCCTTGGCGACAGACCTTATCGCGACTGGCTGCTTGCACAGGCCGTCGATATCTGGAACGGCTTCTCGAACAAGTTTCTTGCGCTGTGGCGCGAGCACGATAGCCGCAGCAAAAGCCACTTTATCGGTGACGATCGCAGTGGCCTGTGCGCCGAGGCGTTTCGCGCGCGCTTCCTGCAACGGCTGTTCGCGGAGTCGCTCGGGTTTGCCGGCTGCAAGATGATCCGGCGCATCGTCGGCATGGCGAAAGTGGCCGATGTCACGAGCATCGCCGACGAGCAGCTGCGTGCCACCGTCGAGGTGCGCGCACTGCGCTGCGCGGAGCGTTTGCTGCTCGAACGGCCGGCGCTGCGCAGCATCGACGAAGTGATTGCGATGGCGCGCGAAATCCAGCTCGCGTATCCGGCGCAGGCGTAAAGGCACTACCCGGCGCAGGCAGCAAAGGCAGCAAAGGCAGCACAACACAGCAACACGAACACGCAGCACAAGCACTTGTTCAACGTTTCAATCCAGCTTCGGAGCACGCATGGTTTCGCCGTCGCCTTTCCAGAATCTACCGGCCACGCTCGCGTGGGAGGACGACTCTTTGCGGATCATCGATCAGACCCGCTTGCCTGCGCAAACGCTGATCGAAACGCTCACCACCGCACACGAAGTATGGCGCGCGATTCACGAGCTGCGCGTGCGCGGCGCGCCGGCGATCGGTGTAGCGGCGGCATACGGTCTATGCGTCGCGATGCAGGCATCCCGGCATTTGCCGCTCGACGGGTTTGTCGCCGCGCTAAAGGAGCAGGCCGCGTATCTGGACACCGCGCGGCCGACCGCCGTGAACCTGAGCTGGAGCCTGAAGCGCATGTTGCGCGCCGCCGACCGTGCAGCGGCTACCGACAGCGCCGCGCTCTATCGCGTGCTGGTCGACGAAGCGCAGCGAACCCACCACGAAGACCAGCAGCTGTGCGAGCAGATCGGCCAGCATGGCCTGCCGCTGATCAAGGCCGGCAGCGGCGTGCTGACGCACTGCAACGCGGGCGCGCTAGCTACCACCGGTCTCGGCACGGCAACTGCGCCGATCTATGCGGCGCATCGTCAGGGCATTGCATTTCGCGTGTATGCCGACGAGACGCGGCCGCTGCTGCAAGGCGCGCGCCTGACTGCATACGAACTGCAGCAGGCCGGCGTCGACGTGACGCTGATCACCGACAGCATGGCGGCGTCGTTGATGGCGCAACGGCTGGTGGACGTGGTGATCGTCGGCACCGACCGCGTCGCGGCGAACGGCGACTTCGCGAACAAGATCGGCACGCTTTCGGTCGCGATTGCGGCCCGTCATTTCGGCTTGCCGTTCTACGTGGCGTGCCCGTCTTCCACACTCGATTTCCAGACGCCGGACGGCCGCAACATCGTGATCGAGGAACGCCGCGAAGACGAGGTGACGCATCACGGCGGCCGCCGCATGGCGCCGCACGGCATCAAGGTGCGCAATCCGGCATTCGACGTCACGCCGCACGACCTGGTGACCGGCTACATCACCGAGCGCGGCATCGTGCGCACGCCGTTCGATACAAACCTTGCGGCGCTATTCGGAGCCGCGGCATGAGCGGCACCAGCCGCGCTGCCGGCGTCCGCGGTGCAGGCGACACGAGCGCGGTCAGCGGCGTGCGCGATCCAGCCCGCAGCACCGCACCGGACAGCCGCGAGCCCGACCGCCACGAGCCCGCATTGCGCGCCGCAATCGTCCACACCGCTTGCGAGATGGAGCGTCTCGGCATCAACCAGGGCACGTCCGGCAACGTCAGTGCGCGCTGCGGCGAAGGCATGCTGATCACGCCGAGCGGCGTACCCGCTGCCGCGCTGACCGCGGACGCGATCGTCTGGCTGCCGCTCGACATCGCCGCTGACGATCCGCTCTTCGAGGCGCGCCGTCCGTCGACCGAATGGCGCATTCATCGCGACATCCTGCAGGCGCGCCGCGACATCGATGCAGTCGTGCACACGCATTCGTGCGCGGCCACCGCAATCGCGATTCACAGCAGGGATATTCCGGCGCATCACTACATGGTGGCCGCGGCGGGCGGCAATTCGATCCGTTGCGCGCCGTATGCGATTTTCGGCAGCCAGGCGCTCTCGGATCACGCTCTCACTGCCTTGCAGGACCGCACTGCATGCCTGCTTGCGCATCACGGCGTGCTCGCGCTGGGCCGCGATCTCGCCCGGGCACTGTGGCTCGCCAACGAAGTGGAAATACTCGCAAAGCAGTATCTGCTCGCCAGCCAGCTCGGCACGCCGCCGCTGCTGTCGGACGACGAAATCGCTGCAGTGGTCAGGCAGTTCAGCAACTATGGCCCGCGCAGCAGCGGCTCACAGAAATCGTGACGCGCATGCATGCCGCGCCACCCACACAACCAAAGCAACACCGGAGCAACTGAAGCAGCAGAAGCAACCGAACCAGCACCCACGCCGCACCGTTGCACGCACAACCCGCACCTCGCATCTGAAACGCAGTTCGCAGTTTGCAGTCCCCGTTTGCCGCAGTTCCTCGTTGCCGCAGTATTGCCTGGCTCATCCGCCGCATCGGAAACGGCCGGCACGGCGCATATAACTTGAACGACTGGAGACACTCATGGCCTGGAACACAGCAAGATTCGATCGATGGACCACGCGCGGCGCATCGACTGGCGCCACGTTGCTGCTATGCGCGGCCGCTGCGTTGAGCGGTTGCTCGAAGAACGAATCGTCGTCGGGCAGCACGGCTGCCAGCGACGCGAGCGCAAGTGCAGCGGCGATGGCCAATGCACCGGCCTCGGCACCCGCAGCGGCACCCGCCGCCGGCAACGGCGGCAAGCCGAAGATCGGCTTCTCGGTGTCGACGCTGAACAACGCGTTCTTCGTCGGCCTGAAGCTCGGCGTCGAGAAGGGCTCGAAAGAGCAGGGCTTCGAGCTGGTGCAGACCAACGCCAACGGCGACGCGCAGCAGCAGGTCAACGATGCGAACAATCTGCTGAGCCAGGGCATCACCGCGCTGGTGCTGAACCCGATCGATTCGAAGGCGATAATCCCGGCTGTCGAGAAGGCCAACCAGATGGGCATCCCGGTGTTCACGCTCGACCGCGGCTCGGACGGCGGCAAGGTCACGTCGTTCGTCGCGTCGGACAACGTCGCGCTTGGCGCCACCGGTGCGAAGTGGATCGCCGACCAGCTGAAGGCCCGCTATGGCTCGCCGAAGGGCAACGTGGTCGATCTGATCGGGCTGGTCGGCACGACCGCCGCCACCGACCGCGAGAAGGGCTTTAGCGACGAGATCGCGAAGTACCCGGACATCAAGGTGGTGGCGCGTCAGGAAGGAGCGTTCGACCAGGAGAAATCGCTGAACGCGATGACCAACATCCTGCAGAAATTCCCGCAGATCGACGCGGTGTTCGGCGCGAACGACGACAACACGGTCGGCGCCGAAAAGGCGATCGACAACGCAGGCCGCTACAAGCCGCTCGGCGACAAGGAACACATCATGGTGATCGGCGCGGACGGCACCGCGCAGGCGCTCTCTGCGATCCGCGCGGGCAAGCAGGACGCGACGATCTCGCAGAACCCGATCCAGATGGCGGCGAAGGCGCTGTCGTTCATCGCGGACAGCAATGCGAAGAAGGAGGTGCCCGCTAACTACGCATGGCCGACGCTGTTGATCGACAAGGCGAACATCGATTCCGACGAGGTGAAGAAGTACGGCTTGTGGTCGCTGGAAGTGAGCCAGTAAGCGAGCCTCTCAAGCCACTCAGTGAGCTGACAGGGCCGCACACAGGCATCCGGCAGCCGGCGTGCGCCGCGCGGCTGCAGCGTAGCGAACAAACCGCACACGCACGCCGCGCGCCGCGCACGCCATTCAACGCAGGACGGACTCATTCATGAATCTGCAAACGAGTACGCAGTACCAACCCGACGCACGGGTTGCCGCAAGCCCAGGCGGCGCGCCGCCGCTGTTGCACATGGAAGGCATCGTCAAGAGCTTTCCGGGCGTGAAGGCGCTGCGCGGCGTGAGCCTCACGCTGCACGCGGGCCATGTGATGGCGATCGTCGGCGAGAACGGCGCGGGCAAATCGTCGTTGATCAAGACGCTGTCCGGCGCGTACGAACCCGATGAGGGCGCCATCGAGATCAACGGCGTGCCGCTCGCGCGCGGCACGCATGCCGCGATCGACGCAGGCGTCGCGGTGATTTACCAGGAGCTGTCGCTGGTCAACGACATGACGGTGGCCGAGAACCTGTTTCTCGGCCGCATGCCGGCGCAGCGCGGCTTCGTGAACCGGCGCGCGGCCGAACAGCGGACCCGCGAAGCGCTGGCGCAGGTCGGCCTCGACAACGTGTCGCCGTCGATGCGCCTCGGCGACTTGCCACTCAACAAACGGCAACTGGTGGAAGTCGCGAAAGCGCTCGCTCGCGACGCACGCATCCTCGTGATGGACGAGCCGACCGCCGCGCTGCAGCACGACGACATCGCGAATCTGTATGGCGTGGTGCGGCGGCTGCGCGAGGCGGGCATGGGCATCATCTTTATCTCGCACCACCTCGAAGAGGTGTTCGAACTGGCCGATTCGGCGGTGGTGATGCGCGACGGCGCGACCGTCGACGCGCGGCCGATGTCGCAGTGGACCGAGCAGGACCTCGTGCAGGCGATGGTCGCGCGCAATCTCGATTCGTTCTATCCGTGGGAGCCGCGCGAATACGGCCCGGTCGTGCTCGAAGTGCGCGAACTCGCGAGCCCGCCGATGGTGCGGCGCGCGAGCTTCAGCGTACGAGCGGGTGAAATCGTCGGGATTGCAGGCATTGCAGGCGCCGGCCGCACCGAACTGTTGAAGGCGATCTTCGGCGCCAACAAGGTGAGCGAAGGCGAAATCTTCGTGCGCGGCCACAAGGTATCGATTCATTCGCCGGCCGCCGGCGTGGCGGCCGGTCTCGTCTACACCGCCGAAGACCGCAAGCTCGAAGGCCTCGTGCTCGGCGCGAACATCGAAGAGAACGTCGCGTTGTCGAGCCTGAAGGCGCTCGCGACCGGCGGCTTCGTCAGCGGTGCGAGGAAACGCAAGCTCGCGCAGCAGGCGAGTGCGCGTTTCGCGGTGCGTGCGCCGTCGGTGTTGTCGATCACAGGCAATCTGTCTGGCGGCAACCAGCAGAAAGTGATTCTCGGCCGCGCGACGGCCACCGAACCCGTCGTAATCATGCTCGACGAACCGACGCGCGGCATCGACGTCGGCGCGAAGACCGAGATCTACGCGCATATGGTGGCGATGGCGCGCGCGGGCGCAGCGGTATTGATGGTGAGTTCGGAACTGCCGGAACTGCTCGGCATGTCCGATCGCGTACTCGTGATGTATCGCGGCAGGATCGTCACCGAACTGCCGCGCGACAAGGCCGATTCGGAGACGGTAATCCAATGGGCGACGACAGGAGTGGGAGCATGAATTCGACGGCAGCAAAAGAGACGGATGCCGAAGCGCGCTCGAGCCGCGTGATCCGGCAATTGCGCAGCGGCATCGGGCCGCTGGTCGCGGCATTGGTGATTATCTGCGTGGTGCTGTCGTTCGCGTCGCCGGAATTTCTGACCACCAGCACGCTGACCAACATCATGGTGCAGGTGTCGGTGGTCGGCATTGCGGCGGTGGGCAGCACCTTTGTGATCATCACGTCGGGCATCGATCTGTCGGTCGGCTCGCTGGTCGCATTGAGCGGCATGGTGGCGGCTACGCTGATGGCGGGCTCGACGCCCGACAATATCGGCCTCGGCCTCGCCGGCCTCGGTATCGCGCTGGCGGTGGGCGCGGCGGTCGGCGCGCTGAACGGCTTTGCGGTGTCGTGGCTGCGCCTCGTGCCGTTCATCGTCACGCTGGCGATGCTGGCGATGGCCCGTGGTCTCACGCTGGCGATTTCGGACGGCCGCACCAAGTTCGATTTTCCCAACACCTTCACCGCGTTCGGCGCGAAAACGCTGGGCGGCTTGCCCACTCCGATGATCGTGATGCTGGTGGTATTCGTGATCGGCCATGTGCTGTTGCGCAAGACGACCTTCGGCCATCAGGTGTTCGCGGTCGGCGGCAACAAGGAGGCCGCACGTCTGGCCGGGATTCCGGTCGGGCGCGTGATCTTCCTCACTTACACGCTGGCCGGCGTGACCGCGGCGATTGCCGGCATCGTACTGGCGGGGCGGTTGAATTCGGCGCTACCGTCCGCGGCCAACGGCCTCGAATTGCAGGTGATCGCCGGCGTCGTGATCGGCGGAACATCGCTCGCCGGCGGACGCGGCTCGATTATCGGCACCTTTATCGGCGTCGTGCTGATCGGCGTGATCAACGTCGGCCTGTCGCTGCTCGGCGTCAATCCTTTCTGGACCCAGTTCATCCAGGGCGGCGTGATCTTCGCCGCCGTGCTGCTCGACGCGCTTAGCCAGCGGCGCAAGAACTGACCTTTTCAGACTGAACATCCCAGGAGAAACGCGTGAAAAAGATCATCAATCAGCCCGACCAATTCGTCGACGAAGTGATCGACTCGCTGTTCGAAGCGCATCCAGGCTGGATCAAGGCCGCCACTGCGGACCGTCGCGCGCTGGTGCGCGCCGATGCGCCGAAAGCGGGGCAGGTCGGTATCGTGACGGGCGGCGGTTCAGGGCACTTGCCGGGTTTTCTCGGCTACGTGGGGCAGGGGCTGTGCAGCGGCGTCGCGGTGGGCAACGTGTTTTCGTCTCCTTCGGCCGAGCAGATTTTCGAAGCGACCAAGGCGGTGAACGGTGGCGCGGGCGTGCTGTACGTGTACGGCAATTACGGCGGCGACGTGTTCAATTTCGATCTGGCCGCCGATCTTGCCGAACCTGAAGGCATCGACATCAAGACCGTGTTGTTGACCGACGACGTCGCATCGGCGCCAGCCGAGCGCGCGGCCGACCGGCGCGGTGTGGCGGGCATGGTGTTCGCGTTCAAGTGCGCGGGCGCATCGGCCGAGCGCGGCGACTCGCTGGAGGAAGTCGCGCGCATCACCGCGAAAGCGAACAACCAGTGCCGCACGATGGGCGTCGGTTTGTCGCCGACCATTCTGCCGGCCGCGGGCAAGCCGACTTTCGAGTTGCCGGAAGGGCAGATGGAAATCGGCATCGGCATTCACGGCGAACCGGGCACGCATCGCGGCGCGCTGGAAAGCGCCGATGCGATCGCCGACCGCCTGACCAGCGAGATTCTGCGCGATCTGAAGGCGCCGCAAGGCTCGCGGGTTGCGGTGCTGGTCAACGGTCTCGGTGCGACGCCGCTCGAAGAGCTGTATCTGCTGTACCGGCGCGCGGCGTCCGCGATCAAGGGCGCCGGGCTCACGATTGCGCGCTCGTACGTCGGCGAATATGTGACGAGCCTCGAAATGGCCGGTGCATCGATCACGGTGATGCTGGTCGACGACGAACTCGAAGGACTGCTGGCCGCGCCGGCGCGCTCGCCGTTCTTCCGTGACTGGCTGCTGGCCTGACGAGGAGATTTGCATGAGCGTTTCCAGCAACGAAATGCGCGGCACGGTGAGCCGCGCGCTCGAGGCCTTGCCCGCGCACGCAGACGAATTGCGCGACCTCGATGCCGCGCTCGGCGACGGCGATCTCGGCATTACCGTGCAAGCTGGCGCGAAAGCGGTGGTGGCGGCGTGGGCGGCGCTGCCGGCGCAAGCGTCGTTGAACGAGTTGCTGCTGGCCGCGGGCAAGGCGTTTTCGACGGCCAATCCGTCGACGTTCGCGGCGCTGGTCGGCGGCGGTCTGCTGGCGGCGGCCAAGACGATGGTGGGCAAAGACACGCTCGGCAAGGACGAGGCGCTCGCGATCGGCCGCGCGGTGGCGGCACGCATCGTCGAGCGCGGCAAGAGCAAGCTCGGCGACAAGACCGTGCTCGATGCGCTGCTGCCGAGTCTCGATGTGCTTGAAGCGTCGCAAGGTGATGCGCAGGCGTCGCTGGCGGCGATGATTGTGAAAGCGCAGGAGCAGATCGACGCGACCGCGCCGCTGCAGTCGCAGAAGGGACGCGCGGCGTGGGTGCAGGAGCGCAGCATCGGGCATCCCGATCCGGGCGCGACAGCATATCTGCGGTTTCTGGAGAGTCTGCGCGACGCGCTCGGCTAGGGCCGACGGGCGCGTTTTGCACGCGTAGCGGCCGCACGATCAGCGCGGTGGCGCTTGGGCAGAGTGAGTTTTTGCAACGCGATGCGACGCGTGTTGCAGCCGCTAGCGTGCGAGTCGCGCGCGCTGCGGCTGCATGGCGGCCGCGGTAGCGTCCGGCGAGACCAGGCTTTTATGCCGCGCGCGCATGACGCTAACGCCTGAGCTTCGCGGGTGCCGTGGCTATACGGAAGCGATCGCACCGCCCAACAACGCCTGGTCTGCCTGACGCGCCTGTCTACCGCTAACTCGCACGTTCCGCGCGCACAGCAGCCTCACGATGGCCGCTGCGGCGTTCGGCGAGACTGATGACGCGCGGCAGCGCGTCGTCGGGTTCGCCTGCAGCGCCGTTGCCGCTGTCGCCATCGGACTGCGACGGCGGCATCTGCACAGCCGTTTCACCTCTATCCGCCAGGCCGTCGATCAGCACCTGATACTGCCCACGCGAGCATTGCTCGATGCGCGCCGCGACCCCAAACACGCGCGCAAGGCTGTCGCTGGTAATCACCTGCGCCGCCGGCCCGAAACCGACGATGCGCCCGCCATCCAGCAGCATCGCCTGATCGCACGCGCGCAGCGCAGCGTTGATGTCGTGCAGCACCACGACCGTGGCGATATCGCGTTCGCGCGTAATGTCGCGCAGCACCGACATCACATGAAACTGGTGGTTCAGATCGAGCGCTGACAGCGGCTCGTCGAGCAGCAACACCTGCGGCTCGCGCACCAGCGCCTGCGCAATGCCGACCAGTTGCCGCTGCCCGCCCGACAACTCGTCGAGCGAGCGCGCCGCGAGCGCGCCGATGCCGAGCCGCTCGAGCACCGCACTCGCGCGCGCCAGATCGCCGCCGTGCGCGTCGCGCAGGCCGAACGCACCGCGCGTCGCGCGGCACGCCACCAGCACCGATTCGAGCACCTGCAGCCGCACGCCGGCCGGCAGCGCCTGCGGCAGATACACGACGCTATGCGAACGCGCCGCCGCCGCCGATAAGCCAAGCGGCTCGCCATCCAGCGCGAGCGATCCATCCTGCGCACGCGTCAGCCCCGCGAGCGCGCGCAGCAGCGTCGACTTGCCGCTGCCGTTCGGCCCGAGCAGCGCGGTGATCTGTGCGCGCGGCAACGGCCCCGCGCACAGCGAATGCAGCACCAGCCGCTTGCCGTAGCGCACGCTCAACTGGTGAATCGACAGCCCCTTCATGACGAGACTCCCTGGGTGCGCACGACGATGCCGAGAAACAGCGGAATGCCGACCAGCGCCGTGACGATGCCCACCGGAATCAGCACGCCCGGCACCAGCAGCTTCGACGCAATCGACGCCAGCGACAACATCAGCGCGCCGACCAGCATGCTGCCCGGCAAGTAGAAGCGATGGTCTTCGCCGAACAGCGTGCGCGCGATATGCGGCGCGATCAGCCCGACAAAGCCGATCGTGCCGACGAACGACACCGCGAGTGCCGACAGCACCGACACGCGCAGCAGCGTCATCAGCCGGATGCGGCGCACGTCGATGCCGAAGCTCGCGGCGCGGTCTTCGCCCAGACGCAGCGCGGTGAGCTTCCACGCATTGCGCAGCGCCAGCGGCAACGCGAGTGCGAGCGCCACCGCGAGCACGCCGATCTTCGGCCAGTCGGCGCGTGCGAGCGAACCGAGCGTCCAGAAGATCAGGCCTTGCAGCGCATCGGCAGAAGCGACGAACTGCGTCAGCGAGACCAGCGCGTGAAACGCGAACACTAGCGCGATGCCGAACAGCACCACACCGGACGTGTTCATGCCGCGCCAGCGTGCGACGCCGTCGAGCAGCAGCGCGGAGAACAGTGCGAACAGGAACGCATTGGCCGACACGATCCAGCTCTGCGCGATCCCGGGCAGCGTGATGTCGAGCACGATCGCGAGCGACGCGCCGAACGCCGCAGCCGCGGAGACGCCAAGCGTGTACGGGCTTGCCAGCGGGTTGTTGAGGATGGTCTGCATCTCGGCGCCCGACAGGCCGAGCGCGCCGCCCACCAGCACCGCCATCACCGCGTACGGCAGACGGATCTGCCAGACGATCACACTCGCCGCAGGGTCGGCCGCCGCGCGATCGAACAGCGTGTGCAGCAGCGTGGCGAGCGGCAGGCCGGAGGGCCCGGAGCGCAAGTCGAACAGCACCGAGCCGACGATCAGCAGCGCGACGGCGGCGAGCCACAGCGCACGTCGCCGCGTGAGCCGCCGGTAGGGCTGCAACGCGGCGGCGGCGGTGTCATGGGCGCCGGGATGATCTGGGTTACCCAGCATGCCGGCGGTTTGCGCCGTGGAACGCGTGCGGTGCATCGAAACGGAATCGGACATCGGGTTCAGCGACCTCGCAAACAGGTACGGCGGATAAACGAACAACTCAGGCAGACAGCGGGATTCGGCGCCCGCCGACTTCAACGTGCAGCGGTCTGTGCAAGCGGTGCCTGACCCAACGGCGCATCGACCCATTGCGCGCCGCTCGGCGGCAGCGCGAGGAAGCGCTTGTACAGTTCCGCCTGCGTCGCATGCACGTCGAGATCCTTGAACTGCTGCGGATAGAACCACTTCGCAAACGCTTCGATCACGAGGATGTTGTACGGCGAGTCGTAGTAGTTATGCGAAATGCCGTGCGCGCGGCCATCGTGGATCGCCTTGATCGTGTTGAAGCCAGTGCGTTCGGTGAGTTGCGCGAGGCTTGCCTGCGCATCGTGCTCGCTGGTCATCGCGCCAACCCGCAGCGAAGCGAGGCCCGGCTTGGTGCGGCTGCCGGTTGCGACATAGACGTCGGGTTGCGCGGCGATCACCTGTTCGAGGCTGATGTCGCCGAGCACGCCGGGCACGAGGCCCTGCGCGATGTTGCGGCCGCCGGCCGCGGTGACGAATTCGCCGAAATTGCCGTTGCCGGCGGTATGGCAGCAGCCCGCGTCCCATGCGCCGGCCAGCAGGTCGACGAACACCTTCGGCCGCTGGTCCTGCGGGATCTTCCGCACCACGTTTTCGACGCGCGCCAGATGCTGCTGATAGAACTGCACGTACGCATCGGCCTCAGCCTCGCGATGCAGCACCGCACCGAGCAGCTTGATACTCGGCAGCGTGTTCTGCATCGGATGCAGCCGGAAATCGACGAACACGACCGTCGTGCCGGTTGCTTCGAGCTGTTTGACGAGCGCGTTGTAGCGGCTCGGGCCATGCCCGGCGATGCTGAAAATCGCCACGTCGGGTTTCAGGCTCAACGCCTTTTCGTCGCTGATGCTGTCTTCGGTGGCCTTGCCGATCAGCGGAATCTGGCGGATCGCGGGGAAGGTCTGCGCGTAGGCGTCGAAGGTTTGCGGGTCCATGGTCGGCAGATCGCCTTGCCAGCCGACGATGCGCGCCAGCGGATGCTGGCCTTCGAGCAGTGCGACGGCCGACAGCAGACGGCTTTCGCCAAGCAGGATCCGTTTCGGTTCGGCTTGCGGCACGTGGATCGTGCGGCCGGCCAGATCGGTGAGCGTAGCGCTGGTCGCAGCCTGCGCCGGCGCGTGGTGCAGCAGTACGCCGCAGATGGCGAGCAACAGTGCGACAGTGCCTCGGGTGACACGGGCGGCAGACGGGCGACGCGCCGCAGACATCAGGAAATTCGGCATCGATTCGGTTGGCAAATGAGAATGGTTGCTATTTGTTGGGCCAACTGTAGTGCGTGCATGTAATGCAGATATGTTATGTGCGGCCGTTTTTGTAATGGAATGTGTTGGACCGACGGTGGATCCATGAGGTAGCGCTGCCATGCAGGTTGTGCATCAATCGATCTAATAAAGTAATTTGCTTCATGTAGGTAAAAACCCTATAGTGCGCAAATTCAGTCCTCTTCGGAATTGCAGCCATGTCGTCGCCTCCAGCCCTCCGCGTTACGCCGCTGCGCATGCTGGTGCGCAGCTCGATCGTCCGCGTGGCGGCCGTCACGGTTGCGACCGGCGTCGGCGCGGGGCTGGCCGGCATGCTGCTCGCGCTGCTGCTGCACGCGATCCAGCACGTCGCCTACGGCTACAGCCTCGATGCGCTGGTCGACGCGCAAACCTTCCTGCAGGGCGTGAGCGCAGCGTCGCCGCAGCGGCGCGTGGCCGTGATGGCGCTGTGCGGCGCGCTCGCCGGTTTCGGCTGGTGGGCGCTGCGGCACTTCGGCGAGCCGCTGGTCGGCGTCAAGAAGGCGGTGGCTTTGTCGACGGCGCGCATGCCGGTGCGCAGCACGGTCGTGCACGTGTTGCTGCAGATCGTCACCGTCGCGATGGGCTCGCCGCTCGGCCGCGAGGTTGCGCCCCGTGAAGCCGGTGCACTGGTGGCCGGCTGGCTGTCCGACGTCGCCCACCTGAGCCCGCGCGAAACCCGGCTGATGATCGCGTGCGGCGCGGGCGCGGGTCTGGCAGCGGTGTATAACGTGCCGCTCGGCGGCGCGGTGTTCGTGCTCGAAGTGATGCTCGGTTCGTTCAGCGCGCCGACGGCGGCTGCCGCGCTGGCGGCTTCGGCACTGGCGGCCGTGATTGCGCGCGTCGGTCTGGGCAACGAACTGCAATATGCGCTGCCTGCTTTCGCTGTGAGCCGGGGCCTGTTGATGTTCGCGGTGGTCGCCGGGCCGCTGCTCGGCGTCGCGGCGTATGGTTTCAAGTGGCTCACCAGCAAGGCGAGCGCCGCTGCGCCGCGCGGTGGCTGGCTGATGCCGGTGCTAAGCGTGCTGAACTTTGCCGCGATCGGCATGCTGGCGGTGTGCTTCCCGCAACTGCTCGGCAACGGCAAGAGCATCGCGCAACTCGGCTTTAGCAATGAGCTGACGCTGGGGCTGGCGGCCGTGCTGCTGGTGCTGCGGGTCCTGATCACGACCAGCAGCCTGCGGGTCGGTGCGCACGGCGGGCTGCTGACCCCGGGCCTTGCCGTCGGCGCGCTGCTTGGCGTCGTGCTCGGCAGTGCGGCGAGCCTGCTCGGTGCCAGCATTCCGTCCGGCGCGTTTGCGCTGATCGGTGCGGCAGCGTTTCTCGCCTCGTCGATGAATATGCCGCTTACCGCGATCGTGCTGGTTGCCGAATTCACGCATGTCGCGCATCCGGTGCTGGTGCCGATCGTGCTGGCGGTGGCGGGGTCGGTTGCGGCGAACCGGTGGTGCGCGTCGCTGGCGCGCAAACCGCAAGGAGTGGCGCAAGCGGCGCGCGCCACGTCAGTGAGCAGTTGAGCCGGCAGATGGCTTGAGTGGGGAAGGGCCGGCCGGATGTTCGGCGTGGGCGCCGCTGCACCACGGTCGTACTTAAGCGGTACAACTGCGGCTTCCGGGTATGGCGGTTGCGCCCTTGTCAGCATTCTGTCAACCGACGCGGGAGCTGACCATGACGAGCCACAAGCCGGGTACGAACGAAGCTGACGCAGCGCCCGACGCTGCCGAACCGTCGCCAACCGACATATCCATCTCAAAGCCGATCGGCGATGCGATTCCGACGCCCGTCGAACCGGGGCTTGATCAGCCGCTACCGGAGAAGGGCGAAACACCGGACGGGGATGACCCGCATGGCAGCAAGCGCAGCGCGGCCGACGACGCTACACCGATCGGCGAAACCGATCCGCCGAAGGGGGTGCCCGAGCCGGGCCCTTCAGACTTTGCATAGCGGGTGAATGCTGTGGTGGGCGTACGGCGTGACCGGCCCGGGAGCGCGGTTGCGCAGCCTGCAACAGCCCGGGCGCGCGACGCCTGCCTTAAAGGCACTCGAACGTAATCTCGATCGATTCGTTGCTGACGCCGCGCACACCGTTGGTGTGCACCTCGACTGCATGCATGCGCTTGTTCTGCTTGCTGCAGTAGGCAGTCGCATGTTTGAGCCCGGCGTTCCGGACGCTGTTCCACGACGCGAAGCTATTGCGCGCACGGCTCGTGATCATCAGCGAGCCGTTGGGACGCACTTCGACGTTCGACACTGCCGTACAGGCCGCCAGCACGCCCAATCCTGCGAGCAGCACGCATTTCTTCATATTCCTCCCGGGGATGCCGCATTGTGGCGGCGCGACGGGCGGTCGGCAATAGGTACAAAATCGCACGGCGATCTCCCAGTTGCCTTCCGTCGAGCGACATCATCATACTGGCAGCTGTTCGCACCCCGGTTACTCGCGCCGCTGCCGTCTGCTTCATGCCGGCGCACGCTTCCCGAGACCCCCATCATGAACGGCTGGCTGCACGAAGTCTGGATCACCGCGCAACGCGAGTTCTCCGATCTCAGCGACGCCTCGAGCATTACCCAGGTCGTGATGCGTCTTGGCCTCGCGCTGCTGCTAGGCGGCGCGCTGGGTTTCGAGCGCGAGATGGCGGGCCGCGATGCCGGGCTGCGCACGCACATGCTGGTGGCAACCGGCTCCGCGCTGTTCGTCCTGGTGCCGATGCAGGCGGGTTTCTCACAGGAAAATATGAGCCGCGTGCTGCAGGGGCTCGTGTCCGGCATCGGCTTCCTCGGCGCCGGCGCGATCATCAAGCTGAGCGAGTCGCGCGAGGTGCGCGGGCTGACGACAGCGGCCAGCTTGTGGCTGGCGGCCGGCGTCGGTGTCGCCTGCGGGCTGGGGCGTGAAGCGACGGCGATCCTCAGTACGCTGATCGCTCTGGGGATTCTTGCCGGCATGCGTGCGATGAAGCCGGCCAGCGTCGAAAAAAAGCGCGAAGAAAACGCGATTGACCATTGAGCGAAGCAGCGGCAGCGAACGGGCGTAACCGCTCGAGCTGCAGCACGGCGCGACCGGCAATGCGGTGCCGGGCCAGCGCGTCGCAATCGTTGACGAAGCACGGCGCCGAGTGCCCGCCAGGCACGCTGCGCAATATCGCGGTACCCGCACGGGACCTCGTGATGTTATCGGTATCGGCAACTGGGGCAACGAGCCGGCACGCGCGACAGGTTTCACGGTAACTGGCTGATCACCGGCGACCTTGGCGTTGCGGACAGCGAAGGGTTTTATCCGCGCGGCCGGCCGCGACGATGACGTGATCACCCGCGCGTCATACCGCATCGGTCCCGCGCCGATCGAAATACCACTTGCTGTGCGATGCGAAGGTGTGCAACGCCGCGATAGTCGGCATGCCGGACTTGCAACGTACCGGGACGGTAAGCGCTTTCGTGGTGCTGAACGACGCCTGCGTGCCGGGCGCCGCCTGGCTGCGTGAACTTCAGGAACATGCCAGGATTCGCGCTCGCGGTGCACCGGTACCCGGGCTCCTCTACTTCGTCGACGCACTGCCGCGAACAGTGAATGACCGTCACCGGCAAGGTAGTGCGCCGCGCTGCACGAGCGCGCAGCCGCGGCAGCGCGGCTTCACACCGATCCCGCGCAAGTTGAAGGGCACCCACAGGGGGGATGAAAAGCGCGTTGTGCGCAATCTTGCAACTACACCAAAGTGTTACTCAAAGTGTCGACATGTTGTGTTCACACTTTTATAACCTGAGCTATACTCAACCCCGCACAGCGGGTAAATTCGGCTTGTTGAGCGGAGTTGATTAAAAAGATGTAGACGTTTGCATTTTTAACTTGACTGCAGCTCAACCAGCCTCTGATTGTTCGGGTGAGGCTAGATGAATTCTGGGACCGATAAGGATCGCAAAAAATCGTGCGCGGCGACGACACTGGACGCTACTGACCGCAAACTATTGGCGCTGTTATCGGAAGACGCACGCCTCACCTACGCCGAGCTCGGCAAACGCCTTCACTTGTCCGCTCCGGCGGTGCATGAACGTGCCAAGCGGCTTCGCCAGGACGGCGTGGTCAAGGCGACCGTCGTGACGATGGATCCGGCCAAGCTAGGGCGGCCGCTGCTTGCGTTCGTGCACGTCGACACGTCCAGCTGGATGGTGGGGCAGCAGCTGGTGCAGCTCGAAGAGCTACCCGATATCGAAGAGATTCACACGGTCACCGGCGACAGCGCAATGCTGCTGAAGGTGCGCACGCGCGATACGCAAAGCCTCCAGCAACTGCTCGAGCGCATTCATTCGATCGAAGGGTTCGCCGGCACGCGCAGCTATATCGCGTTGAATACGTATCTGGAGCGCGGACCGAGTCCTTGCATCTGATGCCGGTGCGGCGCATGCGGTGACGCAGGAGCGGTGAAGCGGCGGAGGTGGCTTGCGGCGTACGTGCCGCATGCATCGAACTCCGTATCGATTCACCGGCTGACCGCGCGGCATTGACGTCGGCGACGTCCATAATGCGCACTGCTACTCGTCAACCCGCTTCAGGGAAGCGCTCACCTCATCGTGAAATTGCTGCAGACGACGTAGTTCGTCGTCTTCCGGCGCGACCGCCTTCATGACGAGCCGCGTGACTTCAGCCGCCACGGTTTCGATGTCGGGCGTGCGGTTGCGTTCGATGCTGCGCCACAGGATGTGCTCCATCATGCCGAACAGCATGTCACGCACCACCGACAGGCGAATCTGCGAATCCAGTTCGCCGGCTGCTTGCGCGTCGCGCAGTGCAGCCATGAAGCTCGCGAGATAACGGCGCTTCAGGTCGGCGAGTTCGTCGGCGAACTCGCCGTGCAACGCGCGGCCTTCACTCAGGATCAGCGCGCAAAAACCCTTGGTGTCTTGCAGCAGGTAATCCAGATGATGGGTAACCACGTATTCGATCTTGCTGCGCAAACCGCCGCTGCGCGGAAAATCCTGTTCCATTTGCGCGGTGATCATCGAATACCAGGTGTGCAGCAATTCCTGACAGAGTTCGCGCTTGCTGCCGAAGTACGTAAAGATGGTGGCTTCGGAGATATTCAGACGCCGTGCAATTTCAGCGGTAGTGCCGCGATCGAAGCCCTGTTCACCAAACACGACTTGAGCCGTATTCAATATATCGACCACGCGTTGTTCGGAACGGGCGCCAAGAATTTTCGCAGCCAGCTTCGGGCTGGCGAATTTAGGCGATAGAACCACGAAACCCCCCGGAGAATCAGGATTTGATTATCACTCAGGTCTGTGTGGACCCGCAAGCCTGAAGCGGGTCATCTGCGGCAATCGAGTTTGACGTTAATGTCCAACATGGGAATTATGTCAGGCATGCCATTTTACGCATGGCATCGCTGAAACAAGTTCCCATCTCAACTAAGATAGCCGTGTTCTCGCACGCGGAGCCGTTTTGCCCAATTCGACCTCCGGGCGCCGCCGGCCCAAACAGGCGCGCGCGTCGTTTGCACTCGACAGCATTCTCGAAGCGGCCGCGCGCACACTCGAAAGCCACGGTAAAGCGGGGCTGACTACGCAGCGTGTCGCCGATACGGCCGGATTCAGCATTGGCGCGCTGTATCAGTATTTCCCCAACAAGGAAGGCCTGATCGAAGCGCTGGCCGGGCGCGAACTCGACCGCCTCACGCAGATGATGCAACAGGCGCTCGCCGATCCGGCGCCATTCGGTGCCGGCATCAATACACGAAGGATGATCCGCGCGATGGCTGCTTTCATCGGCGACCGTCCGCGGCTGTATGGCATCTTGCGCGCCGAGTGGAGCGATGCCGCGCCCGGGTCGCGGATCGGTGCGGGCATGCAGTGCTACTTCGAGTTGATCTCGACGACGCTGCACAGCGACAACCCGGGCTTTACCGCGCGGATCGCAGCGCCCGAAGCACGCTTCGTGCTGTTTCGCGCGATCTCGGGTGTGCTGCTCGCCACCGCGCTCGAGCGGCCCGAATACCTGGGCACGCGGGCCTTCGAAGACGAAATGCTGCGTCTGATTCTCGGTTTCATCGGCCACGAACTCCCGCAGATGGAAAGCATGGTGAAAGCAGAGCGGGCAACGCCGCACACATCACACGTCTGATGTCTTTGCGTCAGGCGATAAGTTCTGAGGATTTCTCGCATACAGTGCGAGCCTCTTGCGCAATGTTTTCCACAAATGGCATATTGTCGGTCCGAGGGCGGTGCAGCATTTGTCTGCCCATTTCCTTTCACCGATATAAGAAAGCTTTCGGACGCCCGCGCGGGCCGTTGGTCTGGCAGTGCGCGAACGTCACGGGGATAGGCCATGAATCATCAGCAGCTGGAAACCGATCTCCAGCACCTCGAGCAGGTGCTCACGCACATTTCGGCGGACGATCGTATGCCGCTTTCCTACTGGCGCAAGCGCGTCGACGATGTATCGTCGGCCGCTTCCGAGTCGGTGTCCGCGCCCGCGCAACGCAGCCGCGTCGCGCGTCTGAACGAAGCCCTGCAGGCACTCGAAGCCCGCGCGCGCAGTTAGGCGAGAGCGGTGCGCTTGCGCGCACCACGCGAGGCCAGGGCTCGTCTCTCACCGAATTGCGGAAGTTCATCGCGCGGCTTCCGTGCGCACCGCCACCCGGTGCACTTCGAATGCTGCAGCCGCACCCTGCGGCGGCGAGGCTGCGGCAATCCGTCAAGCTTGCAAACCGCGCAATGATGGCGGCCGCCCGCGATGCTGCGGCGCGCCATATCGCTAGCGTCTGATGACGCCCATCAACAGCGTAACGAGGAAGATCACGATAAAGATGAAGAACAGGATCTTCGCGATTTCCGCGGCGCCTGCCGCGATGCCGCCGAAGCCGAACACGGCGGCGATGATCGCGATGACGAAGAAGATGGCTGCGTATCGAAGCATGGAACCTCCCACCGTGGGTCTTTGAAATGTGGGGCGGTCTCGCGAGCGGGATCGGGCAAATCGACCCCATCAGGCGCCGCCGTGTTCCGATTGAGCAATCGACGTGCCTGACTTCGCACGACGATTTTTCCTAAATCGCACGACAGCAAATCCCAATTGTCGTTGTCAAAAAGCCGCAACGATCTTGTGGATTAAGTTTTATGCCGTTTCAAGTTAAACGTTTGCGCGTCCTTGCTGGTAAGACGAATAACGATTGCAGAAATTGCATTGTTGGATTTTTTACCGATTGATTTTCCAAAAAGACCTTTCCTTTTCGCAAGAACGCGATAAAATGCGCGCCGATTCAAGGGATAGCGCTTCGTGAAGTCCGTTCGTCGCCGGTGTGAGTTTTACGTGCGCGGAGGTAACGCGCAGAAATAAACCGGTGCCGCGGAAATCAGATTCAATGAAACGCAAAATCCGCCGATAAGCATGTAATTGGCGGCCGGTAAAAGCAATAACGAACGAGCGGACAGAAATCATGTACACGGGGATTCACACGCGGTTTGGGGAACCGTTGGGCGCGATTGCGCGGCGTTATTTGCCCGCGCAACCGGTACGCCGTACGGCTGCCGCCAGGTGGCCGCTGATACTCGCCATGCTGGCAGCATGTGCCGCACCGTGGACCTCGTCGTACGCACAGAACGCACAAACGCCCGCTGCATCCGTTGCGACGCACAACGCCAATCCGGCGCGCACCCCTTCGGTCAATCTCGCTTTCTTCGATGGCTCGACGCCGCCGGTCGACTTGCTGCAGGCATTCGACGCGGTCGTGCTGGACCCCGCGCGTGGCTTTGACCCGTCCGCCAATCCGCTTGCCCATACCACCTGGATCGCACGCATCCGTGCGTCCGATGCAAACCTGGCGCCGGCCGACTTCGTCGCGCAGCAGGTCGAACCGCTGTGGCAGCGCGGCTATCGCGGCTTCATGGTCGACACGCCGGCCGGTATCGCCGCGCTCGACGCGATCCATGCAGCACACCCGGACGCGCGCCTCGTCGTTGGCGGCAATGACGCGCTCGCCGCCGCGCAAGCGCACGCCCAGCTGCTGTACGCGGTGGTCGGCCCGTCGCTGGTCCGCGGCCAGGTGCAGGACGGCACGCGTGAAGAAGACGTCGCGCCGGCCGAGCGCAGCGCGCGGGTCGCCGCCGCGCAGGCATTCATGCAACGCACCGGCGTGCCGGTCGTATCGATCGAATTCTGTGCTGCTGACGACCGTGCGTGCGCCCGTGCCCGTGCGGCTCAGGTGGTTGCGACCGGCGTCACGCCATACGTGACGAACGCCGCGCGCAGCGTGGTCGGCATCGGCGCGATCGAAGTGCTGCCGCGCCGCATCCTGATCGTGCAGGACCGTGCGCCCGATCTGCCACTCGACGAAACCCCCGGCGTGCGTGACGTCGCGACGCCGCTCAACTATCTCGGCTACGACGTCGAATTCGCAGACGCCAACGCCACGCTGCCCGACATCACGCCGGACCGTTACGCGGGCGTGGTCGCATGGCTCGACGGCGACGAACTGCGCGACAGTGGCGCATGGCGCCGCTGGGTCGACGCGCGCATCGCCGCGCACGTGCCGGTCGCGTTTCTCGGCCAGTTCGGTTTCGACGCCGCCGAAGACGAAGGCCCGGCGCTCGACCTGCAGCCGGTGTCCGGCCCGTTCACCGAAGCGATCACCCCGGTGTCGCGCGATCCGATCATCGGTTTCGAAGTCGAGCCGAAGCTTGGGCCGCGCGATCTGACCGGCGTGCGCGTCGGTTCTAAAAGCCACTCGCTGCTGCGCGTCAAGTCCGGCGAGCAGAGCGTCGACCTGGTGGCGACCACGCCGTGGGGCGGCTACGCGATGGCGCCGTACACGGTCGTGTCGCTGAACGGCATTGGTCAGGAGCGCTGGGCGATCCAGCCGATCAAGTTCCTCGGCGATGCGCTGCGGCTGACGCCGATGCCGTCGCCGAGCGTGACCACCGAAAACGGCCGGCGCCTGTTCATGACGCACGTCGACGGCGACGGCTTCGCGTCGCGCGCCGAATTCCCGGGCGCCGATTATTCGGGCGAGGCGCTGTACGAGCAGATTTTCACGCGCTACAAGGTGCCGATGACCTTGTCGGTGATCGAAGGCGAGGTCGGTCCGAAGGGCTTGTACCCGAACATCTCGCCGCGTCTCGAAGAGATCGCGCGCAAGATGTTTGCGCTGCCGTATGTCGAGATCGGCACGCACACGTACTCGCATCCGTTCGAATGGGAAAACGTCGATGCGAAGACCGGCGAGCGTATCGACCGCGGCGGCGGCGACACCGCGTTCTCGCTGAACATTCCGAACTACAAGTTCAACATCGACCGCGAAGTGACCGGCTCGATCGATTACATCAACTCGCGTCTCGCGCCGCCGGGCAAGAAGACCGTGATCCTGCAGTGGCCGGGCAACTGCGAGCCGCCCGCGATCGTGGTGCGCAAGGTGTACGCGGCCGGCGTCGACAACATCAACGGCGGCGACACGGTTATCACGAAGAGCGCGAACAGCTGGACCAACATCGCGCCGATCGGTGTCGACAAGGGGCCGGGCGCGTATCAGATCTATGCGCCGAACCAGGATGAAAACGTCTACACGAACGACTGGCTCGGCCCGTTCTACGGCTTCACGCGTGTGCTGGAGACCTTCGATCTGACCGACAAGCCGCTGCGCTTCAAGCCGATCGACATCTACTACCACATGTACACCGGCACCAAGGTCGCGTCGCTGCGCGCCCTCGACCAGATTTTCGCCACCGTGCTGAAGCAGCCGGTGCTGCCGGTGCAGATCACCGATTACACGAGCAAGGTGCGCGACTGGCGCAGCTTCGCGGTGGCGCGCGCAGTGCGCCCGGCGGACGCGCAGGGTGCGCAGCAGGGTACGTCGTCCGACAACTGGATCGTGCGCGGCAACGGCGAGGTGCGCGAGTTGCGCTGGCCGGGCAACAACGCGCCGAACCTGCAGGTGTCGCACGGGGTGACCGGTTACACGGCCGGCACCGACGGCACCTACATCCACATCACCGACGGTGCGGCGCGCGTGAGTTTCGACGCGCCGCAGAGCGCCGGTGCGGCAGCGGGCAACAAGCTGCCGTATATCGCGCAGGCGAACGGTTTCGTACATGGCTTCAAGCGCACCGCGAGCGGCATGAAGTTCGACTTCGGCGGCTACTACCAGCCGTTCGTCGAACTCGCCAATGCGCAGAGCTGCAGCGTGAGCATCGCGGGCCGCCCGGTGGCGACGCGTCGCGACGGCGCGATGCTGCGTTTCGATACGGCGCCTGCCGCCGCCCTGCAAGTGGACTACCAGCCAGTCGAGGTCACCTGTGGTCGCTAAACGTCCGCGTATCGTTTCTACGTGGCTTGTCTTCGCGCTTGCCGCGCTCGTGCTCGCGACCATGTACGCGGTATCGCCGCGTGGCGGTCTGCGCCAGCGGGTGGCATCGGTCGGTGCACCGAGCGACCTGAGCGTCGCCTATCTCGAAGCCTGGTCGCGGGTACAGCCTGACAACGCGGAATTCCTGTCGCTGCTCGGCGCGCAATACGTGTTTCTAGGCCGTGAAGAGGGCGCGGAAAGCGTGGCCGCGCGCATGGATGCGCTGCATACCGACGACATGCGGCGCGCCGCGTCGATGCTGCGTCTTTCGGTGGCTGAGCAGCGCACCTTCGCGCTGCAGGAAGACGACCCGCAGCGCGCGATTGCACTAGAAGATCTGCGCACCAAGCTGAACGCCACCGCGAACTATCAGTGGGCGCCGCACGACCTCGAATGGCTCGCGCAGCGTTCGGCTGCGGCAGGGCTGCCGCAGCTGGCGATGCAGCTGTACACGCGCCTGTCCGACAACGATCCGCAAGGGCGTGGCCAATGGGACACGCAGATCACGCGCTACGCGCTGCAGGTAGGCGACTATCGTGCGGCCGCCGACGCATGGTTCCGCCGCCAGGCTGCCGCGCAGACGCTGGAAGAGCAGCGCCGCTGCTTTATCGCGGGCATCCGTACGCTGCAGTCGGGCAATCTGCTGGACGATGCGCTGAAGGCAGCCGACCAGCATCTGGGCAAACTGGCTGACGATCCGTCGGCCCTGATCGTGATGCTGGCGGTCGCGCGTGCGGCGGACCGGCCGGCGGCGATCGACCGCTACGCGAAGATGCTGGCGCGCTTTGCGCTGCTGGAGCCGCGCGAGCAGAACGGCGAGAGCAGGGTGGTGCGCGATGCGACGCTCGACGGTGCGGCGCATGACGACTATGCGTACATGGATGGCCCAGTGACGTATGGCCGTGGCTATGCGGTGAAGTGGGCGCGCGGCGAACGCGGTCGGGATGACTACCGCGGCGGTGTGCATCTGATGCGCGTATCGACCTCGGCGGCCGAGGCGGCTGCTTCCGCAACGAAGGTTGCACCGGCAGCTCCCGCTGCCGCGGCTCCCGTCATGAAGCTTGCAGCCGCAACCACTGCGGACAAGGCACCGCAGGCGCAAGCTCAGAAGCCTGCAGTGGTACCGGTTCCCGCATCGGCTGCGGCAACCGCAACGACCGCGGCAACCGTGGCACCGTCGGCCAAGGCCGCCGCCGCACTGTCCGCCGACGCAATCGCAGCCGTCACCGCTAACAGCGGCACCCCGAACGTCGCCGACACCGTCTTCACGGCCTTCGTCGAATCGGGCGACCTCGCCAGCGCGCAGAAAATCGCCGCACAGCAAGTGCAGCGCGACCCGCGCTCGGTGCTGTGGGTCAAGCGTCTCGCGCAAGTGGCCGAATGGAACCGCAACGCGCCGCTCGCGCTGAAATCGTGGCTCGACTACGCGCAGCTATCAGAAGACCCGGTGGGCTGGCAGAACGTGCTGCGCCTCGCGCCGATGCTCAACGACGACGAAGCGTACCTGACCGCGCTGGTGCATCAGGCGCGCGCGACGCCGAACGATCTGAAGCTGATCGACAACGTGATCGCGACCTACGAACGCCTCGGCCGCCCGGAAGAGGGCCTGGCCTTCCTGCGCTCGCTGCCGCGCGGCACCAACGCGGACGCGCTCGACCAGCGCATCGGCGGCCTCGCGGAACGCGCAGGTCACGACGATCAGGCGCTCGCCGCTTACCGTGCGGTGCAGGCGCGCCATCCGCACGATCCGAACGCCGCACTGCACACCGCCAGCGTGCTGTATCGCGCCGGCGACTATCGCGGCTCGCTGGCCGCGCTGAAGCAGGCCCGCGCCGGCGCGAAGGACACCGACGAAGAGTTCTGGCGCAACTACGCGGAACTCGCGCGCCTGCTGCAACGCGACGACGACGCGAACGAGGCGTACATGAACCTCGTGGCCGGCGGCACCGCGACGCCGGAAGATCTCGGCGAGATGACGTACTTCTACGATCCGTATCCGATCGACGCGGGCCGCGTGGCCGAACTGCGCTATCGCCGCGATCACACGGTGCGTGCGCTGCAGGACGCGATCTTCTATTACACCGACGCGCAGGCCTTCGACCGCATCACCGCGCTCTTGGCCAGCCTGAAGCCGGACGAGCTGAAGGCCGCCGAAGCGTCGCCGGCGCTGCTCGGCGTGCGTTCCGAGTACTACCGGCTGACCGACCGGCCGCTGCTAGCGCTGCAAGACCTGAAGCGCGCGGTCGACCTGCCGAACGCCAGCTCGGACCTGCGTGCCGCGTACCTGTGGACGCTGGTCGACTACGGCAGCGACGCCGAACTGCGTGAAGCGCTGAACCGCTGGCGCGGCACCGTCGACCAGAGCGCCGCGATGTGGGAGCCGTATGCAGCCGCAGAAATGCGCCTGAACCGGCCGGTGGCCGCGCTCGAATACCTGCGCCGGCAATCGGCGTCGATGTCGCGCGACCCGCTGTGGTTGCTGACCTACGCCGACGCGCAGGAAATGGCAGGCCGCCCGGACCTCGCATGGACGATCCGCCACAAGGTGTGGCTGCAGATGCAACAAAACGAAGCGCAGCTCGCCAAGCTGCACGGCGCCGCGCGTGCCTCAGTGCGCGGCCGCAATGCCGCCGATGCCGAAACGCTGGCGGACCTGCGCGGCCGGCGCGTCACGCTGTCGACCGATTTTGCGAACCCCGATGACTCGGCTGCGCTCCTCAACGACCTGCTGTCGACCAACGCTGCGCCGGCTGACATCTCGTTCGTGCGCCGCACGCTGCTTGGCGGCGCGAAGGGTCTGCCGGGCGAGGCACCTGCAAAGGGTGCGCAGCTGCCGGTAAACAACCGCCTGCACGATGCCGTCGCGAAGGACGTGGCGATTGCGTGGGCGATGTCGCATGAAAGCAACCCGCTCGCCAAGCGCTGGCTCGCGCAGCAATACGCGGCCAAACTGGCGCGCCCGAACGACGCGATGCTGACCATCGCGCTCGCCAACAACGACGTCCCCGAGATGGAGCGCTTGCTCGCGCAGGAACGTTCGCGCCTGCCGATCTACGACCGCATCGATGCAACGATCGCCGTCGACCGCCCGCGCCGCGCGCAGGAACTCGCGTTCGCCGGCCTCGAAGGCGCGCCGGAAGATACTGAGCTGCACACGCGGGTCACGGAAACCGCGCTCGACTGGCCGCAATCGATCGACGCGACGGTGACGAGCCACACCGAGCATCCGCTCGACTACATCGAGCAGACCATTTCGGCAAGCCGCAAGATTGCCGAGCGCTACATGGTCGGCATCACCGGCACGCAGAACTTCCAGCATTCGACCGACATCACGCAGCTGACCAACGTGCCGTCGGTGGACCGCTCGTTCAGCGTCTACGGCCGCCGCCAGACGCGCGACACCGCGTTCCAGGTGAACGCCGGCCGGCGCGATGCGCTCGACAGCTTCTACACCTTCTCGGTGGCCGCCGAAACCGGCCGCAACTCGGCGCTGCAACTCGGCATACGCGCGGGCCACAACCAGCTTGCCGACGAAACGCAGTCGCTGCAGGTTGGCGGGATGAAGGACAACCTGATCGGCGACTTCACGTATCGGATCGACGAGCATCTGTCGCTGCAAGGCAGTGTCGAAGCGGACCGCTTCTACAGCCAGGCGCGCAACTACATCGGCAGCGGCGTGCTGTCGACCGGCGAAATCATTTACCGGATTCATACCGAGTACCCGGACTACACGGTGCGCGCGATCGGCACGCACGGCGGCTACGGCGCGAGCGGCGGCGCCGACCCGTTGATCTCGCGCCTCGTTCCGGTGGCCAACCAGCCGGCGCTGGCGAGCGATTTCCTGCCCGACTCGTACACGCAGTACGGCTTCTACTTTGGTTTTGGCAACGATCTGCTCGAGCAGTACACGCACCGCTGGCGTCCGTTCCTCGACGTCGGCATCCTGCACGACTCGAATCAGGGCTGGGGCCCGGACTTGAGCGTCGGCGTGGCGGGCAGCGTGTTCGGCGGCGATCACCTGTCGCTGTTCATCCAGCATCAACGCGTGTCGCGCCTTGGCACGCCGGTTACGTTGATGGGCGCGCGGTACAACTGGTACTACTGATTGCAGGGCGGCGGGCAGTCTGCCGCCACAGGGACGCATCGTGTGATGCAGCAAATGACGACGTTACGGAGGAGTGGTTCGATGAACAGCTTGATCAGCAGCATGAAAGGACGGACACGTCCGCTTCAATGGGTAGCCGCGGCAGCGGCGGCAGCGCTGTTGCTCGGCGCGTGCGGTTCGATCAGCCAGAGCGGTGGTCCTGCGCTGGCGGCGAACGATGCGGTGGCCGTGGTGCCGCTCGCGAACTTCACCGAAACGCCGGCGGCAGGCAGCAGCGCCACCGCGATCGCAGCCAACGTGCTGCGCGCGAGCGGCGTGACCGACGTGCGGGTTGCGCCGGCCGATGCATCGTCGAATGCGATGTTCGACACCGCACAGCGTGAAGTCGGCGAGAAGAAGCTCGCGTGGGCGCGCGACCAGCACGTGAAGTACGTGCTGACCGGCGCCGTCGAAGAGTGGCGCTACAAGGCCGGCGTGGATGGCGAGCCGGTCGCGGGCGTGACCTTCGAACTGGTCGACGTGGCGTCGGGCCAGGTGGTGTGGAGCGCCACGGGCTCGCGTAGCGGCTGGAGCCGTTCGAGCCTCGCGACGGTTGCATCGTCGCTGATCGGCAAGCTGCTGGCCCCGCTGCGCACGCATGGGTAACGCAGTCCGCCCGCAACCCGCGGGTTTTCGACAGGTATTGAGGAGCCGGCTGTGAATACTGCCATTGCTCAACCCGGCGCAGGGGCCGCGAAGCCGCGGCATGCGCACCCGTTCGGCAATCTCGGTGCCGTACGCCGCTTCGTGGCGCCTGCCGTCACGCGGCCGTTTTCGATCGTCGAAACGATCGTGTTCGTGGCCGCGGTGTGCGCGCTGTGCTGGGCGTTCAACCGCAACGATCCGCTGCTGCTGTCGACCGGCTATCCGTGGCTGTGGTTCGCGACCTTCGTGGTCGCGCTGCGCTACGGCACGCTGCTCGGTCTGCTCGGCTGCGCGATCGTGGCCGGCGATTACTGGCTGCTGGTCGCGCACGGCAGCAGCGCAGCCGCATGGCCGACGCTGTTCTTCACCGGCGGTGTGCTGCAGACGATCCTCGCGGGTCACTTCGGCGACATCTGGGGTAGCCGCGCGCAGCGTGCCAACGCGCTGAACGACTACCTGAACGACCGGCTCGTCGCGATCACCAACAGCCACTATCTGATGCGGCTGTCGCACGAGCGGCTCGAGAAGGATCTGCTGTCGAAGCCGACCACGCTACGCGATTCGATTACCGAATTGCGCCGCCTGTCGGTGGCGCACGGGCTCGAGGCGCCGCAGGCGCGCGTCGGGCACGATATGCCGGGTACCCAGGAATTGCTGCAGTTCGTCGCGCAAGCCTGCCAGATCGAAGTGGCCGCGCTGTATCCGGTGCATGGCGACAGCAAGGTCGGTACCGACGCGCTGGCGCGCCTGGGCGACCCGTTCGAGTTCGATCCGCGCGACGAGCTGGTGCAGCGTGCACTCGAGACCCGCAGCGTCGCGCATCTGCGCAGCGAAGATCGGCCGGTGGCGAGCACCAGCCTGCTGGTGTGCGCGCCGCTGATCTCGGCCGACGGCGACATCCTCGCGATGCTGGCGATCAAGCGCATGCCGTTCCTGTCGCTGAACTTCGACAACCTGCAACTGCTGCTGGTGCTGCTGGGCTACTACGCGGACGGTGTCGAACACTCGCAGCAGGTGCAGGACATCCTGCACGACGTGCCGGGCTGCCCGTACGAGTTCGCGCTCGACCTGAGCCGCCTGACACGCCTGCAGCGTTCCGCTGGAATCGCGTCGTCGCTGGTCGCGCTGGTGTTCCCGCACGACGATGCCGGCGATTCGTTCTTCGAACACGTGATGCGCCGGCGCCGTTCGCTGGACCTGTTGTGGCCGGTGAAAGCCGCTGGACAATCGGTGCTGATCAACCTGATGCCGGCCACCGACGAAACCGGTATCGACGGTTATCTGGCACGGATCGAATCGAGCCTGCGGGTGCAGTTCAACCTCGATCTCGAAGGCGCGCGCATCGGCGTGCATACGCTGCACCTGGGCGCAAATGCGCCGGGTCCGGCGCTGCGAGGGCTGCTTACGCGCAGCGGTCTCGATGGCTAAGCCGACTTCTGCCACCGCGTCTGCCGCTACGTCTGCCGCACCTGTCGCTACGTCCGTCGCGCGGCCGGTGCTGCGCGGCCTGGTGATGCTGCTCGCGTTGATCGCCGTGGTCGTGCTGGCGCTCGCCCAGGCCTGGGCACTGTGGCAACTCGCGCCGACTTCGACGGCCGTCGGCGCGCTCGAGCCCGCGCTGGTGCTCGACGTCGTGTTCGGCGCGCTGCAGGCGCTGCTGTTCTGGGTGCTGCTGCCGTTGCGCTATCGCAGGCCGCTCGGCTTCACGCTGCTGTTCGTGTGGCTGGTGTGCAGCTTCGTGCCGTTCTTCGGCGGCATGATCCTGCTGGTCAGCTGCCTGTGGGCCGCATGGTTCCCGGCGCGCCGCCGCGACGAAGACATGCAGGAAGTGCCGACGCCGCAGTTCGTCACGTATCTGATGTCGCGCGTGTCGCACGGCGGCGGCGCGCGTCTGCAGGCACGCCTGATCAACACCCAGGTGAACGCGTCGGACCGGCTGTCCGCGCTGGTCGCGATCCAGAGCATGCCGACCCGTACTACCGGCACGCTGCTGCGCGAACTGCTGGCCGATCCGGTCGAAGACGTGCGCCTGATCGCGTACGGCACGCTCGACCAGGCCGAAAACGAAGTGATGCAGAAGATTTTCCAGACCGCGCAGACGCTCGACTACGCGCAAACCAACAGCGAGCGCCACGCGATCAACCGGCAGCTCGCGGAGCTGTATTTCGAGCTGGTTTATCAGAACCTCGTGCAGGGCGCGGTGTACAAGCACACGCTCGAACAGGCCGACCGCTATGCACGCGCTGCGCTCGAGACCGACGCGAGCGACGCCGCACTGTGGATGATCCGCGGCCGCCTCGCGCTCGCCAACGGCGCCGCCGACGAAGCACAGCACCATATGGCGCGCGCCCAGGAACTCGGTTTCCCGCGCGAGCGGCTGGTGCCATGGATGGCTGAAGTCGCGTTCCTGCAAGGCAACTACCCGCGTGTCTCCGAGCTGCTTGCGTCGCTGACCAACGCGGCTTCGCTGCCGATGCTCAATCCTGTCGTGCGCTACTGGTCAACATGAAAACGTCACTGCAACGCCGCGCCGCTGATGCCGATGTCTGCCTGCTGCTGGAAGGCACGTTCCCGTACGTGCGCGGCGGCGTGTCGAGCTGGGTCAACCAGATGGTCCGCTCGTATCCGGACACGCGCTTTTCGATTGTCTTTATCGGCAGCCGCGAAGAGGATTACCAGGGCGCCGCGTATGCGCTGCCCGACAATGTCGTGCATCTGGAAACGCACTACCTGTACGAACAGATGTCGGCCGATAAACAGGCCGCGCGCGAAATTCCGGGCGACCCGGACGCATTTGCGAAATCGGCCGCGCTGCACGACGCGTGGCGCAATCCGCACGGCGCCGATCCAGCGAAGCTGATGGCCGAGATGGTGCAGCTGATCGGCGACGACGGCCCGCTGAACGAAGCGCAGTTCGTATCGAGCCGCGCCGCGTGGGATTTCATCGTCGACCAGTATCACCGGCATTGCACCGATCCGTCGTTCACCGATTACTTCTGGACGGTGCGCATCATGCACAAGCCGCTGTGGCAGCTCGCGCGCATCGCCGCGAATCTGCCGCCGGCGCGCGTGTATCACACGGTGTCGACCGGCTATGCGGGCTTTCTCGGCGCGCTGATGCACTACCGTACCGGCCGGCCGCTGCTGGTGTCCGAACACGGCATCTACACGAAAGAACGCAAGATCGACCTGCTGCAAAGCCAGTGGATTCGCGATAACCGCGGCGCGTTCGAGCGCGACATTTCGAAGATCAGCTACTTCCGCGAACTGTGGGTGCGCTTTTTCGAAGCGCTCGGCAAGCTCGCCTACGACGCGGCCGATGAGATCGTCGCGCTGTACGAGACCAACCGTCAGCGTCAGATCACCGACGGCGCGGATGCGGCACGCACGCGCAATATTCCGAACGGCGTCGACGTCGACGACCTGTCGCAACTGATCGCCAAGCGCGCGCCGCAGCCGGGCAAGGTGGTCGCGCTGATCGGCCGGGTGGTGCCGATCAAGGACATCAAGACGTTTATTCGCGCGCTGTTTATCGCGTCGCGCACGCTGCCGGACATCCAGGGCTGGATCGTCGGGCCGGAAGAGGAAGATCCGGCGTACGCGCAGGAATGCCGCGCGCTCGCGCAAAGCCTCGGGCTCGCGAATCATGTGAAGTTCCTCGGCTTCCAGCGCATCGACGAGATCCTGCCGCAAGTGGACGTGCTCGCGCTGACGTCGATCAGCGAGGCGCTGCCGCTGGTGGTGCTCGAAGGCTTTGCGGCCGGCGTGCCGTCGATCACCACCGACGTCGGTTCGTGCCGCCAGCTGATCGAAGGTCACGGCGACGAAGACCGCGCGCTCGGCTCGGCCGGCCTGCTGGTGCCGATCGCCAATCCGGCTGCGTTCGCGCAGGCAGTGCTCGAACTGCTCGGCGACGAGCCGCGCTGGCGTGCCGCGCAGCAGGCGGGCCTCGCGCGGGTGAGCCGCTTCTATACGAAGGCGCAGATGATCGATCAATATCGCGTGCTGTACGAGCGGCTGGCCGCCGCGCCGGACCGCAAGGGTAGCGGCGGTGCGGACGCGGCTGCCGCGCTCGGCTGCCCGATGCATGGCGGGCATGCGGCTACGGCCACTGCAACCGCGGCCGCAGCAACGGGCGCACCGCAGCACGCGCAATCGCAGGAGATCCGCTGATGGCCGGCATTGGTTTCGAGCTACGCAAGATCCTCAAGAGCCAGACGCTGACCGGCACTGCGCGCGCTTACGCGTACGCGGGGCTGATCAGCTCCGGCCCGCTGATCCTGTCGATCTTCGGCATTCTGATCATCGGTGTGATGAGCCTCGCGTTCACCATTCCGAAGTACGCGATCGTGCAGTTCCAGGTGTCGGTCACGTATCTGATCGCGTGCAGCCTGATTCTGACCGGGCCGCTGCAGCTGTCGTTTACGCGCTTTATCTCGGACCGTCTGTTCGAAAAGCGCGACGACCTCGTGCTGTCGAACTACAACGGCGTGGTGCTGATTTCGACTGCCGCCTCCGGCGTGCTCGGCACGCTCGCGGTGTGGCTGGGCTTCGGCGCCGAGCCGCTGCTGTACCGGCTGCTGATGGTGGCGGGCTTCGTCGTGATGAGCAACATCTGGATCGCGGTGATCTTCCTGTCGAGCGTCAAGCAGTACCGGCAGATCCTGATCGTGTTCGCGATCGGCTACGGCTGCACCGTCGGCTTCGCGCTGGCGCTGAACCAGCACGGCCTTGCAGGCCTGCTGGGCGGCTTCGTGGCCGGCCACGTGGTGCTGCTGGCAGGGCTCTCCGGGCTGATCTACCGTAACTACCGCAGCGAACGCTTTATCTCGTTCGAGGTGCTGCAACGGCGTTTCGCGTATCCAACGCTCGCGCTGGTCGGCCTGCTGTTCAATATCGGCGTGTGGCTCGACAAGTTCATGTTCTGGTATGCGCCGAGCACCGGTACGCCGGTGGTGGGGCCGCTGCATGCGTCGGTGATCTACGACATTCCGGTGTTTATCGCGTACGTGTGCGTGATGCCGGGTATGGCGACCTTCCTCGTGCGCATCGAAGCGGACTTCGTCGAATACTACGACGCGTTCTACGACGCGGTGCGCAGTGGCGCGACGCTGCGCCACATCAACGATATGCGCGACATGATGGTGTCGAGCATCCGCGCGGGGCTGTATGAGATCGTCAAGATCCAGGCGGTGGTACTGCTGCTGATCCTCGCATTCGGCCGGCTGGTGCTCGATGCGCTGAACATCTCGTCGCTGTATATGCCGCTGCTGGTGCTCGACGTGATCGCGGCGAGCCTGCAGGTGTTGCTGCTGGGTCTGTTGAACGTGTTCTTCTATCTCGACGCGCGGCGCTCGGTGCTCAAGCTGTGCACGGCCTTCGTCGTGCTGAACGGCGTGTTGACCGGCATCACGCTGCGCCTGTCGCCCGACACGTACGGCTACGGCTTCGCGCTGACGCTGCTGATTCTGGTGGTGGGCGCCGTGCTGGTGCTCGATCGCAAGTTCAGCAAGCTCGAATACGAAACGTACATGCTGCGCAACTGAGCATGATCGGGCTGACCAATCTGTTGACGCGGCTTGGCGCCTCGTGGGTGCTGGCCGCGTGTGCCGCGGTGGGGCTGCTGCTGGTGTCGGCGGTATTCGCGAAACCGGTGCTGGCGGCGTGCAAGCGCACGCCGGAGCGCGGCCTCGGCAGTATCGCGCTGTACTACGGCGAACAGGTACCGGTCGAGCAGTTGACGCAATTCGATACGGTGGTGGTGGAGGCGGACAGCGGTTTCAATCCACGCGCGGTGTCGCTACGCGCGCCGACCGATGGCGGCTGTACGAACTGGTACGCGTATGTGGCGGTCGGCGAAGTGTCGAAAGACCGCGACTATATCGCGGCGATGCCGAAGAAATGGCTGATCGGCCGCAACGATACATGGGCTGCGGCAGTGATCGACCAGAGCGCGCCGGGCTGGCCGCAATTCTTTGTCGACCATATCGTCGCGCCGCTGTGGGCACGCGGCTATCGGGGCTTTTTCCTCGATACGCTCGACTCGTGGCAACTGATCGCCAAAACGGACGATGCGAAGGCGCGCCAGCAGGCCGGGCTGATCGCGACGATCCGTGCGCTGAAGGCGCGCTTTCCGGAAGCCCAGCTGATTTTCAACCGTGGCTTCGAGATCCTGCCGCAAGTGCATGACGACGTCGCAGCGGTGGCGTTCGAATCGCTGTATGGCAACTGGGATCAGACCAACCAGCGCTACGACGCGGTGCCGGACGACGACCGCACGTGGTTGCTGGGACAGGCGCGCACGATCCGCGAACGTTACAGGCTGCCGGTGCTGTCGATCGACTATTGCGCGCCGGGCGACGACGACTGCCGGCGCGAGATCGCCGCGAAGATCTGCGCGGCGGGCGTGATGCCTTATGTGACCGATGGCTTGCTGCAGACGGTGGGCATCGGTCCGGACGAGGCGTGCCGCGATAAGCTGGCGGCGGCGGGTGGGGTACGTACGGCGGCGCGGTGACGTGAAGAAGCCTGCAGTGACGATGGCCAGCACGCGGGGCACTCCGCGCGCAACGCAGGCAACGCCGTAACGCCACGGTTCGCTGGCCACGACCGCATGCCGCTGCTGCACGCAATAGCGGTGCACACCGACTCTAGCGCAGCTGCGCAAACGCCATCAGCAACACCATCCCGCCGATCGCGCCATCCAGAATCCGCCATGCGCCGGCGCGCCTGAACAGCGGCGCGAGCAGACGCGCGCCATAGCCGATCGCAACGAACCACACCACACTGACCGCCATCGCGCCCACCGCGAAGATTGCGCGCGCGCCTTCCGGCTCGCGTGCGCCGGCGGTGCCGATCAGCAGAAACGTATCCAGATACACATGCGGGTTGAGCCATGTGAAGCTGAGCGTCATCAACACGATCGGCAGCGCGCGCTGCGCGGGCGCGCCCCCGGCCGCGGTGTTGAGCACCGCATGCCCCGGCCGCAGCGCGCGCCGCAATGCGCCGATGCCGAACCACACCAGATACGCGAGCCCGACATACAGCACCACGTGGACGAACAGCGGATAGTGGACCACCAGCGCCGCCGCGCCACCGACGCCCGCGGCAATCAGCAGGCAATCGGACAGCGCGCACAACAGCACGATCTTGCCGACATGCGAGCGCGAGATACCCTGGCGCAGCACGAAAGCGTTTTGTGCGCCGATGGTGACGATCAGCGATGCGCACAGCGCGGCGCCGTGCCAGAAAGACAGCCAGTTCATGGTTATTTCCTAACGGATTGAAGCGAGATGCACGAGGCAATCTACGGAAGGTGGCCAGTTTGCGTTAATCTTTCGGCTAAGAAAACCTAAATTGCTTAACCCCGCATAAGGAACGCTAATGCTCGACTATGCCTTGCTCGATGCGCTTGCAGCCGTGCTGCGCCACGGCTCGTTCGAGCGCGCGGCGCGCGAGCTGAACGTCACGCCATCGGCGGTATCGCAACGCGTGAAGCTGCTCGAGGAGCGGATGGGCAGCGTGCTGGTGAAGCGCGGCAACCCGTGCGTGGCGACCGCTTCGGGTGCACTGCTGTGCCGGCACACGGAGCGCGTGCAGGTGCTGGAGGCCGAGCTGGCCGGGCCGCTGCCGGCCTTGCCGGGCGCGCACGGGCAGCGCTGGCCGACGCTGCGCGTGGCGGTCAACGACGACAGCGTCGGCACATGGTTTGTCGACGCGATTGCCGGCTTCTGCATCGAGCGCGAGATGCTGCTCGATCTGGTGATCGACGACCAGGACCACACCGCACGGCTGATGCGCGAGGGCAGCGTGCAAGGCGCGGTGACCACCGAAGCGGAACCGGTGCAGGGCTGCCGTTCGACGCGCCTTGGGCGGATGCGCTACCGCGCGGTGTGCGCACCGGCATTTCGCGCGCGCCATTTCCCGGACGGGCCGACGCGCGACGCGCTGCGCCGCGCGCCGTGTGTCTATTTCAATCCAAAGGACGAGTTGCAGACGCGCTTCATGCGCAAGATCACGCGCGCCGAGGTGAATCCGCCGCTGCACTGGGTGCCGCACGTCGACGGGTTCGTGCGCATGTGCGTAGCGGGGCTCGCGTGGGGCATGTGCCCGGAGCGGATGGTGCGGCCGCACCTGGCGCGCGGCGAACTGGTCGAACTCTTGCCGGACCGGCCGCTGGACGTCGATCTGTACTGGCAAAGCTGGCGCCTCGCGATCGGCTGGCTGGACGATTTCGGGCTCGCGCTGCGCCAGCGGGCGGGGGAGTTGCTGGATTGACGGTTTGCGACTCGGCACACGCATCTCCAGAAGCATAAAATTAGTCATATCTGACTAATTAAACCATTTAATGTGTCAGATATGACAACATGGCTTGCCATGACTAATTGACGTGCATCATTTTTTGTCTATACTGACTATTTATCTGCCATTACATGTCAGATATGACAAAATGAAGCGCAACAATCAGGACTTTGCCTCCGCCGACGTAAAGCGCCGCGCTACCGCCCTCGGGCACGCGGTTGCCGCGGCTCGTATCGCGCGCAACATGACGCGGCAAGACTTTTCCGAGCGCGCGAACATCAGCCCGAGCACGCTGGTGCGCATCGAAAAAGGGGATGTTTCCGTCGGTTTTGCGGCCTGGCTGCAAGCGTTCGAGCGGGCCGGCCTGCTAGGCCTGCTGGAGCCGCTCGCCAACCGGCAGAGCGACGTGCTCGGCGAAGCGCGGCGCGCTGCTGGCGCTCGCAAGCGGGCCCGCAGCAAGTCCGCAGCCGATACAGGTGAGTACGATTTCTAACGCCACTACTGTCACTACCGCCACGACATGGAGCAAATACGTCTTCATCGCGCTCGAAGGCATGGCCGACGCGGTACCCGCAGGCAAGCTCGAGGTCTTTGAGGACGGCATCAAACCGGTCGGGGCGGCATTCGTCTACGGCAACAAGTATCTGCAGCGCGCGCAGGCGCTTGCGGTCGACCCGGTCAGCCTGCCGCTCGACGAAGCGCGCCGCAACAAGGAAACGCTGTTCCAGCCACCGCCCGGTCTTGCACTGTTCGGCGCGATCCGCGACGCCGCGCCGGATTCCTGGGGGCGACGCGTCATCGAGAACATGCTGAAGGCCGAGCCCGATAGCCTGCCGGAAACCGCTTACCTTGCTAACGCAGGTCCGCACCGCACCGGCGCGCTCGATTTCCGCGATTCGCCTGCCGCGCCCGCTCAGGCCGGCAAGCTGCCGGAGCTGAAGGAACTGTCGTATCTGCTCGATGCTGCGATGCTGATTCAGCAGGGGCGACGCGTGCCACGCAATCTGCAGGCGCTCTTCGCGGTCGGTGCGACGCTCGGCGGCGCGCGTCCGAAGGCCGTGCTGCGCGACCGCGGCCGGCAATGGGTCGCCAAGTTCCCGGCGTTTCGCGACAGTTTCAACGTGCCCATGGTCGAGCGCGCCACGCTCGAACTCGCACGCCTGTGCGGGCTGCGCGTGCCGCAGACGCAGCTGATCCAGCTGGCCGACGGCCGCGACGTGATGCTGATCGAGCGCTTCGACCGCGTGCCGCTGCCAAAGGGAGAACTCGGCAAGCGTCACGTGGTGAGTGCGTTGACGATGCTGAAAATGCACGAGTTCGATGCGGGTGCGGCCGCTTATGCTGATCTGGCCGACACGCTCGGCGCGCTGGGCGCAAGCGGCTTCGTCGCTGAAGACAAGCTCGAACTGTTCAGACGCATGGTGTTCAACATCCTGGTCACCAATGACGACGATCACCTGCGCAATCATGCGTTCGTCTGGGATGGCGCGCACCAAGGCTGGCGGCTGTCCGATCTGTACGATGTGGTGCCCAAGCCGCAACTCGGCACGGAGCGATTTCTGGTGCTGGGTGTCGGCCCAGCGGCAGGGCGCCTTGCGACACTGGACAATGCGTTGTCGGCGGCGGGGAGCTTCGGCATCTTGCGGCATGCGGCGGCAGAGGTCATCGTGCATCTGTCCGCTGTCGTGCGCGAATGGCGCATGCATTTCGAAGCGCTCGGCGTGACGGTTGCGGAGTGCGACAAGATCGCTTCGGCGTTTCGCAAGCCGAAAGACATCGGCCTGCGCGTGATCGAAAAGGTGTAGCCGAGCCGCAACCAGGCGCGAAAAAAAGCCGGGCGCAAGCCCGGCTTCCATCCACCTCGTTTCTGCACAGCGATCCAGCTATTTACTGCGCCTCCGGCAGCGCCGCGCTCTTGCTCTGCGCATCCGAATCGCGCGTCTCCGGCATCGCCGTCCACACCAGCAGCACTGCCAGCGCGCCGGCACCCGCCAGCCCAAAGAAGCTGATCGCACTACCGAAGCGGTCGGCGACGAAGCCCGCGAGTGCCGTGCTCAAGGTCGCACCGATCCCCGCCGCTAGCCCGAACAGACCGATACACAGGTTGTAGCGCCCCTTGCCGCCGGCCACGTCGGCGGCGATCAGCGGCAGCATCACGCCGAACACCGCCGCGCTGATGCCGTCGAGCATCTGCACCGGCACCAGCAGATACGGGCTGCTGACACCCGCGAACAGCAGCGCGCGCAGCGGCAGCGCGGAGAAGCCGAGCAGCAGGATCGGCCGGCGTCCCCAGCGCTGCGACGTGCGCCCGACCCACGGCGACAGCATCGCGACGATCGCCTGCGGCACGATGATGCACGCGGCAATCACGAGCTGCACGTTGTCGCCCATGCCGGCCGTCACTTCGCCGGCCGCGAGGTTCAGCATCGCCGCGTTCGACAGATGGAACAGCACCACGCACGCGGCGAAGATCAGCAGGCGGCGGTCGCGCAGCAGATTCAGGATCGACTCGCGCTGTTCCGGCTCGGCGGCAGGCGTGGCCGCAACCGATGCGGCGGATGCGTCGTCGCTGTCCACAGCGGCGCGCGCGTCGCGCTGGTCGAGGTCGTCGCGTTCTTCAGGTTCTTCACGCTCTTCAGGCGGCGGCGCCGGCGCATGCTGATGCCGCGGCAGTGCCTGCGGCATGCGGATCATCGTCAGCGCGAACAGCGCCGGCATCGCCAGCGCGGCGGTCAGCCAGAACACCGCGCGCGCCGAGAAATACTCGCCCACGAGGCCCATCAAGCCGGCGGCTACCGCGCTACCGATCGACGCCCAGCGCGCATTACGGCCGAGCCGGTCGCCCAGGTTCTGGCGGCCCACCAGCGCGAACGAGATCGCTGCCATCGCCGGCACCAGCATGCAGCTCGCGAAGCCGTGCAGCACTTCGGCGGCCATCACCGGCAGCACGGTCGGACTGGTGGCGAGCAGGATCGCGCTCGCGATGATCGCGATGGTGGCCCATGCCGCGGCCGCCTTCTTGTTGCGCAGCGCGTCGACCACGGCGCCACCCGGCACCTGGCTCACCATCGCGCTGATCGTGCCGACGCTGAGCGCGAGGCCGATCTCGCCCTGGGTCCACTTGTGGGTGGCCAGATACGACGCGATGAACGGACCGAAGCCCGTCTGCACATTGGCGACGAAGAAGTTGAGCCAGTCGAGCGAGCGCAGGCTGCGTGCGGTGACCATCAGGCGGTTCGTCATCGGGCAGGCCGCGCGGAAGACGCCGTCGCCGCAGCCGGCGAAGCCGGTGGCGCACCCGAGGCCGCGGGCGGCGGCGTGCTGCTGGCCGGCGCCGCGCTGGCGCTCACCGCCGCAGTCGCCGTGGCTGCCGCCGGCGGCGCCGGCGACACCGCCAGCACCGGCTTGCCGCTCTCATAGCTCGGCGATGCCTTGATCTGCGCGTCGTTCAGATCCATCAGCGCGTGCAGCGCCTTGTCCTTGATCGTGAAATGCAGCGCCGACCAGTTCGCCGCGATCGAGCGCCGGTCCGGATTGATGATGCCGCTCACGTCGAGCACCACCGCCTGCGGCTGCGCGTTGCCGTCCACCAGCACGTCGATCACGCGGCCGACCTTGGCGCCGTTGGGTCGCTCGACGTCGGTGTCGAGCAGTTGCAGCTGACCGGGCGGCACGTCGGGCGTGGCGGCGATGCCGGCCAGCGGCGTACCGAGCGACGCCGACGGCTTCGAGCGGTTCAATGCCGCGATCTGGTTTTGCGGCAGCGTCAACGTGATCGGCGGGCCTTTCGACGATGGCGTGAAGTGGAATCCGCTCCACGGGAACGCGGCCTTGCGGTCGCCGACGCCCATGAAGCCCTGCAGATTCACGATCAGCTCGCGCGGCGTGCCGCTTGCATCGGTGGTCAGGTCGACCGCGCGGCCGATCACCTTGTTGTCGGGCCGCTGCACTTCGCTGTCGAGCACGCCGCGCACGCTGGCGCGGTCGATCGTGCGCGTCACCACCAGCGGCGGCGGCGGGGGCGGCGGCGGAGGCGGTGGGGGCGGCGGAGGCGGAGGCGGCTCGACCTTATGCGGCTTGACGATCACACGCTTGGGCTTTTTGGGCTGCGTGGGCTCGGCGGGTTCGGTCGGCTCGGGTTCGGTATCGACGACCGGCGGCGGAGCCGGCGGTTCGACCGGGCTCGCGGTTGCTTCGACGATCGGCGCAGGCGACTGCTCCGCAGGACCGAAGACGCTGCAGCCGGATAGTGCGAGGGCCGCAAGCACGGCCAGAAGCAGGAGACGGAAAACCGGGCGCAGGGAACCGCCGTTCATCGACAAGGACTCCATGGCCAGTGGGGGAAGCGTGAAGGCATCGTATTCGTCGCGATCAGAAACGTGTCAGCGCACAGAGTGTAACAGCGGCGCCGGCCACGCCTCGCCGGCCGCGCCTGTGCGTGCGGTGCGCGCGCGGTTTTGGCCCGTTGCATGGATAGGTGTAAACACCCGGCCTGCGGGCTGTCTATGCCGTGCGCACGGGGCTATATGCATCGCGAGATGCCAGGCATGCCCGCGCCGCGATGGGCGCGCTGTTTGTGTTCCCCTAACCTGCGCAGCAACACACGACAAGCGCGGTGCACCGCGCGCCACAACAAGCGCGGTGCACCGCGCGCCACAACTCAACGAGACCAACCTGACGACGGCCGCCCTCGAGGTCGTTTCAGCTTGCTGATAAAGGAGGCACTCATATCATGATGGATTCAAAGGCGCATTACGTCGCCGCGCGGCCGGTCGCAGACACAGACGAAAGCGGTAGCGGCACGCTTTACGGCGATGGTCTGGTCGACCGCTACTTCCAGATCTCCGCGCGCGGCAGCACGCAGCGCCAGGAAATCGTCGCAGGCATCACGACGTTTCTGGCGATGGTCTATTCGGTGTTCGTCGTACCAGGCATGTTCGGCAAGGCCGGTTTCGACACCAGTGCAGTGTTCGTCGCGGTATGCCTGACCACCGCGTTCGGTTCGTTGCTGATGGGCCTGTGGGCGCGCCTGCCGATCGCCATCGGTTGCGCGATTTCGCTGACCGCCTTCACCGCGTTCGGCCTCGTGCTCGGCAAGGGGCTGCATCCGACCGTCGCACTCGGCGCGGTCTTCCTGATGGGGGTGGTGTTCACCGCGATCTCGGTGACCGGCGTGCGCGCGTGGATCCTGCGCAATTTGCCGGCGGGCGTCGCGCATGGCACGGGCATCGGCATCGGACTCTTTCTGCTGCTGATCGCGGCCAACGAAGTCGGTCTCGTCACGAAGAATCCGGGGCCGGGGCTGCCGGTTGCGCTGGGCCACCTCAATGCGCTGCCGGCGCTGATGTCGGTGGTCGGGCTCGCGGCGATTTTCGGGCTGGTGCGGCGCCACGTACCGGGCGCGATCCTGATCGTGATCGTCGCAATCTCCGCGCTCGGCCTGCTGCTCGATCCGGCCGTCGCGTTTCACGGCGTGTTCGCGCTGCCTTCGCTGAGTGCGCCGGGCCATGCGTCGCTGATCGGCGCGATGGACCTGAAGGGCGCGCTGTCGCTCGCGGTATTGCCGAGCGTACTCGCCCTCGTGATGACCGCGGTGTTCGACGCGACCGGTACGATCCGCGCGGTCGCGGGGCAGGCTGGCCAGCTCGATGCGAACGGACGCATCGTCAACGGCGGCCGCGCGCTGACGGCGGATTCGCTGAGCTCGATCTTTTCCGGTTTCATGGGTGGTGCGCCGGCCGCGGCGTATATCGAATCGACCGTCGGCGTTGCAGCCGGCGCGAAGACCGGCCTCGCGGCCGCGGTGGTCGGCCTGCTGTTTCTGGTCGTGATGTTCTTCTCGCCGCTGGCTGCGCTGGTGCCTTCCTATGCGACCGCGCCCGCGCTGATGTATGTCGGCTTGCTGATGCTGTCGAGCGTCAGCAAGCTGCATATGGACGATTCGGTCGATGCGATGTCCGGCCTCGTATGCGCGGTGTTTATCGTACTGACGGCGAACATCGTGACCGGCATCATGCTCGGCTTCTGCACGCTCGTGATCGGCCGCGTGGTGTCAGGCGAATGGCGCAAGCTGAATGTCGGAACGGTCGCGATTGCGATCGTGCTGGCGGCGTTCTATCTGGGCGGCTGGGCGATCTGATGCGGTGGCGCGTGCTGCGTGATGTGCGATGTGCACGGTGCGCTTCGCGGTACACGCCATGCGTGCGTGCGTCGCAATGCGTTGCCGGTATGCGCCGCGCACGGCCGCGAAGTTTCCTCCACGGATGCGATGTGCCGCAGCGGCGTATCGCATCCGTTATTTTTCTTGACGGACGTGTTAAGGATGAAAGCCTGCCTGCCTACAAGGACATTTCGAAAGCGGGCCTCAGAAACAGATGGATCGCCATGACGATCAAGCCCATAGCGGCTGCCGCAAGCGTAAGTGTTCCATACTCGTCGTAGCGCATGTCGTACAGGCACGCGACGAGAAAGAGAATCGCAAGCAGGTTGGTAAGCCAATCGAAGTTTAGCGCGAGCAACATCAATTAAATCCGGGCTCGCCCGGTCGAATCGTTTATTCAGTACAAACGATTCTAGCGAGACGAGCTTACGGATTTGCAACGCTGAAAACGCGCGAATGTAAGGCGCGTTATACGGCCGCAAGGCAACCGCTCAAGCCGTTGCTAAAGAAGCCTGCTAAACATCCCTAAGCAATCGCGGCGCCATGCGTCATGTCGTGCCGGATCCAGTCGACCACCGACGTGCGCTGCGGCTGCCAGCCGAGCTGCTCACGCGCGCGCGTGCCACGCACCCGGCTGTTCGAGCCGAGCCCGTACGATGCCATTTCGTAGCCCCATTCCTCTATCGCGTCGTCAAGCGGCCAGGCTTGCGGTGCGCCGAGGCCGAGCGCATCGGCGAGCGCCACGCTCATGTCGTGGAACGACGCTTCGCCACTCTCGACAAAATAGAACGTGCCGGCAGGGGTTTTCTCGAGGGCGAGGCGATACAGCTCGACCACGTCGTCGATATGCACGTTCGACCAGATATTGCCGCCGCTGCCGACATGCCGCACCACGCCGCTTTTTTGCGCCTGACGTACGAGCCGCGGCAGTTGCACGCTGGCGCTGCCTTTGACCGCGCCGTTGCCGTAGATCAGCGTATTGCACAGCACCGCGGAGCGGATGCCGCGCTGCGCGGCGTTCAGCACCAGCTGGTCGATCGCCACGCGTGCCGCCTTGTCCGCGGTCGGCTCGGGCAATGCGTCTTCGCGATAGATTTTGGCCGCGCCGAGTTCGCCCCCTGACGCATCGCCGACGATGCTCGAACCGCTGGTGTGCAGCAGCGGTTTGCCGGAATCCGCGAGGCCTTCGATCAGCGCTTCGACTGCTGCGCGATGATCGCTGTCGGCCGCATTGATCACGGCGTCGGCGGCTTGCGCCTCTTTGATCAGCAGCGCGCGGTCGTCGAGCGAGCCGATCACGGGCACGATGCCCAGACGCTCGAGTTCGGCTGCGTGTTCGGGTTTGCGGATCAGGCCTTTCACGCGATGTCCGGCGCGCACGAGGCCCGCTGCGATCGAACCACCGATAAAGCCGGAAGCGCCGGTTATGAAGATGTTCATCAAGTCCTCCTGGACAAGGGAAGCAATACGGAAGCAATACGGGAAACACGATATGGCACACAGTATCGGTCGAAGCGATTCGTGCAAAAACCCGTCCAGCCACAAATGAAACTTGATTTGAAATCAAGAATGGCGGTGCCGCGCTGACATACCGATTCGGTAAAAACCCCAGGCTGAACGGCACAAAAACAACTTGTATATACAACTGCGCGCGGCTAGACTGCGACGTAACTTGTCTATACAGGAACGCCTGATCATGATCCTCACGCCCGGCCGCCTGGACCTGCCGCAACTCCGCCAGATCGCGCGCGAGCAGGTCACGCTCGAACTCGACCCCGCCAGCTTCGCCGCGATCGACGCGTGCGCGACGGCGGTGCGCGACATCGCCGCGAAGGGCGAGCCCGCGTACGGCATCAATACCGGCTTCGGCCGCCTTGCCAGCACGCATATTCCGCATGACCAGCTCGAGCTGCTGCAGCGCAATCTGGTGCTGTCGCATGCGGTCGGCGTCGGCGAGCCGCTGTCGCGGCCGGTGGTGCGCCTGCTGATGGCGTTGAAGCTGTCGAGCCTCGGCCGCGGCCATTCGGGAATTCGCCGCGAAGTGATGGACGCGCTGATTGCGCTGTTCAACGCCGACGTGCTGCCGGTGATTCCGGCCAAGGGTTCGGTCGGCGCCTCGGGCGACCTCGCGCCGCTCGCGCATATGTCGGCAGCACTGCTGGGCGTAGGCGAAGTGTTCAGCAAGGGCGAGCGGATGCCGGCCACCGAGGGCCTGCGCCTGGTCGGCCTGAAGCCGCTGACGCTGCAGGCCAAGGAAGGCCTCGCACTGCTCAACGGCACGCAGGCTTCGACCGCGCTGGCGCTGTACAACCTGTTCGCGATCGAAGACCTGTTCCGCACCGGGCTGGTGGCGGGCGCGTTGTCGGTCGATGCGGCGGCCGGTTCGGTGAAGCCGTTCGACGCACGCATTCACGAATTGCGCGGTCATCAAGGGCAGATCGATGCGGCGGCCGCGTACCGGTCGCTGCTCGACGGCTCGGCGATCAACCTGTCGCATCGCGATTGCGGCAAGGTGCAGGACCCGTACAGCCTGCGCTGCCAGCCGCAGGTGATGGGCGCGTGTCTCGACCAGATGCGCCACGCCACCGACGTGCTGCTGATCGAAGCGAATGCCGTGTCGGACAACCCGCTGATCTTCCCGGATACCGGCGAAGTGCTGTCGGGCGGCAACTTCCACGCCGAGCCGGTGGCGTTCGCGGCCGACAATCTCGCGCTTGCGGTGGCGGAAATCGGCGCGCTCGCCGAACGCCGCATCGCGTTGCTGATCGACGCGACGCTGTCGGGTCTGCCGCCGTTCCTCGTGCGGGATGGCGGCGTCAACTCGGGCTTCATGATTGCGCACGTCACGGCCGCCGCACTCGCGTCGGAGAACAAGACGCTGGCGCATCCGGCCTCGGTCGATTCGCTGCCGACGTCGGCGAACCAGGAAGACCACGTGTCGATGGCCACCTTCGCCGCGCGCAAACTGGCGGACATCGCCGAAAACACCGCGAACATTCTCGCGATCGAACTGCTCGCCGCGGCGCAAGGCGTCGATCTGCGCGCACCGCATCACACCAGCCCGGCGCTGCAACGCGTGATGAAAGCGGTGCGCAACGAAGTGGCGCACTACGAGCTCGATCACTATTTCGCGCCGGATATCGCGGCCATCGCGCGCCTCGTGCAAGCCGGCGCGATCGCCGCTCACAGCCCGCTCGCATTCCCTTCCGAAGCCCGCTGAGATGAGTTCGCCGGCCTATCAGGGCATCAAGGACTTCATCCTCGCGCGCATTCATGCGGGCGAATGGGCGGAGGGCGACCAGGTGCCGTCGGAAAACGAGCTGGCGCGCGAATTCAGCGTCGCGCGCATGACGGTGAACCGCGCGCTGCGCGAACTGACCTCCGAACAGGTGCTCACGCGCGTGCAGGGTTCGGGCACCTTCGTCGCGCGGCCGAAGTACGAATCGACGCTGGTAGCGATTCGCAGCATCTCCGATGAAATCGCCGCGCGCGGCCATCGTTATCACGCGAACGTGCTGTCGATCGGCATTGCACCGGCAAGCACCGAGCTCGCTGCCGAAATGCAACTGCACGCCGGCGACGACATTTTCCATTCGCGCGTGCTGCATTTCGAAAACGACGAGCCGGTGCAGCTCGAAGAACGCTGGGTCAATCCCGCGGTCGCGCCGGACTACGCGCTGCAGGACTTCACGAACACCACGCCGAACCAGTATCTCGTGCGGGTGGCGCCGCTGCAGCGCGTCGAGTACCGGATCGAAGCGGCCGCGCCCGATAGCGGCACCCGCAGCCTGCTGACCATGGACGCCGCCGAGCCTTGCCTCGTGCTGCACCGGCGCACGTGGTCGCAGGGCGTGGTCGCGTCGGTAGCCAATCTGTGGCATCCGGGCAGCCGCTATCGCTTCACCGGACATTTCTGAACTGAATTCGCGCCGCTTGTCGCGCGCTTGCTTTTCATTGCTTTTCGCTGCTTTTCCCTATTCGCGAGGCCTAACACCATGAACAACCCGAAACACGTCGATCCGCGCCTGGACCCATCGCGCACGATCCGCGCGCCGCGCGGCAGCGAGAAGACCTGCAAGAGCTGGCTGACCGAAGCCGCGTACCGGATGATCCAGAACAATCTGGATGCCGAAGTGGCCGAGCATCCGCATGCGCTCGTGGTATATGGCGGCATTGGCCGTGCGGCGCGCAACTGGGATTGCTACGACCAGATCCTCGCGTCGCTGAAGGACCTGAACGACGACGAGACGCTGCTGATCCAGTCCGGCAAACCGGTCGGCGTATTCCGCACGCATGCGGACGCACCGCGCGTGCTGCTGGCGAATTCGAACCTGGTGCCGCACTGGGCGACGTGGGACCACTTCCACGAGCTCGACCGCAAAGGCCTGATGATGTACGGCCAGATGACGGCGGGCAGCTGGATCTATATCGGTAGCCAGGGCATCGTGCAAGGCACTTACGAAACGTTCTACTCGGTCGCGAACCAGCATTTCGGCGGCCAGCCGCAAGGGCGCTGGATCCTGACCGGCGGCCTGGGCGGCATGGGCGGCGCGCAGCCGCTCGCGGCGACGATGGCCGGCTTCTCGATGATCGCGGTGGAATGCGACGAGACGCGCATCGATTTGCGCCTGAAAACACGCTATGTCGATAAAAAGGCGAAGACGCTCGACGAAGCGCTGGCGATGATCGAAGCCGCGAAGGAAAACGGCAAGCCGGTTTCGATCGGCCTGCTCGGCAATGCAGCTGATGTTTTCGCGGAACTGGTGAAGCGCAACATCACGCCGGACTGCGTGACCGATCAGACCAGCGCGCACGACCCGATCCATGGTTATCTGCCGCAGGGCTGGAATGTGGATGCGTGGCGCGAGCGTCAAAAAACCGATCCGCAAAGCATCGTGACGCCGGCCAAACAATCGATGGCCAAACAGGTGGAAGCGATGTTGACGCTGCAGGAACGCGGCGCGGCAACGCTCGATTACGGCAACAACATCCGCCAGATGGCGCTCGAAATGGGCGTGAAAAACGCGTTCGATTTCCCGGGCTTCGTGCCGGCGTATATCCGGCCGCTCTTTTGCGAAGGCAAGGGCCCGTTCCGCTGGGTGGCGCTGTCGGGCGACCCCGAGGATATCTACAAGACCGATGCGAAGGTCAAGGAGCTGATTCCGGACGACCCGCATCTGCATAACTGGCTCGACATGGCGCGCGAGCGCATCGAATTCCAGGGTCTGCCGGCGCGCATCTGCTGGGTCGGTGTGAACGACCGCTATCGCCTGGGCCAGGCATTCAACGAAATGGTGCGCACGGGCGAGCTGAAAGCGCCGGTCGTGATCGGCCGCGACCACCTCGATACGGGTTCGGTCGCGAGCCCGAACCGCGAGACCGAAGCGATGAAGGACGGCTCCGATGCGGTCAGCGACTGGCCGCTGCTCAACGCGCTGCTGAATACGGCGGGCGGCGCGACGTGGGTGTCGCTGCATCACGGCGGCGGGGTCGGCATGGGCTTTAGCCAGCACTCGGGGGTGGTGATCGTCGCGGATGGCACCGACGCCGCGAAGGCGCGTCTGGGCCGCGTGCTGTTCAACGATCCCGCGACTGGCGTGATGCGTCACGCGGATGCCGGCTACGAGCTGGCGCGCGATACCGCACGCACTGCGGGTTTGAAGCTGCCGATGCTCGGCCGTTGAACGCGATGCCGCACACCGCGCAACCGCCTGCGATGCAGATCGCGCTGGTTCCGGCCGCGAGTCTCGTGGCGGCGCCGTGGAAGAACGGCGGCGGCGTGACACGCGAGATTGCGGCGTATCCGCCGGGCGCGGCGCTCGATGCATTCGTGTGGCGCGTCAGCGTCGCCGATGTTGCGCAGGCGGGGCCGTTTTCGCGGTTCGCGGGGATCGACCGGACGCTGGTGCTGCTGTCCGGCGCAGGCATGTTGCTCGACGAAACCGGTGACGCCGGTGACATCGGCGATGCGCAACTCCACACGCACGCGTTGACGAAGCCGTTCGACAGCGCGCGCTTCACCGGCGAGGCGAACATCGATGCGCGCCTCGTCGACGGCGCGACGCGCGATTTCAACCTGATGGCGCGACGTGGCGCGGCAAGCGGCGAGATCGACGTCTGGCGCGATGCCGGCACGCACACGGTAACGGCGGACACGCTGTTGCTGTTCTGTGCAGCCGGCTCGCTGAGCGTGACACCCGGCGCCGCGACACCTGTTGAGCTTGCAACCGGCGACACGCTGCGCATCGACCACGCGCAGGCGCTGCATTGCGTCTGCGAAGGCATGGGCACCGTGCTTGCGGTGCGACTGGAACTGCGACGACCGTCGCAAGCGTCTGCAACGAGCCCCGGCATCACGTCAACCTGAAGCCAACCCAAAGCACGCTGTCACCACCGACGAGCTCACGATGAAGCAAACCGTCTGGCATCACCTGAAGCTTTGCCCGCAGGGCGATCCGCACGACACGCTCGACGATGCCACGCTCGCGGTGCAGGACGGCCGCATTGAATGGCTCGGCGCGGCATCCGGACTGCCCGAGCGCTACCGCGACTGGCCACGCGAAGATCTCGGCGGCGCATGGGTTACGCCCGGCCTCGTCGAATGCCACACACACCTCGTCTATGGCGGCCAGCGTGCCGACGAATTCGCGCAGCGCCTCGCGGGCGTCAGCTATGAAGAGATCGCGCGCCAGGGCGGCGGCATCGTCTCGACGGTGCGCGCGACGCGCGCCGCCGACGAAGCCACGCTATTGCGCGCCGCCGCTGCGCGCGTCGAACCGCTGATCGCCGACGGCGTCAGCGCGATCGAAATCAAGTCGGGCTACGGCCTCGATCTGGCGAGCGAGCGCAAGATGCTGCGCGTCGCGCGGCAACTGGGCGAACGCTATCCGGTGACGGTCTATACGACGTTTCTCGGCGCGCACGCGTTACCGCCCGAATACGCAGGCCGCGCCGACGACTACATCGACCTGGTATGCGAGCAGATGCTGCCGGCGCTGGCCGACGAAGGCCTCGTCGATGCAGTCGACGTGTTCTGCGAGCGCATCGGCTTTTCACTCGCGCAAAGCGAGCGCGTATTCGAAGCCGCGGCGCGCCGCAACCTGCCGGTGAAGATGCACGCAGAGCAACTCTCGAACAGCGGCGGCGCGGCGCTGGCGGCACGTTACCGCGCGCTGTCGGCCGATCACCTCGAATATCTCGACGAAGCCGGCGTGGCCGCGATGAAAGAGGCGGGCACGGTAGCGGTGCTGCTGCCGGGCGCGTTTTACTTCATCCGCGAGACGCGCTTGCCGCCGCTCGATCTGCTGCGTCGCTACGAGGTGCCGATCGCGCTCTCCACCGACAGCAACCCGGGCACGTCGCCCGCCACCTCGCTGCTGCTGATGCTGAACATGGCGTGCACGCTGTTGCGCATGACCGTGCCCGAGGTGCTGAAGGGCGTCACGCAGCATGCGGCGCGCGCGCTCGGCAAGGCCGACCGGCACGGTGTGCTGGCAGTCGGCCGACGCGCGGATTTTGCGGTGTGGCAAGTCGATACGCTGGCCGAACTGGCCTACTGGATCGGCCGGCCGCTGTGTACGCGCGTGGTGCGCGCGGGCGCCACGGTGTACACGCAACGTGCCGGGTTCGTCACGCAGTAGCTGAAACTTTCATCGAACATGAACCAGACCAACCGATCGCTGTTCGCGGACCACGCCTTCCTGCCGGACGGCTGGCGCCGCAACGTACTGCTGCAGTGGGACGAGCACGGCACCCTGACCGCGGTGACGCCCGATAGCGCCGCGCCCGCCGCGGTGCGCAAAGCCGCCGGCCCATTGCTGCCCGGCATGCCGAACCTGCATTCGCACGCGTTCCAGCGCGCGATGGCGGGCCTCACCGAATATCGCGCGAGCGCCACCGACACGTTCTGGAGCTGGCGCGACCTGATGTACCGCTTCGCCGCGCGCATCACGCCCGACGGGCTGGCCGCGATTGCACGCTGGCTGTACATCGAAATGCTGAAAGCGGGCTATACGTCGGTGTGCGAGTTCCACTACGTGCATCACGCGCCGGACGGCAGCCGCTATGCGAACGAAGCGGAACTCGCGCAACAGGTCGTCGATGCCGCGCATTCGAGCGGCATCGGCATCACGATGCTGCCGGTGCTGTACCAGTACTCGGGCTTCAACCAGCAAGCGCCGCGCGACGATCAGCGGCGTTTCATCAATACACCGGACAGTTTGCTGCGCATCGTCGATGCGCTGCGCCGCGCGCAACCCGAACACGGTGCGCTGCGCTACGGCGTCGCGCCGCATTCGCTGCGTGCGGTATCCGCAGACGGGTTGCGCGCGTTGCTCGACGGGCTCGACGCGATGTTGCCCGGCGCGCCGGTGCATATTCATGTGGCCGAGCAGACCGCCGAAGTGGATGCGTGTGTCGCGGCACAAGGCGCGCGTCCGGTGCAGTGGCTGCTCGATCGGTTCGACGTGAACGCGCGCTGGTGCGTCGTGCATGCGACACACGTCGATGCGCGCGAAACCGTTGCGCTCGCAACCAGCGGCGCGGTGGCCGGCCTGTGCCTGACCACCGAAGCGAATCTCGGCGACGGCGTGTTTCCGGCGCATGACTATCTGGAGGCGGGCGGCCGCTTCGGCGTGGGGTCTGACAGCCATATCGGCGTCGACTGGCGCGCGGAACTACGCTTGCTCGAATACGGTCAACGGCTGGTGCGCCGGCAACGCAACGTGCTGTCGGGCGAGCGCGCCGCGCATGTGGCGGACCGGCTGTTTGCCGCCGCGCTGGATGGCGGCGCGCACGCGACCGGGCGCGCGACCGGCGCGCTCGAAGTGGGGCGTCGTGCCGACTGGATCGTGCTCGATGCGGATCATTCGAGCATCGCCGAACATGGGCCTGAGGCGTGGCTGTCGGGCATCGTGTTCTGCGAGCACGGCGACACGCCGGTGCGCGACGTGTTCGCGGGTGGCACGCAGGTCGTGACGAACCGGCAGCATCGCGACGAGACGCACGCGTATGCGCAGTACCGCGCGGCGCTCGCGGCGCTACTGGCGTAACGTGTGCGTGATGCGCGCATGGCGTGGGCGCTACATGCGCATCGCGTGAATGTCACGCGCACTGCGCCGCGCGAAGCCCGCGCTTGCGTCTTTGTGATCGATAACCGAATTCGCCTTACCGGAGCTTGTACTGCTATGACTGCTTCGAATATCTTGCCGGTTTTCACGCTGAAGCGGGGAACCCGGCCTTTGCTGATCTCGATTCCGCACATGGGCACGCGCATTCCCGACGACATCGCCGCGACGATGACGCCGGTTGCCGCGCGCGTCGACGATTGCGACTGGCATCTGGACCGGCTTTACGGGTTCGCGCAACGGCTCGGCGCGTCGCTGCTGATGCCCACGTATGCGCGCTACGTGATCGACCTGAATCGCCCACCCGACGGCGCCAATCTGTACCCGGGCCAGGACACCACCGGGCTGTTGCCGCTTGACACCTTCGACAAGGAACCGCTGTATCGCGACGGCCGCCTGCCGGACGAGGCAGAACTTGCGCGCCGCCGCGCCGCCTACTGGCAGCCGTATCACGATGCGCTGGCGGGCGAACTGGCGGCGCTGAAAGCGCAGCACGGCAAGGTGCTGCTGTGGGAGGCGCATTCGATTCGCTCGCAGGTGCCGCGCTTTTTCGACGGGCGGCTGCCGGACTTCAACTTCGGCACGTCGAACGGCGCGAGCGCGGCGCCGGGGATCGCCGAGACGCTCGCGCAGATCGTCGCGCAGCATGGCGAGTACACGGCGGTGGCGAACGGGCGTTTCAAGGGCGGCTATATCACGCGCCAGTACGGGCAGCCTGAGCAGCAGATTCACGCAGTGCAGCTCGAGTTGACGCAGAGCACTTATATGCAGGAGCACATGCCGTACGCGTATGACGAAGCGCGTGCGCGCAACGTCGAGCCGTTGCTGCAGAGGCTGGTGCAGACCGCGCTCGAGCGGGTTGCCGCGGCGTAAGCGCGCTGTTTCGATGATGATTGGGGCGCTATGCCACGCGCGTAGCGTCCTTGCAATCACGCTCAGCGGCCGCGTGAGCATTCATGCCGGCGTCTCCGCATGCCAGGCAGCGACCGGCCCCAGCAAACGATCGCGGCCACGCGGCCTCGCCGCGGCCCTCGCCACGCGCCAGATCACGTCGACGCCGCGCCATCTCCATCACCGCCCGCCCACACCGCACCGACGCTGCGGAACGCTACGTGCTTCCCGGAGTCCACTTACGATGAATCTGCGTCATCCGGCGCGCGCCGTTGCGCACCTCGCAGCCGTGCGGCACGCCGGCTTGCGCGCAGCGTATCGTAGCGACTACTCTTTCACGGGGCACGCCCCGCGCCGCGGCATCGGTGGCTATGCGGCGCGGGCGGCACGTGAGAAGGAAGAACGAAAGGAAGACCCAGTGATGGAATATTCCGACGAATCCCTGCTCCAGGTCTGGCGGGCAAATTTGACGGTACTGACGCGCGAAGTCGGCGCGGCCTCGCGGCTCGCGCGGATGATGACGTTCTCCGAGTCGTATCTGAAGCTGATGCTGGCCGGTCAGCGCGATTTCAGCGAGGAATTCGTGCGCGGCGTCGAAGCGGTGACCGGCTTGCCGGCCAGCTGGATGGATGCGCCGCACGAAGCGGCCGAGGTGCCCGACAATGCGCGCGCCGCCATCGACAACGAAGCGCCGCTCGCGCGCTTTCGCGGCACCGCGCATCCGGTGCGCAAGAAGGCGGTGTTGCGGCCGCCGGAGCCGATCTTCGGGCATACCGCCGCGAAGAAGGCCGACGAAGACGCACTCGATAGCGAAGCGCATCGCAAGCAGGTGTACTTGCGCAAGATGCGCGATCTGGCGGTGCAGGAAGTGCGGCGTTTCGAGCGTCATCTGACGCATGCGCCGGTCGACATCGCGCTGGTGCGCACGCGGGTCGAAGATGTGATCGGCGCGGTCGAACCCGACGAACCGGCACGGGCCGATCTGGCCGGACGGCTCGAGCAGATCGAAAAGCATCGGCATATGTTGATCCGGCATGTCGAGAAACTGCATGCGCTGCTCGCGGGGCTCGGCGAGAACGAGTGATAGTGCCCGCCATCACGCCCGCAATTCGGTCAGAATCTGCTCCGCAAGAAAATCGCACGGCGGACGTTTCGAGCGCGCGCTGCGCGCCAGCACGATTTCGAGTTCAGGCAGCTTCGGCAGCCCATGCGGCTTGCCGAGCGTCGTCAGATGCGCGGGCACCGCACAGCGCGCGAGCGGCGCGACCGCGAGGCCCGCTTCGACCATGCTGAACAGCCCCATCAAACTGGGGCTCTCATACGACGTGCGATACGGAATTTTCGCGCGCTCCAACGCCGCGATCGCATTGGCCCGCGCAACGCTGCCGGTGCCGAACAAGGCCACCGGCAGCGGCCGTTCGTTCCAGATCTCCTTACCCGCACCCGCGGCCGGCCCAGCCCACACCATCGGCTCATGGCGGATGAATTCACCGTTCAAGCCCTTGACGCGCGTCACGCACGCCAGATCGACCTTGTTGTCCTTCACCAGCGGCGCGAGCGCGACGCTCGGTAAGCCGATTACCTGAATCTCGACCTTCGGATAGGTGGCCGAAAACTTGCGCAGCACCGCAGGCAGCAGCGATGCCGCGTAATCGTCGGGCACGCCGATCGACACACGACCCTTCACTTCCGGATGCACCAGCGAAGCCCACGCTTCGTCGCGCAGCGCAAGCAGCCGGCGCGCATAGGCGATCAGCAGCAAACCGTCGTGCGTCGGCGTGACGCTGCGTGGGCCGCGCACGAACAGCGTCTTGCCGAGCGCTTCTTCGAGCGTGCGCACCTGCATGCTGAGCGCCGACTGCGAGCGGTGCACCAGCGCCGCGCCGCGTACGAAGCTGCCGGCATCGGCAATCGCGACCACCATCGCGAGAACGTCGAGATCGAGGGCTTTCATCGCTATCAGAAAAGCTGATTGAAACGTTCAATATAACGCGTTTGTCTGAAGGCATACGCATCGGCATACTGGTTGCACGTTCAACCACTCGCTGCCGATGCAGCCCGCTGCCATGTCGATGCCCGCCACTTACGATGAATTCAAGCAACGGGGCATGCGCCTCGACATGTCGCGCGGCAAGCCGTCGCCGGAGCAGCTCGACCTGTCGCGCGCGCTGCTGGATGGCGGGCCGGCCGGCACCGCCGCGTACTTGTCGCGCGACGGCATCGACTGCCGCAACTACGGCTACGGGGCCGGCTTGCCGGAAGCGCGCGAGTTCGGCGCGCAACTGCTCGACGTCGAGGCCGCGCAGGTGATCGCAGCGGGCAATTCGAGTCTCGAACTGATGTACGACGCGCTGTCGTTTGCGATGTTGTTCGGCGTGCCCGATGGCGAATCGGCAGGAGAGCCGTGGCGCAACCAGCGCGACGTCGCGCTGTTGTGTCCGGTGCCGGGTTACGACCGGCACTTCGCGATCTGCGAAGCGCTCGGCATCCGCATGATCCCGGTGCCGATGCTCGACGACGGTCCCGACATGGATTTCGTCGATGCGCAGGTGCGCAGCGATGCGGCCATCAAGGGCATCTGGTGCATGCCGTTGTACAGCAACCCGAGCGGCACGATCTACTCGGCACGCACGGTCGAGCGTCTCGCCGCGACGCCGGCGGCGGCGTCCGATTTCCGGCTGTTGTGGGACGATGCATACCGCTTCCATCATCTGACCGACCATGCGTTCACCACGCCGAATATCGTCGACGCGTGCGCGCAGGCCGGCCATGCGGATCGGGCGCTGGTGTTCGCGTCGTTGTCGAAGGCGACGCTGGCGGGCAGCGGGGTTGCGTTTGTGGCCAGCTCCGCGCGCAATATTGCATGGTGGCAGCAGCGTTCCGGCGTGCGCACGATCGGGCCGGACAAGCTGAACCAGTTGCGGCACGTGCGCATGCTGCGCGACAAGGCCGGCTTGCAGGCGCTGATGGCGCAGCACCGTGCACTGCTGCAACCGAAGTTCGATGCGGTTGCAACGGTCTTCGCGGAGTTGCTCGCGGATCTGCCGCAGGTGACGTGGAACTGGCCGGCCGGCGGCTATTTCGTGAGCCTGTACGCGCCGCCGGGCTGCGCGGCGCGCACCGTCGCGCTGGCGTCCGCGGCCGGCCTCGTGCTGACGCCGGCCGGCGCTGCTTATCCATACGGGCGCGATCCTGAAGACCGGCATCTGCGCATCGCACCGTCATACCCGAGTCTCGACGACGTGACGCTGGCCGCGCGCGGCATCGCGCTGTCGCTGCGCCGCGCGATCGAGGCAGTCACCGCATAGCCGGCAAGGCCGCGAGCACAACCACGCTGACAAATTCCCAACCATGACTCCGCATGCATAGGCGAAACGTAACGTAACACCAGGCGACAAGCAAATCACTCGTCGCTCGGCGCGATTTGCGGTAAAAGATCGGCATGACCGACCGCTCCCGACTCATCCCCATCATCGTTGCGTGCCCGCTGTTGCTGCAAAACCTCGATACATCGATCATGGCCACCGCGTTGCCGTCGATCGCGAGGTCGCTCGGCGTCGAGGCGCTCCATCTGAATCTCGCGATCACGTCGTACCTGCTGAGCCTCGCGGTGTTTCTGCCGGCCAGCGGCTGGCTGGCGGACCGGTTCGGCACGCGGCGCGTGTTCTGCGCGGCGATCGTATTGTTCTCGGTCGGCTCCGCGCTCTGCGGGCTGGCCACGTCGCTGCCGCAACTGGTGCTGTTCCGCATCGTGCAGGGGATGGGCGGCGCGATGATGGTGCCGGTGGGCCGTCTGATCCTGCTGCGCAGCGTGCCGCCCGCGCGGATGGTGGCCGCGATGGTGTGGTTCACGGTGCCGGGGGCGGTCGGGCGCGTGGCCGGGCCGCTGCTCGGCGGCTTCGTCGTGACCTTCGTGTCGTGGCGCTGGATCTTCCTGCTGAACGTGCCGTTCGGCGTCGTCGGCGTGTTGTGCGCGCTGCTGTTTATCGACGATACGCAAGAGCCGAACGACGAGCGCTTCGACGTGCGCGGCTTCCTGTTGCTGTCCACCGGTCTGGTCGGGCTGGTCGGCGGGCTCGATACCGCTGGGCGCGGCCTCGTGCCGCAAATCGTCACGTTCGCGCTGATCGGCATCGGCACGCTGTCGATCGTCGCGTACGGGTTCTACACGCGCCGGCAGCCGGAGCCGATCATCGATCCGGGCCTGCTGCGCTATCACGCGTATCGCACCGCGGTGGCCGGCGGCATGCCGCTGCGCATCGCGCTCGGCGCGTCGCCGTTCCTGATGCCGCTGATGCTGCAGCTCGGTTTCGGGCTGTCGCCGCTCGCGTCCGGTTCGATCAGCGTGGCGACCGCGGTCGGCTCGCTGTCGGTGCGCGCGGTGATGCAGACGGCAATCCGCCGCATCGGCTTTCGCCGGCTGCTGATCGGCACGACGTTGATCACCGGCTGCTTCTATGCGAGCTATGGCTTGTTCCGGCCGACTACGCCGCATCTGCTGATTTTCATCGTGCTGCTGTTCGGCGGGCTGTTCAATTCGCTCGCGATGGTCACGCTCAATACGCTCGGCTACTCCGATGTGCCGAAGCCGAAGATGAGCCGCGCTACCGCGCTTGCGAGCATGGCGCAGCAGTTGTCGATCAGCGTGGGCGTCGCATTTGCCGCGTCGCTGCTGGCCTTGACCGCGCATCTTTACGGCGGCAGTGCGGCGCAACTCGAGGCGCGCGATTTTTCGCCGGCGTTCTTCGCAATCGGCGCGTTGACGTTTTGTTCGCTGCTGTTTTTCGTTCGCCTGTCGGAGGACGAAGGCGCGGAGTTGCGGCAGCGCTGAACGCGTGCCGGACCGTGAGTGGTCGCCTCCGGTGCCGATGTGTTAAAACCACCGGTACGGCGTTCGGAGGCCCCATCTTGACGAAACTTGCCGCGCAGCGAGCGCAGCGCTTGCGCACCTGGCTGATCGCGTTATGCATCGGCGGCACGCCGTATCTCGCGCATGCCGACAGCAACCCAGCCGCACCCGAAGACGTGCCGCCGTCGACCATCGAGCGCGACGTGCACCTGTTCATCGTGCAGAAAGACGGCTCGATCGAAGAGCACGACGACACCGTGCTGCGCGCGAACACCAGCAGCGGCGTCGACGAGATCGCGCAACGCTACGTGTGGTTCAACAAGGACATCGAGCAGGTGCAACTGCTCGCCGCCGAAACCATCGACCGCAACGGCGTCGCGCATCCGGTCGGCCCCGACGGTATCCGCGACGTGCAGGAGCCGCGCTCGGCCGGCGCGCCGACGTTTCAGGACGGCGTGTTGCGCACGGTGATCTTCCCGGGCGTCGAACCGGGCGCGCGCGTGCATCTGGCTTTCCGCAAGACGCGCAGTGTGCCGTTGCAGGCCGGCACCTTCGCGTACTTCGTCGAACCGACCCGCGGGCCGGTGGAGATGCAGCAACTGATCTTCGATCTGCCCGCCGACGTGCCGCTCTACGCCGACGCACGCGGCTACGTTGCGCAGCCGCCGGTCACTGAAAACGGCCGCACCCGCTACACGTTCACGTACAGCCACGGCCCGTACGCACCGCTCGAAGCCGGTGCGGTCGGCTACGCGACCTGGGGCGACCGGTTGATGGTATCGACCACGCCCGACTTCGCCACCTTCGCCGCGCGCTACCGCGATGCGGCCGCCGACCCGACCACCCGCGACCCGTCGATCGTGCGCCTCGCGCAGCAGTTGACCGCGCAAAGCCCCGACCCGCGCGACAAGGCCCGCATCCTGTACGACTGGGTGCGCTTCAACATCCGCTACGTCGCGCTGTTTCTCGGCGAAACCGCGGCGGTGCCGCACAAGGCGGTGGATATCCTGCGCAACCGCTACGGCGACTGCAAGGATCACGTCGCGCTGTATGGCGCGCTGCTCGCGGCGGTCGGCATCGACAGCGAAGCGGTGCTGCTGAATCTCGGGCCGGTGTACACACTGCCCAGCGTGCCAGGCTACGGCGCAAGCGCAATCAATCACGTGATCACGTGGATTCCGTCGCTATCGCAATTCGCCGATACGACCGCGGGCGGTGTGGCGTTCGGCGATCTGCCGGCCGGCGTGATGGACCGGCCGGTGCTGCTGGTCGACGAGGGTGTGCTCACGCGCACACCACCGCCGCAGCCGCGTTCGCGCGCGACCCGCGTCGAGATCGATGTCGACGCGAGCGGGGCGGGGCGCTTCAGCTATCGCGTCGAAGACGGCGGTGCGCCCGCCGAACTCGAGCGCAACATGTTTCGCCGCACGACGCGGCAGCGCTGGCAGCAGATCGCCGCCGAGCGGGTGCGGGTCAGCGGGTTATCCGGTCTCGCGCGAATCCAGCCGGGCGATCTGAACGCGACTTCCGGACCGTTCGCGACCTCGATGCAAGGCACGCTCGAACACGTGACGTGGCCCGACGGCACCACCGCGCTGCCCGCCTTGACGAGCCTGTCCGGCGGCCTCGGCAGCCAGGTGCAGGCGTGGCTCGCCGAGCCGCAGCGCACGCAGCCGTGGGTGTGCATCGAAGGCCGCTTCGACGAGACCGCGCAGATCAGGCTACCCGATACGGTACGGGTGACCGACCTGCCGCAGGACGCGCGCGTGCAAGACCGCTTCTTCGATTTCGAATCGCACTACGTGTTCGATCCGGTCACGCGCGTCGTGCAGATCACGCGGCGGCTCGACGCGCGCTTCGGACACCAGATGTGCAGTGCGGACGAGTTCCGCGCGATGCGCGCATCGCTCGTCAGGATCGAGCGCGATGCGCTGTCGCAGATCGTGGTGCGCGCGGTGGCGCGAAGCGGTGGTGGTGGCCCCGCGCGCAACGCGGCAGACTGAGAAAACCGCAAGCCGGCGCACGCAATCGTGCCATTGCAATCAGGCCGTCGCCCGATCGATCGCCCGCGCCGCCAGCACTAATCCGCACGCTACGTGCCGCTCTTCGTCACCACCGGCACCCACACGCCATTCTTCACCTGATAAAGCGTCGACGCGCCGCTCTTCAGCGCGCCGGTGGCATCGAACGAGATCGTGCCGGTCACGCCTTCGAAATTGATGTTCTTCAGCATCGGCCGATAGTCGGCCGGCGCGGTCGACTTCGCGGCCTGCATCGCCTTGATCGCGGCCCATGCGCCGTCATAGCCGAACGGCGCGTACGACAGGATGTCCTCGCCGAAGCGCTTCTTGAACTTCTGCGAGAAGTCCTTGCCGCCCGGCAGTTGCGCGAGCGGCCGGCCGTATTCCCACGCCATCGCGCCTTCGGCCGCGTCGCCGGCCAGCTTGACGAACTCCGGATCTTCGACGCCCCCGCCACCCAGCAACTGCGCGCTCATATTCAGCTGCTTCATCTTCTTCGCGATCGCGGCGGCCTGCGTATCGAGCCCGCCGAAGAAAATCAGGTCCGCGTTCTCCGACTTGATCTTGGTTAGCTGCGTGCTGAAGTCCATCGTCTTGTTGTCGGTGTATTCGCGCGCGACGATGGTGCCACCGGCGGCCTTCACCGCCTTTTCGAACTCGTCCGCTTCGCCCTGACCGAACGCGGTGCGGTCGTCGATGATCGCGATGCGTTTGGCCTTGGTCGTCTTCACCGCGTAGGTGCCGGCATTGCCGGCGTTTTGCGCGTCGGTGGAGATCACCATGAAGGCGTTCGCAAAGCCGCGGTTCGTAATGATCGGATTGGTCGCCGCCGGGTCGATCATCGGGATGCCGGCCGTTTCGTAGACCTGCGAAGCTGGAATCGTGGTGCCCGAGTTGAAGTGGCCGACGATCGCCGACACGTTCTGGTCGACCAGTTTCTGCGCGGCCTGCACGCCGATGCGCGGATCGGCCTGATCGTCTTCGGACACCAGCACGAAGCGCGCAACCTTGTCGCCGATCTTGAGCTTCTGCGCGTTGGCTTCGTCGATCGCGAGTTGCACGCCGTTCTGCAGGTCCTTGCCGTAGCCGGCATTGGGCCCGGTCAGCGGGCCGGCGAAGCCGATTTTCACCTGCAGGTCGTCGGCAAAGGCTGCCGCCGGGGCCAGCGCGAACAGCGCGCCGAGCAGTACCGCAAAGGGCTTTAGTGTGTTGCACAGGCTCAGGCTCATGGTCTCTCCTTGGGTCGGTACGACGGGTAACGGAAAGCCTTTGGTGGTGCGCGCATCGTCCGTTGTGCGGACGATGCGCGCAGCGCTGCTGCACCCGATTACGGCGCGTGCGGCGCGTATTGGCAATGCTGGAAAACGCGCACTGGAGAGGCGCGCGGTGTATGCCGCGGTGCAGACCGTCATGCCGCGCGCGGGCAGGTTGCGGGCAGCCGTGTTGCGGTATGCACAACAAATCTGGCGCGACTATAGAAAGCCAATTTGAGGCCGTCTTGGCAGATCGCGGCATCGCGGATGCGGATTTCGGCACAGCCCGGCGCAGGCGGGCTGGCGAGCAGGCAGGACCGGCCGCGACGCGCGCTGCGCGTGCGGTGGCCCTGTGGGCGTCAGGCTTGCGCGGGCGGTACCGCCGCCAGCCCTGCGGCCAGCGCGTCAACGATCTTGTCCAGATGCTCGCGTCGTGCCACCAGCGGCGGCGCGGCCACGATGATCGACCCCATCGGCCGCAGCAGCGCGCCGTGTTCGCGCGCGACATTGCAGATCGTTTCCGCGTAGCCGGACATCATGTCGACGCCGGCGCGGCTCGACTTGTCGTACACCAGATCCGCGGCGACCAGCAGCCCCTTGCCGCGCACGTCGCCGACCTGCGGGAAGCGTTCGGCGAGCGGCTGCATCGCGCGCAGCAGATACTCGCCCTGAGCGGCTGCGTTTGCCGCCAGGCTTTCGCCGGTCACGATATCGAGCGTCGCGAGCGCCGCCGCACAGCTGACCGGATGCCCGGAGTTGGTGTAGCCGTGCATGATGGCGCCGGTGAAATTGCCGTTGTTCAGAAAGGCCCGCTCGATGCGCTCGTTGACGGTAGTCGCGCCAAGCGGCGCATAGCCCGATGTGATGCCTTTCGCAAAGCACATGATGTCGGGTTTCACGCCCCAGCCGCGACTGCCGAACAGCGTGCCGGTGCGACCGAACCCGGTCACCACTTCGTCGGCGATCAGCAGCACGCCGTGCCGGTCGCAGATCTCGCGCACGAGCGGCCAATAGTTGGCCGGCGGCACGATCACGCCGCCCGCGCCCAGCACCGGTTCGGCGATAAACGCCGCCACCGTGTCGGCGCCCTGAAACAGGATTTCGCGCTCGAGCAGCGTCGCGCAGATCTGCCCCAGTTCTTCGGGATCCTGCGTGAACGGATTGCGATACAGCCATGGCGCTTCGACGTGAAAGCAGCCGGGCAGATTGGGTTCGTAGTTGCGCCGGAAGTGCATGAAGCCGTTGACGGCGGCCGAGCCGAAATGCGTGCCGTGATAGGAATTCTTCAGCGAGATGAACTTGGTGCGCTCAGGCTGGCCTTCGACTTTCCAGTACTGGCGCGCGAGCTTCAGCGCGGTTTCGACTGCGTCGGAGCCGCCGAGGCTGAAAAACACCCGGCGCATCTGCTCGGGCTCGAGCATCTCGATCAGGCGTTGCGCGAGTTCTTCGGCGCGCGGATGCGATATCGCGCTGCCGAAGATCGTCGAATATTCGAGTTCGTCGAGCTGCTGCACGATCGCCTGCTTGATCTCGCGGCGGTTGTGTCCGACCGCGACGTTCCACAGGCCGGACGAACCGTCGACCAGTTCGTTGCCGGCGTCGTCGTACAGATAGCAGCCGTCGCCGCGGACGATGCGCAGCGGTTTCAGGATCTGCTCGATCGCGGGATGCGTTTCGGGGCTCCAGAAATGCGTCTGAAAGGCGTTCATTGCGAGGTGCTCCATATCCAGAAAGGTAGGTATGCAGAGCGCCTGTCGCGCGGCCCGCAAGGGGCTGCGGCAAGCGGTTCCATGCATGGCTCAATCGTAGGGAGCGGCGGGATGCGGCAGTTTTCCGGGGCCTGCACGCGCGATGACTGGTTCGTGCATTTCGATTGGCTGACACAGCTGCGGCGCGGCTGCTTCGCAGTGCCGGAATGCGGCGGAGCAAACACGGGGTAACGGAATAACCGGCTCGTCTGGACTGTTTAGAAACTCACAGCCACCGATCCCACACACTCTCCATGACAGGCAATTGCGACTACTTCCAGCTGGAGACCAACGGTTCGGCTCACGGCAAGGATGTGTGGCGGCATCACGCCGCCAACCTGTTCAGGCTGACCTGCGAATTCGCGCCGGGCCAGTGGGTCGGCTCCTCGATGCGCACATGGAGTCTCGGCGAGCCGCAACTGCTCGATGGGCGTTTTGCGCATTGGTCGGCGCTGCCGATGCGCGACGAAGCCGACGCGTGGCTGTTTATCAAGCTGATCGTGGCCGGTACGATGGACGTCGAACAGGATGGGCGCGGACAGCGCTTCGGGCCTGGTTCACTGGTGCTGATCGATTCGGCGCGGCCTTACCGGCAGTCGTTCGCCGAGCCCACGCATATGGTGGCGCTGCGCTTTGCGCGGCATAGCCTGAAGCAGCGCGGCTATAGCGACGACCTGCTGCGGCGCTTCGTGGCGCCGGACCCGGCTGCGCCGGACGTGCGCGCGGTCGGCGCAATGATGGCTGCGATCGCGGCGCAAAACGGCGATACCAGCGAAACCCTGCGGTCTCGCCAGGGCGCGCAGCTGCTCGACCTGATCGATCTGCTGCTCGACGACCCGGTGGCGTTGGCCCGCTCGCGCAGCGGCGAAGCGACGCTGTTTCGCGCCAAGCGCTTTATCGGCCAGAACCTGCGCAATCCGGATCTGACCGCACCGTTGATCGCCGATGCGGTGTGCGTGTCGGATGCGCATCTCAGCCGGCTGTTTCGCGCGGATGGCGAATCGCTGATGCGCTACGTGTGGCAGCGCCGGCTCGAGCTGGCAGCGGAGCTGCTGCAGCGTGGCGGTACGAGCATCCCGCAGATTCGCGAAATCGCGTTTCGTTGCGGATTCTCTACGCCTGCGCACTTCAGCCGGGTGTTCAAGGAGCGCTATGGCGTCACGCCGCGCGAAGCATCGGTGTATGGGCTCGACGAGCAAGGCGGTAGCGCGGCTCGCGATACGGTCTGCACGTCGAGCCAGCAGGCTTGAAGCGCCTCGTGCGTGGTGCGTGGTGCGCGGACCCGCTTCACGGGATGCGACGGGATGCACGCCGACGCGCATCCCGTCTCACTGCACTGGGCTGAGCTTAGAACGGGAAGCCCGAACCCGACAGCGGCAGCTTCAGCGCGTGCACGCCGATGGCCGACGCGTCGAAGCGCTCGGCGCCGCCGCTCGGCGTGTTGACGATAAACGGCGTGCCGATCTGGTCGGCGCGCACCAGCTCGGTCGAGCCGCCGCCGTCGAGGTTGATCGCGTCGGTCGCGCCGATTGCCAGCATCAGCTGGGCGGATTGCGCGTTGGTCGTGCCGGCCGAGTAGCCCGTCACGCGGCCGTCGATCACGACGAAGTACAGGAAGCGGCCGTCATGCGACAGGCCGGCGAGCGTACGCGGGTTCGGATTCAGCGGGTCGCCTTCGTTCGGGCTTTGCGCGCTGATGTCCTGGCCGTTCTGCACCAGGATCGCCGAGCCGGACACGGCGGAATCGATCAGCTTCAGGTCTTGCGGCGAGATTTGCGTCGCGTTGCGGATATACGCGCGCTTGGTGCGCGTGACCGCGAGCACGGCTTCGCTTTGCGTCGGGTCGCTGGTCAGCGGGCTGATCACCTGGCCATGCGACACCAGCAGGCCGATCACCGTCTTCGGTTCCGCGGTCGCGTTGCAGCACGGCGCGAAGAAGTTCGCGTTGATCGCGGCACGCACGCCGGTGCGCGCGGCGAATTGCGAAATCGTTTCGGCGGTCGTCATCAACGGGCCGCTGTGGCCGGTCACTTCGAGCGAGACGCCCGGTGCCCACAGGTCGATACGCATCACGTACGCGCGGCTCACGGTCGGTGCGCCGCCGGCGGTGGCCGGGTTGGACGGCACGGTGGCCGATTCGGAATCGACGCCGAGATACAGCGACTGGTAGCCGCTTTGCGTGATTTGCGTGGTCGGGTTTTGCACGCCGGCATGGGCGCCGATCGATGCGAGGCTGAACAGGGCGGCGGCGGCAACGGCTTTCAGGCGTGATGCCAGGGGGGTAGCACGCAACATTCAAAACTCCCAGAGGGGTGAGGAAACTTATGCTCAACGCTGGGACTGGACCTTAAGCAGGGTCGATGAATGCCACGTGATATTTGTCCTACAGAATGCTTGCCATGCCGTTTTGCTTAAAAGTTGTGTGAAAAAACGCTGTCGTGGGCCCAACACGCGCGGGTGGACAGAAATAAGTCAAAAGAAATCCGGCGTGGGCGGCGGTGGGCCGCGGCGCGTCACGGTTGGCCGCGGTTGGCCGCAGTTGGCCGCAGTTGGCTATTGCTCGCCTTGCAGTCGCAGCACTTCGTCGCGAAACTGCAGCAGCGGCGCCTTGGTCTCGTCGTCGGCCCACGTGTCGAGGTCGTCGATCGCGCTGTGGCAGCCGTCGAGCACGATGTCGAGATCGACCGGCACGCCGTTGGCCATCGCGAACTGCAGCGTTTCCGCGAACTGGCGGCAGTCGTCTTCGCCGTACGAGATGTCGAGATTGCCGGCGATCACTTCGGCAATGGTGCTGCGCGCCTTGTCGTCCGGCGTGACCATGTCGATGATGCCGCGCGCGACCGCAGGCGAGTAGTACAGCGCGATGTCGAGCCATTGCGCGGCGTCGAAGCTCGCCTCGGTTACGTGCGTTTCGAAGAATTCGATCGCTTCCTGTTCGTGCGTCTCGTCGGCATCGACGGAGATGCACAATTCTTCGAAACGTTCTTCGTCTTCGCTGCGGATGTAGCCGTCCATCGGAACCTCACTGGCTTGTCTGCGTAGGGCAGAAAGGATTGATTGGCAGAGCGCAAAACGCGCGGCACGCATTATAGGACGCCTCGCGGGCGCTGGCCGGGTGACGCGGAATATTGCGCGGGGCTGGCCTGTTATGTGTGCTGCATTTGTAATCATCAATGTTGGTATTTTGTAATGCTGGATTCCTTTCACAGTTTGGGAGACGGTTCATATGTTCAAACAATCGACCGCGTGCTGGCCGCGTCGTGCACAGCGCTTCGTCATCGCCGCGCTGGCGGCAGTCACCGTGCAACATGTCTATGCCGAACCACGCTGGCAGACCCTGCCGCCGACGCCCGCACCGGTAGCCGGCGAACAGCACGGCATGGCCGAGGTCAACGGAATTCGCCTGTACTACGCGACCATCGGCCAGGGCTCGCCGGTGATCCTGCTGCACGGCGGCCTGTCGAATTCGGATTACTTCGGCTATCAGGTCAAGGCGTTGATGAAGCACCACAAGGTGGTGCTGGTAGATAGCCGCGGCCACGGGCGCAGCACGCGCGATGCGCGGCCGTATGGCTACGACCTGATGGCCGACGACGTGGTCGCGTTGATGGACAAGCTGAAAATCCAGAAGACCGACGTGGTGGGCTGGAGCGACGGCGCGATTCTCGGGCTGGATCTGGCGATCCGCCACCCCGAGCGCTTGAACAAGGTGGTGGCGTTCGCTGCCAATACGAAGACCGACGGCGTGACCGAAGGTGTCGAGAAGAACCCGACCTTCGCCGCGTTTATCCAGCGCGCCGGCGACGAATACCGGCGCCTGTCGGCGACGCCGAACGACTACGACGGGTTCGTCGAGCAGATCAGCAAGATGTGGGCGTCGCAGCCGAACTGGACCGACGCGCAGCTACAGGCAATCAAAACGCCGGTGCTGGTGCTCGACGGCGACCACGACGAAGCGATCAAACGCGCGCACACCGAGTACATCGCGGCGACGATTCCGGGCGCGGGGCTGATGATCCTGCCCAATACCAGCCACTTTGCGTTTCTGCAGGATCCGGCGCAGTTCAACTTCGCGGTGCTGCATTTTCTCGGCGACCAGTAAGCCCGGGCAGGGCGGCGCGCGCCAGCCTCAGGCGGATTCGACCACCCACGCGTCGAACCACTCGCGTGGGTGCGCGATATCGTTTTGCGCGGCGACCAGTTCGAGCTCGTAGCGCCCCGCATCCCACGTCGCGCGCATCACGCCGTTGACCGCTGCAAGCGTGTGCTCGAAGGCGGCACGCAACGAGTCGCCGAGCAGCGTGCGCGCGACGAACACCGCACTGGTCAGATCGCCGACACCGACCGGCTGCCGCGCAAACGGATAGAGCGGGCGCTGGCCGACCCAGCCTTCGCGCTCGGTGACCACCAGCATGTTGAAGCGGTCAGCCTTGCTGTTGCGGTCGAGCAGATGCTTGACCAGCACCAGCTTCGGCCCACGCTGGATCAGCTCGCGGCAGGCGATCACTGCTTCCTCGACGGTTTCGATGGTGCGGCCGACCAGCCGCTGCAGCTCGCTGTGATTGGGCATCATCGCATCGGCCACGGCCGGCATCGACTTGACCAGAAATTCCTGGATGCCCGGCTCGACGCGGCAGCCGGACGCGGCGCCCATCACCGGGTCGCAGAAGTAGCGCGCGTGCGGGTTGACCGCCTTCACCGCGCGCACGATCTCGATCACCGCCTGGGCTTGCTCGGGCGTGCCGAGATAGCCGGACAGCACGGCGTCGCAGCGCGACAGCATGCCGATCGCGCCGATCCCTTCGACGAGTTCCTGCATCTGCGTCGCATCGATCGCGCTGCCGGCCCAGTGGCCGTACTGCGTGTGGTTGGAGAACTGCACGGTATTGAGCGGCCAGACGTTGACACCGAGCCGGCGGATCGGAAATTCCGCGGCGCTGTTGCCCGCATGCCCGAAGACGACATGCGACTGGATACTCAGGACGTTTTTCATGACGGTTTTTGCGAGGCGCGGGGCCCGTGTTTCTAGTTGGAATGACCGGTCAAACCCGCTCGATGCCGATGCGCGGCGCGCTCCGGTCCGCTTCGGCTCGCGTGGTCGGTGAAGCGGACAGCAAGGCGGGCAACTGGGCGGGCCGCGTAGCGCAGGCGGCGGGCTGCTGTGGTGAACAATACATGAGATTTTGCGGCGCGCAATATCGCTGTCATCGGCGCGGCGTGGGCATTGTGGCGCCGATGCGTCAGCGGCTATGCGCGGCGCGTGGCGCGGTGTGGTTGCGACGCGATGGGCAAGCCGTGCTAGCCGCGCTGCGCTGACTTGCAAACCGTCGAGCGATCGCGCCGCCGCACGCATGCATTGCCCGCGCGCATCGGCGCGCGCGCCGCCGTTTCTGTCACACCAGTTCGCGGTACAGCGCCAGATAGCGTTCCGCCGACGCGCCCCAGCCGAAATCCTGGCGCATGCCGCGCTGCTGGGTCGCCTTCCATTCGCTGCGCCGCGCATACAGTGCGAACGCACGGCGGATCGCCGCGGCCAGCGCATCGGGTTCGAAACGCTCGAACACGAAGCCGGTCGCGCTGTCGTCGGCAAGATTTTCGAGCGACGCGTCGACCACCGTATCCGCCAGCCCGCCGACCCGGTGCACCAGCGGCAACGAGCCATACGCGAGCGCGTACATCTGCGTGAGACCGCATGGCTCGAAGCGCGACGGCACCGCGATCACGTCGCTGCCGGCGATGATCGCGTGCGCCAGCGTTTCGTCGAAGCCGAGCTCGACCGCGACCGCTTCCGGGTGCGCTTGCGCGGCACGCTGCAGGCCGGTTTCGAGCGCCGGGTCGCCGGTGCCGAACACGATCAGCTGGCCGCCGCGCCGCACGATTTCGGGCAGCGCGGCGAGCAGCAGGTCGAGGCCTTTCTGCTCGGTGAGCCGGCTCACCACGCCGAACAGCAGCACATCGCTTTTTTGCGGCAGGTTATAGCGCGCCTGCAGCGAGGTCTTGCAGGTGCGCTTGCCGGTGAAGCGCGTATCGGTATAGCGGGCCGGCAGCAGCGTGTCGGTGGACGGCTTCCACACCGCATAGTCGACGCCGTTCAGGATGCCCGACAGATCGTGCGTGCGCTGCCGCAGCAGGCCGTCGAGACCGCCGCCCTGCGCGAGCGTCTGGATTTCGCGCGCGTAGGTGGGGCTGACCGTGGTGAGCCGGTCCGCGTAGAACAGGCCTGCCTTCAGGAACGACAGCTGCCCGTAGAACTCGATGCCGTGGACGTCGAAGAAATCCGGCGGCAGGCCCAGCATGCCGAACTGCTGCGCGGGAAACACGCCTTGGTACGCGAGGTTGTGCACCGTGAAGACGCTGCGCGCGAGCGCACGCTGCTGCGCGCGTTCAGCGGCCTTCAGGTAGGCGGGCGCGAGGCCCGCGTGCCAGTCGTGCGCGTGCACGATCTGTGGCGCCCAGGCCGGATCCACATGCTGTGCAAGCTGCGCGGCGGTCCAGCCGAGCAGCGCGAAGCGCTGCGCGTTGTCGCCGTACGGCACGTGCTGTGCGTCGAGGTAAGGGTTGCCCGGGCGGTCGTATAAACCGTCTGCGCGCACCACGTAGACGATCAGGCCATTGGCGGCCAGGGTGCCCTGTTCGAGCGTCGCCTGCGGCGCACCGAACGGGTGCGCAAGCTGCGCGATCGGACGCAGTTCGCCGAGGCCCGCGAGTACCTGCGGGAAGCCCGGCACCAGCGCGCGTACGTCGGCGCCGCGCTCGATCAGCGCCGGCGGCAGCGCGCCGGTGACGTCGGCGAGGCCGCCCGTCTTCAGAAGGGGAAACAGCTCGCTTGCGACGTGCAGCGCGCGGATCGTCATAGGCGTGAGTCCTCGAAGGTCGGTGACGCGTCAGCGGGAGGCCGGCCTGCGGCGCGCGCGGCGCGGCGGGCGGCAGCGGTACGCATGCCATTGTGATTGCTGCGGGTGATTCTGTCGCGCAGGGTGCGGAGCGGACGTTTGCCGCCGTTTGCTTCTGGTGATGCTGAAGCCGTCGGCTTCTACACGACTTGCGTGGTCCATTCATTCGGCTGAAGCATTCGGCCTCTAAACCGCTCGCGCGGCTCATTCACCTTGCATGCGCGGTTCGGCCTGCTGCAGAGCGACGTCGTGGTGCAGCGGCGCTCTGCAGCGCCGCCGCGCCCCGCACGGTGCGGTCACCCCGCGTGCGCGGCCTGGCGATTGAGCGCCTCGGCGGTGACCAGCACCACGCCGCTCTCGGTACGGTAGAAGCGCTCGGCGTCGCGCGTCGGGTCTTCGCCGATCACCGTGCCGTCCGGTATCGTGCAGCCGCGGTCGATCACCACCTTGCGCAGCCGGCAGCTCGCGCCGATCGTCACCTGCGGCAACAAGACTGCCTCATTGATGTTACAGAAAGAATTCACGAGCACATTGGTCGACAACACCGAGCGCGAAATCTGCGAGCCTGAGATCACGCAGCCGGCGCAAACGATCAGGTTGGTGGATGAGCCCTGCAAGCCGTTCAGGTCGCGTACGAACTTGGCCGGCGGCAACTGCTCGAGATGCGTCCAGATCGGCCAGTTGCGGTCGTACAGGTCGAGCGTCGGAATCGTCGACGCGAGGTCGAGATTGGCTGCCCAGTACGCGTCGATTGTGCCGACGTCGCGCCAGTAAGGCTCGACGCTCGGGTCCGACGACACGCACGACATGCTGAACGGATGCGCGATCGCATGGCCCGACGTAACGACGCGCGGCAGGATGTCCTTGCCGAAGTCGTGATCGGTCGCCTCGCTGGTGATGTTCTGTTCGAGCAGCGAGTACAGGTACTCGGCGTTGAACACGTAGATGCCCATGCTGGCGAGCGCGATGTCCGGGCGGCCCGGCATCGCCGGCGGGTCGGCCGGTTTCTCGACGAAGCCGGTCACGCGCCGCGCCTCGTCGACCGCCATCACGCCGAACGCCACCGCATCCATGCGCGGCACCTCGATACAGCCCACCGTGCAGTCGGCGCGGCTCTCGATGTGATCCATCACCATCCGCGTGTAGTCCATCTTGTAGATGTGGTCGCCCGCCAGCACGACGATGTACTTCGGCCTGATCGAGCGGATGATGTCGAGATTCTGGAACACCGCGTCGGCGGTGCCGCGGTACCAGTGCGCGCCTTCCACGCGTTGTTGCGCGGGCCACAGGTCGATGAACTCGTTGAACTCGCCGCGCAGGAAACCCCAGCCGCGTTGCACGTGGCGCAGCAGCGAATGCGCCTTGTACTGCGTGACCACCGCGATGCGGCGGATGCCTGAGTTCAGGCAGTTGGACAGTGCGAAATCGACAATCCGGTATTTGCCGCCGAAATGCACGGCCGGTTTCACGCGTTTGTTGGTCAGCGGCCCGAGCCGGGTGCCGCGGCCACCCGCGAGCACGATGGCGAGGGTGGTGTGCTGCAGATCGTTGAGGCTTGCCGGCGTATCCATGTGCGTCTCCTTTATTGGTGGGCCCCGGACGGACAAGCGAGCGTGCTGCAAGGTGCTGTCTGTTGTTTATTGTGATTTTTGCGCGGTTTTTTGCGTGGTTCTATCGGTATGACGGGCGCAGGCGCGCGTATTGATGCTCTGATTGCCTGCGTGCCGCGCTAACGGCAAGTCTCTACCATGTGCCGACGCGGCGCAATCGGCAATACGACGGGGCAAGCGGTAAGGCGGCACAGCGGGCGACATCGCGGACGATCTGGCGGGCAACACATCAGGCAACGCGAGCCCGGGTGCGATGAGTCGGTTCACGCTGTTACGGAATCCGATACGCGTTGCCTGTCATGCCGCAAGGCCGCTGTTGCAAGGCGCGTGCCGCGCCCGCACGGCATGCGCTGACGCTGTACGTAGCGTCGCACGCCGGGCGTCGCACATCGCAGGCCGCCCGCCGCACTCGTCCGGTCCCGGCATGCGTGCCTGTCAGCAATTGCAATCTGTGCCAGCTAGAATCATCCGCTCCGATTAGCATCCGTTCAAGCCGGGTAAGCGCTGCCGCGTGCGGTGCCGCCCAGTCGTCCACTTAAACCAAGACCATGAATCTGCGCCGCCCTACGTTGTTCGCCCTCTCGTCGTTGCTGGTTTCGTCCGCTCTTATGGTTGTGCCGCTGTCGCGTGTTGCTGCGGCCGAAAGCGCCCCGGCGGCAGCGGCTGCACCTGCCGCACCCGCTGCCACCGGCAACGATGGCCCCGCTTACGGCCCGGAACTGCAAGGTTTCGACTATCCGTTCCCGGTGCAGCAATACACCTTCACGTCGCAGCGCGAGCCGCTGCACATGGCCTACATGGATGTCGCGCCGGCCCATCCGAACGGCCGCACGGCCGTGTTGCTGCACGGCAAGAATTTTTGCGGCGCGACATGGGTCGAGACGATCCGGCGTCTGTCCGATGCCGGCTACCGCGTGATTGCGCCGGACCAGATCGGCTTTTGCAAGTCGAGCAAGCCCGAGCATTACCAGTTCACGTTCCAGCAACTCGCGCGCAACACGCACGCGCTGCTCGAATCGCTCGGCATTCGACGCGCGACGATGATCGGCCATTCGACCGGCGGCATGCTGGCGATCCGCTATGCGCTGATGTATCCGCAGGGCACCGAGCAACTGGTGCTGGTCGATCCGATCGGCCTCGAAGACTGGAAGGCGAAGGGCGTGCCGTCGCTATCGGTCGACCAGTGGTACGAGCGCGAATTGCAGTCCAGCGCGGACCGCATCCGCCGCTATGAACAGGCGACCTACTACGCGGGCGAATGGCGCGCGTCGTACGAGCCGTGGGTGCAGATGCTGGCCGGCATGTATCGCGGGCCGGGCAAGCAGCAGGTCGCATGGGATTCCGCGCTGCTGTACGACATGATCTATACGCAGCCGGTGGTCTATGAGCTCGATCTGCTGAAGATGCCAACGCTGCTGATGATCGGCGACAAGGACAACACGGCCATCGGCAAGGATACGGCGCCGCCGGAAGTGCGCGCGCAACTGGGCCACTATCCGGAATTGGGCAAGGCGGCGGCGCGCGCGATACCGCATGCGACGCTGGTCGAATTCGCGGCGCTTGGGCATTCGCCGCAGCTGCAGGACCCGCAGGCGTTTCACAAGGCGCTGTTAGAGGGGATGGCGGCGCTGCAGCCCGCGCAATAGCGGTTGGGGCGGGCGTCGGCTGACGCGTGTTGAGCGGTGCGTGTGCGTGGCGGGTTCAGCTGTGAGGCGCGCCGTACGCGTCGGCTGCTGCGTCTCGCTGTACCACGTTGGCCGGGGCGCGCTGCCGGCCACGCCCGCGCTCGTCTGATGAGTACGCAGCGGTGCGAGCGGGCGTCAGCGCAAGGCCAGCAGGTTCCGGCACGCGCTGACGCAAGTTCTACTTCTACGCGCCGAGTTCCTCGCGCACCTGCGCGGCGATTTCAAACGATTTGAGCCGTGCCGCGTGATCGTAGATCTGCGCGGTCAGCATCAACTCGTCCGCGCCGGTCTGCTCGATGATCGATTGGAGGTTGTCGCGCACCGTCGCACGGTCGCCGACCACCGAATACGCCAGCGAATGCTCGACGCTCGCCAGCTCGAAATCGGTCGCGGCGAGTCGCTCGACCGGCGGCTGCAACTGGCCCGGCGTGCCGCGCCGCAGGTTGATGAACTGCTGCTGCAACGACGTGAACAACAACTGCGCCGCTGCGGTGGTGTCGGCCGCGAACAGGTTCACGCCGACCATCGCATAGGGCTTCGCGAGCTGCGCGGACGGCCGGAATTGCGCACGGTACAGCTGCAGCGCGGTCATCATGTGATCGGGCGCGAAGTGCGACGCGAACGCGAACGGCAGGCCGAGCGCCGCGGCCAACTGCGCGCTGAACAGGCTCGAGCCTAGCAGCCATAGCGGCACGTTCAGGCCTGCTCCCGGCACCGCGCGCACGCGCCGGCCGGCCACCGGCTCAGCGAAATAACGCTGCAGCTCGACCACGTCGTCAGGAAACGAATCGGCGCTGCCTTGCAGGTCGCGGCGCAACGCGCGGGCGGTGGTCTGATCGCTGCCCGGCGCGCGGCCGAGACCGAGGTCGATGCGTCCCGGATACAGCGACGCCAGCGTGCCGAACTGCTCGGCGATCACCAGCGGCGCGTGATTGGGCAGCATCACGCCGCCAGAGCCGACCCGGATGGTTTGGGTGCCGCCCGCCACGTGGCCGATCACCACCGAGGTTGCGGCGCTCGCGATACCCGTCATGTTGTGATGCTCGGCGAGCCAGAAGCGGTGGTAGCCCCAGCGCTCCGCATGCTGCGCGAGGTCGAGCGTGTTGCGGAACGCGTGCGCGGCAGTTGCACCGGCGTTGATCGGCGAAAGGTCGAGTACGGAAAAGGGGATCATGGCGGGCGCGGCGGCGTGGGCGAAAGCGGATTGTGCCAAAGCGCACCCATTCTCGCTGAAGGCTGCGCGATGCCCATGCGCGTAGCAGGGTGTTGCGGGGGGCGGTAGCCGCTGGCGCGGACGCGCGGATAGCCGGCGCGACATTCGACTGCCCGTCCGGATGATTCGACTTCCTGGACATCGCGTATCGAATGTCGAAGCGGGTACGCAGATTCATGCGATTCGCATTATTCGTTCCCTTTTTTAGTCCTGGTCTGATTCCTTGCGTGGCCTGCTTGCGCCGAGATTTCAACTGGCCACGACCGGACTAAGGGAGACGAAATCATGGGCATCTATTACGCGATCGTCGAAGGCGATCTTCCGCTTGGTACTCGGATCTCGTGGTCGAAACAAATCCTTTTCTGGGAAATCAGGTGAAGCGCGCAGCCCGATCGGTTGTCTACTTTTGCATGGGTGTTCTTCTGTCGTGGCAGTCCGCTTTGGCGATGAGCGGATTATCACAACGGTTTTCATGGCCGCTGATCGGCACGCGTTGGCACGATTGCTGGGACATCGAGCATTGCGATGTGTCGGCAGCTGGCTATGTGGCTATCGTCGCGTTCATCGTGGCGCCGAGCCTTGTTTGGCCGATAGTTGGTTGGAAGGCGACTAGCGTGACTTCATCCCATGTTCGGCCGGTTGCGTTGCTTGTCTTGGGAACTGTGGTTTTCTATGCGTGTTTCTATGCGTTGGTGTGGCCTTGAGATCATTCGCGTACCGGCCGTTTCTTGCGTCGCTCATTCTGTTCTGTTTATCGGGTTTCGCTACCGGGATTGCAGTCGCCGCTATCCTGCTCGCCTTCATGCCGCAATGCGGATACGACTGCGAAAATCGCTCTTTCGCTGTCATGTTCTTGTCGGCAACCGGTTGTACTTTCGCGTTTCCGCTGCTCGGCTACGCTTTTACGCGTAGCGCAGGCGGTGCTCTGCTTCGTACGTTTGCGGTGTCGGCGGCATTGGCCGCGATCGCCATCCTTACGGCAAGCGCCCACTACGTCTTCGAGTTGCGTGCCCGCTATCGCGACGCGCAGGCCGCGGCGCCGGTTTCCGCCGACTTCGACTTCATGTACATGGCGATCGCGACTCGCGACGTAAAAGCCTACGCCAAACCCGAAAGCGGCGCGGTGCGGCCCACTAGCGTCATCCCGCAATGGCAACGCTGCGTCATCGATGGCGCCTGGTGCGACACGCAGCCAAGACTGGCCCAGATGCGGTGCAAAGGCGGAGTCGTATACGTCAACGAACCCGACTGGAAAGCGTTCTCCCTGATTGCGCGAGAGAACCTGCCCGGCGCCGTCCCCTTGAAGTCAATGAACCTCTGCGCCGCCGATAACCTGCCCGAAGACTAGACACACCTGCGGCAACGAAACGAAGGCCCGCCACAGCGTGGGCCTTCGTACAGATTGCGCAGCAGCGCGGCGCTAATCTGACCTCGGTGCCGTATCCATGACGGCAGCCTTCCAGCAACTCCGACGCCGGCCGGCCTGCAGTCGTTACGCGTAGGTCGGCTACGCAAAGTACCCCCGGGCGACCGGGCCGGCCGGCTCAGCCGGGCGCGTGTGACGCGCCTTCGAATCGCGCGCCGCGCGGCGTGCGACGGTCGCCGCAGATTCATCAGCCGATTCGGTGTAAACGCGCTCTCGCGCATTTGTCTCCGCAACGTTAGATTGACTGCCTCAGGGTAGCAGCAACGAGCATAGACGAGGGGCCAGCGGCCGCGCTTTGGCGGCCAACATAGCGGGTAAGCGCGACGGCCGGGGACACGGTGTCTCCGGCCGCAGCGCATCAGCGGCTGGCGCGCGTCGATAGGCGAGGCGTGGCCCGACCCGCTACGCCCGGGCAAACCCCCCGGCCTCGTCTTCGCACAAAGGTTTCAATCTGCTTTCCATCCTTCGCGCGAGCCTCCGCTGGCGGCGCATCCGCATTGCATTGCATTCGCGCTTACTGCTTTCACAAACACTTACGGTTCGAAGCGCGCGTCGCGTTGCGCGTGCGGTATCCTGTCACGTCATCGATTCCTGATCGCCGGATGTCCTTTACCGACCTGCCGATGACCTTCCGCTCTACCGTGCTCATCGCGGCCATGCTCGGCGCATCGTTTGCGCTTACTGGCTGTGACGACCAGCAAACCCAACTCGCCGTGCAAAAGCTCAAGGAATTCTTCAATGCAGTGAAGCCTGACGTGCTGCTGCTGAAAAACCTCACGCCGGGCGTCACCACCGAAGCGCAGATCCGCAGCCAGATGGGCAAGCCGGAAACCGAGCGCACCTTCACCGATGGTTCGAAGCGTTTCGAATATCCGCGCGGCCCGGACGGCCTCAACACGTATTTCGTCGATGTCGGCCCGGATGGGCTCCTCGTATCGGTCACGCAGGTGCTGACCGCGGCGAACTTCGCGAAAGTGCGCATCGGCATGAGCGACGATGAAGTGCGCCGTCTGCTCGGCAAGCCGGCGCAGGTCGCCGTCTATCCGCTGAAGCCCGAGACCGTGTGGAGCTGGAAATGGCGCGAGGGCGGCGTGACCGAAGAAGGCTATTTCAACGTGCATTTCGACGCGCATCGGAAGGTCTATACGATGTCGCGTTCGGATGTGATGCGCGGGCATTGAACCATCGCATTGAATCGTCGCATTAACAATCGCATTAACAACCGCATTGAACCGGCAATAACACAACGAGGGGTGCGCAACGTGGGGCAGCGGCGTCGCTACAAAAGAATCGGTCTCGTGCTGGGCGGCGGGGCCGCGCGCGGCTGGGCGCATATCGGCGCGATCCGCGCGCTGCACGATGCCGGCATCAAGCCCGACCTCGTATGCGGTACGTCGATCGGCGCGCTGGTCGGCGCGGTCTATGCGAACGGCGATCTCGACTGGCTCGAGGAGTGGGTGATGCGGCTCACCTGGCAGTCGGTGGTGCGGCTGCTCGATCTGCGTTTTTCGGGCGGCCTGTTCGGCGGCAAGAAGGTGATCCAGCTGTTTGCCGAGCGCTTCAACGGTTGCAAGATCGACGAGTTGAAGATGCCGTTTGCCGCAGTCGCAACCGAGCTCGATACCGGCCGCGAAAGCTGGTTGCAGGATGGCAGCGTGGTCGACGCGGTGCGCGCGTCGATTGCGATTCCGGGCATTTTCACGCCGGTGTGGCACGAGGGCGTGTGGCTGGTCGACGGCGGGCTGGCCAATCCGGTGCCGGTGTCGGTGGCGCGCGGCATGCGCGCGGACTGCGTGATCGCCGTCGACCTGAATAACGACATCCTGAACGGCCGCGACTTCGGCGGCGCGGTAGTCGAACTGCCGACGCACGAGCCGCAGGCAAGCGAACTCGAGGCCGCTGCCGCGCTCGAGCCGGGCGTGCTGCCGGAGCCGGAGCTCACCACGCCGCTCGCGCTGCGTCGCAATGGCAAGCCGTGGCCGCGCTGGCTGCAGCCGGCGCCCGGCTTCGCGAACGATGACGTGCGGGTGCCGCGCGCGCCGAGCGCGCGGGTTCCGTCGATGCTCAGTTCGGTTGCACAGGGCATCGACATCATGCAGGTGCGCATCACGCGCAGCCGCCTCGCCGGCGAACCGGCCGACGTGCTGATCCAGCCGCGTCTGGGCGGCCTCGGTATTTTCGATTTCCACCGCGCGGGGCCGGCCATCGCGGAAGGGCGCGCGGCGGTGGAGGCGATGCTGCCGGCGATCCGCTCGCTGTTGGGTCAGGCGTAAATAAATGCGGCGGGTCCGGATGATCCGCGGTTCGGTAGATGCGCGCGGCGCCGCGCGTTTATCGTGACCGCGACGCCGAACGCCCGCATACGTTACGTGCGGTCCACTGAACCGCACCGGGCCGTGCCGCGTCAGGCGCTGCCGCGCGGCGCCTGAATCATCTTCCAGCCATTGCCGGCAGGATCGCGGAAGCCCGCATCGACGCTGCCGTAGCGCTCGACCGGTTCCTGCGTGAACTCCACGCCGCGTGCCTTCAGCGCGGCGTAACTCGCGCGGCAGTCGGGCACGGACAGCACGAGCGGCGGCATCGCGCCTTTGGCGACCATCGCGCGCAGGGTTTGCGCGCTCGCTTCATCGTGGATCGGTGGCCCCGGTGTGAACAGGCCCAGCTGGAACGACGGCTGGTCGGGATGCTGCACGGTGAGCCACCGGTACGCGCCGTTGCGTACGTCGGTGTGCACACTAAAGCCAAGCTTGTCGACGTAGAACCTGAGCGCTTCGTCCTGGTCGTCGACGTACAGTCCCACCACACTGATACCTTGATTCATGACCCCTCCGTGGTTGATTGCTCCGGCTGCACTGTATCGTTCGCGAGGCGGCGGCGCTTCTCCAAAACTGCGCTTGTCAGATCGGGGCGTTGCGCGGCCTTCAGCACGCAGGCGGGCACGCAGTCGAGGCGCGGCAGTTCGGCGCGCGCGTCGATACGCAGCGCACCGGGGTTGCGCCCGGTGATATCGCGGAAGATGCGGCCAAAGGTGCCGAGACTTTGCCAGCCGGTGGCGAACGCGATGTCGGTGATGCTCAACTGCGTGTCGCGCAGCAGCGTACTGGCCTGCTCGATGCGCCGCGTCAGCAGATAGCGGTGTGGCGGGATGCCGTAGGCGCGCTTGAACGCGCGCGCGAAATGGGCCGGCGATACGCCGCTGACCTCGGCGAGGCGCGTGATCGGCCAGGCCTCGTGTGAAGCGGCATCCATGCGGTCTTTGGCGCGCAACAGGCGGCGCAGCAGCGCCGGGTCTTGCGGCAGGTCGGCGCTGGCCGGCGCATCGGACGGTGAGGCAGGCCGGGAGCGGGAGGTGACGCGAGTGGGCATGGCTGGAGGGCGCGGACAGGATGCGGGTAGTTTAGGCGCTGTATCCGCATACGAAAACCTACGCGGCCTAAGCCGCCCACACAGCATGGGCCGCAGCCGCGCCGCCGTAAAAACCAGTTCAACTGGTTATACTGGCTGCCAGGCGGAAGCATCGGTTTTTCGCTCCCACGCAAAAAGAGGCGGCAGTATGGCGGCAACACGATCGATCAAATCCGAATTCCGTTTCAATTCGGGCCGGCTATGCCTGGACCTCGCGGCGACCGTCAGACGCCGCGCTTCTCACGCCAAGGACGTGCTCGCAACGACGGGTGCGAGCGGCAGATGGCTGCATCACGCAGGGCTTTTCCAGCAGGCGCCGGTTCTATCGGAAAGCGAAGAGGCCAGCCTGCGGCAGCTGCGCGAGGCGATCTGGGAACTGGTTACCGGGTCGGTGCAAGGCGAATTCCCGGCCGGTGCGGTCAGCGTAGCGAACGACGCGGCCCGCTATCCGCTCGCCACGCCGCAACTCGACCGCGCCACGGGCACCGTATCGGTGGTGTCGGACGATCCACTGGCAACGGCGCTTTCCCTGATCGCGCGAGATGCGATCGATCTCGTATCGGGACCGCTTCGAATACGCGTGAAAACCTGCGATCAACCCGATTGCCGGATGCTGTTTCTCGACACGTCGCCTGCGGGGCAGCGCCGTTGGTGTTCGATGCAGCGTTGCGGAAGCCGCGCCAAAGCCGACACGTTCATGCGCAAGCACAGCAAAGGCCATCACGCGCACTGACCGCGGTGCAAACGCGGCCGCCCGTCTTTACCGACAGCAGATACAAAAGTGTTTTCACTGCTGAATCCGGCTCCAGACGAACCGCGTCATTGCGAAAAACCGGTTCAACTGGTTAAGATGGTTTTTCAACATCGTCGGTATCTGGAGAAACGCAATGTCCCAACAGATTGAAGCTTTCGTTTTTGACGCGTACGGCACGCTGCTGGACGTGAATGCAGCCGTGGCGAAGAACGTGTCGTCGTTCGGAGAGAAAGGCGACGCGTTCGCCGCGTTGTGGCGAGCCCGCCAACTGGAATACAGCTGGACCCGCGCGTTGATGAATCGCTACGCGGACTTCTGGACGGCGACCGAGGAAGCATTGCTGTTCACGCTGCGCACCTTCAAGCTCGACAAGGACGAAGCGCTGCGCAGCCGGCTGCTCAAATCGTATTTCGAACTGGGCGCGCACCCCGACGCGCTGGATGCGTTGACCAGACTGAAAGCAACCGGCGTTAAGCTCGCGGTGCTGTCGAACGGTACCAACGAGATGGTAAGAGCGGCGCTCAAGGCCGGCGGGTTGCTGGCGTTCATGGATGCGGTGCTGTCGGTGGACGACCTGAAGCTCTACAAGCCGGATCCGCGCGTTTATCAGTACGCGTGCGACAGGCTCGAGGTGACGCCGGAGCGGGTGGTGTTCGTATCGTGCAATAGCTGGGACCTCGCGGGTGCGGCGTCGTTCGGATTCAGGTCGGCGCGTATCAACCGCACGGATGGGCCGCCCGAATATGAGTTTGCGCCGCTCTACAGCGAGCATCGCTCGCTTGGCGAACTGCCGGCGCTGATGAGCGAGGCGGGTGAATCGGGCAGCTGAGTCGGGCAACTGACTTGGGCGGCTGACTCGGGCAACTGGGTCGGGCAGCCGGGTCAAGCCTCAATCTCCGGAGACGATCGTGGCAGAGATGCTTCACAACGCGCGCATTTTCGTACGAGTGGTGGAAAGCGGCTCGTTCACGGCGATCGCGAACGAGCTCAATACAACGCCCGGCAAGGTCTCGCGCGCGGTGTCGTCGCTGGAGCAGGATCTGAACACGCTGCTGCTTCACCGCACCACCCGCCACCTCGCGATGACGGATGCAGGAGAGCGCTACTACCGGCGGCTCAAGGCGATCCTGGCCGACATCGATCATGCCAATGCAGAAGCGAGCAGTGCGACTTCGGTTCCGCAAGGAAGAATCCGCATCCATTCGATGCCGGGGCTTGCCGAGAGTTACATGACAGCCGCGCTGGTCGCGTGGCGTGCGGGGAATCCGGATGTGTCGATCGAGCTGCGGGTCGAGCAGCGCATGCCCAATCTCGTTGAAGAGGGCTTCGACGTATCGCTGCTGGCGGCGCCGAGGCTTCCCGATTCGGGCTACATGTCCAGAACCTTCGGCTCGACGTATGCGGTGCTGGCCGCGTCGCCGGCTTATCTGCAGGAACGGGGCACGCCGCAAGATCTGGATGACCTGAAGCGGCATACGCTGCTGCGTCTCGAGAGCCCATTGGGGCCGGCCGACGAGTGGATGCTCGATGGGCCCGACGGCAAGGTTGTCGTACCGGTGCCCGTTTCGCCATTCCAGGCGAATTCGTCGAGCGCGCTTGGATTTGCGCTGCGTTCAGGCGCGGGTATCGGAACGCTGGCGAGTTACACGGTGATCGACGATCTGCGCAGTGGAGCGTTGGTGCGGGTCCTGCCGCGGTATCGGCTGCAGCCGTTCAATATCCTGGCCTTGTATCCGGACCGGCGCTATCTCGACGCAAAAATTTCTCATCTTCTGGACTACCTGAAGAGTCACGTCACGCCCACGCTGGCCCAGTTGAACCACAGCATCGAGGCGCTCGACGGCGCTTCACCAGCCTGACTTCACAAGTCCGGCTTCACAAGTCTGAAGATTGACCGTCGAATCAACGCTTAACAAGACCCTGCACGGCGCGTCATTTGTGGCGGATATACTCTATGGCGAACCTACCGTCAAAAGAATCCGCGCGAGGCTTACCCATCGTTCACGCCTCACGCGGCTAGTGCGGCTGCGCTGCTTTGCGCGCCTGGCGGCTCGCCGATTATTTCGTTGCTGCGGGACAGTCCGACATGAGCCAAAAATCGAAATGGGATGAAAGCCCCGCGGTTGCCGGGCTGGCAGAAAAGCTTGCTGCGGACGGTTCGCTGAGCGAAGACCCGGTCGTACTCAAACATCCGCGCTACGACCAGATGTTTCCGGTGCTGACCTCGGCCGATGTCGACAAGCTGCGGCGCTTCGGCGAGGCGTCGCGCTACAGGCGCGGCGAGTTGTTGTACCGGGCCGGCGATATCAACCCGGGCGTATTCGTGCTGTTGTCGGGCAAGGTGTGCGCGATCAGCCGCGACGGCCTGAATCGCGGGCGCGTGTTGCACACATATGGGCCGAACGAATTTACCTCCGACGTCAGCCAGCTGTCGAGCAAGCCGGCCGTTTTCGACGGGCATGTAGTCGAAGACGTCACGGCGATTCTGCTGCGCCCCGACGGGCTGCGCACGCTGGTGATCAGCGAAGCCGATCTCGGCGAACGGATCATGCGCGCGCTGATTTTGCGGCGTGTGCTGGTGACGGAGCGGGGCGACGGCGTGGTGTTCGTATGCCCGCCGGGTCATACGCGGCTGCTCGCATTGAGCGATTTCCTGCGCCGCAACACTTTTCCGTACACCTGCGTCGATGCCACGCACGATCCGGATGCGATTGCCTTGCTCGAGCGGCTGACGCCCGCGCCCGACGATCTTCCGCTGGTGCTGTGCCCGAACGGCAACATGCTGCGCAATCCCGACGAAAACCAGCTGGCGTCGTGTCTGGGCCTCGTTCCCGAATTCGATCCGGCGCACGTGTACGACGTGGCCATCGTCGGCGCGGGGCCGGCTGGCCTCGCGGCCGCGGTCTATGCGGCCTCGGAGGGTTTATCGGTGGCGGCCTTCGATTGCCGCGCGCCGGGCGGCCAGGCGGGCACCAGCGCGCGCATCGAGAACTACCTCGGCTTTCCCAATGCCGTCAGCGGGCAGGATCTTGCCGGCCGCGCGCATATCCAGGCGCAAAAGTTCGGTGCGCATATCGGCATTCCGTGCGAGGTCAAAAGCCTCTATTGCGATCAGCGTCCGCTCGCGCTGGAACTCGCCGGCGGGCAACGCATTTCATCGCGTACCGTGATCATCGCCAGTGGCGCGGAATATCGCCGCCCCGAGATCGACAATCTGACCCGCTTCGAAGGGCGTGGCGTCTACTACTGGGCGACTCCTATCGAAGCCCGGCTGTGCCGCGCCGCGCCGGTGGTGCTGGTGGGCGGCGGCAATTCCGCGGGGCAGGCGGCGGTGTTCCTCGCGCCGCTGGTCGAGCACATTCATCTGTTCATTCGCAGTGCGAGCCTCGATCACAAGATGTCGCGCTACCTGGCCGATCGCGTCGCTTCGCTGCCCAACGTGACGCTGCATACGCGTGCCGAGCTGACTGCGCTCGAAGGCGACGAGCGGCTCGAACGCGTGCATTTTCGTGGCGCGGGCGGCATGGAAGGCAGCATGAGGATCGGTCATCTGTTCGCGTTCGTTGGGGCGACCCCGAATACCGGTTGGCTCAAGACCTGCGGCGTCGAGCTCGATAGCCACGGCTTCGTACTGACCGGCATCGACGTGGCGGAGGGCGTGGACCGCACTTTGCCGCTGCAGTCGAGCGTGCCGGGCGTGTTTGCGGTCGGCGATGTCCGCTCGGGTTCGAGCAAGCGCGTTGCGTCGGCGGTGGGCGAGGGCTCGGCGGTGGTCGCGCAGATTCACACGCTGCTGCAGATGGAGCGGCGCGCGGTGCTGTGAGCGTCGATGCGATCGACGCGTGCTGCAACGAGGCGGTCATGCGGAGCAGGTCGTCTGCTCTCGTGACACGTGACGCGCCGGCGGTCGCTGCAGGCGCAGCGACCTGATACGATCCCGGGTTGCGCGGCAAGCGTACAGCGCATCAGTCTGTCCGCATCAATCAGAACGAGCCGCCATAACAACCCGGGAGACCCGATGACCTCCGCCTTACCCACGCGCATCGCCGCGGCCGCGAGCGATGCCGCGAAACAACGCGCCCGCCGCGCCGCGCTCGGCAGCTTCGTCGGTGCGGTGGTCGACTGGTACGACTTTCTGCTGTACGGCATCGTGGCCGCGCTGATCTTCAACCAGGCCTTTTTTCCGCAAGTCAGCCCCGCGATGGGCACGCTCGCTGCATTTGGCACGTTTGGCGTCGGCTTCCTGTTTCGTCCGCTCGGCGGCTTTGTGTTCGGCCATTATGGCGACCGCATCGGCCGCAAGCGGATGCTGGTGCTCACCGTGATGATGATGGGCCTCTCCACGGCGCTGATCGGCCTGCTGCCCACCTTTGCGTCGATCGGCTGGTGGGCGCCGGTGCTGCTGGTGCTGTTGCGCGCGGTGCAGGGCTTTGCGGTAGGCGGCGAATGGGGCGGTGCGGCGTTGCTGGCAGTCGAAAGCGCGCCTGAACGGAGAAAGGCCTTTTACAGCAGCGGCGTGCAGGTCGGCTATGGCGTGGGCCTGATTCTCGCCACCGGCATCGTGTCGATCCTGACCACCACACTCGACGATGCCGCGTTCAGGTCGTGGGGCTGGCGCATTCCGTTTGTTTTCAGCGTGGTACTGGTGCTGGTCGGGTTGTGGGTGCGCACCAGCATGGAAGAGTCGGAGGCGTTCGTCGAGCAGGTCGAGAAGGCGCGGCGCCGCGCGCGTTTGCCGATCATCGAGGCACTGCGTCACAACCCGGGGGCGTTTGCGCTGATCGTCGCGCTGCGGCTTGCCGAGCTGTTCACGATGTACATCGTCACGGCGTTTGCGCTGAGTTACTCGACTGCCAATCTCGGCATGCCGCGCCAGTTTTTTCTGAACATTGCACTGCTGGTGGGCGCCATCAGCATCGTGACGATTCCGCTGTTCGCGCTGGCCGCCGACCGCTTTGGGCGGCGGCGCGTGTACATCGCGGGCGCGACCATCGGCATGCTGTCGGCGGTGCCGTTCTTTGTCGCGCTGGAGGCGCGCGCCACGCTATGGATCGTCGTATTCGCGGTGATGCTCGCCAATGTCGCGCACGATATGGTCGTCAGCGTGCAGCAGCCGATGTTCACCGAAATGTTCGGCACCGAATTCCGTTATAGCGGTGCGGGTGTCGGCTATCAGGTGGCGAGCGTGGTAGGCGGCGGCTTCACGCCGTTTATCGCGGTGGCGCTGGTCGGCATGGCGGGCGGCTCGTGGCACCCTGTTGCGGCGTACCTCGCCGGGGGATGTCTGCTGTCTGTGCTGGTCGCGTGCAAAATGAAGGTGCGCTAGGGGCTTCAGGTGCGCCGGGTGGGCTGAATGTGTCGCCCGCGTGACGCGCGTCGGATATGCAAGATGCGCAAGACGCGCAAGATACGCGTGGGGCATCCGCTGCGTCTGGTGCATGCAACGCGTTTGACATTTTCAGTGCATTTAGTGCGCCGACGCAGCGCTTGCGCATTGCGACGGCCTATTTGACAATTCCGCGTCGTTAGCTACCTTTTGAAAACGACTGCAAGCCGGCCCCGGTCGGCTTTGCGACCGATCGACCGATCGACCGACTCAACGACCCATCGTGCAAACTATCCAGATTCTGCTCCAGACCACCATCCCGACTACCAGCGACGACTGGTCGATCGCGCGCTTTAGCCGCCTGACCGAATTGCTGCGCACGTATCGCGATGCGAACGAACAGGTGGCGTTCAACGTCGTCGCGCGCGACCGCGACCCGCCTGGCCAGCCGGATTCGCTGCTGTCGCGTCTCGACGAAACGGAGTTCGACGAACTGTGGCTGTTTGCGGTCGACACCGGCGACGGGTTGACCGCGGCGGATTGCGCGGGTATCACGCGGTTTCGCGAGGCGGGCCGCGGGCTATTCGTCACGCGCGACCACATGGACCTCGGCAGCTCGCTGTGCAGTCTGGGCGGGGTGGGCAAGGCGCATCACTTTCATACGCGCAATCCCGATCCGGATCCGGCGCGACGGGTGGCCGACGATCCGTACACCACCGAGATCTCGTGGCCCAATTTTCACTCGGGCGCCAACGGCGATTTCCAGCCGATCGCGATTGTCGGCGACCCGCATCCGGTGCTGACGAACCCCGATTCGCCGACCGGTACGATCCGCTTCCTGCCGGCGCATCCGCACGAAGGCGCGGTCGGCGCGCCCGCCGACGAACCCGCGCGCGTGATCGCGTGCGGCACGAGCAAGGCGACCGGCAACCGCTTCAATCTCGCGGTCGCTTTCGAAACTTCGCCACACGGCGGCCGTGCGATTGCGCAGAGTACGTTTCACCATTTCGCGGACTACAACTGGGACGCGCGCGTCGGTGCGCCGAGCTTCGTCACCGAGACGCCGGGCAATGGTATGCAGACCGATCCGCACGCGTTAGGCGACGCGCAGCGTTATTCGGTGAACGTCGCGCTGTGGCTGGCCGGCGCGATGTGACGCGGAGTACGCGTCGGGCGTCGTGATTCGCGGCGCTGCGCGCGGTGACGGGCGGCCGGTGCGTCGTGCGTTGCGTGGGTTGCCCGTCGCATCCGGCGCTGGTGCACCGCAATGCTCGCGCACCGCGGCAGCGGTACGCGAGGTGCGCGCGGTTGAGCGGATGCACGACCATTGCCGTGCCAGGCCGTCAACCGATCAACCGATCAACCAATCAGGCGGTGAACCGGTGTATCGGTCAACCAAACGTCGCGAGCGGATCACCTGCTGCAAACGCATCCGCGCGATTCGCTGCCGGCGGATAAATCCACTGTGTGTTGATCATCTGCTTGCGCGTCTTGCCTTCGGCGTACGTCAGCTTGATCTGACGATCCCAGCCTTCGGTATAGACCGCGCCCCATTCGCCGAGGTCGAGGCAGGTCGCATAGAACGGCTGGCGGTATTCGAGCGTCGGCATGCCGAGCAGGTCGGCGGCGACGTTGTGTCCGCCGAACTTGCCCATCACCATCGCGTGCTGGCAGGACATCAACGCGTAGTGGCCGTCGCTGTCGCACACCGCGCGCGCCACGTCGCCTGCGACGAACACGCCCGGCACTTGCGCGACGCGCAGATCAGGCGTCGCTTCGATCCGTCCGAGCGGGTCGAGCTGTGCGTTCGCCTGCCCAGCTATCTGACCCGTCAGCGAACTGGCCCGCATGCCGCCGGCCCAGATCACCGTTTTCGCTTCGATGCGCTGGCCCGACGCGGTGCGCACGCCATCCGCATCGACTGACGCCACCGGCGAGCCGAGCACCGTCTCGACACCCAGCGAATCGAATGCCTCGGCGACATACGGACGCGGATTGGCGCCGAGATCGGGGCCGATCTCCGCCTGCGAGCCGATCGCGACCACGCGAATCGCCGCATCGGCGCCGAACCGCTCGCGCAGACGCCCGGGCAGTTCGGTGGCCACTTCGATGCCCGTGAAACCGCAGCCGACCACGGCGACCGTGTTGCGTGCCGGCGCGTCCGGTTGGCTGGCCAGTTGAGCCAGGTGCTGGTCGAGCAGCACCGCATCGTCGATGCTGTCGGTCGAGAACGCGTATTGAGCGAGGCCTGGAACCGGCGGCCGGAATAGCTTGCTGCCGCTCGTCAGCAGCAGCCGGTCGTACGCGAGCGTGCTGCGCTCGCCGTTTGCCGCGACGACCGTCACGGTCTTGTTTTGCACGGCGATCTGCTCGACGCTGCCTGCCAGGAATTTCACGCCTACCGCATCGAGGAGCGGCATCAGCGGTGCAGCCATCTGTTGCGGCTCGCGTTCATACAGACGCGGGCGGATCTGCAATTCGGGTTTCGGCGAGATCAGCGTGATTTCGACGTCACGGCTGGTGACGCCGGCGCCATCGAGCACGCGGGCCGCGGCGAGCGCGCCCCATACCCCGGCAAAACCGGCCCCCACGATCAGGATCTTCTGCGACATGATGTTTGCCTTCGGTTGGAAAACTGCGAGGTGGACGACACGCGCGCCGCGGATCAAACGTGCGGCAACCGGTGCACGGCATCGCTGCATCCGCGGCGCGGCTGTCGTGAGCGGCAAGGTGCCGCGCGAAGGCATGTTAGGTGGGGGCGGCGCGCCACGGTAGGCACGTGGACAGGCTCACGGTGTTGCTCGCTGGGCACCAATCGGCGAGGCGGCCGGCGAGGCGGCCGCGCAACGGTGCTCAGCGCACATGCAGCGCGCGTGAGCGCCGGCATCGGCGGCCGCGAGGCGGGCTACTTGCGCGACGAAGCCCGCGATGAAGCCCGCGGCGTCAACGCATGCAGCTCCTTGAAGTCGATGCTCTGTTCGTGCGAATCGGCCAGACGTGCGACACAGAAATTGATGAAATTTCGCACCCGCTTAGCCATATCCGCACGCTGGAAGTAGTACAGATAAAGCCCCGAACTGGAGCTGATGTGATCGACCAGCAGCGGCACCAGACGCTTCGCGCGCAGCTCGGGAATCGCCAGCATGCTCTTGACCATGCCGATGCCAAAGCCGGCCTTGATCGCATCGAGTTCGGTTTCCGCATCGTTCGCGCAGAACTTCACTTTCGCGGAAAAGTACTGCACGGTGCCGCCGACGTTGAATTCCCACGGTATCAGCCTGCCGCTGTCAGCGTGCCGATAGCCGGTGCAATCGTGTTGCAGCAGGTCTTCGATGGTGCGCGGTACACCGCGTGCCGCGAGATAGGCGGGCGACGCGCAGGGAATCATCGAGATCGGGAACAGCTTGCGTACCGCCAGTTGCCCTTCGGGCGGCGGCCCGGCGCGAACGGCCAGATCGATGCGCGCTTCGACCAGGTCAGGCGAACTGTCCTCGAGAATGAACTCGAACTCGACCGCCGGATGCAGCTTGCGATATTCGACGATCAGCGGCAGCAGCATCCAGCGGCCGATCGCGCGCGGCGCGCTGACACGCACCACGCCGCTGTCATGGCCGGCTGCCTGAGCGGTCGACGCCAGCGCCGACAGCAGCCCTTCGAGATTCGGCTTGACCGTTTCGAGCAGGCGTTCGCCTTCTTCGGTCAACGAACAGCGGCGCGTGGTGCGGTGAAAGAGGCGGGTGCCGAGCTTCTGCTCGAGCAGTTGCACGGTCTTGCTGACGGCCTGCGGTGTCGCGCCTTGCAGCTGCGCCGCGCGATTGAAGCTGCCGAGTTCGGCAACCCGCACGAAGGTGCTGATGGCCTTCAGTTCATCCATGACGCTCTCCGGTTGCAGCGAATCCGGCGCCCGCGATTCGCAACTTTATACGCATAGTGTTACATCCGATTATGGTCTACCTGGATGATAACGCGCTCAGTATAGTCGGTCTCGTGGAAGCCCTTCACCCAATCTCAGACCCAGGAGTCAGTGATGAATGCAAAAGTTGGTTCGGGCCGCGTGGCCGTGGTTACGGGCGCATCGAGCGGCATCGGCCTCGCCGCGGCGAAGCAACTGGCGGCGGACGGCGCCAAGGTCGCGCTGCTCGCGCGCCGCAAGGACCGGCTGGCCGATGCCGTCGGGCAGATCCGTGCAAGCGGCGGCGTGGCGATCGCGGTAGAAGTCGATGTCACGTCGCAAGCATCGGTCGATCAGGCCGCGCAAACCGTGTATGAAGAATTCGGCCGTGCCGACCTCGTGTTCAACAATGCGGGCATCATGCTGCCCGGCCCGATCGGCGAGGGCAAATTCGACGAATGGCAGCAGATGATCGATCTCAACGTGACCGGCGCGCTGCGCGTGATCCGCGCGTTTCTGCCGCAACTCGAAGAGGCCGCCCGCGCGGGCGCGAAAGCGGACGTGATCAACACGTCGTCGATCACCGGGCAATACATTTACCCGTACTTTGCGGTGTATTCCGCAACCAAGGCCTTCATCAGCCACCTGACGCGCCATCTGCGCATGGAACTGGGCGCAAGCGACATCCGCGTTTCGATGATCGAGCCCGGCGTGGTGGAAACGGAACTGGTGAACCACGTCACCTTCAGCGGGGCGCACGACTGGCTCGCGAACGCGGCAAAAACGGTGGAATTCCTGAAGCCGGAGGATGTCGCCGGGGTGGTCGGCTACCTCGCGTCGCTGCCGAAGCATGTCAATCTGCAGCAGGTCGTCGTGATGCCGACCCGTCAGGGGATGTAACGCAGCCTGATGTCGTGGTAGCCGAGGGTTGTCCCGTAGCGCCGCACCCGCGCATGGCGTTGCCATTCGCGCTGCGGCGCGCCTTGCCTTTGTCCGGCAACGAGGTGATCCTGATGCTTCGCGCGCCGCGCCGCGCATTCATCGTGAACGGGAGGCATCTTGCTGCATACGACTCAAGCCGAAGCCTGCAAGCTCACCGTGCAGGACATCCACAAATGCTTTGGCGACAACGAAGTGTTGAAGGGCGTATCGATGAACGCGAACAAGGGTGATGTGATCAGCATCATCGGCGCGAGCGGTTCCGGCAAGAGCACGTTTCTGCGCTGCATCAACTTCCTCGAGCGGCCGAACGCGGGCAAGATCATCGTCGACGGCGAACTGGTGCGCACCAAAACCGATCGTCACGGCAGCCTCGAGGTGGCCGATCACAAACAGCTGCAGCGTATCCGCACCAAGCTCGCGATGGTGTTCCAGCATTTCAACCTGTGGGCGCACATGACCGTGCTGGAAAACGTCGTCGAAGCGCCGCTGCACGTGCTCGGCCTGCCGCGCCGCGAAGCCGAGGACCGCGCGCGCGGCTATCTGGAGAAGGTCGGCCTCGCGCCGCGCGTCGAAAAACAATACCCGTCGCATCTGTCGGGCGGCCAGCAGCAGCGTGTCGCGATCGCCCGCGCGCTGGCGATGAACCCGGACGTGATGCTGTTCGACGAACCCACGTCGGCGCTCGATCCCGAACTGGTCGGCGAAGTGCTGAAGGTGATGCAAAAGCTCGCCGAGGAAGGCCGCACGATGATCGTCGTCACGCACGAGATGGGCTTTGCGCGCAACGTGTCGAACCATGTGATGTTCCTGCATCAGGGGCGCACCGAAGAAGAGGGCGCGCCCGCCGACGTGCTCGGCACGCCGCGCAGCGAACGCCTGAAGCAGTTTTTGTCGGGCAGCCTGAAGTAGGATGGCGGTTTCGTTTTTAGTCTGAGCCGCCGCGCTTCTTTATGCCGCTTCATTCGTCGCCTGCTTCCGCCCGCACCGTTCAGGTGGCGATCGTCGCGTTGCCGCCGGTTTCGATGTCGGGCGTCGGGCCGATCGTCGACGCGCTGCATCTGGCCAACGAAATCGACGGCCGCGCGCTGTACCGCTGGCAGCTCTACACGTGGGACGGCCGGCCGATGCCGCTGACCGGCGGCGCGCAGTGGCCGGCCGACGCCGCATTCAGCGACGCGCTCGCGTGCGACTGGCTGATCGTGGTCAGCGAGCGCTTCGAGCCGTTCGCCGGGCATCGACGGTTTCTCGCCGGCCTGACGCATGTCGCGCGGCGCACGCCGCTCGTCAGCGGCATCCATCACGGCGTATGGTGGCTCGCGATGGCCGGGCTGCTGGCGGACTATCGCGTCAGCGTCAACTGGGAAACGTATCAGCAATTCACCGAGCAGTTCGAGCGCAGCATCGTCACGCAGCAGATCTTCGAGATCGACCGTGATCGCGCGACCTGCGCGGGCGGCCAGGCGAGCCTCGACTTCATGCTCGCGATGATCGCGCGCGAGCACGGCCAGCCGCTGGCGGAGCGGATTGCCGATACGCTCGGCGTCGGCGTGCTGCGCGCCGGCGACGAGCGCCAGCGCATTCCGTACGTGACCGCGCCGGGCGAGCGCCATCCGCGTCTGAACGACGCGCTGCTGCTGATGGAAGCGAACATCGAAGACCCGCTCACCACCGACGAGATCGCCACGCTGGTGGGCGTGTCGCGCCGTCAGCTCGAGCGGCTGTTTCGCCAGTATCTGGATGCGATGCCGTCGAAGTATTACCTCGGGCTGCGGCTCGCGAAGGCGCGCACGCAGTTGCAGCGCAGCAGCAAGTCGGTGGTGCAGATCAGCCTCGCTTGCGGGTTTTCGTCGGCTGCGCATTTTTCGAATGCGTATCGCGAGCGCTTCAACGTGACGCCGCGCGAGGAGCGCCGGCTGTGGCTCGCGCGGCAACACGGCGGTGCGCCGGGCGATGATTCTCAGCGTGAGGCGGCGCGCGAAGCGCCGCCGCAGCGCGGCGAGCGATAGCGGTACTTGCTGTGCGCCGCGCGCGAATCACGCCGCATGTTCACCCGCGAACCACGATAGAACGCGTCGCGTATGCGCAAGACGATTCGCGCCGGGTTTTCTACACTACAGAGATTACCCGTCCCGAGGATCCGCCATGAACGACCAGAACGTCAGCCGCCAGACCTTCGACGAAGTGATGGTGCAGGTGTTCGCACCCGCGCCCTTCGTGCCGGACCGCGGCGTGGGCTCGCGCGTATGGGACACGCAGGGCCGCGACTATATCGACTTCGCGGGCGGTATTGCGGTCACGGCGCTCGGCCATGCGCATCCGGAACTGCTGAAGGTGCTGCACGAGCAGGGCGCGAAGCTGTGGCACATCGGCAACGGCTACACCAACGAACCGGTGCTGCGCCTTGCACAGAAACTCGAAGCACTGACGTTCGCCGACCGCGCGTTCTTCGCGAACTCGGGCGCCGAAGCGAACGAGGCCGCATTCAAGCTCGCGCGGCGCGTTGCGTTCGAGCGGCACGGCGCGGACAAGATCGAAATCGTGTCGTTTGCGCAGTCGTTTCACGGGCGCACGTTCTTTACCGTGAGCGTGGGCGGCCAGCCGAAATATTCGGAAGGCTTCGGCCCGGTGCCGGCCGGCCTCGTGCATCTGCCGTACAACGATATTGCCGCGGCCCGCGCCGCGATCGGCCCGAAGACCTGCGCGGTGGTCGTCGAGCCGATTCAGGGCGAGGGCGGCGTGATTCCCGCCGATCCTGCCTTCCTGCGCGCGCTGCGCGAAGCATGCGACCAGCATGACGCGCTGCTGATCTTCGACGAGGTGCAAACGGGTGTAGGCCGTACCGGCCATTTCTACGCGTATCAGGACACCGGCGTGACGCCGGACATCCTGACCACCGCGAAGGCGCTCGGCAACGGCTTTCCGATCGGCGCGATGCTGACCACCAACGAACTGGCCGCGCACTTCAAGGTCGGCGTGCACGGCACCACGTACGGCGGCAATCCGCTCGGCGCCGCGCTTGCGCTGAAGGTGGTCGAGCTGATCAGCGACCCGCAGCTGCTGGCGGGCGTACGGACGCGCAGCGACGAACTGAAGGCGGTGCTGGCGAAACTCAACGAGCGCTTCGGCATCTTCCGCGAAGTGCGCGGCAAGGGCTTGCTGATCGGCGCGGAACTGACCGGCGCCTACAAAGGCCGAGCGAAGGATTTCGTCAGTGCGGCCGGCCGGCATGGCGTGATCATGCTGATGGCGGGACCGGACGTGCTGCGCTTCGCGCCATCGCTGATCATTCCACACGACGACCTGCAAGAAGGTCTCGCGCGGCTCGCCAGGGCGATCGAGGAAGTGGTGTCGACTGCCGATGTGCCGGCCCGCTGAAGTGCACTGAACCGTACTGAACGTCCCGCAGCCGCTGTCACGACTTCGCGCTTTCACTTCACTGGAACGACGATGCTTTTCGTACGCCCCGGCCGCCTCGCCGACCTCGACGCGCTGCAACAGATGGCGCGCACCGCGCAGCCCGTGCTGCATTCGCTGCCGCACGACCGGCATGCGCTCGAAGCGCGCCTCGCGCTATCGGAAGATTCGTTCCGCGGCGAGGCCGATTTTCCCGGCGAGGAGTTCTATCTGTTCGTGCTCGAGGACAGCGCCACCGGCAAGCTGCTCGGCACCGCAAGCATCGTGGCGGCGGCCGGCTATTCGGAGCCGTTCTACGTGTTTCGCAACGACGCGCTGATTCATGCGTCGCGCGAGTTGCACGTGAACCGCAAGATCCACGCGCTGACGATGTCGCATGAACTGACGGGCAAGAGCCGCCTGGCTGGCTTCTACATCGAACCGGGGCTGCGTGGCGATGCAGCCGCGCATCTGCTGTCGCGGGCCCGGATGATGTACATCGCGGCGAACCGCAAGCGCTTTACCAGCGAGATCTTCTCGCTGCTGCTCGGCGTGACCGACGACGCGGGCGTGTCGCCGTTCTGGGAAGCGGTGGGCCGCAAGTTCTTCGGCCGCAACTTCGCGGAGATCGAAGTGCAGTCGGGCGGCCGCAGCAACACGTTTATCGCCGAGGTGATGCCGAGCTATCCGATCTATGTGCCGCTGTTGCCGGAAGCGGCGCAGCGCGTGCTGGGCGAGCCGGACGAGAACGCGCTGCTCGCGTACGAGATCCATCTCGACGAGGGCTTCGAGACCGACCGCTACGTCGATATTTTCGATGCGGGCCCGGTGCTGACCGCGCAGGTCGAGCGGATTGCGTCGGTAAGGCGCAACGAAACGCGCACGGTGCAAACCGCCGGCGAGCTGCTCGAAGCGGTGATGGCGCCCGGCGCGGCGGCGGCTTCGGGCGGTGCGACCTATATGGTCGCGAACAACAGTCGCGGCGATTTTCGCTGCGTGCTGGCCGAGCTGCCGGCGGGATTGGCGGCGGGACTAACGGCGGATCCGGCAGCAGGGTCACCAACCGCACCGCCAGCCGAGTGGCGAGCTGACCTGCGAGCCGCACTACCGCGCGACCTGCAAGCAGAGCTACAAGCCGGACAGCAAGCCGACCGGCGAGCCGACCTGCTGGCCGCGCACGTCGTGTTCGCGCCGCTCGATGCGGCCACGCGCGCCGCGCTCGACGTGCGCGAGGGCGACACCGTGCGCTGCGTCGCGCTGCATCCCGAGGCCGGCTTGTTATCTTCGGAGGACGCATCATGATCGTCGTGCGCGTGGTGCAGACCGGCGATGTGGATGCGCTGCTTGCGCTGGCCCAGGAAACTGGCCCGGGTTTGACCTCGTTCAAACCCGACCGCGCGGCGCTCGCCGCGCGTATCGGGCGCACCTGCCGCACGCTCGAAGACCATGCCGCGCCGCACGAGCAGGGCTATTTCTTCGTGATGGAAGATACCGCAAGCGGCGACATCGCCGGCGTATGCGGTATCGAAACCGCGGTAGGCCTCGACCAGCCGTTCTACAACTACCGCGTCAGCACGGTCGTGCACGCGAGCCAGGAACTCGGCATCTGGACCATGATGCGCGCGCTGAACATCTCGCACGATCTGACCGGCTACGCGGAAGTGTGCTCGCTGTTTCTGAGCCCCCGCTATCGGACGCACGGCGTCGGCGGTCTGCTGTCGCGCTCGCGCTTCCTGTTTATCGCGCAGTTTCGCGAGCGTTTTCCGCAGCGCATCTGCGCGGAAATGCGCGGCCATTTCGATGCGGAAGGCACGTCGCCGTTCTGGCGCGCGGTGGGCTCGCATTTCTACCAGATCGACTTCAACGCCGCCGACTATCTGAGCTCGCACGGCCGTAAATCGTTTCTGGCGGAACTGATGCCACGCTTTCCGGTGTACGTCGAGTTGCTGCCCGAGCACGCGCAGGAATGCATTGGCCTCACGCACGTGGACACATTGCCCGCGCGCAAGATGCTCGAAGCCGAAGGCCTGCGTTACGAAAATCACGTCGACATCTTCGATGCCGGCCCGGTGCTCGAATGCCATATCGCCGATCTGCGCACGGTGCGCGAGAGCGTCGTCGTGCCGCTCGAAATCGTGGCGCCAGGTGCGCCTCGTGATGAGCCGCCCGATGGGCCGCGCTCGCTGGTGTCGAACACGGCGCTCGGCGATTTCCGCTGCGCAGCGGTGGCGGGCAGCGTCGAAAATGGCGTCTTCAGGCTCTCGGCGGATGAGGCCGCGGCGCTGCGCGTCAAGGCGGGCGATCCGGTGCGCGTGCTGACGCCGAAACACAAACAGGGAACTTCATGAGCGAACTCTTCATTGGCGGCGCGTGGGTCGCCGGCAGCGGCCACGCCTTCGCGTCGCGCAACCCCGGCACCAATGCGCCCGTATGGGAAGGCCACAGTGCAGCCGCCAACGACGTCGAACGTGCCGTCAAGGCCGCGCGTCGCGCATTCGCAATGTGGTCCGCGCAGCCGTTCGAAACGCGTTGTGCAGTGGCGCGCCGTTTTGCGGCGCTGCTCAACGAGCGCAAGGATGCGTTGGCCGAAACGATCGGTCGCGAAACAGGCAAGCCGTTGTGGGAGGCGCGCACCGAAGTCGCGTCGATGGCGGCCAAGGTCGAGATTTCGATTCAGGCTTACCACGAACGTACCGGCGAAAAGCGCGCCGCGGTGGCCGACGGCACTGCAGTGCTGAGGCACCGGCCACACGGCGTCGTGGCGGTGTTCGGCCCGTATAACTTCCCCGGACACCTGCCGAACGGACATATCGTGCCCGCGCTGATCGCCGGCAATACGGTGGTGTTCAAGCCGTCCGAACTTGCGCCGGCCGTTGCGCGCGCAACCGTCGAGTTGTGGCAGGAAGCCGGTCTGCCGGCCGGCGTGCTCAATCTCGTACAAGGCGAGAAGGACACGGGCGTCGCGCTTGCGAATCACCGGCAGATCGACGGCCTGTTCTTCACCGGCAGTTCCGATACCGGCACGCTGCTGCACAAGCAGTTCGGCGGCCGCCCGGAAATCGTGCTGGCGCTCGAAATGGGCGGCAACAATCCGCTGGTGGTGGCCGAAGTGGCCGATCTCGACGCGGCCGTCCATCACACGATCCAGTCGGCGTTTCTGTCGGCCGGGCAGCGCTGCACCTGCGCACGCCGGATCTTCGTGCCGCACGGCGCGTTCGGCGAGCGCTTTGTCGAGCGGCTGGTCGACGTGACGGCGCGCCTCGGCGTCGGTGCGTACGATGCACAACCGCAGCCGTACATGGGCGCGGTCATCACCGCACGCGCGGCGGCGCGGCTCGTAGAAGCGCAGGCGCGTCTGCTCGCCGCAGGCGGCAAGAGCCTGCTGACGATGACGCAGCGCGACCCGCAACTCGGCTTCGTGAGCCCGGCGATTCTCGATGTCACCGCGGCACACGATCTGCCTGACGAAGAGCACTTCGGCCCGCTCGCGCAAATCGTCCGCTACTTGAGCTTCGATGCCGCGATCGAACAGGCGAACGACACCGCATATGGCTTGTGCGCCGGCCTGCTCGCCGACGACGAAGCGCAATGGACGCACTTTCAGCGTGCGATTCGCGCCGGCATCGTCAACTGGAACCGGCCGACCAACGGTGCATCGTCCGCTGCGCCGTTCGGCGGTATCGGGCGCTCGGGCAACCAGCGGCCGAGCGCGTATTACGCAGCCGACTACTGCTCGTATCCGATGGCGTCGGTGGAGAGCACGCAGTTGCAGATGCCCGCGAACCTGTCGCCGGGTCTTCATTTTCAGGGGGCGGGCGATGCACGCAATTGAAGCGAACTTCGACGGGCTGGTCGGCCCGACGCACAACTATGCCGGGCTGTCGTTCGGCAATGTCGCGTCGCTGTCGAACGAGAAAACCGTCGCGAATCCGAAAGCCGCGGCCAAACAGGGGCTGCGCAAGATGAAGCAGCTCGCGGACCTCGGCTTCAGGCAAGCTGTGTTGTCGCCGCAGGAGCGGCCGTCGCTGCGGCTGTTGCGCGAGCTTGGTTTTTCCGGTGCGGATGCGCCGCTGATCGCGCGCGTCGCGAGAGAAGCGCCGGAATTGCTGCTGGCTGCCAGCTCGGCATCGGCGATGTGGACGGCCAACGCAGCCACCGTGAGCCCATCCGCCGATACCGAAGATGGCCGCGTACATTTCACGCCGGCCAATCTGTGCAGCAAGCTGCATCGCGCGATCGAGCATGAGGCGACGCGCCACACGCTGCGCGCGATCTTCGCCGACGAAGCGCGCTTCGCGGTGCACGAAGCGCTGCCCGGCACGCCTGCGCTCGGCGACGAAGGCGCAGCGAATCACACGCGTTTTTGTCACGCATACGGCGAGCGCGGCGTCGAGTTCTTCGTGTATGGGCGCAGCGAATACCGTCGTGGGCCCGAGCCGAAACGCTACCCGGCACGGCAGACCTTCGAGGCGAGCCGCGCGGTCGCGCAACGGCATGGGCTCTCCGAGGCGGGCACCGTGTACGCGCAGCAGAACCCGGACGTGATCGACGCCGGCGTGTTTCATAACGACGTGATCGCGGTCGGCAATCGCAGCACGCTGTTTTGCCATCAGCTGGCGTTCGTCGAACAGCAGGCTGTGTACGACGCACTGCGCGCAAAACTGGCGCAACAACGTGCGCCGTTCGATGTGATCGAAGTGCCGGATGCGCGCGTGAGCGTGGCGGATGCGGTCACGTCGTATCTGTTCAACAGCCAGCTGCTGACCACTGAAGACGGCAGACAGATACTGGTGGTGCCGCAGGAATGTCGCGAAAACGAGCGGGTGGCCGGCTATCTGGACGATCTGGTTGCGGGCACGGGTCCGATCGGCGAGGTGCGGGTATTCGACCTGCGCGAGAGCATGAAGAACGGCGGTGGCCCCGCGTGTCTGCGGCTGCGCGTCGTGCTGAGCGATGAAGAGCGCGCCGCGGTCGCGCCGGGCGTGTGGATCGACGATGCGCTGTTTGGCAAGCTCGACGCATGGATCGACACACACTATCGCGACCGGCTCGCGTCGATCGATCTGGCCGATCCGCATCTGCTGAACGAATCGCGCACCGCACTCGACGAACTGACGCAGATTCTGCGGCTGGGCTCGCTGTATGACTTCCAGCGCTGACTCGCGCGGCGCTGCGCCGCCTGACGATTTTCTTGCGCGTTTTCTGACGTGTTCGCTGGCTGGCACGCGGCCCGATGCGGCGCATCGCAGCGGCGTGTGCGGCAATGATATTCACTGGACGTGGCTCGATGATGGCGTGCTGCAATTCGAGCCGGCGCCTCGCGTCGCGAGCGACAAGGCAACCACACCGTTGCGCAGCGTGCTCGCATCCGCCGGCATCCACGGCGACGAAACCGCGCCGATCGAATTGTTGTCGCAGCTGGTACAGGATATCGGCGCCGGCCACGTACCGCTCGCATGCCGTCTACTGGTCGTGCTCGGCAACCTCGACGCGATGCGCGCGTCGTGCCGCTACGTCGACGACGATCTGAACCGCCTGTTCAGCGGCCGACACACGGCAGCCTCGAAGCACAGCCATGAAGCACCGCGTGCCGCTACGCTGGAAGCTGCCGCGCAACGCTTCTTCGCGTCCGCGCCGCAACAGCCCGACGCACGCTGGCACATCGACATGCACACGGCGATTCGCGCGTCGGTGTTCGAGCAGTTCGCGCTGCTGCCGCACACCGGCGCACCGCCGTCGCGTGCGATGGTCGAATGGCTGCGCGATGCGCGCATCGCGGCGGTGCTGCTGCACACCACCAAGGGCAGCACCTATTCGCACTTCACATCCGACACATGCGGTGCGCTCGCCTGCACGCTCGAACTCGGCAAGGTGCGTCCGTTCGGTCAAAACGACCTGTCCCGCTTCAGCGGCGCCGATGCGGCGTTGCGCGCACTGGTCAGCGGCCGCGCGGACACGCAGCATGCACCGCTGCCGCGTGTGTTCACGGTGATCGACCAGATCACCAAACAGAGCGACGCATTCGAACTGCTGGTCGACGCCGACGTGCCGAACTTTACGGCCTATCCGCAAGGCACTTTGCTCGCGCGCGACGGCGCTTATCGCTACACGGTGCGCCATGCAGAGGAACGCATCGTGTTTCCGAACCCGTCGGTGAAACCGGGTTTGCGCGCCGGTTTAATGGTGATCGAAACCACCGCCGATACGCTGGCTTCGCTGCAGTAAGGCTAGCTCCATCAATACGGCGCAGCGCCATGCAGTTTTCGTGGCGCAGCCGCGAAATTCGCTGTGCTCGCGACCGATGCGTGCGCTAAAATCGCCGGGCGGCTCCGGCCGGTTTTTGCGCGCATTACGCGCGCCGCACGCCGCCGGCGTTGTCCGGATCAACGAAATAACGATGAGCGCACGAAGCGCCACGCACGCCTTGCAAAGAGGGGAGCCGCATGACCAGCACCGCAGTCGAGCAGCAAAGCCAGCCGGATGGAGCGCCCGAGAGCGCAGAAGAAGCGCTGTGCGCGGTGCATCTCACGCGCCAGCCGCTGTTGACCCGCGACGGCATGCTGTGCGGTTTCGAACTGAAGGTTTTCTTTCCCGAAACGCCGGAAGCGAAAGATCCCCAGGCCCCCAAAGCACAACAACCGAACGCCGGCTCGCAGCGTGCTGCCGCGCTTGATCCTGCCGCCAATCCGGAAGCGCTCGCCGAACTGCAGGCGCGCTCGCTGCTGCGCACGCTGGTTCAACCGAACGTGCACGCCGCGCTGACCGGCCACCCTGCGTATGTCGACGTCACCCGCGCGCTGCTGTTCGACGAAGCAATCAAGGCGCTGCCGCCCGAGCGCTTTATTTTCGAATTGCCCGCCGGCATTCTCATCGACGAAGCGCTGATCGCGCGCATCGTGATGCTGCATGGCCGCCGCTTTCGCTTCGTGATCGACGAGGTCACCCAGGTCGACGATCGTTTCGCGCGTCTGCTGCCGTATGCGGAGATCGTAAAGATCGACGTGCGCCGCGCGCCGGCCGCGCTGCTGCCGAAGCTGGCCAGCGTGCTGAAATCGGCGGGCAAGATCCTGATCGCGCTGTCCACCGAAACGCAGGCCGATTTCGAAACCGCCTTCGAGCTGGGCTTCGATCGCTTCCAGGGGTACTTCTTCGCGCGTCCGCATGCGAGTGCATCGGCCCGCCGCGTCAGCGCGCCGCGCCACGCGTTGCTGAACCTGCTGCAACTGCTGGCGGGCGAGCCGACCGTCGCACAACTCGAAGCGGAGCTGAAGCTCAACCCGGTGCTGGTGATGCATCTGATGCGCCTCGCGAATGCGGGCGGCCTTGCGCTGGGCTTGCGCGTGACGACGCTGCGCGACGCGATCAACGCCACCGGCACCGACCGCATCGCGCGCTGGACGCAACTGCTGCTCTACGCGGACGGCCGCAAGGTCGCGCTCGAAGACGACCCGCTGCTGCAACTCGCGGCGTCCCGCGCGCGCTTTATGGAACTGGCGATCGGGCAGCTGCCCGCAGCGTTTCGCGACGAAAGCGATGCAGCCTTCCTGACCGGCGTGTTCTCGTTCGTCGATGCGGTGTTCGGCGGCACACTGGAAAACACGCTGAATATTCTGAGTCTGTCCAAGCCGATTCGCGAAGCGATCGAACATCACAAGGGCACGCTCGGTGCATTGCTGACCTTGAGCGAAACGCTGGAGCGCGGCGATTGGGATGAGATCGGGCGCGCCTGCGAGGGGCTCGCGCCGCTCGATGCGTGCGCGGCGACCGAGCTTGCATTGACTGCCGCCGCATGGGCGGGCATTGCGGATCGCAGCGCCGAAGCCGAAGGGCTGCAGCGCATCGAAGATTGAAGCAGGGAAGTCTATCGAAGGGCTAAACCGGTAACCCGGCTGCCGGAAGTCTCGAACGCCGCGCCGGGTCGACGTTCAATCGCGTGCATCCGGCCGCGTTACAGCAGTTCCAGTTCAGTCACCGGCGTGTGGGCGAAAAAACGCCGCAACTCCCGCGACAATTCATTCAACGCCGCCATCTCCTGCTGCGAAATGCGGCGCGGCTGATCGCTATGCGTCCAGTCGCCGTACAGCAGTGCGACGGTCGACTGGTTGTCGAGCATCACCGGCAGCAGCACGAACGAATGCGCATCGGCGAACGAATGCTTGTACCAGTCGGGCAGACGCGCAACCATTTTCGGATCGCGCGCATTCTCGATGAAGATGCCCACCGAGTTCGCAATCGCGAGGTGAAATACGTCGGGCTGAAACGCGCCGGCGAATTCGAGGCGCGGCATCACCGCTTCGACTTTCGGGCCGAAGCCCATGCGCGCCTTGAACAGGCCGCCGCTCTGGCGCACGAACACCACCGTGCGCGCAAAGCCCAAGCTCGCAAGCACGGTTTCGGAGGCGAGCGTCAGCGCCGGCGCGAGTGCGTTGTCCGACGGCAGCGCGCGCAGGTCTTCGACGCCCGCGCGAATCCGGTCTTCCGGTTGCAGCGGCTCGCGTGCAATTGCATCGGCGCTTGCACGCAGCTCGGTGATCTCGCGCATCACGCCGTCGCCGGCTTCCTCGCGCGCGAGCGACAGGCTCATCTCGACCAGCACCTCGGCGTCGGTGCTCAGCGGACGCGAAAAGCGCTGCGCCAGCTCGGCAAGGCGCGCGTCGCGCTGCGCAGCCGGCATGTCCATCGACGTGAGCAGGTTCGCGACTTCGGTGGAGTAGGTGGTGACTGCGCGCATCCATTGCGTCTGGCGCGGTTCGTCTTCGCGCGCCGGGTCGTACGGCGTCATGCCGGCGCGGATGATCTCGGGCAGCCGCCAGCGCTGCGCGGCCTCGATGCCGATCTCTTCGAAGGTGACGCCGAGCACCGCCTGGCACGCCGCGTCTTCGCTGATGCCCGCGTCGATCTGGCGGCGCACCTGGTCCCATTCGTGATCGAGATAGAACACCACCAGCAGCTTGCCGACCTGGCGCATCAGCGTGCAGACCACCGCTTCTTCGCCGACGCGCAGGTCGCCGCGCTCGGTCAGCTTGCGCGCCACGCAGCCGGACAGCATCGTGCGGTTCAGTTCGAGTTTCGCGTCGATGCGGCGCGGTGCGCTGTGATGAAAGTGATCGACGATCTGCAGGCCGACCACCAGATGGCCGACCGCATCCATGCCGAGCACCATCAGCGCGCGCGAGATGGTGGTGATGTTGCCGCCGAACGCCATGTACATCGCCGAATTCGCGAGACGCAAGACCTTATGGGTCAGCGCGAAGTCGGAGAGCACGACCTGCACGAGCGACGTAAAGTCGAGCTCGTCGTTCTTGACGGCTGCCATCGTGGTGCGCAGCGATTGCGACAGCATCGGAAAATCGCCGCGCTCGCTCATCCTGCTCCAGAGCCTGTCGAGCAGCGCCGCTTTTAACATGGGAGTCCCGCGAAAGCCATACCTTTTCCAGTAAATGGGCGTCCGGTCAACGGGTGCCGGCTGCCGGTGCGGTTGCGCGTTCCCGGCAGCATGTTCACGCTGCCGGTGCGTGCAGATAAAGCGTGCGCGATTCGAAGCACTGCGCAAGTTCTTCGGATGGCAATGCCTTGCAGACCAGCCACCCTTGAATGTGATCGCAGCCCATCTCGGTCAGCAATGCACGTTGCGCTTCGGTTTCGACGCCTTCCGCGACCAGTTCCAGATCGAGCGTCTGCGCGAGTCCTACTACCGCGCTGACGATCGCCTGATCATTGCGCGAGGTTAGCAGATTCTCGACAAAGCTCCGGTCGATTTTCAGCTTGGCGAGCGGGAAACGTTGCAAATACGCAAGGCTCGAATAGCCGGTGCCGAAGTCGTCGACAGCGAAGCGAATGCCGATTGCGGTCAATTCGGCGAGCAGTGCGGTGGCATGCGCGGGGTCGTGCATCAGCAGCGTTTCGGTGATCTCGAACACGAGGCGGCGCGGATCGATGCCGGTCAGCGCGACCGCTTCGCGCACGTTGTCGGTGAAGCGCGGATCGCGGAACTGCTGCGCCGACACGTTGACCGCGACGTACTGCAGCGTGATGTTTTGCGTGTCCCACTGGATCAGCTGCATGCACGCGGCCTTCAGCACCCAGTTGCCGAGATAGTTGATCAGGCCCACCGATTCCGCGAGCGGAATGAACATCGACGGCGGCACCAGGCCATGCAGCGGATGATGCCAGCGGATCAGCGCCTCGACGCCGACCACGCCGCGTGAGTGGCCGTTGGTGATCGGCTGGAAATGTAGCGAGAACTCGCCGTTGCGCACGCCGTCGTACAGGTCCGCTTCGAGCTTCAGGCGCTCGGCGTCGGCCGGGTTGTCGTCGGGCACGTAGAACGCGAGCGTGTTGCCGCCCGCGGCTTTCGCGCGCAGCAGCGCATGGTCGGCCCAGCGCAGCAGCTGGCTGTCGCGCGGCACGGTGTCGTTCGAATGCTGTACGTCCGGGTACAGCGCGATGCCGATGCTGGCCGACAGGTGCACCGGTTGACGGTTGTGCGAGTACGGCTGCTGGATCGCGGTCAGCAGGCGGCGCGCCAGCGCTTCGGCGGCGAGCGCCGCATCGGTGCGCGAGTTGGCCGGCGGCAGCAGGATCGCGAATTCGTCGCTGGCCACGCGCGCGATGATCTCGCCTTGCATCGTCATCGTGGTCAGGCGGCGCGCGGTCTCGCGCAGCATCTCGTCGCCGGCGTCGTAGCCGAGCGCACGGTTCACGCGCTGGTAGTCGTCGAGGTCGAGCAGCAGCAGCGCGGCCGGCGTGCCGTGCAGGTCGGCCTGCTGCTGGGCGTCGCGGATCGCATCGACCAGCGCCGGTACGTTGGCGATGCCAGTCAGGTGGTCGGTGTGCAGCGCGCGGCGCAGGCTCGCCTCGTTGGCGCGCCACTGCGACACGTCGAAGCCGGCGATCGCGTAGCCTTCGACGCCGTCGTGGTGGTTGCGCACCACGCGCAACTCGACGGCGACCGGATAGGTCAGCGACTTGACCAGCTCGAGCGAGATCTTCTCGACCGCGCCGCTGGTCGACGCACGCGCGAGCGCGGCTTCGAGACGCGGCACGTCGGCGGGCGAGACGATGTCGGAGAGCGTGATGGTCTGCAGATATTCGCGGTGGTAGCCGACGAAGCGCAGGCTCGCGTCGGTCACGTACAGAAACCGCAGGCCGCGGTCGACGTGCGCGAGAAAATCGACGGCGCCGACGGTCTGCTCGAGGCCGAGCGCCGCGCCTGCCGCGCCGCTGCCTGCTGCTGCCTGCGGCTCTATGCGTGCGGCGGCCGCCGCGCGCAGGCGCTCGAACGCCGTACGCAGCCATCCCCGTCGAGGTGCGGTAATCCTGGTCGCTTCCATTGTGATTCGCTGGCAATCCTGATTCGTCGCAGGCGCTCCATGCCGTCTGCCGGTCGCCGCACAACTACCGGCAGATCGGGGAGACGCCTATCAGAGCACCATAACGGCTTACGGGGAGAAATCTTTAGTGCGGCACCAAAAAAACCTGCCGCGCAGGCCACAGTATGGGAGGATCGCTGCAGCGCAGGATGGAATCGTCTAAAGTAACGTTTCCCTCAATCCGTTAAAACGGATGTACGTGGGGCAATTCGGATTTGGTACGATGCGGCGGCGGTCGTGGGACCGTTTCCATCCCAGCCTCGACGAGTGCCATTTTTTGAATCATGCCGCCATCAATCATGTCTGATCCGTCCGAAGACAGAGGAACCCCCAAGCTTACCCAACCGGCCGGCACAGGCGACGCGGCAAGCGGCGCCAGGGCGCCGGGCGCCGCACCGTTGGGCGATGCACAGCCGGCTGCCGAGCCGGCGGGCGTCGAACCGTTCAATGTCGAGCAACTGAGCGCCGAGCAGTTGAGTACCCAGTTCAATCCCCAGTTTGTCTATCTCGGCCGCCAGCCGATTCTCGATCGCACCGGCGCGTTGCACGCGTACGAGCTGCTGTTTCGCGACAGCGCGGTCAACCACGCACGCGTGACCGACGATGCGCAGGCCACCGCCCAGGTGGTGTCGCGCACGATCGGCGCGATCGGCGTGCCGGCGGTGCTCGGCCACCATCGCGGCTACGTGAACATCGGGCGGCGGCTGCTGTTCGACGACATCGTGCATCTGATGTCGCCGGAACGCTTCGTGCTCGAGATCCTCGAGACCGTGACGGTCGATGCGCGGCTGCTGGCGCGCCTGGGCGAGCTGCGCCAGGCGGGCTTCCGGATCGCGCTCGACGACGTGTTCGAGCTGTCCGACAGCCTGTACGCGATGCTGCCGTATGCGGATATCGTCAAGGTCGACGTGCTGCTGACCGAGCGCAGCGAACTGCGCAAGCTTGCAACCACCTTGCGGCAGCACGGCAAGACGCTGATCGCCGAGAAGGTCGAAACGCGCGAGGATTTTCTCGAGACGCGCGATCTCGGCTTCGATCTGTTCCAGGGCTACTTCTTTGCGCGGCCACAGGTGCTGGCCGCCGCGCGCAGCCGCTCGTCGAGCGCGGCGCTACTGCGCCTGCTCGCGCTGTTGTCGCGCGATGCCGGCATCTTCGAGCTCGAAGCGGAGCTGAAAGGGCATCCGACCGTGGTCGTGCAGTTGCTGCGACTGGTCAATTCGAGCGCGTTCGGCTTGGGGCGTTATATCGCGTCGCTGCGCGAGGCGATCATCGCCACCGGCACGCGGCAGATCGCGCGCTGGGCGCAGCTGCTGCTGTACGCGGGCGGCGGCGAACTGGCGTGGCGCTCCGACCCGCTGGTGCAACTGGCCGGCACGCGCTCGCGCTTCATGGAGCTGGCCGCGCGGCTGTTGCGCCCGGGCGACGAAGATTTTGCCGATGCGGCCTTTATGACCGGCATCTTTTCGCTGGTGCACGTGGTGGTCGATGCGACGCCTGCGAAGGCGCTCGACAAGCTCGGCCTGTCGCCGCTGATCCGCAACGCGATCGTCACGCGCGAAGGCGAGATGGGCGTGCTGTTGCGCATTGCCGAAGCGGCCGGGCAGGGCGCCGATGCGTCGGCGATCGTCGCAGCCGAGCCGCGCGATCCGTTTGCGGTGCTGACGCCGTCGGTGCTGGCTGAGCTGAACCTGTCGGCGGCGGCGTGGTTCGGCGCGCATGCCGGCGAGACGTTGCCGGGCGAACGGGCGATGGTGCGGTAAGGGCAGCGTCGGATGCGCGATGTGGCCCGCATAGGCTGGCTCGCTCGCTGCCCGGCGCCACGCAACTGTGCTCCAATAGCGCTCTGACGCTGGCTGTGGCGAACCGTGGGTTTGCCCGGCCGCGCGCCCAACTGGAGGAGTGACATGAAGCGAAAAACCATCCACGCCGCTCGCGCCGTGATTTTTTCCGCGGGGCTGTCGCTGTATGCGCTCACCGCGTGCGCGACGCTCGCGCCAGGCGCGGAGGCGCCCAACTTCGACGCGCAGGCGTCGCTCGGCGGCAAGACCTATACCTACTCGCTGGCCCAGCAGCTGAAGAAAGGGCCGGTGGTGCTGTACTTCTATCCGGCCGCGTTCACCACCGGCTGCACGATCGAGGCACACGAGTTTGCCGATGCGGTCGACGAATACAAGAAATACGGCGCGACGGTGATCGGCGTGTCGCACGACAACATCGACACGCTGACGAAATTCTCGGTCAGCGAATGCCGCAGCAAATTCCCGGTCGCCGCCGATGCCGAAGGCAAGGTGATCGGCGCCTACGACGCCGGCCTGCCGATGAAGAGCATGGCCAACCGCGTGTCCTATGTGATTGCGCCGGACGGCAAGATCATTTACGAATACACCAGCATGTCGCCGGACAAGCACGTCGAGAATACGATGCGCGCGGTGAAGGAGTGGGCGGCGGCGCATAAGGCGCAGTAGCGCGCGGCAGTAACACGCCGCAGTAGCACCCCGCAGTAGCACTCATCAGGTGGCGCCGGCTGGCGCTTCCGTTTGATCATTCCGTGCGGAGGGCCCGGCCATGCCGATCGTCGTCGCGTTACTGGTTTTGATCGCGCTGATCTGGGGCGCGGTGCATGTGTTCAACGTGCTGACCGCAGCGTTCGGCATCGGCGTCGCGATTGCCGCGGCGGTGTTGGCGGCGGCCATCGTGGCGGCCGCGTTTGCGTACTGGTGGCGTCGCCACCAGGAAGTGGCCGCGAATATTCACGATGGCGACTGGAGCCACCAGCTGAAGGACAACTGGGGCGAAGTGCGGCTGTCGGCAGGCAAGCGGCTGTGCAACCTGACGCTCGATGGCGTGCAAGGCGCGTATATTTTCGCCGACCTGCGCGGCGCGCTGGCCGAGCGCGACGGCGACGCATGGCGTGTCGCGCTCGAAGTGAAAGACAGCGCGCATCCGGTGTGGCAACTGCCGATGCATGGCGAACGGCAGGCGCGCCAATGGCAGCGCATTTTCACGCTGGCGATGGCACAGAAGCTGTAGCTGGGCGCGACGATATAGCTCGCGCAGCAGGTCGCCACCTGCGCCGCGTCAACCGCGCGGCGCCTTGGCCACCGCCTTACTTCGCCGTCGGCGCCGCGCGCTGCCCACCGCCTTACTCCGCCGTCGGCACCGCAGGCACTGCGCCACCCCGGCGCTTTTCCCACCACAGGCGCCAGCGGTCCATATACAGATAAACCACCGGCGTCGTATAAAGCGTCAGCATCTGGCTGACGATCAGCCCGCCGACGATCGCGAGGCCGAGCGGCGCGCGCAGTTCCGCGCCTTCGCCGCGGCCGAACGCGAGCGGCAACGCGCCGAGCAGCGCCGCGCAGGTGGTCATCATGATCGGCCGGAAGCGCAGCAGACACGCCTCTTCGATCGCCTCGCGCGAGCCGAGCCCGCGCGTGCGCGACGCGTCGATCGCGAAGTCGACCATCATGATCGCGTTCTTCTTCACGATGCCGATCAGCAGGATCACCGCGATCAGCGCGATGATGCTGAACTCGGTATTGAACAGCAGCAGCGCAAGCAGCGCGCCGACACCGGCCGACGGCAGCGTCGAGATGATCGTCAGCGGGTGGATGTAGCTCTCGTACAAAATGCCGAGCACGATATACACCGCCGCGAGCGCCGCGAGAATCAGGATCGGCTGGTCCGACAGCGACTGCTGGAACGCCTGCGCGGTGCCCTGGAAGCTGCCGTGTATCGTCCCCGGCACGCCGATTTCAGCCATCGTCTGCTCGATGATCGCGGTGGCATCCGACAGCGACTTGCCGGGCGGCAGGTTGAACGAGATGGTCGACGCGACGAACTGCCCCTGGTGGTTCACCGCGAGCGGCGTATTGCCCGGTCCGAACGACGCGATCGCCGACAGCGGGATCATGGTTTCCTTCGCGGTCGATACCGCCGCGCCGGTCGACGCACTCGACTTGCCGCTCGCGGCAATCGCATTGTTCGCGAGGTTGCGCGCGGAATCGGCCGCGAGGGTGGCCGCGCTGGTCGCGCCCGCCGTAGCGGAGGTCCCTCCGCCCGTGCTGGCCGCAGGCGCCGCCGTTACCGTGCCCGCGGTCGCATTGGTCGACTGCGAACCGCTTGCGGTGCCGCCGGTCGTGCTGATCCACACCTCGTTGAGCATCTGCGGGCTCTGCCAGTACTTCGGCGCGACTTCCATCACCACGTGATACTGGTTCAGCGGGTTGTAGATGGTCGACACCTGACGCTGGCCGAACGCGTCGTACAGCGTGTTGTCGATCTGCGACGGCGTGATCTTCAGTCGCGCCGCGGTGGCGCGGTCGATCGTCACCAGCGCTTCGAGGCCGGCGACCTGCTGGTCGGAGTTCACGTCGGCGAGCTCCGGGCGCGCCTGCAGCGCCTCGGTGATGCGCGGCGCCCATTTGTACAGATCGGTGGTCGAATCGGCGAGCAGCGTGAACTGGTACTGCGCGTTCGACTGCCGGCCGCCGACGCGGATGTCCTGCACCGCTTGCAGGAACGTGCGCGCGCCGGCCACGTGCGACAGCGGCCCACGCAGCTCCTGGATCACCTGGTCGGCGGACACCTTGCGGCCGGGCTTCGGTTTCAGCGCGACGTACATGAAGCCGGCATTGGTCTGCCGGCCGCCGGTGAAGCCCACCACGGTATCGACGGCCGGGTTCGCCTTGACGATGGTCATCATCTCGGAGAACTTGACCTTCATCGCCTGGAACGACGTGCTCTGGTCGGCCTGGATGCCGCCGATCAGCCGGCCGGTGTCCTGCTGCGGGAAGAAGCCCTTCGGCACGATCACGTACAGCACGATGTTCAGCGCGATGGTGGCGAACAGCACGAACAGGATCAACAACGGATGGCGCAGCGACCAGCCGAGCGTGCGCGCATAGCCGTTCTGCATGCTGGTGAAGCCGCGTTCGAGCCAGCGTGCGAGGCGCCCTTCCTGTTTTTTCTGGTGCGGCTCGTGCAGCAGCCGCGAGCACATCATCGGCGTCAGCGTCAGCGACACCACCAGCGACACCGCGATCGCCAGCGACAGCGTCAGCGCGAACTCGCGGAACAGCCGCCCGACGATGCCGCCCATCAGCAGGATCGGCAGGAACACGGCGACCAGCGAGATGCTGATCGACAGCACCGTGAAGCCGACCTCGCGCGCGCCGCGGATCGCCGCCTGCCGGCGCGGCACGCCGTTCTCGATATGCCGCTCGATGTTCTCGAGCACCACGATCGCGTCGTCGACCACGAAGCCGGTCGCGATGGTCAGCGCCATCAGCGACAGGTTGTCGATCGAGAAGCCCATCAGGTACATCGCCGCGAACGTGCCGATGATCGAGATCGGCACCGCGACGCTCGGAATCAGCGTGGCGCGCCAGTTGCGCAGGAACAGGAACACCACCATCACCACCAGCGCGACCGCGATCACCAGCGTGTGCTCGGTGTCGGTGAGCGACGCGCGGATCGTGGTGGAGCGGTCGGCGGCCGGCATCACCTGCACGTCGCGCGGCAGCGATGCGGTGAGCTGCGGCAGCAGTTCCTTCACGCGGTCGACGGTTTCGATGATGTTCGCGCCCGGCTGCCGGTACAGGATCACCAGCACCGAACGCTGGCCGTTCGCGAGACCCAGGTTGCGCAGGTCTTCGACCGAATCGACCACTTCGGAGACGTCCGACAGATGCACCGCCGCGCCGTTGCGGTACGCGATCACCAGGTCCTTGTATTGCGAGGCCTTGCTGGCCTGGTCGTTGGTGTACAGCTGCACGCGGTTCGGACCGAATTCGATCGAGCCTTTCGGGCTGTTCGCATTGGCCGACGCGAGCGCCGCGCGCACGTCTTCGAGGCCGATGCCGTAGTGGAACAGCGCGTGCGGTTCGAGTTCGACGCGCACCGCCGGGTTCGCCGAACCGCTGACGTCCACTTCGCCGACGCCATCGACCTGCGACAGCGACTGTTGCAGCACCGTCGCCGCGGAGTCGTACAACTGCCCGGCGGTCAGCGTTTTCGACGTGACCGCGAGAATCAGGATCGGCGCATCGGCCGGATTGACCTTGTGATACGTCGGGTTCTGCCGCAGGCTGGCCGGCAGGTCGGCGCGCGCCGCGTTGATGGCGGCCTGCACGTCGCGTGCGGCGCCGTCGATATCGCGGTTCAGGCCGAACTGCATCGTGATGCGCGCCGAGCCGACCGAACTGCTCGAGGTCATCTCCGTGACGTCGGCGATCGCACCGAGATGCCGTTCGAGCGGACTCGCGACGCTGGTGGCGACCGTCTCCGGGCTCGCGCCTGGCAGCGACGCCTGAATCGAGATGGTCGGAAAGTCGACTTGCGGCAACGGCGCGACCGGCAGCCGCACGAACGCGAACATGCCGGCCAGCGCGATGCCGATCGCCAGCAGCGTGGTGGCGACCGGGCGCGAGATGAACAGGCGCGACATATTCATCGGTCAGCTCCCGGCATCGGTGGCGGGCGGCGGCGGAGTGTCGCGACTGCCGCCGCGGTTGAAGCGTTCGCGCAGCTTGCGCGCGAGCGAATCGAAGCCGAGGTAGATCACCGGCGTGGTGAACAGCGTCAGCAGCTGGCTGACGATCAGGCCGCCCGCAATCGCGATACCGAGCGGCCGGCGCAGCTCCGAGCCCGCACCGTTGCCGAGAATCAGCGGCAGTGCGCCGAGCAGCGCGGCCATCGTGGTCATCAGGATCGGCCGGAAGCGCAGCAGGCACGCCTGATAGATCGCCTCGCGCGGCGACTTGCCGTGTTCGCGTTCCGCTTCGAGCGCGAAGTCGATCATCATGATCGCGTTCTTCTTCACGATACCGATCAGCAGCACGATGCCGATGATGCCGATGATGTCCAGATCGTGCCCGGTGACCAGCAGCGCGAGCAACGCGCCGACACCGGCCGACGGCAGCGTGGACAGGATCGTCACCGGATGCACGAAGCTCTCGTACAGCACGCCGAGCACGATATACATCGTGACGATCGCCGCGAGGATCAGGAACAGCTCGTTGGACAGCGACGCCTGGAACGCCAGCGCCGCGCCCTGGAAGCGGGTCTGGAACGACGCGGGCAGGTTGATGTCTTTTTCCGCCTGATCGATCGCTTTTACCGCAGCGCCGAGCGATGCCCCCGGTGCGAGATTGAACGACACCGTGGTGGCCGGGAACTGGCTCAGGTGCGTGACCAGCAGCGGCGCAGGCCGCTCGTGGAACTTCGCGATCGCCGACAGCGGCACCTGGCCGCCGGCCGCGGTGGAGGAGGGCAGGTAGATCGAATTCAGCGAGTCCGAGTAATGCTGCAATGTCGGCTGCGCTTCGAGAATCACGCGGTACTGGTTCGACTGCGTAAAGATGGTCGAGATGATGCGCTGGCCGAACGCGTCGTACAGCGCGTTATCGACGGTGGCGGGCGTGATGCCGTAGCGCGCGGCGGTGGGCCGGTCGATCTCGACGTACACCGATTGCCCGTTGCTTTGCAGATCGGTGGCGACGTCGGTGATGTCGGGAATCTGCTGCAGCCGCTCGACCAGCTTCGGCACCCATTCCGAGAACTCGTTGATGTTCGGATCGGTCAGCATGAACTGGTACTGCGTCGGGCTCACCGTCGAATCGATCGTCAGATCCTGCACCGGCTGCATAAACAGCGTCGCGCCGGACTGATGCGCGGTGGCGCGCTGCAACTGGCGGATCACTTCGCTGGCATTCGCGTCGCGGTCGTCGCGCGGCTTCAGGTTGATCAGCATGCGGCCGCTGTTCAGCGTGATGTTGCTGCCGTCGACGCCGATAAACGACGTCAGGCTGTCGACGTTCGGATTCTTCAGCACCTCGGCGGCCAGCGCCTGTTGCCGCTCGGCCATCGATTGATACGACACCGACTGCGGCGCCTGCGTGATCGCCTGGATCACGCCGGTATCCTGCACCGGGAAGAAACCCTTCGGGATATACACGTACAGCAGCGCGGTGATCACCAGCGTCAGCACCGCGACCACCAGAGTAGACGCCTGACGGTCGAGCACCCAGCGCAGCGCGACCGCATAGCGGTCGATCACATAGTCGATAAACGCGTGTGCGCGCGCTTCGAAACGATGGCTTTCCTTCGGCGGCGTATGGCGCAGCAGCTTCGCGCACAGCATCGGCACGAGGGTCAGCGACACGATTGCCGAGATCACGATGGTCACCGCCAGCGTGATCGCGAACTCATGGAACAGACGCCCGACCACGTCGCCCATGAACAGCAGCGGAATCAGCACCGCGATCAGCGACACCGTCAGCGAGATGATCGTAAAGCCGATCTGCTTCGAGCCTTTCAAGGCGGCTTCGAGCGGCGGCACGCCTTCCTCGACGTAGCGCGCGATATTTTCGATCATCACGATCGCATCGTCGACCACGAAGCCGGTCGCGATGGTCAGCGCCATCAGCGACAGGTTGTCGAGCGAAAAGCCGCACAGGTACATCACCGCCAGCGTGCCGATCAGCGACAGCGGCACCGACAGGCTTGGGATGATGGTTGCGTAGATATTGGCGAGGAACAGGTACATCACCAGCACCACCAGCACCACCGACATCAGCAGTTCGAACTGCACGTCGCGCACCGACGCGCGAATCGTGGTGGTGCGGTCGGTGACCAGGCGCACGTCGAGCGCGGCCGGCAGCGACTGCTGCAGCGTCGGCAGCAGCTGCTTGATGTTGTCGACCACCTGGATCACGTTCGCGCCCGGCTGGCGCTGCACGTTCAGGATGATCGCCGGCGTGCCGTCGACCCACGCGCCGAGCTTGGTGTTCTCCGCGCCGGCCACGATCGTCGCGACGTCGGTCAGCATCACCGGGCGGCCGTTCTTGTAGGCCACCACCGCGCTCTGGTAGGCGCCCGCGTCTTTAAGCTGGTCGTTCGCGTCGATCGTGAACGCATGCGTCGGGCCGTCGAAGCTGCCTTTCGGCGTATTGACGTTCAGGTTCGAAATGGTGGTGCGCAGATCGTCGAGATTCAGGCCGTACGATGCGAGCGCGAGCGGATTGGCCTGAATCCGTACCGCCGGGCGCTGGCCGCCCGACAGGCTGACGAGGCCGACGCCGGCCACCTGCGAAATTTTCTGTGCGAGCCGGGTGTCGGCGATGTCCTGCGCCTCGGTGAGCGGCATCGTCTTCGACGTGATCGCGAGCGTCAGGATCGGCGCATCGGCCGGGTTCACTTTCGCGTAGATCGGCGGCGCGGGCAGATCGGACGGCAGCAGGTTGCCGGCCGCGTTGATGGCGGCCTGCACTTCCTGCTCGGCGATGTCGAGCGGCAGATCGAGGCTGAACTGCAGCGTGATCACCGACGAGCCCGCCGAGCTTTGCGACGACATCTGGTTCAACGACGGCATCTGGCCGAACTGCCGCTCGAGCGGCGCGGTGACCGACGAGGTCATCACATCCGGGCTCGCGCCCGGATAGAAGGTTTGCACCTGAATGGTCGGATAGTCGACTTCCGGCAGCGCGGACAGCGGCAGGAAGCGCAGCGCGACCAGACCGACCAGCATGATCGCCGCCATCAGCAGCGCGGTGCCGACGGGACGCAGAATAAAGGCGCGGGAAGGATTCATTCGATCGTGGCCGGGCCCGGGTTACGACGCTTGCGATGCACTGCGATGCCGATGCGCATGCGCGCCGGAGGCACCCCACGCGTGCGAGGCGCCGGATGCCGCCGCGGCGCCCGAGGCCCCCGACGCGCCGCGCGGATGCTCGGCCGGAATGGTGATCTTCGCGCCGTCCTTCAGGCGGTCCGAGCCGTCGGTGACGACCCGTTCGCCCACTTCGAGCCCCGACTTGACGCTGGTGCGCTCGCCGTCGACCGGGCCGACCGCGATCTTGCGCACGGTGACGGTGTTGTCCGGCTTCACGACGTAGACGAACGGGCCGATCGAGCCGTTCAGCACCGCCGAGGTCGGCACGATGGTGGCGTTTTTGATCACGTCCACCAGCAGGCGGGCGTTGACGAACTGGTTCGGGAACAGCATGCCGCCGGTATTGGGGAACATCGCGCGCAGCTTGACAGTGCCGGTGGTGGTATCGATCTGGTTGTCGAGCGTATCCAGATGGCCGGCTTCGAGCGACGTGGTATTGGTGCGGTCGTACGCGGTAACCGACATCTGGCTGCCCGCGCGGTACTGCTTGAGGATCGACGGCAGATTGTCTTCCGAGGTCGTGAAGATCACGCTGATCGGCTGCAGCTGGGTGATCACGACGATGCCGTTGGTGTCGCCCGGCGTTACGTAGTTGCCGGCATCGACCTGGCGCAGACCGACCCGGCCCGACACCGGCGCGGTGATGCGCGCGTAGGTCAGGTCGAGCTTGAAGGTGTCGATGTTCGCGCGGTCGGACTGCACCTGCCCTTCATATTGCTTGACCAGCGACGCCTGCGTATCGACCTGCTGGCTTGCGATCGAGTCTTGCGCGAGCAGCGTCTGATAGCGCTTCAGATCGAGGCGGGCGGTTTGCAGCAGCGCTTCGTCTTTGGCCAGCGTGCCTTGCGCGTTGGCGAGCGAGATCTGGTACGGACGCGGATCGACCTGCGCGAGCAGATCGCCCTTCCTGACCATCTGGCCTTCCTGGAACGCGACTGTTTGTAGCGTGCCGGACAGCTGCGTGCGCACGGTGACGTTGGCGAGCGGCGTGACCGTGCCGAGCGCGCTGATGACGATCGGCATTTCGCCTTGCGTGACGCCGGCAACCTGCACCGGCTGCGGCTGGTTGGCGAACGCGCCGCGCCGGCCGCCGCCCGCGCCGCCGCGCCCGGCGTGCGCGCCGCTGGCTCCCGCTGCCGCGCCGGCC